>JANORS010000005.1:0-800483 GCA_031415455.1 Acidobacteriota bacterium | reverse complement strand
TCGTACCCGAACTCCCGAAATCCCAGATTCTGTCCCAGCCTGAATCCCATTATTGTTCCCACCGCCGCCTGCTCCCGTGTCCAGCCATACCGTCCCACACAAACACAGCTCGTAAAACCCAAAATCTACCGTCATATCGGCTTGATTATCGGTTGCACCTTGTCCTGCATAAGAACCGCTCCCGGCTACATTTGCTTCACTTGTCGGCTCAGTTCCACCGCTCAAAACGAGTAAATTTGACCAGACGCCATTAACTCGTTTCGAAGCCGGATTTGTTCCATTAATACTGCTCGGATCAATTCCGTTTTCTGCATTCGAACTTGCACCGAAAGACTCAGCATCGCTGCTGTTGTTGCCCGCTGTGCTTTGATAAGCCTCGAGAACTCCGCCTGAACCAAAGTTTACAGGATTAATTCTGATAAAATAACAACCTGCTGTTAAACCGTCAAAACGATAATAACCATTAACATCTGTTGTCAGCGTTTGAAGTGGAGAATTTGGATTATCAGGAGTTCCGAGACATCCAGAATCATCAAATAAAGAGACTGAAACGCCAGATATTCCTACTTCCGGAGCATTTATTATTCCGTTATTATTTGTGTCATACCACACTCTGTTGCCGATTGAATAAGTTGAAAATGGAGCGAATCCAACATCAATATTGTGATTGTTGTCTCCTGACGAACCCGTCAAAACATTCACGACCGGATATGTTCCGCTCGGTGAACCTGTCGGATTCACAACATCTGAAGCATCAGAATCAGATCCTTCGTCAAAACCATTTTGAGTAGCCTGATTAAGAGTTGTTAAATATTTTCCGTTCAGAGGATTTCCGCCGGTGAAATCTGACGGATTATCAAATCGAACTTGATAGTTAGTATTTGGCGTAATCTGTCCATTAACAATGCCAATATTGTCAGTTAAATTTCCGTCAAGTGCTGTACCTGATGTGAAATAATATTCACCATTTGCATCGGTTACAGCAGTCGCAATGACCGCGTTTGCCGCGTTGTATAAATTAACTGTTACTCCGGCAAGTGGTGTTTCTCCTGCATCTTGAACACCGTTTCCGTTCACATCTTCCCAAACTCGGTTTCCAATTTCTATCGGAGCAGAATCTACTAACAATTCGAGGTCGCCAAGACCACCAGCTTTTGCTACTGGACCAGCACTCGTTTCATCATAAACTTCAGCAACTCTAACAAATGCTCCGTTCGTATTATTGTGAACTACCGTTCCTGCACTATATGCATCGCGAGCATCAGATTCAGTAAAAATTACTTGTTGAGTTCCAGGGAAAACCGCCATTCCGCCAATTGCAGAATCATCAGTTGTGCCTGATCCGGTGCCCCAATTCCATCTATCATTGTAAAATTCGATTCCACCAGGACCGCTTAAAGCAGAACCTGTTCCAGTCAACGGACCTGCAACTCCATTATTTTCTAAAACCTGAGTTCCTGCATTGTTATAAAAACGTAGAATATCTCCATTTGAAAAATTTCTTTCATTAACTGCACCAGCAGTTGCGGCATCTGGAGCAGGTGCTGCATAACCTAACTGACTATCTGTTCTACTTCCTAAACTCATAATCAAAGAACCGTCAGTTTCAAAAGCTAAATCAGTTATTATGGGTTGTCCAAAATTTACGTCAACCACATTTCCATTTACTGTAAGGTCAACGTGCGGTTTCATGTCAGCGTATCCGCCAACCCAAGGATGCCAAAACAATCCATTTCCACTTGTTGCATACTTATCTCTTTGGTAATTAAGTGAAAATGGTGTGATAAAAGCACTCCATGCAGAACCGTTATACTGATAAACATGAGCAGTAAGTGCATTGCAAGCAGAAGTTAAATTACAACTTCCGCCCGAAAGTGCCGCACTTCCATCACATACAACACCTGCATAAAGGTTTCCTCTAAACTCTTTTAATCCCCAAACGCGAGCTGTTCCGTTTGTGCAAATAGAATTACTCAGCCAAGGAGCAATTCCAATTTCGGTTGCAACTGGAGTTCCGCTTGTATTTACTGAGTAAACTTTACGGTCTGCCAAATTACTGACATATAAGGTTGAAGCATTTTCTGATAACTCAATATCACCTAATCCCATTTTTCCGACATCATTAAACACTCCAGAATCAATGTTGTCTCCAGTAAAAGTTCCTGTTGAACCAGAGCCAGTCGAAAATCTTACCGTGTTATTAGCCACACTTCCCGCCAATGCTCCAAAATCATAAAACAAAGAAACACTGGATGGATTTGTTATATCAGTTTGTCTGTAAACTGCTCCTACTCCATTAACTCCAAGACCTGTATGTCTTTTTAGTAGTGCTGCAGAATATAAACTTCTATCATACTTATTCCAAGCCATTCCCCAAATCGAACCAACGTTTGGAGTGTTTGCAACAGTTAAAATAGCTGCATTTGGTGTATTTCCAGAGGTGCTATATGGATATTGATAAACCGCTGGAATTGTTGCATTTGAAGCGTCAGTTGGATTACCGTGTCCGATTCTGGCAAGTGCTACATTGGGATTGTTTTGTGAATAATCTGATGCCCGATTCAAAGCTAAATTGACATCAGAGGTTGTTCCATCCGCAACAAACTGAACTGTTGAACCAGCATTTGTCGCTGTTCCGCCAGATACTGAATCGGTAGAACGTGAAGACGCAAAATAACCACTCGGTAAGTTCGTAAACTCTAATCTATAAGGTCCGGTTCCGGTTGCAGACAATGAATATGTTCCGACAGCAATTGTTGCCGTTGAGCCTTGTGAAACTCCTGCTGAATCGTATGCCGTAACAGTTACGCCCGCAATTCCGGCATCAATTGCCGGTAAAGCTGTTGAACCAGCTGTGTCATAAGTTCCGTTTCCATTAAAGTCTTGAAAAACCCGACCGGTAATTGTTCCTGATGCGGAAACTTTAAAAAGAGGAAGTCCTGTCATTGCAATTGCACAAAGCAGGACAAAAACAGTTAGTTTTTGAACTAAGAAAGGTGATTTTTTCATATTTTGGTCAGTTTTAAATTGGGGTTTTTCTATTTGGAATTTACTTTTTTAGAGTAGGATTTAAATTATGCGAATATAAATTTCTAGTAAAAAGTGATTTTTGCACACCATTTATAAAGAATTAAATATATGTAATTTTAAATACTTGATTTAGGAAAAATCAAAACATTATTTCGGCGGGGAAATCGAAACAATTTAATTTTAAATAACATTGTTTATCAATGTCAAGCATTTTTTACTTTCAGTCTCTAAAAAAAACGCAACCAAAGTGTGGTTGCGTCTAAAAATCTTAAATATTTTGTTAATCTGTTTAATTTTTATAAATTAATACAACAGGTTTTCCATCGGCATCAATATAAGCACGATACATACCTTCGGAATTAAAAGAAATTCCCATATTTCCAAATTTATCAACGGCAATTACACCACCATCGCCGCCAAGGTCTTGAAGTTTTTTCTGAATCACAACATCAACAGCTTCTTGAATTGGCAAAGCACGATATTCCATCAATGCCGAAATATCTCGAGCAACGCCTAATCTGATAAAATATTCGCCCCAACCTGTGGCAGAAACTGCACAAGTTGCATTGTTTGCAAATGTTCCGGCACCAATAATCGGAGCATCTCCAACTCTTCCATATTTCTTGTAAGTCATTCCACCTGTTGAGGTTCCGGCTGCCAAGTCACCGTTTTTATCAAGTGCAACTGCACCAACCGTGCCGAATTTGTTTTCGGCTTTCTTCTGAGATTCGAGCAACGCACTTTCGCCTTGATCTTGTGGCGATTTTTCAGCTTCGTTTTCACTAACTACTTTTGAATTTTTGAGTTTTTCCTTTTCTTTTGCCTTCTCTTCTTTGATTATTTCTTGCAAAGAATCCCAACGGTGTTTTGTCCAAAAATACTTTGGTGAAACAAAAGGAATTTTCTGCTCTGCGGCAAATTTTTCGGCTCCATCGCCCACCATCATTACGTGTGGCGAATTTTCCATTACCTTTCTCGCAAGTGAAATTGGATTCTGTATTCGGTGCAAACCCGCAACCGCTCCGGCTTTTAAAGTTTTGCCATCCATAATCGACGCATCGAGTTCGTTAATGCCATCAGCTGTAAAAACCGCACCTTTTCCGGCATTAAAAAGCGGCGAATCTTCTAAAATTCTAATCGCCATTTCGACCGCATCAAGCGAAGTTTTTCCGTCTTGCAAAGCTTTATAACCAACATTCAATGCTTCTTCGAGTTTTTTTCGAAATTCCGCTTCTTTTGCAGGTGTCAGCGAACCTCTGGAAATAACGCCCGCACCGCCATGAATCATAAAAGCAAGTCGCGGATTTTGAGGCGATTGTAATTGTTTAAATTCTGGGAATCCGCCTTTTTGAGCAAATATTGAAACAGAAAATAGCGATAAAATTATCAACAATGAAGCAAATTTTTTCATATTATTTTTCGACTTTAAACTTTCTCGATTCCAACCAAATCTTCGGAATCAAAGCAATTTTTTGCAATTTAGTTGTGTGTGCACGAGCTTTGAAAACATTGTAATCCTGTTTTTCAATTTCGTCTAAAATGCGACCGTAAATTCTCGCTGCGAGCAAAACGCAAAATCTTGTGTCTTTTTCAAGCAGCGGAATTCCCTGCTCGCATTTTTGATAATATTCTCTCGCCCGCAAGATTTGAAACTTCATCAAGCTTACAAAATTTTCATCAAATTTATTATCAAAAATCTGCTGCTCAGAAACACTAAACATCCGTAAGTCTTGTTGCGGCAGATAGATGCGATTCATTGCTGCATCTTCTTTGATGTCTCGCAAAATATTCGTGAGCTGCATCGCAATTCCTAACGCTTCGGCATAATCGAGCGTTTCAGGTGTTTCATAACCGAAAATTTCGGACGACATTAAACCAACTGTTGACGCAACGCGATAGCAATAAACGTAAAGTTCTTCAAAAGTTTCGTAGCGATTTGTGTGTGTGTCCATCAAAACGCCTTGCATTAATTCGAGCGGAAGTTTCTGCGGAATTTTGTAAGTTTTTAAAAGATTTTCCCACGCAAATAACACAAAATTCTGCTCAATATTCTTACCTTTTTGCTCTTTACTTTTGCCTTCATAAACTGCTCCTAATTTTTGCTTCCAACGCTCAACAGCCGCAATCGCTTCAGCTTCACTTGAAACTTCGGCTTCATCAACTTCATCATCTACGTGTCGGCATAATGCGTAAAGTGCATAAATTGGACGTTGTTTGTGTTTTGGGAGAAATTTCGCGGAAAAATAGAAACTTTTCGCGTGATTTTTTGTGACGCTTTCGCAGTATTTGTAGGCTAATTCTATTTCGGAAGTTGTAGACATTTATATACTTAACTCTTTCTTTCGGCAATATAATCAGCCAACGCACAAAGTAGATTACACGGCGAAGTGTTGCCAAATTCGCCACGCAAAACTTCTTTCGCTTCTTCTATTAGAGATTTTACGCGAAACTGAGCTTCGGAAATGCCTTGTTTGTGTGCAAAAGTGTCCTGCTGTTGCTCTAAATCTTCGCTTAAATCAATCAAATCATCGCTCATCTGATAAGCATCGCCGAGCAACTCCGCAAATCGAGAAAGTGCATTCAATTGCAAATAATCGGCACCGGAAAGAATTGCCCCAACACGCAATGCCAGCCGCATCAGCGATGATGTTTTCAAGTTTCTAATCGACTCAAAATCTGCATCTGAAAGCGAGTTTTTTTCAGCTTTCGCAACTGCCAAATCGACTGATTGTCCACCAACCAAGCCGCTTGCACCAATACAATCGATCAATTCTTTATGAGCCGCAATCTGTTTTTCAGCACTAATATTTGTCGATTCAAAAACCAAACCGTAAGACGCATTGAGCAACGCGATTGCGACCAAAACCGCTAAACCTTCACCATATTTTTCGTGCAAAGATTCTTTGCCGCGACGCTCATTAGCGTTGTCCATACAAGGCAAATCATCAAAAATGAGTGAGCTTGTGTGAACAAATTCGACAGCCGCCGAAGAACTCACAATATTTCCAATCTTTCCGCCAACAATTTCGGCACCAAGCAACGTCAAAACCGGACGCAAAAGTTTGCCACCAGGGAAAATTGCATAATCAACAGCTTCATTAAACTGCGTTTCAATATGCGAAGGAGCAAGCGGGAGATTTTCACGCAAAGCCTTTTCAATCAAAGGCTTAACACCTTCCACATATTCCCACAAATTGTCGGATTCAGTAATTATTTCGTATTCTTCAGTCATTCAATAATTCTTTTTTGTAAATTTCTTGAGCATTTGCCGCAACAACTTTCGAAACTGTTATCCGAAATGGATGTTTTGCTACGAAACTTGGGAGTTTGGTGATTTTCACGTCTAATTTCGTTAGATTTTCCGCGAGTTGTTCGTCTGAAAATTCAGCAATTTCAAATTTATCGCACGCACGCTTGAAAGCTCCGCGAAGTCTATCTAAGGCTAGTTCGCGATCTTCCAAAACTTTTCCGCGAGACTGAAAATCCCCGAGTGCGTAAAGCAAAACTCGTTCAGTTTCAATAGTTTCCGTGTGTAAATCAAACAAATTTGGTTGGTTCATAAATTCTAAAATGCAGCAAATTTGCTCTCAAGGATTTTAGCATAGATTTTTGCGAAATTTAGTGTCAGAATATCAACAATAATTTTAGTTAATTTTATGAAAAAATTTCGTGTTGGACTTGGAGTTTGCGGAGGAATTGCCGCGTATAAAGCAATCGAGGTTTTGCGTGGTTTGCAACGTGCAAATTGCGATGTGCGAGTGTGTATGACACGCCACGCAACCGAATTTATCCAGCCGCTAACATTTCGTGCTTTGACTGAAAAATATGTTTTGGTTGATGATTACGCACCCGATAATCCTGACGCGATTGCTCATATAAATTTCTCTCAAACTATTGATTTATTTATAGTTGTGCCAGCAACGGCAAACGTAATTGCGAAATTTGCACACGGCATTGCCGATGATTTTTTGACATCAACATATCTCGCCTCTACCGCTCCGATTTTGATTGCTCCGGCAATGAACACAACAATGTGGAATCAACCTGCGACTCAACGCAATCTCGAAACTTTGCGAAAAGACGGAGTATATTTTGTTCAACCAACTTCCGGGAGATTGGCTTGTGAAACTGTCGGAATCGGTAAACTTGAGGACGTAGAAACAATAGTAGAAACGGCTTTGAGCATTTTGCGACCGAAACAGGATTTGGTCGGTGAAAAATTCTTAATCACAACAGGCGGAACACGCGAAGCTATTGATCCTGTTAGGTTTATCTCGAATCATTCTTCGGGCAAAATGGGTTTTGCAGTAGCTGAAGCTGCGGCGAATCGCGGTGCGGAAGTTACGGTTGTAGCTGGTGCGGTGAGCGTAAAACCGCCTGAAAACGTAAAAGTTATCAACGTTGTGTCGGCGGAAGAAATGCACAAAGCTGTGATGGCAAATCTTTCAGAAGCAACAGTTTATATTGGCGTTGCGGCGGTTGCAGATTATCGACCAAAAACTCCGGCAACGGCAAAAATTAAAAAATCTGACGCTGATTTAGAACTTATTCTCGAAAAAACAACAGATATTTTGGCTCATGTTTCAAAGAATCGACACGAAAATCTTTTGGTTGTAGGATTTGCCGCAGAAACGAATAATGTAGAATCTTACGCTCGTGATAAAATGGAGCGAAAAAATCTTGACTTGATTGTTGCAAATGATGTCAGCAAACAAGATATAGGTTTTGGGACAGATGACAACAAAGCGTTTATTCTCCAAAAAAACTCTAATTCAGCAATTGATTTACCGCAAATGTCGAAGCGAGATTTGGCTGAGAAAATTCTGGATCAAATAGTAAATTTGAGAAAAAATGAGTAGTGAATTTTCACAAATAGTTTCAGAGTTACACGAACAAGTCTTGTATTTGCAAGAGCTTGGCGTTGAAACTTTAGAAGCAAAAATTCCTCAATTTGCATTTTCAATTGCACCGGAAATAAAAGTTGCTCCAATCCATACGATTGAGAAATATATTCCAGAAAGTCCAATTATTGCTGCAATTAACCCAAAAGCAACTGAAGTTTCAAAACCAAACACAACACGCCAAAGTTTGCTAGAAAATTCGCGTTTATCGCATTTACCAACTTTAGGAAATCGTCCAAAACAATTTTCAAATTTAGAAAAAACCGAGCTATCAACAGAAATTAGAGAAATGCCAAAAGTAAAAACCGAACCAACCTTAAAAACAGAAACATTGATAGAAACGCCTACAATCTTGCCTGAATCAAACGAAACATTAGCAGATATTCAAGCCGATATTGGCGATTGTAAACGTTGTAGTCTTTGCGAAGAACGCAAAAACATCGCTCACAGCAAAGGAAGTTTAACCGCAAAACTGATGTTCATCGGCGAAGCTCCTGGAGCAGATGAGGACGAACAAGGCGAACCTTTTGTCGGTCGTGCCGGACAGTTGTTGACTAAAATAATTGAAGGAATGGGCTATGACCGCAAAGACGTTTTTATCGGAAATATCAACCGTTGCCGACCTCCGGGAAATCGACAACCAACTCCTGCTGAAGTTGTTCAATGCAAGCCTTTTTTACTTCGCGAAATAGCGGTCGTACGTCCGCAAGTTGTTGTCGTTATGGGAAATACAGCGTGTCAAAACTTACTTGGAACTAAGATTGGAATTTCAAAAATTCGCGGAGAATTTCAGGATTATTACGGCGTAAAAGTGATGCCAACATTTCATCCGGCTTATCTTTTACGTGATCCGCACAAGAAACGAGAAGTTTGGGAAGATATGAAAAAAGTGAGAGATTATTTGGCTACAACATCCTAGCACCAGTCGATTTTTCAGAGTAATAATTGGCAAAAACCATAACGCAGACGAATCCGTTAGTGGGAGTTTTAACAGTTGAAATTCCAACCGCACGGAAATTTGGATTTAACAAATTTTTTCGATGTCCGCGACTTTCAAATCCATCATCGACTAACATTTGCAAAACAATATCGCGTGCCTTTTGGCTGCCCGAAGTAATATTTTCTTTCACACTTCCTGACCACGAACCAAACCTGCTTGCACGAATATCTGAATAGCTTCCGTCGGTTCCTTTATGTCCAAAAAAATCATTTTTAGACATATCTTTTGTGTGTTGCTCAGCCGCTCGGT
This sequence comes from Acidobacteriota bacterium, assembly GCA_031415455.1. GTDB lineage: Bacteria > Acidobacteriota > Blastocatellia > Pyrinomonadales > Pyrinomonadaceae > JANNVK01. Next base: position 791,303 of record JANORS010000005.1, on the reverse strand, counting down.
TTAAACCATCAGCGAGTGTTAGCAAACAGATGGTTTTTTGTTTTTTTAGAACTTTAATTGCATCTTCAACAACCGAAACTCCTTCATTTGAAACGATTCTAATTCCATCAAGGTCAGTATATTCATTTCCGGCAAAAGAAAGTTTTAACTTTTCAAGATACGATAAATAAACTTCCGGTGAGCTTCGTAATATATTTAATTCATTAAATATTTCTTGCTCAAGCGAGTTTAAAGTTAAATCTGGTAATTTCTGAGCAGCAATTATCTTTTTTTTGGTCGGAATTTTTGTGCTTTTTTTAGCTTGACCAAAACAAACTGAAAAACATAATAAAATTGCCACGACGATTAGGGATATATTTTTCATACAATAATAGTTGAAAACTTATTTTTGTCTAAATGGTTTGATTGGACGTAATTTTAGCCTTACTTGTTTGTTTTGGCAACATTTGCGAAACTTTGTAACGTGCAGAAACAATTAATAGCTGAGAATTTGCAAAAAAGTTACGCAGAAGTCGTTTTGCCACTTCCATTGCGGCAGACTTTTACATATTCAATGCCTTCGATTATCGCAGAAAATGCCAAATTGGGAGCAAGACTGCTCGTTCCTTTTGGCAAACGACAACTTACTGGCTATATTGTAACGATTCACGAAGAGCTGCAAAAAGATCTCGAAATTGATGAATCTAAACTCAAAGAAGCTGTTGAGTTGCTCGATGAAGAACCACTAATTAATCCTGAGATTTTACGTCTAACACAATGGACAGCTGATTATTATTCTTGTTCTTGGGGCGAAGTTTTAAAGGCTTCATTGCCAGCCGGAGTTAATGTCGATAGCGAAACAGTTGTTCAAATAACTGCTACCGGACGCGAAAAACTCTTCACAACTACAAACTTTAAAACCTTGAAAGCTGAGATATTGCAACATTTAGCCGATGAAATTGAAGTTATAAAAGGCGACTTAGAAAAAAAATTTGGTAAATCTTTAATTCAAAGAAACCTTCGCGAACTTGAAAATCTGGGATTTATTTCAACTTTTCAGCGAACACTTTCGACCAAAGCTAAACCAAAACTTCGCAAAGCTGTCAGACTAATTGATACTTCCAAAGCCATTAGTGCTGAGACCAATTCATTGATTTTGAACGAAAAGCAAGAAAACATTATCAGTGTTTTGTTAGAAAATAATGGCGAAATCGGTTTCGTCGAGTTACTTGAGCTTGCCGATGTTTCAGCTTCTTCAATTCAAACTTTAGCCAAAAGAAATATTGTCGAAATTTTTGTTCACGAGGTATTTCGCGATCCTTTGAAAACCTCAAAAATACCTGAAATTCTCGATTTAACTTTAACCGACGAACAAATAAACGTCTTTTCGCAACTCGCAACCGCAATTAATACAAATACTTACGAAACTTTTGTGCTTCACGGTGTAACCGGAAGCGGAAAAACTGAGATTTATATTCGTGCGATGAAGGTTGCTTTAGAAACGGGAAAAACTGCGTTGATGATGGTTCCGGAGATTGCTCTGACACCGGTTTTTTCAAAACGTCTTCGCTCAGTTTTCGGAAATGAAGTCGCGATTTTGCATTCAAAACTTTCAACCGGAGAACGCTTTGACGAATGGCGGCGAATAAAAAGTGGCTCGGCGAGAGTTGTTATCGGCACTCGCTCCGCGATTTTTGCACCGCTCGAAAACCTTGGCGTAATTATTGTTGACGAAGAACACGATGGTTCATATCGCCAGCACGAAACGCCGTTTTATCACGCGAGAGACGTTGCGGTTGTTCGTGGAAATTTTACCAAAGCGGTCGTAATTTTGGGTTCGGCAACACCTTCGCTCGAAACTTTTCGAAATGCTGAAATTGGAAAATATAAACTCTTAGGTTTGCCAAATCGCATCGGAAATCGTCCGCTCGCGGCTGTAGAGATTGTCGATATGCGTGAGGTTTTCAAAGAAAAAGGAAAAGACCAAGTTCTTTCTCCACAATTACTTACGGCAATTCGCGAGACATATTCAAAAGGCGAACAAACAATAATTTTACTCAACAGACGTGGTTTTTCGTCGTTTGTTTTATGTCGCAGTTGTGGTGATGCAATTCGGTGTAAAAATTGTGATATTACGCTCACTTTTCATAAACGCGACAACACACTCGTCTGCCATTATTGCGGTTATCGTGAAAAAGTTCCAACGGTTTGCCCGGCTTGTGATTCGAAATTCATCAATTTTTTAGGCGAAGGAACCGAGCAATTAGAAACAATTTTACGAGATAATTTTCCAGATTTACGAATTGAACGAATCGACCGCGACACAATGAATCGGCGAAACGCACTTGAAAATATTTTGGATGATTTTAGCGAGAAGAAAATTGATATGTTACTGGGAACACAGATGTTAGCTAAAGGACACGATTTTCCTAACGTAACTTTGGTCGGAGTTTTAGCTATTGATGCAAGTCTTTCTCTGCCTGATTTTCACACTGCCGAACGCACTTTTCAATTACTCACACAAGTTTCCGGGCGTGCCGGACGCGGCGAACTGCCGGGAAAAGTTTTGATTCAAACTTATTGTCCGCAACATTATGTTTTGCAACACGCCGAAACTCAAGATTATTTGCATTTTTACGAAAAAGAGTCGAAATTTCGCAAAAATCTCAATTATCCGCCGTTTGTTGCTTTGGCGAGTTTACTTTTTCATCACGAAAACTTTGATTATGCTTATGAACAATCGCAAATTTTGCGTGAATGTTTGCAGAATTCCAACGCAAAACACGAATCTAGGATTTTAGGTCCAGCTCCGGCTCCAATCTCTAGGCTCAAAGGCGAATATCGTTTACAGATAATTGTAAAATCTGCTAATCGCAATAAACTACGTGAGTTATTAGATTTCTCGCTCCACGAAGCACAAGGAAAATCTTTTGATTTACGCTGTGTAAATATCGAAATTGATCCAATTAATCTTTCATAAACACAAAAAAATAAATATTGTTTATTAAATTTATAAATGTTAAACTTTGTTTAGTATTTTTTTGGAGATAAATTTATGAAAGGTAAGATTTTTATCGTGATTGTCATTTTATTGAATATTTTTACACAACTTGATTTGAGTATTTTTAACTAAAATTTAACTATAATTTCAGATGGAAAATTTGGAATTTTATTTTTGTTATGCTAGTATCATTCCTGAAACAAAATTTCATAAAAGTATTTAAGAGGTGAATTATGTATAGAAAAATAGAAGATTTCCAGCGAATATGGAGCTATGAAGCAGGCGAAACTTTAAGGCTTTTCAAAGATTTAACCGATGAATCATTAGATCAAAAAGTTAGTGAAAACGGGCGTTCGCTTGGTTTTTTAGCTTGGCATATTGTGACGACTGTTGAAGAATTTTTTGGAAGTGCCGGAATTAAAATCGAATCTGCAAAGCCAGATGCTGATGTTCCAAAATCTGTTTCAGATCTCGTTGCTGAATTTGAAAAAGCAGTAAGTGCGTTGACCGAAGAGCTTCCGAAAAATTGGAAAGATGAAGATTTAACCGATGAAATTCCGATGTATGGCGAAACTTGGACAAAAGGTTTTACGCTCACTTGTTTTCTGATGCACGCGGCTCACCATCGCGGACAAATAACAGTTTTGATGCGTCAAGCTGGTATAAAAGTTCACGGCGTTTACGGTCCGGCGAAGGAAGAATGGGCTGAAATGGGAATGCCGGCATTACCTTAAACTGGTCAACAACCAAAAGTTACTGAGAGTTTATCGGATTAGATTTGAAAAAATCGACAATTCCGCATAAACTCTTTTGTTTATTTCTGCTTTATTTTTCTGTTTGAAATTATACGTTTATGCCTGCAATTACACCCGAAATAATCGCCCAACACGGATTTACTACCGAAGAATACGCCAAAGTTTTAGAAATAATGGAACGCGAACCGACGTTTACCGAACTCGGTGTTTTTAGTGTAATGTGGTCAGAACATTGCAGTTACAAATCTTCAAAAGTTCATTTGAAACGTCTGCCGACAACCGGAGATTGCGTTATTGTTCCGCCCGGAGAAAACGCGGGAGTCGTGGACATCGGCGATGATTGGTGCGTAGCTTTTAAGGTGGAATCGCATAATCACCCAAGTTTCATCGAGCCGTTTCAAGGTGCGGCAACAGGAGTTGGCGGAATTTTACGCGACGTTTTTACGATGGGAGCAAGACCGATTGCGTTGATGAATTCTCTCAGATTCGGGCATTTAGACGACAAAAAACACGGCAATCGCAACAAATCAATTTTGAAAGGTTGCGTTGACGGCATTGCACATTACGGAAATTGTTTCGGCACCGCGACAGTCGGCGGCGAGGTTGTTTTCGACGATGCTTACAGCCTAAATCCGCTCGTCAATGCGTTCGCACTCGGCATTGTTCGCAAGGATCAAATCTTTTTCGGCAAGGCTTCTGGAATCGGAAATCCGATTTTATACGTTGGTGCAAAAACCGGACGCGACGGCATCCACGGAGCGACAATGGCTTCGGCAGAATTCGATGATGAAGCACTCGAAAAGCGTCCGACAGTTCAAGTCGGCGATCCGTTTTTAGAAAAATTATTACTCGAAGCGTGTTTGGAAGCAATGCGTTCAGGAGCAATCGAAGGCATTCAAGATATGGGAGCCGCAGGACTTACGAGTTCGAGCGTGGAAATGGCTTCGCGTGCTGGAACTGGTTTGGACATTGATTTAACGCTCGTTCCACAACGTGAAACGAATATGACGGCATACGAAATGTTGCTCTCCGAATCGCAGGAACGAATGCTGATTGTCGCCAAAAAAGGTCGTGAAAAAGAACTTATTGAGATTTTTCACAAATGGGATTTGGATGCTGTAACAATCGGGCATGTCGTTGAAGGAAATCGTCTGAAAATTTCTCACAACGGCGTTTTGGAAGCCGATTTGCCGGTCGATAAACTGACCGATTCAGCACCACTTTACAACCGACCGATGGTTGCACCAAAAAAGGAGAAAAATTATGAACACGGCACTTTGGATATCACTGTTGGCAGTAGCAATCGCGTTAATAGCAGTATTCATAGCAAACAAAAAGAAAAAATAGACGATTCTGAAGCGTTAAAATTGCTTCTGCAATCACCGAATATCTGTTCTAAACATTGGGTTTATCGCCAATACGATACGATGGTTCGCACCAATACGGCGATTTTGCCTGGTGCAGATGCGGCGGTCGTTCGAGTCAAAGAAACGCGGCGGGCGATTGCGATGTGTTTGGACGGAAACGGCAAATTTACGGCGGTTAATCCGCGTGAAGGAGCGAAATTAATTGTCGCGGAATCGGCAAGAAACGTAGTCTGTGTTGGTGCAAAGCCTTTAGCTGTAACAAATTGTTTGAATTTTGCGTCGCCTGAAAGACCTGAAGTTATGTGGTCATTTTCCGAAGTAATTGACGGAATCAAAGAATCTTGCGAGAAATTTGGAACGCCGATTATTTCGGGAAATGTTTCTTTTTACAATGAAACCGACGGCAAAGGAATTTTGCCGACACCAACAATCGGAATGGTCGGATTGATTGAAGATGTGCGAAAAATTATCACGCACGGCTTCAAAAACGACGGCGATTTAATCGCACTTTTGGGCGTTACGAAAGATGATTTATCTGCTTCGGAATATGAGCAAACGATTCTCGGTTACACGACTGATGAACTTATCGCATTTGGCGAAGTTCCGAAAATTGACTTAGATTTAGAAGTTCAAGTTCAACAAACTTGCTTGCAACTTGCTGATAAACAATTACTTAACTCGGCTCACGATTGTTCTGACGGCGGACTTGTGGTAACAATCGCGGAAAGTTGTTTTTCATCGCTCAACCGAAAAGCTGTTGGTGCAGAAATCAATTTAACGGACGAAAATTTAGACGCAACCACACAACTTTTCAGCGAATCGCCATCAAGAATCGTGATCAGTTTCGCGGCGGAAAATCTTGAAAGTATCAAAGAAATTGTTGGTGATTGTCCGTTTGAAATTATCGGAAAAGTTTCGGGTGAAAGTTTGAAAATAAGCGTTAATGGTGAAAAAGTTGTTTCCGCGAAGATTGTTGAACTGCAAAACGGCTGGAAAACTTCGCTTGAGAATCACTTAGAAAATAAGAGTTTAGCTTAAAAATATCAGATAAATACGATTGTTTTACGAAACTTTCCTAACTTTCCAAAAAACCACGCACTGCGTGACGAATTGAGATAGATTTACTTTTGCTTTCTTCAAAATATCTAAATAATTTATTCCTAAAGTTTTTATGGGTAAAAAAAATAAAAAAGGTTGGAATTGTGACGAACGCAGGACTTTACATTCACATTCCTTTTTGCAAATCGCGTTGCTCTTACTGCGATTTTGCGACTGATGTTTATCGAAATAACGACGCGGTTGAACGTTATGTTTCTGCACTTTGCGGCGAGATTTCAGATTTCAAATTTCAGATTTCAGATTTATTTGACACCATTTATTTTGGTGGTGGAACTCCTTCGCTTTTGACGGCAAAACAGCTCGAAAAAATCCTTGACACGATTCACAAACGATTTAAATTTTCAGACAAAACATCATTTACGCTCGAGATGAATCCGGGAACTGTGACGCTCGAGAAGCTTCTCGATTTTAGAAAACTTGGTGTAAATCGGGCGAGTTTTGGTGTGCAAACTTTTGATGATAAAGCATTAAAACTTCTCGCTCGTGGGCATGATTCAAACGATGTTCGGACGACTTTCAAACTTCTGCGTCAAGCAAAATTCGACAATGTTTCGTTTGATTTAATTGGTGGTTTGCCGAATCAACATATGGCGAATTGGGAAGATAACCTCAATCAAGCGTTAGACTTAGAGCCGGAACATCTTTCGCTTTACTTGCTTGAGCTTGAAGATTCAACGCCGCTCGCGGAACAAATTCGCAGCAAACGCCAACCGCAACCTAATGAAGAATTAGCTGCTGAAATGTATGAATTGATGCTAGATAAAGTTGTCGCAAAAGGCTTTGAACAATACGAAATTTCAAATTTTTCGAAGCCGAATTTCCAATCGCGGCACAATAATAAATATTGGAATTGTGATTCGGTTTTCGGGTTTGGAGTTTCGGCACATTCTTTTGATGGAAAAACGCGTTGGTCGAATGAACGTGACACGAATAAATATGTTTCGATGATTGAAAATAGCGATTCAACGATTGTCGCGAGCGAAGAAATCAATCTGGCTTCGGAAGTTTCGTTTCTTAGTTTGCGGATGAATCGCGGCTTGAATCTTTCTGAATATCAAAGCAGATTTGGAATCGATTTACGCACAAAATTTGCAGTCGAAATATCAAGATTATCTGACGATGGTCTCGTTTTATTTGAGGGCGAAATTTTGAAACTTACACGAAAAGGAATGGTTTTTTCTAACGAAGTTTTTTCTGTGTTTGTTTAATTCACGGCAGCATTTTTCTCAAATCTGCAATAATTTTTGGCAAAACCTCAATCGCAAAATCAATTTCTTTTTCAGTATTGTATCTGCCAAATGAAAAGCGAATTGTACCTTTTGCCGTTTCATAGGGAATTTCCATCGCCCGCAACACTGCTGACGAAACGTGATTTTCAGCGTTGCAAGCCGATCCAGTGGAGACATAAATGCCTATATCATTGAGCTTTGCGAGAATTGTTTCGCCTTCAAATTTAGCAAAAGAAATATTTGATGTGTTTGGAAGTCGCTGGTTTTTATCACCGTTAAGTTTAGTGTTTTCAATGTTTTGCAAAACAAAATCTTCAAATTTGTCTCGCAAATATTTCACGTTTTTTAACTTCGAAAAATCGCTCACCAATTCCGCAGCTTTTCCGATTGCAACAATTTGATGAACTGCTTCCGTTCCCGCACGTCTGCCGTTTTCTTGTCCGCCGCCAAAAGAAAATTTTGGCAAATCTAATCCTTGCTTAATATACAAAGCTCCAATTCCCTTCGGTGCGTGAAATTTATGTCCTGAAATTGAAAATAAATCGATGTTTGAATCTTTGAGATTTACCCCAACTTTTCCGGCAGCATTTACACCGTCAACATGAAAAATAGCATCCGAATTTTCCTTAACAATATTTGCGATTTCTTCGACCGGAAACAGAACGCCGGTTTCATTATTCGCCATCATAATCGAGCAAATTGCTGTATCTTTTCGCAAAACGAGACGCAAATCGTCTAAGTTTAATAAGCCATTTTCGTCAACATCAAGCCACGAAACTTCGTAACCTGTTGTTTCCAAATATTCGCAAAGGTTTCTCACAGCTTCGTGTTCAACGCGAGTTGTGACAATGTGTTTTTTGTTTGGAAACAGTTTCAAAGTGCCGAGAATTGCCCAATTATCGCTTTCAGTTCCGCCGGAAGTGAAGACAATTTCTTCAAAATTTTTAGCATATAATAGATTTGCAACCTGTTCGCGTGCTAGTTGAATATTGCTTCGAAGTTCGCGTCCAAAAGTGTGTGCCGAAGAAGGATTTCCGAAGCGTTCGTTGAGAAACGGTTTCATCGCTTCGAAAACTTCCGGTGCGATGCATGTTGTTGCATTGTTGTCGAAATAAATCATTTTTTAAATATTGATTAATGTCAGCCGATACTTGATAATTACACGTTAATTTTAACATTAATAGTGGCAAAATAATTGTGAGCGGAACCTTAAAAATAACTGAAGCAAATGGAAAGATTCGGCAAATTGAACTTTTTCCGAATGTAATTTACAACATTGGTCGTGCTAAAGATAATGAAATTGTCTTAAACGACCAACGTGTTTCTCGCTATCATGCACACGTAAAGTTTGAAAATAATCACTTTGTGGTTGTTGATGGGTTTTTGCTTGGAACAGAAATTAAACGAAGCGTCAACAAAGTTTTTGTCAATGGCAACAAAATTAAAGACCAACTTTTAAAAAATGGCGATAAGATAACTATTGGTGAAACCGAATTATTTTTTGAACAAGTTTTACCGCCGAAAGCCGAAAAATTGCCTGAACCGCATCCGATTGAAATCCAAAATAAATCTGTTCAGTACGATGATAAACCACTCGGACATACACAACTTTTAATTTCTGCGAGAGATATTATTGGAAAACAATCCAACATTTCGTTGGAAGCTAACTTTGCTTCGCCAGAAGAAATTAAAGAACTTCGCCGCAAAGCTCAGATTCTTGAGCTACTTTACGAGATGAGTAAAACGCTCGGCACAGTTTTTGACTTAAAAGAAATATTTGCTAAAGCAACGGATTTGATTTTTCGAGTTACGCCGGCTGATCGGGTTGTCGCATTGCTTGCTGATGAAACTATTGACGGCAAAATTTTGGATTACAGTATGTTTCCAATTGGTCTCAAGGCACGCGACAGTAATCTCGAAAAATCTACTGAAAAATTAACAATTAGTCGCACAATTACGCAAAAAGTAATGCGTGAAAAAGTTGCTTTACTTTCGCAAGATGCACGCAGCGATGCCCAATTTTCAGGATCAGAATCGATTGTTGCACAAGGCGTAAGATCAACAATTTGTGCACCTTTGATTACAGAATCTAATGTTCACGGCGTTGTTTATGCTGATCGGCTTGATCCATATGCGAGTTTTACGTTAGACGATTTAGAATTAATCACAGCAGTTGCGGCTCAAACGGCGGTTACAGTTGAAATGATTAAGTCGCACAAAAGATTGGCGAAAGAAGAAGTTGCGAGAGCAAATTTCAGCAGATTTATGCCGGAATATGTTGTGAAACAGATACTTGAAAAGCCAGATTCGTTTCGGCTTGGCGGAACAACGCAAACTATAACTGTTCTTTTTGCTGATATTCGCGGTTTTACAACACTTTCTGAAAAAGAAAACCCGGAAAAAGTGGTAAATTTGCTTAATCGATACTTTACAGTAATGTCGGAAATTATTTTTTCAAATGGTGGAACGCTCGATAAATACATCGGCGATGGATTGATGGCAATATTTGGAGCTCCAACTGCAACTCCTGAAGATGCAAAAAATGCTTTGAAAGCGGCAGTTGAAATGCAAAAATCTTTGGTTTTGCTCAATCAAGAATTAGAAGCAGAAGGTTTTCACAAAATTGGTGTTGGAATTGGGTTACACACGGGCGTTGCGACTGTCGGATATATTGGTTCTGAAAAAAGAAGTGAATATACGGCGATTGGCGACACGGTAAATCTTGCATCAAGGCTTGAATCTAATTCAAAAGCCGGACAAATTTTGATCAGCGAAGCAACTGCAAAAGAGTGTAAACAATTGTTTCCGCTCACGTTACGAGAACCTTTAAAAGTTAAGAATCGAGTTGAGGTCGTTTCACTGTTTGAAGTAAAATGGAATTGAGTTAGAATTGGAAATCGAAGATGTTAACTTTACTCAAAAGTAGCCCTCAAAGAAGTTTTTTATGTCGTTATTAGAAAAAACAATGTCATTAATGGATCCGGTCAGAAATTATGTGACGGACTCTTTAGCAATAGATTTAGGCACAGCTAGCACGATAATTGCGATTAAAGGTCGCGATGTCGTTTTAGATGAACCATCTTTGGTTGCGGTTAACGAATTGACTGATGAAATTGTTGCTTATGGATTAGTCGCTTATGAAATGCTCGGTCGCGAAGCTCGAGACGTGAGTGTCGTTGCACCATTAGTTGGCGGCGTTGTGGCTGATTTCGAAAAAACTAAGAAAATGCTTGCTCATTTCGTCAAGAAATGTAAAACCGGTGGTTCACAAGTTGCTCGTCAAGCGATTATAAGCATGGTTTCAGAAGTAACTCACGTTGAACAAAAAGCTCTTTTGAATGCTGCCGAAGAAGCAAATATCGGTAAAGTTATGATGATGGAAGAAGGACTTGCGGCGGCTTTTGGTGCCGGAGTTTCTTTCACAGATAAACGTGCTTCGGCGGTTGTCGATTTTGGTGCGAGCACGACAAACATTGCAATTATCGCAAAAGGCACAATTGTTCATTCAAGATCAGAAAGAATTGGGAGCAATAGTATTAACACCGCTTTGGCTGAACATATTCGAAGAAATCGCGGATTGCAAGTCGGAGAAGAAAGCATCGAAACTCTAAAAATAGTATCTTCTTCAGCTGTTCCGCCCGAAGATATGGCAAAAACAGTTTTAGTTCGCGGAAGAGACTTACAAACTGGCGGTCCGGGGGCAATTGAATTAACTGCTGGCGAAATTTATCCTGTTGTTGAAGACATTATTCGCCGTGTTGCCCAAATGATAAGCGATGCTTTAACGGAATTAAAACCGGAAGTTGCGGCTGATATTTATGACCGCGGAATTGTTTTAAGTGGTGGTGGTGCATTATTTAACGGAATGGATCAATATCTTAAAACTAAACTTAATCTTTCGGTAATTGTCGCTGATGAACCACGATATGCAACTGTTCGTGGTCTTTTAAAAATGTTTGACGAGCCTGAGCTTTTGGAAAAAGTTGCTCGTAACGAACCTCATATTTTACAAAATGCAGAAATTACGTTTGAAGTTTAACGGTTTCGAGTTAAAACTATTATCCGTAATGCGAGTTCTTGAGTTTCTTAATAGACAAATCCACATCACAAGTATTTTTGGCGTTCCAATTTTAATTGAAAATTGGTTTGTTATTGTCGCGTTTTTGCTTTCTTTAATTTCGGCTAAAAGTATTCCGATGTCTTATTCAGGTGACTTTTTAGCCGCGTTTGCTCTTGGACTTGCAACAGTTTTGCTCCTCATCGTGTCGCTCATTTTTCACGAATTCGCTCATCTTAGAACAGCTTTTAAGTATGGACTCGAAGCTCTTGATTCAGTAATTTACCCATTTGGCGGTATAGCCAGATTTCGTCGAATAACGGACAATCAAGAAATCGAATTTCGTGTTTCCATTGCGGGTCCAATTGCTAGTTTTATTTTGGCAATTATTTTTTTAACACTGACTTTTGTTGCTTCTGCTGTTGATCTTGACTTTCTCTCACCATCTTTATTTCAGCTTTTTTCAATCAATTTATTGCTCGCAATTTTAAATCTTTTTCCGGCTTTTCCACTCGATGGCGGAAAAGTTCTGCGTTTATATTTAAGAAAACGCGGTTATGAATCAAATCAAGCCAACGTTTTAGCAGCAAAGTATGGAAAAATTATTGTAGTTATTTTGATTCTCTTTGGGCTTTTTCTAATCTTTGGTCGAAACGATTTATTTAACGGTTCGTGGCTTATTGTAGTCGGAGTTTTTATTTTTTCAGTTGCTCGGAAAATAATTGCTGAAGTAAAAGAATTTGAACTTTTACTTGTCAAAGATGTGATGACAGTTCCCGTGTTTGTTGAGCCAAACACAATAATTACAAGGTTTATGGAAAAAACTTTACCGCTATTTCGGCAAAATGTTTTTCTTGTTGCCCGCGACAAACAGTTTTATGGTGTTTTGATTGTTGAAGATATAAAAAAATTACCGCGAGACGATTGGCATCAGACAAAAGTTCATACAGTTATGCGACCGATAGTTCCTGAATATTTTGTTGAAACCACCACTTTTGTTAATGAAGCACGCGAAATAATGCGTGGAAATGGAATTGGTGCTTTGGGAGTAATTGACGAAAGTGGAAACTTAATTGGCTTTATCCAACGTGGTAAAATCCGCAAACGAAATTAATTATTTTGTGCAATAACTAGCTGCTTTTTGTCTAAAAAATCACCTTCAGAATGATCAAAAACTGCGTCTAATTCTTTTTCAACGCTTCCGTGTCCCGGCGGAATTCGCTTAATCAACGGTGCAAAGTTTTTAAAATCATAAAGTTCATTGTCGAGTAAATGCGAGCCGGTAACATTGGTCAAAGCTGTCATAATTGAACTTTTAACAAACGGAATTTCAAGTTCTAAATCTGAAACAAGTTTTTTTACTCTTGCACGCTTCATATTTGGTTGCGAACCACATAAATTACAAGGAATAATCGGAAAATTTTGTTCAGTTGCAAACTTCGCAATATCGCTTTCTTTGCAATAAGCCAACGGACGAATAACTGTGTTATTTCCGGCATCAGAACGCAAAATAGGCGGCATCGCTTTTAGTTGACCAACATAAAAAAGATTCAACATAAAAGTCGCAATAATGTCGTCCGCGTGATGCCCGAGAGCAATTTTTGTGCAACCTTCACGAAGTGCTGTGGTATATAAAATTCCACGACGCAACCTTGAGCAAAGCGAACAAAAAGTTTTACCTTCAGGAACTAATTCTTTAACAACTGAATAAGTATCTTCCTCAACAATTCGATAATCAACACCGAGGTTTTTTAAATAATTTGGCAAAATTTCCACTGGAAAATCTGGTTGCTTTTGATCTAAATTAACTGCGAGGATTTCAAACTTCACAGGTGCACGTTTCTGCACATCAAGTAAAAGGTCAAGCATTACATAACTATCTTTGCCACCCGAAAGACAAACCATTATTTTGTCGCCATCTTCAATCATCGAAAAATCTGCGATAGCTTTGCCCATTTGCTTTAACAATTTAGTTTTTAACTTACTTTCTACAAACAATTTTTGTTTAAACCTCCGAAACAGAAATTTTGGCACGAGAAAAGATTTTTTACAAACACGTATAAATCCTAGACACACCGCAGAAAGTTTTTTATTATAAGAAACGCTCTGGAACAATTCACCTATTCGACGTTTTTATTTAAATATAAGTGAGACATTTTTCGAGCTTGAAATCTGATTTGTTAAGTTAAATGAAACAAAAGATTTCCGCGGCAAAACCAATTTAAAAGGTAAAATATTATGATTAGAATGGGAAGAAGTTCAAAGGAACAAACAACGGAAACACAGCCAATGTCAGAGCAATTTACAAATTCGCTACCTTCTTACAATTACACGCACGACGGTTTGCCGTCTTCGAGCCGGGCAATTTCTGAAAGCGAATCAATGGCTCGCGACATTAAAGAAGGAAGATTAAGCGGCTTTGTCGGAGCCGGAACTGTTCTTACGGGCGAAACTTCATTTCAAGCAATGCTGCGTGTTGACGGACATTTAACTGGTCGCGTTTCATCAGACGCCGGAACGCTTGTTATTGGCACAACCGGCAAAGTTGATGCAAACATTATTGTTGCCGCGGCGGTTGTCAACGGAACTGTCAATGGCGATATTATTTCGAGCGAAAGAGTTGAACTTGGCAGAACCGCACGAGTTGTAGGCAATATTCAAACTCCTCGTTTGATGATTGAAGATGGTGCAATGTTTGAAGGAAGTTGCAGTATGTTGAAATCAAAAGAAGCTCATGACAAACGAGTTGCGGAAATTCAGGCACCTTTGGTAACGAGCGATTTAATGCAGTTTGATACCGACATAGAGGAAGAAGCCGTCGAGGCAACAGCCGGATAAATTCAGTTTTTAATTTAGGAAATTTAGATTTTATTGAATAGCGGATAGAATAATCTTTCGCTATTCTTTTTTAGTTTCACTATGCTTCAAAATTTACCAAAAAAATTTCCACCCTTAATAAACGAAGAGTTTCATGCACCTGTAGTTTCTCCACGAGAAATGGATTTTTTGCTCGCTGAAAGTTGGAGAAATTTTGGAACATATTTTTTTAGACACAATCTCGGATTCTATTTCGGCGAAATTAGAACTGTAATTCCGCTCAGAATTAGGCTAGCTGATTTCACTTTTTCAAAAAGCCAACGCCGAATATTAAAGAAAAACGCTGATCTCAAAACAATTATTCGCCCAATAATTATTGACGCTGAAAAAGAGACGCTTTTTGAGCGTCATAAATATCGGTTTGAAGAAAATATTCCAGAATCAATCTACACTTTTCTCTCAAAAACTCCGGCAAGTGTGCCTTGCGAAGCGTTAGAAATTTGCGTTTATGAAGGTGAAAATCTTCTCGCTGTGAGCTTTTTCAACATCGGCGAAACTTCAACTTCCGGTATTTATGCGATGTTTGAACCGACCGAAACCTCTCGAAGTTTAGGTATTTATACGATGTTGCTTGAAATTGCGTTTGCCAAGCAGCTCGGCAAATATTTTTATTATCAAGGTTATGCCTACAAAGGAAATTCTTTTTACGATTACAAAAAACGCTTTCGCTCACTCGAAATGTTCGACTGGAACTCTAATTGGGAAAAATATTTTGAATAATTCTGCAAGAAAATAAATTTGATTCGTTCTAGGAACAATCGCCGCTTTTCGGTGTCTAATTTTTCAGAGGTTATTATGAAAACGAATCAATTAAACAACATCAAAATCGCATCACCTTGTTCAGCAGATTGGAACGCAATGTTTGGCGACAACCGAAAACGCTTTTGCGGTGACTGCAAATTAAACGTTTACAATCTTTCTGATATGTCACAAATTGAAGCTGAGAGCTTTTTGCTGAACTCTGAGGGTCGAGTTTGTGTGAAATTTTTCAAACGAGCAGACGGAACAGTCTTGACAAAAGATTGCCCTGTCGGCTGGGCAAAAGTAAAACAAAAAGTTTCGCGAACTGCAACTGCCGCGTTTGGTTTAATCGCAGGTTTATTTGGTGGTTTGTATGCTTTTACTACTTTAAAAGAAGACGAAAAACCGCGTTTGATGGGTGAAATCGTGATGCCAAATTCAAATGTTGCAACAATGGGAGCTGTTACATCTAAATTACCGGAAAATCAAGATATGGGAAAATTTACAATTCCAAACAGCAATAGAAATTCTGATTTAGTTGCCGGTCAAATAGAAAATATCGAAGAAGTTCGCGAGAAACTCAGAGAAACTAAAGGTCAATGGATTGTAGGGAATAAAGTAGTAATCGAAAAAAAATCGCGTTAGTTTTTCAAAATTTATACCGATAACTACTATTTTTTTGACCTGAAAATATTTGGACAATTTCGTGGAATTTTGTTTAACTGGTCACTTAGTCTGGCTATTTTAAATTGACTAAATGACAAAATGACTGAAAAAAAAGACACACCAAATGTAATTGCACCGCCGCCGATAATTTTTTTGTCCGGACTATTACTCGGCGGGTTTGTCACGTGGCATCACCCTTTTCCAATTTTATCAAATACAATTGCGATAGCTTTAGGAGTTCTTTTAGTTGTTACAGGAATTGGGGTTATAGCAACAACTTGGCGACAAATGAACGCCGCAAAAACAAATATTGAGCCTTGGAAACCGACAACCGCAATTCTTGATTCAGGACTTTATAGCATCAGTCGCAATCCAATTTATGTTGCGATGATTATTATTTATCTTGGCGTAACTTTTTTGTTTAATTCAATTTGGTATCTGCCATTTTTGCCGATTACAATTTTATTTATCTATTTCGGGGTAATTTTACGTGAAGAAAAATATCTCGAAAGCAAATTTGGCGAAGATTATTTAGATTACAAAAAGCGTGTCAGACGTTGGATTTAAGTCCTTTTCAAGTTATTTTAATGCAGATAATAGGCGTAAAAGTTTTATAAAACTTTTACGCCTATTGCTTTTTTATTTGACATCGAATAACGGAATGATTTAACTTAACGGCGTTAAGTAATTTTTGTATGGGAATTAAAGAACGCAGAGAAAAAGCCAAAGATAATCTTCGTCAAGAAATTTTTGACGCAGCAAGTGAACTGTTTGCTAAAGAAGGAATTGCTAACGTTTCGATGCGTAAAATTGCCGAAAAAATTGAGTATTCTCCGACTACAATTTATCTTTATTTCAAAGATAAAACCACGCTTTTGCATCAAATTTGCGAAGAAACTTTTGCCAAACTCGCAATCGAAGTTACCAAAATCAGAGAGGAAACCAACGATCCGTTGGAAATTCTGCGTGGCGGAATGAAGGCTTATATCGAATTCGGCTTGAAACATCCGAATCATTACGAAGTTGTATTTATTGCACCGTTAGACAGTTATATTGACGAAGGTTTTGAGTATTCGTTCGACAATTCGATGGGCAAAATCGCCTTTGAAAAATTGGTCGAATCAGTAGTTGGTTGCGTAGAAGCAGGTGTGATTAAAAACGGTGATATTGAACTAATAAGCCAAACATTGTGGGCTGGAATGCACGGACTGACTTCGCTTTTGATCGGGCATACCGAATTTCCGTTCGTGGAAAAAGAAAGATTGATCGAAAGTTTGATCAAAACGATGATCAAAGGTTTGCAGGATTAAATTTTTTTGCAATCAAACTTAACAGCATTAAGCAAATAATGACCGTTATGTGCTAATAAAATCTATAATCGGCAATCTAAAATCAAAAATTAATTTATGCCTTCGTTAGCATTAAAAAATTTGGTTCACGATAAAGTTCGTCTGGCGGTAACGCTCGTCGGAATTATTTTCAGCGTGGTTTTAAGTGCCATTCAACTCGGACTTTTTGTCGGTTTTCAGCGAGCCACGTCAGATATTATCGTTAATTCCAACGCCGATATTTGGTTGAGTTCAAAAGGTTTAGCAAATCTAGAAAACGGAATTCCCTTTTCTGAGAGTAAGTTTTTCCAGGTCAAAGCGGTTGAAGGCGTAGAGCGGGCGACGAAGCAGATTGTTCAATTCGGAACTTGGAAAAAGCAAGACGGCGGCGATGAAGGCGTGATGATTATCGGCTTTGATTTAGACGGCGGAATGGGCGAGCTTTGGAATTTGACGCAGGGAAAAATCGAAGATTTACGCCAACCTGATTCGGTAATCATTGATGAACTTTATGCTGAAAAACTGCAGGTTTCACAAATCGGAGAAACGGTTGAAATTCGCGTACGTAAAGCGAAAATTGTCGGATTTACACGCGGAATTCGAACTTTTACGACTTCGCCGGCAGTTTTTACGTCATTCAAAAACGCTCAAAACTATTTAGGTTTGAACGAAAATCAGACGCTTTATGTTTTAATCAAAGCGAAACAAGGCGTTGATATACAACAACTTAAAGCAACATTGGAAACTAAGATAAATGATGTTGACGTAAAAACGAAAGACGAATTCACCGTCAAACAGCAGAATTATTGGATGTTCGGCACAGGTGCGGGATTACGGTTTTGATTGCCACAGGTTTGGGTTTGCTGGTCGGCGTGGTAATCGTTGCTCAAACAATTTACTCGGCGACAGTAGATCATTTGAAAGAATACGGCACGCTTAAAACTATCGGAGCGTCGAATTTTTACCTGTATCGCGTCTTTATTACACAAGCAACTATCAGCGGAACTGTGGGTTACGCGATCGGCATGAGCATCGCACTTTTTGTTTCATCACAAAGTTTAGAAGGCACAACGACGATAATTTTACCTTGGCAATTGGTCGACGCTTGGTTCGTTTTAATGATGGGAATGTGCATTTTTGCGTCGATAATTTCAATAAATAAAGTGATGCGGATTGATCCCGCGATGGTTTTTAATGGTTAAAAAATTATGAAAGCAGAAACAATTTTTTCGATTGTCAACACGCTGGCATTGGTCAGTTGGATAGTTTTATTAGTTGCTCCGCGTTGGAAATTTACGCGGAAAATTATCCTATCGGGAGCGATTCCGTTGCTACTATCGGTCGCGTATCTTGTTCTAATCATTACTACTTTCGGTAAAGCTGACGGCGGTTTTGATACCTTGGCAAACGTCATGAAACTTTTCACTTATGAATGGGCTGCACTCGGCGGTTGGATTCATTATCTCGCTTTCGATTTGTTTGTCGGAAGTTGGGAAGTGAAAGATTCACAGGAGAAAAGTATTTCGCATTGGTTCGTTATTCCGTGTTTGGTCTTTACGTTTTTACTCGGACCAATAGGTTTTTTGATGTATCACATTTTGCGATATTTTCTTGCGAAAAAGGTGAAAAATGATTAATGAGATTTGGATAAATCAAAAGGCTTTACTCGTTTCAGGTTTGATATTTTTATTGACTACGGCAGTTTTCGCTGTATTAACACAATTTGATTCAACGCAAATTCTAGGTATTAATCGCTGGATAAAACCAATTAAGTTTGCCGGTTCAGCAGCGATATTTTTAATTACTGTCGCAGTTTATCTCTATTATTTGCAAGGCTTTGAGCAATCAAAAACCATAATTGCTTGGGGAACGAGTTTTATTATGTTTACCGAAATTGGTTTAATTGTAATGCAAGCTGCACGCGGAACAACTTCGCATTTCAATATCTCAAACGCCTTCGACGGAGCTGTTTTTTCCACGATGGGTTTGCTGATCGTCACAAATACACTTGTGATCGCGTATCTCGCCTGTCTCTATTTCATTTCAGACTTTAATTTGCCGAACGCGGTTGTTTGGGGAATGCGTTTAGGCTTGATCGTCTTCCTATTGGGCAGTATTCAAGGCGGTTATATGTCGTCACAGCCAGGACACGCAGTTGGTGTTACGGACGGCGGGAGCGGTTTACCGTTTTTGAGTTGGTCAACGGTCGGCGGCGATTTACGAGTCGCACATTTTTTGGGTTTACACGCTTTTCAGATAATTCCGCTGTTTGCACTTTTATTGACTATTTTGAGTGTAAGTTATTCAACCGTAATAACTTGTGGGTTTGCAATAACATATTTTATTAGTTTTTCAGCTATCTTTTTCCAAGCCTTAAACGGTGAGCCGCTTGTGCGAGGATTATAAAAATGAACGCAATCGAAGTCAAAAATTTAATCAAAACCTACGGCAAGGACGAAATGGCTATCCACGCTTTGAAAAGCGTAGATTTAGAAGTTTCAACGAGTGAACTCTTGATGCTACTCGGTGCCAGCGGTTCGGGTAAAACGCCTTTGATTTCGGTAATCGGCTGTGTTTTATCGGCGACTTCGGGCAGCTGCAAAATTTTGGGACGCGAAACGATCGGACTTTCGCAGAAGAATTTGCAGAAAATTAGGCTTGAAAATATCGGTTTTACCTTTCAAGGTTTTAATCTCTTCCCTGATTTAGCTGTGCAAGAAAATGTTGAAATTGCACTAGATTTGAAAGGAATTCGTGGTAGTAAAGCTCGCAAAGTTTCGGCGGAACTACCTGAAAAAGTTAGGCTTAAGGAAAAACTGCGAACTCTTCCGTCAAATCTTTCGGGCGGACAAAAACAACGTGTCGCAATTGCCAGAGCCTTAGCAGTCGAACCGCCAATCATTCTCACGGATGAACCGACCGCCGCACTCGATTCAACTTCAGGCAAGCTGATAATGGATTTGTTGAAATAACTCGCGGGCGAGCAAAATCGTGCCGTTGTTGTCGTAACGCACGACAATCGAATTTATGATTATGCGGAGCGAATCGTGAAAATTGACGATGGCAGAATTTTGGACGCAGAAACCTTGGCAGCTTCTGCAAGTGTTTAGTCTGTTGAAAATTAGACGCGGAAAAAACGCTGATTTACGCGGATATTTTTTGCGGCTTTTAATCCGTGAAAATCCGTCCAATCCGCGTTTATCTGTGTCTAATTTTCTGATATTTATAAGGTTAATATGAAGAGAACATTGATGTTATCGGCAATTGCAATTTTACTGACAATTGGCTCGGTTATTTATTTTTCAATTTTTTGCACTAATCAAATCGAGCAAAAAGTCTTAGCCAAACAAAAAACTGCGGACGAACAAAGTCAGACAAGAACAACGAACACGGTCGTTGCTCCGGGATTTGTTGAACCGATTTCCGAAGAAATTGAGGTTGGAAGCGAGATTGCCGGAAAATTGAAGCAAGTTTTTGTCGAAGAAGGCGAACAAGTTTTGAAAGGACAACAAATCGCAATTCTCGAAAATAGTGAATTTGAGGCGAATATCACAAACACAAAGGCTCAAATCGTGACACTCAGAAGTCAAAAAGAAACGGCTGAAGCGAAAATTTTCCAAGCAAAAAATGACAAAACTCGTATCGCAAACGGTGCAAAAACCGAAGAACGTCGCGAGGCTAAAGTCAATTACGAAAGCACTTTACCTAATGTAGAAAACACAAAACGCGAATTTGAACGCCGACAAAAACTTTATCAATCCGGCGATGTTTCACGCGAAGAACTTGAACGTGCAAAAAATGTTTACGAAAATTCCGTCAAGCAAAGTGATGTTCAAAAAGCAAAATTGAATGTTGTAAATTCTGATGCGAGAAAGGACGATTTGGATAAAGCTGATTCCTCAATTCGCCTTGCAGAAATGCAGATTCGTGAATTTGATTCACAAATCCGCGAAGCCGAAACTCACGTCCGCATTGCTGAAGCTACTTTGTCGAAAACTATTGTAAAAGCTCCAATTACAGGCGTAATTTTGCGAAAACGTCTGCAAGACGGCGAGACAATTTCGCCCGATAATCCGAAAGGAATTGTGACAATCGCCGATGTGTCTGCATTGCATATCCGTGTAGATTTAGACGAAACAGATGTGGCAAAAGTGAAAATCGAGCAAATTGCGTTCGTTGTTGCAGACGCTTTTGGCGAAACTAAATTTAGTGCAAAAGTTGTAAAAATCGGACAAGTTTTGGGCAGAAAAAATGTCAGAACCGAGCGTCCGACGGAGAAAGTTGATACAAAAATACTCGAAGTTTTGTTGGAATTAGATAAAGGTCAAACCCTTCCGCATCAACTTCGCGTTGATGCGTATATTGAAACGGAGAAAACTTTATGAACATCGCAATCAAAATAACTCTATTATTCTCAGGTATTTATCTGCTCGTTGGAATGTTGACAGGAATTTTGAAATATCAAGGTATGATGCGAAGCGAAAAGCACGAAGCTCCGATTTATATCGACATCGCTCATCGTGCTTCTTTGCTTTACAGTTTCGCGGCGTTGGTGATGGCAAAATTATTGGAATTCAGTCCGTTTCCGCTGTGGCTGCAATTAGTGTCAAGCGTAATTCCGCTTATATATTTCACTTTAGCGATTGCTTCATATATCAAACTTGGTCTGCAAAATATCGAAACTACACAGTTTAGTGAGAGAAATTTTATAACTACTTGGTTTATGTATTCTTTGATTATCGGTGAAATTGGCTGAGTTTTTATGTTAGTAATTGGTTTTATTTTTACACAATTTATTGCAAGTTGAATTTGAAATGAGAAATCAAAAATGTTAATCTTTTTAAAAAGTAAGTAAGCACTTACTTTGTTTATGTAATATGTTTATGAAAAAGCAATTATTCTTTATAATCTTACTTTTAATTTGCTTAAGTTTAGTAGTAAATGGTCAAGATGCTTTGCCAAACGAAAAACAAAAGGTTGCTGACACACAAATAGTTCAGCCGGAAAAATTAAAAGGAGTTCCGGAAATCCAGCCTGAATATAAGTCGAATGATCGGTCTTTACCTGATTTGGGTCGAGTTGGCGTTGATATGCTAACTCAAAAAACTTTAGGGTTGCGGGAAACAATTAAACTTGCTTTAGAAAATAACAAAGATATTGAAGTTTCACGCGACAATGTGAAATCTGCTGAGTTTGATCTTCAATCAGCAACCGGTTTTTATGTTCCGAGACTTTCAGGACAGGCTTATTACGAACGCGGAACAACTCCAAATTTAAGCGTTTTCAGTAGTAATAAAACCATCACCAATAACTCAGAAGTAGCGAACGTAAGTTATCAAAATTTTATAAAAAAATACGGCACAACTTATTCACTTTCACTAAACAATCAAAGGTTGATTACTGATAACACGCTTTCAATATTGAGTCCGCAATATAATTCGAGTTTTAATTTTAGCTTGGTTCAGCCACTTCGTCGAGGTCGAAAAATTGACCAACAGCGGCGAATAATTGAAATCTCGAAAAGAAATTTGGGTTTAACCGATATCCAGTTTCGTCAAAAATCAATCGAAATTGTCGCTACGGTTCAGCGTGCTTATTGGGATTTAACATATTATTTGCGAAATTTACAGGTTCAGCGTGATGGAGTTCGCGACGCCAAAGAGCAACTCGAACATAATCGCCGACTTGTAAATGAAGGGTTTCTTGCACCAATTGATATTGTTGCGGCTGAAACACAAGTTGCAAATTTGGAATTGGCTGTTTACGATGCTCTTGAGCTTGTAAATCGCTCTGAAAATGCTTTAAAAAATTTGATTGCAAGTAATAAAAATGATGCAATTTGGAGTGTCTCAATTGTCCCTACAGAGAAAGTTGAAATTGAATTGCCAAACACAAGTCTTCCTGAAGCCTTAGAATTAGCGATTCAAAATCGTCCTGAAATTGAAATCAACAACACAACAAAAGAAATTAACGAAATTGATAGGATTTTTCTAAAAGACCAAACGAAAGCTCAAATTGATTTAACTGCAAGTTACACAAGTGCAGGACTTAGCGGCGGTTTTAATAAAAATTTTGCTGCACCTTTTCAGCCTTCTGAATGCACAACTCAACCAGTAAATCCGGTTGCCTGCCAAGCTGCAATAACGGCTTTTAACAATATTGTCCGCACAAATGCACAAGTTTTCTCGGGCGGAATTCAGAGTTTGCCGACTGATATTTTGCAAAATCGTTATCCGACAGTTCGTGTTGGCGTGACATTCAATTTTCCATTAAAAAATAAAACTGCCGAAGCAAATTTAGGTAAGAATTTGGTCGAAGCTAACAAAATTAAAACCCAACGCGAGCAGCTTGAACAGGCAATCCAACTAGAAGTAAGAAACGCTCTGCAATCTTTAAAAACAGCCGAAGCAAGACTCAGAACATCAGCAATTGCTAGACAAAATTCGCAACTTCAATATGAATCAGAACAACGGAAACTCGATGCCGGGCAATCAGATGTTTACAAAGTTTTAGAACTCCAAACCGCTTTGGTCAACGCAAAAAGTAATGAGCTTCGTTCGCAAACCGAACTAAACAAAGCGATTGCGGAATTGCAAAGAGCAACAGGAAACTCCTTGAAAGCAAACGATGTTGAAGCTAAGTTGCGATAGTTTTCTAAATCTCGACTCTTAATCCATCTTTCGCTTCAATAATTTCACAAATTGGCGAAAATTTATCCACTTCGTCTGCGAAATTTACTTCGTCCCATTCAGCATAAAGATGTGTCAGAACAACTTTTTTCGGTTTCGCGATTTGCGTTAAAAACATCGCCTCTGCAAGTTCGAGATGCTTTGTAGTTGGTTTATTTTTAAAAAACGAACATTCAATTACGAACAAATCCGTAGCTTTTGCGAAACTTCCGATTGCTTTATCTATTCCGGTATCTGATGTAAAGACAATCGATTTGCCGCTTTGTGCAGTAATTCTGATTGCGTGGCTATCTTCAGTATGAGGCGTTGAAAAAGCCACAGCTTCAATGTCAGACAAAATCTCAAATACTTGAAACTCTTTAATTTCAATAATTTCCAGCGGAAATGGCTGATCAAACAAACCATAATCGTTAGCTTTATCAAAGCTGTTGATCAATTTTTTTAACCCAACAGCACCAAAAATTCGCAATGGTTTTTTTCGTGTTTGAGTTTCGTTTGCATATTTTGTCGCAAATAAAAAAGGAGCAAGTCCGCCGCAGTGATCGAGGTGAAAATGCGAAATCCAAATTGCATCTAGATTTGCCCAATCAAGATTTTCTTGTGCCATCCGGTGAATTGCCGAAGGTGAAAAATCAAGCAGTATTGAACCGGAAACTGTCTCAAGCCAATATGCCGAACTCGTTCTTTTCAGATGTGGAACTGAAGAACCTGAACCAAGAATAGTAAACTTCATAAAAGAAATTTGATACGATACAAGCGTGAAGGTCAAGACACAAAAACGAATTTCCTCAGCTCGCAAAACAATTATTTATGGTTTGCGAGACACTTATTCGGGCGTTTGCAAAAATCTTTCTGCGAGCTGGAAAACAATTAGAAATGGCAAGTTTTTTCGCGGATTTCTGAAAGCAATTATCCAAACACCTTTTGATGCTTTTTTATTATTTGCCGGAAAACTATTAAGTTCATTTCAGGTTCTTTTTGGTTTAGAAACTGTTGGCAGAAATCTAACAGATGCTGAAATAACAATACTTACTAAGATTTTTGCTAAAAGTTTAAATTATGAAAAAATAAGAATAAAAGAAGATAAACTTGGATTGTTTCGGCTAATTCACGCACCTTTTACACACGGCGATACAATTTATGTTCAGCCAAATTGGGTAAAAAATAAGCCACAAGAAATTCAATTATTTGTGCACGAAACTGTTCATATTTGGCAACATCAAAACCGCGGAACAAACTATATGAGCGAGTCGATTTTTGCACAAACTTGGGGCATTTTAAGAACCGGCGATCGCGGTTACGGCTATAATTTCTTGCGTGGAATTATTGAAGGAAAATCTTTCGACAAACTTAATCCAGAACAACAAGCAAGTTTGATAGAAACCGCATTTGCGTTTAATTTTTTCGAAAACGAAGCAGCAGAATTTAAATATAAAAACGAAAATCTCACCAAATATTTAAAAGATGCTTTAAAAATTATCAGAAAACAAAATAGCTCTAATGTTTTACTCAAAAAATAAAAACTAATACTCAATTACACTCGCATTGCGAATTTTATATGGCTTTTTACCTGCTTTTTTTATCTTAAAAATCCATATTTTATTATATTCGTTGTCTGCTAAATCTTTATACTTGGTTTCTCTCAGCAAAATATTTGCCAGTGCCGGAATCGTGTTTGAATGTCCAACAACTAAAATACAACGTGACGTTGAAGCGGTTATTTTTTTCGCAAAAGTTTCTGGTTCAGCCGAATCATAGATCTGAATTTGAAGCCGAAAAGCATCGTATGAATCAATAGCCAAAGGCGTTACAGTTGCTCTTGTGCGATTATAAATTGTTGAAAAAATCTCTTGCGGTTTGTAGTCTTTAAACATTTGTAGCAACTTATTTGCACGCAATTTTCCAGCATCACTCAGGTTAGGATTTTTCTTATCGGCGGTTGGCGAAGCGTCTTTTTCAGCATGACGAAACAAAATTATCGTCTGTTCTTGGGCAATAGTCACTATTTGAAGAACAAAAACTAGACAAATCGCCGTCGCAAAACGAGTTAAATTTTTCATAAAACAAAATTATCATAAGTTTGATAGCTTTCGGAACTGTGAGATTATAAACGTTTTCAATAAATGAACGAAATTTTAACAAATAATATTTTAAAATCATTGGCTCGTTTGCTAACTGAAAATGTCAGCCAAATAATCGACGCCAATAAACTCGAACTCAAAACTTGTCCGAACAACGACGGTTATTTTTGATCGTTTGAAAGTTGACGAATTGAAAGTTGCAAAAATGATTGATTCGGTCAAGCAAGTTATCAACGGAAAAAGTCCGGTTGGTGAAGTTGTTTTTTCGCTAATACATGAAAACGGCTTAAAAATTGAGAACCGAAAAGTTCCATTCAGCACAGTTTTGATAATCTACGAAGCACGATCTGATGTTTCGATTGAAGAAACAACAATTGCTCTGAAAGCGGCAAATAAAATTTTCCTCAAAGCCGGAAAAAATAAACTTTTGGTTGATGCTTTGGCTGGAAACAATTCTTTCACTAAGTTTTTGAAAAATATAGAAAACTGATTTTCTGCTCAATTTCAACATAATTCTTATTTATGCAATAATAATTTTAAATAGTATAAGTTTTGGGGAGAAGTTTATTATGCGTAAACCATTGCGGAAAGTAGTTTTATTTTTTTCGATATTTATTGTTTTAATTACAGTTAGCGGTGTTTTTGCTGTAACTAATGTTGTAAACAACGTATTTTTTGATATGAAAATTGATGATGAGACAAATCCATTATTGCAAAAATGGGTTGGAAATTACGGTGGCGTTCCGGCTTTTGATAAAGTGAAAGTTTCGCTTTTTAAACCTGCACTTGAAGTTGCAATGACTGAAAAACTGGCTGAAATTGATAAGATTGCCAACAGTTCTGCACCGCCAAGTTTTGAAAATACAATTGCAGCAATGGAAAAAGCGGGCGAAACACTAAATCGCATTACGCCGATTTTTGGTATTTGGAGCGAAAATTTAAATACTGATGATTTTGCCAAAGTTCAAACAGAAATGAGTCCAAAACTTGCAGAATTTGGCGATAAAATTACACAAAACACTAAACTTTTTAAACGCATCGAAAAAGTTTATAACGCTAGTAAAACTTCAAAAATGCGGTCAGATCAAAAACGTTTGACATGGCGTTATTACACAAATTTTGTTCGCTCTGGTGCAAAACTCGATGCAACGCAAAAAGCTCTTATTTCTGATATTAATCAAAAACTCGCTGGACTTTATACAAAGTTTGACCAAAATCTTTTAGCTGATGAAGGTAAATATTTAATAATCGAAAACGAAGCAGATTTGGCAGGTTTGCCCGATGATTTGAAATCAGCGGCGGCTGAACAAGCGATCGCAAAAAAACTAAAAGGCTGGTTGATAGCCAACACACGTTCTTCAGTCGATCCTTTTTTAACTTACTCAGAACGTCGGGATTTACGCGAAAAAGTTTTTAAACTATTTGTAAATCGTGGCGACAATGCCGACGAACACGACAATAACTTGTTGATTGCAAACATCTTACAGCTTCGAGCAGAACGTGCGAAGTTGTTAGGTTACGCAACACACGCACATTGGTCGGTTGCTGATGCAATGGCGAAAACACCTGAACGAACGATGACTTTGATGGAAGCAGTCTGGAAACCAGCTGTTGCCAGAGTTCACGAAGAAGTTGCTGATATGCAAAAATTTGCCGATAAATCCGGCGATAAAATCACGATTGAGGCGTGGGATTATCGCTTTTATATGGAAAAAGTCCGCAAAGAAAGATACGATTTAGACCAAAACGAAGTTAAGCAATATTTCCAACTCGACAAAATGCGTGAAGGAATGTTTTGGGTTGCGGGCGAGCTTTTTAACTTCAATTTTTCGCCGGTATCAGATGTTTCTGTTTTCCATCCGGACGTAAAAGTTTGGAAAGTTACCAATAAAACGACTGGAAAATTTGTCGGACTTTGGTATTTTGATCCATTTGCCCGCGAAGGTAAAGGTTCAGGTGCTTGGATGAATCAATATCGCAATCAGCAAAAAATGAATGGCGATATTCAGACAATTGTTTCCAATAATTCAAATTTTGTTAAAGGAAAAGAAGGCGAACCTGTTCTGATTTCTTGGGACGATGCAATTACTTTGTTTCACGAATTTGGACACGCACTTCACGGTTTGAGTTCAAATGTAACTTATCCAAGCCAATCAGGAACCAACGTTGCGACTGATTATGTTGAGTTTCCTTCGCAAATTCTCGAGCGTTGGGTAAAAACACCCGAAGTTCTAAATAAATTTGCCTTGCATTACAAAACCGGTAAGCCAATTCCGGCGAACTTAGTTGAAAAAATAACGAAAGCATCGAAATTTAATCAAGGTTTTGCAACGGTCGAATATATGGCGAGTGCCTTAGTCGATATGAAATTGCACCTTGCCGGTGGGAAAAAAATTGATGTTGATGCGTTTGAAAAATCTACGCTGAAAGAACTCGGAATGCCTAAAGAAATGGTGATGCGACATCGCCTTCCACAGTTTGGACACCTTTTTTCGAGCGATGCTTATGCCGCCGGATATTACAGCTACATTTGGTCTGATGTAATTAGCTCAGACGCTTACGCAGCATTTACTGAAGGAAAAGGCGATTATGATAAAGCCGTTGCTGCAAAATTAGTAAAATATGTCTTCTCAGTTGGCGACACAATCGATCCAGCCGAAGGTTATAAATTATTTCGCGGCAGAGAGCCAAAAGTTGAAGCCTTAATGATTCAACGCGGTTTTCCGGTTGATGTTAAAAGTAAAAAGTGAAGAAGAATACAATTTGTAATCACAGATAAACACGAGATAATGACCAACAGATAAAGCGTGAAAATTTTATAAATATTGCTTTATCTTGCTTTAATCTCGGTTTATCTGTGCCAAGTTGAATTTATTCTTTCCAGCCCCAAGGTGAGTCTGGTATTTTTATTTCTTTAGTCAAATCAAATTTAATGCTGAAATATCTTTCGCTGCCTATACGGCGGAGATTATAATAAAAATAATCTTTTGAAACGAGGTCAATCCACCAAACGTTGGTCGCGGCAGCGGCGATTACATTGATTGTTTCTTCATCAGCCGGAAACATCTGCCTTGTCGGCGAGCCGGAATTTGTCGTCAAACCGCCATACATTGTAACTTTATCTGGCTTTCCATCTTCGTGCCGATGATCGTGCTTGAGCAAGATTCGATCCTTTTTGCGAGTTAAAACCCACGTTCGAGATTTATCGTCACCAACAAAAAACGGTATCCGAATTCTATTTTTCTCACACGAACGCACGTGCATCACAAGTTTTTTGCCCGCAAAAGTAGTATCATCCGCTGGTACCGCCGCCACAGTTCCCTCAAATGCCTTTCCGCAAAGCGTTTGCAACGAGTTCCAAAAAACTGAAGCACTGTCGAGCGATTTATCTTGCGAAAATACCGATACGTTAAACATCAACAAGAAGAAAAATACTGCAATTGATTTAAGCATAGAAAATTTTAACATTATTAAATCTAGATTACTTGTTAGAGAAATATTTGGGAAATTTTACCACAAATAAACACAGATGAAATCGGATAAATACTTGATAGCAGTGTGCTTAGCTAATTTTTTAGTTTTTCGTTTTCGGTCTTCATCCTGTGTTTATCTGTGTGCATCTGTGGATAAATTTGTATTCTAATTCTATTTCGGATTCTGGGATAAATCGTTGGCTATGCGTCGGAAACTTCGTGATTCACCAAAGACAGAAACGCGACTGTTAAGGAGTATGTTTGATTTCGGGCGGTTAGACATGCTTGCTCACTGTCGCGTTTCTGCCTTTAATCGAACGAAAACTCTTTGCTAATAATATATTTTCAAAGTTTCAAATCGTCTATATTTTGCACATTCACAGTTGAATCTATATTTTGAAAATCGCCCCAATCATCGGTCAGTAAATCGGCATTTGCGTATTTGGCGGAAGCGAGAATTATTGCATCGGGAAGTTTTATCTTTTTGGTTTTGTTTTTGCGATAGATTATCGCTTGGTCGGCAATTTCTTTGGTAACGTCTATAATTTTGAGAATCTTAAAGAATTCATCTATAAAATCTTTTTCGGTTCGGTCGGTAAATTCATAAGCATACACCTCAATATAAGTGATGATCGAAACAAAAAAGTTCTGATAACGCAATAAAAGTTCGTCTGTATCAAGCTTCTGTTTTGACGCAAAAATAATCGCGTTACTGTCTAAAAGTGAGTTAATCCCATTCATCTCTTAATTTTTTTTGCCATTCAGTCGGATTCTCGATATTTTCAAACATTTTTACTCCTCGCATTTTAGCAAATAAAGCAGCTAATTTTTCTTTCTGCGAAGTTTCATTCGTATCAAGCGTAACCGAAACGTGAGCAACCGCATTGTTGTAATCTTCAAACTCCTTCGGCAAATGGATGATGCCGTGTTCGATTGTGGTTGTGAATTCTACCGTGTTCATAATATCAAAATAACTCAAAATGCAGATTTCTGCAATATTTTCTCGTTCAATAAGGCAGAAACGCGATTGTTAAGAAGCGTGTTTGATTTCAGGCGTTGTGACTCGCTTTCTCACGGTCACGTTTCTGCCATTTAAGCCCGATTTCGTTTTGATTATCGAGTTGAAAAATCGTATTGTATTTTAAATTGTCCTTCGAACATTTCGATTAATTTCATGAGTTACAACACATTCACGCCAAATATTGAACTTGCCGCATTTGTAAAATGCTATTGGACGCTCGACACTCCGAAAGAAATTACGCCTGAAAAACAGAGAATTGTGCCAGATGGTTGTCTGGAAATGATTTTTGAATACGGCGATTCTTACAGACAATATCGCAACGATGGCAGCTTTTTTCTCCAACCTAAGTGTTTTGTTTTCGGGCAGATAACTGAGCCGTTGGAAATTGAACCGACGGGCGAAACCGGTATTTTTGCAGTCCGTTTTCACCTCGGAGGATATATTCCGTTTGCGACGATTCCAATTGTTGAAATGGAAAACCGACCTGTTCCGCTTGATGAATTGTTTGGAGATGAAGGAATTCTGCTCGAAAAAGAGATGTTATCTGCGGAAACGGCGGTTGAAAGAATCGAAATAATTGAACGCTTTCTGCTCGAACGATTAACTTCTCAAAAATCGATAGATAAGATTGCAAAAGCAAGCGTTGACCTCATTTTTGAACTTAACGGACAGTTATCCGTTGACGAATTGTCTGACAAACTGAAGGTAAACCGCCGACAATTAGAACGAAAATTCTCGTCCGTAATTGGACTCAGCCCCAAACAACTCTCGAAAATAACCCGATTGCAAGCCACACTTAAAATGATTGCCAACAACCAATTTACGAGTCTCACAGCCGTTGCTTATGAAGGAAATTATTACGATCAAGCTCACTTTATTAAAGATTTTAAGGAGTTTACGGGAATGAGCCCGAAACAGTTTTATGCGAATAATCTTAAAATGTCAATGTTATTTTTGAATGCTGAGTAACTAAGAAAACGAAGATATTTACCACAGATACACACGGATAAACACTAGATAAAAACGGGACAGAGAGAAATTTACTGTAGAAATAGTTTGTCGCATTTTTACAATTTATTAGTTTCTAAATGGTGCAATATTGTGATTGTTAGAAAATACAAAGGAGAAAATTATTATGGAAAATATGATTAGTTGGTTTGAAATCCCCGCAAGCGATTTTGCAAGAGCGGTTGGTTTTTACAAAGGAATTCTCGGTGTAGAAATTCAAGAAATGGATATGTTTGGGACAAAAATGGGTATGTTTCCCTCAGATGGCGAAAACGTCTCGGGAGCAATTGTCCACGGCGAAGATTATAAAACGGCAAGCGATGGCGTTACGGTTTATCTAAACGGCGGCGAAAATCTTCAATTTATTTTGGATCGTGTCGAGCAAAATGGCGGCACAGTAATCGTTCCGAAAACTCAAATCAGCCAAGAAATGGGTTATTTCGCAATGTTTATTGACACCGAAGGAAACAAATTAGCTTTACACTCAATGAATTAGTTTTTTACTTCAAAACCAATCGCCATTAGCGGAAACTAATGGCGATTGAAAAATTTATGGTGTTTGATTCTAATTTTCAATAAATTATCATTTAAACTAGCTTTTTTAATTTTTCCCAAAAATTGAACTTGTAGCTTCGACCGTTTTTCGTTTTAGTCCGCTTAAAAAACTTTGCAAAAGTCCGTTTAATCTTCTAAAAATTCCAAATTGAGAAATATCGTCAAAATAAGAATAGAAAACAGGCACGGCGAGCAGAGTTAAAAGCAGACACAAACTTTGTCCACCAACGACCAAAACGCCTATTGAACGATTCGTCCCAGAACCTGCACCGCGTGATAAAACAAGCGGAATCATTCCTGCGACTAACGCAACTGTTGTCATCAAAATCGGACGTAACCTGTCGCGATTTGCTTGAATAATTGCGTCATAGCGACTCATTCCGCGTTCTCGTAACTGATTTGTATGGTCAATTTGCAGAATTGCATTCTTTTTAACCACACCAAAAAGCAGTAAAATTCCGAGTCCCGAAAAGATGTTCACCGTTTGTCCCATTACCAAAAGTGAGAGAATCGCAAAAGGCACAGAAAGCGGCAGCGTCAGCAAAATTGTGATTGGATGAATGAAAGATTCGAACTGTGCGGCGAGAATAATATACATAAACACAAACGACAGCACGAACGCTAAACCGAAGTAGAATGCCGATTTTTGCAACTCTTTCGATTGTCCAACATAACCTTTGCTGTAACCTGCCGGAAGTTGTAATTCCAACACGGCTTTATCCAAATCTCCGATGATATTTGCCTGCGATCCGCCAGGTTTTGCATTTGCTAAAAGAGTAACTTGTCGTTGCCGATTTACACGATCAATTGAAGCCGGACCAGTTCCTTCTTGAACTTTCACAACATTATCAAGAGTTGTAATTCCGACTTTTGTTGATGGAACAATGAGCCGTTTTAATTTATCTTCGCTGGCACGAAACTCGCCAATTGCTCTAACTCGAACCGGATATTGGTCGCTTCCGGCAGTAAATGTGGAAACTTCTTGTCCGGCAACCATTGTGTTCAAACTTTGTGAAATTGCCGCGACACTCACGCCTAAATCAGCAGCTTTATCTCGGTCAACAGTTAGACGCAACTCAGGTTTTCCGCCAATTAACGTTGAATCAACGTCAACTGCATCAGCTGATTTCTTAAGTTGTTCGAGCAAAATATTTGAATATTTTTCGAGTTCTTTGAGGTCAGGTCCGCCAATAAAAAACTGCACGTTAGCGTTACGAAATCCGCCGCCGGAAAAGGCTTGAACTGGCTGAACAGAAGTCCTTAATTCTTTCGGATAGTTAGCCAAAATATCACGAGAAGCTACCATGGTTTCTTCTTGCGAACGAGTTCTTTTGTCAACATCTTTCATTTTGACGTAAATTGAACCGTTATTTACAATTTTTTGATTGTCGCCGCCAAGCGTAGTCAAAGTGTCTTCAACTTCCGGCATTTTGCGAATATCAGCCGCAATTTTTTCAATTATATTTGAGGTTGAAGCCAACGTTGAGCCTTCTGCCGCACGAACCGAAACTTCAAATTGCGATTGATCATCAACCGGCAAAAAGTTTTTTCCGACGAGCATAAACAACGGAATTGTTGAAATTGTCACCAAAACACACAAACCTAAAATAACCCAACGATGAGCCATCGAAAACCGCAGCATTTTCGTGTAAGCTGAGTCGATTAAACCATAAAAACGTCCATCGCGACTGTCGCCTTTAATCGCTTTTATTTCAGATTCGCCTTGAATCATTCCATCGCCAAAAATTTCTTCATCAGACAATTTTGGTTTTGGTGGATGTTTTACTTTAATAAATCGTGCTGCCAACATTGGCGTTAAAGTAAACGAAACAATCAGCGAAACTAAAATTGCAAAAGCCGAAGTTAAGCCAAATGCCGACATAAAACGCCCGATAATTCCGCCCATAAATCCGACCGGAACAAACACAGCAAGCAACGAAAGTGTTGTTGCCAAAACTGCCATTCCGATTTCTTTTGTGCCTTCAATCGCCGCTTCGTATGGCGACATTCCTTTTTCCTCAATGAAGCGAAAAATGTTTTCCAACACCACAATCGCATCGTCAATCACAATTCCAACCATCAAGGTCAATGCCAACATCGTGATTTGATTGAGCGTATAACTCAACGCATACATCAAGCCAAATGTTGCAATAATTGAAGTTGGAATCGCGATTGCAGCGATAAAAGTTGAGCGAATATTCCACAGAAATAGAAAAACAACAATTGCTGCCAAAATACTACCAACAATTAAATGCTCTTCGACCGAACCAATCGCGGCTTTAATAAACAGCGAATTATCGCCGACCATTTGAATTTTGTAACCTTTTGGTAAAGTTGGTTCAATTTCAGCCAAACGAGCTTTTACTTCATCGGCAACGTTGACCGTGTTCGTTCCTGATTGTTTGGAAACGACCAAAACTACCGCCGGATTTCCGTTCAAACGGGCTTCCGTGCGAACTTCTTCAGTACCGTCTTGAACATAACCCAAATCTTTTACTTTAACGTTGTAACCACCACGATTTGCAATTACAACTTCGTTAAAATCTTCAGGTTTCGTAACTTTACCTAGCGTGCGAACTGTTCTTTCTGTGCTTCCTTCATCAACGCGACCACCCGGAAATTCAAGATTTTGCAAACGAATTGCAGTTGCAACATCAGATACAGGAACGTTATAGGACCGCATTTTATCAGGATCAACCCAAATTTGAATTTCGCGATCGCGTCCGCCAATCATCCTAACTTGCCCAACACCGTTGATAGATTCAATGCGTTCTTTGATTTTTTTGTCGGCAATTTCTGTTACTTCTCGCAACGAAGTTGGTGCAGAAATCGCGACTCGAAGCACTGGTGCAGCATCAGTATCAAGTTTTTGGACAAAGGGTTTTTCTGCTGTATCAGGCAATTCGGAAATAACAGTATTTACTTTGTTTTCAACCTCTTGAGCTGCAATATTGACGTTTTTTTCCAAGACAAATTGGACAAATACCTGCGAAACACCTTCGACCGAAGATGAACGCAATTCGTCAATTCCGCCGATTGTATTAACCGCTTCTTCGATTTTTTGCGTAACTTCAGTTTCAATCTCAACTGGCGACGATCCCGGATTTACCGTCGTAATTGTAATCGTCGGAAAGTCAATTTTCGGAAATAAATCGAGTCCCAACGAAAAAAACGAAAATGCTCCAACAACGACCATTGACATAATAATCATCGTCGCAAAAACGGGACGCTTAACACATATTTCTGCTAACCATTGCATCTTTTTAGTCCTTAATCCTTACTCTTTAGTTGGGCGTTTCGATTTGGCGTATTATTGCCTTACTGTAACTCCGTCAAAAAGTTGTTCGACGTTTGTAATCGCAACTTGTTCGGCTTCTTTTAAGCCTGATTTTATCTGAATCATTTCGCCTTCATTGTCGCCAATTTGAACAAGTCTTTCGCTTGCACGTCCATTTTCTATAACGAAAACTTTATTTACGCCGCCATCAGTTCTGACAGATGTTGATGGAACAACGATTGTTGGTTCAGGTTTTGACTGAGCAATTCTGACAGTTGCAAATAGTCCGGGCTTGAGAGTTCCGCCGTCAGATTCTACTTCGGCTTCAACCGTCAAAGTTCGCGATGTCGCGTTGACATTCGGCAAGATTCTCGCGATTGTTCCGGCAAAATTTCTGTCAGGATAAGCAGCAACCTTCATTGAAACTGATTGTCCAACTTTTACCAAAGCAATACTTTGTTCAGGAATATCAACCCTTAAACGCAAAATTGCGGTTCTTAAAATTGTGCAAACCTTAGAATTTGGTGTGTTTGGCGAGATAAATTCTCCAACATCTGCAACTCTTTCCGAAACATAACCCGAAAGTGGGGCATAAACAGCGGTATCATTGATTGCCTTTCTCGCCTGGTCAACCGCCGTCAACGAAGTATTTGCAGCCGCTTGTGCGTTTCTGACATTTGCTTGTGCGGTCGAAACTTGTGCTTGTGCAGTTTTTACGCCTTCTTGAGCACTATTAATCGCTTTTATCGAAACAGCCGCGTTTGATTTTGATTCTTCAAGCTGACCAAGAAGTTGGTCGCGAATTGCGAGTTTTTGATCACGAAATGATTTTGAAACATCACCTGTCGGGAGTAATTTTTCTGCTCTAACAAGTTCTTTTTCGGCAAGTGCTAACTGAGCTTTGGTTGCCAAAACTTGTGAAAATTTTTCTATATCAAAAGTTGAACCTTCTGTTAAACCAAGCCTAATTTGATTTTGTCTAAGAACGGCAATCGCTTGTCCAACTCCAGCCTCAGCTTGTTTTACTGTCGCTTTTACTTGTTCAACTTGTGCATTTGCTTGATCTACTTGTCGTTCAGCTTGTTCAAGTCTGATTTGTGCGTCTCGCGGGTCAAGTCTGATTAAAACCGAACCTTTCGTGACATAACTTCCAACATCAAAATTTACTTCCGTAATTTTTCCCGCAACTGTTGGTGCAACATCAGTTTGATTATCGCTTCCAAGCGTTCCGGTTGCCTCCAAAAACGATGGTAAATCTTTTGTAACCGCAGCAGTTGTTGTGACGTCAACTGTTTGTGTGGCAGAATTTGCCGCTGTATTGGAATTTGCTGACTCTTTCTTTGAGCCACATGAGAAACCAGTTAATGCTAATAAAATAGTTCCAAATAAAATTGCGTTTTTCATAAACTTTTTGTCTGAAATTTGATTGATTCCAAATTTCAATTCGTTATTTTTTGACTCCGTTTAGTAATATTTCAGTAAAATTTTTCGCAGCCTCTTCATTAGAAATATCGAGTAAACTTCGTTTTTTGTCCCATAATATATTGTTTAACGAATGGTGAATAATCATTCCTAAAAACGATCGAACTATAATTTTCGGTTCAATTTCCCTAAAAACTCCATCAAGTTGTCTTTCTTTGATATATGAACCCAGAAACTCATAAAGCGGACTAACAAATTGTTCAAAAAACATTTCCGAAAGTTCATGATCTTCTAATTTTGAAAAAAGTAGCAATCTCATAAAGTCTTCGTCCGTTTCGTGATGTTGCATTGCTTTCAAGGCAAAATTGTAAAAAACGTTGTAATCATTTTTTTCTGCAATCGCTTTTCGCTCAATACTATCCTCTTCCCAAGGCAAAATTCCATTATCTATTCCACAAGATTTATGGTCGAGAATTGCCGAATAAAGTTCATCTTTAGTTGCAAAATGACGGAAAACCATCGCTTCTGAAACGCCTGATTGCTCAGCTATTTTTTTTGTTGTTGTTCCGCGAAAGCCGTTCAACGAAAATAATTTAATTGCAACACGAAGTATTTGCTCGCGTCTTTCGTCGCCAGCCATTCTTAATGTTATGCCGTTGTTTTCTATTGTTTTAGTCAATATTAATGTATCCTTCAAATCTGCAAATAAAAAAACGCAGACAAAGTGAGTGCTTACTTACTTGTATTTTTGCAGACTCAAATTGAAGTGTCAAGCAAATCTTCGAACTTTTTTTAAAAGAATTCGTTACAACTTTTTGTGAGTAGTTTTCATCAGAAACACTCACGTAAGAAATTTACGAAAGTTGGTTGTATTTTGATACTTTTTATTATTAGGAGAGATAAAAAAATGTCTGAATTTGAAACAGAAGTTAAAAAAGCGGAACAAGAATTAGAACAAAGTTTGGTGCCTGTTGTGCCAAATCATATTGAAGAAACAAACAGTTTTTTAAACGATGAATTTTTAGGAGATTTGAAGATGCAAGCTCAAGAATATCAGCAAAAAATTCAAGATGCGGCAATTAAGGCAAAGGATTTTGCGAACGAAAAATTAACTCAAGCTGGCGATAAGTTTAAAGAAATTTCGGCAAAAGACCCAAAAGAATTGGTTGAAGACGCAAAAGAATTTGCACGTCAAAAACCAGGGCAAACAATTGCGATTGCTGCAGCAGTTGGTTTGGTGGTTGGATTAATTCTCCGCGGAAGAAAATAATCAGTGGGTTAAATTTCACAAAAATGGGCAAAACCATAAGGCTTTGCCCATTTTTTGTTTAAAATTAAACTTGTGCGTGAATTAATCTTCTGACTTTATCGCCAAAAAGAACATCTATTTTTTGCGGTTCAATTGTTTCTAAAACTTCGCCGAGTCCAAAAGTGGAATGCAACATTGCTTGTCCTTTTTTGTATTTACGAGTTCTATCGTATGGGTTATGAGCTTTCGAAGCAATCATTTCAACGGCAGTTTTGACGCCGCTTTTATAATTACTCGAAGTTTCACAAACCGTGCAAGTTAATTTTGTTATTTGCCCTTGTTTTGTAGCAGTTATAACAACATGATCTTGCTCTGAGTCGCAACCGGAGCAAAATCTTTTTACAATTTCATCAACCGCATATTTTTTCTTTTCAATCATAAACGTTTACCTTATCTTCTTGGACGAAATGAGCGTGTAGCCGGACGACTTGTTTTGTTTCCACCCAAAAGTTTTGTCGTCAGATTAACGGTTGGTTGTATTTTACCACCAAAGTTCGGAAGTAGAATACGTTCAACTGATTGTCCGGTCATTTTTTCAATAGCACGCAAATTTGATTCTTCATCAGATGTTACCAAAGTGATTGCCCGACCTTTATTTCCGGCTCTTCCGGTTCGACCAATTCGGTGAACATAATCTTCAGGTGCATCAGGAACATTGTAATTAATCACGTGAGAAATTGAATCAACATCAATTCCGCGTGATGCAATGTCAGTTGCAACTAAAATTCGTGTTTTACCACTTTTAAAATTAAGAAGTGCAACTTGCCGTTGAGCTTGTGAACGATTTGCGTGAATCCGATTCACTGTATGATCGCGAGCTTCGAGAATGTGCGAAAGCCTTTCAGCCTCGCGTCGTGTTCTGGTAAACACCAAAACTCTTGAAAATCGTTCTCTTTCTAATAAATCCAGCAACAAAACAGTTTTTGACTGAGTTGCCACAGGATAAGCAAATTGTTCGATGGTAGTCGCTGTTTTTCCGGGGCGACTAACTTCTAAAACTTTTGGGTTACGCATTGTTGTGCGTGCAATTTTTTCAATTTCCGGCGACATTGTTGCCGAAAATAAAAGGGTTTGACGATTTTGCGGAAGTGCCGCAATGATACGCTTAATTGATGGTAAAAATCCCATATCAAGCATTCGATCGGCTTCATCTAAAACAAGCGTATCGAGTTTTGAAAAATCAATCGCATTGCGTTGCATAAAATCCATCAAACGTCCGGGCGTTGCCACAATCAGGCTGACACCTTTGCTGATTGCGTCTTCTTGACGACGATAAGACGCACCGCCGATTAGAGTTACGCATCTAAATTTTTTTGCTGAGAGGTCACGGAAAGCTGCTTCTGTTTGAAGAGCTAATTCGCGTGTTGGAGCAAGCACTAAAGCTGTTGTGCCTCTAAGTTTTTTCTCAAATAAATTATGAAGAATTGGCAGCAAAAATGCTGCAGTTTTTCCGGTGCCTGTTTGAGCTATTGCAATAATATCTGCTCCACTCAAGACTGCCGGAATAGCTTGCTTCTGTATTGGGGTCGGTTCAGTATAACCGAGTGACTTGCACGTGTTCGCCAAAGCAGACTGCAAGCCGAGATTTGTAAATTCCATTAAATCCTTGTTCAACGCTCAACCTTTTGGGAGCGACTATAAAAAATCGGACAAGCGACTTCCACAACAAATAAAAGCTGCAGAAGTCGCTTCGATAAAAAAATACTAACGTTTTACCAACGCGATCCACCGCCGCGATTTCCACCGCCGCCGCCGCCACGATCTTCACGTGGTTTAGCTTCATTAACTGTTAAGTTACGACCTTCGTGGTCTTTACCATTTAATTGGTCAATTGCAGTTGCTGCTTCTTCAGCAGTTGACATTTCAACGAAGCCAAAGCCACGTGAACGTCCAGTTTCGCGGTCTTCAACCACGTTTGCTGATTCAACTGTTCCAGCTGTAGAAAATAAATCGCGAAGATCATCGCTTGATGTTTGGAAAGTCAAGTTTCCAACGTAAAGTTTTGCAGACATAAAAAATCCTCTCTCTCGAAATATACAACGAGAGTGTAAATAAGAAGTTCGTAACGGAAGTGTGCTTCAATGAAACGGTTTGCAGCGAAGGCTTACGAGATGAAAGTTCAAAAATGAACGGCTTCTAACAAAAAAATTCCAGCCAACTCTCGAACTATCCAAAAACGCCACCAAAGAAACTTTCGTAACGGGACGAACCACCGCTGATGAAAGAGAGAAGGAATAACACTTATAGAATGCTCTATTTATTAAAGCAAAGCAAGCATAAACAATGGTTAAACCAATTTCAGCTTTTTTATCAACCGCTTTCCGATAATAAAACTGATTCAAAATTCCATCCGCAACTTACATATTATTAGCAATTCTCTGAACGACAATAAATAATAATTAAACAAATTTTAGTTAAATTTTGATCTTGTAAAAACCTATATTTAAGCTAATTAAATGCTTGCCTTTCTTGACATTACGCACAATAAACGACAGAATCGTCTGTGATAAAAATTACAAATTTAACATTTTTGCTTTTCAAAAATAACATCTACATTTGTGAATAAAAGACTTGTTTTACCGAGTAAATTAGAATCGATAGATCAATCGGTTTTAGAAACTATAAGTTTTGCAAAAAAAATTGGTTTTACCGATGACGAACTCTTTGCGATTGATATGGCGATGAGAGAAACGGTTGCAAACGCCGTTAAACACGGAAATGGTTTCGATCAAACAAAATCAGTTGAAATTACTTTAAGTGATTTGCCTAAAGGTTTAGAAATTTCCGTCAGAGATTTTGGTGTTGGGTTTTCGGTTGAAAAAGTTCCTGACCCGACAAATCCTGAAAATTTACTCAAAACAAATGGTCGTGGAATTTTGTTTATGCGAAATTTTATGGATGAGGTTGAATGGTTTGAAGCTGAAAACGGCGGAACAATTGTTAAAATGTTAAAAAAACGCTGAAATTTTTTGCGTTTTGTGACTATATTGTCTAAAATCTGCAATCAATATACAATATCTTTACGGATTTAAATTTAAGGAGAAAACTAATGGCTGAACTAAACATTTCTGAACGCCAGGCTGGCGATGTAACTATTCTTGATATGGACGGAAAAGTAACAATAGGCGAAGGAAGCGTTGCACTTCGCTCAACAATTCGTCGGTTGCTTGGAGAAGGAAAGAAAAATATTTTGTTAAATTTGGGCGGAGTTGGCTATGTTGATTCATCCGGCATCGGAGAATTAGTATCTAGCTTTACATCGGTTCAAAAAGAAGGTGGAAAATTAAAAATGCTCAACCTAACACAAAAAATTCAAGACCTTTTGGCTATCACAAAACTTTTGACTGTTTTTGATGTTTTTGATAACGAAGGCGAAGCTCTAGCAGACTTCTAAACAGAACTAACACAATCATTTAGCAACAAATTCCAAGTCTTTCACTCAAGAAAGGCTTGGAAGTTTTTTTAAGTGCAAGACATCTGTTTGCTTGCAAAAAGCATCTTTAAGTATTGAAAAGGCGTTTGAGCTGCAAAAAGTTTAGTCATGTTCTCTTTTTAAACGCATCTCTTTCGCCTTTTTCTATTAAAAAACCAATGAAAAAAGTATTTGTATTTTTCCTTCTTTTTGTTTTTGTTCAAGGACTTTTCGCCCAAAACGAAAGACCAAAAACCGGCTTTGATTTTGCTAAATATGGCATAAAAATTGAACCTGAAAAACGTTTAATTGTTGTCATGGCTGCACTTGACGCCGGGGGATTAGAAACTGAACTCACTCGTGCCGGAGTTGGATTCAGAAAAAGTTTGCGTGAAGACCTTAAAGACTTAAAAAAAGAAACCCGCGACAAGTTAAAAATATTTATTGATCAATATAAAAGGCGTCACCCAAAGGATTCGCCTGCCGAGCTTGCCGCTCCATTTGTTTCTCTCGCTTATGCTTTAGGTCCGGTTCCTGAATTATCAGATCCAAAAAAAGTAGATGATTTGCCCGGCGATTTGCTAGAAGTTTTTGATTTTGCACCTTTAGTAAGAGAATTTTATCGAAATTCGGGTATAGAATTAAAAATGTCGCAATATATTAAAAACTATGAGGCAGTTGGTGATAGTTTGAGTCGAAGTGCAATTCAAATGACATTAGAACTCTGCGATTATCTTCACACACGTCCGCAACTTACTTATTTTGAAAGAGTTGTAACTAAAACAAAATTAAAAGGAAAAACATTATCAAAAACTGAAGTTAGAGAAAAAGAACGGCGTTTTTTTATTATTCCTGATTTATTAACACCAATAAAGACAATTAATTTCCGCAATGTTGGTGACGATTATTTTGCTATCGTGCCGCCAAACACAAATCTGCTTTCTTCCGAAGTTCGTCGTGCTTATCTTCAATTTATCGCAGATTCTTTAGTTTCACAGAATGTAAAAGATATTTCGCCTCATAAAGACGCTATCAAAGTTTTGCTTGACGATTTAAAACAGCAAATTTACCAAAAAGAAAAAGTTAAAAATCCAAAACTTTTGATCGAGGATCTTTATATTTCACCTGATATTTTTCTGGCAGTTAGTCGTTCGTTTGTCGCCGCTGCTGATATTAAAGAAGCTGAGTTCAGAAAAATTCAAATTGCGACTTTTCAAGCACGAGATAAAATTGACATAGCCAAAACTGAAAAAGATAAATTAGCAGTTTCGAGCGAATTAAATGAATTTAAAAAGAAAGTTTCAGATGAATCAGCTTTGCAACTTTCCGAAAGCTACGAAAAAGGTGCGGTTTTAGGATTTTATTTCGCAAACCAATTTAAAGGTCTCGAAGAATCCGGTTTTGATGTCGCGAGTTCGTTCCGCGATATGATGCAATCTTTGGATGCAACAAAAGAGCAAAGTAGCTTGGCTCAATTTGCAGATGCACGCATTCGAGCTTTGCAAGCTCGCCAAGATCGAAAAGCTAAACTTCGCGAAGAAATTTTATTAAACTCGACAAAATCAAAAGAAAATGATGAGTTTTTTGAAAAATTAACAGAAGTAAACGATATGGTTGCGATTAAAAATTATGTTCAAGCTGATTTTCGACTTATTCAATTATTAGACGAATACCCAAGCGATTCGAGACTTTTTTATATGAGAGGAAAAGTTGCGAGTGCTTCTGCCGAAGGTATCTTTGACCAAACTTTGCTTGATGAAAAACTGGGAATTGCTGCTACTTTTTATCGCAACGCAATTCTTTCTGCCACACCGACAACTAATCCTGGTATGCTATCGAAAGCCCACGTTTCACTCGGTAATATTTTGGAATTTAATGACCAACCGGAACTTGCATTAAAAGAGTTTGAAGAGGCGATTAAACTTGGCAGCTCGCATAGCTCATATCAAGAAGCGATAGATGGTAGAAATCGGCTTAAGAAGAAGAATTAGGTTTACGGACTGAAAATGAAACGGTCGCAAGTGTAACAAGAATCAAAAATATCAAGGTATTTGAAGGTGTTCGCAGCGGAAAATCGAAAAAACTGTGAATAAAAATCCCTAAACAACCCGCGAGTGCACCAAGTGCAACGCCGCTTGTAAGTTGATTTTCATTAGCTTTGATATTTTTAAATCCTTGTTTGAAAGTGATAAAAATAAATGTCACAACACATAACAAGCCCAAAAGTCCAGCTTCGGCAAGAACTTGCAGATAATCATTGTGAGCTTGTTCGATACGAAATGTTCCATTCCAAGTGTCAAACTTTGACATCACAATCGCAAAAGAATCAAAACCTGCACCCAAAATTGGATTATTTAAAAAAATCTGAATCGCAATCTTCCAAAAATCTAACCTTCCCGAACTAAAATCCTTTTGAGTCATTTCACTTAACCCAACACTTCGCACCATCGAGCTATCAGCACCAAGAAAAAATGTTGAACCTATAATCACACAAATAACAACTAAAATTGTAGCAATTATAGGTAGTTTGCTTTGATTTTGGTTTTTATTTTTTCGCAAAAAGAATGTCAAAAGAAAAAATACGCCGATTCCAAAAAAACTTAACATTCCGCCGCGTGAGCCAGTAAAAAAAACAGCAATCGACATCAAAGCTGCTGAAAAAATCAGAAGCAAAGTTTGTTCTTTTTTTAAAGTTTTACTCAACAAAATGCCAACTGCCAGCGAAACTGTCATTTCCATTAAAGCTGCAAAATGATGCTGATTAACAAACGAACCAAATCCTTCAGCTTGATTTAAAACCCGAACTCCATAGAGCCCTTCCAAGTTTGCAAGTCTTTGAATAATGGCGAAAAATGCCATTATTGTTCCGAAAATTATTATTGTTACGGCAACTTTTGTAATTCGTTTTGTGCTGTCAATAAAAGTTAATGCGGCGGCAAAAAAAACTAAATATAAAGTCAAATAAGCAACAAAAACACGGGTTGCAAAAGGATCACTTGAAATTGAACTAACAGAAGAAATTGGCAATAAATCAGCCGGAAGATTTGCGTTAAAAAACGGAAGTAGCTGAATTAAGCCGATCAAAATTAAACCAAGAAGAGGAAAGAATAAACGATTAGTGTTTATTAAAAACTCTCGTCTTTTGAAAGAATCAATCGTCCAAAAAATAACAATTACAGCAA
Source organism: Acidobacteriota bacterium (assembly GCA_031415455.1). Lineage (GTDB taxonomy): Bacteria > Acidobacteriota > Blastocatellia > Pyrinomonadales > Pyrinomonadaceae > JANNVK01. Next base: position 746,755 of record JANORS010000005.1, on the reverse strand, counting down.
CACACAAAGACAGAAAAGCTAAACCCCAAGAATCGACTAAACCATACGCAACTGTTGCAAGTAATGCCGTTGCACAAAGTAAGACAACAATAAAACCACCAAGTCGAGTCGGTTCATTTTCGATAATTAGTTCATCTTTTTTTGTATTCATGAGATTATTGCAAACTAAAATTATCAAACCATATCTTTCCCGAAATTGGACAAACTGTTGAGCCACAACTAACTCTCGCAAGACGAACAATGATAGCTTCGGTGTTTGTTTGAGTTGTAAAATCAACTTCAAATTTTTGCCAATCAGAGTTTGCAGAAACAGCGTTTGTTGCCCCAAGCAATTTTCCATCATTAGCATCAACAATTTCCCATTTAAGCGTTGATGAAGCCTTAAGTTCCGCTTTTGCAAAACTTTGTAGCCGATATTTTTTGCTGCTTTCAACTGCCACCAATTGAGAAATTTGCCTAAAATCTTTTCCGTCAGACGAGTTAAAAACCATCACCAAACTTCGGTTGCCTTCTTGCTTTTGTTTATCGTCAACAGCAATTATTGGTTGAGCAGATTCGGTTAGTTGCCATTCAAAAGTGCCTGCTCCGATTGGTTTTACGTCATTTTCAAAACTCTGATTATTAAATTTTGCTAAGCTAGATTTTTCTTGACTTAATATTCTCCGATTAATTTCTGATGCAGCACGTAATTTTTTTGCCGTCAAAAACGTGCTTAACAAATTATTAGCATCATCTGCATTTAAAGTTTTTGCTTTTTGAGATACTTTCAATGCGTCATCAAAGTTGCCTTTTTTGGCAAGTAAAACCGCCAGTGAAGACGTAACCGAATCTGAGTCGCCAAAGACGTTTGATATTTTCGCGATATCTCCGTCAAAAGCTTGCCAAGCAACTGAAACACTTGGGTTTATATATTTTGAATTTGTTTCGGCAGCTTTTTTAATTTCGACAAATGCCTCATCTTTTTTATCATTTCTCAGCAACATATTGCCTAAAACCCAATGAAGTTCTGAGTAATTTGGTGCTAATTCTAACGCTTTACGAATAGCTTTTTCCGCTCCAATGAAATCACTATTTTGTTCTCTTGCTTGTCCTAGCGAAAGCCACAAAAGATAATTATTTGGCGAAAGACTAGCAGCTTTTTCGTAATTTAAAACCGCGTCTGCAAAACTATTTGCCGTTACTGTCTTTTCATTTAATGCAGCAAGTGAATAATAAGGTTGCGGGTCGTTTGGTGATAAATCTACTGCAAGTTGTGAAATTTCTTTATATTGCGATTGAGTTGACATCGAATTGGCAAGTGACCATTTCATAACAAACAGCAACCAAATAATCACAAAAACTACTAAAAGAATCAGAACTAATCTTTGTTTTGTTGAGTTTATTTGAAATGAAATCTTCGCCATAAGTTTTTAAAAATCGTCAAAAGATTCGATTGTGAGCCAAGCTCGTTTGAGCGAAACATTTGCTTCTTCGCATTCTAACTTAATATCTCGCAAACGTTCTTTCGAGATATTCCGAAATGATAACAAAAGTTCTTCAATGTTGTTTTCCAAACAGATATTTAAAAGATTTTCGTTACCCGAAAAAACCTTTAAACCGTGAATTACTTTATCTTTTTTTGACGGATCATCATCAAAAAAACCAATCGGGAAATAATCCCAATCAGGATTATTTTTTAGTTCACGCAAAACCAGTTCGCCGCCATCGCCAGCACCATAAATCAATGTCCGTTTGCCACCACTAATATCGCCCATCGGCAATAATTGTCGAAAAACTCGAAAAGCAAGTCGGCTTCCGGCAACTGCGACAAAAAGCAAGATTGAATGAAGAATAAATACGCCGCGAGAATATTCATTAAACCGATATAATAGCAGCAAAGTTAGAATAGTTAAGATTGAACCAAGCCCGACTCCTTTGGCAAACGTGAAAGAATCTCGCAGACTTGTGTAACGCCAAATTCCGCGATAAACGCCTGCAACTAAAAATGCTCCAAGATTTAAAACTATTAAAATTGGGAGCGATTTTAAGAACAACGTCCAATCTCTTGTGCCTTCAAATTCGCCAAAAAGCAAAATGTAAGCACCATAATATGAAAGGGTTATCAGAAAAATATCGAGAATAACTTCAAAAATTCGCCGTTTATGGCTAATCTCATAAAGAAAACCAAAAGCCACATTGTTGCCGACAACTATTTCATCATCTTGCTCTTTATAAACCTTAACCTTAGCTAGATAAACTCCGGCAATTCCTAAAAGCAGAGAAAAAATTGTTATCAACGCCAAACTTTGCGTAACTTCTAATTCACGAACAAGTAAAGCAATTACGCCTGCAAGCACAGCAAATCCGTAAATCATCAAAACGGCTGAACGCTCAGAAAGTCCAAGTGCAACCAACCTGTGAGATGTGTGATCTCGACCACCTTCTGAGGCTTTTCTGCCCCAAAGTTTTCTTAAAACAGTTACAAAGGTTGTATCGAAAATAGGAATAAAAAGTATTAAAACAGGAACTGCCAAAACCGTCATAACACCGCGAGAACGACCGCCAACATTGTTAAGCATCACAGAACTTGCGAGAAAAAATCCGACAAACATCGAACCACAATCGCCCATAAAAATTGACGCGGGATTGAAGTTAAAAACTAAAAATCCGACAAGCGAGCCGATAAAAATTGAAATTGTCAGAAGTGCAAAAGTGTGTTCGCCGGAAACTAAACCTAAAGCAATTGAAAACGCCGCGATAGTGGAAATTCCTGCCGCCAAACCGTCCATATTATCAAGCAAATTTATGGCATTCGTAATTCCGATTAACCAAAAAATCGTGATTCCAATGTTAATCAATTGGCTGTCAGTCCAAGGCATAATTAGCCCAAAACTTAAGATAATTCCGGTGCCTATAATTTGCCCAATAAGTTTTTGATAAGGTTTTATATGAAGAATATCGTCGAGCAAACCGACAAGAAACAAAAAACTGCTCGCACCCAAAACAACATAAGTTTCCATTGTTTGCTCAACAAATAATAAACTTATTAAAATTGTCGTCACAAAAATAGCGACGCCGCCCATCATTGCAGTTGGTCTTTTGTGCCAGCGATCTGCTTTTGGTTTCGCAACAAATCCGTATTTATGTGCCGCTTCGCGAACTAAATATGTTGCGACAACTGAGACCGCAAAAGCTATTAAACCTAAAATTAAAGGATTTAAACTTAACTCAAACATTATAAAATTTCTTAATTAACTTAACTTGCTATTTTTCGGTAGAGTTCGCCAATTTCAACTATCAGACGCTCTTTTGAGTAATTTTGATTAACAAATTCTAATCCGTTTTTTCCAAATTGCTGCTTTAATTTGTTTTCTAATGCCAAATAAACTAATCCTTTTGAAAACGCTTCAGCGTTATCTGATTCAACAGAAATACCTCTTTCGCGAACTTTAAAACCTAAATTATCATCAACTACCTTTCCTAGCAAATCAATTACACCGCCAACTTCAGTCGAGATAACAGGTTTTTCATTTGCCATAGACTCAATTAACGAAAGCGGCGTTCCTTCGTTCAATGACGTTAAAGCGATTATGTCTAAACCTGCGTAAATTACGTCAACATCATTTCGATGTCCAACAAACGTAATATTTTTTTGAATACCTAAATTTTCGGCTTCTTCTTCCAAAGATTTTCGCAGATGTCCATCACCAATAATTGCGAATTTCAAATTAGGTGCTTCTGTCTGTTTCAAACAAAGTTGGATTACTTTTAAAAACAAAGAATGATTCTTAATTTCGGTCAACCTTCCAACTAATCCAACCAAAACTTCATCAGCTTTAACATTGATTTCATCTCGCAGAATATTTCTTTTTGCCTTTGAATCAGCAAATTTTTCTAAATCAATGCCAAGCGGAATAACCTGAAATTGTTCTTTTTTTCCAACTCCAAAATCTTCGTGAATCTCTTTAAATTGCTGATTGCTGATTGTAACTATTTTATCAGTAGCAAACCGTGCCAGAATCTTTTCAATCAATAGAAAAATCTGAGTTTTCCTTTTTCCGTAATAACTATGAAAAACGTGTCCGTGAAATGTGTGAACAATTTTGACTTTTCTCCAAGAAAGCCAGCGATATAGAAAACCTGCAATTCGCCCAACAGTTCCCGCTTTTGCTGTATGTGTGTGGATAATATCAGGTTTTTCTTGCCAAATTTTAACAAATATTTTCCATAGAGAAACTAAATCTTTCGGTGATAATTCGCGACTCATTTGCTCAATAAAAAAAGGCTTTACACCGTTTTCGTCCGCAAAATAACTCATATCTTCTTCACCAACCGGAACCGTTCCGGTTGCCAACAAAGATTGAAATTCTTCGTTTTGCAGTCCTTTAGTGAGCCAAACAACATGACGTGTCGGACCACCAACATTTAATCGTGCAATTATTCGAAAAATTTTCATAAAATACTTCAGCAATCAGCAATTATCTCGCGACTTCAATTTTAATGAAGCGACAAAATAATATGCGATTGTGCGGGAACACCGTGGCTGATTGCTGAATTTGTATTATACAACTTATTTCGCCTAATCTTCGATGCGATAAATCGTATTTGGATCGTCTTCGTGTCGAATTTCGTCTATCTCTTCTGACTTGTTTTCGCCCATAAACATTCTGTTTGGACAATTTATAACGACACCTTTCTCGATTAAACTGTAGTTTTTGTAGGCGTGGACAACACCTTTCGGCACAATTATCGCCTGCGGATTGTCTTCTCCAACAAACAATGTCATCACAAAATTATAAGTCGGCGAATCTTTGCGATTGTCCCAAAGCCGCATCTTGAAATTTCCGGTTCCGATAAAACAAAACAAATCAGCTTGATCAACGTGCTCATGCGGTCCGCGAATAACATTAGGTTCTGTAATAGAAATATAAGCCATTTGCGGATAAAATTCTGCATCAATTTCATCGTGCCGAAACAATTCAGCCAACCAGCCTCGTTCGTCAACAAACTTTTTGAGCGGATAAACAACTACGTCTTTGATTTTTCCCTTAGTGAAGTTCATAAATTATTCGCTCCTGATTTTGCAACAAGATTTGATGCATGGAGTAAACTCTCGAATGTACCGGCGTCAGTCCACCAACCATTTAGTTCGTTCCAGGTCATTTCTCCGCGACTGATATAATGATTATTTACATCAGTAATTTCAAGTTCGCCGCGATCTGAAGGTTTGAGCGTTTTGATGATGTCGAAAACTGTGTTGTCAAAAAAATAAATTCCAATTACGGCAAAATCTGACTTCGGGTTTTGTGGTTTTTCTTCAATATTTAAAACTTTTTCGCCATCTAACTCAGGAACGCCAAACCGATTTGGATCGTGAACCTGTTTAAGTAAGATCTTCGCACCGCTTCCTTGTTTTTCGTAATCTTCTTTGGCTTGTTTTACGTTATTTTCTATAATGTTATCGCCAAGCACAACGCAAACAGGTTCGTCATCAGCAAAATGTTCGACCAAGCTCAAAGCATCGGCAATTCCACCTTCGCCTTCTTGGTAAGTATAGTTTAAGTGCTTCAAACCAAATTCTTTACCGTTGCCGAGCAATTGTAAAAAATGTCCGGCAAAATTCCCGCCCGTAACGATCATTATATCGTCAATTCCAGCATTTATGAGCGTTTGAATCGGATAATAAATCATCGGCTTATCAAAAACCGGCAACAAATGCTTATTCGTAATTTTTGTCAGTGGAAAAAGTCTCGAACCCAATCCGCCCGCTAATACAACACCTTTCATTTACTTTTTCTAATCTCCTTTATTTTTCCGCCCAAATTTTTAATGAATCGCCCATTTTTGAAAAATTGAGAATTTTATTTAATGTTCTTTTTACGAGAAGGCGTGAATAACTTGATGAAAAAGCGGCATTAAGTTCATAACTAGAGTCAACACGATTAAAAGAATTTGTATCGGCTTTATTATTTTCAATACTATTATTTAAGTGCTTGATATTTTTGAATTTATTTACAAGTTCATAAGGGTTTAACCCATTAGCTGAGACTGTAACATTTTTAAACTTCGATTCTTTTAACAAAGTTTTAATTCCTTTAGATGAAAATAAATGTAAATGCTCAGGTGGTGCAACGCAAGTCCAATCTGCTCCTAAAACTCTAGCAGAAATTCCTTTGCCGTGCGGGGTTGTTGCCCATAATAATCCACCCGGACGAAGAACTTTATTTATCTCTTCGAGTATCTTTAAAGGGTTTGGAATGTGTTCAAGTATTTCAATCGCAACGACAATATCAAATGAGTTTTCAGGATATTTTGCGATTGACAAATCACCATGAAACACTTTAATTCCTTGTTTTCTCAGAGAATCAACAGCAGGACTTGAAACTTCAATACCTTCTGCTTTCCAACCTTCTTTCAATGCTGACCTAATCATTGTTCCAGCACCACAACCAACATCAAGAAAACGATTATTATCTCTATATTTTTCAAACGAGCGAATAATTTCAGTCAACCTGCTTTCAACAAAATCAGGAACTTTGAGGTTCGATTCATCATAATATTCATCGTAATCAAATATATTAGAAGCTTCTTTCCCAACAGAAAAAAGCGTCCCACATTGTTGGCAACGATATATTTTAAACTCATTTTTTTCACCAATTGATTTTTTATGACTTTGGTGACAAGCAGGGCAAAAAGAATTTTCTTTCATTTAATCAATAAACCTTTGAAACCATAATTCTAACATCAAAAGCGTCCAAAGTTTTGGTGCGTGGTCAAATTCCCCGTTGATGTGTTCGCCGACCAATTTTTGATAAAGCTCAGGCTTAAGAATTCCGCGTTTCAGGCATTTTTCTGAAAGCAAAACTTCTTGCACAAAATTCTTCATTTCTCCGCGAAACCAATTGCCGAGCGGAACCCCAAAACCCATTTTCTTTCGATAAATAACTTCACTCGGAACTAATTTTGCCGCAACTTTTTTCAACAAATACTTCGGCGTAAGTTTGTTCATTTTCAAATTTTCGGGTAGGCTCGCCGCAAACTCAATTATCTTATGATCCAAAAACGGCGAACGTGCTTCGAGCGAAACTGCCATCGATGCAATATCAACTTTCGGCAATAAATCATTTGGCAGATATGTTTGCTGGTCAACGAACAATAATTTGTCGATTGTGCCGAGGTTTTCGGCTTTATCAAAATAGCGTTGTAAAAATGATGAAGTATTATTTCCGTTGAGTTTTGCCTTAAAATCGTCTGTATAAAATTCGGCTTTCATTTCGGGCTGAATCGCACACATCCAACTGAAGTATCGCTCAACTTCTGACTTTTCGGCAGAATTGACAAAACGTTTCAAATCTCTCGCACGACTTCGTTTTAATTCCGAACTTGGCAACGAATTTAACAGCGGATTTACCAACGCTTTACGAAAAATCTTTGGAACTTTTTGATAATTTTCCGCCAAACGCATTGCCGCATAACGCTCATAACCACCAAAACTCTCGTCGCCGCCGTCACCATTTAAGGCAACTGTTACGAAATTTCGAGTTTCTTTTGAAACATAATACGTTGGAATTGCTGAAGAATCCGCGTAAGGTTCGCCGTAATGTTCAACCAGCATCGGCAAAATTTCCAATGCATTCGGCTTCACGACAAACTCGTTATATTCTGCTCCAACGTGATTTGCGACGATTTTTGCATATTTCAATTCGCTGTAGTCTTGTTCTTCAAAACCAATTGAAAATGTTTTGACCGGAGCTGAACTTTCCTCTGCCATCAAAGCAACAACAATTGATGAGTCAACGCCGCCGCTCAAAAATGCCCCGAGCGGAACTTCAGAAATCATTCGCAGTTTTACCGATTCACGCAAAATCCGCGTTGTTTCATCAATTGCATCTTCTTCGGAAATACTAATTTTCTTGGAAAAATCCGGCAGCCAATAACGTTCGATTTTTATTTCGCCGCTTTTCCAAAGCATCCAATGACCTGGTTCAAGTTTGCGAATCGCCTTAAACGCAGTCAAAGGTGCGGGAACACACGAAAAACTCAAATACGCATCAATCGCTTCAAAATCAACCTCACGAGAAACATTTGGATGCTGCAAAAGTGCCTTAAATTCTGAACCGAATATCAAATCGCCGTTTGATTGATGCGAATAAAGCAGAGGTTTTTTGCCGATTCTGTCTCTTGCAATAAACAAACTTTGCTCAGTTTCATCCCAAATTGCAAAGGCAAACATTCCGCGTAAATGTTGTAAACAATCGGCTCCGTAAAGCTGATAAAGATTTACAATCGCTTCGGTGTCAGAATTTGTATAAAAAACAACGCCTTTTTCTTCAAGGTTTTTGCGAAGTTCTTGATAATTATAAATCTCGCCATTGAAAACAATCGACTTTGTTTTATCTTGGCTAAAAATCGGTTGTTTTCCACTCGCCAAATCAATAATCGACAGACGACGCATCGCCAAACCGACATTTTCTTTGATAAAAAAACCGTCTTGGTCAGGTCCGCGATGAATAATCGCGGCGTTCATTTTTTCTAAAATTGATTGGTCAATCGCTGATTTATTAGCGTTGACAAAGCCGACAATTCCACACATATTTCTTTTATTTTTTACCCGAATTTGGAGGAAGTCTAATGCGATTTAAACGAGCGTTTTCTCGCTTCTCAAGAAACATCACAAAGCCAACTGATATAAACATTAATAAAAATATCTGAATTTGAATTCTTTGTCGATATAATGTCCCCAAATTTCCCTGAAATAAAGAATATGAAATTGTGAGAGTAATTAAAAAAAGTAAAATTGCTATAAATTCTCTAAATTTTGTTTTGATTGAATACCAAAATCCGGTTGCTAAAAATGGAATCATCATCCACCATATCATCATTTCCGGTAAAAGAAGTTGTTGTTGAATTTTACCCATTTGCCAAGGAAAAGGAGCTAATAAAAGAGTTATAAATCCACTTGGTAATGCTTGAATTGCTCCTGATATAGTAGAAATATCATTTTTATCTTCCTCGTAAATACCTGAATCAGCAGCATAGTTTCCATATTTACGAACATTTTCTAGCTTACTTAGATCAGACATATTACCTAAATCCTCTTGTGATCTTTCTAGAACTCCAAAATAACTCAGAGCTATTCCAATAAAAATAAAAGCAAAAGTCCTGCTCAAAATATTTCGAAAACTCGATTGAGCATTGATAACAAAACCGCCAATTATTGCAACACATAGTAATGGAAATAAATAAAAGCGAAGTGTAAAAATACTAACTAAAGATATAAGGAGTATTACAAAATCAAAAAAAGTAAACTTTTTTTGTAATCTTAAGGATGTAAAAAGAATGATTGAAATTAAAAAAATAATAAATCCATCTTTAAGCATTTGCGATGACCAAATAATCATTGCCGGAAAAAAGCCGACAAGTATTGCTGAAAATCTGGCTACTCTCTCATTTGAATAAACTTCTTTTGCAATAAAATAAACAACGACCGCTGTTGCCGAACCTAGAACAGCACTAAGTGCTTGAATTGCAAGAGGATTTGACCCAACTATAAGGTATATAACAGTTACGATGTATGGCATTGACCAATTTCCGCCACGACTAAAATCAATTTTTTCAAAGAACTCTGAAAACGACATTTTCCCGCTCCACAAAGCTTCAGAAAGTTGAGTTCCTTCAAAATGATAGCCAAGTGCGTCTGGTCCAAAAAGCCCCTCAAGGTTAAAGCTAAAAATAACTGAAGCTAATATCATCCTTAAAACCACTGCTCCAATAAAAAGCTGGATTAAAAAAATAGCACTATCATCCTCAGAATATTTTTTTATAATAAAAACAAACAACACAGAAAGAAAAACACAAAGACAGACAGCTACTAAGCCCTGAGGAACAATAGAGATACTAATTACGAAGGCAACAAAGATTGCCACTATCAACAAAAAATTCTTCATATATTAGCTAATTATTAATACGTTGAAATTCAGTGACGGCACTTTTGATAACATGTGAAAGTTTTTCGGCTTGTTGTAACAAAGTAAAATTGTCTAGTGCAAACTTTCTTCCATGTTCTCCTATTTCATTTCTAATTTCTTTCGATTCAATTAGCTTTGATAAATGCCTTATCCAATCTTCATTATTAGAAGCCACAAAATGTGTTTTATTCTCAATACCAATATCATTTGTTAATCTGTCGCTTGTTACAACAAAAGGAATCCCTATCGACATATATTGTATTGCTTTAAAGCCCGACTTACCTTTTAAGAATTCTGTGCTAATAGTACTGTTTTTTTCAAGTGGATATAAACCAATATCAATTGACTGAAAATTTTCCACCTCTCTCTCTAAACTCCATTTAAGATTTTCTACTTTTATACCAGGAATTTCAATATTCTCTTTACCTGAGCCAACTATTTTCAAAGAAAAACGGCATTTTTTTGCCAATTCCTGTAGAACTGGAAAAAGAGACTCTAATAAAGGAAAAGTAGAATGAGTTCCTATCCAGCCTAGAACAAGTTCTGCTTTTAAGTTTTTTTTAATTGGACAAAATGTATTAGTATCAACAACCGTTGGAATAACAACTGAATTCTTTCCACGAGCTGAAACATATTTTGCAATGTTAGAATTACCACAAACTACTGTATGCGACCAATCTATTAATTGATCCGTTTTACTCTGAAATTTTAAATAACTACCTAATTTCCCATAAACAGGACTTGTGGTTCGCACATAAGTTGCATCGTCTAAATCTAAAATTAGCGGACAAGTATTAAAACGATTTATCAACCATTCAATAATTGGAGGTCCAATAATCATAGCTTCTCGTTGAATAAAGATCGCATCAAAATCACGGAAAACAAGCGAATCAAAAATGCGTTTTCTTACTGAATTTAGCATCATCAGTGAGTTAAAAACTAATTTACGAGACTGATATAAATTGGCAAATTGATTGCTACTCAAAAATGGAACAACTGTTAGCTCAATATCATTTTGTTTTAGTGGCTCTATAAACTGAATTAATCTATATCGTGTGGCAGCTGCTTCAACTGGATAAGTACACAAACCAAGAACCTTCATTTAAAACTTCCTCATTGAAAAAATCAATTTTCAATAATAGTCCTTTGTGAACAAGTCAACAAGTTAATTCAACTCTAATATAATTAAAGAGTTTTTATTTGTTTGGGAAATTTGTGAAGTAAAATTAAGAAAAGAAAAATCAATATATGTCTAGAATCTCTAAAATCGAATTCGAGCCATTGATAATTCCATTTGGAGCCAAACTTCCGCCTACGAGGCTTGAGTATCTAGAGATTAATTTTTTAGTTCCAGAATCTAATTGTATATATTTTACGTTTCCGCCGTGAATTAGATTATCTAATTGAACAATTCCGCAATTATAAGCCTGTAGGCTATATTGAGTATTAATCCAACCAACGAAAGTGTCTTTTATACTTGCTCTTGCGATGTTAACCAAAACTATTGCGTGAGCTATCCCACCATTAAACGATAAGCTATTTAGTTCTACAAATTTACCACCATAAAAATATAGCGAGTTGTTGTTACCCTCATCAAAACTGGAATTTTCAATTAAAATTTTTCCTCGAATACGAGCATTTGCAACTGCTTTAGGTGCTAAGGCTCTAACCCAGTAACGATTTGTTGTATAACCTGTTTTAGTTAAGGTTTGATCTTTATAGTAACCATAATCTAAAAATTGAGAATCTCTTATTGTTAAGCCATTCCAAGAGGTTACGCCAACGTTTGGACAATTTGCTGTGGCATTTCCACCGAAGATACATCTTTCAATTAATAAGTCACCTTCATTAGCTACGACGATGCCACTATGTTTGTTTGTTGCAAATCCCGAGGATGGTTCGTCATAAGGTGCAGCCGTTGATAAACCTAAAAACTGACAGTCTCTAAAAGTTACTTGCTCAATATAAGATGTAAAAAATACAGCTTGTGAGAAATCAAAAGCACCGGAGCCGTGAGTTCCTATAAAAGTCAAACCTTCGACTGTAAGGTTAGATGTATTATGCAATTCAAATGCAATATTAGTTTCCCCACCAGCAATATGAATTACTGAATTACCACCATCTCCTACCATTTTGACAGCACCCACGTTGCCTTGCATATCAACTCTGGATGAACCTTGTATTTTTGTAACACCATTTGGGAATACTAAAGTGCCACCATTATTTTCTAAAACAGAATCAAAAGCTGACTGAATAGCAGTAGCATTGTTAGCTACGCCATCTGCAACAACTCCAAATTCTGTGTCTAATCTTCTATAAGTATTTGCAACATTTACAATTACTCCATCTCTAAATTGAAGAGATTGACCATTGTTTACACTTGTAAAATTTCCTATTTTTAAAGTATCTACCTTACCGTCTGAGTTCAGACCACAGTAGCCTCCAGGAATATTTTTATCAGAGTTTTTTGCTTTTTCATCAAGAGCAGTTGGTATATCTATTTCTTGTCTTTGGTAATAACGAATATCTCCACGAATATTATTTAAATATTGTTGATGATCATCCTCTTCTAATCCATCAAGTGAACCATGGGTGTTTACATTTGATGTATTTTTTTTTCTATTATAGTCGGGTGAATTGTTTGCCAAAACTGCTTCAGAAGCACCTATTGTGGCAACACCTGTAGCACCAAGACTTAAAAATTTACGGCGGTTAATATTGGGAGTGTTTTCTTCGTTAGTCATTGGGAGTGACATAATTTTTATTTAGAGTTTTTCACTTAGTTTAGTGATTTTTATTAAATTTTAGGGATAGCAGATAATTCTTTATAAAACATTTGAGTTTTAAAACAAGAGAATTGTAAATAAAGAAAAACTGAAAAATTGATTTCAATGAACACAACTTAAGATTAACATTGTGCTGAACTTGTTTTCAACACTTTTATATTAATTTTGTATTGATTCTTCATTTTGATATTTCAAAAACCTCTCGACAGCTTGTTTGTAATCTATCGCAACAGTTTGTATCGAAGAATTTCTTCGTAATTTTCGAAAAGGTAAAGCTCCAATATAAAGGAGTGTTGCAGGATGAGTGAATATCGCCTTAATTCCCCATTTAAAAGATTCTCCATATCTTCCAACATTAAAAGCCCCACCACAGAGCATCTGATAAAATTTCGAATAGATAAAAGTTTTCTGCTTTTTGATGTTGGCTGGCAAATCAGAATCGTTGAAAAGTCTTTCTAGCACAATAAATCCCGGTTCGATATGGATGCTTAAATCTTTGCTCCGATTTCCCGGAAATTGTCGATACAATGCTAATGGCTCTTCAACATTTTTGAAATTACAAAATCTGGACAATCTTATTGCTAATTCCCAATCCTCGAGAATAACCAACTTTGTATCAAGAAAACCTATTTTTTCAAATACCTCTCGTTTTACAATTAAAGTTGACATCAAGCCAGGTAAATTTTGAAAAAGCAAAGTTTCTAATAAAACATCTTTTGATTTGAAGCATGGGCGAACACTTAGCACTTCTAGATCATTGTTTACATAATAAACACCGCACTGCACTGCACTTACATCTTTATCGTTACTAAAAACAGCAAGCTGGCTTTCAAGTTTATTTGGCATCCATAAATCATCAGCATCAAGAAACGCTACATATTCACCTTTTGCTTCTTTAATTCCTCTATTTCTCGCCGAAGATGCACCACCATTTACTTGAGATATAACCTTGATACGTGAATCTCCAATTGATTCTGCAACTCCAATTGTTTTATCTTTAGAACCATCGTCAACTATTAAAATCTCAAAATCTTGGACTGTTTGATCAAAAACGCTACGAACTGTTGTTTTGATAGTTTGGGCTGCGTTATAAGCTGGAATTACTATTGAAACTAATGGTGTTTTCATAAATTTAATATCTTATTTTAACAATCTTCTAATTAGACGCAACGGTAATCCTAAAGGTCGAAAAATATTTTGTGGGTATAATTTTAATGCGTTCCATGAGCATCTGATGCTATCAACGTATTTTCCTTTATGTAAATATTCTCCCGACAAAATCAACCAATTATTACTATAGCTTTGGTTTTGTAATGATAAGTATTTTGCAGGTAAATTTTTATTGTTAAAAAACTTGGAAAGTGCTTCTAAAACATTTTTTTCAATAGTTTTAGTGTTATTAAAACTTGCACTTCCCAATTTAATACGGTATTTAAGCAAATATTCTGATATTGGAGCAAATTTTGTCTCCAAACTCAGCCGCAACCAATATTCCCAATCTTCATAATTTGTAAAATTTGTATCAAATCCACCAATTTGCTCAACAAAACTGCGGCGTATCATTACCGAAGAACAAGAACCAGAAACAACACATGAATAAAGCAATAAAGCCTCGCAATAGTCAGAATAAGAATTTGCTTCAATATATGAAAGAGTTCTTAAATTTTCGTCAACACATTCAACTCCAACGTAACAAATCCCGATATCTAAATTTGACTCTAAGAAATTGACTTGCTTTTCAAGTTTACTCGGATGCCAAATATCGTCAGCATCAAGAAATGCAATGTAGTCACCATTAGCTTTAGACATTCCAAGATTTCTAGCACTAGATACGCCACCATTTTCTTTTTTAATACATGTAACCTTATCGCTGTAAGATTCAGAAATTAATCTTGTGCTATCGACTGAACCGTCATCAATAATCAACATTTCAAAATCTTGAAATGTCTGTGCCAAAACACTCTCAATAGTTTGTCTTAGATATTTTTCAGCATTATATGCAGGCGTAATTACAGTTACTTTAGGCATTTCTGTGTAGAATTAGATTCTAATCATTTTTTTGAACAATAAATATCTGTATGGTTGTTCAATTTATCAGTTTTTGAAAGTATTTTCATATTAGAGACATCGGTGATTATGTAATCAATTTCTCTTATAATATTTAAGACTTCATCAGAACTTGAATTTTGTTTTCTTAACATTTCGTCGTTAATTTCAATAAATAAAGCCGGTTTATATTTCAATAAGGTTAATCTTGCTCCTTTCAAAACTTCCGCTTCAAAACCTTCAACATCTATTTTTATCAAATCAATTTTTTCTATTGTTCCATTGTTATCTAAATAGTCGTCTAATACTTTTATTCTAACCTCAACCATTCCCTCAGCTTTTTTCAAATCAGATGAAATAATTCTATTACCTCCAGAATTTGTTTCTAAAGCACGATACATTGTTAAAACAGTTTCATTTTGCCCAAGACCAAATTTCTCCAATGTTATATTTTTAATGTTCTCATTCCGCATTAAGTTAGCTTCAAACTTAGCAATCGTGCTTGGGTAAGGCTCAAATGAAATTACTCTTCCGGACAGACCAACTTTTTGTGCCAACATAAACGCGGTCTGTCCAATATTCCCACCTATATCAAGAACCGTTTCACCCAAGTTGGCGTATGTTAAAACTTTCATTGAGCTATCTGAGTCGCTATAAAAATATAATAACCAATCAGGATAATCACTCAAGTCTAGCGAATAATTTATTCCAAAACGATTGCAAAATCTAAAACTCCCCTTTTTATAAAGAGAGTTGCCGGGAATTATTTTCTGTAAAATGAATGATTTTGGATGCTTGCCTAAGAAGTTGGCTAACACTGTATCAATAGTTTCAAATACAAGGAACTGTCTAAATTTGTTCAATAACTGCGTTTTTAATCTCATGTAATTTGCTTTCAAAATATATTTTCATATAGTTAGTTGCTGTCTATTATTTTTAACTTCTTTCTAATTTAATGAATTAATTACAAATTTTGCAGATTTAGTTTCAACACTAAACCGAAATTGTTTACTTAATAATAATGTTTTTTTTTTCAATAATATATGAATATAAATATTTTCTCGGCATCGCTGTAGTTAATAATGAGATTGTCATAGCAAATAATGAAATTAAAATTAATAAAATAAAATTAAGCGTTGGGGCAAGTTCGCTAGGATAAAAATATCGAATTAAACCAATTGAAAAAACAACCGCAACAGTCGTTAATCCGACATCCTCCAAATACCATTTTTTTAACTCATTTTTTAAGATTAGACGGTGCATAACTATCATTCCTAAAGAAACGTATAAAATATTCAAAACGACCCAACAAATCGGTCCGCCAATCGCTCCATATCTTAAAGATGTATAAATCATAAATGGAACAAGCAAGATTATTCCAATTAGATTTTGCCAAAAATACAGTTTTGTCAATCCTTTTGCCCATTGCATATTACTTGGCAAAAGTATTAAACCGTTTAAACCATACCCAACTGCCATTAAAGACAAAATCAAATATGCATTTGATGCAACTTCAATATTTCGTGTCCAAAGTATAAGAATTTGATATGAAAAAAATGCTAAAACAACACTCGCCGGAACTAAAAACAATGTCAGGATCTGACAGCTGGTATGGTAACTTTTTCTTAAATTAACCTCATCATCTAAAGCTACAAATTGTGAAAACTGGGGATAATATGCCTTACTAATTGAAATAGCTAGCGTTGTAAGTCCTGTTGACGCTAGAAGATTAGCTAAAGCGTAATATCCGAAAACTTCCAAACTGAGCATCTTGCTAAGAATGATTTTATCTGTTTGTGTAAGTATTAACCAAACTATACTATTTCCTGTCATTCCGGCTGCAAATAGCCAAATTTTACGCAACAAATCTAACCGAAAGCGAGCCGGCATGTCCGTTTTAGGCAAGCAATGCCAAAAAGATGTTACAAATATAAACGCTGTAACAGCTGACCAAATAGTTTGCCAAATCAAGAAACCTTGAATAGTCGGGGAGACAAAAACTAGAACCAAAACCGATCCTACCGATCTAATAGTCTGGCAAATAACATTAATAAAATTATAGGTTACTTGTCGCTGTAAACCTAAAAATCCTCCTGAATAAAGAGTTGTTGTCCATTGAAAAACAAATCCTAGGCTCATTAGCTTAAATGACATTTCAATAACCTCAACCGGGATTATTGCTGAATTTACCCAAAATCCCGCAATAAACGGTGAGATAGTAAATGTAAATAAGCCAACTAAAATGCCAAGTAACCAATAAGGAATTTCTAAGGTTCGAGTTAAATCTCTCATTTCCTGAGCTTTATCGGGAAATGCAGAAAGCCTTGCCATTTCTCGGTTTAGTGTTGGAGAAAGACCAACATCAAATACTGAGAGTAAGATTTGAAGGCTCAAAAAAATTCCTATAATACCGTATAATTCAACACTTAAGTAACGCAAATAAATTGGAACTACAAGAATCCCAATTAACGTTATCCATATTTGCCCACCAAAATTAGCGACAACATTTAACTTTAAAGCTGATTTGAACAACATAAATATTGCGTAAGAGGAATAATTTAAAAAATTCAAAAAAATCAATAACTTTCAATTTGTTTTTTTGTATTCTCGGGTGGATTACCAATATTTTTGAATGATAAATACCAATCAACAGTAAGCCTCAACGCTTCTTCCAATCCTAATTTCGGTTTCCAATTTAATCTGTCTTTAGATTTTTCGATGTTGAGCTTTAAAAAGTTCGTCTCGTGCGGATGATTTCCTTCCGCGATTTTCCAGTTTACATCGCCATTCCAGAGGTTTTTTATTTCTTCTAAAATCCAACCCACGGATTTTGAATCTTCATCTTCGGGTCCGAAATTCCAGGCTTCGGCAAAATCTCTTTCGCCGTTGAACAATCTTTCGGCGAGCATCATATATCCATTTAAAGGCTCAAGCACGTGTTGCCAAGGGCGAACCGAATTTGGATTTCTGATTATCAGCTCTTTTCCAAAAATTAGCGAACGAAAAACATCGGGCAATAATCTGTCTTCTGACCAATCGCCGCCGCCGATTACATTTCCCGCACGTGCTGTTGCAATCAAAGTTTCAGAATCGGCGAAAAACGAATTTCTGTATGCCGAAACCGCGAGTTCGGCACAGGCTTTTGAGTTTGAATATGGATCAAATCCGCCGAGTCGGTCGTTTTCAGTGTAACCAACGGTTGATTCAAAATTTTCGTAAACCTTGTCAGTCGTGACAATTACAATCGATTTCACGCTCTTTACGCTTCGAATCGCTTCTAAAACATTGATTGTTCCCATCACATTTGTCGAATATGTTTCAATCGGTTCGAGATATGAACGGCGAACGAGCGGTTGTGCGGCAAGATGAAAAACGATTTCGGGCTGAAAATCATCGAAGGTTTTTTTTAAAAAGTCTAAATTGCGAATGTCGCCAATTGTTGAATTAACGAGGCTTGCGAGATTTAATCCGTCAAATAAATTTGGTGAAGTATTAGGTGCTAGTGAAAATCCACAAACTTCCGCTCCCAAATTGTTGAGCCAAAAAGATAGCCAACTTCCTTTGAAACCAGTATGTCCGGTGATTAAAACTCTTTTTCCTTGCCAAAACATTTTCACAAACCTTCTACCAAACTTTCCACGGCGGATTTCCACTTTTCCACAATGTTTCGAGGTGTTTTTTGTCTCGCAAAGTATCCATACATTGCCAAAAACCTTCGTGTTTGTAAGCTACGAGCTGATTCTCTCTCGCCAAATGTTCTAAAACATCAATTTCTAAAACGGATTCATCGCCAGACAAAAGTTCGAAAATTTTCGGCTCAAAAACAAAAAATCCACCGTTGATCCAACCTTCACCAGTTTGTGGTTTTTCGCTAAATTCTGCAGTCAAATCTTCTTTAATCAGCAATTCGCCAAATCTCGCAGGTGGACGAACCGCAGTAACTGTAGCAAGTTTTCCGTGCGAACGATGAAATGCAAGCAATTTTTTGATGTCAACATTACTTACGCCATCGCCATAGGTAACCATAAAAGTCTCGTCTGTGAGAAAAGGTTCGAGGCGTTTTACACGTCCGCCAGTCATCGAATTTGCTCCGGTTTCGATTAGATTCAGCTTCCAATTTTCATGCTCAGTTTCACTAAACTCAGTTTTTCCGTTTTGAAAATCAATCGACACATTTCCGTTAAGTGTGTGATAATCAAGGAAATAGCGTTTTATTGCATCGCCTTTGTAACCAAGAGCAACGAAGAAATCGTTGAAGCCGTGCGAAGCGTAGAGTTTTAGAATGTGCCAAAGAATCGGACGATTTCCAACCTCGACCATCGGTTTCGGTTTTATCTCTGTTTCTTCGGCGAGCCTTGTTCCTAAGCCGCCTGCTAAAATTGCTACTTTCATTTTAAAAAAATTCAACTACTTCACGTTAAAGAACGACTTCACTTTTTCCACAATAATTATCAAAACCTCTTCCGTCATTTCCGTATGAATCGGCAAAGAAATAACTTCATCGCACAATTTCTGTGTTATGGGCAATGAAAAATTTTCCGGCACTGAATCGCTAAAAGCCTTTTGTTTATAAAGCGGTAACGGATAATAAATCATCGAAGAAACTCCATTTTCCTGTAAACATTGCTTGAGTTCGTCGCGTTTTCCGTTTGCAACTAAGAGCGTATATTGATGAAAAACGTGCGTCGATTTCTTCTCGCGAGCCGGAGTTTGCAAACCTTCGATTCCCGCAAAAGCTTTATCGTAATAATCCGCAACTTTCTGCCGTGCGGCACAATATTCATCAAGCCTCGCGAGTTTGATGTTCAAAATTGCTGCCTGAATCGAATCGAGCCGCGAATTTACGCCGACAAAATCGTGGTAATAAACTTTCGTTTGTCCGTGATTTGCGATAATTCTAATTTTTTCGGCAAGTGCGTCATCATTCGTAAATATCGCTCCGCCATCGCCATAACAACCGAGATTTTTTGATGGATAAAACGATGTGCAACCGATATGTCCGATTGTGCCGGACTTCGCAACGCTTCCATCAGAGTAAAAATAATCTGCACCAATCGCTTGTGCATTATCTTCAACCACAAAAAGATTGTGCTTTGTCGCAACCTTCATAATCGCTTCCATATCGCAGTTTTGTCCAAAAAGATGAACCGGAACAATCGCTTTCGTATTTGGCGTAATCGCTTTTTCGATAATTTCCGCCGTTACGTTGAACGTGTTTTCATCAACCTCAACCATCACCGGTTTTAGTTTCAAAAGTGCGATAACTTCAGCAGTTGCAACATATGTAAACGCTGGAACGATAATTTCGTCGCCGATTTTCAAGTCCAAAGCCATTAGAGCTATCTGCAGAGCATCCGTTCCATTCGCACATGGAATAACGTGTTTCACGCCGAGATATTTTTCAAGATTCGACTGAAAATTCTTAACTTCTGGTCCATTGATGTAAGCTGTTGTATTTAATACATTCAAGATCGCTGCATCAACTTCAGATTTAATTTTTTCGTATTGACCTTTGAGGTCAACCATATTTATTTGACTCATAAAACTTTTCTTGCCATGAATTTTGGATTCTACCGAAACGTCAGTCTCAAACGAGAAATTACAACATTCTAAGAATCAATATAGCCGTCTTTTTCGTTGCGTTCTTCATCACGACTCTTACCATTGGCAATGTCATACCAACGCTGATAACCATGTTTCGCTAAACCCCAAGCCGTAGCTCCCACGACTCTGACAATGTGAGATTTTATCAGACTGCGATTAACTAAATCTTTACGACTCAACAAAAAAACGGCATCTTCTTGGTCTTTAAACCTGCCGGCGATGAATTTCAAAATTACCAACCACTCTGTTGAAAGAATGGGAACATCATTTATTTTAACGGCTTCATCAAGTGCGATTTGAAAAAGTTTCTTAAACTCGTCGTTACGCAGAATCCAATCGACCGCAACTTCTTTTTTATTAGTTTTGATTAGATATCGCTCGCCGCCTTGACGCAATAAACCTTTCTTTTCCAATGGCAAAAGCTTGTCAGCGATAATATCAATATCCTTCGTATTTCTATCGCTACCATAAACCGCCATCGCCAAACCGCCGACCAAAGCCCAATTTACTCCGTTCGCATCGGCAATTTTCGCAACAGTATTTATTGCCTCTGTCGCCGATTCGTCGTCAAGTAAATCGAGATTAATAGTCATAAAATTAACAATTTGCTCACCACGCCCAACGATTTTCGTCCAACCATTTGCGAGTTTTTTCCAAACCTTGCTCCAAAGTTGTTGCAGGTTTCCAGCCGATTATTTTTTCCGCTTTCGCCGGATTGCACAAAAGTTTTGGAATTTCCGCTTGTGGATGATCGTGTGCAACAAACTCAATTTTATTTCCGTTGCTTGCCACTTTTGCCGCTAAGTCTTTGATATTAATATCGTTACCGGTTCCAGCGTTGATCAATTCACCAGCCGCTTCATCTTTATCTGCCGCACGAACCACGAAATCTGCACAATCTTCAACGAACAATAAATCGCGAGTTTGTGTGCCATCGCCTTTGATAAAAAGTGTCTCGCCTTGAATATCTCGTTTCAAGAAAATCGAAACTACGCCGCCCTCAGAATTCGATTTTTGGAAAGGTCCATAAGTATTAAAAGGACGCACAACCGTTACAGGCATTCGATAAGAATGAAAATATGAAAGCGACAAATTATCAGCCGCGATTTTACTTGCGGCGTAAGGCGAAACGGGC
The DNA here is from genome assembly GCA_031415455.1 of Acidobacteriota bacterium. GTDB lineage: Bacteria > Acidobacteriota > Blastocatellia > Pyrinomonadales > Pyrinomonadaceae > JANNVK01. The sequence goes on along the minus strand of JANORS010000005.1, from coordinate 725,237 downwards.
GAAACAGGATGATTTTCGTCGATTCCTTTGTCGCCATCGGCACGCGAAAAAACCATACAAGTTGACATCACAACGAGACGCGGACGTTGGTCAATTAACTTTTCTTTGACTTCATCGATGTAGAATTTTTTGTCGTTAATGTCTAAGCCGTTGAGCTTAAAATATTGCTCGCGACAAGCTTCGAGAATGGTAAAAGTGCCGTCAACGTCGTTGCGGAAAGTTATTTCGGGTTCGTCAATCGAGCGTTGGACGTGAATCGAAGCCGCGAGATGATAAACGCGATCCCAAGTTGTATCAACAAAAAGTTTAGCTAGTGTTTCGCGGTCTTTTACGTCGCCTTCAACAAAGCCAAGCAAACCTGGATGCCCTTCAAATTCCTTTATATTTTCAGCTCTTCCATTCGATAAATCATCGAAAATCAAGACAGAATGTCCGTCGTCGAGCAAACGCTTTACAACCCACCGACCAATAAATCCTGCTCCGCCAGTAACTAATGCTTTCAACTTTTCACCTCAATATTTTCTGCCGGAAATCCGCAACGATCAAGCATTTCAGTAATTTCTGCATTGTTCATTGGCGTTACATTATGAGAATCATATACCTCGCTAACTGCCGTCATTCCTTGCAGATACGGACGTTTATCGCGAGCGGTCGCTTCATTTTCTTCCCCAACAAAAGCAATCATTTCGTCGTTCTCAAAAGAATGATCGACCTCAGCTTCCATCAAAAGTTCTTCGTAAAGCTTTTCGCTCCGGCGAATTCCAATCTCGCTAATCTCAGTATCTTTTGATCCGAATAGATCAATCATCGTTGCGGCTAAATCTTCTATTCTCACAACCGGCATTTTCAAAACAAAAACCTCTCCGCCAACCGCGATTTCCGCCGCTTTCAAAACAAGAGAAACAGCGTGATTTATTTCCATCACAAATCGCGTCATTCGTTTATCTGTCAGCGTAAGAGCGTTTCCTTTTTTAATTTGATTGTAAAAAATCGGCACGACAGAACCATTTGAACCAATAATATTTCCAAAACGAACTGAAGCAAATCGAGTATGTCGGCGAACGCTTTGGGCAGCAATCATCAGGCGTTCGCCCATCATTTTCGAAGCTCCCATTGCATTTGTCGGGTTCACAGCTTTGTCGCTCGATGTAAAAATCACGCGTTCTACGTCGTGATCGATCGCCGCTTGAATTACGTTTTGCAAGCCGAGCAGATTAGTCTGCACAATCTCAAAAGGATTGTATTCGCCGATAGAAACGTGTTTCAAAGCCGCCGCGTGAAACACAACATCAACGCCTTCCATCGCACGGCTCATTCGTTTTTCATCGCGAATATCACCAAGCAACCATCGGACGTTTTCGCGATCACCAATTTCTTGCTGAATCTCAAATAAACCGTGTTCATGATGATCTAAAGCACGCAAACTTTTCGGATTTTCACGCAAAATCGCCGAAAGTAAACCACGCCCAACCGTTCCCGATGCACCTGTAACCAATACTGTCTTATCTTTCAGCCAAGAGTTTTGCATAAAGACTTGAGTTTAACTTTAATTGAGTAAGTGGTCAATTTTGCGGAAAATCGATGAGGAATTAGCTACAAAACAATTTTCTCATCAATTTTTGAATGGCTTCGAGTTTTTTGATTGGTTTTATCAATTGCCACGCAACTTTGGTGCGTGGCTAGGCTTCGAAGTTTCTTTGGCTTTAGCCAAATTTCCGTAAAATGAACGATTCCAAATCGCTTCAGCTGAAAGCTATTCGGATTTAGGAAATTCTTAATTTTTTTGGCTGAAGCCGAATCAGATTTTTCCAATCACCACGCACTAAAGATGCGTGGCAATTCATAACGCAGAAATCCAAACAAAAAACGCTATTTCAAGCGATCCAGGATTTCAATAAGCGTGATTCGCGTCTTTTCTGTGATCGGAACCAATGGCAATCTCAATTTCTCTTCCAAAAGTCCCATCTCTTTCATCACAAATTTCACCGGTGCAGGCGAAGATTCAATAAAGTTTGCTTCCATCAAAGCCAAAAATTTGTAGTGAATTTCACGTGCTTTGTCCCAATTACCTACCAAACAAGCCTCGACCATTGAATTAAATTCCGATGGAAATTCATTTGAAATTACAGATGTAATGCCGTCTGCTCCGAGTGCGATTAGCGGTAAAGTTATCGCATCGTCACCTGAAAAGACGATAAAGTTTTCAGGTCTGTCGCGGATAATTTCCATCACTTGCGAGAAATTTCCCGATGCTTCTTTGGTGCAAACGATGTTTTCGTATTTATTGGCGAGCGTAACAGTTGTCGCGGCGGACATATTAACCGCAGTTCTCCCCGGCACATTGTAAAGCACAATTGGGAAACCTTTGACCGATTCCGCGATTGCCGAATAATGTGCGATCAAGCCTTCTTGAGTTGGTTTATTGTAATATGGCGAGGCGATAAGTGCTGCATCTGCACCGAGTTCCATAACTTTTTGCGTATTTCGAATTGTCAACGCTGTGTCGTTATTTGACGCTCCGGCGATCACTTTTGCACGACCTTTTGCAACTTCGATAACAGTCGAAATCACCAACCAATCTTCTTCGGGTGTCATCGTTGCACTTTCGCCGGTTGTTCCGCACGGCACCATTATTTTTACGCCGTTTTCAATTTGGCGGTTTGTTAATTTGCGTAAACATTCAACATCAACCGAGCCATCGCTCGCAAAAGGCGTAACCAAAGCAGTCGCACAACCGCGTAACCAATCAAGTTTCATCGTCATAACTTTTTGTTTTCACTCCAACAAGAAACGCTTATTGTAACGCAAAATTGAAACTTGAAGAAATGTAACCGGAAAAAAGATTTATTGCCCGCGAATCACGCGAATCTGCACGAATAATCAAATAAATCGCAGAATAGTCCTGATGTATGATTTGGTTTTATTCGCGTAAATTCGCTTGATTCGCGGGCAAAACATTCCGGTTCATCGCAGATTATTGACGACTCATCCGAAAAATTAACGATTCGTCGGAAAGTTTAAATGTTTTGCGTAAAAATGTCGTTAAGTTGTTTTCGAGGACAATTATTATGAATTTATCGAGACGCGATTTTACAAAAATGATTTTCGGAGCAGCGGCGCTAGGTTTGATTGAAACATCAGCCGTAAGCAATATTTTCGCTCAATCAAAACGCTCGATGCATTGGCTTTCGGCTCAAACTGCCGGCGGCGAAGGCATTTGGACAAACTTAAAAATCGAAGGAACGATTCCGCAAGCCTTGAAGGGAACTTTATTCCGAACTGCTCCCGGCGAAACAGAAAGATTCGGCACAAAATTTAATCATCTTTTCGACGGCGATGCCTTTTTAACTTCTTGGAAATTTAGCAACGGAAAAGCCGAATTGAAAGCGAAATTCTTAAACACGCCACAACGAATAGACGAACAAAAGATTGGCAAAATGATTTACGGCGAATTCGGCACAAATGCTCCAAACACCGCAAAAGGCGGGAAAAATCAGGCAAGCGTTAATGTTATCGAATGGAACGGCAAACTTCTCGGACTTTCGGAAGGCGGTTTGCCGACTGTCATCAATCCAACAACTTTCGATTTTGAAGGCGAGACAAATTTCGGCGTAATTCCAAAGAATTTAGCTTTCACGGCTCACCCGAAAATAGACGCAAAAACCGGCGATTTGTTCGCTTGGGGTTTTGAAAAAGGAGATACCGGAAAAGTTCACATCTATCAAATCGAACGAAAAACAGGCAAAGCAAATCTGCTTTATAAATATTCAGCCGATGGATTTTTTATGATTCACGATGCGATTTTGACCGAAAATTATTTCGTGCTGATCGTTCCGCCGATGAAATACGACATTGGTGCTTTGATGACAGGGAAAGCCGCCAATATGGGCGAAGCGGTCACATACGCTGAGAATGAACCGACAAAAATGCTTGTTTTTCCACGAGACAACAAAGCCGGCACGGCAAAACCAATTGAGATAACTTTGCCGTCAAAAATTGTTTTTCATTACGGAAATGCGTTTGAAACTGCCGATAATAAAATTGTTTTTCAAGCAATTTGGGGCAAAGATGGCGAGCTTTTGAAAGTTTTGAACAACTGGAAACGTGAAAGTTCTTCCGATGAAATGTTCAAAAAACTAACTCCGCCAACCTTACAGCAAGTTACGGTTGATTTGACGAACAAAACTTTTGTCGGAGCAACGGATTTAATTGCGGACGTTGAATTTCCGCGATACGACCTGCGTTTGACGGGACAAAAATCACGCTTCATATACGCGACCGAACGCGGTTACGCCGAAAATGCGGCAATCGTCCGCGTTGATCTGAAAAGCGAAAAATCAATCAAAGTAAACGCAGGAAAATCTCGAACATACGGCGAACCTGTTTTTGCACCGACAACTTCCGCCATCAACGAAGAACGCGGTTTTATTTTAGCTCAAGGTTACGATTCAGATAAAAACGAATCATTTATGGAAATCAGAGATGCCCAAACGCTCGATTTTGCCGCACGAATTTGGGCAAACGGACAACATTTCCCGCTCGGCTTTCACGGAAACTTTTACGCGGGAATTTAACCAATCAGAACACGGAGCGATAGCGACTTGGTAAATTTTCACTTCGCTAACGCTCGTGGTTCTAATTAAAACAGGAGAAAATAAAATGAAAAAATATACATACATCGCAACATTATTCGCAATAATTCTTTTCGGTTCGGTTTCAATTTTTGCACAAACCGAAACGCCGAAATTCGACAACGATTTGATGGCTGAATTTAACAAAGGAATGCAGGGCGATTCGGCAAGTTATGATCGTGCAATGGTAAAGGCAGAGAAAATCTTGGCGGCAAATCCTAAAGATTCGCAAACCTTGGTCTGGTCCGGTTCGGCAACTTTGGCACAATCGGGACAAGCATTTATGTCAGGGAATTTTGCAGAAGGTGGAAAATTTTGGGCAGAAGGTCGCCGCAAAATGGATGAAGCAGTTTCGCTTGACGGTGAAAATATCGAAGTTTTAATTGTTCGCGGTTCAACATATCTGAGTGCTTCGGCAAAATATCCGGTTAAAGACGAAGCTGACAAATTGCGTTCGCTCGGCACAGCAGATTTGGAAAAAATCATCTCGTCAACCGAAGCGAAAACGGACGGAAAATCGGTCGGAATTCGCACTAAAGCAATCGGTATTTTCGTCAAACATTACACTGAAACAGGCGACAAGGAAAAAGCCGAAAGTTACAAGAAGATGTTGACGGCGAAGTAAAGAAATCTAGCCGCGGAGAAACGCGGATAAAACAAATATAACTGATTCATTTTTAATCAATAAAATCTGCGTTTATCTGCGAAATCCGCGGCTAAAAATCGCCTTTTCAATTGACGGCGAACTTACTTAGAGAAACAATAAATTAGGCAAAATAAGCTAGTTTGCCGCTTTCTGAAATGAAAAAAAATTCACGGCTGACAAAAATTATTCTACAAACTTTGTTGCTCAATTGCGTGGCGACAATTTTTGTTATTTTGCTTAATTCTGTTGGCGGTTTGACGTTTAGAAACATCATATTTGCCGTGGTTTATTCATTTTGTATCGGTAGTTTTTGTGGTCTGACAGTTTATTGGGTTCTTCCTCAAGTGCGTAAAACAAATTGGGGTTTGCGGATCATAGTTTTTGCATTTGCGTTATTTTTAGCAATTTATTCCGGAGTTTTGACCGGCAATATCCTTCTGTATCTCATTGGGTTTGTTAAGTTTAACAACATTGTGCCAATGAATTTAGAGATTTTACTTTTACCCTTGGCAATCGGTCTGGTATTTGGCGGCGGTGCGTATTTTTACGAAAGTTCGCAAGCGAAATTGGTTGAAACCGAAGAACATTTGCGTCAAAAAGAGATTGACGAAGCCCACGCGAATCGGCTTGCGACCGAAGCCCAGCTTGCCTCGCTTGAATCGAGAATTCATCCGCATTTTTTGTTCAACACGCTCAATTCAATCGCCGCTTTGATTCGAGAAGAACCGATTTTAGCCGAAAAAACTGTCGAGAAATTGTCGGCTTTGCTCCGATATTCGCTCGATTCAAATGCAAAAAGTCTCGTTTCGCTTGAGCAAGAACTCGAAATTACCGAGAAATATCTTGAGATTGAAAAGGTTCGTTTTGATAAAAGACTCGCCTACAAAATCGCCTGTGAACCGAAGTTTTTGGAAACAAAGCTTCCCCCATTGTCGTTACAAACATTAGTTGAAAATTCGATAAAGCACGTTGTTTCAAATACTTCCGAGCGAACTGAAATTGTCGTTTCAGTCAAAGAGAATAAGGATTTTATCGAAATAAAAGTTTGTGACAGCGGCAAAGGTTTTAAAGAAACAGACTTGAAAGAAAACCACGGTTTGGATAATTTGCGAAAGCGTTTGGAGACGATTTATGACGGCAAAGCGAGCCTCCGTTTCGCTAATGAAAAACGGGGTTGTATAAAATTAATTATTCCCGCATATTTTTAATAGATATTATGAAAAATAAAATAAATTTAATTTTTGCAATTACTGCTCTGAGTATTATTTCGGCATTTGCACAAAATTCAAACAAACCGCAAGTCATGGTTTTGGGAACATTTCATTTCGATAATCCGGGGTTAGACGTTGTAAATACCAAAATTGACGACGTTTTTGCCGATAAACGTCAACGAGAGATTACGGAAATCATAAATGTATTGAAAAAATTTAAGCCGACAAAAATTGCTGTCGAAGCAAAATTCGGAAGTACTAAAATCAATCAAGAATATAACGATTATCTTATTGGAAAATATCAACTTACGAGAAATGAAATTGACCAAATCGGGTATCGTTTGGCGAAAGAATCAAGTCATAAACAAATTTATCCGATTGATTGGGCAGGTAACTTTGACTTTGATAAAGTCATCGAATTTGCGAATGTCAACGGAAAAAAAGATGTGGTTGATAAACTTGTTTCCGACACGCAAAAACTAAGTAAAGATTTTGAAACAAGATTGCAAACCCAAACATTTCGACAACTTTTTCGCGAGAAAAATTCAACAAACTACATCAATCAAGATATGCAATTTTATTATGATTTGATGGATTTCGGAAAAGATGAAAATTATGTCGGAACAGATGTTGTGAAAGATTGGTATGAACGAAATTTGAAGATTTATACAAATATCACCCGAATTACCGAAGGACAAAACGACCGAATTTTAGTTTTATACGGATCAGGACATTCTTTTTTGTTAAAGCAATTTTTGCGTGATTCGGGCAGATACACGGTTGTTGAGGCAAATAAATATCTATAATGAAAAAGTTGCGAGTTTTTTTGGTTGACGATGAACCTTTGGCACTCAAAAGATTGTCGCGTCTGCTGTCGGAAACCGACAAAATTGAGATTATCGGGCAAACAACCGAACCGCTCAAAGCCTTGCAAGTTATTCCAAACATTACGCTTGATGCGATTTTTCTGGATATACAAATGCCCGAATTAACCGGTTTTGAACTTTTGCAAAAACTCGAAAATTATCCGCCCGTAATTTTTACGACTGCCTTTGACGAGTTTGCGTTGAAGGCTTTTGAAGTTTATTCGATTGATTATTTATTGAAACCGATTGAAGCCGAAAGATTAAAAAAAGCGTTGGTTAAGCTCGAAAAAGTTATAGCCGAAAAATCGGACGAAACTAATGTCAATCTGCAAAAACTGCTCGAAAATTTCAACACGAAACAATCGCTCGAACGCCTTCCTTCACGCATCGGTGGAAAGGTGCAAATTATTGATGTCAAAGAGATTACGCATTTCTTTTCGGAAGATAAAATGACTTTTGCAGGGCAAATTGACGGCAAAAACTATCCGATTGATTTCAGTCTAAACGAACTAGAAAATCGGCTCGAAAAACGCTCGTTTTTACGGGTTCATCGAAATTCAATCGTTAATGTAAATTTTATCGAAGAAGTTCACGGCTGGTTTTCGGGACAAGTTATGATTCGTTTGAAATCTGAAAAGAAAACCGAGATAATCGTCGCTCGTGACCGCGTGAAGATTTTGAAAGAGTTTTTGGGAATGTGATGTCAGTTATTAGGCAGCAGTTATCAGTTATCATTTCGCTTGCTATTATTATTCTGCTTTTGTCCTGCACAACTCAAAAATCACCGAATCCAACTTCAAATAACTCTGTTAGTCGCCCAACAATTATAGCCGATAGATTTGCGTATCCTGTTGGCAATAAAGAATTTCTGACCGAAGCAAAAGATACAAAAGACGATTGGTATAACGCGACAAATTTCGGCGAAACAAATCATCTTGGCGAAGATTGGAACAAGAATTCGGGCGGAAATACCGATTGCGGCGAACCTGTTTATGCAATTGCAAATGGCGTTATCACCTACGCACAAGATGCCGGAACAGGTTGGGGAAATGTTGTTATCATTGAACATACGCTGCCCGACGGCAAAAAAGTTGAATCGCTTTACGGACATTTACAAGAGATTTTGAAAACTTCGGGCGAGGTAAAAAAACGCGAACAAATAGGTAAGGTCGGCAACGCAAACGGCAAATATCTATGTCATTTGCACCTTGAAATCCGCGATGAAACTTGTCCGATGTGGCACCAAGTCGGCGGCGGTTATTCGAGTGAAAGAAGCGGTTGGGTTGATGCTTCGGAGTTTATTGATTCTCACCATTAGCAAGAAAGTGAAATTAACTGAAAATTTCGTCTAAATCTCTTGCACCATGTAAAACTCTAACAATTGCAACAATGCCGGACCATTCACGATAGAAAACCAAATAATTACCTTCGGGAAAACTTCGTAAATCCTGCTTTAACTCTGGTCGTTCTCTTCCAATTTTTGCGTTATCTGCTAACAACTCAAAACGACTGATTAAGCGTTCGTTGAAAGCAATCGCGGCATCTACATTGTCTGCGGCGATAAAGAGTAAAATTTCATCAATGTCTTTTTCGGCATTTGGCGTTACGATGTAGCTAGCCATTTTGCTCCTTCATTTTAAGAAGACGCTCTCGTTTCTCCGCCATAACTTCGCGTCCGTCTCTAAATCGTCCGGCTTCAAGATCATCAATACCTTTTTGAATTTCGGTTCGTAAAGCGTCTAATTTTAGTTCCCGCATTTCGTCCCGTTGCTGCAAAAGCCGAATTCCATCACGCACAACTTCGCTCGCAGAATTGTATAAACCGCTTTGCACTTTGGTATTGATGATTTGTTCAAGCTCTGGTGTTAGTGAAACATTCATAACAAAATACTCCTTTCAGATTCTGATTTTAGCATTGATTGATATGGATAACAATCTTTGTTATCAGCACTAAACAGGTTCGAATATTTGTATCATTCACACCTAGAAATTCGTGACGAAACTTGACCAAGCCGGCACCAAGCCGGCGATGGTTATTCGGTTGAAAGAAACGGTTGGGTTGATGCTTCGGACTTTATTGATAAATATCGCAACGAATAAAGTGAATGGTTATTTTGTGAAAATTGATGGAGAAAGTGAAGGTGTTTGATATCTAGAGTAAAATAGAGTGTCAAAAAAGCGTAGGTTTATGACCCGTTCGCTCGCATTTTGGAGTGCATCAAAAGTCAAAAGGAAAAATCTGATTAATTTTATTATAATTTTCCTTTAACACTTAAAATATTTGATTTAAGATATCAAATTATGACGTTTTTAACTCGTGAGCCTCAAAATGCAGTTTCCTTTACAGATGAGACGAGTCGAAGAAATACGGAAAAGACTTCTCGCAAAGTTTGGACTCACGCACAGGTTGGCAAACATATTTCATTAGCTTGGTTTACGGAGATTTATGGAATGTTTCCTAAGTCGAACGGTGAGATTAAATATGGCGAAATTGCCGAGGGATTGGATAAATTACCGCGGGAAGTAAAACTGCGACTTGCAATAGGTATTAGACCAATTCGCATTCACATTGTTGATACTTTTGCTTATGAAGCGGAGTATAAACAAGTTTTGCGTTATTTCTACAAATGTGACAATTATGAAAAAATGCTTCAACAAGATGAAAATCAAAAATTCGCCAAATTTCTGATTCTTGAAATGGAGAAATCAATTACCGAAAGTATCCTTTATGATTCGCCTGCACAAAGACTTGAGAGAAACTTTGAAAGACAAAGATGGGCTGGTTTTGGTTACGGATCAGATCTTCAACAAAATCAATTTGGTGAGCCTTTAGATTTCGATATTGAACCCTTTAAAAAAGGCAAGAAAAAATCTTACGACACTGCAGCCAAATGGGTAAGCAAATCTAACTCTGTTTTCTCCGACGCTACTGATTTTAGCGGAAGGGGATTTTTGGGTGAATACGAAATGCGGCAAAGAGCAGGAGAAATGCTGGATTATTCCCACGCTTTTGATGAAGGTGATGACGAATCAATCAAATGGCTTGAGTCACAAAGAAATCATTTCGCACGAAGGTCGCGTTTTGATAGATTTAGTTATAGCAATACTCTTTATGGCAATGTGGATTCCAAATATTCAATGCGTATTCAAGCTGCTGATGTAGCCGCTGGAATCGCACAGAGAACTTACGATGAATATGAACTTCAGGTCGTTTTAGAGAAATTTGATTATGTTACGTTTAATGGCAAAAAGATAAACGAAGAAAATATTAAACAACACTTAGCTTACTGGAATGATATTGTTATAAGAGAAAATAAAATTCAAGAACTTGTCAATAAGTTGTAAAAATTCATTTTTTAACATTTAGAATTTTTGACAAAAAATTCCTAACTTAAATTCTGTAAATTCATAAAGTATGAACAGAGAAAATAAAAAAGATGTCAAAAAAGATTAGAATTCTAGGCAGAAAATTAGAAAATAAAACGCCTGTAAAATTAGGGCTTTATCCCAGTATTTTTCAAGGAGTTTTCTAGCCCTTATCATTTAGCTACAACTTCCCGCCTCTCTTCTTCAATTCTTCCAAAGTCCGTTTCAAATCTTCGAGTTTCTTGCCTGCTTCGGCAAATTTCCTTTGCGATGTCAGTTGTTAATAATCGGTACTTTGGCGGCACGATGATTATTTGTTCGACGTTTGGCGTTGTGGAGGCGGTTATTCGAGCGAAATAAATGGTTGGCTTAATCCTTGGGAGTTTATTGATTCGCGGCAATAGCCTACCATGCAACAAATCTATTTCCAAAAGCTGTCGTAATTTCTCGCAGATGACCCAGAAACGATTTCTACAGAATCCTGATCCGGACGCTCACAAGCACGCCAATTAAATTTAATGAAATGCTCTATATGTCCTGGAGTTTTATAATATGTTTGTGGCTCATCCTTCTCAACGCTCTTAAATAAAGCTATATCGTGAAACTGTCCAGCCGTATCAACGTGAAGGTCATCGAATGTAGCAACTAATTCCTTTGGTCTTCCTGCCGCCACTTGTTCAGCTGAAAAAACAACTGTATCCCAATCTCGTGGTTTATTTTTCATATTTTTTGTGTATTTCGTCTAAATTCAACATACACAAACTATATTCTATTTATGAGAAGAACAGTAGCACTAAACACGGGACTATGTTTTTTCCACTTAAACAAAAAAAGAACTATTTCGCAATCATTTAAAGGTTTTTGGACATTCGTTTGAATTAGACCAGGCGATTTAAGTGTCTAATAAAAAATTCAGCTTTGTTTTCTTTAAGAACGGTCAATTTATTTACAACTTCCCGCCACCTTTCTTCAATTCTTCCAAAGTCCGTTTCAAATCTTCGAGTTTCTTGCCGGCATCTGCAAATTTGCCTTGCGAATTCAGTTGCTGATAATCGTTAAATTCCTGAGCGGCACGGTTGATTAGTTGTTGCGTATTTGGAGATACGGTTGTGATTGGTGCATCTGTTTTGTCGTCTGCTTTCGGGTCTTTGGCAACATCTTTTTTCACCGAAGATTCGCCAAACATACTTGCCAGAGCCGCCGCGAAATTTGGTCCGTAGGCGATTCTTTCTTGAGTCGCAAGCACGACCATACGGAGTTCGGGCATTGGGCTGCGGTCGGCTTGGAGGAAAATCGGTTGAACGTAAAGCAGACCTTTGCCGACCGGAATTACCATCAGATTTCCGCGTTCGATCTTTGAACCTTGCTGATTCCAAAGCGTGAATTGCCCCGAAAGTGTTGCGTCTTGGTCGATGCGGGCTTCGATTTGGAGAGGTCCATCAATAAACCGAGATTTCGGCAAAGAATAAACCAAAAGTTTGCCATAATTTGCGGCATCGCTGCGTCCAGCCATTAGTGCAATCAAATTATTTCGATTCGCCGGAGTGAACGTGACGATTTTTACGAATTCAAGTTCGTTTTTATTATCGGGAAGTTGGGCTAACACGAAATACGGTTTTAGCGATTGGGCTTGATTGTTGTTTTCCCCTTTGGTGACAACACTTGCTTGCGTCCAAACGTCTTCGCGTTGGAAAAATATCTTCGGATTTGTCGTGTGATAAAGTCCGTAAGCCTGGGCTTGAACTTCGAGCAATGTTTCGGGAAAACGGATGTGTTCGAGCAAATCGGCGGGCATTTTGCTTTTGGGTTGGAACATCGTCGGAAACATATTTTGATAAGTTTTCAACAACTCGTCTTCTTCGTCAAAATTGTAAAAATTGACATCGCCGTTGTAAGCATCAATCGTTATTTTAACGCTGTTGCGGATGTAATTTACGTTTTGCCCTTGAGCTTGAAAGTGCCTCGAATATGGATAACGATTCGTTTCGGTAAAAGCATCAATCATCCAAACCAATCTTCCGCTTGCGTCAACGACGATGTATGGATCTTCGTCTAAAATCAAAAAAGGAGCGATGGTTTTTACTCTTTCGGTAATATTGCGACGCATCAAAACACGACTTTCGGCGGTTATATCATCCGAAAAAGGAAGTTTTGTGAGATCACCCAATGTCGCCGCCAAAATCAAACGACGCACGCCGCTGCCGATGGCAATTCCGCCGGTTCCTTCGTAGGTCGTGAAAGTGCTCGAATCGCCTTGTGGAAAATCAAACTCCTTTTGATTCGTGCGAACATAAACATCCGAATCGGTTTTTTGCCCGAAATAAATTTGCGGACGGGTCAATTTTATTTCAGGTGCGGTTGATTCAATCGGCATATTCGACACCACAAATTGCGGACGACCTTCAGCCGTAAAACCATTCGCCGTATTCATCGTCACGCCGTAACCGTGCGTATAAATCAATTTTTGATTAACCCAATTACGCGATGCTTCCGGCAAATTGTTGACATTCAATTCGCGGGCGGCAACCATCATCAAACGTTTTTGTCCGTCAATTTTATAGCGGTCAACATCGACGGTTGTAAAATCATAATAATTGCGAATCTCTTGCAATTGTTTGAGTGTAGAGAGCAATTCGGGGCGATCCCAAAGGCGAATATTATCAACCGTTGCACGATTATTTTCGATGTCAAACGAAGTTGCGGTCGTTTCTGCCTGAAAATCTTGCACCTCAATTTTGTCTAATTTGAAAGCGGTTCGAGTCCAAGCAATGTTGTTTTCAATAAAAGGCGTTTCGCGGTCTAATTCGTTTGGTTTGACGATAAAACTTTGCACATAACCCGGAATCAGCACCAATCCGATTACAAAAACGAGGATCGGCAAAATCGCAGCACCGGCTAAAACTCGCCAGCTTTTCGTGACGAAAGCATTGGCAAATGCAATGACTGCAGAGATTATCAAGGCAATTGAGAGAATAAACAAAGCGGGCAAAATATAATGGAATTCAGTGTAAGTTACGCCCGTAAAAGTTTGATGATCTCGCCATAGATAGCCATATCTTTGAAAATAAAAACCGACCGAAAACGTCAACGCCATCAAACCCAACGCAATCGACAAAGCCAAATATCGAGTATCTTTCGCTGTATCTTTTTTGCTAATCGTAATCAACGAATAAACGACGCTTGCGATTAAAAAGATTAAAACAAGCCTCGAAAACCAGCCGCTCAATATCTCAAAAACCGGAAGCGTAAACAAATAAAAACTGACCGAATTGTTGAAAACCGGATCAGTCGCTGCCATCACTTGTTGATTAAAATAAAGGGCAAATGCTTCCCACTGATTGCTAAAAAAAAGACCGTAACCGAGTGCAAAAAGAATCGAAACAATCCAGCCAACAGGTTTTAGAAAAATGCTCGGATCAAACATTACGGTTTGCTGTTCATTAACAACAATTTGTCTCGGAGCAACCGCGTGTGCAGCAAATAGGCGAGCCAGAACGCTAAAAATCAGTCGCAACATTAAGAAAGTGGTGATTGCGAATACAAAAAACAGAGCAAGTTTTATTTTGAGTTGATACCAATAGACGGGCGAATAGCCCAGCGAATCGAACCATAATGAATCGACATAAATCCCGACAAGACGCGGAATTGTAAAAATCGAAACTAGAATTACACCCAAAACAATCCACAAAACCCAACGAGGTTTAGATTTAGGTTTCGGGGTAATATCAACAACTTCAAAATCGGAATCTTCAAATATTTGTTCGCTCATAATTTGAAGCATACGCCCAATTATTGGATTACTCAATACAATTTTCTCAAATCAGAACACGGAGCGATAATCTCATCCATCACTTCCGTAAACTCCCAAAAACCTTTCTTCCCAATAATCCATTTCGCCGCGACAATCGAGCCTGATGCAAATCCTTCGCGTGAACGTGCCGTGTGTGTCAATTCAATAGTATCTGCCGTGCCGTCAAAGCCAACAATATGAGTTCCGGGAATATTCCCCGCACGAGTTGCGGCAACGCTAAAGTCTTTTGTAATATGTTGCGAAACAAGCTCTTGCAGTTTCAAAGCAGTTCCCGAAGGTGCGTCTAATTTGCGTGAATGATGGCGTTCTTCGATAAAAGTTTCGTATTCGTTAAACTTGGAAAAAAGCTCGCTCGCGTTTGAAACAATTCGGTAAAACAGGTTTACGCCGACCGAAAAATTTGCTCCGAAAACAAACGAACCATCGTATTTTTCGACCAATTTCCGCACCGTTTCAAGTTCGTTATTCCAACCTGTTGTGCCTTCTACTAAGGCGACATTCGCAATCATACAGGCTTCAACGTTCCGCAAAACGGCTTCAGCGGTCGAAAAATCTATTGCAACTTCTGCAACTTTCAATTTTTCTGCGAGTTCGTTTGCCGATAAATTTGCGTCCGTTTCGTCAATAATTACAGCAACTTCAACGCCTTGTTCCGACAATAAATTTGCAATAAGTTTGCCCATTGCACCAAAACCTAACAAAGCAATTTTCATATTTTTTGTTTCCAACTCATCAAATAATAATGGAATATTAGTATTTACGATAGATTTTTTAATAATATTTAGTTATTTGACGAATATCTCTTGACAGTATTGAAATAACCTAACTATCATCTTTCTAAGCCTTTACGAAACTATAAAAACTTAAGGACGATTATATGATTAAATTAGACATAATCAATCACGTTGCCGATAAAACTGGCTATTCTAAGCAAAAAGCCGAAGAAGTTGTTGAATCGTTGTTTAATGCAATGAAAAATGCTTTAGCTGGCGGCAACCGAATTGAATTACGTGGTTTTGGCGTTTTCACCGTAAAATCCCGCAAACGCGGAATCGGCAGAAATCCTCGAACCGGCAAAGAAGTTCCAATTCCGGCTGGCAAAACTATTCGCTTCAAACCAGGCAAAGAAATCCAAGCTAAAGAAATAAAGTAAACATTCTTTTTCGAATAACAACAAGAGCCGTATGCTGATGTTTAGCATTTGGCTCTCGTTTATTTTCTATTCAATTCTTCCACTCGCAATTATTGCAAATGTCGCAAAATTTACACATTGATTATCCTGTTCGGCGGTCAATTCGTCCAACGGCTCGAACTTGGGTAAAACATTCTTTGTGGCTTTTGGTAACTTTTTTTACGACCACAATTGCCGGCAGCCTTTATCCATTTGGCAATATTGAATGGCAAGATAAATTTGAAACTCTTGAAGTTGCCAACCTTTCAGATATTGTTCCGCTTTTTGCAACAATCTACTGGCAAATTGTTGCAAATGTGATTGAACAACTTTTTACTGATCCGGCAGTTTTTATCTACGGCATTTCATTCTCGCTTTCATTGCTTTTTATTCTCGGTTGCCACGAAGCCGGACACTATATTGCTTGCAGAATTTACGGCGTTGACGCTACTTTGCCTTATTTTATTCCAACTCCGCCATTAATTGGTCCAGCCGGAACTCTCGGTGCGGTTATCAAAATTCTTTCACCGATGGACTCAAGAAAAGCAATTTTTGATATTGGTGTTGCCGGTCCAATTGCCGGATTTATTGCACTTTTGCCGATTGCTTTGATTGGTGTTTTTACTGCAAATCAATATTCCGGAAGTATTATCGAAATTCCGGAAGGAACATTAATTTTTTCTGACCCAATTTTACTCAAAATTTTTGCATTATTTGCAGGAAAAGATTTGGCAATTCTGCAACCTAACGCTTTTTATTTTGCCGCTTGGCTCGGCTTGCTAGTAACTGCAATGAACCTTTTTCCTTCGGGACAATTAGACGGCGGACATGCAGTTTTTGCGGTTTTTGGCGAGAAAGTTCATAAATGGACAGGCAGAATTGCCTTTGTTGTGATGCTTTGTTTATCGACTATTGGTTGGTTTTATTACAACAGTCCAAGCGGAATATTGTTCACAGTTATTTTGGCAATTATGGCGTTTATCAAACATCCACAACCTTTTGACCAAACGCCGCTTGATGCAAAACGCAAATTTATTGCAGTAATAACACTAATGATTTTTATTTTATCGTTTGTCCCTTTTGCCATTCAAATTAAATAAATGCTTTAAATGCAAATTTTTCGAACATATTCAAATTTTTAACGTATTATATTGTTAAGCAACGCTCGGAAGTTTTACCAAATTTGTTTTTAAGAAGATGCTTTTCTTCATTATAATTTTTTCATTTTTCACATCGGCAACGGCTATATACGTCATTTTGTCGATTAGAAACTTTAATCCGTCCGCAAATCAAAATTTATTTAATCCAAAAAACTTTCGCGGTTTGTTTCAGCCAACCGAAAAGGAACTTCGTGCGTTAGAAATAGCCGAAAAAGAAGCGGAAAATACAAAAACGGAAGAAGCAAAGCTGCTCGAATTGCAGGAAAAAATATCGAAAGTTAATGAATTTACTTTGGTTTGGCGAGATTTGCCTTCAAAGCGAAACACGATAGAAATTCTTTATCTTGCTTCTGAAAGCAGTGTTGAAAAGGTTTATAGCGATGCTGCCAAATCGGTTTTGGAATTTTGGCATAGCGGTAAAATTGAAAACTTATCAGCAAGCGACTTAGCACAATTGCTGGAAAGTCATTATTGGCTAATTCCAGACGAAAACAGGACTTCAGGAGTTAGTTTTGGTTTAAACCAAGAGATTGAGAGTTTACGTCGGAAATCTTAGAAAACAAGATAACCAAGCAAGATAACCAAGAAAGACCCGCTCATAATATAAAATTAAATTACTTATTTAGATTGTCAACACAAAATACGACCTAATTTATATTCTAAACAAATGGTTTATGGCGAAAAGTTCGTCAATACTAACGTAAATAGGAAACACCACAATTTCAACCACACTCAAAAATATCACCGTTTTAATGTAGAATAACACTCTACAAAAATGAGCAACAAAAAATCATACGACGTAATAATCATCGGAGCGGGACTTTCGGGAATCGGTGCGGGCTATCATTTGAAGGATAAATGCCCGAACCTAAGTTTTGCGATTATCGAAGGTCGTTCTGCGATTGGCGGGACCTGGGATTTGTTTAAATATCCGGGAATTCGTTCGGATTCGGATATGTACACGTTCGGATTTCCGTTTAGTCCTTGGAAAGATCCGCAGGCGATTGCCGATGGTCCGTCGATTGTCAAATACATCAACGAAACAGCTGACCAATTCAAAATCCGCGATCATATTCAATTTGATAAACGGGTTAATTCGTCCGAGTGGAATTCCGTTGATAAAAAATGGACGCTTGAATTATCAACAGGCGAAGTAATCGAGTGTAATTTTCTGATTGCGTGTTGCGGTTATTACAATTACGAACACGGTTACGAACCCGAATTTCCGAACTTTGAAGCGTTTGAAGGCATCAGAATTCATCCGCAAAAATGGGACGACAATCTCGATTACGTTGATAAAAATATCGTGATAATCGGCAGCGGTGCGACTGCCGTGACGCTTGTGCCGGAACTCGCCAAAAAAGCGAAACACGTGACGATGCTCCAGCGTTCGCCGACATTTATTGCGAGTATGCCGCGAGAGGATAAAATTGCCAATTTCTTAAAGAAAACACTTCCTGCACAGTTTGCACACAACATTATTCGTTGGAAAAACATCCTTCTCGGCATTGGTTTTTACACGTTTTCACGCAAATATCCGAACGCTGTTAGGAACTTTTTGAAAAAGCAGATCAATAAAACGTTGGGCGAAAAATATGAAGATCGGCATTTTGATCCAACATATAATCCGTGGGATCAACGCCTTTGTTTGGTGCCGGATAATGATATGTTTGAGGCGATAAAAAACGGAAAAGCCGCGATTGTTACCGACACAATTAAGTCGTTTCAAGCTAATAGCATCGAACTAAATTCGGGCGAAACTCTGCCCGCAGATATTGTTGTCACGGCAACAGGTTTGAGTGTCCAACTTTTTGGCGGAATGAAAATCAGCGTTGACGATAAACCGATTGAAACGGGTAAAATGCACGCATACAAAGGAGTTATGCTCAGCGAAGTTCCAAATTTTGCGATTGCGATTGGCTACACAAACGCTTCTTGGACGCTGAAATGTGATCTGAATTGCCAATTTGTTGCACGAGTTTTAAATCACATGAAGGAAAATAAATACGCGACATGCGTTCCAAACTTCGATTATGAAAATATGAAATCCGAACCACTGCTCGATTTCAACCCGGGTTACATTCTGCGTGCCGGCGACATTATGCCGAAACAAGGCTCGAAAGCTCCTTGGAAAGTTCATCAAAATTACGTGAAAGACGTTTTTTCGCTGAAATATGCTGATGTGAAGGATAAATATTTGGTTTATAAAAAATGAATTGAGTTGGTGAAACCAACGCCATATTTGTAGCCCATATCGCTTGATATGGGTTGAATCCTAGAATTGTTCAGAGTTCTCGAAGAGAACGACACAAATTTATGCCGCCATTTTCAATGGCTTGAATATTCGTGGGTGTAGTTCCCACAGATTCTCTGTGGGCTAAAAATACTTCGGCATTTTCAATGCCTAATGTTCAAATTCTCTGGCATTTTTGCACTACATTCGAAGATGTTTCCGTGCAACAAAATTGCGACACGGATTTTCGAGGAAATAACCAGCTATTTCAACCGTTTAATACCTTTCGGAGTCATCGTTACAATCGCCGTTCCGATTCGTAAAAGAACAAGTTTTTCACCTTTTTTGCAAGTATTGTTTGTTTCAAAAATAATATCGCCAATGTCTTCGTTCTTCATTTTGTAGCCGTTCCAAATTCCGCCGTTGACAGTTGCCTTCTTCAAATTATCACTCGCACCTGTAAAATCAATGCAAGTATTATCGGGCGTGTATGACTTCAAATATGCGACAATTTTCGCCTTTCCTTTCGCGGGTAGATTTTTTATCAAATCCGATTGTTTCTGTGTCTTATTTTTGGCTTTCTTTTCGTCAACCAAAGTGGCAATTCTTTCATTTACGCTGTCCAACGCCGCTTCCATCACAATTATCCATTCGCTGCGTGTAACGGCTTTTGTCGCCGAAGGACTTGAATTTGCCGAACCGTTAAAAATCTTTGCAATCCAAGTATAAAGTTCTTTTTCCGTAACAGTTTTTGTCGGGCGAAAGTTTTTATCTGCATCGCAAATATCAATTCCGTAGCGTTCGACTAAAGATTGCAAGTGAACATATTGATTGTAAGTAGCTTTAATATCTTTGATTTGCGAGATAGAAGTGATGTTCGTATTATTCGCTGAAAAGCCGGTAAATAATTCATAAGCGGCAAAATCTTCATCAGTAGAAGCAGCTAATTCCATCAACCTATCCAAACTGCTATTGAGCAAAACCACAAATTCTTCGCGTGTCAGCGGATCATTCGCCCGAAAGAGCTCCTCATATTGCATCTCAATAACGCCATATCTTTCAACCAGCGATTGCAGTGCCAGATAGTGTTTGTCAGTTGTTTTGGCGTCTTTGATTTGCGAAATGCTTGTAATTTGGGCGTTTACAGAAAGAAAACTGAAACAAGAAAGAAGCGAAAAAATTAAGAAGATTTTGGATAGATTTTTCATACAAAAATTTTATAGACTTTAAATTTAAAGCATTTTTAACTGCTTAATAATAATCGCAAGAAAATTAGAAAAATAAGGTCAAGGTTTTTCTAATTTATTTGCAAACTACACCCAAAAGCCAGCTCAAACATATCTTTTTTCAATGCAATTGCTTTAAGTTCGCTTTCAATATTTTGATTGCTTGAGAGTTTCATCATCAATACTTGTTTATTTTTTGTAAATTTTATATTTTTCACGCGGTTTTCATAACCTCGATCAAGTGCGTCTGCAAGGCGTAGAATCGAACCGAGTTTTTTGATTAAATCGCGGTCAGCTTCAACCAAGTTCATAAACTCTGTGTGCTTTTCTCGCGGAAACGAACCTCGATGATAGCGTGCGACTTGGGCAATTATATTTTTTTCGTTCTCAGAAAAACCGGTAATTTCTGAATGTTTAATCAAATAAAATGTGTGTTTATGGTGCGAATCGTGCGAAATGTGATAGCCAATGTCGTGTAAAATTGCTGCTGCTGAGAGCAAAGTTCGGTGATGACGTTCTAATTTATAGATTTTCGCCAGCGAATCGAAAATAGTTTCAGCAAGATATGCAACCTGCAAAGCGTGGCGTTCTTCATAGCCATAACGTCTGCCGATTGCAAAAACTCCACGTAATTTTGCGTCTAAAACGTCAGGAACTGGCGGCAAAGATTCGGTCTCAATTTCCCGCAAATGATCAATAATCACACCTTCACGTAACGCATAACCGCACGGAAGAAGCGTTTCAATTTTCAAGGCTCGCATTACAGATTCAAGGATTTGTCCGCCAGCGATGATAACTTCGGCTCTTTGGACGCTTAAAATTGGCAATTCTGTCCGCTTTTCGGTCGTCATTTTCACGA
Source organism: Acidobacteriota bacterium (assembly GCA_031415455.1). Taxonomy (GTDB): domain Bacteria; phylum Acidobacteriota; class Blastocatellia; order Pyrinomonadales; family Pyrinomonadaceae; genus JANNVK01. The sequence continues at coordinate 704,057 of JANORS010000005.1, read as the reverse complement.
GAATTTGATTCATCGCAGTGAGTTTTTTAAGATTTATTTCCGGTCTGTCTAAAATGGTTGAAGATGTTTGCGGATTTACCAAGCTAGCGAATTTCCAAATTGTGCCGGAAGTTCCGCTCGATATTTGCCATTTATTACCTTCTAATTCTCGCAAAGGACGCTCTAAAGCAAGTTGGATTTCGGTTTGCATCTCCTTAATTTCTTTAGGTTTAGGCGGATTTGACAGAAGAAATCTTTCAGTTAGCCCAACTGCTCCAAGTTTCATCGAAAACAACTTTTCTGGCAAACCGTCTTTCATCAAACTTAGTTCGGTTGAGCCACCACCGATGTCAATGTTAAGCAATGAGTCTTTAGTTTGACGGAAAAACTCAACTGCGGAAATTCCGATTAACCTCGCTTCTTCAATTGAAGAGAGAACATCAACGCGAATTCCGGTTTGGCGTTCAACTTCATTAACAAACTCTTGCGAATTACTCGCTTCGCGGACAGATGCGGTTGCAACAGTGATAATTGAATTAACGTTGCGATTCTCAGCCATTGAACGAAATTTGGCAATTGCATCGGCTGATTTTTGGATTGATTCAGGTGATATGTAACGATTTAAAAGTGTCTCGCCAAGACGAACTCGCTCTCGTTCTTGCAATAAAATAGTGAAAGAATCGCTCGCTGCCGCTTCTACGATAGCTAACTTTATAGAATTTGAACCAATATCAATGGCTGCGAGGCGTTGCGTTTTCATAGATTTCGTTTAAAAATTACATTAACTTATTTTTATCAAAATGCAAAAATCAGAAAGAAAAATAGCACAAGAATCTGAGCGAGATTTAGGGTTTGGTTCAGTCGTTACAAACGAAAGCCAAACTCGATTTCTCAATCGCAACGGCACTTTTAATGTTAAACGCACCGGAATTAGCAAATTTTCGTCGATTAATCTTTATCATTGGTTGCTAACGATGAGCTGGCAAAAATTTATGCTCATTACGGTCGCACTTTTTCTTGGCATTAATATCTTTTTTGCAATAGCTTTTACACTTTGCGGCAATTCTGCATTGGCTGACACATCGATTGAGCCGACGGAAAATCCGTTTTTTCGAGCGTTCTTTTTTAGTGTTCAAACTTTTGCAACTATCGGTTATGGAACACTTCATCCAAACGGATTTGTCGCTAATGTTTTAGTAACGGTCGAATCTTTTGTCGCAATTTTGGTTCAGGCGTTTTTAACCGGAATGCTTTTTGCGAGATTTGCTCGCCCAACCGCTAAAATAAAACTCTCTGATATTGCTGTAATTGCTCCGTATAAAGATATTAGCGGTTTTATGTTTAGACTTGTCAACGAACGTGCAAACCAGCTCATTGATGTTGAAATGAAACTCGCGTTTTCCAGATTTGAAATTGAAAACGACAAAAAAGTTAGAAGATTTTATGGTTTAGACCTTGAAAGAGAACGTGTTTCGTTTTTTCCGCTCTCGTGGACTGTCGTGCATCCAATCAACGAAAATTCTCCATTGTTTGGTTTAACCGAAAAAGATTTAAACAATTCAGACGCCGAATTTTTGATACTTTTAACCGCTGTTGATGAAACTTTTGCACAAAATGTTCATACACGAAGCAGTTATAAAGCAAACGAAATTGTTTGGAATGCAAAATTTGCATCGCTTTATCATAAAGTTGAAGCCGGCGAACCACTTTCAATTGACATCAGAAAACTCTCGGACATTGAGAAAATCTTATAATCTAAAAACATTTTATCCGCGTTTCTTTTCCGGTCGCAATTTCTTTGCGGTGTTAACAACTCGCGGCGATGACGCGGACAAATTTAAGTCTTGCTCAGGTTGAGCGTCGTTTGCTTTTCGTGCGGCAGCCATCAACTTTGAATCTTCAACCTTTTTTGCGGCAAGACGTGCTGTTTTCGATGGCTTCTTTTTAATTTTTGTACTCATAAATTTAAAATCTCCTAACAATAAATCTATTTTATCACCAATTAGAAAAATTGTTATTGCTTGCAATATTTCATCTCTACTTTTTTTGATAGAATATTGAAATATGTTCACTGGAATAATTGAAGAATTAGGTAAAATAACGTCGCTAAGCAAAAATGCAAATGGTGCAAAAATTCAAATTGCGGCTAAAATCGTTACAGAAAACACAAACGAAGGCGATTCGATCGCAGTTAATGGCGTTTGCTTAACAGCTTTAGAAATATCCGCAAACTCTTTTTCCGCAGATGTTTCGCAGGAAACTTTAAACCGATCAACACTTGGGAAAATTTCCGTCGGCTCTGTTGTAAATTTGGAACGAGCCGTAACGCCTTCAACTCGGCTTGGCGGACATATTGTTCAAGGTCACGTTGACGCAACCGGAAAGTTTTTGGCAGCAACGCAAGCTGGAGATTTTTGGACAGTTCGAATTGGATTTCCGAAAGATTTTGGGCGTTATTTAGTATTTAAAGGCTCAGTTTCAGTGGAAGGAATTTCGCTCACGGTTGCTAATTTAGCTGATAATTATTTCGAGATTGCTGTAATTCCCAAAACTTGGTTGAACACAAATTTTTCTTCTCTAAAATCAGGTGGAGATGTAAACCTTGAAGCTGATGTGATTGGGAAATATGTTGAGAGAATGATGCTTTTTGGCAAGAAAGATGATGGAATTTCGATGGAGAAGCTGCAAAACTTAGGCTATGCGTGAGATTCAAGGCAAAAGTAGAAAGGCAAAACCCGGAAGTTGTTTCCATGTTTTGCCTTTTTAATTCACTATTTCATCGGTTTACGAGGCATTTTTTCGTCCATCATCGCCGTTTGATAAACAAAAGCTGCCATAATAATAGACGCTTGTTTCATATCTTCGACCTGAATGCGATCATAGTTATCTTGGTTTGAATGATGAGTTCTAGTGTCGTATTCAATTTCGTCCTGAATAAACTGAAAACCCGGAAGTCCAACTGCATCAAATGCCAAATGGTCAGTTCCGCCAGTGTTTGAAATAGTTAAAGTTTTCGCACCCATTGTTGCAAATGGAGCCAACCATTCTTTAAAAATTGGAGCAACTGCTTCGTTTCCTTGCATATAAACACCACGAATTTTTCCTGTTCCGTTATCTAAATTGTAATAAGCAGAAAGTTTTTCGTAGTCCGGAAGTTTCACAAGTTCAGGTTTAGGAGCATTTGGATCAGCTGGACCAAAGTTGTTTTGAGCACCTTTCATTTCGCCAAAATGCTGTTTTACATAAGCTCTTGAACCAAAAAGTCCTTGCTCTTCTCCACTCCAAAGCCCAACGCGAATTGTCCGACGTGGTTTTAGTCCCAAGGCTTGAATAATGCGAACTGCTTCCATTGCAACTGAAACTCCAGCCGCGTTATCTGTCGCACCGGTTGAGGCTTGCCACGAATCTATATGTCCGCCAAGCATCACAATTTCTTCTTTCAACTTTGGATCAGAACCTGGAATTTCCGCAACTGTATTGTAAGACATCGGATCGCTATCGGCATATTCGGCTTGTATATTGACAGTCATTTTGAGTTTTACACCTTGTTGAATCATCCGAATCATTCGATTGTAATGCTCAGTTGCGACAGTCATTTGTGGAAGCATTTTGCTTTCAGCATCTTTTGATTGCGGAGCAAGTCTTGTCGGACGATCTTGCGGATTTGCAGGAATCGGCTGAACGACTGTGGCTTGTTGAACAAAAATTGTTCCACCGCTTCCAACTCGACTGTTATCAACAACAACAGCCGCACCTTCTTGCAATAAAAACGCTGCTCGTTTTCCGGCAACAAGTTGTTGTTGCATAAAACGCTGACGCTGTTCATCAGTCATTTGCCCTTGTGACGGACGCGGACTAGGTGTTTCCATTTTCGTCAATTCTTCATCGGAGTATCTTTCACCCATTGGTGCAAACTCTGCTTTTGTTTCACGAATATCAGAAATTAAAACAATTTTATCTTTCAACTGACCTTTGTATTTATCAAAATCTGCATCCGTTTTTACATCTAAATAAATAACGTCAGAGGTAATAGTTCCTTTGGTCGAAGGCGACCACGCTTTTGGATAGGCAATCAGCGGAATTGTCTGCGGCGAAGTAACTTGAGCATTAAAATCTTTGAGCGTCCAACCACGTCCAAATGGTCCCCAAGCTTCGAGTTTGGCGTTTTGCAATCCCCATTTTGCCATTGCGTCGCGTGTCCATTCATTGGCATTTTTCAAACCGGGCGAACCGGTTAATCTTGCACCAATTACGTCAGTTAAATATGAAAGAGTTTGCATCACTTGCGAGCGATTCGTTCCTTCATCTTTGATTTTATCGATAACTTCTTTTGGTGCAGAAACCGATTTTGCTTGTCCGAAAGCAAAGGTCGGAATTAAAAATATCGAAAGTAAAAACGCGGACGCTATTTTTCGTCGTAACATAAAATGATTGTCTCCTGAAAAAAGGGTGATTTGATAACTTTGGTGATAATACAGCAGTCCTTGAATAAAGGTTGCATTTAGCGAAACAAATGACTTTGACTTACAAATCTTTACAATCGCGATTTAATCAAGTCTGTTGCATTAGAGACTTGAAAACGTTAGTGCAATAAAATTTTGCTTTGGAAATTGAATGTGCCGATTTTTTAAAAACTCTTTCAAGAAACTCGAAGAACTTGGCTCTATTAAAAAAACTCGCGAAACCTAATCGATTTCGCGAGTCGCATTCTTCATTTTAATAAAGATTATTCACCAAGGTGTTCGTTTGAAAATCCTGCCGCCAAATGTGCCGGAAAATACGAAGGAAGTTCGCTTGTATGCATTTCGTGTCCACAGATTGAAAAGTTCAATCCAGAAGTGTTAAATGCCAGTTCTTCGTTAATTGCATTGCGATCAAGATTTAGAGCAACGCCAGGCAAAATACGAGGTTGCTTTCTCGGAAGTTTTTCATTCATCATTGCCGTATTATAAGCAAAAGCCGCCATAATTACTGATGATCTTTTCAAATCTTCCTCAATCGAACGATCGTTCACGTCTTGGGTTGTGTGCCAAGTTCTTCCAAAATACTCGATTGGATCTTGAATAAACTGAAAACCCGGAAGCCCAACCGCATCGAAAGCCTGATGGTCTGTTCCGCCAACACTCTGCACGGAAATCGTAGTTGCGTTCCAATCTTTATATGGTTGAAGCCAAGGACGAAAAATCGAACGGAGCGGTTCATTGCCTTGCAAGTTAATTCCTCGGATCTGACCTGTTCCATTGTCTAAATTATAATAAGCGGAAAACTTATCAAAATCAGGTTTTTTCTTGATTTCACCGCCGACGGATTCGGCAAAATGCTTCGCAACATACCCACGCGAACCATATAATCCTTGCTCTTCTCCCGTCCATAAAGCAACGCGAATTGTGCGTCGAGGTTTGAGTCCCGAGGCTTGAATAATCCTTATGGCTTCCATCGCCATTGTTACGCCAGCTCCGTTATCCGTTGCACCTGTTCCGGCGTGCCAAGAATCTAAATGTCCGCCAACCATTACAATTTCATCTTTTAAATCCGTTCCCGGAATTTCGGCAACCGTATTGTATCCATCAAGATCTTCCTCGTTAAACTGAACCTTAAGATCGATTGTCATCCGAACTTTAACGCCCTGCTTAATCATTCGTGCAACTCGATTGTATTGCTCTACCGCGGCTACAATTTGTGGAATGATTTTTGGTGCATCTTTGCTCCAAACACGCATCGTGTTTTGCCCGCCGCCTGGAGTTGGAGGTGTCGCGTTCGGATTCGGCGGCAAACTTGCTCCCATTACACGAATTGTTCCGGCATCAAGCTGACTAGATTCTACAAGCATTGCAGCTCCTTCGTCGTAACACATCCGAATTTTCTTTGCGTTAAGTTGTTGAGCCGCCGCCATTTCAGGTGTAAAACGAAAACCTCCAGGTCCTTGTGTTTGTCCCGGTTCACCGGCATTAGCAAGTGCAAGCAGACCTTTTTCATCGATTCGGGAAGCTAGTGCCTCAAATCCGGGTTTTACTTCGCGAACCGCACTTGTGAATACAATCGCTCCTTTCAATTTTCCCTTGAATTGCTCCAAATCAGCTTCGGTTTTTACTTCCATTAAAACTACATCGCCAGTTACAGCACCATTAGTGCTGGGCGACCAAGCCTTTGGATATGAATGAAATGGAATTTGCTCAGGCTCAACTAATGAAGCATCGTATTTTTTTAGAGTCCAACCTTTTCCAAAAGTGCCCCAAGATTCGACAGCCGCATTTTGCAAGCCCCAACTCGAAAGGCGATCGCGAGTCCAGTTATTTGCACGTTTTTGCGAAGGCGAATTTGTCAGCCTCGCACCGATTACGTCTGTCAGATAGCTCAAAGTTTCCATCGCTTTTGAGCGTTTCATTCCTTCATCAATAATTTTGACCACAGCATCATCAGCTGGAGCAGCCATTTGTGCGAAGGCAAAACTTGGCAACAAGACTGCACTAATTAAAAGTGAGCAAAAAAACCTCTTCATGAACATAAGATAATGTCTCCTAAAAATTTGGATTGTATTTAAAAATAAGTGAACAAAGTTAATACTCGAAAATCCAATGAAAAGTTTCAATTTCACAACGAATAGTTAAGTTTGCCAAGTTAGTGTATATGCGGGCGGAACGTTTTTCAAAATTAGCGAACTTCTTTCAACTTTACCGTATTTTTCGTCTAATGCTTGACGAAATTTTCTAGCGGGCGGAAGATTATATCCATGAAAATATTGAAATGTTCGAAACATACAACCTTCTTTCATTAATTCATCAACTTCACGCAAAATGCCTTCTGACACTTTTTCCGGCAAAACAACAAATGGCAAGCCCGAAATTACATAACTAACTTTTCCGAGTCCTTCTTTTTGAATAATTTGTCGTGTGTCGCAGGCATCGTCACAAACAATATTTAGTTGTGGAAACTCAATATTTAATCGCTCAACAAAACTATTTTCAATCTCAATTCCAAGATAAGATTTTCTATCCGGAATTTTTTTTTGCAAAAAACGAGTAATTGCACCAGTGCCAACGCCAATTTCTATCACAACGTTTTCTTTATCAGCAACGACATCTTCAATCATTTTTCTTGCTAAATCAGGCGAACTTGGGGCAACTGCACCAACTTGCATCGGATTTTTAAGAAACGATTGGAGAAATTGAAAATGTTCTCTCATAAAAATTGTCTAGCTTGGTTTTGTTGTTTCTGAAACTTCCGCTGCTGGACTTTCTGCTACGTCTGCAACCTCAATTTTGTAATCGCAAGTCTCAACATTGCAATATTTTATCGTGCCTTCTTTCTTTGTAGTTTTGGTAAAAGTCACCGCTGCTTTACAAGTTGGACAAGGCTCGAGAAGCGGCTTGTCCCAATAAACTTCGTCGCATTTCGGATAATTTCCGCAACCATAAAATATTTTTCCGCGTTTCGATTTCTTAACGACAATTTCGCCTTTTACGCATTTCGGGCAAGACATACCAATCGTATTTTTCTTGATATATTTGCATTTCGGATAATCTGAGCAAGCCGTAAATTCGCCAAAACGTCCGTTTCTGATTGCAAGATTCTTATCGCAATCAGGACATTTTTCGTCAAGCATAACTGGCGGAAGAACTGTCTGAACTTCGCCACCTTTGGCAATTTTGCGAATATTTTTACACTCTGGATAACCAGTGCAACCATAAAAACTTCCGAATCTTCCTTTTTTCAAAGCCATCGGTTTGGTGCAAAGTTCGCATTCAGGAATTTCCGCTTCAACAATCGGTTCGCCATTTTCGCCAAGTTTTGGTTTTTTCGCTACTTCTCGGGTAGTTTGGCATTCAGGATATGTTGCACAAGCGAGAAATTGCCCAAATCTGCCAAACTTGATAACCATACCGGCACCGCATTTTTCGCAAATTTCGTCAGTTGGAATTGCTTGCTTTTTGATGTTTTTGATATTTTCGGTCGCAACTTCTAAATCTGCCGAAAACTTACCGTAAAAATCTTGCAAAGCCACACGCCAATTCAAATTTCCTTCTTCAATTTCGTCGAGCTGCGTTTCCATCCTTGCGGTGTATGAAGGATTAAAAAGATCATCGAAATTTTGCACGAGCATATCGTTGACCGTTGTGCCGAGCGGCGTTGGATGAAAACGTCCTTCATTTTTGTCAACATATTCGCGATCTTGAATTGTCGTCATAATCGCGGCGTAAGTTGAAGGTCTGCCAATTCCCTTTTCTTCCAAGGCTTTAACGAGCGTTGCTTCAGAATAACGCGGCGGCGGTTGAGTAAAATGTTGCTCAGATGTTACCGAGTTGAGTTTCAAGTTTTCGCCTTTCGAGACCATCGGAAGTGTTTTTCCTTCATCATCGTCCTCAACTTTTTCATCGCGACCTTCTTGATAAACCTTTAAAAATCCGTCAAATTTTTGAACAGAACCGGTCGATCTAAACATAAAACGTCCGGCTTTAATGTCGATTGTTGTTTGATCGAAAACCGCTGGAATCATTTGCGAGGCAACAAATCTTTTCCAAATCAAAGTGTAAAGTTTTAATTCTTCACTATTTAAATAACTTGAAACGCTCTCTGGTGTGCGATTTACATCAGTCGGACGAATCGCTTCGTGGGCGTCTTGGGCATCTTTTTTAGATTTATAATGGATCGGCTTGGCAGGTAAATAATGTTCGCCATAACTTCCGCCAATAAATTCGCGAACTTCGCTCAAAGCTGTTTCAGATACTCGCGTCGAATCACTTCTCATATAAGTAATGAGTCCGACCGCACCTTCCGCACCAAGCTCAATTCCTTCATAGAGTCTTTGAGCTGTTGACATTGTTTTCTTCACCGGAAAACTCAGTTTTCGCGAGGCTTCTTGCTGCAATTTTGATGTAATAAACGGCGGAACTGGATTTTGCTTTCGCTCTTTTGTCGCGACAGAATCAACGATAAAGTTCTCTTTTTCGGCTTCAGAAACAATATCTTTCGCAGACTTTTCGTCTTTTAAGTGAATCTCGTTTTTCTTAATATCGTCAGCAAATCCGGCAGATTTTAATGTTAAATCGTCAACTTTGTATAATCTCGCATCAAAATTTGGCGGAAGTTTCGCGGTTAAATTCGCAAAAATTGTCCAATATTCAGTTTTGATAAATGCTTCGATTTCGCGTTCGCGTTCAACAACCATTCGCACCGCAACGGTTTGCACACGTCCGGCAGAAAGTTTTCCACCAACCGTTTTCCACAAAATCGGAGAAACTTTATATCCAACTAATCTATCAAGAATCCGACGCGTTTGCTGCGAATCTACCAAATCCTGATTAACCTGTTTCGGGACTTTGAAAGCATCAAGAATTGCACTTTTTGTGATTTCATTAAACATCACACGATAAACTTGCTTCGTTGATTTCTTCGGGATTAGTTCTTCAGCCAAATGCTGGCAAATCGCTTCGCCTTCTCTATCAGGATCAGCTGCGAGATAAATAGTGTCTGCAATTTTCGCGGCTTTCTTGAGTTCGGAAACTGTCTTCTTATTATTACGCTTTTTTGTATCAGGAATTACTTCGTATGTTGGTTCAAAACCGTTTTGGACATCAACGCCAAGTTCTTTTGTCGGTAAATCCTTGATGTGACCAATTGAAGCAAGGACAGTAAAGTCGCTTCCGAGATACTTATTAATGGTTTTTGCCTTTGCCGGCGATTCTACAATAACTAGATTTTTGCTCATATATTAATGACTTATAAAAATTGAGAAGTAACATATTTTGCTGAAAGAAAGCAAACTTCAAATATGGGAATAATTTAATTCGCCGAAATTTAATACCAATCTGCGGTCTGTTTCGGGAGGAATTTTGTCGCCTTAAATAAACGTAAGTTCTTTATTTTGTTCAACAAATTTATGTTTATGAGCGAGTTTGAAATATAGTTTTAAACCTTTCAACATAGATTCGTCAATTTCGAAAGATATATTTTGTGTCAAGTAATTTCTAAATTCTTCACGGCTGAGCGGAATTTCGTTTTCATAATTTGCGACAATTTCTGCAAGATGCGTTAAACCTTCATCTCGTGCTTTAGCAAAATTTATCTGTTTTGCAACATCTTTGCGGTCACTGTTTGCCATCCACATCGCAAAAACAAATCCAAAATCTGTATAATTTTTCCATAACTCAGCTAAATCAAATTTGCGAAATTGTCTTTCATTAATCAAAAGTGCCGGATCACCAATCAACAAAGCACAATCTGCTTCTTCAAGCATTTTTTCTAAATCTGGTTCAGAATTTTTCCAAACCGGTTCGAAACCAAGAAATTCACGAAAGATAATTTTGGTCAACACAACCGATGTTTTTGAAGAAACATCAAGTGAAACTGATGTTACATCGCATAAATCTAGACCATTTGTCACTAAACAGACACTTTTTACGCTTTCTTTGGCACCAACACAAACATCAGGAACAATCAGTAAATCATCAATAATTTGAAATGCAATTGCGGGAACAAAAGCTGCGTCAACTCGCTTTTGTTGTAAAAGTTGAGCCGAACGAGCCGGTGCAGTGTCTAAAATTAATTCATATTTTCCACGCTCAGAACCATATAGAAATGACCAGATCAAAGGTGCAGTATTTGAATAGCTTGATGAAGAAATTCTCGGAACAGCCATAATTTAAGATTAAAACGTTTGTGCTCTAATGTTCAATATCTCTAAATTGATTTTTACCACAAAGACACAAAGAACACGAAAAGAAAACAAGTAAATTTTACTCTCTTTGTTTTCTTGTGTCTTTGTGGTTAGTTTCAATTTGATTTAGACCGAATCAATATCTAAGATGAAAAGCTATGAAACTTTACGATGTCACAATTGCTGTCAGCGAAATTGTTCCGACATTTCCCGGCGATCCGAAAGTAAAAATTGATCTTTGTTCGTCAATCGCAAATGGCGAGGCGGCAAATGTTTCGCAGATTTGTTTCGGCGTTCATACCGCAACGCACGTTGATGCACCAAATCATTTTTTAGACGGAACTCGCAAGGTTGCAGAACTCGATTTATACAAGTTGATTGGCGATTGCTACGTTTTAGAGTTGAGCGACGATGTTTTGGCGATTGAACCAAAACATATTGAACATTTAGAAGATGTAGAGCGAATTCTTTTCAAAACACGAAATTCGCAATTTTGGAACGAACCTGAAAAAGGATTTCGCGAAGATTTTACATATATTTCGCCAGCCGCTGCGAAGGTGTTGGTAGAGAAAAACATAAAATTAGTTGGAATCGATTATTTATCGGTCGAGCAATTCGGCGTTGGCAGTTTTGATACTCATATTACATTGCTTGATAAAGAAGTTGTAATTATTGAAGGTTTAGATTTACGCGAAGTTTCGCAAGGGAATTATGAACTGATGTGTTTGCCATTAAAAATTGAAGGTGGAACTGGCGATGGTTCGCCAGCAAGAACGGTTTTAAAGCAAAAATAAAAAGGCAAAACTTACCTTTTTCGCGATTCGGAATTACACTTAAATTATTATGAAACCTATACTTTTTTTATTTTTTGTCGCAATTTTTTCAACACTTGCTTTTGCACAAATCCCACCCGCGACTCTCGTCAAAATTGTCAAAGCTGAAGACGAATTACGATTTGATTCTGATCTTGAAACGTTGCTAAATTCACCAAAGTTTGACATAAAAAAACGTGCAATTCTCGCCGCCGGAAGAATTGGGGATGACCGTGCGGTTTCGTTTTTAATCAACATTTTAGAAACAAATACTGACGAATCAGTCGGTGAAATAACTGCATTTTCGCTCGGTGAAATTGAATCATCAAAAGCCTCAGATGCAATTATTGCCAGAATAAATAACAGGAAAATTTCAGTTAAAGTTCGTGCCAGAATAATTGAAGCCGCAGGAAAAATTGCTGCAGCAAACCCGAAAGACGAGAAGTCGAAACAACTCGGAGAATCAATTTTAGACACACTCGAATTTGAAGCCCAAAGGCGTTCGAGACCTGATACTGATGTTATTTTATTTGGCTTAACTGCCGCACTTCGTACAAAACCAGAAGAGGCAGATTTTGTTATTTCGAAGTTCTTAACTTATTCAGATGCAAGAATTAGAGCAAATGCCACAAACGCACTTGCACGCTTGAGAACGAAAGATGCAGAAATAAATGCAAAACTGAGAGCGATGTTGCTTGCTGATGATGACGGTGTTTGTCGGGCAAATGCCTGTCGAATTTTAGGTGCTGCGGTTGATAATCTTTCGGTTTCTCTTTTGCTCGAAGCCGCTCTTAATGATGACGATTCACGTGTTCGTGTTTCGGCGATTCGGGCTTTGGGGAATTTTAAAGATGCGAAAGAAACCAAGGAATTAAAAGTAATTGATGCGATTATCGAATCTGGCGAAATGTTGCTCAAAAATTTCAAACTGAACAAAAGCGAATTACTCGAAATTGCGACTACTTTAGGAAGATTGCTAGCGAATGTGGACGATGAAAAATCGGTTAGATTTCTGCAAAAAATTAGAGTTGCTGATGATTATAAATCGCCAGAAACTGAAATAGCTTTTGCAAAAATAGTTCCAAAACTCTATTTATTGGTTTACAACCAAGACGAACCGTTTAAGTCGTGGCAAAAAGTTAGCAGCCAAGCACAAGGCTTAGGCGAACTCGCAAATTCAAAAGATGAAACTATAAAAACACTCGGCAAAACAAATTTAACAAGCTATTTCGCAGAGTTTTTAGCGACCACAAAACCTGTGAACATTGCTGAGATGAACAAAGCGGTTCCTGATGTTTTGCAAGCACTTGCGACATTTAAGCCTGAAAAATTTGACGAACTCTTACGGGAAAATTTGAACACAAAAGATGTGCAAATTCGTGCGACTTCGGCATCACTTGCAGCCGAACTTCCAGCCAGTAAAGCAAATTTTGACGCTTTAAATAAAGCATTTGATGATGCATTTTTGTTTGACAAAAACTCGAACGACGCAATGCTGGCGACTATGGACGCACTTTTTAAAGTAAACCCAACAGACGCACTTCCCATAATCTTTCTCGCTTTTAGTTCTGACGATTATCTTGTTCGCAAAAAAGCATTTGAAATTTTCAAAAAAGATAATTCCGAATACGCTAAAGCAATGATTGAACGTGCAATTTCACAGGCTAAAAATAAAGTTTTGCCCTACAAAAAAGGCTCAAAACAAGGCGTAATTCTCAACACAAACGCCGATTATCTTCGTGCCGTTTCGCGAAAAAATGGAACTGTGAAAGCGATTTTCACAACCGAAAAAGGAAACTTCACGATTGATCTTATGCCTGAAGATGCACCGCTTACGGTTGATAATTTCGTAACGCTTGCAAACGCAAAATACTTCAACGGACTTTCGGTTCACCGCGTTGTCGCAAATTTCGTAATGCAGGATGGCGATCCGCGTGGTGATGGGAATGGCGGTCCGGGTTGGTCGATTCGCTGCGAATTGAATATGCTTCCATACGACCGCGGAGCAGTTGGGATGGCACTTTCGGGTAAAGATACAGGCGGTTCGCAGTGGTTTGTCACTCATTCACCACAACCGCATCTCGACGGCGGTTACACAGTTTTCGGAAGCGTGAACGAAACTGATATGAAAATCGTAGATACAATTGCGAGAGGCGATAAGATTTTGAAGGTTGTGATTGTGGAAGGAAAAGTGTCATCGAAAAATAGTAAGAAAATTAGTCGCAAATAGAAATAAGTTCAAAATTTATGAAACGCATTTTTATCGCAATTCTTCTTTTTGTTTCGACATTTATTGTCGCATCTACTACTTTTTATTATGTGAAACGCGATTCGAAACCTGTTATTTTATGCACTTCATTTGATGATTCGATTCGCCCGCGTGATTATTGCCTGATGAATCCGTTTCGTGATAATCAACCTGAGATTCTTGCTGAAGAAATTTTGATACAATTAAAAAATGGCAATCCAAATTCGATTCATCCGTATCTAAGTGAATCTTCCGAAGATGGAATAAACCATTTTGTGGAAAATGAAACGAAGTATAGAGTTGAGAATTGGCGAATTGGTAATCGCAAAGATTCGATTGATAAGAGCTTTATAATGTATTGGGTTTCTAGAAAAGATTATTTCGATGGGCATATAGAAAACGTTTCGTTTTCGCTTGCAAAAGAAGGCGGAAACTGGAAATTGAAGCAATTTAATGCCGTATATTAGATTATGGAAGCAGAAATTGAAATTGAAAAGCGAACAGCTTTCGAACTGTTGAAGCAAGAACGCAAACAAGTCGAGATCGAAGAAAGCCTCGAAACACTATCGCGTTATCTTGACGGACTTTTTAAGATTCCTGGCGTTGGCTGGAAGTTTGGGCTTGATTCGCTGATTGGTTTAATTCCAAACGTTGGCGATATTGCAACTTCGCTTGTTTCTTTTTATATTCTTGTTGCCGGAGTTCGCTATGGAGTTCCAAAAATTACGCTTTTGCGGATGGCGTTTAACATTGGTTTAGATTATGTTATCGGTTCAATTCCGTTTCTCGGCGATGCTTTCGATTTCTTTTGGAAATCAAACAAACAAAATATGGATCTCATACGCGAACGTGCAACCGGACTCGGAAAAGGCACAACCAGCGATTGGATTTTTGTGATTGCAATCCTCGTAACGCTTTTGGTTATTCTTGCAGGTTCTGTTTTTGTGAGTTTACTAATTCTAGGAGTTGTGGCGAAAAGTTTGTGGGATCTTTTTAATTTTTAAAGGCAGAACCGCGACTGCAAAGGAGCGTTTCTCGGTTGCCGAAAGAGTCTTCGGAACTCTACTTTCGCTTCCTAGCGGTCGCGGTTCAGCAATTTACGTTTCCGGAAACATCTTCTCCAAAGCAGTTTTCACAACTCCAATTCCGAATTCTCCAGCAGCACGTGATTTCAATTTACCTTCTGCATCAAACAAATAATATACCGGAACCCAGCCTTGCTCATTAAGAAATATATCTTTCAATTTGTGTTCGTTATCAACCGCACAAATTTCCGTCATTCCTTGTTTCGCAATAGTTTCTACAACATTATCTCTGTTAGTATCAGCTTCATAACGCGGCATATGAACTGCAACAGTCTGCAAACCTTTTTCGCCAAATTTCGTAATCATTTCACGAAGTTGCGGCATTTTTTCTTTGCAAATCCCGCACGAAACTGCCCAGAAATGAACTAAAACCGGTTTACCTTTTTCCAAGTTTAATTCGCCATTTAAAAATTCGCTGGCACCTTCAAAACTCGGTATTTCTTCACCTATTCTCATTGGCATATGTTATTTCTCCGATAAAAAGCCGATTGAGTCATTTGTTGATTGAATCATTGATTCATTGCATCTGATGACTTAATCGGCTAAAAATTTTCTCTTCAATGAATAAATGATTCAATAATTCAATGAAAAAATCGTCAATTAATTTACAATTTCAAATTCGCTTGTCCCGGCGTCCAATCTGCCGAACACAATCCGCCAGTTTGTAAGCCTTGCAAAACACGTAAAGTTTCGTCAACCGAACGACCAATGTTTAAATCGTGAACAACTGCATATTGCAGAATTCCATCGGGATTTACGATAAAAAGTCCACGCAGTGCGATATTGGCTTCTTCGACCAAAATGTTATATTGACGAGCTAATTTTCCGGCAACATCCGAAATAAGCGGATACGCCAAACCTTCGATTCCGTTTTGATCGCGAGGAGTTTTGACCCAAGCACGATGCGAATGAACTGAATCAGTCGAAACGCCTAAAATTTCTGCCCCAATTCCGTTAATTTCTTCAATTCTGTCTGAAAATGCAGTTAATTCTGTCGGGCAAACAAACGTAAAATCAAGCGGATAAAACAATAAAATCAACCATTTGCCTTTATAATCTGCAAGGCTGATATTTTCAGCCAAAGTTTCCATATTTTTGGTTGATGGTAAGTTGAAATCCGGTGCAAGTTGCCCGACTTTGGCGACTGTTGTTGTGTTCTCTCTAGCTGTTGCTGTAGCTGACATAAAAATTTTAATACTCCGTTATTTATAAATTTACTGACAGTTTGGACATAAGCCACGCAGTGTTAATTCGATAGATTCGGGTTTAAACTTCGAAAAATCAGCCGCAAGCTGAACAATTTCCGCAGGAAGTTCGATGTGCATATCAACTAATTTTCCGCATTTCGAACACAAGGCGTGATCATGCCGCGATGTCATTTTGTCGAAACGGCTCGCACCATTTCCAAATTGAATTTCCGCAATATGTCCGGCATCTTTCAAATATCGCAGCGAATTGTAAACAGTCGCAAAACTAATTGTTGGCAACAAAGCCTTTGCTTCGTCAAAAACTTCATTAGCTGTTAAATGCTTTGTCGATTCGCGAATAACTTGAAAAACAACCTCACGCTGTTTTGTTAAACCTAAAACTTTTTCGTCTGTATGATTCATATCTCAAACTTAAATTAGAATAATTCTAATTCTAATTCTTGTCAAATCTAATATTACTTGGATTTTTTTACAATCAATTTTCTCTTTGCCTGCACCGAAATTCCTGAACGACGCGAAAAAACTTCAATTATTCGAGTTTCATCCGCGTCAACGTCTATTAACGAACGCTTCGGAACATACGTTAAAACATACTGCGAATCAATATTTTTAGCTAGTGTAACTGCCTTTTCAATCATTTCTTCGCGAGTTTCGGGTAAATAAATTTCGCCGTTAGCATCTTCGCTCAAATCAGTTAAAACTTGCTGACTTTTTGCTAGATCTTCGCTACGTTGTTTAATTTTTTTCGCCATTTCGCGGTCGAGGTTTATCATCACATTCGGGAAATTTTTAGGTATGCTCGGATCTTGATTTCCCGCACCTGGCGGAAGTTTTAATACGCTTGGCGATGCTTTTCCGAAAGTTTTTGCACGTTTTTCAGAAACAAGTAACTCCATTTTTGAATAACTTAAAATGTGAACATTTATTGTTGTTGCGAGCAGTCGTTTAAGAGCGTTTACCCTTTCAGAATTATTTTTTGTGCTGTCTAAACCGTCAGTTATCAAAACTAAATGTCGATTATCATTCGGCGATTTTTCAAGATATTTAATAGAAAAATCAATGGCATCAACAAACCGCGAACGTTTACCAAAATTCATTTTAGTCTTCAAGATATTGGTAATTTCAGATTTATTAGAAGTCCAATCGATAAGCGTTTCTATTTTGTCATTATATTGAATAACAGCAATCGAATCATCAGTTTGGAGCAGATTTACAAGATTTTTTGCAGTATTTCTGGTTGTCGTAAAGTCTTTTGCTTGCCTTTCTTCGCCGCCGGTATCAAGCACAATTAAAACACTCGCTGCGATTTTTCGAACACTTGTTGCTTGATGTAAAACGCTATTTTCAAGAATTACAAGGTCTTCTTTTGCTAGCGATTTGGCAAAATTCCCTTCGCCATCAATAGCAGAAATGTTAAGTTTTATTTCTTCAGTTACAACTGTTTCTGGTTTTTCTTCGATTGGGGTTGGTGTAACTCGCCCACTTTGAGCATTGCTAAAGGTTGTAAATAATATAATTAGGAGAAAGATTAATAAGTTTTTTTTCATCACGTAAGGTTTGATGTCTCAACTTGCGAAAAAGATTACAACTTGGGATTTTTCTTCACAAACTTTATCAAGTTACCAACATATTCTGAAAATTTTGGCACAGAAATTTTATATTTTTCAAGACTTTTACTAGCTTCATTCGTGTCAAACTGCTGTGAATTGTGAAAATATGGAACTCCTGAATGCGGTAAACCGCTAATCGACGGTGAAAATGGCAACATCAGAAGTTTTTCCATTAACTTCATCGGAAAATTAATGATAGATTTATTTCCACCTAATGAAATAGCAATTTCATCACACAAATCACCACAAGTTAGCGGGTTTGGATCAGCGAGAGCAATAGTTTTTCCGGTCACTTGATCGTCTTTTGATAAAACTACAAGGCTTTCGACAACAAAATCAACCGGCACGAGATTTATCTTAACCACTGCATTTCCAACATTTACAAGCCCAAACAAACTAGGAAATTTTTTCAAATAATTGATTACATAATAAACGCCATCATATTTTGCGGTTTCGCCGGTTTTAGAATCGCCGCAGACAACCGTCGGACGAAAAATTGTAATCGGCAATTCTGATTTAAGATTTTCGACTTCAACTTCCGCAAGATATTTCGTTTCTTCATAATAATTACGAAATCCGGCAGTATGTTCGAGCTCGGTTTCCAGAATTTTTCCGGTTCTTTTGCCCGCAACATAACACGTAGAAATATAATTATATCGTTTCAAATTTGAAGCAGACTTAGCAAAAATATTGACGTTTTTTGTACCTTCAAGATTTACCTTGAAAGCCAAATCTTTATCTACGCTCAAATCATAAGCTGCGGCAAGATGAAAAATTGAGGTGGTTTCTTGCCTTGCGGCTGACAAAGATTCTGCTGATAAACCAAGGTTTTGTTCAGTTATATCACCTTTTAATATGCAGAAATTTTCTAAAGGCGTGTTCGTTTGTGCAGCAATTTTTTCAATATCTTTCATTGCTTTTTCAACAAAATGAGGCTGAACAAGCAAGAAAAACTGTGTTGAACTGTTTACTAAGCGACCAATTAATCTTCCGGCAATAAAACCTGGAAAACCAGTAATAAAAATTGTTTCTGTAAAATTCATCTTGAAAACAGTATAACTGAATGGTCATTCATTTCAACTTTAAACTGTAATTGAGAGACCGTTAAAATTTTATATCAAAATTTTAAAACAACTTTTCCAAAACTTTCATTTGACTCAAGATATTCGTGAGCATCTTGGATGTCTTTGAAATGAATGACTTTATCGAGATTAGCGACAATTTTTCCAGAAGCAATTAGTGGCAAAACATCACGTGAAAAATTTTCTGTAGCAGTAGCTTTTTCAATACTTGATCTGGCTCGCAAAACAGTTCCAATTATTTTTAGACGTTTTCGAAGTGCAATTCCTAAGTCAAATTCTACTTTTGAACCGGAAGTTAAACCGACCAAAATCAGTCTTCCTTTTAAACCCAAACTCTCTATATTTTCTGCAAAATATTTGGCACCCACTAAATCTAAAACAACATCTATCTCTTTTGCTACGTTTGCAAACTTCACATTTTCTGTAACCAAAATTGCATTGTCTAGTCCAAAGTTTTTGCACTTTTCAAGTTTTTCAGGCGACCTTGAAGTTCCATAAACCTTTATATTATTAGCTTTAGCAAGCTGCAACGCGGCTAAACCAACTCCGGAACCAACAGCATGAATCAGCAAACTCTCGCCTTGCTTAAGATTTGCTTGTGTAAAAATTGCATCATGAGCTGTGATAAATGCCTCAGGAAAACAAGCGGCTTCAACAAAACTTAAATTATGCGGAAACTTCAATATTTCTTCGTCGTTACTTTTGACAAACTCGGCTTGTCCACCGCCGGCGATTATGCCAAAAACTTTATCGCCAATATTAAATTTCACAACATTTTCGCCAATTTCTGCGATTTCGCCTGCAAACTCAAGTCCCGGAATTCGTTCGGGAAATCCAATGGGTGCCGGATAAAAACCTTTTCGTTGCATAATATCTGCACGATTTAATCCGGCGGCTTTTACACGAATTAAAACCTCGTTTCCGGTCGGCTTTGCCAAATCTTCAACTTCTCGAATTTCAAGATTATCCGTCCCGCCAAATTCATTTATATAAACGGCTTTCATATTTTTTCTATCTTTGAATAAATGCTTGCGAACAGGTTAAATACTGTTCCGCTTAGAGTTAAGTAAATTCCGTTACGCGAAATATCAGAAAAATGTTGTATTTGGTAAGTTTCGAAAACAAAACCATAAATTAACAAAACACTCCCTATTATTAGTTGAAACGAGCCAAATATTTGAAGGTATTTACGCCATGCCTTTGAGAATGTTTGAAAATAAACGCCTAGCAAAATGTGAATACAGCACGAAAAAAGAATGTAAATATGCCGCGAACGCATCAATATCCGTAATTCTTGCGGAATAATTTCTTTGTCGGGAAAATCTAAACGCATAAACCTTCCAGTTGTTACAAAAACGACAAATAGAAGAATTCCAAAGACTAAATGTAGTTTACGAATCATTTCTTTTTAAAATAATTACGATCAACAATTAACCATTTTTCCGGATTCCATAAATCTGCATCAAGCGACATTCCGGTTTAAATATCTGTATATTCTTCGGTCGTAGTTTGTTTTCCATCAACAAAAAACTGAACTTCTGCCGAAACCCAACCGCCACCTTTCATCTTTCTATCATCATTGAATTGCGTTTCATGAATACTTTTTTTGTCTTTTCCGGTTAGTTCAATCAAGCGAACAAAAAGTAAATTTTTCTTCTCAATCCAAAACTGTGGCGTTTTCAAATCACCTCTTTTTGCACCAACCACATAGACTGTTTTACCCTGCCACTTTTCTTCGTGAACAATTGACATATCTATATTCAAACCTTTCATTTGTTCGAGTGTTTTCTCAACTGGCTGCATATATACATCGAAACCAAGCACCAAAAGTGGGTGAACAAACGGACGTTTTCCAGCAACTTTTCCATCGCGAATTGAGTGCAGAACACCATCAGCAAACAAAATTCCATCACCTTTTTCGAGCGGTGCAATGTCAATGCGTAGTTTTCCAGGTGCGTTTAAGGCTTCATACCAAATTGCCACATCTGTCGTTCCATCGGCTTTGTAGTTGATGGTTTTCTGGACAAACGTCAGCGTTTTATACCATTTAGATTGATATTTTTTGTGCATTGCCGTTATTAACTGCTCACCAGATTTTATGTTTGCGGCGAAACTCGGCATTACTAACAATGTAAATAAAAGCGAAAGTTTTAGAATTTTCATAGTCAGTTTACGGTAAAATAAAGAAAAAGGTTTTGGTAGCTTTTTTTACAAACGGCTAATTGATTGTTGAAGATTGAAGATACAAAATATTTAAAGTAAATATTATTTTTGAAACTCAAAATCATTTTTTAGCGAATTTATAGATTGAAATTAGATAGTTTTTAAATTTTTTTAAATGTGTAAATATGTTTCTTTAATCCTTGAATTTTAAAAATAATTTATGAAACATTTTAGCCAAAAAGATTTTTTCGAATTAGATAAATTTAAGAGAGCAAATTTGATAAATTCAATCAGCGGCTACAAATCGGCAAATTTGATTGGGACGATTTCAGATCAAGGCGTTACGAATTTAGCTATTTTCAGCTCGGTTGTGCATATCGGAGCAAATCCGCCGTTGCTTGGATTTATATTGCGTCCGATTGATGAAGTCCCGCGACATACGTACGAAAATATCAAGCAAAACGGAGTTTACACGATAAATCACGTTCACGAATCTTTCGTTGAAAAAGCACATTTTACGTCCGCAAAATTTGAGCGTGAAGAGTCTGAATTTGAAAAATGCGGTTTGACCGAAGAATTTATCGACAGTTTTGCCGCACCTTTTGTTGCCGAAAGTGAAATAAAAATCGGACTGAAATTTGCTGATGAAATTGATATAAATTTGAACAAAACGATTCTGATTGTCGGCGAAATTCAGCACATTATTTTGCCCGAAAATGCTTTATTGGAAGATGGAAATGTTGATTTGAATCATGTTAGCGATGTCGCAATTTCAGGACTCAACACTTATCACAAAGTGGAGAAAATCGAAACTTTTCCGTATGCACGCACGAGCAATTTACCTGAATTTGACTGATGAAAAATGTTAAAAAGCAAAATTTGCCGACTAAACTTTGCCAAACCTGCGAAAAGCCGTTTGCGTGGCGAAAAAAGTGGGAAAAAGTTTGGAACGAAGTAAAATTTTGTAGCGATAAATGTCGGGCAAACAAGGGTAAAATTAGTTAAAAAAAATTACAAGGGGAAATTATGAAAACATTATTAGCTTTTTTGTTAGTTTTTATTTTGGTTACAGCCGCTTTCGGCAACAATTCCGAATTAGAGAAAATCGTTGAATCGTATAAAACAGAAAAGAATTTTAATGGCGTAGTTTTGGTTGCAACTGAAGGGAAAATTGACTTTATCAGCGGAGTCGGACAAGCGGACAGACAATTGAAAACGGCAATTTCATCAAAATCAAAGTTTAAAATCCTTTCAATTACCAAAACTTTTACTGCCGTTTTGATTCTAAAACTTTACGAACAAGGCAAAATAGACCTTAACGCAACAATCGGCAAATATTTTCCCGAATACGAAGGTGTCGGTAAAGATAAAGTGACGATACACCAACTTTTAACTTATTCGTCGGGCATCGCCCACGAAAGCGACAGAGGCGGAATGTTGCTTTATAAATTTTCGCTCACTTTGGACGAAATGATAAAGAAATATTGTTCCGGAAAACTAGAATTCGAGCCGGGATCAAAAAGCGTTTACGCTAACACCGAATACATCATTTTAGGCAAAATCATCGAAAAAGTTACAGGAAAATCATTTGAAAAAGTCTTGCAAAAAGAAGTTCTGTCGCCGTTAAAAATGAAAGATACGGGAATGGCAAATTCTCTAAAATCCGTCAAAGGTTTGGTTTCAGGCTATATGCAAAATGAAACAAACAAAGCATTGGAACCCGATGAGCCTTATTTAATCGAAACTTTCTTTGCCTCGGGTGCGATGTATTCGACCGCCGAAGATTTGCTGAAACTCGACACCGCAATTTTTTCCAAAAAACTTTTACAACCGAAAACGACCGATCTGATGCTGAAATTTTATCCAGAATTGGATTACACGGGTTACAGTATTTGGGGTTCGGACGGTTACGGAGCTTTCAAAGAAAAATTTTACTATCGCACGGGCGGAATTTTGGGTTCAATCGCGAATTGGATTCATACGATTCAAAGCAAAAAAACGATCATCGTTTTGAGCAACACAAATACGACGAATCTTCTTGAATTGTCAGAAAAACTTTATTTGGCGAGTTTAGGCAAAAAATGAAAGCAACACTAATCTTTCCACACCAATTATTTGAGATAAACCCTGCAATTGTGCCAAATACAGAAGTGTTTTTGGTCGAGGAATTTCTTTTTTTCAAACATTACAATTTTCATCGTCAAAAACTGAAATATCATCGGGCGACGATGAAATTTTATGAAAGTTTCTTGCGTGAGAACGGTTTGAAAGTTAATTATATTGAATCAACTCAACCACTTGCAGACGTGCGAAAATTGATGACACATTTGGTTGAGCAAGGATTTACCGAAATTCATTTTTGCGATGTTGCCGATAATTGGCTTGAAAAACGGATAAAAAAACACGCTGATAAGATTAAATTGATTGAACATCAATCGCCGATGTTTCTGAATTCAAAAGATGAACTGGACGCTTATTTCAAAACTAAAAAGCATTATTTCCAGACAGATTTTTACACAAAGCAACGAAAAGAACGCGGAATTTTGATTGATACGGATTTCAAACCTGTTGGCGGAAAATGGACGTTTGATACGGAAAATCGTTTGAAGTATCCGAAAGGGAAAATTCCTCCGAAGGTTGAATTTCCAACTGAAAATGGTTTTGTCAAAGAAGCTGAAACCTACGTTAAAGCCAATTTTAACAACAATTACGGTGACCTAAAAAGTGATTTTGTTTATCCGACAACTCACGAAGAAAGCCGAAAATGGTTGACCCAATTTCTCGAAAAACGCTTTCTCGAATTTGGCGAATATGAAGACGCTTTGGTCGCAAATGAGCAGATTTTACATCACAGTTTGCTCACGCCGATGATGAATATCGGTTTGATTACACCGCAAGAAATCATCGACAAATCTCTTGAATTTGCGGCTGAAAACAACATTTCGCTCAACTCGCTAGAAGGTTTTATTCGTCAAATTATCGGTTGGCGAGAGTTTATACGCGGCGTTTACGAAGTTGCCGGAACGAAAGAACGGACGATGAATTTTTGGAAGTTTAAACGCAAAATTCCCGAATCATTTTGGAACGGCACAACCGGAATTCCGCCGATTGATATTACGATAAAAAAAGCCCTCAAAACCGGATATTGTCATCATATCGAGCGGCTGATGGTCATCGGAAATTTTATGCTTTTGTGCGAATTTGATCCTGATGAAGTCTATCGTTGGTTTATGGAATTGTTCATAGATTCATACGATTGGGTAATGGTTACAAACGTTTACGGGATGAGTCAGTTTGCCGACGGCGGTTTGATGGCGAGCAAACCTTACATCAGCGGCAGCAATTATTTAATGAAAATGAGCGATTTTCCGAAAGGCGATTGGCAAGCCGTTTGGGACGGGCTTTTTTGGAATTTTATGGACAAACATCGTGATTTTTTCTTGACGAATCCGCGACTTGGAATGCTTGTCCGAATGTTTGATAAAATGCCGAATGAGAAACGAGTTACACATATTGAGACGGCGGAAAATTATTTGGCGAGCCTGTAAATTGAATGCCGAAAGACGAAATAAATATAGTTTGGTTCAAACGTGATTTGCGTTTATTTGACCACGCTCCTTTGCAACAGGCGAGTATGGCGGATGAGCCGACCTTGTTGTTGTATATTTTTGAGCCGTCGGTAATGAATAATTACGACAGCGACATTCGGCATTGGCGGTTTGTCTATGAAAGCCTCGCCGATATGAATAAATGTCTGCAAAGCAACAACTTAGAGGTTTTGATTTGTCATCAGGAAGCTGAAATTGTTTTTGAAAAACTAGCCGAAAATTTCAAAATCAAAAATGTTTTTTCTTATCAGGAAACGGGCGTTAAAATCACTTTTGACCGCGATAAACGGCTTAAGAAATTCTTCGCAATACACCAAGTAAATTGGCGAGAAAGCCAAAGCGGCGGCGTTTTTCGCGGATTAAAGAATCGTAAAACTTGGCGGGAAGATTGGTATGAAATTGTCAACAGACCGCTTCAGAATCCAGATTTAACCAAGCTGATTCCGCCGCAAACTCATTTAAATCAAACCTTTATCGAAGAATTGCAAGGTTTGCCGTTGCCTGCAGAAATTTCCATTTCGAATCCAAATTTTCAGCCCGGAGGCGAAACAACGGCGTGGAAATATCTGAAAGGTTTTTTAGAAAAACGCGGAAAAGTTTATATCAAAAATATCTCAAAACCCGAATCGGGACGCTATCATTGCGGTCGAATCTCGCCGTATTTGGCTTGGGGTTGTTTGTCGAGCCGACAGGTTTTCCAGTTTTCGCAACGCTACGAAAAGAATATCGGCAAGCGAAATTTTGAACATTTTTTAGACCGTGTGCGTTGGCGAGATCATTTTATCCAAAAGTTTGAAGCCGAAGTTGAAATGGAATTTGATAACGTCAATTCGGCTTATGACAATTTCCGAACGGCGACTGATTTTAAGATTTTAGAAGCGTGGAAGTCAGGAAACACGGGCTTTCCGTTGGTTGATGCGTGTATGCGGTGTGTGGCGGCAAACGGTTATTTAAACTTTCGGATGCGAGCTTTGGTCGTCTCTTTTTTGACGCATACTTTGTGGCAACCTTGGCAAGCGGGCGTTGGGCATTTGGCAAAAATGTTTTTGGATTACGAACCGGGAATCCATTTTTCACAGTTTCAAATGCAAGCGAGCGTCACGGGTGTGAATACAATTCGAGTTTATAATCCATCGTTTAATTCTAAAAAGCACGATGTTGACGGCGTTTTTATCAAAAAATGGGTGCCGGAATTACAAAAACTTCCTCCCGAATTGGTTCACGAACCTGCGGCGATTAAACCTTTGGACGCATTGTTTTATAATTTTGATTTACGCAGAGACTATATCGAGCCGATTGTTGACTATAAAACGGCATCAAGAAAGGCGAGCAATATGCTTTGGACAGTAAAAAAAAGCGACGAAAGTAAGTTTAACGGCAAGAAGATTTTGGCGAAGCACGTTATTCCGAGTAAACTTAGAAAAGAATAATTATGACAGTAATAATCGGAGCAGGAATCGCAGGTTTGACTTGTGCAAAATACTTAAAAGATCGTGGCATTGAAGCCTTGATTTTGGAAGCATCAGACGCAGTTGGCGGTCGGGTGCGGACTGATATTGTTAGCGGATTTAAGTTAGACCGAGGTTTTCAAGTTTTTTTAACTTCGTATCCTGAAGCAAGCAAACTATTGAATTACAAGGATTTACGACTTCAATATTTACCATCGGGAGCAAGAATCCGCAAAGGCAACGATTTTTTTGTGATGCCAAATCCGCTTAAAAATATCCTGACCGCACCACAAGCATTATTTTCGCCGGTCGGGAGTTTGTTCGATAAGATGAAGATATTGAAGCTAAATTCCGACACTCGAAATGCCGTGGAACCGACTTCAAAATCTAATGAAACAACGATTGATTTTTTGAAAAGTTACGGTTATTCGGATGCGATGCTGAATAATTTTTTCAAGCCGTTTATGGGCGGAGTTTTTCTCGAAGAAGAGTTGCAAACCGATTCGAGTTTCTTCAAATTTCTATACAAAATGTTTGCGAAAGGCGAGGTCGTGGTGCCTGAAAACGGAATGCAGGCGATTCCGGAACAAATCGCCGCGTATCTTTCGCCTGAACAAATTCGGCTCAATACGAAAGTAAGCAAAATTGACGGCAAAACTGTTTATCTAGAAAACGGCGAAACTATCGAAGCCGAAAAAATCGTAATTGCAACCGACGGAAATTCAGCCGCAAAATTGCTTGGAAATGAAGTAAAGACAGACTTTAACGGCACGACTTGTTTGTATTTTACAAGTGATAAACCGATTCAAATGAGCGGTGAACCGTATCTGATGATCAACGCGAATAGAGACGATTTGATTGATCATATTCTCGTAAATTCAGATGTTGTGCCAAATTATGCACCCGAAGGCAATACTCTGATTTCGGTTACTCTGATCGGAAATAAAGATTTTACGGAAGCGAAAGTGCTGGCAGAATTGAATAAATGGTTTGGCAATGAAAATGATTGGCAGCATCTCAAAACTTACAAAATCCCCGAAGCATTACCGCAATATTTTACAAATTCGGCAACCGAAAATATCTTAAAAATCAGCGATAATCTTTATCGTTGCGGTGATTATACTGCTTATCCGTCGCTCAATGCCGCGATGAAAACCGGACGCGAGGTTGCTGAAAAATTGATTCAATAATTTGT
The DNA here is from genome assembly GCA_031415455.1 of Acidobacteriota bacterium. Lineage (GTDB taxonomy): Bacteria > Acidobacteriota > Blastocatellia > Pyrinomonadales > Pyrinomonadaceae > JANNVK01. The sequence continues at coordinate 676,965 of JANORS010000005.1, read as the reverse complement.
AAATTCAAACTAAGAGTCAAAAAAATTGTAAATCAAATAGAATATTTTCAAATATTAATCGAAAGAAAAGATTTCGAAAAATGAAACTATTGAAGGTTTCTCTGCGAATACTCTATTAGAATACAAATAATGTAAGTTTATTTATGCAATTACTTTAAATTTTCAGATGATTTAAGTTGTTTTAAAAGCATTTATAGAGTCTAATTATCTAAATTCAATTGACAAAAATATCGAGAGGTTTATATGTTTAAAATATCAGATTATCTAATTCTTGGGGCGGCGTTTCTTTCGTTCCTTTTTTCAATTTCACTTTGGTTTGGAGTTTTTGGTCCCAACCAGAAAGAAGCCGGAGTTTTTGTAGGCTTATGGGTGCCATCTATTATTGGACTAGGAATATTTTTTAACCAAAGAACTACGGGAAAATAGGTTTTTATGGATACAATAATTTTTGTAGTTGGGGTAGTTGTATCAATAATGGTAGCTGCGGGTTGTTTTTTATCTATGATGTTGTCTTTTACGTCTGGAGCGAGGAAAGATAAAAAAGACGATTTGTAAATCGATAGTAACCATCACAAATATTAGAATCAAGTGAATCTAAACAAAAATAACTTCGTTTCAAATTCTATTTGAAGCGATTTTTATTGAATAAATTCAATTTTTCTTACTATCCTATTACTAAAACTAGTTGTTTCAAATGAAAATATGATTAGAGAATTTAGTGAAACAGAAATTGACCGAATAATCGGAATGGCTTGGGAAGATCGCACGACTTTTGACGTGATTAAAGAACAATTCGGCATCAATGAATCAGAAGTTATCAAAATTATGCGGGCGAATATGAAGCCGAGCAGTTTCAAAATGTGGCGAGAGCGGGTTCACGGACGCAAAACGAAGCATAAAGCCTTGGCAGAAAAAGAAATGGACAGGTTTGTTTCGTCCGATCAACGTCATCGAGATAAAAGTTATTAAAATACCGGTGAAAAACAATCATCAATTTTGGATTTACTACACGGTTGCGTGGTTTTTTTATGCGATAAGTTTGGCGGCAGTTTTTGTTGTGGGTGGCGATTCTAATGTTCTAAATGTTTTGATAAATGTGTTATGCAATGTTGCATCTGCTTTTTTGTTGGGGATTTTAGTTGTTAGTTTTTGCCAAAAATTTAAGTGGAGCGAAGGTAAACAATTCACGTTTGTTTTTGTTCATATTTTGGTGGCATCATCATTTGCATTTTTTTGGTGTTTTTTTACATTGGTTAATTTATCGATTTGGGTTTTATTGAGAGATGGTTTTTGGGCATTTAATTGGTGGGGAAATTATGCTTTGCAATGGCAATTATTGAGCGGTTTGATGGCATATTTAACCATCTCAAGTTCAGTTTATGTGCAACAAACTAATGAGATTTTGCGAATTGAATCTAAAAAAAATGCCGAGCTTGAAATGCGTGCGATTCAAGCTGAATCTGCCCAGCGTCAAGCCGAACTTTCTGCTCTTCGGGCTAAATTAAATCCACATTTTCTTTTTAATACTTTGCATACTTTGATGGCTTTGGTCAGAACTGATGCTAGGCTTGCCGAGGAAGCAATTGAGCGATTCGCCTTGATGTTACGCTATGTTTTGCAATCGCAAAAAGAAGAAAAAGACGAACGATTCGACGTTTTATTTGCGGACGAATGGACGTTTATCCAGAATTATTTGGAACTTGAAAACTTGCGTTTAGGCGAAAGATTAAAGGTTAAATCAGAGATTGATCCGGCAACGCTTGATGTTCGTCTGCCTGCTTTTTTGCTCCAATCTTTGGTCGAAAATTCGGTTAAATGGGCGGTTTCTCCGCGTGCGATTGGTGGTGAAATTTGGATTAAAGCAAATCTTGAAGGCGAATTATTGCATATTTCAGTAAAAGATAACGGAGATGGAGCGATTCTTGAAAATGCTTTGAATGCGAATGGTTTCGGACTGCGTTTGATTCGTGAAATTTTGGTGACTCGTTATGGCGATTCGGCAAGTTTAACTATTGAAACTGCTTCGAACAAAGGGTTTACGGCAAGTTTAGTGATTCCGGCATAAAGAACTTTTCAACCGTTATGAATGTCCGCACTTTAATTATCGAAGATGAACCGCTTGCACTGCTAACTCTGACCGATTTTGCCAAAGAATTTGCGTGGCTGGAAATTATCGGAACCGCTTCCGACGGTTTAACTGCGGTTCGCCTCATTGACGAGTTCAAACCGCAACTTATTTTCCTCGATGTGCAAATTCCCGAAATTACAGGTTTAGAAGTTTTGCGGCGTATAAAATATCAACCGTTTATTGTTTTTACGACCGCTTTTGACGATTATGCGTTGACGGCGTTTGAATTTGAAGCGATTGATTATCTGCAGAAACCATTTGGATTAGAAAGATTTCGCCAAACCGTTGAGCGTGTCGAACGGCGAATTAAAACTGTTTCAACTCAAATAATCACGCCAAATAATGAGCCGCTCAATCGCATTTTTGTCCGCGATAAAAGAGGATTGATTCCGCTTGCCGTCCATGAAATTATCTGGCTCAAAGCCGACGACGATTACACGATTATTCACACAAAAGACACCAAATACTTGGTCGGCACGAATCTTAAAGATTTTTCGGCGAAATTTAATGCTGATAAATTTCTTCGCGTTCATCGTTCGTCAGTCGTTAATCTCGACTATATTGAACGCATCGAAGAAGACAATCGCAGCTTAATTTTGTATATGAAAAATGGCGATGAGGTTCAAGCGAGTCGGGCAGGTTCACAAATTCTCAAAAAACTTTTTGCGTAAAATTCAATATTTTTGTCCATTCACCGAATAAAACGTCAGCTCACCGAAAACAAACCCAAATTGAAGCCATCGAAGTGTAAAGTTTAGCAATGAAAAGAAACTTTTATCTCGGCTTAATTCTCGTATTTTTCGCGGCTTCAAACGTCTTTTCGCAGTCAAAAACTTACCAATTCAAAAACGGTCAATGGTTTGACGGAAAAACTTTCAAACGCCAAACAATGTATTCAATCAATGGAACATTCGTCAAAAAGAAGCCGACTAAAATTGACGAAAGCGTTGATTTGCAAAATGGTTTTGTGATTCCGCCGTTTGCCGACGCCCACACGCATAATTTGGATGGAAATTTTAATCTTGAAAAAATGATTAATGAATATCTGACAGAAGGAACTTTTTATGTTCAAGTCTTAGCAAATTACGCTTTGGGTGCGAAACAAGCCCGCCTTGTTCTCAATAAACCTTCAAGTTTAGATGTTATTTATGCCAACGGCGGACTAACTTCGACGCTCGGACATCCGTTTATGGCGTATGAGCCGCGTGCGATGGGATTTTTCAATTATGCCGATTGGGAAAAAAATATGGACAAAATAAAACTCAGTCGGATTGGCGAAAATCAGGTTTATTGGTTTCTAGATTCAAAGGCGGATGTTGATGCAAAATGGGAAAAGTTTTTAGCACAAAAACCGGACATTGTGAAAATTTTACTGCTTGATGCAGAAAATTACGACAAGACTCGCAATAGTGGAAAAGCCGGAGACAAAGGACTTTCGCCCGAAGTTGCCGAATATGTTGTTCAAAAAGTACATCAAGCAAATTTAAGAGTTTATGCCCACGTTGAAACGACCGCTGATTTTCGGCTCGGTTTGAAAATCGGCGTTGACGGATTTGCTCATTCTCCGAACTACGGATGGAACGGAAAAATTGAAGATAAACCGAAAAATGATTTGACTCTCGCTGACATTAAATTAGCCGCGAAACAAAAAGTTTTCATCACGCCAACGGCAAATATCGGTAGAATTGAGTCAACAATTTACGCTGACGGAAAAGAAGATTTACAAACCGATAGATTCAATCGTGTCATTGAAAGACAAAAAAAGTTGTTCAATTTAATGTATAAAAATGGCGTGAAAATAATTCTCGGTTCAGATTACTACGCAAAAACTCTTGGCGTGGAACTTTGGTATTTGCACGACAATAAAATTTTTGATAACAAAACTTTGCTCAAAATCGCCGTCGAAGATACACCGCAAGCAATCTTCCCGAATCGTAAGATCGGAAAGCTAAAGGACGGCTACGAAGCGAGCTTTTTAGTTTTGCAGTCAAATCCAATTAAAGATTTCGCTGAAATAAAAAGTATCAAACTTCGTTTTAAACAAGGAAACTTTATCAACATAAAGTAAAATTATGATTATCAAAATAGCTTTAGTTATCTTCGCTTTTTGCGTTTCTTCGATTGCTCAAGATAAGTTTTATTATTCAATTTCAGGAAGCGTTGCAAAAACCGCCAACGTCAAAAAAGTCTGCGTAAAATACGAAATTGTCGGCGAAAAAAGCGAAGAATGTTTTCCCGTTAAAGTAAATAAGTTCAACTTTCGCAGCAGTTTAATTCAGCCAACCGCGGCGACCTTTTCAACTGACAATGCAAAAATAAAACCGCTCAAAATCTTTCTTGGCAACACGGATTTTGTTTTTAAAATAACTAATGAAATCAATTTTGTAACCAAACCAAAAGAGCAAACCGAGTTTGAAAAGCTAATAATAGTTGACAGCATCAGACCAAATTACTTTGAGCTTTACGGTGAACTTGGCGAAAAAAATGATGAACGAGGTTTGGCAAAATTGGGCGAATTATTTGAAAGTCTCAAAAAAACAGACATCAATATTTCGTATCTCTATTTCAAAAACAATCCAAAATCCTTACTATCAATTTACGCTTTTGAAAGGTTTTCGTTTTTTCAAGATGATTATACGTTGCTTGATAAGGACTTTGCCGAATTGCCCGATTTGATAAAAAACAGCGTAACCGGAAAATATGTTTCCAACAAAATCGAAGGTGCAAAAGCGGTGGCAATCGGCAAAACTGCTCCGATTTTCACGCAAACTTCGATTGACGGCAAATCTGTAAGTTTAGAAACTTTCAGAGGAAAATATGTTTTGCTCGATTTTTGGGCGAGTTGGTGCGTTCCCTGTCGCAAGGAGCATCCGAAATTTTTGAAAATATACGAAAAATATCAATTTAAGAATTTTGAAATTCTTTCCGTTTCGATTGACGAAGACAAAACCGCTTGGATAAATGCCTCAAAGGAGGACAAAATAAGTTGGACAAACTTGTTAGACGCAAAAGGACAAGCGAATGAAGTAGCCGTAAAATATGGTGTTCAAGCTGTTCCTGCAAATTTCCTGATAAACCATAACGGCGTGATTATTGCAAAAAATCTAAATAGTGAAACGCTAGAAAAAATTTTGTTTGATTTGATAAGATAATTAAATTAAGAAAATGTATTAATTTATGAGAATTTTAAAATAAAAATGATTGACTATTTATAACTCACAAGTGTTTAATATATATAGAGTTATTGTTATTTGCTCGACCCCAAAATTCTTTTCTTTTCTTAGTTTCTTTCAATGAACTTCCCCAAAATAAGTTTAGTACTTCTAGCAACGATATTTTTATGTCTCGGTATTGTCCAAAATTTATTTGGACAGTATCGATTCGATTCGTGGACGACTGATAATGGTCTGCCGCAAAATGGGCTGCGTGAAATTACACAAACGCCTGATGGTTACTTATGGTTTACAACTTTTGACGGTTTAGTAAGATTTGATGGAGTTCGATTTACAACTTTCAATAAAGGAAATACTAAAGGAATAACTAACAATCGTTTCAACGGACTTTATAAAGATAAATTTGGGAATTTATGGGCAAATACAATAGAAGATGGTGTTTTAACTGTATTTCGCGATGGAGTTTTTTCGACATTCAATCCAGAAGAAGTTCCTGGACAAAGTGTTCGAAAGATAATAACGGACGAAGCAGGTGAGTTGCGATTTTTGGTTGAAGATGAAGATAGAATCGGCAGAAGCTGGTATCGATTGGTTGATGATAAGTTCGTTTTTATTGAAAAACAGAAAATTAAAGGCAAAATCATTGAATATAAAGGCAAGTCCGGAACTTCATGGACAATAACTCCAACTGAAACAAAATCTATTCTAAATGGAATTACAACAGTTTATCCTTTAGTAATTGGAAACAAAGACTTTATTGTTTGCCCTTATGAAGATAACAAAGGCAATTTTTGGATCGGAGAAGAAGCCCTTCATTTATTAAAAACGGGTAAAATAACTACATTTTCTGAAAAAGAAAACTTGCCAAATTCAAACTATCACTCATTTTGGGAAGAAACAGACGGAACTTTATGGTTTGCAAGTGGCGGACTTGCAGCTTCAGGCGTTGGTTTAATTGAATATAAAGATGGAAAATTTATTCAATGGGGAAAAGATGTTGGACTTTCTGATGGCACAATTATTAATGTAATGAAAGACAGAGAAGGAACAAAATGGGTTGCCACAAATAAAGGGCTAAATAGATTACGAAAAGAAGTTATCAAGGCATATAGTGTAAAAGATGGAATAAATAATTCGGAGGTTTACCCAATTTATCGCGATTCTAAAGAGAATATTTGGATTGGCACAACAAAAGGTTTGAATGTTTTTAGAAATGGAAAGTTTGAAAACTTCAACCTCAAAAGTTTTTCAGGTATAGCAACTTCTGAAATAGTTATTCAATCAATTTTGGAAGATTCAAATGGAACTATGTGGTTTGGAGTGACTGGCGGTGTTTTTATTTACAGAAATGGAAAGATTGAGACAAAAGTTCAACAAGGCGGAACTCATGCTTATGCAATTCAGCCTGATAGTAACGGAAATGTTTGGGTAACAACCAACAAGGGAATTTTACAATTTAAAGATTATCAGCAAGTTGCTAGTTTTACAGTAAAAGATGGTTTGCCGAGCGATATTGTAACTTTAGTTTTTGAGGATTCAAACAAAAGATTATGGTTCGGGAGTTATGGCGGTATAAGCGAATTTAAAGACGGAAAGTTTATAAATTATTCTTCGAAAGATGGTTTATCTGGAAACTATGTTCGAACAATTTATGAAGATAAAGAAGGCACATTCTGGATTGGAACTTACGATGAAGGTTTGAGCCGATTCAAAAATGGAAAATTTGTCACCTACAAAATTGAAAACGGTTTATACAATAATGGCGTATTTGCAATTCAAGATGACGCTTATGGAAATTTTTGGATAAGTTCTAATCGTGGCATTTATCGCGTTAAAGTGTCTGAACTCAATGATTTTGCCGATGGTAAAATTGCAAAAATTAACAGTGTTGGTTACGGCAGAGAAGATGGAATGCTGAACATTGAATGTAACGGCGGACGACAACCTTCAAGTATTAAAGATAAAGATGGAAAATTTTGGTTTCCGACGCAAGATGGCGTAGTTGTTATAAATCCGGATGCAGAAAGTTACAAATCATTACCGCCATCAGTTGTTATTGAATCGGTAACTGTTGAAAGAGAAAACATCGATTTTCGGAATGGAATTGCAATCGAACCCGGACAAAGAAATATAGAAATCAAATATACTGGCTTAAGTTTAATCAAATCTGACCAGATTAAATTCAAGTATAAACTAGAAGGTCACGATGAAGATTGGATTGATGCCGGAACTCGCCGAACAGCTTATTATTCATTTTTACCACCTGGAAATTACAAATTTCATGTAATTGCAGCAACTAGCGATGGCACTCAAAACGACAATGGAACGACAATTGAGTTGAGACTTAAACCATTTTTTTATCAAACATTTTGGTTTCAGTTAGCCTGTGTTATTGGAGCAATAATATTGCTGCTAGGCACTTATAAAATAAATGTTAATCGTCTTGAAAAACGCGAAAAATTATTAACAAAACTGGTTTTAAAAAGAACTGAGGCACTAAAAGATGCCAACGAAAGTTTGTTGCTTTTGGCAAATTCTGATGGTCTGACATCTGTCGGAAATCGACGTTTATTTGAAGACTTTCTGTCAGATGAGTGGAATCGGGCTGTTCGTTTTAAGACTGAAATATCTCTAATAATTTTAGATATTGACCATTTTAAACTTTTTAATGACACTTATGGGCACCAAGCTGGTGACGAATGTTTGAAAAAAGTTGCCGCCGCATTGGCTAATACAATCAAGCGACCGACTGATCTCGTGGCTAGATATGGCGGCGAAGAATTTGCAATTATTCTGGGTGGAACAGACTCTGCTGGTGCTATAAACATTGCCGAACAAGCGTTAGAAAATTTGAAAAATCTTAAAATTCCTCATATAAAATCAAAAACAAACGAATTTTTGACTATAAGCATTGGAGTTGCTACAACCTTTGCAAAATTAGATATGACAGAAGCCGATTTAATAAACGCTGCTGATAAAGCACTGTATCAAGCCAAAGAAAGCGGCAGAAACAGAATAAATACTTTCGATTTACTTAATCATATTTCGCGAAACGCTTCTGTTTTGGAAGATGAATTTGTCAATTTTGAATAGAGTTATTACTAAACGTTATTATTTATCTGAAAACCTAATCACAATATTCTTCGTAATCATAGTTATTCTGTGAATTCGGCATTAACAATTCAAAATTATCTTGCTTTGAACCAAGGTAGGTATTCACGCGAAGTCGTGTATTTGCCGCAAGTTAAAAGCAATATCTACGTTACCACTCACCTTAAAACGGCTGATACTGATATGCCGCATTACCACGAAACCACGCATTTTAGTTTACTGCTAAACGGGGATGCAATCGACTAGCGAACAAATGCCGAAGCCGAAAAACTTTCAGGCGAATTGATGTTTTTTTCACGCAGGCGAGATTCACCAAACTATCTACAAAGGCTTTCCGAAAAAGAATATCAACGTTGAATTGGAAGATGATTTTTTCCGAGATAATTCGATTATCAAAAGCGATTTCATATCTTCAATTGAAAAAATGCAAACACTAAGTTCATTGTCTTAAAGATTTACTAGGAAATATTAGCGAACGATGAATTTTCCGAGAATTCGATTGAAATGCTTATGTTGCTCTTGCTAAACGATAAAAATGAACAAAAACTTGCTCGTCCAATTTGGTTGAAGAAGGTTATGGAATTACTTAACGATAACTGGAACGATGAAATTTCGCTGCGTGATTTGGCAACTGAGGCGAGCGTTCATCCGAAAACAATTTCGAAGTATTTTCCGAAATACTTTGCCTGCACGTTAGGCGAATATCGGCGAAAAATCAAGGTTGTGGAAAGAGTAAAACTCGTCGAACGTCCATATCGTGTTCGATTCACGCCCGATGGCAAATTGCTGGTTGCGACAATGCCGAATACGAAAGAACTAATCGTAATTAATACGGCGACTCGGAATGAAGTTAAACGAATCAAACTTGAAAGTACGCCGCTCGGATTGATTTTTTCCAAAGATGGTAAAACAGCTTTTGTTACCGCTACACAAAACGATTTTGTCTTGAAAATCGATATAGAAAAAGGCGAAATTATAGGCAAAGTTGCCGTTGGTAAAAATCCAGATGGAATTGCTTTGATTGGAATGTAAATCTAAAAGTAATTGTTAATATAGAATCAAGCCGTATTTCTCGAAAGAGATTTACGGTCTTTTTTTATATTTTTGAAACCTTTTCCGCAAATCCGTAACTAATGAAGTGTAAGATGTTAAAAAAACAGCCGAATGCTTTATGGAAATCTCGATGACTTATCACGCAAGTGAAGAAATCAAAAACTTGACCGACAAGATAATTGCCCAAGCAAAACGCGGCGATCGGCAAGCATTTGGTCAGATATTTGAAGAGCATCATCGTTTTATTTACAAATTTATTTACGCAATGCTCGGCAATCACGAATCAGCCGAAGAATTGACGCAAGAGACTTTTCTCGGTGCATTTAAAGGAATCGGTTCACTTCGCGGCGACGCATCGTTGAAAACTTGGTTATGTTCCATTGCAAAAAATCTCGTCTATCAATCTTTCAGATCAAAACGAAAAGAAGGTGAAAAAAGTGATGACGAATTTGAAACGTTGAATTTATCGGACGACAAAAATCCGCAGCCTGATGCTCGTTTTTTGAACAAAGAATTAAACCAAGTAATAGAAATTGCTTTGGGAAAATTGAACGAAGATAGGCGAATGATATTTATTTTGAAAGAAATGCAGCAACTTAGTTACAACGAAATTTCGGAAATCACGGGAAGTGCAATTCCAAAATTGAAAACTGATTTATTCCGAGCAAAAAGTGAAATGCGAACGATGCTCCGACCGTATTTGGAGGCAAAACGATGAATTGTGAAAATTACAAAATTTTGATTAACGATTTGGTTGAAGGCGAACTTGATTCGCACACTGCCGGCGAAGTAAATCTGCACATTTTTGACTGCCGAAACTGCGAAACAGAATTTGAAAGATTGAATAACGAAAAAGAAATGTATTCGCATTTCCTCTTTGAAATAGAACCGCCGAAAGATATATCCGAGAGGTTTAAAGCAAGATTGGAAGCTGAAAATAGACAAGAAATTACATCGGCGACCATACCAAGTTGGTTTGCCAACGTATTCGGTCTATTGACTTTCAAACCGATTTTCGCCGCGGCAATCGTCTTGATTCTTGTTGGAATTGGCTACTTTTCGTTGGAAAGATTAATTGGAAACAACGATAAAATAACGGCTTCGCAACCGGAAAACCCAGATGTTTCCCCGAGTGAAGTTGTTACAGATAAGGAGTTTGTTTCGAATCAACCAGACTCGATTGTTCCTGAAGTCACAAAGGCAATTCCTCGTCCTTCGAAAAGAGTTGAAAAACAAATTGAGCAGCTAACGATTGTGAAAACAAGATCATCGGAAGAAACATCAAAAGTTTTTGCGACCAATTTAACGAAAATCAAGAAATCTTTGATTGAACCAAATAGAGTTCAATTGCCAAAAATAAGCAGCGAAGCCGAAGTGAAGTTTAATGAAATTCGATCGTTTGAAATTGCGACGGCAAAGCAGATCGAAAAAGTAGAAATGCTGCTTCGAGGTTTTAGAAATATCCGAAATGTCGAAGGCGGCGAAGAATATGATGTCGAATATGAGAGTGGACAAGCCCGCAGGTTGTTGGAAAAAAACGTCCAACTTCGCCTGCAAGCCGAAAACTATGGTACGTTTGCGACAAACGAAATCTTGAGCAAAGTTGAACCGTATCTTTTAGATATCGCGAATTTGGATGTAAATCCTTCGGAAGAGGAAGTTTTAGAGATCAAACAACGCGTGAAAAATCAAAACATTATCGTCAGTTTACAAGGATTTTAGACAGTAAGTTACTTGGAGGAATACAATTATGAAAATCAATCTTAAAAATTGCGGCATTATATTAGCCATTTTATTCAACCTGATTATATTTAGTTCCACGGGTTTCGGATCTTCTCAGCTTCGAAGCGAATCAACGAAATACGTCGTAACCGAAGACGAGAAATTTAACAAAACGTTTCGCGAGGGGCGAGATCTGATTGATAAAGAAGAGTGGAAAAAAGCCGCTGCAAAATTCAATGAGATTGTTTGCGATTGCCCAGAAAACAAAGGAGTTGACGCAGCATTTTACTGGCTGGCTTTTTGCTACAAAAAGCAAAATATGTTTAAGGAAATGGATAAAACACTCGACCGTTTGCTGAGTAACTTTCCAAGTTCATCATGGGCAGACGACGCTCGCGTAATGAAATATGAGCAACTTTCGGCGTTTGCTTCGACACCTTCACGACCGCTTGTTGCACCAAGATTCCCCGTTGATCCGGTCGCAGCAACGTTACTTTCAACCGTTTCGCAAACACCTCTCGAACGCGAAGACGAAATCAAGCTTGCAGCCTTTCAAAGCCTGTATTCAGCAAATCCAAAACGTGCGATTGAGATCTTGGGTGAAATGCTGCAAGGCGGTTCCAAAACTAGCGAAACGCTAAAACGTGAAATAATTCGGACATTTAGAACTTCAAGATATTTCGTTGATGGTGATTTTCTTTATACAACCGTCGCCGGCAATGATACAAAATCAGAGAAACAATTTTTACCTCAACTTCGGGATACTTTGGTTAAAGGCTATCAAAGTGAAACAAACATAAAAGTTAAAACCGAAATAATCTATGCTCTGTCAAACCTAAACGATGCAGAATCAGATAGTTACATTGTTCAGCTATATGCTTCGGAGCAAAATAAAGAACTGAAAAAAGCTATTATCAATTCTTTCGGCGAAGGTCATTATTTCACTTTCGGACCAGCTACGAATTCTACGACTTCAAAAAATATCGATTTTCAAAAACTATTGGAGATAATCCGAACCGAAAAAGATTCCGAACTGAGACGTTTAGCCCTTTCAAACTTGAGAAAATTTTCAGGTTGGTCAGCAAAAGAAGGTGTTCTCGAAATTCTTTCACAAATGTATGATTCAGAAAATGATGAAGAATTAAAACTAACCATCATTCGCACATTTTCTTCTGCTAAGGAAAATCAAGCCGCAATGAAACTACTCAATATCGCCAAAAACGATAAATCGGACAAAATGAGGCTTGAAGCAATTCGTGCTTTACGAACTAGTAACAATCCCGAAATTCAAAAATTCTTAGAAGATCTAATCAGATAAATTTTCAATTTTAACTAATAATAATCGACCAACCGAGTTTTTGAAATTCGAGTTGAAGGGCAAACTTTGCCAAAAAATAAGAGAGAAACAAACATTATGAAACTTTTGAAACTAATTTTTACCATCGTTTTTTTATCATTACTCATTGCTAATGCACAAAATTCCGATTTCATTTTTAGCGAGCAGGAATATGAAAAACAAGCTCTTGAATATAAGCCGATACAACGCGAAGGCGTTACGCAAGAGGGATTCGATTACGCGAAAATGATTTTGTCAGAGACTAAAAAGTACGTTGAAAAAAATTGGATTACCTTTAATGTCATTAATTATTTCAACCTGCTTTCCGCTTTTCTCTCACTAAAAGAACCTGAGCAAAACGTTCAGCTTGCTTTCAAAAAGTTTAAGAATGCGGAAGGAAGTTGCGATTACATCATTCTTTATTGGAGCAATGTTGCTGACAATCCTAAATACGCAGTCATTCGCAGCACTTTTGCTGAAGCGGAAAAGGAATGTCAATCCAAAGCCGTTGTTGAAGTCCCGTTCAATGTGGCGGATTACGCCAAAACGAATAATTTGAATCTTGAATTGGTTAAACAAATCATCGAAATTGACGCAAACGATCAAAAGTATCGCTCAGATAAAGTGCTTGATTGGAGCAAGCAAACTCCGCTTGATCTTAAAAATCAGCAGCTGATCGAAGAACTTTTCAAAAAATATAAAACCTATATCGGAGCAAAATTGGTCGGGAAAAAATACGAAACCGTAATGTGGTCGGTAATTCAGCATTCAAACCCAAAAATGATGGAAAAATATTTGTCCTTGGTGCATAAAGCTGTCAAAGAAAATGAGCTTGATTCAATGCCGCTAAAAATGCTGCTTGACCGAATTTACTCGGCGAAATTTAATTATCAAATTTTCGGCAGTCAAAGTGGTAGTCAGGGCAGTATAAAAATGGCTGATGAGAAAACGCGAAATAGCGTAAAGAAAAAATACGGTCTTAATTAATTCAAAAGGAGAAAAATCATGAAAAAAACAATCATAACAATCGCACTAATCGTTTTAACGTCCGCATTGATATATGCTCAGACTGCAAATAAATCGAACGCCAAAACCGATACAAATTCGAATTCGGCAACCTCCGACATTAAAATGCGTAACGAATACGGTTCGCAAAATCCGGAGTTGATGAGCATTTTGAGGTTTGAAGACATAGGTTTGAGCAAGATGATTTTTACGGGTAAAGATTTAATAAATAAGAATTTTCAAATTTCTATCAAGGAATATACCAACGGAAAACTTGCCAAACAAGAAGTAGTTTTTGACTCGAAAGAAGCCGAAATGTTCAAGATCAAAAGCGAAAAATTTATGTTCAAGATTTTGACTAAAATCACGCCGCAAAATACGGCAAAATTCGATTTTCAGTTTAACGGCTTTTCTACAATGAAAGAATATAAAGTCGGCGAAAATTTCAAAGGGTTTGCTCAAAAGGATTTTTTGGGAAGTGAGAAAGAAACGTCAATTCCCGTAAATGCAAGTTCTTACATCCTGACCTACATGATGCCGTACATCAATAAGCAAGGTTGGGGACAATATTGCGAAGTCGCACAATCAGGAGTAAATCCGGAAGAATTCGGAGTGAAATACTCAATTCCCACTTATTTTTTGATTGATATAAAATTTCAATAAATCAAATTCTTCTTACTTATTAAAAAACTCGCTCTATTTTTAGTTTGAAGCGAGTTTTTATCAGTCGTTATTAAATTTAAATTTGCACTACTGAGGCGTTGGCTGGTAATAAAATTCCGCTCCCGGACCAAGCGGTAATCCGAGTAGATACCAAAAAACCAAAAGACCTGTCCAAGCGATAAAAAAGACAACCGAATATGGCATCATGAGAGCCATAATTGTTCCAATTCCTGCGTCTTTGTCGTATTTTTGAGCAAAAGCAACAATCAACGGAAAATATGACATCAAAGGCGTAATGATGTTGGCTACACTATCACCAATTCTGTAAGCGGCTTGGGTCGTTTCCGGCGAATATCCCAAAATCATCAGCATTGGCACAAAAACCGGAGCCATTACTGCCCATTTTGCGGAGGCACTTCCGACTAATAAATCCAAAATTACTGTTACAACTACGAAAGAAATAATCAATGGGACGCCCGAAATATTTAATGATTTAAGAAGTTCGGCACCATTAACGGCGGTAATAACACCTAGATTCGTCCAATTAAAAAATGCAACAAATTGAGAAGCAAAAAACGCCAAAACCAAATAACCCGCGAGCGTTTTCATTGATCCTTCCATTGCGTTCATCACGTCTGAATCATTTTTTAGAGTTTTCGCACCAAAAGCGTAAGCCAAACCTAATACAACTCCGGCAAGAAAAATAATCGCAACAATGCCTTTGATAAATGGCGAATCAAGCACGCCATTCGTTTTTGGATCACGAAGAAATCCGCTGTCCGGAATTAATCCGAAAAGAACAATACCTACTATTACGGCTAAAGAAATAAAGGCATAGAGAAGTCCTCTCTTTTCAGCTCGGGTTAGCGTAGTAAACTCTTCAGTCTTAACATCAACTTCACCTTTTGGCTTATATTCACCAAGTCTCGGCACAACTATTTTTTCTGTTACCAGTGTTCCGCAGATTGATACTAAAAAAGCAGAAACTGCCATAAAATAATAATTCGCGGCTGGCGAAACAGTGTAAGCGACATCTAAAATTTTGGCAGCTTCCTGTGTAATTCCAGCAAGTAAGGTATCGGTTGGACCTAACAATAGATTTGCACTGAATCCGCCTGAAACTCCGGCAAAAGCTGCCGCTAAACCCGCCAACGGATGCCGACCAACTGCGTAAAAAATTACTGCTCCAAGCGGAATTACAACTACATATCCAACGTCAGATGCAACGTGCGAAAGAACCCCTGAAAAAACTACTACGAATGTTAATAATTTTGCAGGAGATTTGATTACAGCTAAACGGAGAATCGCTGAAATAAATCCACTCGCTTCAGCTACAGAAATACCTAAAAGTGCTACTAAGACTGTTCCGAGAGGAGCAAATCCAGTGAAATTTGTGACTAATGAAGTTAAGATTTTGTGCAAACCTTCAACGGTCAGGAGGCTAACCGCTTTTACCTCTGCACCTGTTCCCGGATGTGTCACTGAAACTCCCAACCCTGCTGTTATAGCTGATACTAGCAAAACAAAAGCCGCTAAAATAACAAATAAAGTTGCTGGATGAGGCAACATATTACCTATTTTTTCGATTTTTCCTAAGATTCGATAAACAAGCGGCAGTTTTTCAATTTGCTCTTCAATTGATTCCATTTTCCTTTCCTTTGATTGATAATTACCAATACATTACTTTTTCGTAAAGTTTACCTAAAAAGATTGGAAATTGCTAGTTTAGCTGCAAATTATTACTATCAAGATTGGCTTTATTTTTGCAGATTTTTCATGCAGATAGATTTTTTCTATCTACGAAGCATCATTTATTTTGTTTCAATTTTGCAAGGTTTGATCTTTGCGATGTTGATTTTCTATCGTTTTTTAGCATTCGTCAAAAGGATAATATTTAGCTTGCGATTTTAATTCCAAAGCAAATTTAACAAAGCTTATAAACTATATACATTTTGTTTTAAGAATTTGTCATAAATTAATAAATTCGACTCAAATCAATATAAAATCGCTTCATATCGAAAATTAAGACGATTTTTGTAATTAGAAAACGTTTTCTTTAAATATGCAGAAAATGCTAAGTTTTTCTGCTAAACTTTTCCGAGGAACACAAATGAACAAATTAGTTTTTATAGTAGCTCTAACAATCACAATTTTATCAACGGACGCTTTTTCACAAAGCAAATCTTTCTTTCAAACCATCGAAGGAAAATGGCAAGGCACGCTCGAATATCTTGATTATTCGGACGGAAAATCGCGAGTTTCGCTTAAAACCTTAATAGAATTTAAGCCGTCGGCTGATGGAAATTCGGCGGAAGTTTTGACGGTTTACGATGATTTCGGCAAGATTATTAAAGACCAAAGTGTTGAGAAAATTGATGTTCAGACGAAAAAATACTTTGCTGGTAAAAGTGAATTTACCATTGAATCTATCGAAGACGGCAAAATTGTTTTGCTTGGCAGTGGTCAAGACGGCGAAAAAATTGAACCGATTCGCAAAACAATTACTTACACCAACGACACTTTGACGATCTTGAAGGAAACGAAAACGCCTTGGCAATTTCGTCACGTTTATACTTTGAAACGAGCAGTTGAAAATAATTTACCGCTCAATGTTCTTTCAGCTCAACAATTACAAAAAGATTTTGTGGTTTTTAAAAAGACTTTGACAACGATTCATCCGGGAATTTATCGTTACAACACGCCTGAAAATCTCGAAAAAGATTTTGCCGAACTCGAATCTAACCTCAAAAATTCGATGACTGAAGGCGAGTTTTTTCTGCTTATATCGCAGTTCACCAACAAAATTAAATGCGGACATACTTACGCAAATCCTTATAATCAAAACGATAATTTGAAAGAACGTCTGTTTAATCGCAAACATTTTCTGCCTGTTTATTTCAAAATCATTGACGGAAAAATGATTATTACGGCAAACGCTTCGTCAAAAACTATCTCAATGGGAAGTGAAATAACGAAAATTAATGGCGTAGTGGTTAAAGAAATTATCGAAAAATTATTGACAATAACAAAAGCCGATGGAAATTCAACGCTTGAACATCGGATAAATTCAATCGAATTAACGCGGTTTGAAGCCGAAAGATACACACTTTTTGATATTTATTTTCCATTGTTTTTCCCGTTGAAAGACGATATTTTGACCTTTAATGTAATTGATTTTGCAACAAAAAAACCGACAATTTTTCAAGTTCCGGCAATGACCAAAGAAGAACGCACAGCAGAAATGGTAAAGCGTTACGGAGCTTCGCCAACGCATGATGATGGTTGGAAATTTGAAATTCAGTCAAATTCGACAGGTTATTTAAAGATAGAAAATTCTATAACTTGGCGTTTAAAAACAATCAAATTCAAAGATTTTTTGGCGAATTCTTTTGCAGAACTTCGAACGAAAAACATCAAAAATTTAATCATTGATTTACGCGGAAATGGCGGCGGAGATATGGATGTCGGTTTTGAACTTTCACGCTATTTGGTTAAAACAAAACTCGGTGTATATGCTGAGAGTAAACGACTTGTGCGAAATGTTGAGGCTCAAACCGATTTGGCGAAATATCTTGATACTTACAGCGATGAACTAAAATCTGCTATTAAAAACGGCGTTCCGACAAATATTTTTCGTAAGTTTGACGATAAATATTTTGAAATAATCGGACGCGAAAATTATCCGCAAGTTGAACCTTATGCAAATAATTTTCAAGGCAAAACATTCATTATCGCCGACTCGAGCAATTCTTCAGCGACTTTTCAATTTTTGGATTATGTGAACACTAACAAACTCGCAAAAATCGTCGGGCAAGTTTCGGGTGGCAACAAACAAGGTATTAATGGTGGAAATTATTTCTTTTTGAGGTTGCCAAATTCAGCTGTCGAGATTGATATTCCGGTCTATTTTCAATCGCCGATAAATCCGCAAAAAGATGAAATTATAATTCCGGATATTATTGTTAAAAAAGATGTTAGTGATATTGGGAACAAATTTGATCGTGAGCTTTCAACTATTAATATTTTAATAAAATAATAAAAGTTTTAGATTTTTAAAATGGAGCGTTTAAATTTTTACAATTTTTAGACGTTCCATTTTGGTTTGAATAAAAGTTTGTTAGACTTTTGATAATGACTTTCAAACTTTTAACCAATCAGTTAGTGGATTGTGGACGCGAATTTTATCAACGTAATTGGGTTCTTGGAACGAGCGGAAATTTTTCGGCTTTGCTTGAACGCAATCCGTTTTCACTCTGCATTACCTCAAGCGGAAACGAAAAAGGTGTTTTAAATGAGACGCATTTTCTCGAAGTGGATAATGAAGCCAATGTATTAAAAGGACACGGCAAACCTTCTGCCGAAACGCTTTTGCATCTCGCAATTTATCGTCATCGACAATCGGCAAATTCAATTTTGCACACACATTCCGTTTGGGGAACAATTTTATCTGACGTAAATTTTGAAAAAGGTTTTATCGAAATTTCAGGTTATGAAATGCTTAAAGGTTTGGCTGGAGTAACAACTCATGAACATGTTGAAAAACTTCCAATAATTGAAAATTCGCAAGATTACGCATCACTTTCGCAAATTATTGAAAATGTTTTGATAGAAAACCCCAATTGCCACGGCATTTATCTACGCAGACACGGACTTTACACTTGGGGCGAAAGTGTTTCTGAAGCTAAGCGTCATATTGAAATTTTCGAGTTTATGTTTGAAGTTTTGGGAAGGAGAATAAAAATTTAATAATTAATCGAATTAAAAATTAAAAGCTATGGCAATCGTAAATGTTCTTGATAAAAATTTAATACTCCGCGATGTTTCTAAAATTACTGAATATTTGTCGAAAATTGGTATCGACTATGAGCGTTGGGATGGAGATTCATTAAGAGTTTCGCAAGATGCAACGGAAGCTGGGATTTTGGCTGCTTATTCGCCCGAAATAGAAAAATTGAAGTTACAAGGCGGATTTGTGACGGCGGATGTCATCAATATTGTTCCGACTACGCCGAATCTTGAAGCAATGCTCAATAAGTTTAATAGCGAACATTGGCACGATGAAGATGAAGTTCGTTTTATTGTTAAAGGACACGGACTTTTCCACATTGCACCAGAAAATTCGGACGTTGTTTCAATCGAAATGGAAGCCGGCGATTTAATAAGAGTTCCGCGAGGAACTTTACATTGGTTTAATCTTTGCGGTGATAAAACTGTGCGAGCAATTCGTCTTTTTGAAGATATTTCCGGCTGGACACCGCATTATACTGAAAGTGAAGTGGATAAAGGTTATCAACCGATGTGTTTTGGTGTGGACGACATTCCTCTATGAGATTATGCACAGAGAATTTTTTCGCTAAGTAAAGAAAAACGAATAATTTGCCGCTGATGTTTATTGATAAATTTCAGATAAAATCCAAATAAAAATTTTGGTTTAAATAGAAAATAGTTGATAATTCGTAATGTATAATTATTATGAAAGCTTTTCTTTTAGACATTGAAGGCACAACAACGCCGATCAATTTTGTCCACAAAATACTTTTTCCTTACGCTGAATTAAATCTTATTGATTTTCTTAAGGAAAACTTTGGAGAGGTTAGTGAAGAAGTTGTCGAACTCAAGATTGAATATCGTAAAGATTTTACACAACAAATATATGGCAGAAAATTTGACGAAAAATCACCGGAATCAGTCGCAAACTACCTTAAATTTTTAATAGAAGTAGATCGAAAATCGACACCTTTAAAATCTTTGCAAGGCAAAATTTGGCAAAAAGGCTATAAATCAGGCGAACTAAAAAGCGAAATTTTCGCAGATGTTCCGAAGGCGTTTGAAGCCTGGAAATCTTTAGGCAAAACAATTGCAATTTATTCATCAGGAAGCATTTTAGCCCAAAAACTTTTGTTTGGTTATACAACTTTAGGCGACCTTAATCCTCATATTTCCAACTACTTTGACACGCAAACTGGCGGAAAAAAAGAAGCTCAAAGTTATCGAAATATTGCCAAACATTTGAATTTTCCACCTGTGGAAATCTTGTTTATTTCTGATATTTTAGCCGAGCTAGATGCGGCAAGTGATGCCGGTTTAAACACTTTACTTTCTGTTAGACCCGGAAATGGAATAGTTCGCCAACCGATAAATCACGATGCAATTGGTTCTTTTGAAGATTTAAAAATGGAATAAATT
This sequence comes from Acidobacteriota bacterium, assembly GCA_031415455.1. GTDB lineage: Bacteria > Acidobacteriota > Blastocatellia > Pyrinomonadales > Pyrinomonadaceae > JANNVK01. The sequence goes on along the minus strand of JANORS010000005.1, from coordinate 656,588 downwards.
AGCAGCAATGTGAGATACTTAATTTATGGAAATAGCAACATTAGGAGCCGGATGTTTTTGGTGTGTTGAAGCAGTTTTTGACGATTTGCGAGGTGTAAATTCTGTAGTTTCTGGTTATTCAGGCGGACACACAGAAAACCCGACATATCGCGAAGTTTGCAGCGAAACTACCGGACACGCGGAAGTTGTCAATGTAGAATTTGATCCAAACGAAATCTCTTTTGGTGATATTTTGCATGTTTTTTTTGCTGTTCATGATCCGACCACAAAAGATAGACAAGGTAATGATATTGGTTCGTCATATCGCTCGGCGATTTTTTTTCATTCTGATGAACAAGAGAAAGTTGCACTCGAAACTATTACAAGTCTCAACAAACAAAGTATTTTCGATAACCCGATTGTCACCGAAGTTACAAAATTTACTAATTTTTATTCAGCAGAAGATTATCATCAAGAATATTTTGCAAACAATCCAAATCAGCCATATTGTGCGGCTGTCGTTGCACCGAAAGTTTTAAAATTCCGAAAAATGTTTATCGATCGCCTAAAAAAATAGATATTAAATTGCAGTTTAATTGTTGTATAATTGAGACGAGTTATTTCAAACTCTTCTCAATTTTTTTTCAACAAACCTGTAATTTCAATGACCATTTTTCTTGCCCGAGGAAAAGAAGCAAAAACATTATTTTATAACGCTGAGTTTCAAGCTAAATGGCAACATTTGTTTGATGTCTGCGATTGGGCAACTGTGTTTCAAGACTTTCAATTTTTAAATGTTTGGTTAAAAAATTATCACGAAAAACATGAGCTGGTTTTGGTTTACGAATATGATGAAAAAGGCGAATTAAAAGGACTTATTCCCCTCAGTTTCTGCGAAAAAGTTGTGCAGCTTTGCTTTGCCGGAACTTATCATTCAGAATATCAAACTTGGCTTGCAACTCACGAAAACCGAAATTTATTTATCGAAAAAGCCTTAGATTTGCTCGCTCTTGAGTTTCCTAAAAACAGCTTGCACTTTCTTTTTCTGGCACCAAATTCTCCGCTTGAATGGCTTGAAGGAAAATGGGGAAAGCAAAGCAGATTGCAGAAAATATTAAGACCTTTGGTAGAAATTGGTAATGGCGAACACGCTGAAACTTCACTCAAGAAAAAAAGCAACAAAGGGAAAATTAAGAACATTAGCAAAAGCGGCGAGTTAAAACTTATTGAACTCAAAACCTCGGTTGATTTTGCTGCGAATTTTGATGAATTTGAAGATTTTGCCAGACTGCGAATGAGTGGTTTACATAATCAGAAACCAAATATTGACCCGCGACGCAAAGCCTTTCATCGTGATTTAATTGAAAATACTGACCTTGTTTATTCAACACTTTTAAAAGCTGGCGACAATATAGTTTCTGCTCAAATTTGTCTCAAAAATCGCGACGAAATGTTGCTTAGCGTGACATCAATGTCGCCTTTTTTTGCAAATCATTCACCAAGTAAAATTCATATTTTGCTGCTTGAAAAAGAGCTTGCAAAAAAAGGAATTGCAACTTTTGACCTCAGCCCGGGTGAAGGTTACAAAGAACGTTTTGCCACACATTACGATGATGCACACACCTTAAATGTTTTTTTTGATAAAACCGATTTTACAAAAAATCAAACTTTAAGACGAATCGCAAGAGTTTCACGAGAGTCATTACAAAAGTTGAACATCCGAAAAACAAAGGCTTTTTCGATCGTTGATAAAATTATTCATAAATTAAGAAGAGTTAATAAATCTAAAATTCCGGCAACGATTTTTAAAAATGTTCGTCGCCTGATTCATGAAAAAAAAGAATGTAGATTTTATTATTTTGATATTGAAAAGATAAAAACATTGCCAAATTATAATTTTGTGCGTGAAAATTCGATTGAAGATTTATTAAAATATGAACCTGCAGAAGGTTGGCAATTTACTGTTAGTCAATTTCATAATGAGGTGATGAAAAGATTTAGCGATGGTGCAATTGCATACACTTACGCGGACGAAAAACGTCTGTTGCATTATGGCTGGCTGCTCAAAAATCAGAAAGTTTCAAAGGTTTCGGAAGTTGGCGATGCTGAGTTTCATTTCCCGCCAAACACAGCAGTTTTGTTCGATTTTTACACGCATCCGGCAGCTCGCGGAAAAAAATATTATCAACAATCTATGTCTCAAATGTTGCATATTGCTTTGCAAATTCCTGATGTGAGGCAAGTTTTTATCGGAGTTTTGGCAGATAATATTCCTTCACGAACGGCTATCGAAAATCTCGGTTTTGAATATCATTCGAGCCTTTTTCAGGAAATAAAACTTGGAAGAAGAAAGAACTGGTAGAAAATTATTTAGCTGGTTATTTATTCTGGTTGTCTATTTAAAACAGGTCTGGTCGAATCATCTGTTGGAATGCCAGTTTGATTGCTCAATTCAGTTTCACCTTTTCTGATTATTCCAATATTTGCCGGCGACCAATATCTAAAAAACACTTTTCCGTAAATATATTTTTCCGGAACCAAGCCCCAAACTCTAGAATCAGAAGAATTATCACGATTGTCGCCCATGACAAAATAGTAGTTTTGCTCGACAGTTACACTTTTATCATTTGTAATAGATTTATTGTTTTCAGGGTCAAGATAAGGTTCAGTAAGTTCTTTGTCGTCAATAAATACCTTGCCTTTAACAATATCAACTTTTTCTCCCGGCAAACCAATTACACGTTTAACAAAGCTCTGATCAGGATTTTTGGGGTACCAAAAAACAACAACATCGCCACGTTCAAGATGTCCGAATGCAAACGATTTAAATTTATAATAAATTAATTTATCGACAATTAATCTTTCGCCTTCGTGAAGATTAGGCAACATAGATGTGCCTTCAACCACAACCGGTTGTGCGATGAACACGCCAAATAAAATAAAAAACGCGAATACTAAAAGCAAATCGCGGACAAATAAAAGTCCTTCAGCTAAAAAACTCTTGCGTGTTTCACTGTGAACTTTTAGTATTTCTATGTCATTATCGTCAGCAGATTCTAGATTATCGAAATCGTTGTTGCCAAAATCAGGTTGTTTTTCTTCGTTTAAACCAAACATAAATGTAAATTCTTAATGCAAAATGGAGGCAGGAGTTAGACTCAAATCCTCCATCAAAGTTTGCTTTCTTTTGAGAGTTTTGTCAAAAAATAGACTATGAATCAAGATATTCGCCGACTTTTTCCGGCTGCTAATAAATACACATATCTCAATAGTGCGGCAGTTTCGCCAATGCCTCGAACTGCAGTTGAAGCCGTTACAAGCCAGCTTCGCGATGTAATGTGGAATGGTTCTGTAAACCTTGCAGATTGGATAAAGACTAAAAATCGCTGCCGTGATCTGGTCGCACAAATGCTTAAAGTTGAATCAGAGCAAGTTGCTTTTGTTCGCAACACATCAGACGGATTTTCGACAGTAGCAAATGGGTTTGCGTGGAAAACCGGCGATAATATTGTTACTTTCGAAAAGGAATTTCCATCAAATTTTTATGCGTGGCGGCGAATTCGCGACGCTTTTGGTGTTGAGCTGCGAACTTGCCCGGAACGAAACGGACGTATTGATTTAGATGAGTTTGTGTCGCTAATTGATGCAAATACTCAGCTTGTATCTATTAGTGCTGTGCAGTTTTCGACTGGTTTTCGGGCTGATTTACAAAAAATTGGCAAAGCCGCAAGAAAAGTTGATGCTTTATTTGCAGTTGATATTATCCAAGGATTTGGCGTTTTGCCATTTGATTTACCAAACCAGCTTGTTGACATTGCTTGCGGAGCTTCGCATAAATGGCTTTGTTCGCCTGAAGGTTGCGGAATATTGTATCTTTCAGAACGTGCGAGAGAGAGAATTGAGCCGACCTTAGTTGGTTGGATTTCAGTTGATGAAGCATTTAATTTCAACGATTTTGAGCAAGTTTGGAAGCCAAACGCACTTGCTTGGGAAACCGGAACAGGCAGCAGTTCGCTTTTTTATGGATTAGAGCAAAGTCTAAAATTGTTGAGCGAAACCGGGACAGAAAATATTGCGGAATACTTAGAGAATTTGAGCGATTATTTGTGCGAAAAGTTAAGCGAAAAAAATTATGAAATTGTTAGTTCAAGATTGAAAGGTGAAAAGTCGCAGATTGTTTCGATAATGCCGAAAAGCTACACGAACTCGTCAAAACTTGCACAAATGCTTGAAAAACAAGGAATTATAGTTTCTCCACGTGGCGAAAGACTTCGCATTGCACCACATTTTTACAACAATATTTCTGATATTGATCGTTTAATTAGTGCAATGCCGTAATATTATTCGATTAAATCGTCTAAGTTGAGTCGTGTCATTCCACCTGCATCTGAAAAAACTCCATCAGCAAGTCGTTTGTTTTTTCTTTTGTAATACAATAAAAAGCCGACAAATATCCCAAGTATTGTGGTTGCAGCCAAAGAAACGCCAATAAATAAAAACGATGAAACTAATGCTCCGGTGATAGTTTCGGCGTAATATCTTTCAACTTTGCCAAAAAAATAAGGATCTTCGCCAAGCCATTGAACCGTTTTACCATATTTAATTTGATCAATAAATGCGGAAGCAGTTGCTTCATCGGCATTACCAAATAGAAAAACAGAGTAGTTTCCAACCTTGCGATAATAAGTATTAGTCTGATTTTGAGCGAAAAATTGTTTAAATTTCTCGTCTGCCTGAACAGAGAATTGTGGCGAACTGAACTCGACAATTAGAAGTTTGCCTTGTTCGTATTCGGCAGTTGCGGCTTCAGTTCCGCCGGTAAAATCAATCAAATCAATAACTTGTTGGTCGTTTATAAGTTTTTTTAGATCAGTAGCGTTTGTCGTATATTTCGTTCTATCTTTAATGTTTTCCCAATCCGGCAAATGCTGTATTAAATCCGGCACTTCAATGTTTGCGGGTATTACAGGTTGGTTTTTACTTTGCGGAAAAGCGAAAAGTGTAAAAATTAAAAGCAAAAATGTAACTCTAAATATCATTTATTTAATTTCTCCGTCTTTTTGAATGATAGCATTTTCAGCGTCTTGATGTGAATAAGCAAAAACATACACCAAATAGTGTATGAAATGCGGATATTGATATACGAGATTGTTTGCGGACTATGATGACAAAACGTTGCAAAAGTATGTCTACAATTGTGTTTTGGCTAGCAAATGAGTCTAAAACCTTGATGTTTGTTGGGTTTTATAAATAAAAAATAAATGTATATTTACTTTGGCACGATAGTTGATTACTACATTTATGCTAGGGGGAAATGAACATGACAATGACAGAAACATTAACATATCCGGTTTTACAAAACGTAGCGGTTCTTGGAAACTTCGAAAACGAAGTAAAAGAAACAATAAACAAAACAGACGCTTCGAGCCCTGATTTTGACTTAACTCAAGCCGCCGGCAAAGGCGACATGACAGCTTTCGAAGAGCTTTATACCAGACATCATCGCAGAGTTTATTCAATTTGCTTGAGAATGTTGCAAAACACACACGAAGCAGAAGATTTAACGCAAGAAGTTTTTATCCAACTTTATCGAAAAATTGGGAGTTTTCGTGGAGACTCGGCTTTTACCACTTGGTTGCACAGAATGACAGTTAATCAAGTTTTGATGCACTTTCGTAAGCGAACGGTGAAATACGAAAAAACTACCGAAGAAGGCGAAACGCCCGTGCAGATTGTTGTCGGCACAGAAAATCTCGGAAAAATGCAGATTGTTGACAAAATTTCGATTGATAACGCTATCGAACAACTACCGACAGGTTACAAAAACGTCTTCGTTCTCCACGATGTGGAAGGTTACGAACACGAAGAAGTTGCAAAAATTTTGGGTTGTTCAGTCGGAACTTCGAAGTCGCAATTGCACAAAGCACGCTTAAAAATGCGTAAATTGCTCAATAAGAAAACGAACCCACGTCTTGTGTGGTAAGTTAAAAAGTTTCCCTCAAGGATAATCAAAAAGCAGCAACATCTGATTGAATCGGGTGTTGCTGCTTTTTTTGTTAACTAATGTTGATTCGTTTTGTGCCAACAAGCAAGGCTTTGTGCAGGTTTGGAAATAGAATTCTATCTTCCTAGAACTGCAACCGATTGAAAATATAAAGCTGAGATTAGGTACAAAAGCCCATAGATATTCATCAGCCGAAACTCAAGCCAAACAGAATTAAAAATGCTCATTGTTATTCCATCTGCCCGACTTGGACAAAACCCAATGTTTATAAGTTCGCTTCTTTAAAATGCCTTTGGCAATGGGTTTAACCAATCAGAATTTCTCATTAAAATTACATATTGGTAAGCATAATCTCTAAGCTTAAAATCACCCATAAGTTTACCTTGAGGGGCAGTCCCATTAAATAAAGATCCAGTTTTCGCAAATGGTGAATTCAACCCATTAATTTTAAAAAGTGTTGTTGTATTAATAGTTGTCAACTCTTTCAAATATTCAATTCCATCTACTTGTAAAAGAGATTTGTCGTCATAAGAAAAGGGTTTTTTTGTCCAAGTTTCACTTTTACTATCCCAAGCATTATATTTTGAATCAATTGGAAAACAGACAATAGAAACTACTTTTTTTGAACTAGGATGGTCTGAATCTACCAATTTTGATGCAAAGTCCTGCCCGACGAATACAACAGGCACTTGATGAGAATGAAAATATCCCCACATGCCATAAAGTTTTTCATTTTCAAAATTCAGGACAGAATAGAGTTGTTTATAATTCCTAAACATAGCTTCTGCTCTATTTACGCCTGATTCTTTCGTGCTACTGTAGCTTAAATTCTGAATTAAGTATTGAAAGATCGGCAATTGTTTACCAAATAATCGTTCAAATTCAACTTTATTATTTTCAATTTTCTCGTAAAAGGTCTTAGCAAAAACTGAGATTTTGACTATTTCAGAATCGTTAAAATTTGTATTTACAACTAACCTTAACGAATCAAGCATTGGATTTTTCTTTGCCTTTATAAACTGATCAATTAATTTTAAATACAAATTATAATCCTGAACTTTGTCGACGCCTGTAAAAGTAATGTGTTTTGATTTTGGCAAGGTTTTATTTAAGGCTTTTATCTTGATTATCTTATTGTAGAAATCATAATTTCCCCATTGTGCATTTTTCTTCACCCAAGTCCTAAATACCTCTTTTAAACTTTCTTCATTGCCGGTTTTTAGATATTCGTTAATCTTTGTTGATTGGGCAAAATCAAGTTCTGCAATGTAATTTTTAGTACCTACAGTATTATTTAAATATTTTAATAAACTAAAATCGATAAGTTGTGCATCTTGTGCACCGTGAGATTCTCCCAATATTAAAAATTGATTTTTCTCGGCATCACTTTTTAATTGCTCCCATTGGTTTGTGCCATTCAAGTCCACGACAGTTTTGTTGTTTTTTAAATAGTCTACAAATTTATTTTCTTGTCCATAAACTGAGCCATAAATAAGGCAGAAAGCAAAAATCAATTTTTTCATATTATTTGTTAAATTAGAATCAGTTAAAATTTAAGAGTGTTCACAAAAGCGACGTACAACTCGTTTATATACAAACCTTTTTCGTATTTCCGCAATTATACTCGACAAGCCTTAAGACATCAATTAATCGTTTCGCAGTCAGGAAACGTTCATTTAATAAGATGGCGTTAACAAGCCTTTGATAGGTTAGCAATATCAAAACGAACCCACGCCTTGTGTGGTAAGTTAAAAAGTTTCCCTCAAGGATAATCAGCAGTAACATTTGTGTAAATCGAATGTTACTGCTTTTTTTGTTGAATAAATTAATTTTGAGTTTTAACGTCTAGTGGTCTAAGCAATTGGGAAATTAGAATCAAGTTACTGTCATTTACTCTACTTGTATAATCTGATTAGTGACGAAAGCTGGTTATTTGTCCGGCTCACTTTGCCATTCGTGTTCTACTTTGGTCATTATCAAGGCGTTGTCAAAGTTTACAGAGCCTTTGGGGAATATGTTTTCGTTCTCAAAGAAGCTCGACTTTACCTTTTCAACTGTCAAAGGTCTAACTTCCCATTTATATGCTTTGAGTCTTAGTCCATCAAATTTTTTATTATTTGGAGAGTAACCAATTGCTCTTTTTTCAAAAAAATCAGATACATTTTCTAATGTTTCAAAAATAGATGTTTTATCAAATGTCGTTGCTTCAAACGCATCTATTGAAATGCTTGTTTCGTCAGAACTTGTAAAGGCTATGTGATATTTATTATCTTTTTCAATCACGTTAAAGTCAGCCAAATGATGTTTACCAGGAAAAAATCGTCCACCAAGTAAGGTGTTAAGTTTCAGAGAAGTGTCTCGTCTTGGAATATAAACGCCTTCTTTAATTACTCCATTATCGTCCCATTCAACTGCTATCCGGTGGGCTCCATTTTCAGATGAAATGCCCAAAAATTCAGGAAATCCTTTTGGTCTGACGTTTTTAAGTCTGATTAAACAAATACCAACAATCGCTTTCTCTTTATATATTTTGGGTCGAAAAGGAAATGGAACTATTTTCTCTACAAACTTTGGGTCAGCCGTAAAGTTAATTAAAATTCGTCTGTCAATAAGTCCTTTAATTATAGGTATCTTCATGCTTTTTGGTGTTTCAACATCTTTTTGTGTGGTTTTATTACATTGTCACTAACGGTTTCGGGCTTGGCGAAGGTGGCGATTTTCACCACAAATGTTGATGCGGAGAACCAATGTTTGAGTGACCACAAATGTGTCTGCGAAGTAATAACCGCCACCTTTGCCAAACTCGTGTTAGCGGTTCGGCTTTCTTCGTATGTGTCTGCTAACGTCATCGTCCAATTGTTTTGTGTCGCCAAATTGCAATTACGTTTGTGTCTGCGTGATGCTCTTCGGGATTGTTTTCTAAAAGTCGCTTTTTTATTTCATATGCTTTTGTAAAGTCGTCAATAAGTCCCTTGTCACTTAGGTCTGTCGGCAAAAATGTTTCGTCAAAACCACCGCAATTTGTCAAAGCACTAATGCTAAAGTCTTGGTCTAACAAGTCATAACCAACAAATTCATAGTCATCAATTTTTACGTCTTTGCAGTCTTGGTCTGGTTCTAAAACTACAGTCAATAAATTGAATTTGTCTTTAGGTTTTAACCTTTTAAAAACAAACTCAAGTGTCGTAAAAAAACCTGTTTGATATTGTTCGACAATGTGAATACAATCCCAATCGTCTGCGTTGTCATAGTCAGGTTCAACTAAAATTTCATTTAGCATTCCATCAAGCGAAACAAGTTCTGTCAATTGTGTCAATTTAGACCATTCAATATATTTGTCCCAAGACATTCCGTCTTCGTCATAGGTCTTGTCGTATGTCCCCCGAGCTGTTTATAAGAATGTCATTTGTTCTGTCTATTGTGTCGTCTTTTAAGCTGACCGCTAACTCGTATATATACAAATCTTTTGCAATTTTAACTCTTCAGTGAAAGCTTGCAAAAATTATGCAAGAAAACATTGTTTATTTTCCAGACAATTGTAAATATTAAAGTTCAGCAAACCCGAATCTGCAATATCTCACATAAACAATTTTTAATACGCATTTTGTAGTTTCTCGTTTTTTCTGTAGAACAAATATGAAATACGGATTCACACTCGCTAAAACTGAATTCTCATTTTTTCTTTGTAACAAAATAATCCCAAGCAGCTTTCCCAATATCCGCAATTATTTTCTCGTTCGTATCAGCATTTTCTTTTGAATCGGTAACAAAAACGCTGATGAAAAAATGCTTTCCGTTTGGCAAAAAGACGATTCCAATATCGTTGACGGCGGCAGTTATTCCTGTTTGTTTATTTGTTCCCGAAGAACCTGTTTTATGTGCAACCACCGTATTTTCGGGCAATTGTGCTTTCAAACGATTAACGCCGGTTGAGGTTTCACGCATTGTTTTCCAGATAAAATCGTAGCTTGATTTGGAAAGAAGCTTTTTCTTATTGTCGTAAAATGCTGACAAGACTTTGTTAGAGGCTTTTGGAGTCGTCCAATTTTTGAACTGCAAATCCCAATTTCCCTGCTGGGTTTCTTCGTTTATTTTTATCGAAATGTCTTTGAACTTATTTTTGGCGAAATAATTTTCAACCTTTTCAGCTCCGCCAAGAATTCGAAGCAAAACATCGCAACCTACATTATCACTCGCGGAAACTGTGTATTGCAAAATTTCGGCAATCGTTAGCGACGCACCTTCAGGATGTTCATCTCTTATCGGACTGTAAAGATCGGGCAAAAGGTCTTTTTTCTTGATTTCGATTTTTTGATCGAGCGAAAATTTGCCTTTATCAATCTCCGAAAGCATCGCCAATCCAATGTGAAACTTAAAAACGCTTTGAAAAGGGAAACGTTTTTTACCGTTTATAGATAAAACCTCTTTTCCTTGATTATCGTTGATTGAAACACCGACAACTGCGTTTTTAGAAGCAACAATTTGTTGAATTTTTCGCTTAAATTCGGTTTGAGCAAATACTTGGTTAATACTGAATAAAAACAGGATTGCGGTTAAGTAAAATAATTTAGTCATAATTTTTTGTAGCTTTTTCAAGCACTTTATCAACAAATTCTCGTGCTTTAATTTCTTTCAATTCGGCATATTTCTTTTTATCTTGATTCGCTTCCGCCGCAATCTCGTATTTCAATCTCTGATATTCAATTCTCGCGTCAGCATTAGCAACTAGATAATCTCGAAAACAAATATGGTTTTGCAATTCAACGCTCTCAATTTGGCAAACGTATAAATGATGGAAAATCTCATCTAACACATTGTGATTAAACAATTTAGCTCGCTTAAAAACTTCACGACCCTCAATTCCTTGATTTCCGTTGTGAAAATATCCGATGTTTTCTAATCTCGATTTTATCTCAGCAAATTCCACATTTTTATCAAAAATTATATCAATATCAATTATCGGTTTCGCCGCTAATTTGGGAATAGAAGTGCTGCCGATATGTTCGATTGAAACTTGCAGAGGTGTCAAAATGTCACTAATTACTTTGCTTATTTTACTAAAATCCTCAATCCAACGCTTTTTATATTTGCAAATTAACATTGTTGGCTTTTTTGTGTTAAAACGTAACTTTTTATACTTTGCTGCAAATAATATTCAGTGAAAAAAACTAAGCTAAAACAGACTCGGTTGCCCGATTCCTTTTGTCCATTCAATATACTTTTTCGAGTTAAATTTCTTTCCCGAACTACCGGAAGTCATATAGCGGATTGTGCCGAAAACATTGCGTTCAAACCACGGACGATCGTGTTTGCCAAAACACCACAAAATTCCCGCGTATGAATTAGGATTTCTGCCATCTAGTGCGTATTTGTTGTTAAAATCTTCTAAAATCGCAAACGCTTCTTCATAACTTTTTGTCCAGCCAATGACGTTTTTGCCCCACAGCATTCGAACATAATTGTGCATTCCGCCAGTTTCGACTAATTCGCGTTGTGCGGCGTTCCAAATTTCATCGTGCGTTTGGAATTTTTCCATTTGTTCGAGCGTGTAAAGCCTTTCGCGTTCATCGTTTGCGTGTTTTCGCATTGATTCTTGAGTCCAATTTGGCAAACATTCAAGCGAATCGTATTTATCGTTAAACTTAGTAAAGTTATAAGCCAATTCCCGCCTAACGATTAATTCTTCGAGAAAAACTTCTTTCGATTCGGTCGGAACATCGGCATTATTTACTGCTTCAACAATCTCAAAAACTGATAAAAACCCGAAATGCAAGTACGGCGACAAACGCGAACTGCCGTCAACCGAACATTCGTTTCGCGTTTCGTGATAATTAGGAAAAATGTTTTTGATAAAATATTCGAGCCGTTTATGTGCGTTCAAACTTCCTCCATGATAAATATTTGACGGTTTAATGTCATGATTTATCGAACATTTACTGACAAGTTCGGTGATATTTCCAACGCGAGTTTCAGGACAATTTACTTGTAAATTATCTGCTCTGAAAATAACTTTTTCGTCTTTTTCACAAGTTAAATAATCGGGCAACATTCGCTTGATTCGCGGTCTGATTGTGTAAGCTGCGTAATTTTCCTTTTCAAATTTCGACATTGGAATCATTCCATTTGAATCAACGGCATAAACCGGAATTTTGGCTTTTTCGGCGATTCTTTTATTATGTTCGGGAATAATAAAACACGGAAAGTCATCGGTAACAATTAACGCTGCATCTTGTGCTAAATCAGCGATTGTGTTCTTAGGAAAAGTTTCATCTTGTTGCAAATAAAACAGATATTTAATTCCGAGTTTTGCAAATTTCTCACGTTTTTCTTCAACACCTTCGATAATAAAAGTATGAAGCCTATCATTTGCCCACGGATAGTAAAACTTCAAACCTTCATAAACAACCAATGGAATTTTACGTTCATTTGCTTCACGAATCGCAAAATTCAAGGCGTGATTATGCGTTGTCCGCTTAAACATTTGCATCCAATACAAAATATATCTGCCGTCATTATTCGCGAGTTTATCATTCAAAACCCGAACTCTTTCTGATACTTGCATAAAATCAAGTATAGTTTTTTTTGACAGAATAAACACTCACATATTAGAAATATTTGACCAATTTATTTAAAATTCTTAAAATAATTTTGCGAGATTGTGGAAAATTATCGAAGTAATTATAGTTCAATTTTAACGCTTCTTTTTAATAACAACCACGACGCAATCGCAAACGATAATTGCGAAATGGTCGTAATTATTTGCTTTATCCATTGCATTGTCACGGTTTGATCGGCACTTCGGGCAAGTATAAAAATTACAAGTAAATTGATTATATAAAGTCCAATTGAAAGCCAAAGTTGGTTTTTGTAAGAGTAAAACATCAATTGAAAAAGCAGAGCTAGATTGGCAACCGTCGTTGCTCCAAGCAGTATAAAAAACCACGCCCGGCTTTCATTAAAAATCCCAATATAACCAGCAATCAACAATAAAACACCAATCAAAATTAAAGGAACCGACCAAAGATTTGATGATTTAACTTCGAGAGAGTTGCTTTTCCAAAATGCCCAGGCAATACAGATAAATCCAGTCGATAAAAGCACAAATAGGCTGTTATTTAAAAACGGAATGTCGCTGCCGCCCAAGGCTTGTATCAATTTCCAACTCGCTTTGAAAAGTCCGCCAAATGTTACTAAAACTCCACCCAAAAAAGCTAAAATTCCTGCTTGTTTACTACGATTTGAGATAAACGTTGCGATAAAAAACAAACCTGTGGCAAAGAATATCACCGGAAGATAATCTTCTATCGCCAAAGCTAAATTTATATCGTCTTTGAAGAGAATCAGCATTTTTTAGTTTCCTTCAACACCGACAACCTGTGTTCCGCAAAAGAATTGAAATGTCTCGATTGTGCCTTCATCATGCAAGCCTGAAAGTCCCCAAGCACCCCGCGGAGCGAACAGACTTAAACTCATAACTGTTGAACCATTTACCTTTACGCCGCCGGCACGAATCTTTCGGGCAAGTTTCAAACCGCGTTCTTCGTCCGTACAAAAAACATAACCTTCCAAACCATAAGGCGTTGAATTTGCAAGTTTCGCGGCTTCTTCGTCCGTCTTGAAAGTGTGAACTGTGCCGATTGGTCCGAAAATTTCGTGTTGTGCCTCTTCGTTTTTGACACCTGTAACCAAAGTCGGGGCGATGAAATTTCCTTCTAAATTTGGCAAAGTCGCTGATGAATGTGCCGTTCCACCTTTGGCAATTAGTTCATTCATTTGACCTCTAATTTTCTCTAAATGTTGCGAATGAACCATCGGTCCCATTTGTGTCTCAAAAGAAAGCGAATTCCCGATTTTGATTCCTTTCATTTTTTCAAGTGTTGTGTCTAATAGCTTTGCGGCGATTGATTCGTGAACTAACAATCTTCCTAATGAACGACACCATTGACCATTTAACGATGTCATCAAATTGATAATGTGTTGTGCGGCGGCATCCAAATCTGCATCTTCAAGGACGATAACGTTATTATTTCCGCCCAATTCTAATTGCGAAGGCTTCATTTCAAACGCACATTCGCGAGCAATTTCGCGTCCGCCGACGAGTCCTCCGGTGAACGAAACGGCACGCACACGAGAATCTTTTACCAACTTTCCGCCGACATCAGGTCCGCAGTGAACGATCTGAAAAACGCCTTTTGGCAACTTCGCTTCGTGTGCAGCTTCCGCCAAAATATCGCAGCCATTTGGAGCCCATTCGGTCGGTTTCAAAATAGTCGGACAACCCGCAGCGAGAGCGTTTGCGACTTTGTGAACTGCCATCGGAGCAGGTGCATTCCACGGCACAAGACACAACGCAACACCGAGCGGCTTTCGATGAACTTCAACAGTTTTGCCTGTAAAACCGGAATGCGTGGAAAGCGTCCAACCCGATTTTGCTTGCTCATTTGCAAGATGCCAAGCACCTGTCAAAATGATTTGAAACATTGTGGTTAGCCCAATCGGAACGCCTGTCGTCAGCGATTCAAGGTGCGAAATTTCGTCCTTGCGTTTATCAATTTGAGCCGAAAATTCCGCCAAATATCCACAACGTTCATCAACTGAAATTTCCGACCAAACGCCGCTTTCAAAAGCAGTCTGAGCCGATGCCAACGCCTTTTCAACGTTCGCCTCATCAGTCGCCATTTGCTCTTGTAAACGCTCGCCTGTATTTGGGTTTTCGAGCCAAATCCCGCGATGAACTGAAGGCTTTGAAAATTCGCCATTGATGTAATCTTGTAAAGGTTTTACTGTTTCTGACATAGGTTTTTTGCCACGAACAAACACGAAATTTCACGAAAATAATTAGACGCGGAAAAACACAGATTAGGCTGATAATCGCGGATAAATTCTAAAAACATCGGCGTGAATCCTCTAAATCCGTTTTTTTCGCGTTTAATTCCGCTTAAAAACCTGCGTAACACTTTGAATATCATGCACTTCGCCGATTTCACCACGCGGGTCAAATGACCAACGTTTATCAGCTACGGGCGACAATCTTTGCCCGACAACGCTCAAGGTCCGAACTAATTTTCCGTTGCGATAAAGCATTGTATTTCGCGTCCGCGTGTCGCCGTTGATGCAAATAAAATCGGGTTCGCTGTAACGCTCCCACGAATCATCAATTAACATCGGTGTAAAAATTAAAATCCCTTCGCCACCTGAAACTCCGACATGTCCGCCATCGCCTTCTCCAAGTTTCCCGAAACGCAAAATTCCGTCAACTAATTTTGCTTCAAATGAACGAACATGAAGTGGACGACCCGCAAAAGTTACGTTTGTCTGACGATAGTTTTCACCGTCAAAGTCAATATACACAAGGTTTTCATACGGAGATTTTCCGGGCGTTCCTCCTTGCAAATCATTGTCCAACGGACTGCCGTCAAGCTCAAAAAGTTCACAATAATCGTGCCAAATACCACTCATTAAATCCAAATTATAAGCTACAGAACCGATTGGGAAATTCATAATTTAAGATTATTCAGATTTCCATTCTTTGAATCTTTGGTCTAGAACAGTGGCAATTTTATCGTAATTATCCCAAGAGTTTTCCACATGATATAAAGTGGACAAATTAGTTCCTAAAATCTTTTCGTAATCCACGAAATAGTGTTCCGTATAGTAATGTTTAGTGAAAGCTTCGCCGTCTTCATTTAAATCTTCTGTCCAAAATTTTTCGTCACAGTCATTTATCAAAAAGTCTAAGCCAGTAATTTCACGGTTCTTAAGTTTTTCGATGGATTCTGATGATTCTTCTTGATGAAGTTCTCCATATAACTCATTATTAACAATCCAAGCTAGATACATTCCAATATGAGTTCCGCCACACTCAGCAGCTAAATCTTCAGGAAAATCACCACCAGAATGCCAGTCCATTCTATCAATTGACATAAAAGCTTATCCTTTTGCCGCAGTTCCAAAATCTTGAGTAATTTTTTCTTGAATTGTCATATCGGCAGCTTCCAAGCGTCCGCGTTCGGCGGGAAATGCTTGAACCAATCCCATCGATAAATCTCGCATTCCTCGTGCAATCACGCCCGAATTTCCGGTGTTTGAAGTTCCGCAAGCCTTAAATGCATTGACCGCAACGTTAAACGCTGCTTCGCACATTGCACCTTTTGCCAAACGCCATTGCCTGACAACGCGATCTTTTTGCAAAATCGGCGGATTGCTCGTTTCGAGTTCAATCTGCCGACGAAGCCATAAATAAGCAGTTTCAAGGTCGTTCGACATTTTGCCGATCAACGCTTTGTGCATCGGACTTTCTGCAATTGATTTGCCGGTATCGGAAAAAGTCATTGATTTCAAACGGTTTAACGCGAAATCAAAAACGGCTTGGGCAGCTCCAACGTAAATCGCTGTTCCCGCAAGCTGATTTCCGACAAAGGTTCCACGCGACATTTGCATCATCTTGACGAACGAACCTTTGAGTGGCAAACAATCGCCATCAGCAACAAAAACATTCCGTAAATTTACACCGTGATTTGCACAGGCACGCATTCCGATCGAATCCCAATGTTGTCTTTCTGAAACACCTTCTACTTCTTTTTTGACAAAAAACACGCACAAACCATCGGCTGTATCAGTTCCAGCGAGCTTTGCTGTAATCAGATATTCATCGGCAACGCCGGTCGAACAACCAAAAGATTTTGAGCCATTTAAGAGCCAACCACCTTTTGTTTTTGTTGCCTCAGTTGAAATTGCAATTCTCGCCGTGCTTGATTTATTTGATTCGGAAGCGAAATTTGCTAACCATTTCTTTTCACTTCCCATTTTAGTTAAAAGACTGTGAGCAAAGGTTTTAACTTGCTCCGCTTCGTTGTCTTCAAACAATCCGGCTTCAATTGCTTCTAGTCCGAGAAGCCCGCGTGAAGCCGTCGAACAATGAAAGAAAAACGCCAAAGCCGTTGACGGACAAGCAGTTCCAATCGCAAAAGTCGCAGCGGTTAAATCTCTTAAATTGCCGCCAAGTCCGCCAAATTCTGGTGGAACAATCAAACCCGTCAAACCTTTTTCACGAAACAAATCAAGGTGCGGCAGATAGAATTCACCTTTTAAATCAGCATCGGCGGCTTGATCTCGCAAAGCCGGAAGCAAAGACTCAACTAATTCCGCACGATTTTTTTCATCGTCGGACATATTTTCGACCAATAATTCGCCGGTTAATTTCATAAAATTAAGGTTTTTTAACTTCGTCAACAGTGCCGTCTTTAACTTCGGTTGTAAACTTTTTATATTCGCCGTATTTGATTAGATTGTTGATATTAATTCCCGCAAACAAAATCTTAATCGATAGATTCACATCAGCTTGCGAAGGTAGCCAAATTTCATTATTTACGAGTTCGTTCTCTACACTAAATGAAGCACCTTGCTTTGCCTTTCCAATAAAATTACCTATACTTTTGGTCAAAACAGCATCTAGCCGGACAACTTGTTTGGTTTTTGCGTCAACCCAAACCGCACCGTTGCAAAGTGCGAAAAGTTTCTCGTTGCGGGTTTGCGGTTTAAACGCTGGATTCGGCTCGTAATCGAAAACAATCACGTCAATTCCTCTAAAACGCTCACGTCTTGGGTTTGTTAAAAGCGAGCCTTTTAGTGCGTCCGCAATCGTGATTCTTTGTCCGTCGCCGTTTGGTTGACCGCCTCGACCTGAGCCTGTATCGCGTTGTTCAATTGCTTTTCGTTCTTTTTCAGCGATTCGTTTTTCAATTTCTGCGACTTGCTTTCCGGCATCGCGATCTTCTTTTTCTTGGTCTGATGGCGACAAGGCTTTTCCATTTTTTTCAATCAAACGCTTGATTCTAAAACCTTTATAAAAGGTGTTAGACGTTTTTTCGGAACTCTTTTCAATCAAATTTCCCGCTTTATCAATATCGCGATCAATCCGTAATTCGGTGTAGCTATAATCTTCCAAAATCTCATCAACCTTTTCGGCATTGGCTCTGATTTCGTCCAAAAGTCCTTTTACATCGGGTAATGCATCATTTGAAATTCGAGGAAAATCAAAATTCGATTTGGCAATTTGTTGATTATATTTCACATCATCGAGCTTGATTTCATAAGTTTGATCGCCAACTTTCGTCACGATAGAAAAAGCTGTTTGGATTCCGTTGATAACTCGATAATCGCTATATTCAAAGGATTTAACAATGTCGCCTTGCGGTATTTCTTCACGCACAACCAAAGCCGAAACTGTGTCAAAACACACTTTTATCTGTATCGATTTTGCGTTAGTCAACAACACACAGTTAGCCGTTTTTCCATTTACAGTTGCAGTTCCCGCGGCATTAAGTTTTATTTTCTCACTTTTAGCATTCAGCCAACGACTATTTCGATAATTCGCTTCCGCTAAAAAATCTTTTCCGGCATCGCCTGTTAAAGTTCTTAGACCATTTCTCGAATCGCGAATCCAACCGGATTTTCCGTTGTAACCAGTTGCAACTTCAAAACCATTCAGGTCAAACATTCCGCCGTAAAGCGTTCCGCCCGCTGCCATTGCCGCATATTTTCCGATCGCACCATCAGACGTTCGCTTGATAGTGCCGTTTGCTTGCCACGAACTAATTGATTTCAAAACCTTTTCGCCGCCAAACGCTTTATTTGCCTGACTTAAAATCTTGTTCGGAGATTGTCCAAAAACGCTTGCTGCAAGCGTAATTATTATTATTGCTATGTGTTTCATTTTCATATTATTGCCCTTGATCGTGTTATTTGTATTAAAGTTATAACAATTTGACTAAATTTGTGATAGAATGTCAAGAAAACCTTCAATAAAACCATGATAAAAAGTCTTTATTTAAGTTTATTATTGATGATTTGTGGAACACAAGTCGTTGCACAGAAAACATTTAAGCTAAAAAAGTATATTCCAAATGAAATTGGTTATGAATGGCAATTTAAGAATAATGTGAAAGACGGAATGTCGCCGATAGTGGTTAAAAACGCAGAAACCATTGAATTCGCTAAGGTCTCAGCAACAAAACGCACGGAAAATAACGGCGATCATCGGCTCCAAAATATCACCAAAAAAGGTCTGGAAGTTTATCAACTTTATTTTATCGGCAATCGTTTTATTGAATATGAAAAATCTGTGTTGTTGATGCCAAACAAATTGAAAATTGGTGATGTTTATAAATCTGAAACACGCTATAAAACATTGGTAAATAGTGAATTAAAAGAACAGGGCAGCCAAACCTACGAAGTAAAAGTTGAAAGAATTGAAGATGTTTAAACAACTTTGCGGACTTTCAGAAAATGTCTGGTAATTCACACGGTTGCTTTACGAATTGACGAATCTGGTTCACAAAAAGGTTACGAACGTAAAGAATGGTACACCAAAAAAGCTGGAGCATTGAAAGTGATCGGAACGCTTTTTTGGAAAAATACGAAAGGCGATACAAGGAGGACTTTCAAAGTTAATGCCGAATTAAAAAAAATTAAACGCTAAATTCATCACTTGGATTTATCTCAAATTCGGTGATTGAATTGAAATTAAGATTTTCAAATTTAGGAATTTCAAATTTATCCTCATCTAGTTGATTCAAAAGCATTTGTGCATCTTCCAGACCGCGATTATATGCAAATGGAACACCATCGCAAATTGATAATTTAAATGCTTTTTTTGCCGCTTCGATAGCTTTATTTCGATTGCCGTCTGCCAAATTAATCTTTGCCAAAATATTGTAAGAATCGGCATTGTAAAGTAAAAAATCGCCACGTTCTGCCAAATGCCAAGTCTGTCGTAGATAATTTCTAGCAACATCTAACTCATTTTCTTGCAATGCTTTCAAGGCTAAGGCACGCAACGCCGGAAGCTCTTCCTCGACAAATTCAATCTCTCTTGCATAATGCAAAGCGAGTTTCAAAAATCGTTCGCCTTCCGTGAAATCTCCAAGCAAAACCAACGCTTCGCCTTTCATTCGCAAACCTGCCGTCAATATTTTGATAGCACCGTGTAAATCAGCATGATTGTGGTCACTTTTTAGTTTTTCGCCAATCTTAATTGCTTTGTTTGCTGCACTTAATGCTTCTCCGTAATGTTCGAGCCACAACGCTCGTTGAGCCAAAAAAGCGTGAACAACGCCTTCGGCTTGAGTAGCAAACTTCGCCCTTAAAATTCGCAAACTTCGTTGAAGAGCGATTTCGGAAAGCTCTGATTCGCCGCGATGTGCCAAACCCATTCCAAGCCAATAAAGATTTACTGCTTCACGCAAAAACTCGCCACGTTCGCGAATAATTTTCAAGCCTTTTCGGGCGATTTGCTCCGATTCATAAAATCTTCCAACTTGTCGCATAGCCTTTGCGTGATGTCCTAAACTGGAACTCAAACTCTTATAATCGCCGAGTTTTTTGGCAAGTTTATTGTGTTCTTCATAAAGCGGAATTGCTCGATTTGGATAACCGCCAGTCAGATTCATAGTTAGTGCCAAACTATACAAAACAAAACACTTGTCTTCATTTCTTGATAGTTTCTTAACCTCAAGGTTTTGCAAAAGCTCGGCACGCTTGAGGCTTGTTTCAAGTCCAAACAACGTCGGTTTTTCCAAGTTCTCACGAAAATATTTAACCGCTTCGTCAAACAATTCGGCATCAATCAGAGCCTCGAAGTTTGCGATTTCGGTTCTTATTTTGGCTAGTTTATATTTTTCACGAACGACCATTGATAAATTTGTATTAAAGCTATAACATTTTGTCAAATATCTATCGGAGAAAATTATGATTGTTGTCGTTTCTCAGGCTTGGACATTGGACAAAGGCGAACACGCAGACGAATACATTCGGCTTTACACTGAATTTTTAAATTTCCATAAACAACATCAAGGTTTCAAAGGTCGAAAATTGATTCGTGGAATCGAAGATCGAACTCATTTTACCAATTTACGTTTTTTTGATTCAGTTGAATGTTACGAAGAATTGATAAAATTTGAAGGCTACGGTGATCACATCATGAAACTAGGCGAGCATCTAAAGCCTTATACGATTAACCCGAAAGAGTATATGGAAGTAATTATTGACGATGAATAAATTAAAAATTGTTCTAATCCACGGAGCATTTCGTGGCGGTTGGGCTTGGCAAAAGGTGCGTCGGATTTTGCAATCTCGCGGACACGAAGTTTTTGCTCCATCGCTTACAGGTGCGGGCGATAATATTCATCATTTATCACCGGAAATTACGCTAGAGACTTGGGTTGCAGACATTGTTAATTTATTGAATGCAGAAGACTTACAAGATGTTGTTTTAGTTGGACACAGCCAAGGCGGAATCGTCATTCAAGCGGTTGCCGAAGCAGTAACCGAACGGATTTCGCGGCTGGTTTTTATTGACGCACCTGTTTTGCAAGATCGCGAATGTGCAATTGATGTTTTGCCGAAAGAAGTCCGTGAAAAGTTTGGCGAAACACCGCGAAATATGCTTATTCAACCAATACCTTTGCGACTAAACGAACACTTTTCCGAAAAAGAACTTGCGTGGTTTAATCAACGTTTGACGCCTGTTCCGACTAATCCGAGTCTTGAAAAAATCCGCATCGAGCGTTCGGCAAATCTTCCGTATCATTACGTTTTTTGTTCGCAAACTCCGCCAAATTATCCTGCGAGTTTCACACGCCAACGCTTCGATATTGAACAAGTTAGCTACAAATTGATTGATGCTCCGCACGATTGTATTTGGACTCACGCGGAATTAGTAGCCGAATGTTTAGAGTCCACGCTTTAGCGTGAAATTCAGTCTGAAGGCAGGACTCTGAACTGTTTCCTTGCGTTTTAATAACAAATCGTGTTTAATTGTCTTAAATCTATAACAAATTTACTTGAAGCAAAAATATGAGTAGCTCCGAAACCAGAACAGATAATTTAAAGTCCGTAGTTGAACTAATTGCGGAACGTCCAACAGTTGATAACAGCGATGTTTTTGAACGTCTAAAGTCAATTCAAACAATACTTTGGACGAAAATTGAAAATCGTTTTCCAGATTTACAACTCGCAGAATCAACCAAACAGTTTCAGCCATATCAATCGCTTGACGGCAACGCGAAAGGTGATTTGAAAGGATTTACAAGCAGCGAAATCGAATGGGCGGTTTGCAGTTGGGTCGGCAACCCAAAAATGTCGTTTTGCAATCTTCACATCACAATTTGGATGAAAGAACACACATATTTGCCTCATCTCGCTTTTGCCTGCGGAACTTTTCCGGTTTTTTTCTCGCTACTCGATTACATTCCGCGAGTTGAGCCTGTAACTCATCCCGATTACATGAAAAAATATCTTGAACCTTCGAACGAAAGATTCTTGCAAATGCAGAACGATAAACGATTTATGCCGTTTATTTCGCAGTCAACGTTTGTTCGCTTCGCAGTTTCGGCAATTGGAATGAACCTGATTTCGCCGCCAAATACCGAAGGAACGGTCGAAACTTTTAACGATTTAGCTCACGAACATTTTGATCGTTGGCTCAATTGGTCAAAAAAAACGGACGAAGTTCCAACCGAAAAGCGTGCAGAAATCGCCGCCAGAGATTTAGCGATTCGGCGAAATACGGCAGAACTTGATCCGGCAAATGTTTTAGTTGAAAAGATTTATGGGAAAGAATTGGTCGATGATTTGGTGAAAGGACTTTGGGGCGGAATTAAATAGATGTGTTGGGTTTTGAGATTAGTATGTGAGAGTAATTTCCCAAGTTTGTGATTCGTTTTGGACGAATTTGTAATAAACAAGCAAGCCCTTTTCATCTATATGAAACTCGGAGTTTTCGTCGTAGTGTTTACTTAAATAATTGAAAACACGCAATTTATCTTTTGTAGTAATTAACTTAGCGATTCGTTTATCAAAAGTTGGTCGGAGCAGATTTTTGCTGTCGGTCGGTAGTTGAATATCAGGAACTAACACGTTAGTAACATCAACATTTTCAGCGACTTGCAAAATTATTTGTCCTTGGAAACAACGCATTAGTGAAAAGAATACGGCATTTTCGGACAAATCAATTGATTCATTCTGAATAGTTTTTCCATCTAATTTTCGCGAGATTTGAAGCGAGTTTTCTGAAAATGCGTAGATTGCTTCAACATTTATTTCGTTGTTTTGATAAATAATCTTTGAGGTTTGGAGCTTGTTATTTCTTCCAACGGTTTCGACCTTAATTGTTGTATTAAATGGCTTTGCGTAGCGAATTGACGTTGTAATTTTTGAACCATCCGGCAAAAATTTAATATCAAAAGTTTCACTGACGCCAGTTGGTTCACCGTTCAAAAAATAATTATAAATTCCAGATTTCACGAGTAAAGTTTATGTCTGAAAATGTCAAAAAATCAATTCTTCAGCCAAATATTTCCAAACCAAATCTTGCAACACTATTGTTTGCGGCATTTGCGTCTTCGCTGATGCTCTTTGTAAGTTTTGGTCAAGAGTTCGTTTTGACAGTTTTCTTAAAAGTTCCGCTTAATGAGCAAGGTGTAGCTGGTGGAAATTTGCAATCTGCCCGCGAAATAGTTGTGCTTTTTAGTATGATTACGGGCGGCGTTTTGGCTGATAAATTTGGACGAAGAATAGTTTTTGCATCTGGATTTTTACTCATCGCTGTCGGATTTTTTCTTTTTCCATTTGCCGTAAACTCTACGCAATTATCAATCTTTTATGCAATCTCAGGAATCGGAGCGGCGTTTATTACAGGAATGCTCACGACCGTTTTGGCAGACTATATTGTACCTGAATCACGCGGAAAATTCACCGGAGTTCAAGCTGTTTTGAATACATTTGGTGCGTTGTTTATCTTGTTTGGAATCAAGCGGTTACCGAAAGTTTTTGTTGATTCTGGAATGGAAATTAGCGATGCTGGCAAGATGACTTATTACATCGTTTCTGGGCTTTGTGTGTTCGTTGCGATTATACTTTGGATTGGTCTTTTCAAAGGCAAAAGTAGCTCAAATGGAAACGATGTAGCCTCCCAAAAAGGCTTTTTAACTATCTTAATTGAAGGTATTTTAGAAGGCAGAAAACCTGGAGTTGCTTTAGCGTATTTTGCAGGATTTATCTCCCGAAGCGATTTAGTTGTCGTTGGAGTTTTTCTCACGCTTTGGATCAATAAATCTGCAATTGAAAGCGGCATGAATGCTGCTGATGCGACGGCAAAAGTTGGTGCAATTTTAGGAATTGGAGCAATCGGGCAGCTATTATTTGGGTTTCTAATCGGCTATTTAGTTGATTTAATCGGTAAGAAAAAAAGTCGCGTTGATTCATTAGCATTCGCAGCATTCATCGGTGTAATTGCTTATGGAACAATGTTTTTTATCACAAATCCGCTTGGTAGCGGAATGCAGTTGGCGATGATTTTACTTGCAATTGCACAGATTTTTGGCATAATTGCGAGTCAAGTTTTTATTACTCAGCAAGCTCGTGCTGAAATTCGTGGATCAGTAATTGGATTATTCGGAGTTTGCGGAGCATTTGCACAAATCGTTTTAGCCTATATTGGCGGTTATATGTTCGATAATCTATCGCCGAACGCACCTTTTGTTTTAGTAGCAATTCTGAATATTATTCTACTAATTTTATGTTTCATTTTGCGTCCGTTTATCACAAATGACGCTAGTAATGTTAGTGAAGTCACTATTTAACGGTAGTTTATGGCAATTGTAACAACAATAAAAACAGTCGTTCAGGTGGTCAAGAATTTAGATGAATCTCGCAAAATCTACGAAGAAGGTTTGGGTCTGATTTGCGTGGGCGAATCGGAAACTTCGTCTGACGAAATTGGCGAACTTTGGGGAATTGAACGCGGAAGTTTCCGAATCGCACGTTTTGCACGCGAAGGCGAAGATTTTGGATGCGTTGATTTGGTCGAAAATTTGGATGCGAATTCGGCGATTCGAAACCAAAACCGTGCGTTCGATCTCGGCATTATGACGCTTAATTATCGCACTAATAATATCGAAAAAGCCGTTCCAATGCTCGAAAAAGTTGGCTGTAAAACTGTTTCCAACATTTTGAATTACAACGTTGGCAAACCGATGCGTGAGCTGATGTTGAACACGCCAACAGGCGAACGTTTAACGATTATCGAAGTCGGCGGAGTGAATGATGAATTGGCTGTTTTTAACGAAGCGATTGCGACTGTTGGTGTGGTCGTGCCTTTGATGGCAGACTCTAAATTGTTCTATGAAAAAGGTTTAGGCTTACAAACGGCAATCGCGTTTCAAGCTGCTGGCTCGCCATTCGATTCGCTTTTGGGCGTAAACAAACTTGATAAATTAGACTTTGCGACTCTCACCTCTGATGGGAATTGGACGGGAAAGGTCGAACTACTAGAACTCGAAACAGGCGAAACTCCAATCAATACCAACGAACTAGCCGGTTTGTCGAATACAGGTTATTCGTTTGTTACATTTTTAGCCGACAATTTAGACGTTGTAGCAGAAAGTTGCAAGAAGGTCGGAGCGGAAATTATTGTTGAGCCAAAAGAGTTTGAACGTCCTTTTCACGAAAGTAAACGGGCGATGATTATTCGTTCACTTGGTGGGGAATATTTGGAGATAATTGAGAGTTAATTAATTCTGTTGTGTTTGTACAGCCTCAGTTTTTCGAAAAATATATTCTTGCCCTTTCGGAGCTTTCAAATTCATCACGGATATCAAACTTGCAGCAAAAACTAGAATCCAGACTAACCAAACTGCAGGCATTGCTTGATTCATCTTTCGTTTGATTTCATTGTTTAATTCATCAATATTTTCTGCACCATCTTTCATCGCTTTTAGGTTTCGCAAAGCTGCTCCGGAAATGGGCAAAAGATACAATGCGTCAACAATAATCAAACCGTAAAGTAAGTGTTTCCACGATAGCCAGGCAGTCGTGAAAATCGGCGTATCTGTAACAAAACAAAGGATAATTCCTGTTGGCAACATCAATAAAAAGACGTATGCGACAACCGTGTCTATACCGTGCATAACTTTTGCACGTTCGAGCCGAGATTCAAGCGGATAATTCGGGTCTTTTATTTTGAAATGAAGCCAAAAAACAACAAAATCGAATAACAACCAAGTTGCCGCCATCAAAGCGTGAACGCCTCGAAAACTTATATCAACAATATTTACGCCGCCAATTTCGATATTCATTTTTTTACAAACAATCTAAAAAGTTTTGGCGTGCAGAAAATCGCACAACCGCAATAAATTAAGGCATTTAGCCAATTTGCGATGCCGCCGTTTCGGAATCCTTCGAGTCCGTAGCCGATTCCTAAATAGAATCCGCCAATTACGATTGTCAGCCACAAAAGCCAGATTAAAAACATTACGAAAACTCCTTTCGCAAGATTTGTGCGGCTTTCTCCAAATTGGCAATTTTCCCGAACGCCCTTTCACGCGGCAAAAACCACATTCCACAATCTGATGCAAGACTTAACTTCTTTTTATTGATTACTTTAAGAGCGTCTTTTGTGCGTTTGACAATATGCTCGACGGTTTCAACTTCAGCTTCGGTATCTAAATTTAACAAGCCCAAAATCACATCTTTATCCCCGAGATGAACAAGCAAATCGGGCGTGTAATTCGGTTGTTCATACTCTAGACTAATTGCGTTGATATTTGAAGATGCGAGTAATTCCAATGCACTTTCGTAAATCGGATTCGTCCGTTTCTCGGCGATATTTTTTGAATATCCGAAGCAAACGTGAACCGCAGTTTGAGTTTTTAAGCCGTGAATTGTGCGATTTATAGCTTCTTGGGCAAAATCTTTGAGCTGCGAATATCGAAAATGAACTTCCGGTTCGTCAATTTGGATTAAATCAACTCCGGCTTTTTCAAGTGCGTGAAGTTCCTTGTTTAGTGCGTCCGCGATGCCAAAAGTTAGCTTGTCAAGCGAGCCGTAATGTTCGTCAACCACACGCAAGGCGAGCGAACAAGCACCGATTACAGTCATTTTCGTTTTTCCTTTCGCGTATTGTTTCAAGAAGGCTAAATCGTTGGCTAAAATAGGTTTGTGCCACGTTACTGCAGAAACAACTTTCGGAATTGTCGGCGGTGGTGGCGGCGAATTTGGGTCAATCGGCGGACGTGCTTTCATCGTAATTGCATCACCAATATCATTTGAGCCAAAAGACATTGCACCACGGTTGACGCTGTCGATTCCGCCGAGACAATAGAAATATCCGCTAAAAGTTTGTCGGCGAACTTCGCCATCGGTCGCATAAGTCAATCCAGCGAGGTTCTGATCTTCAATTGCTAAACGGGTTGCATCGTCAGCCGCTGCAGGAAAATCTTCAGACGAAACTTTCCACCAAGTTCCCTCTGGCGTATAAACTAAATCGTGATTACACAACCATTTAGGCTTGTGATAGCTGCCGACAATTTGAGTTGGAAAAAGCATAAGAATTTTGAACGGAACGCGGACACTCTTGTCCGAACAAACGCAGAGCGTTTGAAAAAATGCCCAACTAAATCCTAGTTGAATTTTATCAAAGGTTTTAGGTTGCCAAGCAACCTTTCGGACAAGAGTGTCCGCGATCCAATTTTATTTCGTCATTGCGAAGCCGAAAATGTAAAGCATTACGCCGGTTATTCCTGTCAAAATCATATCAATCATTCCGATTTTTCCAAAGAATTTGTGAACACCGCTAAAATTATTGGGAACAGGTGGCGATGCGAATTTCCAGAGTGAAAAGGCGACCAAACCCATCCAAATAAAGCTTGTCGTAATCGAAACGAACATGTGAAACCAGATTAAGCCATTCAGAAAAGCGGTTCCCTCGAACTGACTTTGTTCGACCATTTTGAAGATTCCGCCTCTCGCTCGCAAATCGAGCTCGAACAAAATCACCGTGACAAAAAGAACTGCGAAGAGCGTTAATTGAATCTTTTTGTGAAACGAATATTCGCCTTTTCTGACCTTTATCCACGAATAAATCAAAGCTGGAACAATGACGATAAACGAAAAATTTACGATGTCGATTAGAATATCGGTGTTTGGAAAAAGTCCAGCCATGTTAATGTTCCCTTAATAAACGACCGCAACCGTAAACCTTATCTTCAATTCCGTTGTTGCGAAGTGCGAGCCACCAAGTTGCTGCATTTATTGCGATTACAGGTTTTTTGAGCCAGCGTTCGGCTTCATCCGCGAGTGAAACCATGCTCAAATTTGTGCCGCATTGAACGATTGCGTCAACGTCGTCGGAATTTACTTCAACCAATGCATCGCGTAATTCATCCTCGGAAACGTGTGCGATTGCCACCGCGGTTGGACACTTAAGTCCAATAATTTTCGTAACTTCGAAGCCAATATCGTTGAAGAATCTAACAACATTTTTGTCGCCAACCGGTTGATATGGCGTAACAACGGCAATCTTTTTAACACCAAAACAATTCAACGCTTTTTCGCAGGCTTCAGCACCTGTTGCGACGCTCAAACCTTGGCTCAAGTTTTCGATTCTTTGCGTAAACTCGCGGTTTCCTTCCAATCCATCCCAAAAAGTTTCAGCAGACATTCCCATAACCATCGCATCAGGTTCGCAAGTTAAAACCCGTTCGATTGCAAAGCCGATTTCATCACGAATCTGCAATAAAAGTTCTTCAAATTTTTCATCAGAAGAAAGGTCTTGATCGCGAATGTGGATCCGCGAAACATTTGCCGTTACGCCCGGAACTGCCATTCGATGAAAATCGGTCTCGACAATCGTATTTGTGCTAGGAATAATTACACCGAATTTTTTTCGATAACCAAGTGCGTCTTTTGAATTTGTCATTATTAAAACTTAAAATTAATGCGAATTGCAGGAAATAACTCTACAATCCGCATTTCTAATTTCAAAGAAGAATCAATTATTTAAAGAATTTTGACCACGAAATTGTTGTTCCAATGGTGAAAGTTCTGCCCATTGCTGGTGCCGGTTGAAACAGCGAATAATAAGTTTTGTTAAGTAAATTATCAACGCCCAAGGTAACAGTCATTGGCAATTCTTTACCTAATTTGAAGCCGCCGCGAATTGAATGCTTTTGGAAACCTTTGTATGCTCCAAAATAATAATACTGAGTTGCTTGAGCAAAACTTATTTCGCCAGGATCAACGCGAGTTACTTTGGACGTTCCACGCAATTCATATTCTGCCCACCATTTTCCGTTTGCACTTGTAAACTTTGGTGCAAAAGAATATTTATATTTCGGCAATGAATAAAAAGGTGCGTCGGTTGCCGAACCTTCTAGTTCTAAAGGTGCAGAACTGTTATAAAATTGATTTAAGACAGTTACACGCGATGCGTCTGGATTTCTGTTCGTAGCTTTTAAGTATCCAATTGAAAAATATGGAGTTATGCTTCCTGCATCACCAAGCGGAATATCGGTTTCAATCTCAGCTTCCCAACCATGTCTATCAACTTTTGCGAAATTGACAGTTTGAAAAACCAAAGCTAAATGTCCAAGCGTTGGCGGTGGACCAGGAGCAATTAAACAACCGCCACCAAGCATTCCAACAGCAGGATTTGAAGCCAAACAATATGAACCTTGTGCCGTTCCCGTTGCATCTTTAATAGTGCTTCTGAAATAAGCAAAATCTCCGCGAAGTCGATTTCGCGAAAATTTTACGCCAATATCAAAATCTTTTCCGCGTTCAGCTTTGAGTTCGGTATTTGTCAATCCAACAAACGACAAAACATTTGGTGATGAAAAGAAATTTCGCACCAAAAATCTGTCTGTTAAACCAGGTTCGCGAAAACTTGTCGAATATCGAATATATGGATTTATTCCACCCGGAATAAAAGCAGTCGCTCCAAAGTTGTATGTCCAAACTTTTGAATGGGTTGACAACTTTGCCGTGCCTGTTGCCAAAGCTAGTGTTCCGGCAGCACCTGCGGCGTTAAAAGAACCTGGCGATGCTTGAACTCTTGGAACAATTGCGGCGATGATTGAAGCAGTATTTCCGACCGGAAAACCAGCAGTTGGTCGTGCCTCGGTTTTCCAATCGTCATATCTAAGCCCGGCAGTTACCCTAAAATATTTAACTGGTGTAACTTCAAACTGATTATACCAACCAATATTTTTATAGCCTGTTTTTGGAACATTTCTAACATCAGAAAGCCTTGCCGTAATCAAACCTGTTGTTGCACTATATGTATCTTGTGCGAAGTCATCTTTAGATTCTTCGTTGCTATAATTTACGCCAGTTATCAAAAGTGAATTTTTGAATGGAATAAAATTAGCTTGAGCGTCCCAACCTTTGGTCGTATTTTGACTAACGGTTTTTGCAATTGTCGCAAGCGTAAAAACTGAAGCGTTTCCAGTAAATGTAGTATTTGCCGGACACGATGGTATTGGTGGTTGTGGCGGTGCTGGAGTTACGGCAACGCAGCTGCTGCCTGGAACAATCGACTTTCTTTCTTCATTCAAACTACGTTTATATTCTTGAAAGAAACCGCTAATTTGAATTCTCGGCAACCAATTTGTTACCTCGCGTAATTCGTATCTGCCTGAAAACTTGTCAACATTTGAAAAACCTGTATTTGCTTTATTGACACCAGTCGGCGAACCCGAAAAGCCAACGCCCAAATCTCGATATCGATTTACTTGATAACGAATGCGGACTGTTTGCTTGTCATTTGGGTAAAATTGCAAATCTCCGCCACCCAAATATCCGCGAGCTTGGCTATTTAAGACTTCACCATTTCCTGCAAAATCATAGACTGCATAAGAACCGATAACATTTTGTCCGATTGCATTTCCTGCTTGTCGTGCAAAATTGCCAAACTTTAACACTTCTTCGCGAGTAATTCCTTCACCGCCTAAATGATAATTTGGAAACTGAAAGCGAGCGATATTTGCTCTGAAAGCAACATGTTTTTCGCCGTAGCCGAGTGCAAAAGCTCCTTTTCTATAATTGTTGTTTGACCCATAATCGCCATCTACTTTCAAATCAATCCGACGACCGTCTTTTTCGCGAGAAGCTCCTTTTGTAATGATATTCACAGTTCCGCCGACTGCATCAGAGCCATATAAACTTGATGAAGACCCAGCCACAACCTCAACCGTTTGAATTTGTGAGGTATCAACCAAACTCGGCGAAACGCCAACAAAATCAGCAGAAAATCTGGCGTTATTTAATCTTTCTCCATCAACCGTTACCAAAATTCTGGAAGATTGCAGCCCGCGAATTTGCGGTCTGGAACGATATGGATTTGGATCAGTTGTCAAAACGCTTGGCGATTTTTCATAGGCTTCAGAAATCCCTACAGGACGACGATCTTGTATTTCTGTTTCTGATACAACCGTTACCGACTGTGGAATCTCAACCGTTGCTCTTAATCCCTTTGCGGCTGTGACGGTTACTTCTTCACGCAAACTTCCAAGTCCGATTGTGAAATCCTGCACCGAATTTTCTCCGTGTGAAACAGAAACATTTGCTCCAGCACCTGAAAATCCGCTTTTCGCGATCTTAACTCGATACCTTCCGGGAGATAACTCTTTAAAATGATATTTGCCGTTCTCATCTGTAATAGTTGTGATTTGCCCATCGCTTCCCGTATTCGTTGCGGTCACTGTTGCACCTGCTATAACAGCTTCATTTTGGTCTTTTACAAGTCCTGAAATTGAAGAAGTTGTTTGAGCAAGAATATTTTGTGCAAAAAAAACTGATAAGAAGCCAATCATTATTAGCTTTCGGCTAATTTTGTTATTTTCTGAATACATTGTTTATCTCCTAATTAAATTTTTAATTTATTGCTAATTATCAAACCCTCTTGCTCGTTCTTTTTATTTGTATGGGAAATATAATCTTTCAACGAAATTACGCCGACTTTGTTATAATGTCAAGACAAATTGCCATTACTTGTATTATCTCAAACTAAGATGTTTCATTCTCGAATGCGACTTTTTCGCCGGAAATCATTGCTCCAACAAATACAATCTCACCAATGTTGCCTAAAATTGGAATTCTAAAACCCAAAGGAGCGAGGATGAACATAATCACCGAGCCAATAAAAACCCACGGAGACTTAGTTTTTATCCAAACGATAATGCCAACTATTATGAAAAATATGATAGTAATAATCGCTGGAATCGGCGGAAGGTGAAAACCATCGTTGATGTATCGCATCGTCCCGTTTTCCTCTTTCAAAAGCAGTTGCAATTTATACACGTCCATATAAATTCCAAGCAAAGTTAATATTGTTGTGAATATACAAACTGCCGCGTGAACTGTTTTATTCTGAGCAAATCCAACGCCGATTCGTTTCAAGATTCCAAATGAGAAAATCATTCCAAACGATGTAAACAAAGCATGCGTAATGAACCGAATAGAATTCAAAAACATCAAAAACGAACCTTCGCCGATAAATTTACCGAAGCCGACAATCCAGTTATCGGCAACCAAAGCCGCGGTTACCAAAATAGGAAACGCCATATACGGACTTTTAGATCTCTTATATTGCCCAATCATCACAAACAAAAGTATTAGTTGAATTGCTCCGGCTAAAATGAAAAGTGCAGTGGTCATAATTTTATTTTTCTCCACGAAAAGCGAGCGATGGTTCTGGTTGTTTTCTGACGTTTCTTTTGATGGCAAATCGAATACTCAAAGCTACGTGAGCCACGATTGAAATCCACATAAATATAAATAAAATAATGTGATACGGCTCAAAACCAATTAGCGATTGACTCAATAAAGTAAAGACAAACAAAAAATATCCGATGTAAATATGCACGACTCGTATCTGCCACGTAAACTTTGGAAAACCAAATAAATAGACGCTGAAAAAGCCGTGAATAAAGAACAAAAGCATGAATATCATGGATGAAACGATGCTCGTTGTTTTCATCCAAGTTACAAACTTAAAGTAATCGGTATAGGTTGAAACATTCATTATGATCAGAAAAATTAAGGTCACCCACGCCAATCGACGATTCCATATTACGATTTTTTTCTTTTTTGTTTTGACTCACAATAACAATTTAGATACATTTGTATTAGATTTATAACAAATTAGACTTATATTACAGATTTGTCAAGAAAATTATGGATGTTCGTGCAATTTTTCGTGCTATCAAAGTTGAAGAAGCTAAATCGCCTTATGACGTGATTTTGGCAAAAGTGCTTTATCCGTCGCTTGAGCCGCAAACCGATGTTGAACGAAATTCTGGAATCTTGTCGCCGAATAAATCGCGTGTTCCTTTTCCTGTCGTAATAATGCTCAACGGCGTGAATTGTCCGCCAGAATCTTATCAATGGCTCGCCGAATACTTATGCAAACGCGGTAGTGTATTCGTTTCATTTCAATGGGTTACAGACGAACTTCCTGGCGGAATGCAAGGGTTAACTCCCGGAATTGATGTCCGATATATGAGTTACGAAAATTACGGAAAAGGTGCAACCGGCTCGGCAATCCAACCAATTTTAGATGATTTAACAAAATTAAATTCAGAAGGAATACTCGAAAACTGTCTAGATTTAGACAATGTTATCTTAGGTGGACATTCTGCCGGCGGTTCGATTGCGTTGATGAATGCCGAATATTTTCCGCAAGTTAAAGCCGCATTCAGCTACGGTTCGCACACGCAAGGCTCAACAATCATGGGCTTCCCAGCCAATTACGTTTGCCCGATAACTTCAGAAAAACCAATCCTGATGCTCGGCGGAAACAACGACGGCGTAATCACTTGGAGTGCGAGACGCTACGGAAAAATCGACGAAGATTCTACAGTTTCACTCAAACAAACATTTGACAAAGCCATTAGCGGAAATCGCGGCGATCGATATTTAGCAATTTTCGAGGGAGGAAATCATTTCACATTCGCACACCCACAAGATTCAACAACAGGCAGACCATTTCTTGATAATGAGGCTAAAAATGATGAAATGATTCGAGAAATTGCGGCTGAAATGATAGCGGAATTTGTTGTTGGGAAAGATTTGCAAAGTTTTGCAGAGAATGAAAATATTGCGATTTTTGAACGAAAATAGAGTTTTAGCCACGAACAAACACAAACTACGCGAAAATTTTTAATCTTTTGTTTTTGCTTTTTCGTGAAACTTCGAGTTTGTTCGTGGCTATATAAAAAACTCTTCCATCAATTTTGCCAAAACTTCCGGCGACTGATCGCAGATAAAAGTATTCCCAATCAAACGCCGCATCTCGCCGTTTTTCAACACTTTAAATGCAGGTTCTAGGCAATCTTTAAGCGTATCTTTATCGCCAGCCGTGACTAAAATCGGACAATTGAGTGTTACAATCTGAGTTTCAAAATCGTGATTAAAAACTGCGTGATACGCTTCGTGATAGCGTTCTCCCGCGTGTAGATTGAGCAAAAATTCGCGGTTTATCAAAGCGATTTCGGCAGTTTCATCTTTCGCCCCAAGTCTTTTCCACAATTCGTTCAAATGCGAACCATCTGATTTTAAAACAATCGGTTGAACGCCTTTTTTGAACGTTTCCTTTTGCTCTTTCGTCAAATAAGGTGGACCTGAAAGAAACATTTTCTTGGCAAAAGACTTGTCAAATTCCATCTGAACGGCGATTGACGCACCTGTGTGATGTCCGAAAACAAAAGGACTTTCGAGTCCGAATTTGTCCGCCGCTTCACGCAAACTGTCTGCATAAATCTGCATCGTCGCCGTTTCACGCGGAAAATCAGAACCACCAAAACCTAGCGTGTCAGGTGCGAAAAAGTAGAATTTATCCGCAAGCAAATTCATTATCGCCTCATACATCGCCGAGCTCGAAGCCGTTTGATGAAGCAATAAACAGTGCGGATTGTTATAGTTACCCGCACAACGATAGTGAATCAAGCCATATGAAGTTTCAATATATCCTTTTCGTATCATCTGCGTTTATCTATGTTAATCTGTGGTTAATTTCATATTGGCAAACTTCCCAATTCCAAACTTATCCATTTCTCTTCCGTAAACGCTTCAACCGAATATTTTCCGCCGCTTCTGCCAATGCCGGACATTCCGTAACCGCCGATTGGTGCGAGTGCGTTTGATTGAAACGGATGCATGCCGATATGCACCGAACCTGCCGTAATTTGCCGAGCTGCGGTAAAGCCGAGTTTGATGTCGTTCGTTAAAATTCCGGCTGATAATCCATAATCGGAATCGTTAGCAAGTTCAATACCTTCGTCCAAATCTTCAATGATTGTAACACTTACGAGCGGAGCAAAAGTTTCTTCGCACCACGCTAAACTATTTTTCGGCGGATTCAATAAAACTGTCGGAGCATAACGTAAACCGTCCAAAACTCGTCCGCCTGTTAAAAGTTTTGCACCTTTTTCGATTGCGTCTTTAACGTGATGTTCTACTTTTTCGATAGCTTTTGAATTGATTAACGTGCCGTAAAAAGTTCGGTCATCACGCAAATCGCCAAGGAAAAGTGACTCGGCTTTTTTGACTAATTCAGCACAAAATTCGTCCGCAATTCCCTTTTGCACAAGCACGCGAGAATTTGCCATACAGATTTGCCCCGAATGTGTGAAAATTCCTTCGGCGGCAATTTCAGCGGCTTTGGTAACATCGAAATCATCCAAAATTATCAACGGATTTTTTCCACCAAGTTCTAGTTGCAGATGTTTCATCCCGTTAATCGCTTGTTTTCCAACAATTTGTCCAGTCGCTGTTGAGCCTGTCAAAGCAACTCCACGAACTCGTTTATCAGTAATTAACGCTTCGCCGATTTCGCTCCCAAAACCATTAACAACATTCAAAACGCCATCAGGCAAACCTGCTTCCGCCAATATTTTGGCAAATTCGAGTGCAATCAGCGGAGTTTCTTCCGAAGGTTTAACGACCACCGTATTTCCCGCCGCGATTGGAAACGCGACCATTTTTGCCAAAAGTGCAAGCGGTGCATTAAACGGCACGATGCAAATGACCACGCCAATCGGCTCACGGATCACAAAAGTCATCCGCGTCGCTCGTTCATTCGGCATCGTTTCACCATAAAGCCGAGTCGCTTCGCCCGCCGCCGCACGAAAAAGTCGAGGCGTATAACCCGTTTCGTATCTTGCTTTTGTGATGCAAGAGCCGCTTTCATCAATCAAAATATCGGTTAGTTTTTCGGCGTGTTTTTCTAATGCGTCCGCACATTTCAATAAGATTTTTTCACGTTCCCAAGCAGCGAGATTCGCCCAAATTGGAAAGGCTTTATGCGATGATTCAACCGCAAGTTTCACATCTTCTGCATTTGAACGTGCGACATTACCTAGTGTTTCGCCTGTAAAAGGATTCAAAATCGCGAAAGTTTCAGCGGTTTCGATAAGTTTTCCGTCAATAAAGTTCATTGGTTCAAATTCTATCCGCTAACATCGCCGTTTTCAATAAATACTCTCTCGCTTTTTTCTCATCATTAGCGGCTTCGCGTAGTTCCTCATTGCGTTCGTGCCTTTCATTTTCATCGCTCGCCGATAAATTCCGATAGTTCTCATCGGTTGTTGCCTGAACCATTTTTACAGCTATCTGTTTTCGGATTTCGGCATATTCGTCCAACAAAATTTCGCTTTCGCCATTCAAAACTGCAACCAAATTTTTCGCCAACATTTGCGAATCGTGGATGCCGGAATTCATTCCCATTCCGCCGGTCGGGTTGTTAATGTGTGCGGAATCGCCTGCTAAAATTGTTCGCCCGACGCGGAATTTTTCGGTAATTCGTTGATGAACATGATAGGTGGAAACTGCCTTGATTTGATAAGTTAGCTCTGTTTGCAAGAAATTTGCGATCCGAATTTTGACGTTTTCGAGTTGTTTAACGTCGTCTGAATTTTCACTTGGATTTAAGCGAAAAACAAGTCGAACTGTGTCGGGCAAAGTCATTATTATCACCCATTCTTCGGGGTCAAAAATGTATGCGACCG
This sequence comes from Acidobacteriota bacterium, assembly GCA_031415455.1. GTDB lineage: Bacteria > Acidobacteriota > Blastocatellia > Pyrinomonadales > Pyrinomonadaceae > JANNVK01. The sequence continues at coordinate 619,763 of JANORS010000005.1, read as the reverse complement.
TTCCCATATTCGGGAAAATTCCGCCTAAATCTGCATCAGTTGAAACGAGCAAAAATCGATCTTCGTAGGTTTTTCCTTCAAAGCCTAAACCTAAATCTTCGCGGACTTTGCTAAATGCTCCATCGCAGCCGATGAGATATTTACAACATAATTCAGTTTGTCCGTTTGGCGTATTGGCGATAACTTTGACGCAAGTTTCGTTTTGTTCGGCTCTCGCAAACTCGTAATTAAACAACACTTTACCGCAACTCGTTTGTTCGATATGTTTCAAAATAATCCGCGTAACCGTGCTTTGCGGACATTGAAAACGGAACGGATATTTCGCGTCATTTTCAATTAAACTATACGGAAAATCAGCGACAAGTTCGCGAGTTTGGCGTTCCCAAAATTGCAAACTTTCGATTCGTAATCCGTTCGCCAAAATGTCGTCAATTATACCAATTTCGTCAAAAAAATCGAGCGTCGGCGGATGAATCGTGCTGGCTCTAGCTTCGTGGCTGAGTTCGTCTAATTTTTCTAAAACGATGACCGACACGCCGTTTCGAGCGAGTGCGAGTGCGAGCGACATTCCAACAGGACCGGCTCCTGAAATAATTACATCTGCTTCCATAATTCGTTATAAAGATAATACAAATACACTAAAAAAATCAACCCAAACTGTTGACATTTATAACAATTTACAGTAATTTGTTATTGAAATATAACAAATGTAGGGGAAGGTTATGCTAAAAAACTTCTGGTATCCAATTGAATTCGCCAAAGATATTACGACTAAGCCAAAGCGTGCTAGGGTTTTAGGGCAAGATTTGGTTGTCTATCGCACCGAATCGGGGACGGCACAAGTGATGTCTGATTTGTGCGTCCATCGCGGTGGAGCGTTGTCGGGCGGTTGGGTCGAAAAAGGTTGCATCGTCTGCCCGTATCATGGTTGGCAATACGAAAAGAATGGGCAATGTTCAAAAATTCCAGCGAATTTCGACAATGTTCCAATTCCGAAACGTGCCAGAGTTGACGCATATCCAACCATCGAAAAATACGATTTTGTTTGGGCATTTTTGGGCGATTTACCCGAAGAAGAACGTCCGCCGTTGCCCGATTTACCGCATCACGGCAACCCTGAATTTAAGCAGATGACGGGCGAATATCATTGGAAAGTGAACTATGAACGCTCGCTCGAAAACTCGGCAGATATTGCTCACGCACCGTTTGTTCACGGCGATGCTTTTGGCAATAAAGATAAGCCACAAGTGCCTGATTATGAAATAGTTTACGGCGATTATTCAGCCGAGGCAACGGTTACATTAGACCCGCCGCCGCCAAAAGGAGTTTGGGGAATGTTTGCCAAAAAAGATCGTCCGGGCGTGAAAACTCGTGCGGGTTTTTATATGCCGAATGTCACGCTTTTAGAAGTAACTTTGCCAATTGGTTTGATGGTTTTGCTCAATTTTCACATTCCAGTTGACGAATTTAACACAACGGTTAAATGGATAAATTTACGCACATTTTTTAGGGGAAATTGGGCTGACGGCGATGCTCGGAAACGGGTTGATAAAATTTTCGGGCAAGACAAAGCTGTGCTTGAGGAAGTCCGCCCCGAAATTTTACCGTTTGACATTGCTGCTGAATTGCACGTAAAATCCGACGCGATTCAAATTGCCTATCGCAAAATGCGGAATAAATTCATCGAAAAAGGTTGGGGAATTGATATGCACAAAATTCGTTCTGAACTAACAGGGCGAATGTTCACAGTTATTCCTTCACCAAGTCGAAAAGAAGTTCCCGAACTAGCCAACGCATGGGTAATGAAACAGGTACCGACGACGAAAGATACTAGCTCATAGTTCCGCTTTTAAGCGGTCTTAGTTCAAATATTCCGCATAAATGCGGGACTACAAACAAATGACTTTAGCAGCAGATTTAGCATTTTCAACTTTAGATAAACTTCGTGAACGCTTGAGTTTAACGGAAGTGCAAACTATTCCTTTGACATCGCCGATGATGCCCGAACCGGTCGGGAGCGTGAGAGTTTTTTCGGGCGAAAAATTGTCGAAAGCGGTTTATATCGGGATGTCGGTTCCGTTTATCAAACTCGATTCGCATATGATTTTTGCGTTCACCAAAACTGATTCGGCGATTCCGCATTTTACGCTTGATTCGGTCAATAACGATACGACTTACGCCTTTCATCTCGACCTAATTCCGCGTGTGGATTTGGGTGCGAATCTCGAATATATTGACGCGGTTTACGGCGATTTGAGCGATGAATTTGAGAAAGCAGGAAAGATTGAAGGCTTGAGCAAAGCACATTTGAACCCGCGACAGTTGGCAATTATGTCGCCTTGGATGTTGGTCAATCGAGCGGAAGCTGCCGCGTTCAAAGAGATCGGCGATTCGGTTAATTTCTATCTAAACCATTGGTTTTCATTGGTCGAAAACGGCATCAGCGAGGATATTACCAAACAATTTACGGGTGAATATTTAGCGGAACGTGATCGTAAAAATCGTCAGATTATTTTCAATCCCGAAGTTGATAAAGTCTGGTCGCAGGTTGATAGATTGGTTGGGGCAGAAACATCGGCGATGATGCGGGAAATTTTGAAATCGCAAGAAATCTAAGAAAATTATCTACAGATTCACACAGATAAACACAGATTTTTATGATTTTTTTCGTGTTTGTTCGTGGCTAGACATTTATGAAAATCGCAATTTTCGGAAGCACTGGCGGAACAGGTAAAAAACTCGTAAAACAAGCCTTAGAACTTGGTTACGAAGTTACTGCGTTTGCCAGAACTCAGGCGAAATTGGACGAATTCAAGAGCGAAAATTTGAAGATAATCTGCGGTGATGTTTTTAATTACGAAGATGTTGAAAAGGCTATTGTCGGACAAGATGCAGTGCTTTCGGCTTTGGGAAATCCGACTTTGAAAGCTAATAACACGACTTCGGAAGGCACACGAAATATTGTTAAAGCAATGCAAGCTAATTCTGTTAAGCGTTTTGTTTGCGAAACTTCGCTCGGCGTTGGCGACAGCCGCGAGCAAGCCGGATTTTTCTTTTCAAAGATTATTATTCCAACACTTTTGAAAAATGCGATTGCTGACAAAGAAATTCAAGAGCAAATTATCCGCGAAAACGATTTGAATTGGACGATTGTTCGTCCGGGCGGCTTGAAAGATTCGCCGAAAACTTCAAAATATCGGGCAGGTTTGGATAAATCAATTTCGGGTAATATCTCGCGGGCAGATGTGGCGGAATTTATGTTGAAACAGATAAATTCAGATGAATTTTTACGAAAATGCCCTGTAATTTGTTACTAATTTTTTCACTACAGAGACCACAATTTTTTTTCGTGAAATTTCGTGTTTGTTCGTGGCTAAACAATAATTTATGAGTGATAAAACCAGTAATTGGCAAAAAAGCATCGAAGGCGAATGGCACGGAATGCCGTCTATTTTTGAACCGGACGGAACGCACGTCGGCTGGAATAAAGTGTATCGGCAATCTGCAGATATAGACGGCAAAACGCTTTATACGATGAACACGAAACTTGACGCAACTGGCGAACTTCGTTCGCGGATGGAATTTGCGGATTTTGCGTTTGGCGTGATTGATTCGGACAATGATCGCATCTATTTGGGACCTGATTTTATCGGTTCGGGGCAGCCTTTCGGGGCGTTGGTTGATGCGACATATTATTCTCCCGCGTGGACAGGCGAACTGCGGACGATGGTTCATATCGTTAATGGCGATCTGCAAGTTTATTCGAGTTTAATTTATGATGGTCCGACTATTTACTGTGTTTTCAACGGTTTATACCAAGTCGCGTTTGATTATCACGAGAACGAAGCGACTCGGATACGAATTGATGCGTTTGTTGAATCAGAGAAATCTAACGGTAATAAACAGTTTCAATTAGACGCAAAACGTGCCGGATTTTGGACAGGCGAAATGGAAGTTTATGACCATAACCAGCAAAAAGTCGGCACCAACAAAGTTAAGATTCGACACAAACCATTAACACTTTTGCGAGCCGAACAAACGGTTGAAATCGAAGGCGTAATCAACCGAAAATATTCATACAATCGCTATCGCAACGGCAACAAACAAACTTTTGAAGGTGCGGATGTCTTTGGAAATTCAATCGGTTACGGGCGAGCATTATACACAACTCAACACATTCACGGCGAAGCGATGAAAATTCGCGGGCGTGAATTTCAAATCGACGATGACTTTACAATGTCGGTCGTGTGGGAATTTCACAAGTCGAATAAATTGGAATATATGACGTTTGGCGTGTTGAAATGGGAAGCTACGGAAGATGTTTTAACGCCTAATTTTGGGAAGTAAGAAATCTAACCACAGATAGACACAGATTTACACAGATATTTTTTGTGCAAATTCGTGTAATTTCGTGGCTTAAAAAAATATTTGTGGCAAATAAAAATCGAAAATTTCTCTTCATCGGCTTGAGCGAAGGCGTAAAACCTTCAAATCTCGCAACGCATTATTACGCCTCGCTTTTTGGGTTGTCGTTGTTTCTTTTTTTTGGTGTCATTCAGCCGTTTGTGATGACGACTTTGCTCAAAATTCCGCAAGCTGAACAAGGCGGAATTACCGGTAAACTTGGCGTTTTGAACGAATTGACGCTACTCATTTTAACTCCTCTTTTCGGCATCTTGTCCGACAGAATAGGGCGAAAGATCATTTATATTTTCGGTTTTGTGATGATCGGAATCGCCGCGATTCTCTATACTTTTCTTGATACACCAACTGAACTTTACGTTTTTCGAGTTGTAACAGCGATTGGTTCGGCGGCGATTTCGGGAATGTTTTCGACCGTTATTGCCGATTATGTGATTGACCGTGATCGCGGAAAAGGCACAGGTTTAATGGGCTTTTTCAACGGTTTAGGGGCAATGTTTGCGGTTTTGGTATTGCTTGGTCTGCCGACATTTTTCGTTAAAAGAGGTTATGAATTTTCGGCAGGTTTGATTCTGAGTTTCTACGTAGTTTCGGCGATTTCGATCTTTAGTTCAGTCGTTCTAATGATTGGATTAAAAGGCGGCGTTGTTTCACAAACTGCTGAAAAGAAGAGTTTTGCATCGTTGGCGAAAGAAGGATTATTTGCCGCGAAAAATCCGGCAATTTTGTTGGCTTATCTCGCTGCATTTGTGTCGCGTGGCGATTTGGCGTTAGTCGGTTCTTTCTTGACTTTGTGGCTCAATAAATATGGCATCGAAAGCGGTTTGAGCGAAGCGGACGCAGCAAAACAAGTCGGAATTACCATTGTAATTGTTCAATCGGTCGCGTTATTTTCCGCTCCGATTGTCGGAATTATGGCTGACCGTTTGAACGCCGTTACGTCGGTTGTAATCGCCGCAATCTTCGCCGCGATTGGTTATAGTTCGCTCTTTTTAGTCGAAAATCCTTTTGGGACGAATATGAAATTTGCCCTGATTTTGGTCGGATTTGGTGAGATTGCGGGTGTTATTACTTCGCAAGTTTTAATCGCAAAGTATGCACCTAAAGAGATTAGAGGTTCGGTCATCGGATTTTTCGGACTGTGCGGAGCATTAGGGATTATGACGGCATTTGCTGTCGGCGGCTATCTTTTCGATCATTGGACGGAATCTGCACCGTTCCTTTTATTTGGAATTTTCGGCGTTTTTGTCGCCATATTTGGCGTATCAATTCGCAATAAAGTGAAGGTAAAATTACCAATGAAAACAGTTATTATCACAGGCAGCACACGCGGAATTGGATTCGGTTTGGCAAACGAATTTTTGAAACGCGGCTGTAAAGTTGTCGTTTCGGGCAGAACGCAGGAAGCGTGCGATAAAGCAATCGGCGAATTATCCGCTAAACACAATAAAGAAAACATTTACGCCGTTCCTTGTGATGTTACAAACTACGCACAGATTCAAAATCTTTGGGATAAATCGGCTGAGAAATTTGGTAAAATTGACGTTTGGATCAACAACGCGGGAATTTCAAATGCTTACATTCCGTTTTGGGAAGTATCGCCTGAAACCCTTAAAAATGTTACAGATACGAATATGCTCGGAGCAATGAATGGCTCGCATGTTGCTTTGAAAGAAATGATAAAGCAAAACAGCGGCGAACTTTATAATATGTATGGATTCGGCTCTGATGGACGCAAAGGCGATGGACTAACTCTATACGGTGCAACGAAATACGGTCTGAAATACTTGACCGAAGCCTTGACCAAAGAAGCCAAAGACACGCCTGTTTTGATTGGAAGTTTATCGCCGGGAATTGTTATTACAGATTTGTGGGACGATCTTTACGATGGAATGCCCGAACGTAAGGAAAAATCGAAGAAAATCGTCAATATTTTGGGTGATAAAGTCGAAACCGTAACGCCATATTTAGCCGAACAAGTTTTGCAAAACGACAAATCGGGAGCAAAAATCGCATGGCTGACAGGCGGAAAAGCAGCGTGGCGATTCGCAACAGCGGCGTTTAATAAACGGAATTTGTTTGAAGATTAAGTATGGAGTCCAGCCTTCAGGCTTGTTTCTCTTGTTTAAATCGAGTTTTGAGTTGCCAAGAGATTTCAGCCTAAAGGCTGAAGTCCGAACATATTTCTATGAAATGCAGAGTTTCCGCCGTTCAATTCGGCGTTGGCACGGACGTTGCCGAGAACTTAAACACTTGTCTGAGAATGATTGACGAAGCCGCCAAGGTTTCGCCAAATTTTATAGTTTTGCCCGAATTTTCTAATCATTGTGCGATTTATGAAAGTTTGGAATATGCCCAAAATGTCGCACTTGAATTGGATGGTGAATTTTTGCGTGAAATTGCCGCCAAAGCTATTGTTCACAACACTTATATCAAGATAAATGTAACCGTCAAAAAGCCAAACGACAAGCCAACGGTTTCAAATTTACTCTATTCGCCTGAAGGAAGATTGGTTGGGCGTAGCGATAAACAGGTTTTGATGGGCAAAGAAAATGTTCATTGTTCGCGTGCGGAAACGGCGGGTGATATTGTCGAAACTGAGTTTGGAAAGGTTGGAATGTATGCTTGTGCCGATGGTTTGCTGATGGAAACAACGAGACTATTAACGATTCGTGGGGCAAAATTGCTGCTCAATTCGCTCAATTCTTTTGCAGAAGACGAAGCAAGTTTGCACATTCCGGTTCGTGCGGCGGAGAATGGCGTGTTCGTTGTGGCATCGTGCAAAGTTGATTATCTCGTTCCGAAACATATACTTGCGGTTTTTGCCGAAAAGATGAAAATCAAACCTGAAGCCTTGCAAGGTGCAGGTGAATCTCAAATTGTTTCGCCAAATGGAAGAGTTTTAGCGAAAGCAAAACGGACTGGCGAAGATGTTGTTTTTGCTGATATTGATTTGAATGAAGCCACGCCCGAAATCGCTCTCAAAAATCGTCGTCACGAAATCTATAAGGCAATTGCCGAAAACCCAAGCGAGAAAAATTATCAAAAAGGTGCGGAATCGGTAAAAGTTGCTGTTTGTCAGCAAGTTAGCAATATTGAAAAAACCGATGCGAAACTGATTATTTTGCCTGAATTGATTGTTAATATTGATGATATTTCCAAACATTTAACTGATAATTTTGTTGTCGCTTCGATTCGTGAAAATAACGCTCACATTGGAGTTTTAATTAGCAAAGACGGAATCATTTTTCGACAAAAACAACTTCATAAGTCCAATCAACACAGTTGGATAACTGATTTTGGCGATAGTCTCGAAATGTTTGATTTACCGTTTGGACGGCTCGCAATAATTGTTGGCGAAGATTCGCTTTATCCTGAAACTTTTCGCCTCGCGGCTTACCAAAACGTCGAGATTGTCGCTGTTCCGTTTAATGTGCAAAACTCTTGGGAAACTGAGTTTGGATTATTGGAACGAAGCGTTGAAAATCGCTTTTCGATTGTTGCTGCAACTTGTCCAAATAAAAACCTTGGCGATTACGGGAATAGTTTGATTGCAACAATTAGCAAAGATTTTACGCTCTGGACTGAATGGAAAACTCGTCCTTTTGACGGAAATATTAACTTCCCTATCGTCCATCGCGGCGACAATTTTGAGGCAGAAATCTATCCTGCAAACTCAGAGAATCGTTTTGTTTCAATGGGAACAGACGTTGTAGATGGGCGTGCGTGGTGGCTTTTAGGAGATTTAACAAAGTAAATATGGCGATTACGAATGATGAATTTAAAGCGGTTTTGGGCAGATTTGCGAGCGGCGTAACTGTCGTAACGACAAAAGATGCTGACGGAAAATTTCACGGTTTAACGGTTTCGGCATTTAGTTCAGTTTCGATGAATCCGCCGTTAGTTTTAGTCTGCATTCACAAAAACACTGGCAGTTATCAATCTTTTGTAGAATGTAAAGCGTTTGTTGTAAACATTTTAGCCGAATCTCAAAAACCACTTTCGAATCATTTTGCATCTCATGCTGATGACAAATTTAGTGATTTAAAATATGAATTAAGCGATGATGGGCTACCGATTTTAGCTGATTGTTTGGCAAATATGGAATGTAAATTGAAGCATTCTTATGATGGTGGTGATCATACGATTTTTGTCGGTGAAATTAATGTTGCGATTGTAAAAGCCGAAAAACCGCTCATTTACTGGTTGGGCAATTATCGAACTCTAGAATTTGGTAGTTGACTAGCAAGTTTTGCAATGACAATTCCCTACAAAACATATATTCGAAAAAGTTATCATAATCCAATATCTTTCAAGTTTTCTACAAAATTTTAATTTTGGTATTTAAAAAGATTTTAGGTTAAAATTGTATTTATTATAATACAAAGGATTAATACAAATATGGCAAAACCAACAACGTCTTTCGTCAGCTCGCGAATCCCGCTATATTATCAGCTCGAAAATGTTTTGCGAGAGAAAATAGCTTCGGGAGTGTTTGCTGGCGGCGAGCGTTTGCCAACAGAAAATGATTTGATTGAAGAGTATAAAGTTAGTCGAATTACGGTTCGACAAGCGTTGCAGTCACTTTCTGAAGAAGGTTTAATTAATAGAAAACAAGGTCGCGGAACATTCGTTGCTGAACGTAAATCGACAAAACGTAAGTTTAGCGGAACAATACACTTAACAGGCTCGCTCGATGAATTAATTGAGATGGGAATGGAAACACCTGTCAAAGTTTTAGAGATGAATCGGGTTGAAGCTGACGTTTACGAAGCCGAGCTTTTGCACTTAAAAGTTGGAACTCCTATTTATCGTTTGAAGCGATTACGAATGAACGAAAACAAGCCTTTCGGTTTAATTGTCAACTATTTGCCGGAAGAAATTGGCTCGCGTTTGACGGTTGCAGAACTTTCGAGCGGAGCTTTGCTTCACACAATTGAATCAAAATTAGGCTACACACTTGATAATGCATGCCAAGAAATTAAGGCTGAATTATCTGATCCGTATGTTGCAAATTTATTGAATATTCGCGTTGGTACAGCTCTATTATCAATTGAAAGAACAGTTTACACTAACACTGGCGTTCCAGTTGAGTATGTCCACACATTATATCGCAGCGATTTATATGGATATTCGGTAAAATTAGTTCGCGATAAAAAACGACATATGAACAAAATATTAGCTGATAAAGATTCGACCATGTTCTTTGATTAAAGATTTCAAAAATTGCTAAATTACACGATTGAGTTTTAATATTTCTTCAACAATGTTTGGAGTTTCCAACGCCGACAAATCGCCTGCATCTTCGCCTAAATATGCCGAGCGAATGACGCGACGCATTACTTTTCCGTTTCTTGTTTTTGGTAATGCCGAGACGAAATAAATTTTATTTGGTTGTAAAGGTTTGCCCATTTCTTTGGCGATAAGTTGTTTGAGGATCGCGGACAGCTCGCTAGCAGGCAGGCTGCCCGCGTTCCCAACTGCATTCCGCAATACACAAAAAGCAATCATTGCAGTGCCTTTTATTTCGTCGGGAACGCCGATAACTGCTGCTTCGGCAACAAGTTCGTGTCCGACTAAAATGCTTTCAACTTCCGCTGGTCCAACTCGTTTTCCGGCAACTTTGAGCGTATCGTCCGAACGTCCGAGGATAAACCAATGTCCGTCGGCATCTTTCATGGCAAAATCGCCGTGAACCCAAATATCTTTGAATCGCCGCCAATAAGTTTCCAAATATCTTTCGGGTTCGTTCCAAAAACCTTGTGCCATTCCGATCCACGTTTTTTTAATCGCCAATTCGCCGACCTTTCCGTTTTCAACCGATTCACCTTTTTCGTCCAAAATATCAGCGTCAATGCCTAAACATGGAGCAGAAAATCCGCACGGTTTGATTGAAACAAGCGGATTATTCATCAAAATTCCGCCCGAAATTTCGGTTCCGCCAGAATAATTGATGATTGGAAGTTTTGAATCGCCGACAACTTCAAACAGCCAACGCCACGGTTCAGGATTCCAAGGTTCGCCCGTTGAGGCAAACGCACGCAGCGAAGATAAATCGTGTTTTTTCGGTAAATCGTTGCCTTTGGTCGCGAGTCCACGCACGAGAGTTGGCGAAATTCCCAAAATTTCTACTTTATGTTTTGCCGCGAATTCCCACATTCGATCAGCGTTTGGATAATCGGGCGAACCGTCATACAAAACCATCGTCGCACCGTTTATCAACGCACCGTAAATCAGCCACGGTCCCATCATCCACCCTAAATCCGTTACCCAACTGATTCGCGTGCCTTTCCCAACATCTGTGCCGAAAGCCATATCTTGAGCAGCCTTGATCGGAAAACCGCAATGAACGTGAGCGATGCCTTTCGGTTTGCCGGTTGTGCCCGAAGTGTAAAGGATTATTAGCGGGTCATTGGCGAGGGTTGGTTCGGCTTTTCCGAATGATACGTCATTACGAAAATTTCCACTACCAATGGTCATAAGCGAAGCTTCATAACAAACAGGAAATTCCGCATCCTCAAATTTTTGATTCGTGTTTGGAAGAGCCAAAAGATCCATTAAGAATAATTTTTCAATTGTTGGACAATTTTCGACAACTTCAGTAGCAATTGACAATGAATCTACATTTTTTCCTCGTCTATAAAAACCTCTGCTTGCAAACAAACCTTTTGCACCAACCGCATTCATTCTTGATGTCACAGCTTCAACTCCATAACCAGAAAACACAGGAACCGCAATCGCACCAATTCTTGCAATTGCAAGCAAAGCAAAAACTGTTTGTGGAATCATCGGCAAGTAAATTCCAATTGCATCACCTTTGCCAAATCCATAAGTTCGCAAACCGGCGGAATACCAATTAACGTAATTAGCCAAATCCTTGTATGTTACTGTTTGCTCGACACCTTCTTCGCCTTCCCAAATTATCGCCGGCTGATTCTCGATTTCCGTCCCAATCCAACGGTCAAGACACATTTCCGAGATATTCAAACCACCGCCGACGCACCATTTCGACCATTCAACGCCTTCCGATGAATCAAGCAATTTTTCGTATGGCGGATCGAATTTAATGTCGAGAAATTTCAAAACTTCTTTGCTGTATTTCTCAACATCGTTTATCGAAAATTGATAAAGTTCGTCCCAAGTTTTTACGCCGACTTGCCGCATAAACTTTGTAAGCTGAGCTTTTTCAATAACTTGGGTTGTTGGTGTCCAGGCAATTTGCTGATTTTCGAGATTGTCGTTCATTTAGTTAAAATACCACGAGAAAAGTGTTGAATCTAGCGATTGAGCTTTGTTAAACTTTAGTTGGTGCATTATGAAAACAAAAACCTCTCCAAAAACAATCCTCGAAGAAAAATTCGCGGATTTATTTACTCCAAATTTCGAAAATGAAGAACTAATTCTTCGTGAAAACACAGGCGTATTGACACTTGATTATCAAACGAAATCTAATGGCGATATGTGGATTTCGCTGCTGAAGCAAGTTTTCCTCTTTTTCCCGGGAACTCTTTTGTTGTTTATGTCATCGAGCTTTATTTTCGATGCCTATTTCAGCGGAATGATTGATTTTATGTTTGTAATTGGCGGTTTGCCTTGGATTTTGATGTATAGCTTTATGATGATTTTTGGAATCGGTGACATCAAGAATCCAAAACACTTGGCAATTCCGCTATCTGTGGTTTTAGTTTCGCTGTTTATCTTTTTAGCCTCAACATTTCTACCTGATTCTCTACACAATAAATTTCTCTACGAATATTCGATTTATCTGTTTCCAATCGTTTTAATCGCACCATTTTTTGCAAAAAATTTGCTCAAGGATTAAGCTAGTTTCATTATGAAACGCTTTTTGCTTATCGGTCTATTGGTGCTTCTGTCTTGTTTTTCGGTTTACGCCCAAAATGATTCACTCATAAAAGTTACATTTTTACATTTGAACGACGTTTATAGTTTTACGCCTGTCGATGGCGGAGAACGCGGCGGACTTGCTAGAATTTTGACGCTCAAAAAGAAATTTGTCGCCGAAAATCCGAATACAATTTTTACATTTGGCGGCGATACGATCTCGCCTTCGGTGGAATCTCGCACATATAAAGGTTCGCAGATGATTGACGCCTGGAATGCGGTAGGCATTGATTACGCGGTTTTTGGCAATCATGAATTTGATGTAAAAACCGACGTTTTACTTCAGCGAATAAAGGAATCGAAATTTCAATGGCTTGGTGCGAATGTTTTTGATAAGAAAACGAACAAGATCTTTGCAGACACACCGCCGTTTGTAATCCGTGAAATCGGTGGCGTAAAAGTTGGAATAATTGGCTTTTTACTGCCCGAAACGAAAGAAACTTCTTCGATGGAAGAACATTTAGAAGTAACTGATTTCTGCGTTTCGGCAAAAAAACTTGTCAAAAAAATGCGAAAACAAGGTGCAAAGACGGTCGTTGGGTTGACGCATCTTTCGATGTTTCAAGACAAACAACTCGCAAAGTGTGCCGAATTTGACCTGATTCTCGGCGGACACGAACACACGCTTTTGCAATCTTCTTCGAACAATACGCCGATTTTTAAGATGACAGCCGATGCCCGCGAGCTCGGAAAATTTGATCTTTTCATCAACAAACGCACCGGTCGTCTCGAGCAAATGGACTGGGAAATCGTTCCGGTAAACAGCAAAATTGTTGAAGATACTGATTTTGCTGTGGTTACGGATAGATACAAAGATCTTTTGACGAGGCTTTCCGAAAAAGTTGGAGCCACGAGTGAAATCCTTGATGCAACGTCTTTTTCGAGCCGCAACAAAGAAACGAATATTGGAAATTTTATCGCTGATTCCTATCGAAAAGCGACAGATGCTGATGTTGCATTAGTCAATGGTGGTTCGATTCGGGCTGATCTCACATATAATCCCGGAATACTGACAAAACGCGATGTGCTTTCGATTTTGCCTTTCAATAATCCGATCGTGAAGGTCGAGCTTTCGGGCAAACTTTTGCGTGAAGTTCTCGAACACGGTGTTGCAAGAAGTGCGGAAGATAGCGAACCGGGAAGATTTCCGCAAATTTCGGGAATGACATTTACGTTTGATATTTCAAAACCTGCAGGAAGTCGCATTTCTGAACTCAAAATCGCGGGCGAAATTGTAAATGATAGTAAAAAATATACTTTAGCGACCTCAGATTTTCTCGTAACACGTGGCGGCGATGGATATACGATGTTTAAAGATGCGAAAGTTTTGATTAAAAGCGATGCTGCAGAAAAAGATTCTGACGCTTTTGAACGTGCGATTCGAGTTGCACCAAACGCAACGATTTCACCAAAAGTTGAAGGTAGAATCACACGAATTGGACAAAAACCAAGCGTGAAATAAATAAATTAAAGTTTTAAGCGAAAATACCGAAATGTTTTTTAGGAAAATAACTATCTTTAGTTGTTTCACCGAATCAAAGAAACATGAAAGTTACGCTCCGCCTGCTTTTCGTTTTGGTTTTATTTTTATTTATGAACACCAACACTGATGCACGCGAAATAAGTTTTGCAGGATTAACTTGGCAAGTCAGGGACGATGGAAAAGGCTCGCCGGGCGGCAATTTTTGGCGTGATGAAAACGTTTGGGTTGATAATTTCGGAAGACTTCATTTGCAAATCCGCAAAGTTGAAAACACTTGGACATGTGCAGAATTACAAACAATTGAAAGATTTTTATTTGGTAAGTTTTCATTTGAAATTATTGGTCGGATTGACGAATTTGATAAAAATATCGTCTTTGGGCTTTTCAAATATCCTCAAGAAAAAAATCGCGATGGCTTTGATGAAATCGACATTGAATTTTCAAAATGGGGAAAAGACGAAAATGGCATAGGAAATTATACTGTTTATTCAGATGTAAATGGTTTTGCTGAAGATAATTACAATTTTCAATTTGCCCTAGAAGGCACACATTCAACTCATTCGTTCACACAATCTGCAAATAATATTATTTTTCAATCTTTTCATGGACATAGAAACGAAAATAAATCAGGTGGCGAAATCAGAGAATTACGATTTTTCGGAAGCAATATTGCCAAGAAGCCAATGCCGATTTATCTCAATTTCTGGCTGTTTCGTGGAGTGCCCCCAAGCAACTCTAAAGAAGCAGAAATTGTGATTAATGATTTAGAGATTGAACGATTTTAAATTGTGACTAGTTATAAAATGCTCTAAATTCAAATCTCTTTTTGAAGCGATACTTTTTTAATAAAGTCTGCTAATTTCTTGACTAATCCTTAATTTCTGTTAGTATTCAATGTTTCGGCTCTAGTAGCTGAAGTGTTTCTGTATGTTTGAATCACTATCGGATAAATTAAAGCAAACGCTAAAAAATCTGCGTGGTGAAGGCAAACTAACGCCGGAGCACGTAGATGTTGCTTTGCGGGAAATCCGCATGGCTTTGCTCGAAGCAGACGTTAACTATAAGGTTGCAAAAGACTTTGTAGAATCAGTCCGTGTAAAAGCAGAAGGTCAAAGTGTTTGGCAAGACCTCAAACCGCATGAGCAAGTTGTAAAAATCGTTTACGATGAACTGGTCGAATTATTCGGCGGAACTTCATCGAGATTGGTTTTTACGCAAAAATCGCCAAATGTGGTGATGATTGTTGGTTTGCAAGGTTCGGGGAAAACAACCTCGACCGGAAAGATATCTCGTTGGTTGAAAGATAATCAAGAGAGAAATCCGCTGCTTGTTTCAGTTGACGTATATCGTCCGGCGGCTCGCGAACAGCTAAAGGTTGTCGCAAATGCTGTAGGCGTCGCGATCTACGAAGGTAAGGATTCGAATGATCCGCTCACATTGGTGAGAAACGCCTTCAAATACGCACAGGAAACCGGCTTTGACACATTGATGATCGATACCGCGGGTCGCCTACACATAGACGACGACTTGATGGTTGAACTCGAACAGATCAAAGCGGAAACGAAGCCTGTTGAAGTTTTATTTGTTGCGGATGCAATGACCGGGCAAGATGCCGTAAGAAGTGCCGAAGAGTTTCATAAAAGAGTAGGGATCACGGGTGTGATCTTAACGAAGATGGACGGCGATGCACGTGGCGGAGCAGCTCTTTCAATAAAACAGGTAATAGGTCAGCCTGTAAAATTTGTTGGCGTTGGTGAAAAATACGACGCAATTGAGCCTTTTTATCCCGATAGAATTGCTCAAAGAATTCTCGGAATGGGCGATGTTTTGTCGCTTATTGAAGAAGTTCAAGGCAAGATTGACCAAGTCGAAGCTGAAAAGCAACTGCAGAAAATGCAGAGCAACACGTTTACGCTTGAAGATTTTCGCAGTCAGCTTGGGCAAATGAAAAAGCTCGGCTCAATGTCGAAATTGATGAAAATGTTGCCGGAGCAAATGACCGGCGGTTTGTCGATCAGCGACGAGCAATCGGTTGAAGTTGAAAAACAGATGAAACGCACCGAGGCGGTTATCGACTCGATGACGAAAACGGAGCGTAACAATCATAAAATTATTGATGCGAGCCGAAAAACGCGGATTGCGAAAGGTTCGGGATCAACAATCGCTGATGTCAATCAGCTTCTTCGTCAGTATGAACAGATGAAGAAAATGATGTCGCAAATGAATCGTGGCGGCATGTTTAGTAAACTTGCCGGAAAAGCCATGGGTGGCTTGGGCGGCGGATTAGGCGGACTTTTGGGTGGTGGAATGCCATCGCTTGGTGGAATGTTTGGCGGTGAAGATAACGATGCCGGAAATGGCGGTGGTTCAGATTCATTGGCAAAGAGATTGAAAAAGAAAAAGAGCAAGAAGAAAAGGCGTTAGTGTTTAGCGTTTGGTTATACAGTCGCGGATCACCGACCAGTGAAAAATTATGTTAGCAATTAGTTTAATGAGAATGGGAGCGAAGAAAAAACCTTTCTATCGCATCGTTGTAAAAGAAAAACGTTCGAAACGCGACGGGAAATATCTCGAAAACGTAGGAACTTACAACCCAATGGGCGAAGCAATGAAAGTTGATTTGAAGCACGATCGAATTCAATATTGGATGTCTGTTGGTGCACAACCGACTGAAACCGTTGCGAGTTTGATCAAGCACAATCCAAAGGTTGAAGAAGTTGCGGTTGCAGCTTAGTTTTGTTTGCAATAAGTCTGATGAAAACTGCTGTTGAAAATATCGTAAAAGCAATTGCACGCGAGCCGGAAGCCGTTGAAGTCGTTGAGGAAATCAGCGATCGTTCAACCGTTTTGCGTGTAAAAGTTGCGGAAAGCGATATGGGCAAACTCATCGGACGAGAGGGCAGAACGATCAAAGCACTGCGTTCGTTGTTATTTGCAGCGAGCCAAAAACAAGGCAAACGCTTTATTTTGGATGTGGTGGAATGATCGATAGTTTGGTTGTAATTGCCAAAATTGCCCGGTCACGCGGACTTCGCGGAGAATTAGTTGCAGATTTGCTTACCGATTTTCCCGAACGTTTTGATTCAATCGAAACGGTTGTTGCAAGAAACGCTAAAGGCGAAACGAAAAGTCTTGAGCTTGAGAAATTCTGGTTTCAAAAAAATCGGGTAATTCTCAAATTTAAAGGTTTTAATTCAATCGAGGAAGCGGATGTTTTGCGAGATTACGAAATTTGCGTTCCCGATAGTGAAGTCGTTGAGCTAAGCGACGATGAATATTTCGATTGGGAATTGGAAAATTGCTTAGTTGAAACAATTTCAGGTGAAAAACTTGGCATCGTGAAAGAAGTAATGCGAACCGGCGGCACTGAAAATTTGCTCGTGCAGGGTGAAATTAAAGATTATCTAATTCCTTTTGCACTGACGATTTGCGTGGAAGTAGATATTGAAAACAAGCGGATTTTGGTTGATCCGCCTGATGGATTGTTAGAATTTTAGTCCTTTGTCATTTGTCGTTAGCAAAGAGCGAAGGACAAATTACTAAATGCTAAAGATTGATATTCTGACAATTTTTCCGAAGTTTTTTGGTGAGGTCTTTGACTTTGGAATAATACGCCGTGCAAAACTTACCGGAATCGTTGAAATAAACATTCACGACATTCGCGAATTCACGATGGACAAACATCGAATGACCGATGATCGCCCGTTTGGCGGTGGCGATGGAATGGTTTTCAAACCCGAACCGATTTTCAACGCAATTGAGAAAATCCTAGGAACTTGCGAACGCGAAAATTACCCAGAAGGCACGAAAGTTGTGCTTTTAACACCGCAAGGTCGGGTTTTCAAACAAGCCGTAGCGAAAGAATTTGCCGATAATTCTTCGCATATCGTAATGATTTGCGGACGTTACGAAGGAATTGATGAAAGAGTTGCTGAGAAATTAGTGACTGACGAAATTTCGATCGGCGATTATGTATTGTCTGGGGGCGAACCCGCAGCGATTATTCTAAGTGACGCAATAATCAGGCTTTTGCCTGACGCATTGGGAAGTGAAACATCCGCGGTGAATGATTCTTTCACCGAAGATTTGTTGGATTGTCCGCATTACACACATCCTCGAGAATTCAGAGGAATGAATGTTCCTGATGTTTTGCTCAGTGGAAACCATGCGGAAATTGAAAAATGGCGACGCGGAAAAGCGTTGGAAAAAACGAAAAAGATTAGACCGGATTTATTGACAAGGAGAGATGGAGAAAGTGAAATGTGAAAAGTGAAAAAACTTTTGCTGTTAGCACTGAAACACGTCATTTAACTCATCGATAAAAAAGATGAACAAGCTAGATAGTATTGAAAACACACAACTTAGAGACAATATTCCTGCATTCCAAACAGGTGATTCGCTTCGCGTTCACGTAAGAATCAAGGAAGGAAACAAGGAACGTCTGCAGATTTTTGAAGGCGTTTGTATCGCACGTAAACACGGCGGACCGCGTGAAACAATCACAGTTCGTAAGATTAGTGCTGGTGCGATTGGCGTAGAAAGAATTTTCCCGCTACACGCAACGATTATCGATCACATTGACGTTACCCGCAGAGGTAAAGTTCGTCGTGCTAAGTTGTATTATTTGCGTAATTTACGTGGTAAAGCGGCTCGTATTAAAGAACGCGATACTCGTGTCAAAAAAGGTTAATAGTTAACGCTTGATAATTGGAATCGATTTTGAAACGCGAGCAATCGCTAAAGGCTACAAGTTCATCGCTGGTGTCGATGAAGTAGGTCGCGGTTGTCTTGCAGGTTCAGTTGTGGCGTGTGCGGCGATTTTGGATTTGTCGAAACCTTTGCCAAAAGGTTTGAATGATTCGAAAAAGCTATCGGCAAAGCGTCGTGAACTAATCGCTGAAGATCTCATAAAAAATGGCGTAAATTACGCATTTGGAGAAGTTTCAGCTGAAGAAATTGACCGGATAAATATCCTCCAAGCAACAAAAAAAGCAATGCGGCTGGCGATTGAAAAACTCAATCCGCCAGCCGATTTTCTTTTAATAGACGCACTCGAATTAAAAGACGTAAGTTTGCCGCAAACCGGAATAATTCGCGGAGATTCAATTTCTGCCTCAATTGCCGCAGCATCAATCCTTGCTAAAACCCATCGTGATAATCAAATGCGAGAATACTCAAAAATATTTCCTGAATATGGATTCGAAAAACACGTTGGTTATGGAACGGCTTTTCACTTAGAAGCTCTACGAAAATTTGGAGCGACAGAAATTCACCGGAAAACGTTTCGCGGAGTAATTCAATAATATTAAGCAAAAACCTAATCAATAATATCCACAATTATAATTTTCTTTTAAATTTGAGAAATGTTTGAGAAAAAATTTAGGACTTTAAACTCTAAATAGAATATAAACATTACAAACTTAAATTCGAAATCTCAAAATTTATGTGATTTTGATATTAGTTTAGTTTTAAAAAAACAATGAATTGTAACTTTTAAAAAGCACTGCAATTCTCTTATACATAACTTGAAACTTGAGGATTTATGGTCAAAAGCGTCCATGTGTAAAAAAATGACTTCTTGATGAAATCATTTAAACTTAAATTTCCCCCGAAAAGTTTCAAATGACTAGATTTCTTTCGCCCAAAAAGTGAGAGTGTGTCGAGAAAAGGAGACAATATGTTTAAATCTAAATTTGCGTTACAAATATTCGTTCTTGTTTTGCTAACAATCGGATTTCAAGTGTCAATTAATGCACAAGCAACCCGAACTTGGGTTTCAGGTGTTGGTGACGATGTAAATCCTTGTAGCAGAACTGCACCTTGCAAAACATTTGCCGGTGCAATTTCTAAAACAGCAACAAACGGTGAAATTGACTGCCTTGATTCGGGTGGCTTTGGTGGAGTGACAATAACTAAATCTATTTCGATTGATTGTTCAAACGAAATTGGTGGAATTCTCGCATCTGGAATCACAGGTATTACGATTAACATCACATCAGTTTTAGACACAAAAAAATCAGTTCGTCTTCGCGGTTTGCAGATAAACGGGGTGAATACAGGGATTAGTGGCGTACGAGTTGTTTCTGCTAACTCATTAGCTATTGAAGATACTGTAATTGACGGATTTACTTTACACGGTATTTCAGTTGAAACATCGGCTAATGCACTAAAACTTTCAGTTGATAATTCAACTTTTAGAAACAATGGTCAACACGGAATGAATGGATTCTTAATCGGTTCCGCAACTGCCTCAATTTCAATAAGTGATTCAGATATTAGCAAAAATGCTGGAAACGCATTTAATTTTGGAGTTGCCACAAAAGTTGCAGTCCAAGATACAAATATTAGCGGAAACGGAAACGGAGTTGTCATCACCGGAACAGATATGACGCTTTCACGTTGCGTATTTGTTGGAAACGGAACGGCAGTTCAATCAAACAGCGGAACTGTGAGATTATTTAGTAATACAATTGTTGGCAATGTAACCGGTCTTTTGGGAAACGGTGGATCGATACTTTCTTATGGAAATAATGCGATTGATGGAAATACAACAAACGGAACATCAACCGGAGCGGTATTACAAAATTAATTTTGTATGAGGCAGACAAATTTGCAATATAATTTCGGCAAAATGTCTGTCTCATTTTTTATAATAACTGATTTAGGTTGTTATTGAGATAAAAATTTCTCCAAAGCACTTTCCCAATTGGGCAAACTTTCAAGTCCAAATTTCTCGCTAAATAAACATTTCATTTTTGAACTTTTCGGTCGCGGTGCCGGACGTTTTAAGCTGTCAGTCGAAGATTTTATTAGTAGAGATTTGTCGTAACCTTTTATTTCACAGACTTTTTCGGCAAAATCTGCGTAGCTTGTGCCTTCGCCGGAATTCGTCACGTGATAAATGTTTGGCATATCTAAAACTAATAATTCTCGCATTCGCATTGCCAAATCGTAGGCGAAAGTTGGTGTACCATACGAATCGTGAATGGCTTTGATTGATTTTCCATCAGCAAGAAGTTTGTGCATTACACTTAAGAAATTCGTTCCGTTTTCACCGTAAATCCAACCACTTCTGACAATTATTGAGCGTGCGTAAGTATTTCTCGCACGTTGTTCGCCTTCGAGTTTTGATTTGCCATAAACACTGATTGGATTTGGCGTATCTCGCTGCGTATAAAAACCTTCATTTGTTCCGTCAAAAACAAAATCAGTCGAAATTGTGAGAAATCCGGCATCAATTTGCTTACTCGCAAATGCTAAGTTTTCAACACCGATCGAGTTAGCATTATAAGATTCTTCCGCACGAGTTTCTGCACCATCAACATCGGTAAAAGCCGCACAATTTATTACTATATCTGGCTTTTCGAGTTTAAATATTCCGCTAACTTCTTTAAAATCTGCAATATTGAGTTCTTGGCGATTTAAAGCTAAAACCTCATCGCCCAAAATATGACAATGTTTTGCAGTCGCTTTGGCGACCATCCCGTTTGCACCTGTGATTAAAACTTTCATTCGTGTAAAATGTTATCAGAATTGTAAAAATGAGTGAACTTGCGTTTTCATCTTGGAGCGGCGGAAAAGATTCATGTTTAGCATTACAGCGTGCTTTACGTGAAGGTTTTGACGTGCGGTTTCTGCTCACAATGTTTGATGAAACAGAAGACAGATCACGCTCGCACGCGGTTTCCCGTGAAGTTATGCAAGCCCAAGCTAATGCTTTGAATATTGAGCTTATTGTAAAAAAAGCCTCTTGGGAAAATTACGAAAAGGTGTTTGTTGATCAATTAAAAATATTCAATTCGCAAGATATTTCGCATGGAATTTTTGGAGATATAGATCTTGTTCAACATCGCGAATGGGAAGAAAATGTTTGTTCTATTGCAAATATCAAAGCAGTTTTACCTTTATGGTTAGAAAACCGGAGAAAACTTGTTGATGAATTTATCAGCGAAGGTTTCAAATCGATCGTTGTTTGTGTCAACGAAAAATATTTAGCTTCTAGTTTTTGCGGTCGTATCTTTGACGAGCAATTTCTTGCTGATTTGCCAAGCGATGTTGATGCATGCGGCGAAAATGGAGAATTTCATACATTTGCTTTTGACGGAAAACTCTTTAAAAATCCTGTGCCGATTGCGGTTTCCGAAATTTATCAACACCAATTAACTTTTCCGACCGGCGAAATCTCAAAGTTTTCTTATGCAAAATTGGTAATAAAATAATGCTCTATCGTGATCGCTTAAATAAACAATTAGCAGACAAAAAGTCTGAGTTTCAAGATTTTGAACGCCAACAGCGTAACGAATTGGCGGTTTACCTCGAAAAGTTACATCAACTTGAGAAAGTTTCAGTGGCGGAAATTGTTTTGAAAATAGGTGGAAATCTTGAAAGCGGGTCGGCACCAACTTTTGAGTTAGATGAAAACGAAACTCTGGGAATCAGGTTTGGCAAAACTTGGAATAATCACGAAGAATCTAGAGCTTGGGCTTTTGAAATCTTAAAGAATCGAACAACCTTTGCAGTTGATGGCAGTCAAATTCCACCAACTCGAGATATTTCTTTGACAGTTGCGGCGGTTCAGATTGGTTGGTTTGAAAACCCGCATAATGAAGATGAACGTTACGAAAAAGATGTTGATTTTACAATACTTTCACCAAAAGATTTGATGCCAAATCCTGCAGAATCGCGAGTTAGCGAACGCCGAATACAAGAGGAAATTCGCAAAACAAAAGAGTTTTTGGCGAAGAAAAAAGGTTGGCAAAATCGTAAAGAAAGAATGCCTTTGGCTTTTTACGATAATACTTTGCTAGTTCCTTTTCCGCTTTCGAAAGAAGGAAAAAGCAAATATATTGAGGAAATTGTGTCGCTCGTCGAATTTTCAAAAGAATGCGAAGTTCCGCTAGTTGGTTATGTTGCCAGAAGTTTTTCTAGAGATTTGTTGACATTTCTTGATGTCTTCAATGGTGAGGAAATCGAAAATAGTTCAATTTTTGATGCAGACATTTTGTTTCCTGCAGTTCTTAAGTTTTGGGGCGACCGAACCGCTTTTCTAATTTCAAAACGAAAAGGTTTGCACGAATTCTTTGGTGAATCGGTCGGTTTTGTTTATTTGCAAACAACGACAAACGCATCGCCAGCAAGAATTGAAATTCCTACGTGGATTTATGAAAACGAGCTTTTGGATGAAGTTATAGATGTAGTTCGTGCAGAATGTGTAGTCGGTTTGGGTTATCCATACGCACTCGAAACCGCCGATGCAACTGCCGTAATTACTCGCAATGACCAAGAAAATTTCTATCGAATACTAGAAGAATTTTCGATAGAAAACGCGATTAATTATAAAATTTCGCGAAAAGCAGCGAGCAAAGGAAGAAGGCGATAACTCAAATTTAAAAGTTGGAGCGAAATGTAAATCAAAACTAAATATGCAAAAAACACCACCAACTGTGAAGCCAAGTTTAATTGGCGGACATTTCAACCAGTTTCGTAAAGACCGAATCGGGCTTCTCAACAAGCTCGCAAAGCTAGGTGATGTTTCTTCTTTTCGGATCGGAAGTATGCAAGCTTATTTGATAAATCATCCCGATTTGATACGTGATGTTTTGGTTGTAAATGCACATAAGTTTGTCAAAGGTCGTGCTTTGCAGCGTGCAAAAGGCTTACTTGGCGGAGGTTTATTGACTAGTGAAAAAGAGTTGCATTTGCGACAACGCAGGCTCGCTCAACCAGCTTTTCATCGAGCTAGAATTACAGGTTATGCAAATTCGATGATCGAATACGCCGAGAAAATTTCAGAGGAATGGAAAGATGGCGAGAATCGAGATTTATCGAAAGAAATGATGCGTTTAACACTCTGGATTGTTGGTAAAACTTTGTTTAGTGCGGACGTTGAATCAGAAGCGGAAGATGTTGGCGAAGTTATGACTATTCTCGTTGAATCCTTTGATTTGATGATGTTGCCGTTTGCCGAATATTTCGAAAAACTGCCATTTCCTGCATTTCGCCGCTTAAAAACATCACGCGAAAAATTGGATGAAATAGTTTATGGATTTATTGACGAATGCAGAAAAAATGCCGTAGATAAAGGCGATTTGCTTTCAATGCTGTTGCTTTCAGAAGATGAAGACGGCTCAAAAATGACCGATAAACAAGTCCGTGACGAATGTTTGACAATTTTTCTTGCTGGTCACGAAACTACGGCAAACGCACTAACGTGGACTTGGATGTTGATTGCACAAAACCCAGAAATTGAGGAAAAATTCCATGCTGAATTAGACAAAGTTCTTGGAAATCGGAAGCCAACGCCGGAGGATTATCCAAATTTGAAATTTACTGAACAAATTTTCGCGGAATCTATGAGACTTTTCCCGCCAGCTTGGGTAATTGGTCGAATGACAACTGAAGATCATGAACTAGATGGATTTGAAATTAAAAAAGACTCGCTTATTTTGATGTCAACATATATTATGCAGCAAGATTCGCGATTTTGGGATGACGCAAAAACCTTCAATCCAAGTCGTTGGGAAACACAAAGCGTTAAAGAAGCCGGAAATAAGTTCATTTATTTTCCCTTTGGCGGCGGAATTCGTAGATGTATCGGCGAACAATTTGCTTGGATGGAAGGTGTTTTGTTGTTAGCAGCTTTGGGCAGAAACTGGAAATTAAAACTTGATGAGAATCAGAAAATTGAGTTGCAGCCGCGAATTACATTGCGTCCTAAATTTGGAATGAAAATGAAGCTCGAGAAAAGATAAAATTGTTTTGAATATAGATAAGTTGTTTAGTATAAATGTTTTATGGTGTTAGCTTTTCGAATTTTTATCGGAGTATTTTTGGCAATTGCCGGATATTTTTATTGGGATCAAAACCGCGATGGAGTTTTTATTTCAGCTGTTTTGGCGGCAGTTTGTTTCTTTTTAAGCATTAGATTTAAGATAAAAGAGAAATTGAGTCAAGAGGAGAAAGATAATTGAAACGAATTGTGATTTCTACTTTTGGTTCGCTTGGCGATGTTCATCCTAAAATCGCATTAGGTTTAGAACTCAGAAAACGTGGTTATGAAGTTGTTTTCAACGTGATGGAAGCCTTTCGCGAGAAGTTTCAAACGCTGGGCTTTTCAATTTCGCCGCTTCGCCCAAACCTAAATCCTGAGGATAGAGATTTGGCTCGGCGTTTGATGGATATAAAAACCGGTTCGGAATTAATGTTTAAAGAAATTTTGATTCCAAATCTGCAAGCAATGTATGAAGATTTGACGCAAGCTGTTGCAAACGCTGATCTTTTAATTACCGGAGAAGTTGTATTACCTGCAAAATCGGTTGTTGAAAAAACAGGAATTAAATGGGTTTCAACCTCTTTAGCCCCAATTTCTTTTCTTTCTACTGACGATCCGTGTGTTTATCCGACAGCTGAAATACTTGAACATTTTCGTTTTATGCCGAAGTTTTTTCACGAATTTATTCTTTACACCGCGAAAAAAACACTCGTAAATTGGTTTGAACCTTATAGAAAATTTCGCCGTGAGATTGGGTTAGATGAAAATCACGATCCGATGTTTGGTGAAAAATATTCTAAAACTTTACATTTGGCGATGTTTTCAAAAGCATTGGCAAAACCACAACCTGACTGGGCAAGGTCGCTACAAACCGGATTTTGTTTTTACGATGGACAACAAGATTTAGGAAGTATGCCCGAAGATTTAGTTAAGTTTTTGGATAATGGCGAACCGCCGATTGTTTTCACTCTCGGAAGTGCCGCGGTAATGGATGCAAGAGATTTTTATGAGCAAAGTATTGCTGCCGCAAAACTTGTAAATAAAAGAGCTGTAATGCTTTATGGCATTTTCAACGAACCGCCAAAAGGTTTGGATAAAGACCGTGTTGGATTTGATTACGCCCCATATTCGCAGATTTTTCCGCGTTCTTGTGCCGTGGTTCACCAAGGCGGTGTTGGCACAACTTCACAAGTTTTGCGTGCCGGAATTCCTTCAATTATTATGCCTTATTCACATGATCAGCCCGATAATGCGGCGAGATGCAAGCGTTTGGGTTTGAGTGAAACAATAAATCGGAACAATTATAAAGCAGAAAACGTTGCAAAACTTCTCAATAAAATTTTGTCAGATTCAAATTATAATCTAAATGCAAAAAAAGCGAAAAACATTGTCGATTCAGAAAATGGCACTCAAATCGCATGCGATGCGATTGAAATCTTATTGAAATAGGAATCAATAATACTTAATTTTAAGCCTTTTTGATTCCTATTTTTTATGATACGAATTTGTTATTCACTTTTGCTAGATTTTTTTGCTTCTTCATCTTGATAAACGATTTTCTTGCCCGAGCGTGCTTCAATAACCGCTAAAGTAGTTCTAATAATATCTTTACCAACTTCAAATACAGCAACTTGTTCTTTATCAGCGGAATCTTTATAACCAATTGTTACAAAGTGTTTTCGCTTTTTTGAGAAGAGCATTAATAACCCTATAGGTCCGAGTAAAATTGCAGTCGCGGCTGCCGCACCAACTCTTCTTCCGGCTTTTTGTCCATATTCAATATCAACAATTTGATCATAAGGGATGGAGTAAAGTTTTTCTGTTTTATCAACTTTTCCAAGTCGATATGTGAATTTTAAATCTTTTTCATCATCTGTGTTGAGTATTCCTTCAACTGGTTTTGTGGCTCCTCCAAAAAGAGATTCTTTCATTGTTCCACCTTGATAGGCAGCTTCTTTTGAGCCAATTCCGGCGAACGCAACAATATTGAAAAGCAGGCAACTGAGGACGACTGAAGTAATTAATTTTTTCATT
This sequence comes from Acidobacteriota bacterium, assembly GCA_031415455.1. Classification (GTDB taxonomy): domain Bacteria; phylum Acidobacteriota; class Blastocatellia; order Pyrinomonadales; family Pyrinomonadaceae; genus JANNVK01. Next base: position 593,151 of record JANORS010000005.1, on the reverse strand, counting down.
TGATATTCCTTTGATTTGAGATATAGAAGCGAATACTATCATAGGTTTTAAACTACAACAAACATTTTCTTTAGTAGTCTATTAAAGTGTGCAATACTAGATTTTATTTTTTTTAAGTGACAAAAATAACTTTGGATAATCTATCATTAAAAAAATCTAAAGAAGAAATTATTTTGACTTCACAAACAATTTATAACAATCGTGGATAATTTACAGCATCTTTTAGATAATAATCAGAACTGGTCAGAAAATGTTCGAAAAAATCGTCCGACTTTTTTCGCGGATTTGGCAAAGCAACAAGCTCCGGAATATGTCTGGATTGGTTGCTCGGATAGTCGTGTTTCGGCGAGTAACATTGTCGGATTGCTTCCGGGTGAGATTTTCGTTCATCGAAATCTCGCAAATTTGGTGATTCATACTGATATGAATTGTCTTTCGGTGCTGCAATTTGCGGTTGAAGTTTTAAAAGTAAAGCATATAATTGTCTGCGGACATTATGGTTGCGGCGGCGTGCAAGCAGCTTTAGAAGATAAGCGACATGGTTTAATTGATAATTGGTTGCGGCATATTCAAGACACGGCAAATCTTTACGAAGAAGCATTGTCGCGAATTGAAAATCACGAAGAAAAGATAGACAAACTTTGTGAGCTAAATGTCGTCGAACAAGTGTTGAATGTTAGTGAAACCTCGATTGTCAGAGACGCTTGGGAACGCGGACAAACTCTGACAGTGCATGGTTGGATATATGCTTTAAAAGATGGCGTTCTTCACGATTTAGAGGTTTGTTTGGAAAATACTACAGATATGAAAAACCTTCGTTGGAGGTTTTTAAATTAATTTATGCGAATTACAAAATTATTTTTATTTCTTGTTCTCTTAACTATTAACGCTAACTTGTTTGTTTTTGGACAAATGGCTCGCAAACCTTCGCCGACTCGCGAGCCGAAAGGTGCGATGGATAAAAAACCTGATTCGAAAAAAAATTCGCTTTTGAAGATCAATTCTCTCAAAGAATTTCAGACAATTGGGCGAACTTACCATCAAGGAACGCCTTACGCGATGTTGCATACAATGTTTGTGATAGATCGCAAAGCGAAAGATAAATTATATTTTGTAAATTCGCAAAGATTTCGTTTTCACAAAGATTTTTTGCTAGCAACAGGACTTGCACCACTCGGAACTGATGTCAATAAAGGCGTTTATTTTGATGAAAAACGGCGATTTATTGTCGGCACAGTTGCTTGGCAAACAACTGTCGATAAATGGACTTGGGAGCTTTGGGAAGGCGATTTGGCAAATGGCGATCATATTAAAATTGCGAATTCCGCGATAAACAATCTGTTTTTTGAGCCGGTGAATTATAAACCTAACTCAATTCGTCAGGAAGATGTTTCGGCAAATCTTGGAATTAAACGAATTACGCAAGATGAAATTAACAAAAATCTTGAATATCTAGCTTTGAACACCGGAAAAGCCGTTGGTCGGATCCATATTATTGATAAACTCGACGATACCGTTGAAATTGGCGATAACGAAATTTTAATTTTGAAAGAACTTCCGCTAAGTTTGCCGCCGGTTCGCGGCGTAATTGTGGCAAAACCTTCATCACCACTTTCGCATATAAATATTTTAGCGAAAGGCTGGAATATTCCAAATATTTACATTAAAGATGCTGACAAACTTTTTAAAGAATTTGATACTCGTTGGGTAACACTTGATGCAAATTTAACAAAATATGTAATAAAACCTGCAACCAAAGAAGTTTTAGAAACAAATCCATCAATTTTGCCACGCGAAGCTCCGGCAAATTTAGAAGTGAAAAAAATCGCAGGTTTAAGTGAAATGCGAAAAAAAGACAGTATAATTTACGGTTCAAAATCGGCAAATCTTGGCGAAATGCTTAATGCAAAAATTGCAAATATAATTGTTCCCGATGGATTTACGGTGCCATTTTATTGGAACGATAAATTTATGAAAGACAATGGTTTTGACAAAATTATTGAAGAAAACCTAGATAATAATGATTTTGTGCATAATCCGAGAGTTCGCAAACAAAAATTAGAAGAATTGCGAAACAAGATTCAAACCGGAACTTTTGACGAAAGTTTGAAGAAAGCAATAGTTGAAAAATGGAAAACACAGCTTGGCGGTAAAGGCGTTTTTATTCGCAGTTCTTCAAATTCTGAAGATTTACCAAATTTTTCAGGTGCAGGACTTTATAAATCAGTCGCAAATGTAAAAGATGAAGAAAAACTAATCGAAGCAGTAAAAACAGTTTGGGCATCGCTTTGGAGATTTGAGGCTTACGAGGCAAGAGTTCGTAATTATGTCGATCAACAAACTGTTTTTATGTCAGCATTAGTTCAAGTTGGAATTGATATGGATCGCGGCGGCGTAATGATTTCAAAAGATCCATTTGATAACGAAAATAAAAACTCGGTTTATATTAGTGCAGTTTGCGGACACAATTCGCAAATACCTGATAACAAAGGAATTCCCGAGCAAGTTTTATTTAATCCGCGTTCTAATTCGGTGATTTTAATGACTCTTTCTCAGCAAGAAAATTCTTTGTCATTTGACGAAAACGGAGATTTGAAAGAATCTCGCGATAAATGTGCAAACAAAGAAGGACGAGTTTTAAACGATTTGCAGGCTAGAAGTTTAGCTAGAATTGCTTTGAACATTCGCAGAGTTTTTGGTGATAAAAAAGAACAAGACATCGAATGGGGAATAATAAAAGGTCAAATTTACGTTGTGCAAGCTCGACCTTATATTGAGCGTTAGATTTTAAACTTCAAGTGCTGAGATGTGCGAAATACGTTCAGTAATTGTGTTTAACTCAGCAAATCCGGGCAAATTATGAAGTTTTTGAGTGATATTTTTATCAATCCAAGCTAGACCTTCTTTGTCGCCAAAAAGTGTTTTTATTGTATAGTTTGAATCTTCCGTCGCTTTTGCACCTTGACCGACCGGAGCCCAAAATTTACTAATTACAAATCTTGCAAGTTTTTGTGCGAATTCAGATTTTTGTAATTCGAGTCGGGCAATGTGCCAATAAAATTGTGTATGTGCAGATTCTTCACGCATAATCCCTCGTAATATTTGAGTTAAAACCGGATGATCTGCGAGTTTTATTAATCTTCTATAACCCTGCAATGTGCACATTTCATTAATCGCACCAAATGTCATATGAACGCCTGTACACTTTCTGCCGATGCAATTTGTGAGCATTGTCGAAACGTAAGCATTAGCTTTGTAACTCCATGAAACTTCTTTTTTCATCTCACTTTGCCATGTATTGCTGGTTTCTATTCCGGCTTCGTTGAGAAAACGATTAATAAGTTCGCCGTGAACCAATTCTTCAGTTCCCCATCGATCCATAAATTTGCTGATGATTTTATCTTTACCTGTTGGAGTTCGCATCAATTCTTGATGATACATTTCGGTAAGAGTTTCAACATCACGCATATAAATCAATACCGGAATAAAGTTTTTATCGAGTGGAAATCGTTTTACGTCTTCCCATGCAATGGTTTCCATAAATTCTTTCGTAATAGTTTGCGGTTGTTTTTCATACCAATTAAGGACATCTAAGTTTGTTTCGAAGCTCATATTTTTTCCCTGACCACTTTATTGAGTCAAAAGATATACGCTTTAAACTTAAATACCGGATGTTATGAATGTTTTGAGAATCAATCGCTACTTGCTAACCGTGTATTTTCAAGTTATTTGTGGCACAATTAAATTATGAAAAAGACAAATATTTTATGTTTTGCACTTTTAATTTGTTTGGCAACTTTTTTAGGTTGTAACAATCCACAACCTGCGGTTTCTACTCAAAAAGCGATTCCTGCTGAGAAAAAAACTGAACAATCTGTCGCAAGTCATACAACAGAAAACCCGACTCCGCCAATTGCCAGTAATCCAACTTCTTCAAATTCAAATTCTGCACAAACTGCCGGAAATTCTCCAATGGCAAAAGCGGTAGATGTTGCTGATATGACTAAAAGCATTGAAAAAGCAGAGACCGAATTTAAGAAAAACGCCAAAGATGAAAACGCAAAAAAAGCACTATCAGATGCTTATTTTGTGAGAGCTTTTGCCTTGACTGAAGCTGCACAATATCGAGCGGCATTAGGAGATTTTCGTAAAGGTTTAAAATTAGATCCTGGCAATAAAGAAGCCAAAGATATGCATGATCAGATACTCACAATATTTAAAAGCATCGGACGTGAGCCGCCAAAAGAAGGTGAAGAACCTGCTCCAATGCCAATCAAATAGGAGAATAAAATGCAAAAAATTATCCCCGTATTTTTAGTTGTTTTGATGTTTAGTTCGCTTACATTCGCACGCCCTGCAAAGCGAATTACTTTTGCAATAGGTGCAACCAAAACTACCGCATCTGGAAAGCTCAAAGGCTTTAAGGATTCACAGGTTTTTCTTCTAAAATTGCGTGCAAATCAAAAGCTCACTGTTTTGAGCAACGATAGCGTAACAATTACTATCACTGATCCTTTTGGAAACGACGTTTCGGATATGGATTTATCTTGTAATCGTAATAAGGTTGTTAAGCCAACTGTCGCCGGAACTTATCGAATCACTGTAACTGAATGCAAAAAAGCCGATCCGTGGATTGGGACATTTCGATTGAAAGTAAGTGTTCGTTAACTGTTTTCTATTAAGTTAATGGCAACCTTCTTTGCTTTTTTTACCTGCAAAAATTAAACTAAACGCTTTTGCAATTTAACACAAAGTTTTATCTTACGGAGACTCTTTTAATTTATGGCACTTTCAGCAACCAATATTCGCAAAGGAATGACAATAATCTTTGAAGGAACACCTTGCAAAGTAATGGATTTTCATCATCACACGCCCGGAAATTTGCGTGCAATGGTTCAAACTCGTTTGCGAAATCTCAAAACCGGAAACTCATTTGAGCATCGGTTTCGTTCAAACGACACAATTGACAAAGCAGTTCTCGAAAATCATAGAATGGAATATCTTTATTCTGATGGCGATATGCACAATTTTATGAACACCGAAAATTATGAGCAAGTTGCCTTGAGCGAAGAAGATTTAGGCGATGCCGCTCAATGGTTAATGCCCGGATTAGTTATTGACATTGAGTTTTACGATGGCTCGCCGATTGGTATTGAACTTCCGGCTTCAATGGAATTGACCGTTATTGAAACTGACCCAATCTTAAAAAGTGCAACTGTTTCAAACTCTAATAAACCTGCAAAATTGGAAAATGGAGTTTCGATTTCTGTGCCGCCATTTATTGTTGAAGGCGAAAAAATTAAGGTCAATCCGACTGAAGCAAAATATCTGGAAAGAGTGAAGTAATTATTTTCTCATCATCAAGACTTCTTGAGTTATAATGCTAGACGAAATAGTAACTTAAGCTTAACTTGCTAAATAATGTTTTTCGTTTACAGTCTAATTTACACAATCAGTTTTTTACTTATGCTCCCCATTTTTTTGTTAAAAAGTGGGAAGTATTTATCTGGTTTTCGGCAACGATTTGGGAGCTTGCCCAAATTGCCCGAATCAGAAAAAAAAACGTTGTGGTTGCATTGCGTTTCAGTTGGTGAGACTAATGCCGCTCGTCCGTTGGTTGAAAAACTTCTCGAACAATTTCCCGATTATCGCCTTGTTGTTTCAAATACAACAAAAACAGGACACCAACTCGCGACTCGAATTTTTGCAGAAAAAACTGATTTAGTATTCTATTTTCCATTCGACTGGAAATTTACTGTCCGGCGTGCATTAAAAAAAATTAATCCTGATGTTGTTTTATTGATGGAAACCGAATTGTGGTTTAATTTTATCCGCGAAGCTCATAAAGGCGGTGCCAAAGTTGCAATTGTTAATGGTCGAATTTCAGAAAAATCATTCAAGCGATATTCAATAATAACAAATGCAATGCGTTGGGTTTTGCACTATGTTGATTTAGCGTTGGTGCAAACTCAAATAGACGCACGCCGTTTTAGTGATTTAGGTTTGCGGCGAACAAAGATTAAAATAATCGGAAGTTTGAAGTTTGATCAAGACCGCGACGCATCTGAAAGTGCTTTAACACAGCAACTTACAGAAAGATTCGCTGCTTCGGAAGACGCTCCAATAATTCTTGCAGCCAGCACACATTCGCCTGAAGAGAAATGGATTTTAGCAGCTTTTAAAGAAGTTTATAAATCAGCTGATGGAAAATTGCCTCGATTAATGGTTGCTCCGCGGCATCCTGAAAGATTTGAAGAAGTTAAACAAATTATCAAAAACTCCGGTTTCGATTGGGCAACCCGCAGCGAAACGCCATCTGCACGTGACAAAGCGGCTGAAGTTATTTTAATTGATACTATTGGCGAACTTCGTGCGACTTTTCCGCTTGCCTCAATTGTTTTTGTTGGTGGAAGTTTAATAAAACACGGCGGTCAAAACATTCTCGAACCTGCTTCTGCCAAAAAAGCAATAATAACCGGATTTTACACAATGAACTTTGAAGAAATTGTTAATGATTTTGTCGCTCGCGAAGCAATTATTCAATTACCAAAACTCTCTGAAAACGAAATCGTTCCAAAGTTGACTGAAGTGTTTTTAGAGCTACTGAAAGACGACAAACATCGAGTTAAACTCGCTGAAAATGCCGCAACCGTAATGCGTGTCAGCCGTGGCTCGACAGACCGGACAATTGATAGCTTGAAAGAGCTATTTTCACATAAATAATCAGATGAAAAATCTGCTTTTTACATCATTGAGCAAATTATTTGAAGCAGTTTCAAAAACTCGCTCAATTCTCTATAAAAAAGGATTTCTCAAAACCCAAATATTAGATTGTAAAACCATAAGTGTTGGAAACATTACGGTTGGCGGAACAGGAAAAACACCTTTAGTCGCTTTTATTGCCGAGCTATTAGCTGATAATGGTGAGAAAGTTTGTGTTTTGACACGAGGTTATGGTCGAGATAATTCAAAAAGAAGAGTTCTAGTTTCTGACGGTGAAACCCTTTTTGTCAACGCCAAACAAAGTGGCGATGAGCCTTTCGAACTCGCCGAAAAACTCATCGGAAAATCTGTAATAATTGCTGATAAAAAGCGTTTTGAAGCCGGAAAATGGGCGATTGAAAATCTCGGAATCACAACCTTTATTTTAGACGATGGATTTCAGCATATTCAGCTTAAACGAGATTTAGATATAGTTTGTATTGATGCCACAAATCCTTTCAGTAACTATAAGTTATTACCAGCAGGCATTTTACGAGAATCTTTAAACAGTTTGCAGCGTTCAGATGTAATTGTTATTACTCGTGCAAATTTGATTAAAAACTCCGAATCAATTCAAAACTTAATAGCAGAAATTAAAAATTATTCAAACTCACCAATTTTTGTGACTAGTAATAAAATCATTCATAATTCACAAATCACTAATCAGAATTACTTTGCATTCTGCGGCTTAGGAAATCCAAATAATTTCTTTGATCAGTTAATTCAAGACGGTTTTGAGGTTCAAGGAACTAAAACTTTTAGTGATCATTATAAATATACGCAACAAGACGTGCTAGAAATTGAACAACTTGCGAGAGATTGTGGCGTAAAACATTTACTGACAACTGCAAAAGACGGAGTTAAACTTCGAGAGTTGGAGTTTTCAATGCCGCTTGAAATTGTTGAAAGTAAATTAATTTTTGAAGATAAAGACGGTTTTAAAAAACTAATACTTAATTAATCAGAATCTTGCACCTTTCCGCTTTGTGTCCGTTTTTCAGTTGCCGATGGTGGTTTAGAATTTTTGGGTTCCTCTGTTTTTGGAGTTGGCGTAGCAACCGGAACACTAGGCATTTTCGGCGTCGGTCCAACGCTTGGTTTTGGCTGCGGCGGAGTAATTGCCGGTTTATTGGAAGCGTTAGTGTTTGCTAATTTTGTATTTCCGCTAACTACATTCGACTTAACGTTTGAATTTACAGGTTTTACGGTCACATTTGAAGCTAGCTTATCTTGGTTTGGCGGAACCAATACAAATCTTCCCGGATCGTTAATATCTGGCATAAACTGACTTCCGCTTGCCGGATCGGTATATATCATTGTTCCATTTTGATTGGTGACACTATTTGGCGGAAATCCACCACTAGATGGTGGAAATCCGCCACCGTATTGAACCGGCGGTCTGCCACCACGATCCCATAGAGGATTTGGATCATTTGGCATTGCCATTCCATTAATATTCGAATTTCCATATAAATCCGGCGAATATGAGCCCATATTTGAAAGTTCTTGTTCGCTCAGACCAGTTGCCGGAATTGTCGGTTGGACTGGTTGCCCATTTGCATCCAACATCATTTCAGTTGCCGGATTTGTCCGCTTTCCGTATGTCATATAGATAAAAAATCCGCTTAACATACAAATTCCAGCAAGAACTATAAATGCAGTTTTCCAAATATTATTTTGTAAATTCTGATTCGTTGCGGAAGCAATTTCGTTAGAACCACCAACAACAAAAGGCTTTGAACGAATAACTGTATCTTGATCGGCATCAACGACTGGTGAACTTAACGCTTGTTTGAGCGATTCGGCAAAGTCAGTCGCAGTTTGATAACGTTGAATTGGTTGTTTTGCTAAGGCTCGCTGGATAACTGTTTCTGTGTCAATTGGCAACTCCTGCCGCAAAGATAAAATTGGCGGCGGCGGTTCTTGAATGTGCTTCATCATCACACGATTTGGAGTTTCGGCAGAAAAAGGAACTTCGCCCGCAAGCATTTCAAAAAGAATAATGCCGAGCGAATAAATATCTGAACGTTCATCTGGTTCCGAAGATTGCGAGCATTGTTCCGGCGAAAGATATTCCGGCTGAGAATCTGAAGTGTCGTTTTCGTCGATTTTTATAATTCCAAAATCTTGAATTTTCACAACATCATTTGCATTTAATGTTTGTAAAAGTTGAATATTTTCGCTATTCAAATTTTTATGAATAACGCCAAATGAATGAGCGTTTGAAAGTGCGGCTGCAATTTGATTGACGATATTTGAAACTCGCTCAATTGAAAATTTTCCTTGAGTTTGAATCGTTTCTTTGAGAGTTTCGCCTTCAGTGTTTTCCAAGACAATAAATGCAATATCATTTTCGGTAGCAAAATCAGTAACATTAACGATGTTTGGATGAGAAATTCGCGACAAAGTTTTAGCTTCCATCGAAAATCTTTGAACAATGTTTTCGTCTACTGCCAAAGCCGGCGAAAGAATTTTAATCGCAACCGGTTTTTCCATCAAAAGATGTTTGCCACGATAGACTTTTCCCATTCCACTCTCGCGTATCAAATCTTCAACGAGATATTTTTCCGCTAATATTTTTCCAATTATTTCCGACATATTTCTAGAACGTTTAGATTTCTAAATCTCGCATTTAGTTGTAGCACATTGCCCAAAGAATTTGAAGCAATAAAAATGCGGACAAAGCTCTTAAGCCTTATCCGCAATTTTCTGATTTCGCAAAAAACTAGAAACCTTTTGCAAAAAAGATAACGAGTGCGAAAATCACCAAAGATTCGATAAAAGCCAAACCAAGAATCATCATAGTTTGGATTTTTCCGGCAGCACTTGGATTGCGGGCTGTTCCTTCCAAAGCAGCAGCACCGATTTTTCCTTGTCCCATACCAGCCAATCCGGCAGCTAAACCAAATCCGATTACTGCGAGTGCAGAAGCAAGATATTTGTATGATGTAACTGTTGATTCATTGTCCGCAGCACCAGCTTGTGCGAATACAGGCAATGCCATAACTAAAAGTGTAAGTGTAAAAATTGTAATTTTTTTCAACATTTTATTGTGTCTCCTATTTTTGTCTAATTTTGCAGAAGACTTTTGAGCGTTTATGATTGCAACCTACTTCGGTATGCCTTTGCTGTTTTGGGAAACGCAAAGCTCCTGTCGTTTGGTTAGAATATTCTCAAAAACATTCTGCGTTTTTGTGATTTGCATATTCGCAAACCATAAATTGTTTAAGCGTGTGCAACATCGCCGTGTGTGTGTGCATCGCCTTCGTGCTCATGCCCATGATCGTCACTATGCGAAACTTCGCTCAAGTAAATCATTGAAAGCAATGTAAATACGAGCGTTTGCACAAAACATACAAGCAGAGCGAGCGGCATTAAAATTACCGGAAGCAAAATTTGTGATAAATAAACCGGCAAACCGAGAATTCCGGCAAGTCCTGAAACGGTGTTTGCCACTTGTTCGTCAGCGAAAATGTTTCCAAAAAGACGAATTCCGAGTGACATTGGACGGATAAAATTCGAAATCAATTCTAGCGGGAAAATAAACCACGCCATCCACCAAATTGGTCCGGCTAAATGTCCGAGATGTTTCGCAATTCCGTTTTCTTTGATACCGATGAAATTATAATAAACGAAGCACGAAATTCCGAGTGCGAAAGTCACGCTGACATGAGCCGTTGGTGGCATAAAGAGCGGAAAAAATCCCATCAAATTCGAGATTAAAATCAAAACTGCAAAGGTTGCCACAACCGGAAAATATTTTGTGCTTTGGTCGCCGATGATGTCTTTCATCATATCTTGAACGGTTATAAGTCCTGCTTCAAGAGTAAGTTGCCCATTTTTTGGAGAATCTTCAGAAAGTTTGCCTTTGAAAATCCAAATAACAGCCATCGTCAACAAACAAGCCACGACAAACATTACTGTGTACCAAGGAATGGCGTTTTCGGCTGTATATGTACCAAAAACTTTCTCGGCATTTGTTCCGAAAAACGAAAAAAACTTGTCCCAAATTGGTTTTGTATAAACAATTTGAAAATGATGAACAGGCTCACCAATATATTTATTAACGAATTCTACAATAAGCGGTTCTTGATGTCCGCCGGAAAATAATAGCATCTCAAATTTCCTCGTCTCTCGAAAAATGCACGTAAATTTGGTAAAAAGCCTCAAGCATAATTGCGACAACAAAACTACAAAGTCCAAGCAAAATTCCGATTACTGAAACTAAACCCGAATAATTTGCAATTGCTACTGCGATTCCAATTACAATAAATCGAAAAAAGAATCTAAACGCAATAAATCGCGGCGGTTCGCCGTTTAAAGTTGTTGCAAACAAACTCTTTATCGAACCTTGAAGCCATCTAAAATTTATCAAAGAAAGAATTCCGCCAATCGCGAAACCTAATATAAAATGAATGTTTGCCAAGAAAAAACTGAAGATTAATGAGACCAAAAGGCTTATAATCATTATCCACCAAAGACGTTTTTCAATCTCACTTTCGGTGTTAATTTCAGCATCTGTTTCAGCATCAGATAAATGTTTAGGTTCGTCGCTCATTTGCGAAACAGCTATATTACAAGTTTTACGAAGCAAGTGCAAAGTTTCACGAGTGTTTACGAGGTTTTTGAAGGTGATTTTAGTTGTCTTTATTTGCGATTTTAACGAATTGATAAAATCCGACAATTGCACCGAAGATAATTCCGACAACAATTCCCCAAGGTGTTGTTAGAAAATATTTATCGGCAAGCCAGCCAACTCCGAGAAAAAATAGAATTCCGCCAATCAGAGTTGTAACAGCGGCGTAAGCACTTAAACCTTTGCGAGTTGTTTCCGCATCTGATTCAGGCTCTTTATCAGCTTGGTAAAATCCGTCTTCAACGTCTTTTTCAAACTGTTTTTCGGCTATATTTTCATCTTCAATTTTTTCGTGTTGCATTTATTGTAGGCTTTAGTTTTTTCGAGTTAGTATGCTGGATTACCAATAACAAACAAATCAGTCAAATCATCTTGTAATTGAAAAGTAATTGGTGCAAAAACAAAATGTTTGTGTTGAACTTTTAAAATATAAAAATTTCCTATTCCAACTTGATTAAACACAAATCGTCCAAACTGATTTGAGAAAATCACTTTTGTTTCATTCGTTGCAATGTTTATCAAAGTTAAAATAGCTCTTTTTATAAGCCTACCGTTTGAATCTTTTACTATTCCTTTAATTATTGAAGGAGCCGCAGAAGGAGATAAAACAATGCCAAAATCAAGCGTGGGATTTTCCGTTCTACCATTAAATTGATTAATTTTAGTATTTTCAAGCAACCCACGACTCGCAGCAGACATATTTACTAGAGAACTAAAGATTTGAGTTTCACTTATTTTAATGTCAAAGTTTCCATTATCATCAAAATCAACATTATCATTTGGATTATTTGAAGTTGGTGTACTACTATTTCCCCCTTGACGATTTACTTTGACATTGTAATCTCCCTCAGTTAACCCTTGAAAAGTATAACCACCATCTAAATTTGTCAAAATACCACCTAATGAATCATCTAACGTTCCAAATAATCCGTCCTGTCCAACAGGAATTTCAATACCATATTGATAAATTTTTACACGGTAGTTTGCCAAGCCAATTTCGTTTTCATCAAAAATCCCATTATTTGCATTATAACTAGTCCCACTATCATTCCATATTGTTCCACTCAAACTTAAACGATAAAAACCAAAATCAACTGTAAGATTTGAATATCGGTCATATTTAGAAATGTCATCAGCTGATACATCAAGTTCATTTTGAGGTTCACTCAATTCAGGTCCTAAAACAATTGAATTGCTTAAAACACCAACAGTTTGAACAATATTTCTGGCTCCTTCGGGTAAAATTCCATTTTCACCCGCGTTCATTAAGTCCGAGTCAAGATCGTCAGCTGTTTGAAACGTAGTATTTAAAAAACCCGCAAGATAACCATCATCGGCAAAATTTGAAGGATTGATTCGAATAACATAGCTACCAGAAGGCATTCCATCAAAGCGATAATAACCTTCGTTTGTTGATGTTGTAGTATTTAAAGGCTGAGACAAATCGTCAGGTTGTCCGTCGAAATTAGAATCAGCAAATATAGAAATTGAAACATTTTCAATACCAACTTCTTGAGGAAAGCTGTCACGATTAATCTTTCCATCATTGTTAACATCAAACCAAACGCGGTTACCTACTGAATAAGTATTTACAAAAGTATCAAATTGTGTAATTCCTGTTCGATTTCGATTATTATCCTCGGCAAAAGCATATAGATTTTGACCAAATTTGATTGGAATAGGATTCGTGTATTCAAAAAATTGAACACCATCAAAAGAATAATAGATTTTTCTAAGCCCTGAATGGTTATCAGTTGCTGAAAGCGTTACTAACTTTCCGCTACCTTGTGTTTGTAAATCATAGTCTAAGACAGGTGGTTCTTGGTCTTTAGCATTATTTCCATTAATAGAAATCGTGGGTATAATATCTGTCTCGGGCAAACCATCACCATTCGAATCATACTTTACAATAGGATCATCAAATTGTGATAATTTGATCTCACCAATACTTCCAGATGGAATGTTCAAATCAATATAATGATTGAATTTTGTCGCACTTTGAGAATCTGACCCTTTGAGTATTTGAATTCTTATTGGTAACCCATTGCCATAAAATGCAATGCTGTAACTATCAACAGCAGGCGTGGCGATCCATAATGCACGGTCACCAATTGGAATTGCTTGTGACCCATTAGGTCCCGAGCTTTCTGAGAAACTTTTAACTCCGCCCTCTTGATTAAATCTAAAACCATCTACATTAAAAAGCGAAACATAATATGATGAACTATCCTTGGCAGGAGAAATCTTATCATTTGTAAAGTTTTGTTGGATTGGGTAGCTGGCATCAGCAACTGTAGCATCTAGTTGGTCATAATCATCGTCATTTCTGAGAATATGGAGAATTCTCTGATGTACTCTTGGATTAGCAGTCAACATTGTATGTTCTGCATTTTCATCTGTGATAATTTGACCATTTGGTGGATTTCTTGCGTTTTCAATATAACGTTTTGCATTTGGAGAATTTAAGTTATAACCATTTTCCGAGATTCTTCGGCTACTAATTAGCGGAACAGTTCCGTCTCCAATAGTGGCTGTTGGCTCAAAATACTGGCTATCAATACAATTTAAAGTAACCGTATTACAAATAGTTGCACTCGTGTGATTAACTTTTCCGACACTCAATTTACTATTCTGAAGTCCATAAATATGGTAATACTTAATTGAACTTGAATCAGACCTCCAATCATCTTGGAGGCTAGAATAAGCATTATGAAAATCTCTTGAAATACTACCAGGAAGAATTATATGACGTTTATTTAGCCAATCTGTTGTTTCATTATAGTTTAATGGTACTTTATTTGACCACGGAAAAGTGCGAGTGCTAAAAGGTATGTTTGGAAAATCTAAATCATAATAAAAACGACTAGGTAAAAGTTGCAACGGTCCTGTAAATGTTTTCATTGCAGATCTCAAGTTTCTTGCATGACGACTGTTTACTGCCCAAGCTGCTTGACACTCCGTGTTAGAACCACATTCATAAGGAGAGCTCCCAAATGCAGTTGCGATAAAGCTTCCTGTTTCAAGCGAATGAATTCCGCGCGGAGCACCAAGCCAAGGAGTTCCAATTGTAATAATTTTGTCAACATTATTGTCGTTTGGAAAATCTAAAGCGTAACGACGGGAAACCAAGCCGCCCATACTGTGAGCAATAATTCGCACTTTTTTATTTGGATGGAAACGTTTGACGCAACCTATATAGTCTTTCAATGCTACTGCCGTTTCTACATTACTCTTTCTCCAATCATAAGCAAATGTAAAAACTTTTGGTTTTAGGCTTTCAATACTTGAATCTTGACTTAAGTCGCAGCCCATAGTTGTTCGTCTGCTGGAAATACCATCAATAATATACTCAGAGCCAATATTGCTTACATTTAATAATTGAGTAAATAATCTATCATAAAAAGTAGCGGGATATAGATTGCTTAAATAAATTTGATTAGGAAGACCTCGAAAAACATCAGTAGCAAAAACATTTCTGACATTTGGGAGATTTAAAGCCTCAAGGTCATCACCCATTGTTAAAATACTAGGTGATAACCATCTAACTCCCGCATTCTCTTCTTTTAACTCACTTGCTCCAACTCCCGGAACAAAAACTATTGGATTTTCAACGGTTTGCGTTGGTGGTGGTGAAGTTCCTCCGCCACCAATGTTATCAGGTTCGCTCAATAGAATGCCATTTATCGCAAAAGCCCAATTAGTATCTACTGATTTTATTGAGAGCTTGACAACATTTGATAATTCTGCCGAAGTAAAACCAATAACAGATAAGTCAGCATCGGCAGTTTGAAAACGATAAGGTGGAAAAGGCGGAGCAAAACTTGGGGAACGATAATTTTTTGAAATAGTATCGTTAATTGTGATGATGTAATCTTGCGAGGTTTTACCGATAATAGTTATTTTTATTACTTTCTTTGGGCTAAAACTTATTGTTATTGTATCCAACAACCGTGTCGGAGTATTATCAAAAAGCCATATTTTTGTAGTTCCATATCCATATAATCCTTGACATGTTCCAACGCCATAACTGTCAATTGTATTACTTCCTAATTTAACTCCACCGGAAAAACTTGCAAATGGATTAACTACTGGTGATAAAAAAAAGCGATTTTCGTAGATTCTTAAATCTATCCGATTTCGAGCGTTACAATTGTTCCATAGATGCTCACCAAACTTAGTCGGAAATATTCCCCATTGCTCGCGTGCTTTTGGCTGAATACTATAATCAAATGAAACAGGTTGAGCAAGTGTTTTATTTGAAGATGAGAGAACAATAAATATAAAAAGGACAAAGAGAACAGATTTAATTTTCATCAAAATCACATCAAAGGTAACATTAGTTTTTTAGTTAAACTATCACAAAGTTCTTTGAAATAAAAATACTCTTAGGATGTTTACGGTTTATCTCCAAGTACCTAGTGTTGCAGTGGGTTCGCAAATTATAACAACGTTTTGTTTCAATTCTTTTTTTTGATTCTCACTAAATGCAAAACCTCCAATCATAGTATTTATATTTTGAGAGATATAATAATTTGCTGTCGTTTTTGGCAATAACTTTATCAAGTTCGATTCTAAGTCAAACTTATTACTATTGTTACTAAATATAACTTCGGTGTGAGTGCCACTTGAAGTAGTATAGTTTGAAATTTCGATTTGATAAATTATTTCATTAAAAACTCTTGTTAATTTGAGATATTTGCCTTCTAAAAGTAAATTAACTTCATAATTTGAATCTGCTTTAATTGCATAATAAATTTCATTAAGATCATAAATTTCATGGAGTTTTGCTTTGCTTGGTCCGATTTTTTTATACCTGCAACCAAAAGGCTGAACAAACGAAGTCCACGAATAATAATAATAATCAACACAAAAAGCGATTATTCCAAATAAAACTATACATAGAACTCCAGCAGAAGTTATTTTTAACAATTTCATATTTTTATAATTACCTTGCATAGAAACAATAATTTTTACTCTATCAAATGTAAAATATTAATCACAATAGAAATAATTTATAAAAAGTTAGAATACTTATAAAATTAAATTTTATGTTTCAAACAAAAAGACTTTTAATTCGTCCATTTAATTCTGAAGATATTGCAGATGTTTACAATTTGCGGAACGATTCAGCCATGATGCGGTTTATTCGCGAGCCGCAAAGTTTTGTCGAAGCCGAAAGTTGGGTAAAAATGGTTTCTTCAAAATGGGAAACCAAAAAACTTGGATTTGCAGGAGTTTTTAGACTTGATACTGAAGAATTGATTGGTTGGTGCGGACTTTGGACTTTAACGGAAAGTAATGAAGTTGAAGTTGGTTATGCTATTAAGCAAGAATATTGGCGAAAAGGTTACGCTTCAGAAGCCGCATTTGAAGTTTTGAATTATGGATTTAATGAATTAAAACTCGAAAAAATTGTTGCAGTTGCTCATCCGGAAAATATCGGTTCAATAAATGTAATGAAAAAAATCGGGATGAACTTTGTGAAATTTGGAAATTTTTATGGAAAGGAATTAGTACAATACGGAATTTTAAAGGAGCAAAATGATCGAAACAGAACGCTTGATAATGACTAAATTTACGCCTAATGATTTGGATGAATTAATAGAATCGCGTTCAGACGAAGACGTAATTCGTTATCTTGGTGGCATAAATTTGCAAAATCGTGAAGCAATTACAAAACGTTTTGCCTTTTACTTAGATTGTTACGAAAATTACGGCTTCGCAATGTGTAAAATGATCTGGAAAGAAACAGGCGAAATGATTGGTTGGAGCGGAATTCAGCCTCTTCATGATACTGACGAAATAGAAGTCGGCTATGGAATGAGAAAAGAATTTTGGAAACGCGGAATCGGTTTTGAGGCAGCTAAAGGTTGGCTAAAATTTGGTTTTGAAAACTGCAATCTTGAAAGAATTGTCGCGGTTGCGAGTCCGGAAAATGTTGGTTCTTGGCGAATTATGGAAAAATGCGGAATGAAACGTGAGAAAATTGAGACGTTTTACGAAATGGAATGTTTGTTTTATGCAGTTTCTAAAATTGAATTTCAAGCAATGAAGTTTTAACTCAAACTAAAAGTTTTAAACGGCTGATTTTTCGCTTCAAAACTTCTAATTTTTCCGGCTGCTTCACACCTAAAATACTTTCTACGCCATTTTGTGTCCAAAGCTCGAAAGTTTTTTCGTAATTTGCAATTGCTTTTTGCAAAATCTCACGGCGTTTTTCGGGTATTTGATTTTTGCTTTCGGCAATTGCCAAATCACAATTTCCAAGTTTTTGGTGATAAAAACCGCGTAAAGATTCGCCATAAGCCGCTTTTTTTTCATGAGCAATTTTGTCTATTTCATTCGATGCTTTTTCGAAAATATTTCGGGCTTTTTCAATTTCTCCGCGAAGTAATAACTCATCTGCGTAAGCAAATTTAGCTTCCCAACGTTTTTGTTGATAGTCAAAGTTTTGTGAATCGTGAGCAATAAGTTCGTCAAAATTTTTGAACGTTTCACTTATTAAGTTCTCCGCGACGACAACATTTCCGTCTCTTAAATTACTTGTTCCAACTGAAAACATAACGCTGCTAAAAAGGAGTTTAGTTTCAAGATTATTTTTGTCGTTTTCATAATCATTTCTAAAAACCTGCTCGCTTTTTGTCAAAAGTTGTAAACCTTTTTGGCGTTCGCCCAAATCAAAAAGTTGGGTTCCGTAATTAAACTTTGCGGCGTTTAAAAGCGTTACGTTGAGAACATCATTTGGTTGCAATAACACAAGTTTTTCCGTTATTTCAACATTTCGTTTACCGATTGAAACTGCTTCTTGGAACAATTGCTTTGCATAATCAGCGTTATTATCATCAACTGCATCTTTCGCCAAAATCACTAAATTTGTTGCAACACGATCAGCTGAAGCCGCAAAAATATTATTGGAACGAATATGATTTGGATCGCGTTTCAAAATATTTTCGCAAACCGCCATCGATTTTTTGTAAACCTGAATGTTTTCACCGGTTTTATTACCAACCGGCAGCGAATCGCCGAGAAATAGATAATTGGTTGCCAACCGAACTGAAAGCGGAATATCTTCAGGATTTTTTTGCACCAAATCTTCGTTTAAGTTAATCGCTTTCAGCAAAAGTTCGTCA
Organism: Acidobacteriota bacterium; assembly: GCA_031415455.1. Lineage (GTDB taxonomy): Bacteria > Acidobacteriota > Blastocatellia > Pyrinomonadales > Pyrinomonadaceae > JANNVK01. The sequence goes on along the minus strand of JANORS010000005.1, from coordinate 574,623 downwards.
GCTTCGGTTGTGTTTCCTTGTCTTCTAAGAACATTTGTCAGCTCGGAATATGCGTTAATTAAATCTGATTGCAGCTTCGTATTGCCTGATTTGGTTGCAAGCGGTTCAAGCAGTGCAATTCCTTTTTTATAGTTTTCGATAGCTCCTGAAATGTCTCCAAGATTAGCAAAATATGCTCTGCCCGAAACTTTTCCGATGCGAATGTATGCAAGTGCAAGTTCGCTTTTGAGGTTGTCATCAGCATTTTTATCTTGTGCGAGACTGTCAAAATAATTGAGCGAATCTTTGACTAGCATTTCACGAAAACCGGTCGAATTCGGCATTTTTTCAGCTTCGTCGTAATATTTAAAAACGATATTATTTGCCAACTCACGAACTTGATTGAAACGCTGTTCTGAAATTTGTCGTTGCTTTTCGGCTTGAATCGATTGCCATGTTGTCGCCGCTATTCCGCCGACTAAACTCAATAAAACCAACAAAGACGCGACAACCGAAACGCGATTTCTTTTGAAAAACTTTTCGAAACGATACGAAAAAGTATCAGGTCTGGCGGTTACGGGCAAACCTTCGAGGTGTCGCAAAATATCGCTGGCAAATTGTTCGACCGAAGCGTAACGCCGCGAAGGTTCTTTGCGTAAGGCTTTGAGAACAATTGTGTCTAAATCACCGCGTAGCGATTTTGAATTATTTGAAAAAGTCCGAAGCTGATTATTTTCATTTGTATTTTTTTGACCAATGGGCAATTGACCGCTGACGACTGAAGACGGACGAACCGGCTCAGTTTCACAAATAACTTTCGCCATTTCATCTGGTCGATTATTTGGGAAATTATACGCTGAAACTCCGGTTAAAAGCTCATAAAGAATTAAACCCAAACTATAAATATCGCTTGAAGTAGAAACCATTTCGCCACGAATTTGTTCGGGCGAGGCATAAGCCGGTGTCATCATTCCGAGCGTTGTCACAGTCTGATTTTGCAAATTATTATCGGGCGAAAGTATTTTTGCGATGCCGAAATCTAACAATTTTATGGTTCCGTCAGCGGTTACGAGAATATTATTTGGCTTTAAATCGCGATGCACAACAAGTCTTGAATGTGCAAAAGAAACTGCCGAACAAATCTGTAAAAAGAGTCGCAAACGTTCGTTTATTGTCGTATTTTTTTCATTGCAATATTCGTCAATCGGCTGACCTTTGACAAATTCCATCGCAAAAAATGGCGTTCCATCGAGGCTTATTCCACCATCTACAAGGCGTGCGATATTTGGATGTTCGAGCGATGCAAGAATTTGGCGTTCGTGACTAAAACGCCGCAACATTGAATCAGAATCCATTCCGCGTTTGAGTATTTTTAGAGCGACTGTTTGCGAAAAATCTTCAGTTTGGCGAATTGCTTCAAACACAATTCCCATTCCTCCAAAACCAATCTCACGAACGATTTTGTAGTTGCCAACTTCTTTGTTGATATAGCTTTCCGGTGTTTCGTCTTGCCAAATATGCGAAAGATTAGCAACAGGTTTGTTAAACTTATTAGCTTTTTCGGCTCCTATAAGTTTGCGGACTTCTTCAACAACTTCCGGATCAATTTGATTTTCGAGAAGCAATTCAATCGCCGCCGAATCAAGCTCAACTGCTTGATTGAAAAGTTCTTTAATTTGTTGCCATTTTTGAGAATTCATGGATTATGGAAGAAAAACTTTCGGTCAACACTGACCGAAATGTGCTTGAACAGATTTAAGATGCTAAAAAAGTTACTCGCAGTCTGGCAGTCCGCGTTCCATTAATACTCGCAGAAGTTAGCCTAAAACTAGGTCAATTTTGTTGTCAGCCACGCTCGTGCCATTCTCCATTCGCGTTTTATCGTTGATTCAGAAACGCCTAAAACTTCAGCCGCTTCTTCATTCGTTAAGCCCCCAAAAAATTTTAATTCCACAATTTTTGCTTGAGTTTCGTCAAACTTAGCTAATTCTTTCAACGCATTATCGAGAAAAATCAAATTAATTTCGCCTGATTCAATCGCAAGATTTTCAACATCGTCCAATGAAATAAGCGTTTTACCATCGCCGCGTTTTTTTGCGTTATGACCTTCAGCGTGATTAACCAAAATCCGTCGCATCATTTCCGCAGCAATCGAAAAAAAATGTGCCCGATTTTGCCAGTTTACGGAATGTTGGTCAATCAAACGCAAATAAGCCTCGTGGACCAAAGCCGTTGCTTGCAATGTGTGATTCCGGCGTTCGGAAACAAGTTTGAAGCCTGCAATGCGTTTTAGTTCGTCATATACTAATGGCAAAAACTCATCAAGACTCTGGCGATTTCCAGCCTGAGCATCTTTGAGCAATTGTGTAAATTTACCGTTAATATTTTCTGTCATTTTTTTAATATATTCGCGTAAATCAATAGTTTAGGCAAATGATTTTAAAGACTTCACGATATTTAATTTAGTGTATTTTACTGAGAACTTGGCAATCTCATAATTTCGTGTTGAAATTATGTTGCCCCGACTCAAAATCTTGAAGGAGAACACCAATGCGTTATCTTACATTTATTTTCATATTTGCTTTATCAATAAATATTTTTGCTCAAACCGATTATGTTTCGAGCGTCAATGCTTTTCGAACTGCTCGCGATACAGAATATAAAACCTCTGCAACATCACCTTTTTGCGATCGCAAACTTTTTACAAAATTTAAGGGTTTGAAATGGTATGCAATTGACGAAAGCTATAAAGTAACAGCAAGACTTCGCTTAACGCCAAATGAACCATATTTTGATAATCCTTCATTTAATAACAAGGAAGCGATGAAAGCTCGAAAATATGGAGTTTTAACATTCACGCTTCAAGGGCAGGAATTTTCGCTTAATGCTTATGAACTTGAGCGAATTAGAAATTATGTTTTTATACCTTTTAGTGATCTGACAAATCAAAATGAAACCTATAATGGCGGTCGTTATTTAGACTTTTCAAAAACTATAAATACAACTGTAACTCTTGATTTTAATCTAGCTTTCAATCCTGATTGTGCTTATGACGAATGCAACACGTGTCCAATTCCGGCGGTCGCAAATCGTTTGCCGATTCGTATTGAAGCTGGCGAAAAATTAATTGATAAACCAGTTGAAAAGCCTAAAAAAGCTGAGAAAGTTAAGGAAATAAAACAACCGAAAGTTGAAAAAGTAAAAGAAGTAAAACCCGAAAGAGTTGCGGAAAAAGTTTCGAAGGTTGAAATGCCAAAATCTTCTAAACCAAAAGAAATTAGAGAACCGAAAGCTGAAAAAGATGAAACAGCTAAACTAGATCCGATTTCAGGAGATTTTGCAGATTTTGATGGCGTTCGGGTTGCTTATCAAGAAAGTGGAAAAGGCAAAGAAGCGATAATTTTTGTTCACGGTTGGACATCAAACCGAGATTTTTGGGCGGGACAAACCAACGGTTATTTTGGTCAGCACACAATTGCAATTGATCTTCCTGGACACGGTAAAAGCGACAAACCGAAAGTTAATTATTCGATTGAATATTTCGCCAAATCGATTCAAGCTGTAATGAAAAAAACAGGCGTAAAAAAAGCTGTTTTGGTTGGACACAGTATGGGAACGCCAATCATTAGACAGTTTTATCGCCTTTATCCGGAACAAGTTATGGCTTTAGTAATTGTCGATGGAGCGTTGCGACCGTTTGCCCCGAAAGCCGTGATCGACCAATTTATGGCACCGATGAAAGCTGATTACAAAGCAAATTCTCCAGCGTTTATCGAAGGAATGATTAGCCCAATGTCAGACGAAAATTTGAAAAATCAGATTCTTAAATCGACGAGTGCGACGCCGGATTATGTTGCGTTAAGTGCGATGGAAGGAATGGGCGAAGAAAGTTTGTATGCCAAAGATAAAATTGATGTTCCAGTTTTAGCGGTTTTGGCTGAGTCATCATTTGGACAACAAAAAGATTTGAAAGAGTTTCTTAGTTCTTTCATTCCAAATCTTGATTTACGAATGTGGCAAGGCGTGAGCCATTTTTTGATGATGGAAAAACCACAAGAATTTAATCAATCTTTGCGATTTTTTATTAACAAAAATATGTTTTTTGCAAAATAAATTTCTCGACAAATGGTAGTTGATTCTTGCTAAAATATATTGAGCGTTTCGCTTAAATATTATGGAAAGAGACAAACTAAAAACTGCCGTTGCTATTATTGCGAGCCTTTACTTTTTTTCGATTGCGTATAATCCGTTTAATCCAAGTTTTTTGGATTTTATTGATTTGCCAATTCACGAAACAGGACATTTGGTCTTTAGCCCGTTTGGCGAATTTTTGATGATTGCCGGCGGGTCGATATTTCAAGTTGCGTTTCCGATGGTTTTCGTCGGTTATTTTGTTTACAACGAAAAGCCATTTTCAGCTTCAATAGTTTTGTTTTGGGTTGGACAAAGTATTTTAAATGTCTTTATTTACGCCAACGATGCGGTTGTGATGCAATTAATGCTAACAAGTGGAATGACCGGAAGCGAAGGCGGATTTCACGATTGGAATTATCTTCTCGAAACTTTTGGTCTGCTTGGAAAAACCAATTTGGTTGCGGGCTTTATCAGGTTTTTGGGAACTGCTGTTATTATTGTTTCGAGTATTCTCTCAATTAAATTTGCCTTAAAAACTGAACAAGAACTATGAAAGTTACTTTAATTACTGGTGCTTCAAGCGGAATTGGCGAGGCTTTTGCAAGAAAGCTCGCCTCGATGAAGCACAATTTGGTTTTGGTCGCACGGACTGAAGACAAACTTTTCGCTTTGTGTGATGAATTAATGGCGAAACATAAAATTACAGCACATTATGTTGCATTAGATTTGCTCGAATATCAGGCTGATGAAAAACTTTTTGAAGAAACCGAAAGACACGGATTAGAAGTAGATTGGTTGATAAACAATGCTGGGTTTGGTTCAATGGGCGATTTCGTTGATTTGCCGCTCGAAAATGAACTCGATATGATTGGACTTAATGTGATGAGCCTTGTTGCACTCTCTCATAGATATTTAAAACAAATGAGAGAACGAAAAAGTGGAACTATCATAAACATTTCCTCGACCGCGAGTTTTCAGCCGATTCCTTTTATGTCAACTTATGCGGCGACAAAGGCTTTCGTCACATCATTTAGCGAAGGAATTGCCCAAGAAAATAAAAAATACGGAATCCGAGTGCTGGCGTGTTGTCCAGGAGCAACGGAAACGCAGTTTTTTGACGTTGCCAAAATTGACAAATCTCTTACGGTAAAAGGAATGCAGTTGCCCGAAGATGTTGTTGATGCTACTCTAAAGGCATTAAAAAAAGGAAAGAGCCATGTGATTTCGGGATTTGCAAATTACCTTGTTGCTCATTTAGCGACCGTTTCGCCAAATTCGTTGATTACCAAAGTTATCGGTGCTAAATTGAGTCCGAAATTTCAAAAAAAATAGGTTTTTTTACTCAAAACTTCATCAGAACTATCATCACTTTTTCCCCGCGAAATGTGAGTTTTTTTGCTGGGAAAAAATATTTTCGAAAATACGTAAAAAATGGTCGTTTTTGATAGCAAAACTAAGGCGAACCGTTGTATCCTAATACGTTTATAGCAGGGATTGGAAATTTGTCGTCACGTCTCAAAAATAATATGAGATTGGCGACTATAAATTTGCAAAAATAAATATTATAAACGTCTTATTTACAAAGAGATAACTTAACACAAAATGGCATTCAAATCACTTTTTAGTATGTTTTCGAGCGACTTGGCGATTGATCTCGGAACAGCAAACACATTGGTCTATGCGAAGGGTCGCGGAATCGTCGTATCCGAACCTTCAATCGTGGCGATAAATCGAGTCACAAATCAGGTTGAAGCGGTTGGTCGCGATGCAAAGGAAATGCTCGGCAGAACACCGGGGAACATTGTTGCAATTCGCCCGATGAAAGATGGCGTAATCGCAAACTTTGAAGTTACCGAAAAAATGCTTCAGCATTTTATTCGCAAAGCTCACAATGGCAAATCTTGGGTTCGTCCGAGAGTTGTAATCGGAATTCCTTCTGAAATCACACAAGTTGAGCGAAGAGCAGTCGAAGATTCAGCGTATCGTGCAAAAGCGAGCGAAGTCTATTTGGTTGAAGAAGCGATGGCAGCGGCGATTGGTGCTGGTTTGCCGATTACTGAACCTCACGGAAACATGGTCGTTGACATCGGTGGCGGAACAACCGATATTGCTGTGATTTCGCTTTCTGGAATTGTTTATTCGCGAGCGGTGCGGGTTGCCGGAAACGAAATGGACGAATCGATTACGCAATTTATCAAACGAAAATACAATTTGCTTATTGGAGAAAGAACGGCTGAAGCTATCAAAATCGCACTCGGTTCGGCATTCCCACTTGATGAACCTTTGACGATGGAAGTTCGCGGACGAAACTTGATTGAAGGAATTCCGAAGACTGTTGCGATCAGCGATGATGAAATTCGCGAAGCACTTTCTGATTCGATTTCGACAATTATCAATGCTGTTCGGGTTGCACTTGAGCGAACTCCGCCGGAACTTTCGGCTGACATTGTCGAACGCGGAATAGTTCTCACAGGTGGCGGTGCATTGCTAAAAAATCTCGATAAACGACTGATGATTGAAACCGGTTTGCCAGTTGTCGTTGCCGATGATCCTTTGTCGAGCGTTGTTCTCGGAACAGGAAGAATGCTCTCTGATTTTGAATTACTCAAGCGTGTAAGGTGGGACAATTCAATGATGACCGGAGGATAGATTAGTGAAAAAACTAAGAGTGAATAGCTATAAAATAAAAACCATTTTGTTTATCAGCATACAGATTTTCACTTTTCACTTTTAAAACGATGGCTGAAAGAAGTCAAAAAGAAGTTTGGAGACTCACACCCTGGTTGATGGTTGCTTTATTGTTAGGCAACTTCATTTTGATGGCTTTTGATGCTCGCGAAACTGATTCAAAACAACGTGTTATCAGAGTTTGGACTCAAGCGGCGGCTGATTTTATCCAGTCGCCGGTAACGAGTTTAACCTCATCCGCAACAAGCTATTTTCAGTCAATTTCAACTTTGCGATCCGCTCAAACAGACAATGACGACTTAAAACTTCGCATTCAAGAACTCGAAACTGAACTACAAACCACAAAAACAATGTCTGCCGAAAACGACCGGTTGAAATCTTTGATTAAGCTTGTAGATGAATCAAAGATTAAAATTATGCCCGGCAAAATCATAGCTCGCGATCCATCAACTTGGTTTGATGCAGCAACTATAAATCAAGGAAGTTTAGCCGGAATTAAGTTAAATATGCCGGTTGTTACTCATGATGGTTTGGTGGGCAGAGTTATTGCGGTAAGTCCAATTACAGCTCAATTTGTTTTGATAACCGATGATAAATCAGCTGCGGCGGCAATTGTCGGTCAGCTTGGTATATCAAATGCAATTGGTGTTGTTCGCGGAATGGAAGATAAAGACTTATTGGTTATGAATTTTGTGCCGGGAAGTATTCCTATTGAGATTGGTGAAAGTGTTTACACAACAGGACAAGATGCTATTTTTCCGCAGGGAATAAAAATCGGAGAAGTTTCAGATATTAGAACTGGCTCGGCAACCGTTCCGCATACAATTTACATCAAACCAAGTGCTAAAATTTCTTCGATGCAGGAAGTGGCAATTTTACTTTATCAGCAAACTGAGCGACCGAAATATGACACAGCTTTGCCAAACGTTATTAAGAATGCAAATTTGATGAATTCGAATGCAACTCAAAAAAGCACTAATGCGAACACAGGAAATCGTTAAAACATAGAATGGAACAGATAAAAATAACAGTTGCACTCATTCTGGCGATTATTTTGCAATGGACTCTTCGCAATGTTGCAGAACCTTTCAATTATGTTGATTTACCGTTGATAATTGTCGCTTATGCTGCACTTCAAAGAAATTCGATTAACGCTTTGATTTATGGAACAATCGCCGGAATTTCAATTGATGCCTTGAGCGGCGGATTGCTTGGTGCTAATGGTTTTTCAAAAACCTTAATTGCTTTTATTATTTCTGAAATTGCCCGTCGTGTTTATCTTGATAATCTTTTGCTCCGAATTCCAATAATTGCCGGAGCGTGTTTATTAGACGATTTAATCTATTTTGGAATGCACACGATGTTAGGACAGCAACCGAACACACCTTTTGTGACAACAGTTGCATACACACTAATTGGCACAACGATTGTCGGAACGATTATTTTTGTTATTCTTGAAAGTTTCTTTTCTGAGAAAAACACGAAACAAAAACGTGAATTTTTTGCTCCGAAACGAGAAACAAGGCGGAGAAATCCTATTCGGCTGGGCAGAAGAGGTTGATGTTTATAAAAAAGGTTCGGAAGTATGAAGTTAGCAGATTATTCGCAAAATTTAGGTGCTAGAGTTTCAACTATTCAAGTTTTTGCTTTCATATTATTAGCAGCACTTGGTGTCAGACTCTATTATTTGCAAGTTGTTCGTGGTGAATATTTTAGCGAAAAAGCAGAAAATCAAAGAATTAGAGTAATTCGTGTTCCAGCTCCGCGAGGTGCAATATTTGATCGCAACGGAAAATTACTTGTTGATTCACGTTCTACTTATAACATTACCCTTACTCGAGAGCCAATAAAAGGAATAAATCCGATTGAGAGAGTTGATGTTTATGCAGAAGGACTTGGACTTGACCGTCAATATTTAACTGAGCTCCTTTCATGGATAAAAAAACAACCTGAATTTGAAACGGCAGTTATTAAAAAAACTGCGTCAATTGACGATATAACTTGGGTTGAAGCACATCAGTTAGAATATCCTGAGTTGCGGGTTGAACTTCAGCCGCAAAGAGTTTATCCGCTTGGAACTTCAATGGCTCACGTTTTAGGCTACGTTGGTGAAATTAGCCCAAAACAATTATCAACTCCTGAATTTGAAAAATTTCGTGCCGGCGACATCATCGGCAAAGGCGGCTTAGAGCAATATTATGACGAAACATTGCGTGGAAGTGCTGGTTTTAGAAGAGTTGTAGTTGATAGTCGCGGGCGTGTAATTGACGAAATTGAGTCAGTTCCGCCACAAGCCGGACAAGACCTTTACACTACAATTGATTTAGATTTGCAAGTTGCAGCTGAACAACAACTTGCAAATTCATCAACAAAACGCGGAACAATAATCGCAATGAATCCAAATAATGGAGAGATTCTTGCGATGGCTTCGGCTCCAACTTTTGACCCAAATGCCTTTGTTTTACAGAGTTCAACTCCAGAAGGTCGCAAGCAAATTTCCGGATATTACAATAATACAGAACGCCCTTTAATAAACAGAGCAATTAGTGGCAGATATCCGCCAGGTTCAACTTGGAAAATTCCGATGTCCGTATCAGGTTTTCAACAAAATCTAATTACTGAGGAAAATAACTCGATTTTATGCGGTGGTGGAATAACGATTGGTGCAAAGCATACTCGTTGTATGGGAAATCATGGCATGGCACCGCTTCGTTACGCGATTACAAAATCTTGTGATGGTTATTATTATCGTCTTGGAATAAAGATGGGAATTGATGGTTTGACAAAAATGGTCGAAGAATTTGGCTATGACAAACCTTCGGGAATTGATCTTCCAAATGAAAAAACGCCACGAACACCAAAATATTTCCGAGCTGCAAAAGAAAAAGCTTACGGTAAATGGGTTGATATTGAGTCGGTTTTTGCATCAATTGGTCAGGTAACAGTTGAAGCAACTCCAATTTCCATGCTCCGTGCGGTTTCTTCAGTTGCATCAAACGGAAAATTGTATGTGCCACATCTTTTAAAGGAATTTAAATCAATGGGTGCAATTGGTATTAAGGGCGAATTGAATTATTTACCTGAAAAAGCCGCTTTTGGATTTCAGCATCCGGAACCTAAAGAAATTAAGATGACTGAAAAGCAACATCAAATAATTGTTGACGGAATGAAAGGTGCAGTTTCTGGCGGAACCGCGAGAAAAGCAGCAGTTGCTGGACTTGTGATTGCTGGAAAAACGGGAACTGCACAAGTTGCAGTATTAGGTCAAGATACAGGTAAAAATAAAGATCACGCTTGGTTTGTTTCATTTGCACCGGCTGATAAACCTGAAATTGCAATAATCGGTTTAATTGAAAACTCTGGATTTGGTGGAGATAATGCTGCTCCGGCTGTTCGCGGAGTTTATCAAGCATATATGGCAAAACGAGGAATGGCTGGACTTGAAACAGAAACTTTAGCGGTGAAATAAAATGGTTGCAATCAATATAGAAAAACGAACTTTTAGAGATTTTGATTGGCTTTTAGCAATATTAGCGATTGGTATTGTTTGTTTTGGTGTGACGCAAATTTATAACGCTCAACCTGAAATGACAACTTGGCAAAAGCAGATTGGTGGTTTGTTTATCGCACTTATTGCGATGTTAATTGTTTCTTTTACTGATTACAGAAGGTTTGTTGATTCGGCTCCACTTTTTTACGGAATTGGTTTATTTCTGTTAATAATAGTTTTAATTCCCGGCATTGGAACAAAAATTAATGGACAAAGATGTTGGATTGACCTTGGTTTTATTCGCTTTCAACCATCTGAATTTGTTAAAATTCCGGTAGTTTTGATGCTTGCAAAGTATTTTGGAAATCGTAAAATTGGAGTTTTAAAATTTAAAGAAATCGGAATTGGAATCGCAATTTTGGCTGCTCCAATTGCCCTGATTTTACTAGAACCTGATGCTGGACAAGCAATTACATATTTTCCACTTTTGATTGTGGTTTTGTTTTTATCGTCAATAAAAATTCGTTGGGTATTATTAACAATTGTTGCTGGATTTATTTTTACACCAATTTTGTTTTGGGTTGGTGTCGAAACCGGTAAAATAAAACAATACCAATTGCAAAGAATTTATGTAATTATCGACCCGGAAAGTGCTGATCCAAAAGGTTTTGGTTATCATACAATTCAATCAATGATTAGCGTCGGCAAAGGTGGATTAACTGGTTCAGTTGGTGAAACCGAGCTTTCGCAAAGCTCATTAAAATTTTTACCCGAACCGCAAACAGATTTTATTTTCGCAGTAACTGCTGAAAATACAGGTTTTATCGGTTGCATTTCGTTGCTTTTAGCTTACGCACTTTTGTTATCGAGGCTTGTTGCCGGTGCAAGAGAGTCTTCAGATCGTACAGGCGTAATCGTAATTATGGCGATTACAGGCGAATTAGCTTTCCAGATTTTTATGAATATGGGAATGGTTTTAGGTTTTTTACCGGTAATTGGCGTGCCTTTGCCTCTAATGAGTGCAGGGCTTTCGGCAATTTTATCAACATTTATCGCGATTGGTTTTGTAATTAGCGTCCGTATGCGACGTTTTGTTAATTAGCAATAATTAGTGAGGGAAAGAAAATGGCTAAGAAAGAATCATTAATAGTTTCATCGGTTCCGGGCAAAAAACGTTCGTTTTGGATATTTTTGTGGCTTCCGGTTGGAGTTGCATTAGCTTTGGCTGCGGGCGGATTAACCGGAGTTTTATCTTCTTATTATTTGAATAATTCACATTTTGCGACCGAAGTTTCGGCACTTGCAACATATCGACCACCAGAAGTGACTAAGATTTATGCTGATGACGGTGAAACTGTTTTGGCAGAATTCGCACTTGAGAAAAGAATTCCGATAAAAGAGCAAGACATTCCGAAAAATGTTGAAAATGCCTTAATTGCTGTCGAAGATTTTCGCTTTTATGACCACATTGGCATTGATCCTTACCGGCTTGGCGGAGCAGTTGTAAAAAACTTTACAACTGGCTCGAAAGAAGGTGCTTCAACGCTAACACAACAACTTGCCAAAAATTTATTTCTTTCAAAAGAACAAACTTTCACTCGAAAATTTAACGAATGGATGACTGCAATCCAAATTGAAAGATTTTATACGAAACGCCAAATTCTTGAAATGTATATGAATTATGTGTTTTTAGGTGCCGGAGCTTATGGATTTGAAGCCGGTTCGCAAACATATTTCGGTAAAACATTAAAAGATTTGAATTTGGAAGAAGCTGCACTTCTAGCGGCAATTCCAAAATCTCCAACCGATTACGCACCAACCCGAAACATTGATAAAGCAAAAATTCGTCGCGATATTGTTCTCAGTCAGATGGCAAAATATGGCTATATCACCGAATCAGAATCTGATGCAGCACAAGCAAAACCAATCAAACTTGCGGATTCAGCTTATTATCAATCTCAACCAAAATCGACAGCTTGGGATTATCCGGTTGAAGAAGTTCGAAAATATCTCGAAGAAAAATACACAACCCGAGTAGCTCAAGGTGGTTTGAAAGTTTACACAACAATAAATGTTGAAGGTCAAAAACTCGCAACAAGAGCAATTCGCGAAAGACTTCGCAGTTATGATAAAGGTCGAGAATGGAGATCGGAATATGTTCAAATTTTGACTGACGAAAACAATCAACCTTTGACTGATGAAAAATTAATCAAACAAAAACTCACATCATTTAAACATCCTGATTGGTATGGCGACGAATATGAAAAAGGTGAGTATATAAAAGGTTTAGTTGTTAAGGTCGATGCCGTTACTAATCAAGCAGAAGTTCGATTTGGAAAATATAAAGCAATTGTTACTTCTAAAGAGATGGGAAGAAGCGGCAAGCAACCAAAAGACGAACTCCAACCTGGTTTAATTTGCGAATTTTTGGTAAACGAAGTTGATGACGAAAAACAAACAATTAAAGTTACACTTGAACAAGTTCCAGAAGTTCAAGCATCAATTGTTTGTATTAATGCAAAAACCGGAGAAATTGTTACTCTTGTTGGCGGATATGATTTTGCAACCAGCAAATTTGATAATGCAACACAAGGAATGCGTCAAACAGGTTCAGCTTTCAAGCCTTTTATTTACACTGCTGCGGTCGAATGGGGAATTACTCCTGATATGAATGTTAGTGGTGCTCCATTAAGACGCGGCGGTTGGATGCCGCACAATTATGACGGTTCATTGAGTCATCCAAATGTGCCGATGAAAGTTGCACTTGCAAAATCTTATAACCTTGCAGCAGTTCATTTGCTCGACCAAGTTGGAATTCAAACTGCTTCGCAAATGGTTCGTCGTTTTGGAATTACAAATCCGATGGCACCTGTTTTACCATCAGCACTTGGTGCAACCGAAGTTTCGTTGATGGAAATGGTTGCGGCTTATACTGCTTTTCCGAATAAAGGCGTTAGATTTGAACCGCATTTAATTAGAAAAGTTCTTGATAGAGACGGAAAAGTTTTAGAAGAATGGGACAATAAAAGCACTAAAGTAACGAGTGAATATACCGCTTCAACAATGGCACAAATGATGCAAGGTGTTGTTCGTGGCGGTGGAACTGCAACGAGTGCGAGTGCCGGTGGACATCCGCTTGCCGGAAAAACCGGAACTGTAAATGACCATACAGACGTTTGGTTTGTTGGATATACACCAACTTATGTAACTGGTGTTTGGATGGGAAATCCTTTAAGAAAATCATCGCTTGGCTCAGGAATGACTGGTGGACACGGAGCGGTTCCTTATTTTAATGCGTTTATGATCCCATTTATGAAAGATAAACCGCGTGATAGTTTTTCAAACCCGCCACCAATGCCTGCTGACATTAAAGAATTAGCTGAAGCTCGTAAACGTGAAGAAGTCGAAAAACTTGAAAAAGCTGATGCAGATGGAAAAGGTTTGGGTGTAAATTTTAATAGCGGCAATCGACGAAAATCTACAACATCTAGTGATTCAGTTATTACCGACACTTCAAACACAGGAAAAATTGTCGATCCAACTATAAAAATTGATGATGGTGGAACGCCGCCTATTCGAAATAATGACGGAGAAACAACAAAACCAACAACAACAATTAAAACACCAGATACTCCGAAAAAACCCGAGATTCCGCAAGTAAAACCGGAAACGACAAAGCCCGACCAACCGAAGAAGAAAGGTAAGAAAGGAGACGATGAACCTTAAATAAAAAAAGAGACTGTCTAAAAAGTAAAACTTTTCGGGCAGTCTCTTTTTTTGTAATTTATTAGTCTTCAAGAAATTAGATTTTCCCAACCTCAAAATAAACCTTAATTGCCTTAAAACTTCCCGCATTATTTAAAATTTCAAAAACCTTTTCAAAATTTTCTAAACCATCAACCTTGTGTGTCAACATTCTGGATAGCCAACCTGCATACATCGCTTCGCAAAGTGCCAAATCTTTCACGCCCATTTCGAAATGTTCGCGGTTTGCGTTTACTGTTCCAAACATTACTTTGTTACCTAAAACAAACTGTTGATTGATTTTATCAGCCGGAACCGCATCAACTTTTCGCTCGCCACCAGTTACCGAAGACAATATCAGAACTCCATTTTGATTCAAACTTTGCATCGCATCAAAAACAATCGGCGAATAACCGGTACATTCAAAAATCAAGTCATATTCACCATATTTCGCAACAGAATCAACGACCGAAGTTTCAGCAGTTGAATCATAAGTTGCTCCAATTGCTTCGCAAAGTTCGGCGTTGAGATAACCTTCTCGTGTGTCGCGACCGAAGCCGTGAACTTCATAACCACGCATTCGCAACGCCATTACCGTTAGCAATCCAACGCTTCCGACACCCAAAACTGCGGCGGTTTTTGGTCGCCAAATCTTCAAACGTTCTTGAATGTCTGACGCTTGTTTCAAACCTTTTTCGATAATCGAAAGTGGCTCTAGAAGAATTGCAATATCGACAATTGCGGGCGGAATCTTCACCAAATAATCGGCACTTTCGGCATAGAATTCAGCCATATAACCGTGAAGTTGCGAGATTCCACGTTCAAAATATTCATCGTCCGTTGTAAAATCCTGCGTTCCGATTTGGTCATAGAAACTTTTACCAGGACGCCGAACTGATGCAACAACAAAATCGCCGACGGCAAATTCCTTAACGTTTTCAGCAATTTCCACGATTCTGCCAAGATTTTCGTGTCCCAAAACTAAGAAGTCGTAACCTTTTGGAGCAACGCCATATTCGCCATGACTGATTTCGCGATCAGTTCCGCAAGCTCCAACGCGGATAATTTCCACAAGAACCCCGCGTCCTTCTTTAATGTCTGTTATTTTCGGCTTGTCCATTTCAACAAGTCGAACGCTATTTAATGTTTTTGGTGTAACTGCGATTGCTTTCATAAGTTAAGTTTATCAAATTACTTCTTCTCACTCACCACTTTGCTGCAACAACTTCGCAACCAAACCTGTCCAGCCCGTTTGATGGCTGGCACCTAATCCGCTGCCGTTGTCGCCGTTGAAATACTCGTAAAATAACACCAAATCTTTCCAATGTTCGTCTGTTTGCATTATTTGGGAGTTGCCGTTTACTGCACGAGTTCCTTCTTCGTTTTGTAGAAAAATACTTGATAATCTTCGTGATAATTCTTCTGAAACTTCCCATAGGTTCAACATATTTTCCGAACCCGTCGGTAATTCAACCTTAAAATCATCACCATAATACCAATGAAATTTTTGTAGTGATTCAATCAAAAGGTAATTTACTGGAAACCAGATCGGACCTCGCCAATTTGAATTTCCACCAAAGAGTCCACTTTTTGATTCCGCCGGCTCGTATTCTACTGTGTGATTTACACCATCTACATTGAAAACATAAGGATTATGTTTGTGAAAGCGAGACAATGCTCGAATTCCATAATCGGAGAGAAATTCATTTTCGGAAAGCATCACACGCAATATTCTTCGGAGTTTTTCAGGGCTTACTAATGAAAGCAATCGTCTTTTTGCCACTCCTTCAAGTTCCATTGAAGAAATCTGATCTGTCAGATCCGAGCGATTTTCTAAAAACCAATCCATTCGTTTTTTGAATTCGGGAAGTTCTTGAAGCCATTCATATTCGAGCGTTGCGACCGCAAAAAGTGGAATTAGTCCGACCATTGAGCGAACTTTTAACGGAATCTGGTTTCCGTCGGGAGTATGCAAAACATCGTAATAAAATCCATCGCGTTCGTTCCAGAGCTCAATATCATCATCACCGATATTATTGATTGCATCAGAAATATAGACAAAATGCTCAAAAAATTTCGTCGCTACATCTTCATAGGCTTTATCTGTTTTTGCAAGTTCCATCGCAATCGCCAACAGATTTAGAGAATACATCGCCATCCAAGATGTGCCATCAGATTGCTCTAGAAAACCACCAGTTGGCAAAGCCGAACTTCTGTCAAAAACACCGATATTATCAAGCCCGAGAAATCCACCTTCGAAAACGTTGTTTCCTTGAGTGTCTTTTCTGTTTACCCACCAAGTAAAATTCAACAGCAATTTATGAAAGATCTTTTCGAGAAAAATCGTATCGCCGATTCCATCGCGTTTTTTTTCAATTTGATAAACACGCAACGCAGCCCAAGCATGAACTGGCGGATTTACGTCATCAAATTTCCATTCATAAGCCGGAATTTGCCCATTTGGGTGCATATACCATTCGCGAAGCATCAAAATCAGTTGTTCCTTGGCAAATTCTGAATCAATCAAAGCCAGCGGAATACAATGAAACGCCAAATCCCAAGCTGCATACCAAGGATATTCCCATTTATCTGGCATCGAAATTACATCGTCATTGTAGAGATGTTGCCAAGTTGCGTTGCGTCCATTTTTTCGAACTTTCGGCGGAGTTGGTTGAGTTGGGTCGCCTTCAAGCCATTTTTTTACCACGTAATGATAATATTGCTTGGACCATAACATTCCCGCAAATGCTTGTCTCATAACACTTTGTGCGTCCGCAGAAAGTTTCGAAGGAATTATATCAGCATAAAATTCATCAGCTTCCGCAAGTCGTTTTTTGAAAACCGATTCACAATCTGAAATGAATTGATCGTGGCTTGAAAAAATGTTTTTTTGGTTACTCAATCGTAAATAAACAGTTTCAGACGAGTTTCCGGCGATATTAAAAACATAATGAGGCGATGCTTTTGTGCCAGTCTGTTTTGGATTTACGGCGGAATGTTTGCCATCAACCACAAAATCGGAGATTCCGTCTAATACAAATTCTGTTGGGTTTTTCGAACCAAAAAGTATTTCGTTATTTGTTTCGTTTTCAGTAAAAAGAAGTTGCGAAGAACCTTCGCAAAATAATTCCCAGTTTCCTCTAAGCTCTTCATTTAGTTCAATTACTGACAAGTTTTCGACTGCAATATCTTTTTGTTTAAGAATCGGTTTTACAATTTCTTCATCCCAAGCCCAAGTGTTTCGAAACCAAATTGTCGGCAAAAGATGAAGCGGAGCAGCTTCATTTGAGCGATTATGAGCAGTAATTTTGATACAAATATCTTCAGCCTCGGCTTTTGCGTATTCAACGAAAACATCGAAATACTTGTTGTCGTCAAAAATTCCGGTATCAATCAATTCAAATTCTGGTTCATCGCGACTTCGGCGAGCGTTTTCTTTAGTCAAAAGTTCGTAAGGAAATGCCTTTTGCGGATATTTATAAAGCATTTTCATATACGAATGAGTCGGCGTGCAATCGAGGTAATAATAATATTCTTTGACATCTTCGCCGTGATTTCCTTGCGGTCCGGAGAGACCGAAAAGACGTTCTTTCAAAAAAGCATCATTTTCATTCCACAAAGCTAAGCTAAAGCAAATACGTTGTTTACGGTCGCAAATTCCGGCAATTCCATCTTCATTCCAACGATAAGCACGCGAACGCGAAACATCAAATGGCAGATAATTCCAAGCCGAACCGTCAGGTGAATAATCTTCGCGGACAGTTCCCCAAGCTCGTTCGCTGAGGTAACAACCCCAACGTTTCCAGTTTTTTTCCCGATTTTTTGTTTCTAGAAGTCGCTTTTGTTCTTCGTTCATAATTTGTATAAGAATCGCACATTCATATATTTTTCGTCTAGCTGTAAAAAAAACTAGACTTTAACTCTAAATTTTTGATACATTTAGCTGCGAACAATCCCATTTTTTTTTGAAATGCATTTCTTATTCGTCGTGTTTTAATTATACCGAAAGATGAAAAAGTCCATGCCTTCTGACAATTCTGATTCTCTACAGTCTAGCCCAACTTCTATTGAGGCAACGCTCTCTAATGTTGTAAAAAAAAGCAAAGGAAGGTCTATTGAACACGACGATTTTATCAAAATTCTCGAAGAAATACAGATAAACATAGATGAAGGGCTTTCGAGTTTGGCTGAAAAAAACATCAGCGAAACTATTAAAGAGTATTCTCTAGGTTTTATAGAAATTGCACAGCTTAATAAGTTTTCTGCCGCTGCTTTGGAAATGAAAGGGAAATATTCTGAAGCTTTAGAAATCTTGCAATCATATGAAAACGAAGAGGTTTACGGAAAATTAGATACCCAAAATGCTGCTTCAATATTAACTCATCTTGCTACAACTTATAATAATTGTGGAGATTATCCAAAAGCGATTGCTTTACTTGATTCAGTTTTAAAAGATATTTCTTTAAGTACATCAAGCGAGTTGCTCGGAGAAGTGTATATTGCTTTTTCGCGTGTTTATCGAAAATTGGCAGAATATCCAATTGCCAGAGATTATGCCCAAAAAGCCTTAGTAAATTTTAGAGATGTTGGAAATTGGCGAGGAATGGCAGAGGCTAACGAATTGCTTGGTGTTTATTATCAGCAAGAAGGTTTTCTGGAAAAATCCGGCGAACACCTTCAACAAGCGATAAAAATTGTTGGTGACAGACGAGCTCCTTTTTTGTTAGGAAAGGCTTATTCAGAATTGTCAGGAACATTTTGGTTTTTGCGGCGACCAAAAGATGGAATTCAGTGTTTAGAAAAATCTATTCAGTTTTATGAAAGAACAGAGCATAAAGTTCACGCAGCTTTGGGTTATAACAATCTTGGATTAAATTTATTGCAGATTGGCGAATGGAAAAGAGCTGAAGAGATGATTCATAAGGCTCTTGATTTGGCTATCGAAACAAATCACGCTCACATTGCAGGAATTTTAGACACTTTAGGCGATCTTTTGCTAATGCGTGGCGAATTACTTGATGCACAGAAAAATTTTGAGAAAGCAATTGAACTTGCTGAAGAACGAAAAGCTGAATGGTATGTTGTTCAAGCAAGTCAAAATTTAGCCCGATGTTTATTAGTTCAAGGAAATTTTAAAGGAGCAATTTCACAAGCCGAGAAAACAATTGCAAGATGTGAAAAAGGTGGGCAAAAGCATTATCGTGATTTAGCACGATTGTCGCTAGCAGAAAGTTACTTAAAAACTAATTTTCTTCAAAAATGCGAAGAACAATTAAAAATTTTTGAAGAAGATTTAGAATTAAAAGACTTTTTTGTTTTAGGAAACATCCAAAGAATTCGTGGACATTTAGCAATAACTAATCGCGAAGATGATTTGGCAATTCATCATTTTAGTAGAAGTTTAACTCTTTTTGAAACAGCAGAAGACCTTTATCATAAAGCACTTGCAAATTTTGAACTTGGAAAAATTACAGGTAAGGTTCAGCCTGAAAGAGCAGTCAAACATCTCAAAACTGCATCTAAAATTTTCTCGAAATTAGGAATTTCAAAACTTTTTGATGAAGCACAAAAAGAACTTTCGATTGTAAAAGAAAAAGAACCAACTATAAAACGTCCGGCGGTTGCTAATTCACAGTTGATCACTCTGAGGCTTGCAGAAGCGACAGCCTCACGCGAATTACTTTTTCGTGAGTTAGTTTCAATTTTGCAACAAGAAAGTAAGGCTAAAAAGATTTCTTTAATTCAGCCAAATAAAGAAAATACGCTTTCACCCTTTTTAGTTGATGGTTTTACTCCAGCTGAAGGCTCCGAAATTGCCGAAAAAATTCAAAATTTAACTCCGGTATATAATCTTGAAAATCTTGCTAAAGATAAGAATTTAAATATTTTTCAGCTTCGTTCTGCTAATAGTTTGACGGCTTATCTGGTAATGTATCCGCGACTTAGCACAACGCTTTATGACGGAACTTCTATTCAGATGCTATTGCGGGTTGTTGAACTCGGAATGGAACTTTGTGCACTTCAAGAAAAAGAAAAATCTAAGCAAACAAATGCTGAAAAAAGCAATCTGGATGCGGAAAATACTTTGCCAGGATTCATTCAGGCAAGTCCGGCGATGGCGGCGTTAGTTGAAGAAATTCATAAAATTAGATCTTCTGACGTTACTGTTTTGGTCACTGGCGAGAGCGGAACGGGAAAAGAAGTTGTTTCAAATGCAATTCATAAACTATCACGTCGAAAAGATATGGTTTTTGTTCCATTTAACTGCACCGCTGTGCCAAAAGACCTCGCCGAAGGTCATCTTTTTGGATACAAAAAAGGAGCTTATACAGGAGCAACTCAAGACTCAATGGGAGTTATTAGAAGTGCTAATGGTGGAACATTATTTCTCGATGAAATTGGCGATTTGCCTTTAGATGTTCAACCAAAACTTTTACGGTTTTTGCAAGAAGGCGAAATTCAACCACTTGGAGAGAAAAACCCGATTAAAGTTGACGTTCGCGTTATTGCTGCGACAAATGTTGGTTTAGAAGAAAAAGTTGCAGAAGGAAAATTCCGTGAAGATTTGTATTATCGCTTAAATGTTATCAGATTACGTGTGCCGCCACTCCGCGAGAGACGCTCAGAAATTCCACCATTGGTTAATTATTATGTGGAATATTACTCTGAGAAATTTAATAAAAAAGAAATAAGTGTTTCAACTCAAGCGATGGATTTATTGATGGTTTGCGAATGGAAAGGAAATGTCCGTCAACTTTGCAATGAAGTTCAGCGATTTGTTGTTAGAGCAAACGATGGCGAACAGATATTGCCAGAGAATATTTCAATTGAACTCAAAAGAAATGCTTCGCCAATAATGTTTAGCGAAACTGAAACTCGAAATAATGGAAATTTGCAAAATAATTCATTAACGATAAACGATTTTAATGGAACTATTGAAGAGGCAGTTACTGAGTTAGAAAAACGAATGATTAAAAAATCAATGAATCAACATAACGGAAATATTTCACGAGTGGCACGAGAACTAGGTCTTACTCGGCGAGGTTTGTATCTAAAACTTGAGCGTTATCATCTTGAGAAAAATTAGTAAATGCTAAAGAAATTCCCATCAAAATAAAGAAAACCATTGCCACTTCCCCATCGCTAAGATTGTAATGGACTAATCCGCTCGTGAAAAATCCAATTAATCCACCAAAACAACCGAGCAAAATTCCTTTTTCGATTGGTTCAAATTTTGAACGAATTGACGAATAGAGCATCTTAAAATATGTTGCTAAAACCAATAACCACAACAATAAAGCCGGCAAACCTCTTTCTACTGCGAGTTGCAAAGGCGTCGAATGAAAATGCCCGATTGGTAATTTTCCGTCGTCAAAAAGATGCCAATCTTTTGCAAAGCGTTTAATTGAATCCATTCCAACTCCAACAGCTAAATGTCTCGGAGATTCAGTCGCCAAATTAAATCCTTCGCGATAAACCGTTTGTCGCCAAGAGATTGAGTTGTCTTTTGCATCAAAAAAACTAACTTTTCGAGTTTGTTGCAGATAAAATAAGCCGATTAAAACAACCGGAATTGCAAAAGCTGCAAATGTCAGTAAAAGTTTGCGGTTACCATTTATTAAAAGAATTGAAAATGCAGAAATTACGAAGGCAAGTTGCGATGCTCGCGTAACGGTCATCAAAAGTGCAAGCGACATCATTGCGAGACAGAAAAATAATGCGATTCTTAATTTTTTATGATTATAGTTTTTCGAAGAAAAAATGCCGACAAAAATTCCAAAAGTGAGCGAAATTATAAGTTGCAAAACTTCCGCGAAAGTTGTGTAATGTCCAAAAAAACCAGCCGAACGCCAACGTCTACTATGTTTCCAACTCTCTAATCCTAGTTTTTCGAGCGAATTTCCACTGAGCAAATCATCTTTTTTTACCGTAGCAAAAGCGTAATAATCGTCTCGATAAAAATCAACTTTTGCAGTGCCTGTTTTTTCAATTTCGTTAATCAAATCTTCGGGTTTTTTAAGTTTTTTCCCGTTTGCTTTAAGCAATGTGTCAGCTTCTAAAAGAGTTGCTTTGGCTAAAGGACTTTCATTTGAAATACCATAAATTTCTACACCGCGACCAAAAACTCTTTCGATTGGCGTCCACAAAACTACAACCATACATGAAGCGATTAGCGAAAATACCAGAAACTTCACGGCTTTAGTTGTCCGCAAGTTATTGATAACAAAGATGAAAATAAAAAACAACGAAGCACTGCGAAGTTTGTCGATTGAAATATCAGGTGCGTAAGAGGTAAATGCAGAGAGAACCGTCCAGGCAAAATAGCCGAAAAGTAAAATCTCTAATTTTGAGAAATATTTGAAAAAAGGTTGATTTTTATTATTAAATTTTCTTACAAAAACCGAAATTATCCAACAAAGCAATCCGCACAACCACGAAATTTGGGTGGCAGCAATAGAATGCGGCGAAGAAATTACCATCAAAAACAAAAAAACAAAAGTGATTCTTTCAAGCCAATTTAAAAGGTTACTTTTGTTTTCGATTTTGGCTATTTCGTCAATATTTTTTAAAATCTGTTGCAAAATAGTGGAGTTAATTAATTTAATTTTGAACTTTTTACTTCTACGCTTTCCGCTAGAGAATCAGGAAGTTTGATTTTTACAGAGACTTTGCCATCAGTGCTTTTTTCAAGCGAAATCTGTAAGTCTTCAATCTTTACAGAATCTAAATCTGAACGATTTCCGAGCAATACGAAGCTAATTGCTTTGCTGTCAATTTCGGTTGAAAACGCTCTTTCAATCCTTTTTTCGCCAATTAATAAACTTACATCAAAAATTGTGTCAATAACCGTAAGTTTTGTGTCAGCAATATTTAGCCCAACTTGTTTTTCAGTAAAACTCTCTTTTTTATCAGAAATATTAATTTTCTCAGTTGAAATTGAATCAAGTGATTTTATAATGCTTTCCGGTCCGCGAAGGCGAACTTTACTCGGCGTTATTGTTTTTTGATAAATTTCATAGCCATCAGCGAGACTTCCTTCAAAAACAGCTTTTACGTCAACTTCTCTTTCGACAACTTTTTCTAAAACTATCGCAATTTTATTCGGTTGTATTTCATCAAGCCGAATGCCGCTCGGCAGTTCGAGACTAACTGTTTCTGCTGTTAATTCTAAAATTCGATCGCCTGAAAGTGTGTCACCAAGATCGACCGAAACAATTAAGTCGTCTTTTGTAAGGCGATCAATTTTTTGCTTATCTCCGGTAACAGTAATTTCGACTTCCTTAATGGGCTCGTTGCTAATCTGCATTTCATTTGCCACCAGCAGATTAAGATCAATATTTTGAATGCGACGAGTTACGGTTTTTCCAGAAACGCCAAACCAAAGTGCAATCGTTATCGCGAGAGCAATTAATTTTGTTCCCCAATCACGCATAAAGATTCTCTCAACGAGCGAAAACCAAAACGCACGTTTTTGTTTTTTTTCAACAAATTTTTCGTCGGAAAATGAAGCCATTTTTAAGTTACAGTAATCTCGCTTTCTGACTCAGGCATAGTTTTAGTCGGCTCGCGTTTTGTTTCAACCAATGGAATTTCAAAAGCATTTAAAAGCAAACGACGGAGTGAAGCCGTGTCTAAATTTCTTTTTAAGTTGCCGTTTTCAGCAAATGAGATCAAGCCGGTTTCTTCGGAAACAACAATCGCAATTGCGTCTGAACCTTCCGTGAGTCCAATTGCCGCACGATGCCGAGTTCCAAGTTCACGTGAAATACTCGGATTTTTTGTTAAAGGTAAAAAACAAGAAGCGGCGGCAATTCTTTCACGCTGAATAATTACAGCACCATCGTGAAGTGGTGCAGCTGTGTTAAAAATCGTCACGAGTAAATCATAACTTAACGCTGCATCGAGCTGAACGCCGGAATTGATTATATTTCGTAAACCAACGTTTCTTTCGACAACAATTAAGGCTCCGGTTTTATCTGACGCTAAGGTTGTTGCGGCAAGCACAACTTCGTCATAAATTGTTTCGCCAAGTTGACCTCGCTGACGCCTGAAAATCGGCATTCGTAAGCGATTTCCAAAATAAATCAAAGCCTGACGTATTTCAGATTGAAACAAAACTATAATCGCAACTCCAATATAAAGAACGGCATAACGCAAAACAAATTCTAGTGTTGCTAATTCTTGTGCAACCGAAAGCCAATAAAGTAAACCAAGTGCCGCCATTCCAAACGCAGTCGGCAAAGCACGTGTGCCACGTAAAAGTTTCAATAAAACATATACGAGGACAAAAACCAACGCAATGTCTAAAACAATGCGAACGGTTGCAAGTGCCGGAATATATTGGTCAAAAGGCATTTTCACAAAAAAGAAACGACTTGAAGTTCTGTCTATGATGCAGAATACGAATTGGAAAGTTGCAAATTCACTTCAAGAACTGATGCGAGAACACAAAAATTGTTGCAACTCTTTCTAATTAATAAGAATAATCCGAAAAAGTTTTTGAATCAATAATAAATGAAAAAAAAGACGCTTTTCAAGATATTCATTTGAAAAGCGTCTTTTTAGATTGAACTGTTAATTAAGTTTTTTGGTTTTAAATAAATTATCATCAATCTTTACATTATGCCTGACCGATTTTACAATTGTAATTATATCTCCCATTGATGATGTTGTGTTGACCGATTTGAACGGTAATTTTATTCCGTCAACATCGCGATAATCTGATAAAATAATTGTGTAAGGCTGTGTATTTTCGCTCGTGCTTGAAGCCGAAACTCCTTTTCTTTTCAATAATAAAAACGATTTTGTTGAATAATATTCAGTTACTTTCGTTCCTTTTTCGGGTATGAATTCAACGGCATAACATTCTTCATCACCGACCTTTTCAATTCCTTTCACTTCTACCGTTTTGTAATTGGTTTTCAAATTTAAAAGACTGTAAAAATCGGAATTCAATCGAGCGTCTTCAAGTTGTTTGCCTGCGTATGTTTCAACTGGTGCAAAGGTATAAGCAATTTCGCCTTTTGTTCCATCGAAAAAGTCCCAACCTTTTCCGATTACTTTTCCCACCGCAGTAAAAGTTGTTTCAGTAGCAGATTTATTTGGGAATTTTGTGTATGACGTTGCCGAGCCTTTGACACCTTGATGAATTGCGTCAATATCGGCAACGGTTTCCCGAGAAGTTATTTTTTTCCAATTTGATTCACCGCCAGCTGCTTCGATTGATTTTTTCATCAATTCGTCAATCGTAATTTTAGGTTTATCGTCAGCTTTTTCTTCGGTTTTTTTGAATTCAAAATCGCCTTCGGGCTGAGTAACAACAACACTTGTGACTTTGTTAGCAGCATCACGTTTTACTTTCAAAAAATACGTTGGCGGTAAAGGCGATAAATTGAATTCATCTTTACCTTTTTCCGATAAAGCGTAAGGCTGCTGACCTTCGATATTAAATGTTATCTTGCCGCCAACTTCTTTAATTTCAACAGTTCCTTTATTATCAGGCGTTGAGTATTTGGCGATTAGTTCTTTTGCTGAATCAGGAGTTTTGGTTTCCGTTTTTGCACCAATCTTTTGTAAGGCAAAGGTTCCATTCGGTTGCTCAAATGTTGCGGCATCGTCTTTGAATATCACAAAAAAACCTTCAACTTCTTTCAATTTATAACGTCTTCCGCCAACATTTTCTAGCGTGTAAGTTGGTTGTCCGGGAACAACCGCAAGGAGTTTTCCGCCGTCGATTTTGACCTCAACTTCGGTTCCTGACAACGAATATTTTCCAACTTCCTTTTGCAAATCATTTGCAGCAACATCTTTTACCGGATTCGGCATCGAATTAGAATTTCCCAAAATTCCTTCAAAAATAATCGGCATCAATTCGTCGCCAAGGCTTGAACCGCTAACATTTGTCAGCATTACAAAACCTATTTTCTTTTCGGGAATCATTGCGACCATTGCATTAAATCCATCGATATTTCCACCGTGCTGAACAATTTTTGTTCCGTTTCGATCTTCTAAAAACCAACCTAAACCGTAATTTACTTTGCCGTTTGGCGTTACTTTCATCTGCGGTTTTGTCCATTCGTCATAGCCATTTTCGCTGACAAGTCTTTTATTATCAATATTTCCGCCATTCATCACAAAACGAATCCATTTTGCCATATCGTTTGCCGAAGAATTTATCGAACCTGCTGGACCAACATCGTCAATTGGACGAAAAGGCAAACGTCGAGTTTCTTTAGTATCAAAGTTATATTCGTAACCAAATGAAAAATCTTTAGCTTTTTCCATTTCTTTGATTGATAGATTAGAATTTGACATTCCAAGCGGAGCAAAAATTCTTTCAGAAATATATTTTTCCCAAGTTGTGTTGTTTGTTTTTGCAGTAATTTCTCCAGCCGCTGCAAACATTATGTTGTTATAGAAAAACTTTTCATTGAGCTTAGCCATCGGTTTTGCTTCGCCGACAACTTGAATCAATTCTTGCCGATTTAATTTGCCTGTAATCATTGCCAAATCAGTCCGATTTAAGCCCGATGAATGATCCATTAAATCTCTGACTGTCATATTTTTATCGGTTTCAGGGTCTTGCATTTTAAAATAGGAAAGATATTTTTTGGGCGAATCATCAAGATTAACTTTGCCTGCATCTGCTGACATCAAAACGCTAAGTGCTGTAAATGCTTTAGTTGCTGATCCTATTGCAAATTGCGTGTCAGCCGTTACCGCGATTTTTTTCTCAAAATCTTTGTAGCCTAAACCTTTACTGTAAATCACTTTGTCATCTTTAACGATAACGAGCGACATTCCGGGAATTCCGAGTTCGTTACGCCTTTTTTCAACTTTAGCTTCAATTTCTGAAAGCTGTTTTGAATAATCGGACGTGGTTTGTGTGGCTGTTGTTTGTGCAAAACTAATTTGAGGTAGCGTTAGCGAAAATAAAGAAATAATCAGTAAAAGCGACAGAAAATTGCGAATTATCATAAGAGTGCTCCGTTTTTGTTAATTGTTAAGAATACCAAGTGTAAATACGGTAAATGCCCTTGAAAAGTTTTGAGTTCTTGCTTAATAAATACTCGAATCGCTCAACTTTCTGCGATTGCAAATCAAGAAACGAATTCAATAAATACGCGGTTTAAAACGAATCATAACCCGAATTATGTGTAAGGAAGTTTGGGATTAAGAAATGATAGTTCAAATCTTTTTCCAAATGAAAAAGTTCGAAACAAACTGTAAAGCGTAAATAGTATCTGTACAATCGTTAAATTTTCTAGTTTGCAGTAAAATACAGCAATGATTATTTATCACTCCACAACTCCACAAGATTGGCAAAAGTTTGAAAATCTTGATCATTATGAATCGGAAAGCCTGCACAGTGAAGGGTTTATCCACGCCAGCTTTGCTGAACAATTAGATGAAACACTGAAGCTTTATTTCAAAGATACTGAGAAGGTGATGATTCTGAAAATTGACGAAGTTAATTTGGATTCTGAAATTCGCGTAGAAAAATCCCGAAACGGCGAATTTTTCCCTCATATTTACGGTCGAGTAAACAAATCTGCCATAGTATTTATCGAAGAACGCCTATTAAATAGCTGATTTCGTTTGGAATTTTGCTAGTAATCAGCAATAATGGTCGTTTTGAAACATTTCAGAATTTTTCAAGTTTACAAAACAATATTAGAAAGTAATTTATTTTGGTTATATGTCTGATTTATTGAAATCGGCAAGTAACACAACAATTTATTCACAAAAACAGGTGGTTTTTTAATGGAATCTACAATTCTTTATCTCATCCCGGCATTAGGGATTCTCGGCTTAGTAGTGATGGCATTCAAATCTGCGTGGGTAACTAAGCAACCTACCGGCGACGACAATATGGTCGAACTTGCTGGATATATTGCCGAAGGTGCAATGGCATTTTTGAAAGCAGAATGGAAAGTTTTGACTTATTTTGCAATCATTGCGGCAGTTATTCTTGGCTGGTCAGGAACATTGGTTCCAACATCTTCGCCAGTCATTGCAATTTCATTTTTAATCGGTGCAGTTTTAAGTGCAACAGCCGGATACATCGGAATGAATATCGCGACCAAAGCGAACGTGCGAACAACTCAAGCAGCACGAACTGATTTAAAATCAGCCTTGCAAGTTGCCTTTACCGGCGGAACTGTTATGGGACTTGGCGTTGCCGGACTTGCGGTTTTAGGTATTGGCTCATTATTTATCGTTTTTTATACTATTTATGTTGCCAATGTTCCGGGTGCAACGGTGAACGGTGTAGCGATGGAAAAAGCTATTGAAGTTCTTGCCGGATTTTCTCTCGGTGCAGAATCAATCGCACTTTTTGCGAGAGTTGGCGGTGGAATTTATACGAAAGCGGCTGATGTTGGAGCAGATTTGGTAGGAAAAGTTGAAGCCGGAATTCCAGAAGATGACGTGAGAAATCCGGCGACTATTGCTGATAACGTTGGTGACAATGTCGGCGATGTGGCGGGAATGGGAGCTGATTTGTTTGGTTCTTATGTAGCAACAATTTTGGCAACGATGGTTCTCGGACGTGAAATCACAGTAACTGATAATTTTGGCGGACTTTCTCCGATTCTTCTGCCGATGCTGATTGCCGGACTTGGAATTATATTTTCGATTATCGGTTGCTCACTCGTTAGAATTTCAGACGATAAAGGTAATGTTCAAAGAGCTTTAAACATTGGTAACTGGACTTCCGTTATCATCACGACAATTGCTTGTTACTTTATTGTGATGTGGATGCTTCCGGCAAATATGACTCTCCGAGGCACGAGTTTTACAAACACCGGAGTCTTTTTGGCGATTTTGGTTGGTTCAATTGTCGGTGCTTTGATGAGTGTTGTTACAGAATTTTATACGGCAATGGGCAAAGGTCCGGTTAATTCGATTGTGCAACAATCTGATACAGGTGCGGCGACAAACATCATCGGCGGACTTTCGGTTGGAATGCGTTCAACTTTGTATCCAACTTTAATTTTAGCTGCCGGAATTTATTTATCTCATGAGTTTGCAGGACTTTACGGTGTTGCAATTGCCGCCGCAGGAATGATGGCGACAACAGCGATGCAACTCGCAATCGACGCTTTTGGACCAATTGCCGATAACGCTGGCGGAATTGCTGAAATGAGCAGACTGCCAAAAGAAGTTCGCGGAAGAACTGATATTTTAGATGCAGTTGGCAACACAACTGCTGCAACCGGAAAGGGTTTTGCAATCGCTTCAGCGGCTTTAACAGCTTTGGCATTGTTTGCCGCATTTGTCGGACTTGCCGGAATTAGTTCGATTGACATTTATAAAGCAAATGTTTTGGCTGGTTTATTTGTCGGCGGAATGATTCCTTTTATCTTTTCGTCGCTTTGTATCGCGGCAGTTGGAAGAGCTGCGATGGCGATGGTTAAAGAAGTTCGCCGTCAGTTCAAAGAAATTCCAGGCATTATGGAATATAAAGCGAAGCCCGAATACGACAAATGCGTTGCAATTTCTACGCAAGCATCTTTGAGAGAAATGATGCTTCCCGGTGCGATTGCTTTAATCACTCCGGTTATCGTTGGATTTGCTTTCGGACCTGAAGTTCTCGGAGGTTTATTAGCTGGCGTAACAGTTTCGGGCGTGATGATGGGAATTTTCCAAAACAACGCGGGCGGAGCTTGGGACAATGCTAAAAAATCATTCGAAGCAGGCGTAATGATTAACGGTAAAATGGAATACAAAGGAAGTGAAGCTCATAAAGCGAGCGTAACAGGCGATACGGTCGGTGATCCGTTTAAAGATACTTCAGGTCCTTCGATGAATATTCTGATCAAACTTATGAGTATTGTAGCTTTGATTATTGCTCCGCATATTAGTGTTAATAAAGTTCCGCACAAAGCTGAGATTACTCCGCAAGTTAAAGTGGAACAGATAGTTAAAGTTGATACTAAGATGATGCATTAATGTAAGTAATGTTTATAAACTTAAAAAGCCGCAGAAGATTTTTCTTCAGCGGCTTTTTAAGTTTTAGCTTCTGATTATAAAGGTTTTGGTGTTGGCGAAACTTTTGGTTTAGCATCAACAACTTTTGGTTTAATTTCATCCAAACTCAAATACAGCATTGCCGGGTCGTGGTCAGAAAGTCTTTCCGGGCGACTCGCATCGTTGTAGTAAACCAGCGGAAAATCAGCATTAACACGAGCAAAACCAAAACTCAAACTTCGCATTGCCGCAGGTTCATTAACTAAAAAATGATCAAGTGTTTGGGCGTTTCCGCCAAAAATAAATGAATATTTTTGATTTGCCGGGAGAAAATCAACTAAGTTAATCAAGCCTGTATTTATTGGAGTTTTTGAAGGTTCGAGAGCGTTAACATCAGGTTTACCTTTCAAAATTCCGATGACATCGTTGTAACCATCATTAAATTGAAACGCATTGAAATCGCCGCCTAAAATAAGACGTTCGGTCGGGTTTGTCTTTGCTCTTTCAGCAACAAAAGTTGCCAGCCATTCAGCTTGAAGTCGTTTTTTGAGTCGCGTTCTGCTACCTGTTTTTTCGTCATCAATGCCCGAATATGATTTTAAATGATTGATAACAAACGTAAATTCAAAAGGTTTTCCTAATTTTGCGTCAGCATATTCTAATTTTGCCAAAAGCGAAGGTCTATCAAAAAGCGGATAGGATTGTTTGTCAGGAGCAGTAAAAACAGCGTCTTTGCCAAGTTGTTTAACTTCAACTACTTTTACTTTTGATTTTCTAACCAAAATTCCGACATCAATGCCACGACCATCGTTTCCTTCTTCCAAATATGCTTCATATTCTGGATTTACTTGCTTCTCGGCGATCGCGTCAGCATTGATTTTGTCTGCAAGACTCTTCAAAACCTTCAAATTTTCAATCTCAATTAATCCGATTACATCAGGCATCATCATATAATTACGAATAATAATTGAGGCTTTGTTTAATCTGCCTTCGAAAATATTTTTAGGTGTAATCGTTTCTTTTTCAACATTTTCAGAGTTTTTTTCGTCATCAAAAAAATTCTCAAGATTAAAACTTGAAACCAAAACTTCGCGTTCTTTTGCCGCAATTCCCGGAACAGCAACCTTCATTTTTTCAACAACAGGTGAACTGTTCGTGTCAATTAAAAGCGTGTAAGTCTTGTAAGCATAATCAATTACTCCAACTATATTTTTGATAGTTGCCCCAGCAGAAACGTGAATTTGCTTTCGACCGATTTGGGCATCGCTATCAATTCGTAACATTTCAGGGTTCATATCAAACGCCGGAAAACTCGCTGGAAGTTTATCCAAAATAACTGTCATTACATCTAAACCAGCTTCTTTCATCGGTCGCGGAGTTCCGGTTAAAACACCGAAGAAAGTTCCGTCTGTATAAGCAATTCCGGTTTTATCATCAACTCTGCCGCCAGTTGCAGAGCTTGCAGTCATCGAGTTAATTTTCACTCGCATTCCTTCAAAGCGTTCCATCTGGTTGACAGCACCTTTCGGATCAATATCAACCGCAGTTAAAACAAACGGTGACGGCAAAGGATTATCTTTTGAAATTACTTGAACTCTCGGGCGAGTAATTTGCGTCATTCTAAGTGCATATTTATCGCCGCTTGGTTTATATTCATCAACTGTTCCGGAAACTTGAACCAAATTTCCAACAACTACTTCAGCTGGTGGAGCTTTTTTTGTAAAAACAAAAACTCCTTCGCTCGTTTTTGAATTTTTATCAATTTCCGAATCCGGTGTTTGGATATAAAATCCTTTTTTTATTATTGCCGTCACAATTCCACGGGTAGAAACTGTCGCATTATCTCTTGGCGAAATATCGCCTTCGCCTTGAATTACATTGATTGGTGTATCAAGTTGTTGAGAAATGGCAGCAGTGGCAAGTAAAATATTTAATAAAAAAGCTAAGGTTAATGTTTTCATAAGTTTATTTGTTGCATTTAATAAGTAAAAGAGTTGCCGATAGTTTCAAATATTTGAAAACTTTCTGCAACTCTTGACGACTTTAAAAAGACATTTTATTGAGTGTCACGTCTTCTTTCAATTACGCTTTGTGTAATCATTCCAACATTGGAGAGGAAATTAAGTCCAGTTGTGTTTTCGATTGCATCAACCGAAGTGCGATATTTTCTCCAAACATCGTTAATGTTTAAACCGGTTCCAGTAAAATTAGGCACAACAATAGCAATCACTCGAGTATTTTTATTTACCCGCGAAAGATCGTTTTCACCATTTGGCAAAACAACAATCACTTTCCATGTGTATTGAGGAATTTTTACATTTCCACCTGCTATCGTCCCAATTGTTCCATAATTGCCGGAATATATGTAAAGTTCATTTCCTTGTCCGGCAAGCGTTCGGCTATAAGATTCCAAATCTTCCCAAGGACCTTGATTGTTTGCTGCGAGTTGCGGAACCATATTGGTCATAAAAAACGTCGCCGAATTGTCAGGAACCGACCGAGTTCTATCGCCTGATGGACACATATGACCGCGATCATAACCCGAACCTGAATAATCAGAATCAGTTACTCGATACCAAGCTGCCGGAAGAGCATCGTCAGGACGAAAATCGTCTTGTCGTGGAGCAGAACCAACCCAAGTGCTATCAAGTCGCCAAGCTGTCCAATTCGAAGTTCCACGGCTTCTGTTGTATGAAAGCGAATATTGCGGTTTGATTAGCAAATAATTGTTTTCCTGCAAAATATCAGACGTTGCATTACTCGGATTTCCAAGTAAAAGCGGATTATCGTTTGCAGGCAATGCATTAATAGTTAAGTTAAAAATTACATTTACAGATCTTCCTTCAACATCTGATGCAATTCCTGTTGCTTGAAAAGTTCCACCTGTGGCGTTTGCCGCGACAGTATATTGATAAGAAAAAATGTTGTCATTTGGTGTAACGTCGCCGTTGGTTCCGTTATCAAAAAATTGTTGGCTCGCCGAACCACCAAAGTTAGTTAAATTGCCAGTTACCGTAATTCCTGTACTTGGCGGTGTTGTTGCCGGAATAACCGAAACTCGCAAAAGTGTATTTGAATTAGGTGTGACAGTTCCCGGATTAACTGAGCTACCGGCTTGAAGATTTGCACCAAGATTACAAGTGCTAACTGGAGTTGCTGTGTTTCTTGGTGTTGGGGTGCCAATTGTGAAATCAACTAAGTTGTTATCAGTATCAGCACAACCGTTGCTGTTTCTTTTTGCAGCGGTCGAGACACTCAAATCACCAGTTTTAGTTCCTTCAGAACAACTTGCTGACGCTCCATAGCCAATAAAATCAATAATACTCGGATCGTTGCTCGGACAAGTTGACGCTGGAAGCCTTACAACTGTATTTACTAAAGCGAGTTTTCCAGTTGTTCCGGAAAGATTAGGAATAAAAGTGTTTCCAGCGTTATTTGTAACGGGCGGGGCTACTAAATCAACTGTCGGAAGTGTGATTCCAATCGCCCCATTTGATGCATATTGAATCAGATAATATTGTCCAGGTTGGAGAGTAATATTAGTTAATGGAGTTACAAGAAACTCAGTTCCGCCTGACGAAGCATATTGTGTTGACCAACCATTTAGACTAACCGGAGAACTACCACGATTAAAAAGTTCAACAAAATCATTTTGAAATAACGAATTTGTTGATCCACCGCCGCCATATAACTGACTAATTACTATGCTTGTAGAAACAAAATCTTGCTGATCTTGTTGGGCTTCAACCCTAAAATATGGAACAAAAGTTAATGTAAAAATTACCAGCAAAACTAAACTAGCAAAAAAAATCCGCATAAAAAAAACACCTCTTTGAAAATTATATAAACCAGGTGGGAACTTTTAAGTGAATCTATATTCTTATCACATTTTTTGTAATAACACACGAATAACTTAGGAATTTTACACAAAGTTATTGTCTGTAAAAGAGTTTATTGGATTTGGTAGGCTTTTGTTTTCCAGACAACAATCACAGTTTCCGTAAAATTATTTGCAATATTTCGTAAACCTGAATCGAGTTTTTTGAAGTCATTAGTTCCTTTCGAAACATTTTTTAAAGTGCCGCCTTTGTATGCCGAATCTATCCAGACACCTTTTTCGTTGCGGAATGTTTTTCCAACAATGCTTCTCGTTTTATTTGCAGATAAACCTGATAATTTAGTCTCGGTATTTGAACTTGCCTGTTTTTTAGTAGGCGAACCCGGAGCAGAGCGAGTTACTTCTTCATCTTTAATACTATCTTGAGTGCGATTATTTATAGCCGGACTTGGCTGAATGTCACCATTTTTAGTGTCATTTTCCGGGAGCGATTTTGGTGATGCTTCGGCAATTACTTTATCATTCAAATCTGATGAAGTTGCTCCACTTGCAGCATTTGCAACACTTTTTTCTTCTCTCTTAGATTTAGCTTCTGGACTTGAAGGCGAACTGGAAACAACAGGTTTTGAAGCAGAATTTATAACAGAATTCGGAGCAATATTCGTTGCTTTCGCAATTTGAGTATTTGATATAGCATTTGCAGTAACAATGTTAGTTGCACTTGAAGCCGCATTTGCATTTTGAATTTTATTGCTCGCCGGTTGATTCGAGTTAGCTGATTTCGCTTCACCCAATACTTTTGGCACTTCTTCAAGTTGTACAGTTTCTTGTTGGTTATTTTTTAATGCAATATAGCCAATAATTCCAACAAATAAAAGCGTCAAAGCACCCATCGCAAAACCAATTTGCGGCAGCGAAAACCAGTTTTTAAAAGATGCGAGAAATGATGCCTTTTTCTCAATTACATTTACATTTGAAATTTCTAAATCAACTTGGTTAAATGCAACAACGTCAACCAATATACTTCGACAACGGTTGCAATCAGCAAAATGTTCGATAGCAATCGTTCGTGCATTTATTGGCAAAGCATCTTCCGCAAACAAAGAAATTTCGTCTGCATCTAAATGGTTTTTTGGCGATTCAGCAAAGGTATTTCCTTTCGCCGCATTTCGCAAAATTGCATCTATTTCTTTGTCGAAGTCTTTATCCATTTTTAATTCCAAAAAAACTAAAAGCTAACTAACCAATTGAAGAACGCACTACCGAAACATTTCTTGCACAAATATAAAAATAATTATTGTAAACAGTTTTTCTACATTAAAACCTAGCTTAGATGCAGTCGCAGATAGATGTTTTCCAATCTCTTCTGCTTTCCAACCGTATTTACTTTGCAATATTTTCTCAGTCGATTTTCGCAAATCGCTTTGCACACGAACAATTTTTCGGCTTGCCGTTGCTTCATGAAAACCGAGAATTTCACCGATTTTTTTTAAGTTTAAATCATCGAAATAATAAAGTTTGAGTAATAATCTATCTTCCGCAGCTAAATTTGCAATTGATTCTTTTAAAGCGTCTGCAACATCTTTACTCGTCTGTTTTTCATCTAAAAGAAGTTCGGGCGTATCAAGATTTGGAACAATTAATGTTTCTTCGTTTTCATTTGCTAAATTCTCAAATTCTCTCGTTTCTTCAATCTGAACAAACCGCGACAACTTTCTATATTGATCAATTGCCAATTGCGAAACCACGGCACGAAGCCAACCGCCGAGACTTCCGCGTCCAGAATAATATGACAATTTTCCGTGTGAATTTTCTTTTAGTCCGTGAAGCTCAGCCCAAATTGAACTCGCCAAATCTTCCGCATCTTCGTTATTTTTTGTGATATTTCTCGCGGCTGATTTAACCGTTGTGCTAAATTTTTCGACCAATTCGACCCACGCAGATTCTTCTTTTCGCTCACATGCAACAATTAAGCACAAATCATCAATCTTCAACGATTCAATAAACCCTCTGATTTCAACATTTGAGCCTTCAGGTAAATACTTATTCACCGATTTTAAAACTCGCTCACGCAAATCCACGAGACCTAAGCCACGCGAATTTTCCGCTCGCCCAATAACGAGCAAAAGCGTTTCATCTATATTTTTTTCGGAGGCAGAATTCACAAAGTTTCGAAGATTCTAGCAGACTTTTGGAACTTTATTGAAGTTTTGGTGTCTAATAATCTGTAAAATAAGAAAAAAATAAGAACGATGAGAAAATTTCTACCAATAATTTTGATTTTTGTGCTTTTCAGTTTGGTTTTTGGGCAAGAAGACGCAAAGAAAACGATAACTGATTGTCGCAATAATGATGTGATTGTTGGAAAAGCAATTTATTTGCCCAAACCCATTTTTCCTAGAGGTGGAAACTATAAACCGCTTATAAACACAATAATAGTTTCAGTAAAAATTGACGAAAATGGAAAAGTGATTGAAGCAAATGCAATCTCCGGACATCCTTTGTTTCGTCAAATTACGGTTGAAGCCGCAAATATTTCAAAATTTTCTCAATCAATTTGGGGTTGTAAAATAAAAAAAGCATATACGGAGATTTCCTACACTTTTAATCGAAATGATTTTAGTATTTCGACTCAAGAATCGCCGCTAAAATTTATCGAAATTCCGCTCGCAAATCTCAACGATAAAGCGGTTTATCTGCCAATGCCGAAATATCAAGCAGGGAATGTTCGCGGAGCAGAAAAAAGCGTTGTCGGCGTTCAAGTAAAGATTGATTTGCAAAACGGAACTGTAGTTGAGGCAAAAGGAATTTCCGGACATCCACTTTTTAGAAAAATTGCGGAAGATGTAGCTTTGCTTGCAAAATTCGATTTCACTAAAAGTAATTTACCAGCAAAATACGGAAAAGGTGTTTTGTTATATAAAGTTGCTGATTTTATTGGATTTAGTGATGAGTTAATAGTTGAAGAAACTCCAAAAAAACTAGGAATAATAAGTGGTAGAGCACAATTTTTACCAAAACCGATTTATCCGGAAGAAGCCAAAGATTTTTGTGCCAGTGGGAAAGTTGAAGTAGAAGTGTTGGTTGACGAAAACGGAAATGTGATTAAAGCCAAAGCAATTTCGGGCAATGAATTATTGCGTGAATCTTCTGTTGAAGCTGCGAATCAAACAAAGTTCAGTCCTAGCGAATTTAATGTAAAAATAATAGGAATTATTGTTAATAATTTTGATTCACTTGCTCCAAAATGTATTGATTTGGGAATTGTGAACAAAAAAGCGTTGAGCATTCCAAGACCTTATTTTACCGCAGAATGCCAATTCACAGGCGAAGTAATAGTTGCAATTACTATAGATTTGGAGGGAAATGTAAGAAGTGCTCGAGCGATTTCCGGCAATCGTATCCTTAGGGATGCGGCGGAAAAATCGGCTAGAAAAGCATAGTTTAGACCAACTTTGCTTAACAGCAAACCTTTTCTGATTCGTGCAAAACTCCTATACAAATTCAATTCTGAAGGAACGATAGAATTTTAGGCGAGAATGAATAAAACTAAACGGCGAAGTTGAAACAATGAACAAACTAATCAATTACTTCAAATTATTCTTCAAAAAACTCGTAATTTTCCAGCCGTCGATATATTTCCAAGGCGTTTCGCCGAGTGTGTAATGTCCACATGGCAACCACGAAGATTCAGCTTGTGGAGAAATTTCTTTAATTTTTTTAATCGTTTCGCGTGATAAATCAACCGGAAAACTCAAATCATAAAGTGTGTAGATATATTTTTGCGGACGCGGATTTTCTTTCAGTTTTTCGATGTGTCCCATTGGCGAAATTGGACGCCAAAATTCTCGTAAGTCTTCTAACGAAACGACTTTCTCGATACTTTCGCGGACATGATAGGTTGAAAGTCCTTGCCAAACAACATCTGCAAAATAACCCGAAACATGATTAAAAACTCCGGCTTCAATATCGTTGTCGTGTGTAAATGCCAGAAACGCGACACACGAACCGATACTTGTTCCCGCGATTCCGACTCGTTCATAGCCTTCATTTTTCAACCAACGAACTGCCGCTTTCGTGTCTAGAACTGCCTGTTGAACACTTTGCAAGGTTTGCCCGACATTTGGTGCGACCAAATAATCTGCACGCACTAATTCAGGCGACATCCGCGTTTCATGGTAAGGAAGCGTTAGCCGAAGTGCATTCATTCCAAACTTATTTAGCAATTGACACAAGCCAAAATAACTTTCTTTTGGTGCGTTCCAATGCGGAAGAACAATGATTGCCGTTCGTTTATTATCTACCGGAAAAAATTTAGCGACGACTTGATTATTATTTTCGCAGGTAGTTTTTACAGCACTTTTCCAAGTTAATTCATTGTTTGAGTCGAGGTTTGCATAATTGATTTTGCTTGGTAATGCAAAGAAATCATTTGAATTTGCAAGAAGGTGTTTAGAAAAATCACTAAAAAATTTGTGCGGATTTTCATCACTTCCACCAAAGAATTCAGTTCCCCATTGAAAATCTCTGACGTGTCGGTTATCGGTGAGAAAAGCGTGGTGGCGTTCTCGTTTGTGCATCCATCGTTTGAGCATAACGTAATATCCTAAGTAAAAAGCAAGGCTTTCGCAAATCGCTTTTAGTTTACAAAGTGATTTATCCGATTCTAATGCGAAGATTTATACCAAAACCATGAACGGTTTTTATTGTTCCGTTTCGATTTTTTTGCCAAACGTAAAACGTGTCGGCTGTAAGATTATTGTTGATTTTCTTATTAAACCCGAAAAATAAACGGTTCCTAGTAATTTTTTTTGAACCGAGTTCGTAATAAAACTCATTCATTACATAAGGATCGAATTTCTTTTGCGGGAAAATCGTCTGAATCCGACCTCGGTAGAAAGTTGGATCGGTTACACGAGATTTCCTTTGGCGATAATCAATCATATTTCGGTTTCTAAGGCGAATTTTTGCGAAATCTTTTTGTAAATTTGCGGCAAATCGAATGCGGCTTTCATATAATCTGCCGCCGCCACGCGAATTTTCGGCACGATAGATATAACTAGGCTGAAGACTTAAAAATTTGCTTACTCGCCAATCAAAACCTGCTCCAATTCTTTTATCGCCCAATTGAATTGAATTTTTCCCGATTCTAAAAATTCCAATAATCTGCCCTGAAAGCCTATCAAATTCCTTGCCGTTTTTATCTTTCGATTTAATAATTGGAATCGAAACCACCGTTTCATTCCAAAACTGAACATCGTTCGTGCTTTGCGAGAAAATTGTTATTGGAATTATGAAAATTGCAAACAAAAAAAATTTCATAATTTAACTATAAGCAAATTTAGCTAACTCCGACAGTTTTTCGAAATTTTTAATACCCCAGAGATATTTCGGTTAAGGAAAACACTTTTGATTTATGCATTATCTTAGGCATAAAAATTCGAAATAATTTCTTGAGACGTAAAATTTTTTTGCAAATTATCTGCGAACAACCTAAAATCCAGTTCAATATGAATCGATTTATCGACGACAGAAAAAATAATTGGAAACGCCTTGAGGAACTTCTCTCACAGCTCGAATTTTCGTCGATTAAACGACTTCCGCGTGAAGAAGTTCGCGAATTTGGTCAACTTTATCGTCGTGCAGCGGCTGATCTCGCAATTGCACGCGAAGAAACTCGCGACCCAAAAGTTATCGGTTATCTCAATAGTCTCGTAATTCGTGCTCATGGAAAAATCTATCGAGCCGAAGGAAATGGCGTAAATGTTATCTGGAATTTCTTTGCAAAGGATTTCCCGCAAGCGTTTCGCAACACTTGGAAATTTACCGCAATTGCCTTTCTTTTCGATCTTGTTTTTTCGATAATTGCTTTCTATTTAGCTTATAACGACTTAAATTTTGCCGACAGTTTAGGATTAGAGTCGTTACGCTACGACGTTCAAAGCGGACATCGATGGTGGCTTGCTCTAAATGATGGCAATCAAATTGGTGCGAGTTCCATATCAACTAATAACATAATGGTAGCGTTTAATGCTTTCGCTCTTGGTGCAGCAGGCGGAATCGGTGCGATATATATTCTAATTTACAACGGGCTTCATTTTGGAGCTGTGTTGGGTGTTTGTTATAGAGTTGATCCAGTTTTCGGAAATGATCTAGTTGCTTTTGTAATTGGTCATGGCGTTTTAGAAATGTCGTGCATTTATTTGGCAGCTGGAGCAGGAATGTTGATTGGCTATTCCATCTGGAATCCAGGCGACTTAAGTCGTGGAAATGCTTTGAAAAAAGCCGGAATTGAAGCCGTGAAATTAGTATTCGGATGTGCTTGTTTGCTAGTAATTGCGGGAATTATTGAAGGATTTTTGTCACCTTCAGGTCTTCCGGCATCAATCAAATATTCAACCGGAATTTTAACTGGAATTGCGATGTATTCTTATCTGCTTTTGGTTGGACGAGATAAAACTATTTCTAGTGATTCGCCACAAATTGAATAAAATTATTTTTTCCAAAAAGCCGTTCCACTCGAAATTTCTTCCAAAGTTTCGGCAATTTCGCGTTCGTCTTCCATTTCTAACGCAACGTCAGCCATTGAAACAATTCCTTGCAAAATCCCAGCATCATCAACAATCGGGATACGCCTTACTTGTTTGTCGCCCATTATCCGAATTGCTTCAAACGCAAAATCGTCAGGTTTTGAACTGAAAACTTCGCTCGTCATAACGTCAGAGACTTTTGTCGTTGAAATATCTTTTGCATCAGCAATAGCTCGCACAACAATATCGCGATCGGTGATAATTCCGAGCAGTTTATTTGTGGCATTTTCAACCACAGGCAAACAGCCGATGTCATTATTTTTCATCAAGTTAGCAGTTTCATGCAACGACATATCAATTTTTGCAGCTAAGATGTTTTTTGACATTATTTCGCGACATTTCACACGTGATTTGGCAGTTTGTTCACTCATATTTCACAAAAAATTTCCTTTTAATTATTCTGTTTGACTTAAACAAATATTGCAAGCGAAATTAATCTTAGGTTTTAATTTCAAATTTTGAAATAACAAACCGTAGAATGATATACTGCATCTAAATTTCTTTTAGGAGACAAATATGAAACTAAATCTATTCGTAATTATTTTAGGACTTGCTCTTTCAATAACAACATTTGCACAAACACCAACTCGCGGAATCGACGAAATGCCAGGCAAAAAAAAGCCTATGGAAATGGAAGATAAAAAAGTTGATCCAGATGATGCAAAAGCAAAAGCCGAGCAGGCAAATGTAGATGAAAAAACAGTTTATCCATTGAAACGCGGAGCAATGTCGAACACGGCAAAAAAAGTTTCGTTGGCTAAAATCTTGAAATCGCCTGCCAAATATTCAGGGAAAAATGTCTTGGTTGAAGGCGTAATTGTCAGAAGTTGCAAAATGGAAGGCTGCTGGTTGGAACTTGCACCAAATGCAACCGGCAAATCGATCCGAATCAAAATGAAAGATCATGGTTTTTACGTTCCTTTAAATGCTGCTGGCTTGAGTGCCAAAGCTGAAGGCATTTTTACTGTTAAAACTTTGAGTAAAGAAGAAGTTGAGCATTTAATTGAAGATGGCGGAAAATTTAGCAATATAAACGCTGATGGAACTGTAACTGAAGTTTCATTTGTAGCTGCCGGAGTTGAACTCAAGAAAGCGACAAAATAATTCCTTTAATAAAAAGTTAAAATCGTAAATTGCGGACAGAAAATTGTTGGCAATTTGCGATTTTTATTTAGATTGTTGATATTTATATCTATTTTTTTAAATCGACTTTTGATACTACTAGAAAATGAAGCCTTTTAAAATTCGCAATATCGAAATAAATCCGCCGTTAATCCTTTCGCCGATGGCTGGCGTTACAGATTACACGTTTCGCCGCTTGATAAAAAATCGTGGCGGTGTTGGGCTTTCTGTATCTGAATTTATATCGGTTGAAGGTTTAACGAGAAATAATCCAAAATCGAAAAAACAAATGTATTTCGATGAAGCTGAGCGACCTTTTGCAGTGCAGATTTTTGGCGGACAACCCGAAAGAATGGCACTTGGTGCAAAAATGGCGGAAGATATTGGAGCTGATATTTTAGACATCAACTGCGGTTGTCCAGCTCCAAAAGTAGTTAAACACGGCGGCGGAAGCGGACTTTTGCGAGATTTACCGCGAATGGAAACAATTCTCAAGGAAATAAAAAAATCGATTACGATTCCGATGACTTTGAAGATGCGGATTGGATTTAGCGACTCTGATATTAACGCGGTTGAAGTTGCTATAATGGCTGAACAATGCGGCGTTGAACACATCCAAGTCCACGGCAGAACAAAGGAACAAGGCTATAAAGGCTTGGCAAATTGGGATGTGATTAAGGCTGTAAAAGAATCTGTGAGTGTGCCAGTTTCGGGAAATGGCGACGTTGTTTCGGTCGAAATTGCTTTGAAACGTTTCAAAGAAGTTGGATGCGATGGAGTTTTGATTGGTCGTGGTGCAATGCAAAATCCTTGGATTTTTCGTCAGATTCAAGATGTTGCCGAAGGTCGCGAACCTTTTCAGCCGGATTTGAAAGAAAAGCAAGCTGTTTTGCTTGAGTTTTTTGGATACGTTAGTGAAGAAATGCCTGAAATTGTCGCACTCGGAAAAATGAAACAACTTGCCGGGCAATTTACAAAAGGCTTAGTTGGCGGAGCACAATTTCGTCAAACTCTTTATCATTCACATTCAGCCCAAGAAATTCTTGACAATATTGAAATTTACTTCAATACTTTGAATTCTGGCGATGATTTTGGTGATGGAAAAATTGAAGGCGTCGGCGAATCTGATATTTTATCTTGTGATGTTTCGGCAACCTCAAACGAAGAAGAAACATCTTTATCTTGTGAAGCCGCAACATTTTGATGAATATTTTGTTTGTTTGCAGCAGAAATAAATGGCGAAGCAAAACTGCAGAATCTATTTTCAAGAGTTCACAAAAACACGATGTCAAATCAGCTGGAACGAGCAAAACTGCAAGAATCAAACTAACTGAAACTTTACTAATTTGGGCTGATATAATATTTGTGATGGAAGAAAAACATCAGCAAATTATCGAAAAAAACTTTACTCAAAGATCTTTTAGCGAAAAAATTGTTGTGCTTGATATTGCGGATGAATATCAGTATATGGATGAAGAATTGGTTTTTATTTTAAAACTATCAGTTTCAAATGTTGTGGAAAATTTATGAAAAATTTATTTTTGGGTTTTTTAATCTCATCTTTATTCAGTTTTGCTTTTGCTCAGAAGCCGGAAAAACTTAAGGCTGAAGAAATAGTTGCTAAACACCTTGAATCAATTGGAACGAAAGAAAAACGTGCCGAGATTAAGAATCAAATGATAATTGGCACTTCTGAATTTATAATTTTACGTGGTGGCAGTTCAAAAACAATTGGAAATGTTGTTATCGCATCAGAATCTAACAAACTCTTCTTTGGAGCAAACTTTAATTCTTCAAATTACCAAACAGAAAGAGCCAGTTTTGACGGAAAAAATGTAAATATCGGATTTATTTCCCCTGGTCTACGCTCTGCTTTTGGTAATTATATGCTTAGCAACAAACAAATTTTTAGCGAAGGATTATTTGGTGGCACGCTTTCTTCTTCTTGGTCTTTGTTTGATTTGTTAGGAAGAAAAGCCAAAATCAATACTTCCGGAATAAAAAAAGTTGACGGAAAGGATGCTTATATTTTAGAGTATTCGCCGAAACGCGGATCAGATTCTTCTATCAAGATTTATTTTGATGCACAAACCTTTCAACATATACGCACCGAATATTTCAAAGTTTTTTCTGCTGCACAAGGCTTAACACCTGATCAATCATCAAAACAGGTTGAAGCTAGACAAATTTTGACTGAAGATTTTTCTTCTTTTAGTCTTGAAAATGGTTTAAATCTTCCACATAAATATGTTATCCAT
The DNA here is from genome assembly GCA_031415455.1 of Acidobacteriota bacterium. Classification (GTDB taxonomy): domain Bacteria; phylum Acidobacteriota; class Blastocatellia; order Pyrinomonadales; family Pyrinomonadaceae; genus JANNVK01. Next base: position 530,808 of record JANORS010000005.1, on the reverse strand, counting down.
CTTGTGCTTGATGGAAGATCGACAAGTGAATATGAGTGGACTTTCCAGTTTTCCAATTTTCTAATTAATCAAAAGCTGGATACTAAATCTTTTGACATCGATTTTAAGTGAGTAAAATTTTAATTTTTGATTAATATATGAAAAACATTACGTTGCTATTTATTTTTATTTTGGGTTTGAGTCTAAGTTCTTTCACTCAGTCAAAAATTAAAGCCGAAACCTTATCTTTTAAATCTACACCAGCTTTTGCAGAAATAATTCTCAAAAAAACAGAGGTTGAGGCTGAGTTTGAAAGTTTGATTATTGATTATACAGAGGAATATCCGAAGGTAAAAGAAAATAAACTTGCCCTCGAATTGCTTAAAAAAGAAATTGAAAAACTTTCAAAACTAGGATCTTCGCAGTTACCAAAATTGTCAGTTGCTCTTGGTAAATTAATTGTAAGGAAAGTTGAGCTTGAGGTCGAAGTAAAGTCTTTATTAATTGAATATAATGAAAAAAATCCAGATGTGATAAGAATGCGTAAGAAATTGCAAATTTTTGAAAAAGCGATTAGTGAAATTTTGAACTAATAAAGTCTCTTTTAAAAACATTAAGTCAAAGATTTGACTTAATGTTTTGTTTCCAATACAATTTAAGTTTTCGTCTCAAGAACGAAATTCCTGCCTAAGTATTTGGCAAAAAGAGGACATTTAAAATGAGTTACGCAATTATTAGAACAGGTGGAAAACAATTCGCGGTTGAATCAGAGCAATCTTTGCGAGTTCCTTCAATTGATAAAAAAGAAGGTGAAAAAATTGAAGTTGAAGCAATGTTTATCGGATCAGAATTAGTTAGCTCGACAGTGCCGGCAACCGTTGTGTCACACGGACGTGGAGACAAGATTATTGTTTTCAAAATGAAGCGTCGTAAACAATACAAAAGAAAACAAGGTCACCGTCAAGATTACACAGAAATCAAACTTGGCAAAATTTAGTTTTAAGGAGAACGATTAAGGTTTGTTGTATTTGGTTTTCTCTAAATCCAAAACCCGAAATCCAAAATAAAGATATGGCACATAAAAAAGGTGTTGGTTCATCAAGAAACGGACGCGATTCAAACGCTCAACGATTGGGTTTAAAGAAATTTGGCGGCGAAAAAGTTATTGGCGGAAACATTATTGCCCGTCAACGCGGAACAAAATGGAAACCAGGTAAAAATGTTGGTATCGGTAAAGACGATACTTTATTTTCATTGATTGAAGGTTTTGTTAAATTTGAAAACAAAGGTCAAAAGGGTAAATTTATCAGTGTTTACGCTGAAGGTGCTAAAGAATTAGCCATTGCAGTTGCTGCATAAATTTAACTCAAATTCTTAAAAAAGAGGCTGTCTGAGAAGGCAGTCTTTTTTCATTTTGAAACGCTCCGCAAAACGCTAAAAAATTCTGGAAACGAAACAGCGGCGACTTCACTTCCGACAATTTCGCTTTCACCTTCGGCAAATAACGCCGCGATGGCAAATGCCATAGCAATTCGATGATCGCCAAATGAATCGACTTTTGCACCTTTCAGATTCGATTTTTTGATACGCAATCCATCAGGAAATTCTTCAACCTCAGCGTTCATTCTTCTCAGATTTTCGACAACTGTTGCAATCCGGTCAGATTCTTTCACTCGAAGTTCGGCAGCGTCGCGAATTTCAATTCCGTTTTCGAGTTGTGTGCCAAAAACTGCGAGAATCGGAATTTCATCAATCAAATTTGCGATAACTTCGCCACGAATAACTCCTTTTGCACAAAGATTTTGTGAACTTCTGACCAATAAATCTCCAACCGGTTCATTGCTTAAAACTTTATTATCCAAGATTTGAATATCTGCACCGCATTCTTGTAAAACTCGAATAATTCCATTTCTGCTCTCATTTAAACCAACGTTTTTAAGCAAAAGTTCTGAACCTTTCAAACACGAGGCAGCAACCAAGAAAAACGATGCTGATGAAATATCTGAAGCAACATTCAAATCTTTCGCAATCAAAACAGAGTCGCCGGAAATTGAAAGAACATCGTTTTTTTTCTGAATTTCAACACCAAAATGGCTTAACATTCTCTCTGTATGGTCGCGAGTTTGAACTTTCTCTGTAAAATTCGTTATTCCGGAAGCATTTAACCCTGCAAGCAAGACGCAACTTTTCACCTGAGCCGAAGCGATTTTTGGTTCGTAAGAAATTGCTTTCAGTTGATTATTGCGAAATATCTTGAGTGGAGCATGATTGTCTATCGCTTCAATTCTGCAATTCATAAGCGTTAACGGATCAATTACTCTCTTCATCGGACGAAATGATAAAGACTCATCACCAATTAATGTTGATGAAAAATTTTGCCCAGCGAGAACGCCCGAAAGCATTCGCATCGTCGTGCCGCTATTACCACAATCGAGTTCTTCAGCAGGTTTTGAGAAGCCATTTTTCCCAACTCCTTTAACGTAAACAACTGAATTTTCACGCTTTATCTCAACTCCAAGTTTTTCCAAACAAGCCAAAGTTGAAGCACAATCCGCACTCGAAGCGAAGTTTTCAATCTTTGTTTTTCCAACTGCCAACGCTGAAAAAATCGCTGCCCGATGCGAAATCGATTTGTCGCCCGGAAGGCGAATTTCGCCATTCAGCGAATTTACTGGTGTAATTTTCATAAATTAATTCAAGAATTCTATGTCATTATCATTGCTCAAATAAACAATTTCATCAAATTTTGGAGCTTCGTCTTCCAGGTTCCAAATTTCAAACAAAGCCGGCGGGCATTCAAGCACGAAACGCGAAGGTTTTTGCAGCACAGTTTGGCGGTTATAATCTGTAATCATCTGCGGATAGGTGAGATAGAGTTCGTCCTTCGCACGTGTAAGGGCAACATACCAAAGTCTGCGTTCTTCCTCTTCGCTATCAATTTCTTTCAAACTTCGCGGACTTGGAAACTTTCCTTCCGCCGCCCAAATGATGAAAACGACCTTCCATTCCGCACCTTTTGCCTGATGAACTGAAGTTAGCGTCAATAATTCATCATCTTCGCCGCCCGAAACTACTTCTTCGCCGGTTAAACCTTGAGGTTCTTTAAAACGTTCGGTTGAGATCAAAGCGAGTTCGGAGAGAAAACTTTCGGTCGATTCATACCGCGAAGCGTAAATCGAAAGCTGCTTCAAATCTTCAATTCGCGACTCTGCATTTTCGAAATTTTCTTGTAAATATTGCTCGTAACCGTGTTGAAGAATCAGTTCAATTTGCTTAGCAGGTTTGTTTCGATTTTCATCTGAAACTAGATTTTCGATCAACGTCGCAAATGACTGCCAACCAACTCGGCTGCGAATTTTCTGAATAGAAGGCGGAACCGCGACCGCGAGGGAGCGATCTGAACTTTCGAGAGCGAAAAATTCTTCGGAATTTAACAAACGCTCCTTTGCAGTCGCGGTTCTGCCCGTGGTTTCGCCATCTCGCGTTGATTTAACTAAGTTTAGCGGATTTTCGGAAACGGAAAGCTGTTCGTAGATCTTATTCGCAGTTGCATTCCCAACACTCGGAATCATCTTCAAAATTCGTTTCCATGCGAGTTCGTCACGTGGGTTTACGATTATTCGCAGATATGAAATCACATCCTTTAAATGTGCTTGCTCAAAAAATCTCACGCCGGATTGCACGCGATAGGGAATATTCCTTCGCGTTAATTCGAGCTGTAATTCGAGGACGTGATAATGCGAACGATACAAAACCGCGATTTCTTCGAGCGAAACGCCTTCGTCGCGATGTTCTAAGATACGCGACGCGAGAAACTGCGATTGTTGCTCAACATCGCTGCAAGGAACCAAAGCCGGCAAAATACCCGTCGATTTTTTCACCGCTTGCAGCATTTTCGGAAACTGCTTTCGGTTGTTAGCGATTGATGTATTCGCAAGCCCGAGAATCTCAGGTGTCGAACGATAATTCGTCTCAAGCTTGAAAACCTGGCAATTTTCGTAGCGTTTTGGGAATTCGTAAATATTCGTAAACTCGGCACCTCGCCACGCAAAAATCGACTGCGAATCGTCGCCAACAACCATTACATTTTTATGTTTCACCACCAGCAAATCAATAATTTCGGCTTGAAGGCGATTTGTGTCTTGATATTCATCAACCAAAATGTGCTGAAATTGTTCGGCATAAACTTCTGCGATTGCGGGTTTCTCAAGCAATAGACGCTTCCAATTGAGCAAAAGATCATCGTAATCCATCACATTTCGCTCCCGTTTTCGCTCCATGTAAAGCAAATCAACTCTTCGAATCTGTTGGGTTAAAGGTTCGAAATATGGATATTTGTTGATAATTACTTCATCGATCGGCTGATCTGTGTTGTTCGCATAGCTGATTATATCTTGCACAACCTCAGGTTTTGGAAAACGAGTCGCTTTTGTATCAATTCCGGCTTCATTGAGGCAAAAATTGACGAAATCTTTCGCATCTTCGCTATCGAGAATAGAATAATTCGAATCAAAACCAATTGAAACCGCATGTTTACGCAAAATCAGATTCGCGATCCGATGGAATGTTCCGCCCCAAATTCGATGAACATTCTGCGAACCTGTGAGATTCTCCACGCGGCTTAGCATCTCGCGTGCAGCACGATTCGTAAATGTCGCGAGTAAAATTCTTTGCGGAGAAACGCCTTGTTCGATTAGATATGCAACGCGGTAAGTTATCGTCCGCGTTTTTCCGGTTCCCGCACCTGCAACCACAAGCGACGCACGCGGCTGTGCTGTCACCACACGAAATTGTTCTTCATTCAATTCATTGCGGTAACGAGTGAGCTTTTCGGGCAGCGAAGTTGTATCGCGTTTGATTACGTATTTTTTCATCGACGTAATTAATCGTAAAGATTGTTTCGCGATTAGACAAATAATGTTATAAATTTCTTTGAAAATGTATTTTAAACCAAAAGACAAAAGAGAAAGAAATAATGGATTTAATCTGTTGGAGCGATTGTCTTTGGAAGGCGAAACCGTTTCTTCTGAGTTTCTATTGAAGTGCTTGTCGCATCCAAATCAATTCATTCGTGCTGAGACGATTCGTGAAATAAGTGACTATAAAAGGCACGATTTAACTTGGTTTTTTGGACTTTCACTCAATGATAGATGTCATTATGTGGTTGAAGAGGCGTCGCAGGCACTCGCAAAAATTAATTCCGACGAGGCTCTTGAAATCCTTTCTAATTTATTGTTTGAAAATATTGTCGAAAAACCAAATGGAATTGCACACGCTATATCTCAATTTGGAAAAAGAGGTTACGAAGTTTTGTTGAAAGGCATTAAAAACGAATCGCCGAATATCCGTTATTTCTCAGCGAAATATTTAGGTCTAACTGGCGTAGAATCTGCCAAAGAAATACTCGAAGAAATTATGCTTAACGACATCGAAAAGACATCCTTCGGAGGGTTGGTTTCGACCGCAGCAAAGAAAGGTCTGAAGATTTTATCTAAACTTCACACAAAACGATCAACCTAACCGAAACTTATCAAAAGTTATCGCTTATAACTTCGTGCATATTGAGGGACTTCAATATTATCTTTCAATAAATCATCGTCAAGTGGTTTCCCTGCAACAACTCGCAACGGAATAACACCAGCCCAAACATCCAAAGAATAATCCTCCTCATCATCAATCGGATCGCCAGTTCGGATTTTCGCTGACGCTTCATTTATCGGCAGACGCAAAACGGTTGTCGCTTTTAATTCTTTCGAATTTGGTTGGCGAACATCATCCCAGCGACCATTGATCAAATGCTCTGTAAACGCAAACAACGCATCGTTTTTCTCGGCTTCATCAGTGATAATTTCCGCGTTTCCAAAGATGACAACTGAGCGATAATTCATCGAATGATGAAACGCTGAACGTGCCAAAACCAAACCGTCAACCAGCGTCACAGTTACGCAAACGTCAATGCCTTTCGACATTTCACGCATCATCCGCGATGCCGCCGAACCGTGAATGTAAAGCGTGTCGCCCTCGCGTCCGTAGGCGGTTGGAATCACGAAAGTTTGCCCATCAACCGAAAATCCGATATGACAAATAAATGCTTCATCGAGAATTTTATAGACAGTTTCACGGTCGAAATTTCCGCGTTTTGGGATGCGTTTTAGCTTGGTTCGTTTGGTTTGTTCGATAATTTCACTCATATTTTCATAACGACTTCGAAAAGTAATGTGCCTCGATAATCATTCTTTTGTTCAAATAAAACTTGTGTGCGGCAAATCGTTTGACGTGCGAAACGAGCTTTATCTGATTGCAATTTTCGCGTTTGGCATATTCAACTATCCAATCGAAGAGTTCACCACCATAACCTTTCGAGCGTTCATGTTCAGACGCGACCAAATCTTCGATTTCCAGATATTTACCGCCGCCGAGCCATTCGCCAATTCGGATTCCGCCGACTGCTTTGACTTCATTTACTTCAAGAAAAACAATTTTGAAATCATGATTTTCTGCCTGCCCTTTTACTTGATTAAAAAAATCGTCTTCCGTTAGAAAATGTGGACGAAGTTCTGCCATTACTGCGTAACACTTTCTAATTTCGTCGTCTGTTCCAGCAATTTTTATCATTAATTTGCGAGCGATAAATATCTTTCCTTGATAATATTTAGGTGATGAATTTGATGAGCAATTATAGCGAATCCGTATGCCAATACGCACATTTGATTGCCGTAAATCGTCATTGATCTGTGCATCGCGGCATTGTCAAATGATTCAAATAAAAGCTCGGTAGAGGCTCGAACGATTTTCATTTTTGCGATCATTTCTTCAAAAGTTTTGTTTTTTGTGCTAACGTTTGCAGCGAAAATTTCTTCGTCAAAGCTCGGAAGTTCGGTCGGGTCGTTGCGTCCGATGCAGAGCGAGCGATAACTCAACACGCGTTCGGAATCAATTAAATGCTGCAAAATGTCTTTGACTGTCCATTTTCCTTCCGCGTAAACTTTGTCGCCGATTTGTTTGAATTTCGCCAAATCGAGTCGGTCGAGTTCGTCGATTGATTGCTTGAAAGCCGCAGCAAGTTCGATGTCTTCAACTAGATTGATATATTTATCGAAATAACATGGCGGTTTATTAATGTCTGATTTTTTCATAATTTTCTTACTACTTTGTGAAAAACATATACCAATTCCATTCCCAAGTTTTGCCTTCATCTTCGGAAAATGCCTGACTCCAAATTGGCTCGTGCGGATTTGTTTTATCCCAATTAAATTTAACGATGATTGGCTTTCCATCAAAAATATCTCTCGCAAAAAACTCACCGATATTGCCGTCAAACGAACCGATTTGCCCAACGTCCAACAAGACAACATTACTGTCCGCCCAATAGATACTCCAAAGTTTGTTCTGCGGATTAAAAAGACGTAAAGTCATTCCTTCAAACGGTTTGCCGTCGAAATTTGCAAAGAAACTGTCCGTGTTTCCGAAACCATTTAGAATTAATCTGAATTCCTGGGTGGCTTCAAATTCAATCCATTCATCGCAATTATTTAGCCTTTCTTTCAATTTACGATTGCGAATTTTCCAGTTTCCAACCATAAAATCGAAATCATTTTGAGAGGAAGTCAGCGAGGCGGTAATTTGTAAATCTTTCATAATTTTTCATTTTTGGAATCAATTAATTCGGCGAATGCTTGCAGATTTTTCGTTTCATCTTTCTCGGCAATCGTGTGCGTATTGCCCAAATAATCCATTCCCAAATATCTTGCGGTTTCGCTAAATGGCAACCAAAAGCCATCGCCTAAATTATCGCCGCCCGAACAACTTATCGCCGCCATACTTTTACCGCGAAGTTTTCTGCCGAGGTCTTTTTCTTCGTCAAGCAAATCTGTAATTCGATCGAAAAACACTTTCATAATGCCGCTCATTGAATACCAATAAACGGGTGTGGCGAAAACTAGAACATCATATTCCGCAATGATTTTTCGCATTAAAGGCAAATAATCATCGTCTAGATTTTTGTGTTCGTAATCGTAAAAACTGATTTTGTAATCGTTTAAATCAATAAAATCCCAACCAGAAATTTTGATTAATTCGTCAACCATTTTTCGCGTTTCGCCATTGCTACGTGAGCTTCCAAAGATAATTAGTTTTCTCATTTTTCAAGTTAATTCGAATGTCAGAAATTCATTTATTTCTTTAACAAGGTATAACGGTTTATGATAAACAGGAAAGTTCACTGATTTTGCGATAAAACAAAATTCATTTGCCTTTTTGTGTAGTTCGTTTGCTTTTTCTGTCATAGAAATTTCTGCGATAGTCACAATTGGATTTAACGTAACTTCAGTAAATCGTCCGCCGCCGTCTGCGGTTTCAATCATAATGCCGTTTGCATTATCAACGTAATCTGTCACGATAACTCCAGCTTCCGCAGATAGATGCAAATACCAGAGCATATGACATGACGAAAGCGAGGCGAGCAAAAGTTCTTCTGGATTATAACGAGTTTGGTCGCCACGAAACGCTGGATCGGATGAGCCGAAAATTTCATCTTTGCCGTTTGCCGAAATCGTGTGACTTCTTTCAAATTCTTTGTAATTCGAGGTTCCTGTCCCGGTGTTTCCCGTCCATTTTACGGTTAATTCGTAATCGTGTTGTCCTTTCATTCACTCCACCATTCCTTCGTCCAATCTTTTGAAACCTTCATGCCTTTTTCGAAATCGTCAACAACCACAATGAGTTGATTAGAATGATCGCTGTATTGAACCAAGATATTTACATTCGCTTCCGCGAGTTTTCGGCAAAACATTCCAAGTTGTCCGGGAACATCTTGTCGAAGTTTTTGAATCAGCACGTTGTTGATTTTTATGACTTTTATTCCAACTTTCATCAATTCTTCCGACGCCCTTTCGGCTTCTTCAACTAAAAAATGTGCGATTGAAGTTTCGCCATTTTGAAACACGCCACCGCCTTCAAGACTGATTCTGTTTTTGCCTAAAGTTTCGCCCATTAATGCCAAAATTCCAGGCTTATTTTCCAATAAAATTTCAATGTCTTTCATAATTTCTGCTCGCTCAATCATTGTATTTTACAATTAAGTGGAATTATAACAATATCCAATATATAACTTTTCCATAAGACCAATTTTGAAAAAAGGTTGATTTCGATGATAACAAAAAAACAAATTCCGTTTATAGATTTAAACGACGCTGACACACAAACTCCTTTGTATAGAAAGATTTACGAGGCGTTTCGAATAGCTATTTTGAATGGTGAATTTGCGTCGAAAACTCGTTTGCCATCGAGCCGTGCGTTGGCTGAGCAACTCGGAGTTTCGCGTCTCACGGTAGTGAACGCTTACGAGCAGCTTTTTTCCGAAGGCTATCTTGATGGTAGAACGGGAAGTGGAACTTTTGTTGCCGACGAATTGCCGGAAAATCTGCTACAAACCGTTAATTTGGTGGAAAATCGGACGAATGACGATATAAACGTAAAAAATTTACGACTTTCGAAATTCGGAGGGCATCTTGGAAAATTGAAAAATATACGCGGTTGTTCGCAAGCGACATTTATTCCATTTCAAAACGGGCTGACGGCAGTTGACGAATTTCCGTTTGAGATTTGGTCGAGAATTGCGAATCGGATTACGAGAAATCCGTCGAAGAAGTTGCTCGGTTATGGCGATTCGCAAGGTTTTGAGCCGCTTCGCGAAGCAATCGCCGGACATTTGAATTCTGCACGCGGTGTAAATTGCACGGCTGAACAAGTTATCATCACGGCTGGAGCTCAACAGGCTTTGGATTTGACGGCGAGAATTTTACTCGAATCCGGCAGTTCGGTCGTGACTGAAGATCCGTGTTATCTCGAAGCACGCAACGTTTTTTCCGCAACTGGTGCAAAGATTATCAGCGTTTCGGTTGATGAGGAAGGTTTAGATGTTGCCCGAATTCCAATTGACTCGAACATCAAATTGGTTTACGTTACGCCATCGCACCAATATCCGCTCGGCGTTACGATGAGCCTTTCGCGGCGTTTGGCTTTGATCGATTGGGCGAAAACTAATAATTCGTGGATTATTGAAGACGATTACAACAGCGAATTTCGCTACGCGGGACGACCGCTCGCCTCAATGCAAGGTTTGGATAACTACGGTCGCGTGATTTATGTCGGCACATTCAGCAAGACAATTTTTCCGAGTCTGCGAATTGGCTGCATCGTTGTTCCACCAAACCTAGTTGACTTTTTCGCGACTGCGAGAGCTCTGAACGACGTTCATTCATCGATTATCGAACAAGCAATTTTGACTGAATTTATCGCCGAAGGACATTTCTCAAGGCATCTCCGACGAATGCGGACGCTTTATCAAGAACGCCAAAATATTTTCCTCGAAGAATGCGAAAAGCATTTGAAAGGCTTGATTGAAATCAAAAAAGCCGACGCGGGAATGCACTTAGTCGGCTGGTTGCCCGATGGTGTAAGCGATTTGGAAGTTCAGCGAAACGCGACTGAAAAAGGTCTGAAACTCGCTTCAATTTCGAATTATTCACTAAATCCAGTAAAACGCGGCGGAATAATATTTGGATATACAGCGTTTAATCGAAAGGAAATTGCAGACGGAGTTAAAACAACAGCGAAGATTATTCGAGAAATTATCGATTAAAATCTGATTTGCCACCCGATTTTGTTTCGAGTTGAATATCGGTAATTTGCATATCCTTTTGTGCAGCTTTGCACATATCATAAATCGTCAAAGCAGCCACACTTACAGCGGTTAAAGCTTCCATTTCGACACCAGTTTGGGCGTTTGTGATTACTTCCGCTTCGAGATAAATTCCAAAACCACGAATATCCGCGATAACGTTTACTTTCGATAGCGGTAATTGATGACACAAAGGTATCAAGCTCGACGTCTGTTTTGCTGCCATAATTCCGGCTATTCTCGCAATTTCGAGTGGATTGCCTTTTGGATTGGTTTGAGTTCGCAAAACACTTATCGTTTCAGAATTCATCAAAACCTTGCCCGAAGCGACTGCTCGGCGTTTCGTGTCGTGTTTATCTGAAACATCAACCATTTTTATTTCACCTTTTTCATCAAAATGCGAAAGTTTTTTCATATAAATACAATTTTAACAACACTTGCTTTTTCAAACAACGATTCTTTCGCTACAAATATCAGACAATCTGCACGCGAAAAAGAGACAAAATCTGAACTACCTGACCAACGTAAAGGCTCAACAACTAATTGCCCGTTATTATTTGTAGAAGTTTTAGCTGGCAAATAAGAATCGCGTTCTATCGAACCTTTTACTGCTTTTGAAGTAACCGCAAAGCCTGTGTTTAGTTCGGATTGGAGTGCATTTTGCATTTCGAGCAACGCAGTTCGGACAAACAAATTAAAAGTTACTGCGACTGAAACAGGATTTCCCGGAAGTCCAAAAATAAAAGTATCTCCGAGTTTGGCAAAAACTGAAGGCTTGCCTGGACGAAGTGCAACACGCTCGAAAAAAATCTCTGCACCAAGTTCGCGTAATGCCGGTTTAGTAAAATCGTAATCGCCCATTGAAACGCCACCTGTAAGAATTATGATTTTTGATTTTTGATTCAAGATCTGTGATTTGATAGATTCTAGATCGTCTTTTATTAGTTGAACATTTACAATTTCAGCAAATTTTGCGGCAAAAGATTGCAAAATAATCGAATTCGAATCGCGGATTTCATCTTGTTTGGGAGTTTCGTTTACTAAAATAATTTCACTTCCGGTTGTCAAAATTGAAACAGTCGGGCGTTTTGAAACCTTAACTTTCGCGTAACCAAAAGCGGCAAAACTAGCAAGCATATTTTCGGTTATCATTTCACCTTGTTCAAAAACTTTCTCACTTTTTTTTATTTCACTTCCACGATTAACGATAAATTGTCCAAGTTTTGCTGGCTCAAATACTTCGACAAATTCGTCTTTTGACTTAGTAAGTTCAACTCTCTGCACAGAATCTGCACCAGAAGGTAACGCCGCACCAGTCATAATTCGAACGGTTTCGCCTGATTGCATTTCGCCTTCAAATCGTTTCCCGGCAATTGATTCGCCGATAATTTTCAGCTTTGCCGGAAGGTTTTTTAGATCATCGCTTTTTACCGCAAAACCATCCATTTGTGAACGGTTAAACGGCGGCAAATCAGTATCCGCAAAAATATCTTCCGCTAAAATCCGTCCGCAACATTTTGTTAAATCACAAGTTTCAGACTCAAGCGAAATTATTTCGCTTTTTATTATCTTAATAGCTTCTTCGATTGAAATCATAAATTAATACGTTTGAGATTAGCACAAATTCTAATTTATTAATTCGTGCAATTTTTCTTGAAAATGCTAATATATTATTAGTTTTATTACCACTAGGAACATAAAAAAATGATTAATTTTGAATTAAGTGAAGAGCATTTGGCATTGCAACAAACTGTGCGTGAATTTACACAACGCGATGTTTTGCCATACATTAAGGAATGGGACGAAAAGTGCCATTTTGAGCCGTCTATTTTGAAGACGATTGGTGAACTCGGACTTTTGGGCGTTTGTATTCCTGAACAATACGGCGGAGCAGGTTTTGATTATATTTCGCTCGGCTTAGTTTGTGAAGAACTCGAAGCGGCTGACACTTTTTTACGGGTGATTATGTCGGTTCACGTTGGGTTAAACTCAATGTCGCTTTTAAGTTGGGGAACGGAAGAGCAGAAACAAAAATATCTTGTTCCACAAGCGAAAGGCGAAAAATACGCAACATTTGGGTTGACTGAGCCAAACGCCGGAAGTGATGTTCTCGGAATGCGTTCGAGTGCGAAACGCGATGGTGACGATTGGATTTTGAATGGCGAGAAAATGTGGATTTCGCTTGGTAATGTTGCGGATCATTTCTTGTTTTTCTGCTGGACAGATGAAGAAAAACGTAAAGCTCGTGATCATTCAGGAATGTCTTGTTTTATTGTTGAACGCGAAATGGCAGGATTTTCGTCCGGAACATTGCACGGAAAACTCGGAATTCGTGCAGGAAACACCGGATATTTCACACTTCAAGATGTTCGAGTGCCGAAAGAAAATATGCTTGGCAACGAAGGCGAAGGATTTAAAATTGCGATGTTCTCGCTCGAAAACGGTCGTTACACTGTTGCCGCCGGTGCAGTTGGCGTTATTCGTGCTTCGCGTGATGCTTCTGTTGCTTATGCAAATGTCCGCGAAGTTCAAGGTCAAACAATTGGCAATTTCCAATTGGTAAAACAAAAAATCGCGAATATGGAAGCTGATTATCAAATGACGCATCTTTTGTGGTTGCGAGCCGGTTATTTAAAAAATGAGGGTTTGCCATGTGCAAAAGCCGCGAGTTTGGCAAAATGGCAAGCAACTGTTCGCAGTGAAACCGCTGCATCAATGGCGATTGAAATCCACGGAGCAAACGGTTATACAAACGACTATCCGGTTGAAAGATATTTGCGAAACTGTAAAGCAGCTGTTATTTATGAAGGAACTCGAGATATTCATACTTTAATGCAAGCTGATTGGGCTTTAGGTGTGAAACGCGAAAAACAAGCGAGAGTTAGTTTGCCGCCTTATAAATCAAACGCAAAATCTGCTGGTTAGTAGTTTTTTAAAAAATAAAAAAAGTCGCCAAACTCAATTGAGATTGGCGACTTTTTGTTTTAAGTTAAAAAATTAACTATTGTTTTTTAACGCTTTTGAAGAAAGCATCTAATGCTGTTGCATTTTTTTCCATGCTTGATTTTTCAGCATAGCTGATAGCCAAAACCGGTTTCTTTGGTGTTTTAATGATTGTTAAATCAAAAATAACTTCTTTACCGTCTTCGTCTTTTCCAGTTCCGCTGATGCTGGTTGTTTCCATACCATCAACTGAACCTTTTTCTTCTTTGCCTTCCATTTTTACATCTTTGATGTATTCGTCAATTTCTTTAGCGGCATCTTTTACTGCTTTTTCGTAGTCGCCATCTTTAGGAACTGTGAAACGAACGTCAACACCTTTATCTTCGGTCATAACAACTGTGTCTTCGCCGTCTTTGCTGAAGCTAAAACCTTTAGGAACAGTCATCATAATTCCGCCATCTTCAATTTTTAATACATCGCCTTCCATTTTTGGAGCAGCTGCAGTTGAATTTGCGGCAGGTGTAGTGTTTGAAGCGTTTGCTGCAGGAACATTAGCCGGTGCGTTAGTCGGCTTGTTTGCATTTGTTGTTGCGTTTGTTGCATTAGCTGGTGCTTTTGCTCCACCGCAAGCTGATAACAGCAAAGCTGAAGCAGCGAACGTAGATACTGTCAATAATTTAAAATTCATATTTTTACTTTCCTTTTGTCTTCTCAAATTTACTTGGGAAAATTTTCTCAAGCAAACACGAAATACTAGCAGTAAAATATACAATTGCAAGCGAAAAAATGAGATTTCGATAAAACTTTTTTAGTTTTTTTTCACCCAGTTCTCAACTGTTGCATTTGAACAACTTAGCGTACTAAAAAATAATGTAAATTACTTGAATAAATGTTATTTTTGCTCGGTTTTTTCTGTCGGATGTTTAGCGTTAATCCAACCTTGTGTTCCACCAACCAATGCATAAGCGTTTTTTACGCCATTTTTGTTCAAAATTTGTACCAGACCGGCACTTGAATGTTCGCTTGGTCAGGAACAATACACAATAATTTTCTTATCGGTTGGAATTTCTTTCCAACGTGTAGCAGCGGTTTCCGACGGAATGTTTATTGCACCTTTAATCCGTTCTGCGTTGAACTGCGATTCGCCTCTCGTGTCAACAAAAACAGCAGAACCTGAATCAAAAAGTTTTTTCGCACCTGCGATTGTTATCCGAGCAGCTCCATCAGAGCCAACCGAAGTTTCATCATCAATAAGATTGGCTTGTGCTGATTGGCAAGCTAATCCGATTGTCATAACTGCAATCAATAGAACTTTAAAAATAGAACTCATAATAATCCTCCAACTTTAATTTACAATTTTTGTCGGATATTTTCCATTCCAACAAGCAACACACGATGTTTTATCTTCAAATCCGATGGCACCGAGCATACCTTCAAGCGATAAATAACCGAGTGAATCGGCTTCTATAAATCTGCAAACCTCTTCAACTGTCATTTGAGCGGCAATTAAATCTGCTTTTCGCGGCGTATCTACGCCATAGTAGCAAGGCGAAATGGTTGGCGGACACGAAATTCTCATATGCACTTCTTTTGCACCTGCTTCGCGAACCATTTCAACAATTTTTTTCGAAGTTGTGCCGCGAACAATCGAATCGTCTATCAAAACTATCTTTTTTCCGTTTATTAAGTCCTTGACCGGATTAAGTTTAAGCCTTACACCAAATGAACGAATTGATTGCGAAGGCTCAATAAAAGTTCGCCCAACATAATGATTTCTGATAATTGCGTGGCGAAAATTGATTCCGGATTCTCGAGAAAATCCGACAGCAGCCGCAACGCCCGAATCTGGGACTGGAACAACTAAATCAGCATCAACAGGATGTTCAATTGCCAATTGTTTACCCATTTTATGTCGGGATTCATTAACAGATTTACCAAAAATTATAGAATCTGGACGCGAAAAATAGACGTGTTCGAAAGTGCAAACAGAGCGTGGCTTTTCTTCAAATGGCATTGAAGAATGAAGTCCGTTTTCGTCAATTACGAGCATTTCACCGGCTTTTATTTCTCTGACATAAACAGCATCAATTAAATCAAACGCACAAGTTTCACTCGCAACACACCAAGCATCTTTTAATTTTCCAAGCACCAACGGGCGAAAACCGCGTGGATCGCGAACCGCAATTAAAGAAGTTGGAGTTAAGAAAAGTAACGAAAACGCACCTTCAGTTTCGCTTAAAACTTTTGAAATTGCTTCGATTAAAGAATTCGCCGAGGTTCTTGCAATTCCGTGGAGAATTGTTTCAGTATCAGAAGTTGACGAAAAAATTGCACCTTGTTTTTCGAGTTCTTTTCGCTTTTCTCCTGCAAAAGGAAGATTTCCGTTATGACAAATAGCGATTTTCCCGTGCTGGCAAGCAACAGAAAATGGCTGAACTTCTTTTATCGTATTTTTTCCTGAGGTTGAATATCTAGTGTGTCCAATTGCCGAATTTCCAGTAAGTTTTAGTAATTCATCTTCGTTTAAAACATCTGCGACCAACCCAATATCGCGAAACTGATGCAATTCTATTCCATCAGACGAAACAATTCCGCAGGCTTCTTGTCCGCGATGTTGTAATGCAAAAAGCCCAAGTTGAGTAAGTGTTGAAGCCTCGGAATGCCCGAAAATGCCAAAAACACCACATTCTTCGTGAAATTTATCGAGTGAAAAATCCATTTCTATTATTTTGCCATAGATAGGTTTTGATTTCAGAATTGAGATTTAATTTACTTTAAAAAAATAATTGGAAAAAACAACCTATTCAGCATATAGTTGATAATATTAAAGGTATATTTTGCATCAAAGCTAAACACAAATTTCCCCGATTTGAGTTTAAAATTTAACAAACTATTGTTTTGTATGGAGTTAGAAGAACATGAAAAAAAGTATTAGAAACAACTGGGGAAAACTTTCAGTTGGAATTTTTGGAACATTATCAATTTTATTTAGTTTATTTTTTGTAGATAAATTTAATATTGCATCTTTTTCTGCAAAAGCGAACACATATTATTTCGAATTAGTTGGCGGAGCACCGTTAGTTCAAACTTGGTCAAATTTATCTCAAGTTGCAAATGATGATGATTGGACAGGTGTAATTTCAATTCAAGGCTATCGCGGAAATGGATTAACTAACGTTGTTGGTGGAAGTCCGACAACAATTCTTGCAGATACACCCGGAAATGATTTAGATGTAACGGCAAATCAAATAAATCCTGCGACATCAACTGCTGAAGGAGTTGCCGAATTTGAAATATCAAATCCAACAATTGCTCTCAAACCGTCAGATTTTGCCTCAGCTCCAAATTTAGTTGTTCATCTCAATGCTTCTCTGTGTGCGGTCGGAAAATCAATTAGAATCAGCTATGTTGTTCGCGATATTGATAATTCGCCGATTGACGCTGTCCAACCGGTTTCATTGCAATATCGACTTGGAACTTCCGGAAATTATTCTAATGTTATGTTTACCACAATACCTGATGCAACGTCCGGTGTTGGTCAAGCAACGCAAGTTACGCCTGTTTACGCAACATTGCCAAACGCAGTTACAGGTCAAATTTTTGATGTCAGAATAATAACTTCAAACGCCGCCGGAACAGATGAATGGGTTGGAATTGACGATATTCGTGCTGAATGTCTTGGTGCGACAGCGGCAACTTCTGGAGTTCACGGACGGGCAATTGGAAGTAACGGACGCGGAATTTCGCGAGCTAAAATTGAATTAACAAACACAACAACCAACGCAACTGCGATTGGATACACAAATCAACTTGGATACTTTAATTTTCAAGATTTACCGGTTGGTGATGTTTACGTTATTCAGATTCAGCACAAACGTTACACTTTTGAGCCTTCAACTCAAACTTTTCAACTTTTAGAGAAATTAAACGAACTCGAATTTGTTGCGAATTAACTTTATAGCAATTTTGTTTAAAAACCTCAGCTTAAATGTTGAGGTTTTTTTATTTCAATAAACCTAAAGAGTGTGCCAAACGGTTTGCCAAAATTAACAAATGAGCGTCTTTAATTTGATCAAAATTGCTTATTAGATCAAGCAAGTTATAAAACTTCAAATCTGATTTTTCAGCTTGTTTTACGTTAATTTCGACTGCAATTGGGTAAACAACTTCCGGAGAAATTCCGGCTGAAGTGAAATATGAACCACCAAGTTCCCAACTTTTGTTTATTTCAATTTTGAAGTCGATTGGAAATTTGGCAACTAAAAACCTCTCAAGTTCAAATTTGTGAAAAATCACGTTTGGTAATCGCCATGCCGGAACACAAGTAATTTTCGAACTTCCGGTAAACCTTTGAACTGCTGGTAAATCACGAAACTCAAGACCGACAAATGTTTCATTTTCAGTTTGGAAAAAAGGAATAGCAGCGACGGTGTTTTTACTTAAATTTTTTGGAATAACATATTCAAATTCGTGTTCGGCAATAATTTTATTTTCGCAATCATATTCGGAAAACAAAGAGCGATTTAACTTCAAAAACTTATTTTCTAAACTTTCGACCTGTTCAAACATTGCTGATTTATTGTGCAAAAGTGAAGCAATTTCAGATATTTGAATCTTTTGAGACAACAATTTGGTTGCTTCAATAGTTGCCCCAATCCACGAACTTGGCGATTTTTTTAACAATCTCAGCAAACGGTAAATATTAATTTCAAGCCTTGCGTCGAACATTCCGCCAACGTGAGATGCACGTAAAACCTGTAACGCATCAAGCTCGCGAACAACACCGGCAGACATGAAAGCTGTATAGTTTTCAACAACTTGTGGCTCTTTTTCAACAGTTGAAATCTCAACCAAATAACTTTCAACTCGTTCATCAATTCCGCCAGCTGAAGGAAAGTAAACATTTGCTTCGCTAATTTCTATAATTTCGTTTTGGCTTATATTCGCTCGTTCCAAAAGTATTTTCCCGATTTCTTGCTGATTGTTTGCATCGCTTTTGTTAATTATTGCAGAAATTGGCTCAGTCAAATATCCGGAATAATTCGCTCTATTAAGATGTTTGTTATCTCGAGATGCATTCACAATTGGACGTGGAAAATCTTTTTTTGCGATTACGAAAATTTGTCCATCAACTTCAAACCAAGGTAAAATATCAATCGTTTGATTTGGTCGCTCAATTAATTCAAACAATTGTTTAGTCTCGGTGTTTTGATAGGTTTTAAGTTGAAGAAATTTAGGTTTGCTTTGTTGAACTCTTGAAGATTCACGCAAAATAACGCCTTCATTTTTATTAATTTTTTCGCCCACGATTAAATAATTTGTTGGTGGAAATGTCTGCAAATTATTGTCCAAATCTGTGATGTAAAACTTTGATTCAAACCGATTTGAAATGATCCAAGGATTCCATAAAGGCATTGAAACCACAATCCGTAAATTATTAGAACGAAATGAATTTTCAAAGTCTTTTTGCGAAAAATATGTATATTCTTCAAGCAATTCTGGCTTCCAGTGATCGCGATAATCTTTTCGTAAAACAAACTCGGCAGCAGTTTTAAGCGTTACTTCAAATCTGGAAAAGTCTTCTCTATCCGACTTTTTTTGTTGATATTTTACTCCTTCATTTTGGTTCAAAGACGAACGAAAATCTCTCGAAAAAATCTCAAATAAACTTGCAGTTGAAAGTTCTGAGATTTCACTATCGGAAGTGCCATCATTATTTGGTAAATCTAAATTTACGAGTTTTTCGGAATCGTCAGGAATGACAAAATCGCGAATAATAATTACACCGCCAAGTTTTAGTTGGGCAACTTGATTGAGCAATGTTTTTAAAATCTGATTAACATCGAAATTATTAAAACTTGTGACGTGATGTAAAACTGAGGAATCTAAAATTCCATCAAGCGAATTATTTTCGAAGACTTTTTCGGCAATGTCACCAACCACAAATGATAGATTTTTTGCTCTATATTGGCTCCGCGAATATTTGATCGTTGTCGGGTTAATATCAACTCCAATAACAGTTAGATTTTCGTAAAGTGTTGCTAAATCAAAAGTTCCGCGTCCGGAACCGCTTCCCATATCCGCAATTTTTCCGCTTGAAGGAAAATGAGCGGTCGTTAATGCAATTTTTTGCTGCATTGAAGCGTCCATGCCGGCAAAATATTCTTCATAAGCTGACAGATTTCCTCGATCTTGTTTTTCGTATTTTGGCATTAAAATAAGTGGAATAAATTCTTAGTAAAAACAAATTTTAATCAATATTGGGCTTTTAGCAAACTATATTTCGGGCGTAAACATCAAAAGTGTGCATAGAAATTGACGTTTTGTAGTAATAAAAGTCAAAATTGAAAATAGATTCAGACTTTGAGGAAAATATGACACTCGTTTCGCTTCGTTTACTTTTTAAAATAACCTTAGTTTTTTCGCTATCGAGCATTGTTTTTGGACAAACTCAGCGAACGCCTTTTGACGTTACAAACTACAAAATTGATGTTTCAATTGCGTCTTCTAATCAGCTGAAAGCAGTTGCGGATGTTACGTTTACGCCGCTTGAAGAAACACGAACCATATCTTTTGAATTAAACGGTTCGTTAAAAATTGAAAGTATTTCGAAGGTTTCTTCTAGCTTGCCAATTGTTCCAACCACTTCTCCAACTTCGGGCGTTTTGCCAAAAACAAAAACACTGCTAGCAATAAAAACTCCACCAGCTCTGATAACTTTTATACAAGATCAAGTTGGTGTTAGCGATATTGGTCCGAGTGTGAAAATTGATTTAGGCGAAATGTTTGCGAAAGGAGCGAATATTACGCTTCGATTTAAATATTCAGGAGCTTTAGTTACACCCGAAGGCGGACCGCTTTTAACAAAAAGATTAGCTTATGTAAGCGATAATTTTGGTTATTTATTGTATGCCTCGCGTTGGTTTCCGTTTCATGATTATGCGGCAGATAAATCTACATCTGATGTGACGCTAACCTTAGCAAGTGGTGTTATTGCAACAGGTTACAGTGATATTCCGGTAACGAATATTGGCGGAAAATATAGATTTGTGCAAACTAAACCTGCTCTTATTGGAAATTTTGCTTTCGGAAAATATATCAATAAAACATTGCGTTTTAGCGATTTTGAACTGCAATTTTACACCAAGCTCGGAAACGATTCTTTAGTTGCAAATTACGGCGAAATTATCGGCAGAGCTTTAGATTTTTACACCAAAGAATTTGGCACGCCAGACTCAGGCAAGAAACTTATTATTGCTCAAATTGATGATGAAAGTCTCGATTTTTACTCCGCACAAGGCATTGTTTTTGTTGCGACACGTTTGTTTGAACAAGCAAAACAAACAACCGAAGATCGGTTTCAGAGAGAAGTTGCGTATCAATGGTGGGGACAAACAGTCGGTTTAAAATCGTTTGACGACGCTTGGCTTTCACAAGGTTTAGCAGAGTATTCGAGCTATGCGTTGAGAGAAACCAAATTTACCGGTGCGGCTTTGGATAATTTAAACCGCGAGTTGCTTGAAAAATCGCTGACTTTTGAACAAACATCTTCGCTGGCGAGAGTTCCGGTGACTCTTGACGACCAATCGACAGCTTATCAGTATATTATGTTTGGCAAAGGAGCTTATGTTTTTAGGCTTCTTCGCGATACACTCGGCAAGCAAAAATTCACTCAATTATTGCGAAGTTTTCTTGATAAATATCGTGGTAAAAATGCTTCAATTGATGATTTTGAAAAACTAGCAAGCGAAGTTTCGGGCAACAATATGCGTTACTTTTTTGCCCGTTGGGTTGAAGGCACAGGCGTTCCTGAGTTTTCGGTCGATTATCAAATTATCCGCACAAGAGCCGGAAAATTTGTGACGCGAGGAACTGTTAAGCAAAATTACGATAATTTACGGCTTCCCGTTGACCTTTTGCTGCGAGCTGAGGGCGAAAATGAAACGAAAACAATTACGGTAGTCATTGAAGATGCTAGTGAAGATTTTAATATTGAATCAAATGGAAAACCACTTGAGGTAATAATTGACCCAAATTTTAAAATCTTGCGAATTTCTGATGATTTGCGAGTTTCGGCAGTCGCGAGACGAGGAATTGAACAATACAAAGAAGGAAATTACGCCGAAGCTCAAACTCAATTTGAACAGGCTTTAAAACTCGACCGCAATAATTCTTGGGTTTATTATCATTTAGGTTTGATATTTCTTGAACAAAGGAATTACGATTTGGCGATTGATAATTTTAAAGCAACAATCAGCGGAAATCTCCAACCGGCTTGGCTGCAAACTTGGGCAAACATCAAAATGGGCAACGCTTACGACTCAAAAGGCGATAGAACACGAGCTGTTGCTGCTTATAAAAAAGCCGAAACAAGCGGCGATGAATATGACAACGCACAAGATGCCGTTAAGAAATTTATGGCTAATCCTTTTGATCCGAAAGAGAAAAACGCTACAGCCGGAAAATAATGTTAAGTGAATCGAAAAATATGGCGAGTTGGAAACATTCCAACTCGCCATATTTTAGTTTCTTTTAGTGTTTACAGTTAAAAAGAAAACTTAGCACGGAATTGCATAACTCTTGGTCCACCGACTGTGTTGGTAATTTTACCAAAATCTGGACTTCCGAGTTCGCTATCAGGCGTTCCAAAATTTGCACGATTTAGAACATTAAAAACATCCCAACCAATTTCAAACGATGTTCTTTCAGTTAATTTTGTTCGTTTAACAATTCCTAAATCTAAACGAGTTTGCAAAGATGAACGCAAAGTATTTCTGCCCAAATTTCCGATTCCGCCAAGTGGCGAACAGATGTTCCCAGTTGCGTTAAATGCTTGCTCCGTAATATCAGAACCTGTTGCATTCAGTGTTGAACCGCACAAATTTGGGCGACCAAACCCTAAACGATACAAACCGCCTGAACCTCGAACAATATTTGTTAATTGCGAAACATTGCTAACTTCAGGTTCTGGTGCAAAAATTGTAAATGGTGTTCCGGTTTGAGTCTGGAAAAAGCCTGAAACTTGCCAACCTTTCAAAAATCTACTGTCTGATTTGAATGGTAAATCATAAACGAAATTAGTTGAAAATCTGTGCGTGCGGTCAAAATCTGAAACAGCACGATTTGCATCTAAATTTCGCTGATCGCCTTGAACAACAAATCCTGCGTTTGGAACATCAGGTTTTCCGCCGCCTGCTGTGCTGCCCGGATCGCTAGAATTATTATCAATTGATTTTGAAAACGTATAAGAAGTATTAAACTGCAACCCGTTTGCAAATCTTCGTGTCAAACTAAATTGTGCACCGTGGTAAATAGATTTTGCGGTAGATTTTAGCAACAATGCTTCAGGCACGTTGAAGCCAA
Source organism: Acidobacteriota bacterium (assembly GCA_031415455.1). Lineage (GTDB taxonomy): Bacteria > Acidobacteriota > Blastocatellia > Pyrinomonadales > Pyrinomonadaceae > JANNVK01. The sequence continues at coordinate 507,842 of JANORS010000005.1, read as the reverse complement.
GAATTGGAACTCTGGCTTCAAAACCAATCACTGTTCCATTTGCGGCTGAAAGATTATTATCAATCAAGCCTGTAACTGTATTTAAAAATCCAAAAGTCCGACCTAACCCGCGGTCACGGGCGGTTGAACCAGCATTTAAAGCTCCATTTGGTGAACCTGCTGCTATATATGCTTGATTAAATCTTTCGAAAATATGGTCTGGAGTGTTAGCGTCGTTCAAGTCAAAACCTTGATTAAAAGCAACTGATTGAAGCAAATTACTTCCTTTTGTTCCAACGTAACGTGCTTCAAGAACAAAGTTTCTAGCAAATTCCCATTGTCCGCCAATATTCCATTGTTGAATTAAAGGCGTTTTTAAGTTTTGGTCCACCGCTCTGAATTCAAATGTTTCTGCGATATTTCCGAGTGCTGACCCTGTAGAAACTCCACGTGGATCAACCGCAACACCTGTGTTATCGCGAATTACATAACTACCAGTTGCTCCCGAACCGCGAACAATTCTAAACGGCAACCAATTATTTAATCCGAGTGTGGTTGGCTGTGAACCAAAAGCATTGGCAATTGGGACACTTCCGCTTGGCACTGTAATTTCGACTTCTCTCAAAAACGGATAATTTGAGAAAACTGTATTGATAAATGCTGCCGAAGGTTTGTCGTAAAATAAACCGTAACCACCGCGAAGCACAATTTTATCAGTCAAAGAATATGCTAAACCAAATCTTGGAGCAAAATTATTCAAATCTTCTTTTGCAATTGTGCTTTTGCTCTCAACTTTACGAGAGACATTTATTGCGGCATCAACGTTTGCTAATCCTGTCAGCTGAACATTATTTGGAACAATAAAACCAGGCAATGGATTATCGCAAAGTGCTAAACTTCCGCCGGTGCGTGAGTTACAAGCCTCAAATGGTGAAAAATCAAAGTTTCCGATACGACCATTTTTTTCAGTTGGATACAAAAATAATTCGTATCTGGCACCAACATTTAAAGACAATTTTCGAGATATTTTAAAATCATCAGTAAAGTAAAAACCAAAATCTTTCATTCGGAATTGTTTGTCTGTAACTCCAAATTGGGTGTCAGCTTCGGTTGCATTTCCTGTAATAAACTGCGTAAAAGAATCGTATTTTTCAAATTCAGTCGCTTGTTCTTCGGGTAAATTAGTATCGTATCTTGAGTGTTTAAAATCTCCACCAAACTTAATTGTGTGAATACCTTTGACCCAAGTTACGTTGTTTGAAAAACTCAAATTTTGTGTTTTACGTTTATTAAAAGAATCATTCGGTCCGCCAAAACTAAATTGAGCCAAATTAGTTCCGGGGCGACCAATAAAATGTCCTAAACGAGCAGTTCCGGGTGAATTGTCAAACAATAATGCCGGATTTGAAATTCCGACGCTCTCGCTTGTGATTGACAAAAACTCGTCGTCAAGACTGCGTGTGTTGTTCAGAAAGAAATAACCAAAACGAAATTCGTTGATTAAAGTTGGTGTGATTGTTCGCGTGTAAGAAGTTGCGAGCGTTCGGTTTTGATCATTTCGTTTGAGCGAAAACGGCGATGCTAGACTCGACGGATCGGGAAAAGAATCAATTCCCGGAAACTTTGCATAGAAAAATGTTCCGCTAATTGTGTCTTTTTCTGTTAAATTTCCATCAAGACGAAGTGTAACTTGGTTTTGCTTAAATGTTGAAGGTTGAACATTTAATTGTTGAACAAGTTGATTATTTTCTTGTAATGTTCGGCTTGAAACACCACCAGTTGCGACTGTTCCAAACTGAAAAGCTCTTGCTCCTGTGCGGTCAACTCCAATAAATCGGGCATTTGCGTTTGGTGTTGGAATAACAAATCCACCTGTTACAGGATTGATTAAGTTTAATAAATTTAATGCAACAGGAGAAATATCAGCCGCGGTCAAGCAGTTTGTTCCAACAACGCAACCATTAAAAGTGTTAAATGCAGCAGCAACGTTTGTTGCGGTTCTTGCACCTGTTAAAAGTGTTAAGGCTCTTGGTAAAACCGTAAAACTTCTAGCAGTTGGCACAAAACCTGTTTCTGCATTTGTATATTGATAACCGCCAAAATAAAAGAATTTGTCTTTGATAAATTTTCCGCCGATTGTTCCGCCAGCTTCTAATCTGTCAGCCTTTGGTTTTTCAATCTCAAATTTGTTAAAGAAAAAATCGTTGGAGTTTAACGCTTTATTTTGTAGATAGATGTAAGCTGAACCGTTGGTTGTGTTTCCACCTGATTTTGTTACAACTTGAAAATTTCCGCCGCCGCTTCTTCCGGTCGAGGCATCGTAAAGCGAAGTTTGCAGTTTAACTTCCGACAAAGTTTCAGGTGCTGGCGAAATGTTGTCGCTCAAACTTCCTTCATTGGTTGAAACATTTGTTGCGTCAATTCCATTAAAAGTAAAACTCGTTGAGGTTGTCCGTGTTCCATTAACGGATGGCGAAATATTGCCATTTCCATTAACAGCAACTGGTGAAAGTTCAGAAGAAACTCCAGCCTCACTTGATAATAAACCTGTGAAACTTCGAGTAGAGGTTGGAACTTTGGTCAACTCCGCACCTGTAATTTGGCGTGCGACTGTGGCAGATTCGGTTTGCACCAACGGAATGTCTGACGTAATTGTGACAACATCAATCGAAACTTGCCCAATTTCTAAACGAGCTTCAATAGTTCTTGGAACTGAGGCTTCAACTTCAACATTGTTGCTGACTGTTTTTTTAAAGCCTTGTTTTTCAAACGTAACCGTGTAAACACCGACCGGTAAAACCTGAAGCGTCCAGCGACCTTCTTCGTTTGTAATTGCTGTTCTAACTAAATTAGTTGCACTATTTTTTACAGTAACTGATGCACCTTGAACAATTGCACCGTCTTGGTCTGTTACGTTTCCGTTCAAACTTCCATTTGCTTGAGCAAAACTAACCGCGACGCAAAGTAATATAAAAATTGAAATTCCAAAACATATTTGAAAGAATTTCTGAAAAGCCTCTAATGATTTAATGTTATTTTGATAATTCTTGATCTGCATAATTTCTCCTCACGTTTTCGCTAAAATATACAAAAGCAACGCTGACAATTTCAAGCGTTACAATTTTCTCTGTTTTTAAATTTTTGTGTTGCAATGGAGGATTATGAAGTTGTAGTGTGAAAACAAAGTGAATTTGAAATTACAAAAATGTTAAATTTTTCACAAAAAAGAGCCTGTCTGAAAAGTCCAATACGCCCGTTTGCGGGCTATAGAATTAAGCTCTATGCGTAAGCCTGGAGTTCGGTCAAATCATAAAACAAGCCCGTTTGCGGGCGACAGATGAAACGTAAACCATTTAATTTCAATGTTTTACTTCAGCTGTCGCCCACAAATGGGCTTAAAAAACTTGTTCAAAAAACCTCCACACTCACGTGTGGAGCTAAATTCTAACGTCCGCAAACGGACTTTTCAGACATCTTCTCTAGCAATAAAAAATTCTAATTTTAAAAATCAACAGAAATTACTTTTTCAGCGACAATTTTCCCGTAGCTTGCTACGTCTTGATGACTTGGATGAATTGTATAAGCGTTTAAATCTTCCATAGTTTTGTATGTTGAAACTAAACCAGTGTCGAAAGATCTGTCCAAATGCAAAACATCGAATCCAACCTCAAATGTTACAATTTCAGAAATTAGACTTGGCAAATTTTTTAGCATTTTTAGATGCTCGTCTCTCTGTTCTTGAGAAGTTTCGGTTTTATATTTCCAACAGACAATATGAGTTATCATTTATTTTCCTTACTTTTTTTCGCAAAATTCTTTTGTTACCGTGTGTCGATATTCAAACATTTTTTCGAGTTTTGGCAAAATTGCAAATGGAGCTGCAAGTCTTCCGAAAATCCACATTGGCGGCTCAAATTCTATTTCATCACGCAAAATTGCTCCATTTTCGTGAGGAATAATAATGTGTTGATGTCGCCAACTGGCAAATGGACCGGAAATTTGCACATCTTCAAACATTCTCGGCGGCTCGTATTTCGTGTGTTCGGCAATCCATTTTACCGGAATTAAACCAAAAAGTTTTGTCTCAATTATCGCACGAGAGCCGATTTCTCGGATATTTGCCTTTTGCAAAACATTCACAGTTTCCCAAGGCGGCGACAATTTTTCGAGAGCGTCCGGCGATTCGTGAAATGCAAAAACCTCGTCCGGCGAAGCATTAATAAATGTTTCTTTGATAAATTTCATTGCTAAATCTTCTCAAATTTAGCAATAAAAGAATAGCGTTTGTAGAGCGATTTTACAGTTAATTTTCCTAAGCCTTGTTTTTCTAAAGATTCAAGATGCGGCATTAACTCGCCCCAAAACTGAACGTGAAACTGCTTTAACCAACCTTGCAACACTTTTTGAAAAAAAGCCGGCAACTCTTTTTGATCATAAAAATCAACGATATAAAAACTTCCGCCTGACTTTAAGTTGTTGAGTGCATTGGCGATAGACTCCTTCCAAGGTGGAATCATCGAGATTGCGTAAGAAAAATAAATTGCGTCAAAAGACTTTTCTAAATTAAACGTTTTATCAAATGTAAAGTCATCGGCAAGTGCAACTTCAAGGTGAATATTTTCAATCTTTTTTGCATCAACTTTAATTTGCGAAGTTTTTAACATTTCGGAAGAAGCATCAAGTCCAAAAAAATTCGTTTTTGGATACTTATTCGCCAAAATAATCAGATTTCGTGCAGTTCCGCAACCGACTTCAAGCACATTTTCATTTGGCTTGATGTCCATTTCCGAAATCAATTTATCTCTACCAAGCAAATAATATTTACGTGTTAAATCATAAAAGTATCGCTGATGACGATACATTTTATCCATATTTTCAAAGGCATCTGCCATAATTTTTATCTAAATGTTTCGATTAGCGATAAACTCAGCCAAACCAGTTGCGGCTTTTTGGCGGACTTTATTTTTTAAAAAACTACTCCAACCAAGTAAACTTCCCGGCAAACCAATTGCCTGACTCGACCATTTCCAAAAATCAAAATCGTCAATATGACGAATTATTTTGCCGTCAAGAAATTGAAATTCCGCGTGAATTTTGTTTAATACGTTTCTTCCAGTTTGGCTGAATTCGTATTCTGCAATCCAATCTGCTGATCCTTTTTGCTCATCAGCCTCAACATTTTCAAAACTAAGTTTCAAAGTGTTTTTGCCACGAGAAATCATCATTCGCCACATATTTCGGGCGTCTTCACCTTTCAAACTTGAAAACGCCGGATCAGAAAATTCAACATTTTCGTGATAACAAGCAACCATTGCTTCGACATCGTGGCGAGCGAAAGCTTCGTAAAAATGTTTGATCAATGCTTTCTTGTCCATAGATTTATTTCAAATGATAAAGATGAAAACCGCCATAAATTGAAGCACGATCTTGCTTGAAGAGTTCGATTGAAATATCTTTTTCATAATGAAATTTCGCCATTAAATCTTTTGGTAAATTCGTTTCAATCGGCGAAGCTGCACCAGCTGTGCGGAAAATTATGCGACTGTTTTTCTCGCCTTTATCTGCGATTGATTGCCACAAATCTGTCATCACTTCGGCGTTCATCCAATCTTGTGCATCGAGAAAAACGAATCGGTTGAAAGTATCTTTAGGCGAATTTTTTATTTTATCTGTCACAGAACCAATTTCGGCAAAAATTCTTTCTGCGTTAGATTTGAGCGTTTCGTAATTTTTTTCTTTCAAATATTCAGGAATCGCTACCCGATTTTCTGTGTCATACTTTCTGCCCAAAGCTTGCCACGCAAAATAATTATCTTTTAGGTCGTAACCAACAGCTAATCGTTTTGCACGTTCACGATAAATATCGATTATGCTGCCATTTTCGTCCAAATCTTTTTTCAACTCTTCATATTGCTGCGGCGGAATTCCGAGTCCAAACATTGTAATTGGCAATTTTCCGAGAGTTTGAATAATAAATGAATCAAAAAATGGTGCGAGGTTTTCGGCGTAAAGTTTTTCTTGTTCTTCCGCAGATTTTGCACGAAGAATTCTGTCAGGCTTGCAACCAATTACATTCGCAAAACGATGAAAAAACCGCAAAAAATAACCATTCCGCGAATGTTCGTAAAGTCCACCAATCTTGAAGATGTGAATATTTTTATCCCAAAATGTGCGAGTTGCATCGTCCAAATTTGCTTGAATAAATTCGTGATAATACTTCACATTTTTCGGATGTTTTCCGAATCCGAAAAAATTAAAGAAATCTTCGTAAGTTGGTAAATGCTTTAAAGCTGCTATTTTTAAACGCAAAAGAAAAATATGATGCCGATTAAGATCAACAGCCATAACGCTTTGCGGTGATTCAACCAAATAATTCAAGGCATTGCATCCGCCCGAAGAAATCGTCAAAACGCGACTGTTTTCATCAAATTTCAAAGCCTGCAAATCAATTCGCGGATCTTCCCAAATCTGGTTATAGACAAATGCATCAAACCAAACCGCAAACATTTTCTGCATTATGCCTTGCTTCGTCGTTGTTTTTTCGTTTTGGACGGCATCTAAAACTAATTGCTCGCTACTCATAAAAAAAATTATAGCCTATTTCGCAAAATAAAGACCAAAGGGGCAAATCAAGCTAGGTTAAATATCTATGAACAAATGAGTTATACTAAATAAAAAAACCAGTTTAACAGTGATCATTAACCACTATACGATTTTAGCCAACTCAAATTGAAAAGTGCGGAGAAGTTTATGTATCCGATTTGTTTCCCACAACCCACAATTTTAAACTCCTTTTCCTCTAAACAAGAAAAGAAATTACAAATATGCGTTTCGGTAAGCAACATTTCATTTGTGAGTGATTTTTTCACAAAGAAATAAGCCGTCCGGTTGCTTGTAACAACTGAACGGCTTCTTTATTTAAGTGCTTCTGTCGTGTTTGAGACAACAAAATAACTGCTTAATAGTTCGATTCTAAAGCAAAACGTCACAGAGGTTGAATGTTAACCGAGAGAGAACCTAAAATCTTTGCGTCTTTGGTTTCAGATTTTATCTTTTCTCCTTCATCAAACTAATGAGGAAAAAATGAAAAAAAATTTATTAACTTTAGTGTTTATGGTTGCTCTATTGGGAGTTGGTGTCTCGGCTGTGAGTGCAAAAACCGACGTATCAAGTGGAAATTCAGCTAATGTCTCGAAAAAAACATCGGCTGCCAGAGCTATTTCCATTAAAATAAATGCTCTCAAGGCAAAATGTACAACGGGTCCTTGTGCTGACGAACTTTATGACTTAATAGATGCTAACGCAAATTACATGTTAGCTTGTGGTAATAGCAGCTACCCGGTAGGTTGCGGCGGTCTTGCCGAAGTATACCTTCTTCAAACGGCAGAAGCTTTTGAGACGTGTCTTCAGATATATGGATATTCTGTGAAACATACAGATAAGAAGATGAATCAGAGTAGGATGCAAGAATCCAAAGTATAACCAAACAACGTTTTAGGAAACTCTATTAGGGAGTTTCCTAAAACAAGCAATCTGGATAGCTGAGAATGTCGCTCAACTAGATAACACCTACATTGGAGAGAGGTATATGTTTAGATTAATGATAGTTGTCTGTATTTTTGTTTCTCTTGGTTTTTCGCAGCAAGATAATGCGAAAAAGCAAGCTAATCAAACCGAAGGCGAGGAAATTATCCTTCAAGCTCGTAAAGTAATCGGACTGGATAAAAGCGGAGAAATTTCATCATATTCCCACAAACTTAAAGTGACGTATTTTAACAGCACTACAAACCAAAACTACAATTTAGCTACCTTTGAAGAAGCAAGTCTTCAATTGTCCGGCAAAATCCATGTAGTTCAAAGTAGTAGAGGTTCTCTTTTCTCGCAATTAACCAGAACTTGGAATGACGATAAGTATAAAGCAATTTTTGAGTGGGAGTCTTCTTCCGGACAACGAACTGTTAAAGACATTACAAATCAAGAAGCCAGATCGGTATCGAAAGCTGTAAGTGATGTTTTAGGAAAAAAAACAACTGCGGCTCTGCAAAATGCCCAGAAAACAGATCCAAAAAGGATATTTACGGAGTCGCTCTGGACTTCTCTTTTCCCTTTAATATTGTCGCATCCATTTGAGAAAAAAATTGAATTCAAGTATGTCGGAAAAGCAAAATCGAATGACAAAATGGCAAATGTTGTTGATGTAAAATCAGCAAACGGAAAGACTTATCGGCTTTTATTCGATTCAGAAACGAATCTCTTATTGATGATGATAGTTAGTTTTAAGGAAACTAATGAAAGATTTAACGGAGATGTCGAAACAAAATATTATTTTTCTGAGCGAGAACTAATCAACGGAATTTTAATCCCGAAGAAAATAAAGATTGAGGAAAAAGCAACTCCTTCAGGTCAACCGCCAATAGTTAAGTTTTCAAATATTGAGATACTTGAATTTAAGCTGAACCCTGAATTTAAGAAAGATTTGTTTGAAATCAAATAATTATGCGGAAACTTAAAGGATTAAATTTATTTGCAATTACCTTCGCTTTTGTTTTCAACTGTTTTTCACAACCAATAACAAAGAAACCAAGCGTAAATGAAGGCGAGGAGATTATTCGTCAAGCCCGTAAAGCTATTGGACTGGATAAAATTGGAGAAATTTCATCATATTTCCTTAAAATGAAAAAAGTAATTTTAGTCAAAAACAATAATTACGAAAGTTTTGAAGAGGTAGGTCATATATTGCCCAGTAAAATTCAAGTAATATATGGCAGAGAATCACCATTTTTTTCTCGGTTAACTAGAACTTGGAATAGTGAAAAATATAAATCAACGTATGAATCTGAGTCTTCTACCGGACAGCGAACTATTCAGGACATCACAGCACAAGAAAATAAACCACTATCAAAAGCTGTAAGTGATGTCATAGGCAAAAACACAGCAGCGGCTTTGCAAAACGCCCGGAAAGCTGACCCGAAAAGTATTTTTGAGGAGTCACTTTGGACTTCCCTATTTCCTTTGATATTGTCGCATCCGTTTGAGAAAAACATCGAGTTTAAATATGTCGGAAAAGCAAAATCTAATGACAAAACGGCTAATGTTGTTGATGTAAAACCAGCAAATGGAAAAACTTATCGTCTCTTGTTTGATACGGAAACTAATTATTTGTTGATGATGATTGTTAGTCACAAGGAAACCAACGATAGGTTTGTTGGAGATGTTGAAGCGAAATATTATTTTTCGGAGCGAGAACTAATCAACGGAGTTTTAATCCCAAAGAAAATAAAGGTTGAGCAAAAAGCGACTGCTTCAGGGCAAAAGCCAGTAACCGGATTTTCAAATATTGAGATACTTGAATTCAAACTGAACCCTGAATTTAAGAAAGATTTGTTTGAGATTAAATAGTAAGAAATTAGCCACGAACAAACACAAAATGACACGAAAAACATAATCGGATAAATCTTATAAAGCATTTTGGTTTAAAGAAACTTTCGTGTTTGTTCGTGGGTATATTATTTTCAATTGAGGTTGAGGTTTAGAAATGTTTAGAAAATTCAATGTTGTTTTTTTATTGTTAATGCTAAATATTTTGGCATATTCTCAAGATTTGGAAACGTTTTCAATCAAAGTGGTTGACCAGAACAGCGATTTGGTGACGGTCGGTATTATTTCATTGACCGATTCAAACGGTAAACAAATTGCGAAAAATAAACTTGAGAAAAAACCTAACTTTAATCTTAAGGTTGGAACTTACACTTTAGAAATTCAAGCAGTTGGGTTTAAGCCTTACAAAAAAAATATTGAGATTAAAATAGGACAAAATAACCTTGAATTTCAACTGGAATTAGAAGAAATAAAGGTAAATGTTGAGATTGACCAAAGCGAAAGAGAAAAACGACTTGAAGAAGCGATTGGCGGATATTTATCTAAGAAAGAAATTGATTCGTTGCCTGAAAGCGGTGAAGATATTAAAGAAGAACTAAAAAAACGCTATGGCGATGATATTTTGATTCAAATTGATGGCGATTTTGAAGGCTCGCAAGTGCCTTCGAGGGCAGAAATTTCGTCAATAAAAGTAATCCGCAATTCATTCGATGCTGAGTTTCATGAAGTTGGACGAACAATTATTAGTATTCGGACGAATGGAATCGCAGATGGTTTTCACGGTTTCATTAACTTTAATTATAACAACACAATCCTCAATGCAAGAAATCCATTTGCTCCAAAAAGGCAACCAACACATGCAAGCAATTTGCTATTCTTTTTTTCAGGACCGATCATCAAAAAGAAAACTTCATTCAGCTTTTCAAGTGTAGTTTTTGACAGAACAAATACGCAAAACTTTATTGGGAAAGGATTTTCAGGCACTTCGCCTGCACCGCAAAAGACAGGAAATCGGATTGCGTTGACAACTTTTCAGGTTAAACACAATCTACCCAAAAATCATTCATTAAACCTTAAGTATCAAAATACAAATCTAACATTTAGGAACCTCGGTTTAAGTTCATTTGATTTACCTGAAAGAGGTTCAAATAGAAGCAATGTTCAGCATAAATTTACGCTTGCAGAATCAGGAACATATAAAGGGAAATATGCTAATGACATTACATTTGATTTCACCAAGAGTTTCGAAAACACGACTCCGAAAAGCAATCAACTGACGATTCTTGTATTGAGTAATTTCAATCAAGGAAGTGCGGGAAGTAGAAATCGAATTGAGCGAGATAAATTCAGATTTGCTGACACTTTATTCTTTGATAAAAAACAACATTCGTTAAAACTTGGAACCGAAATTGAATATGAGAGAATCAATAACGTTTCTGAAAATAATCTCAATGGCACGTTTACATTTCTAAACCTTGCAGACTTTAACAACCAAAGACCAACGCAATTTTCGCAAACATTAGGCAGAACCGAATTTAATTTGAGCCAATTAAGAAGTGCTTTTTTTATTCAAGATGATTTTAAGTTGAGCAAAACGCTTCAATTAAGTTTGGGTTTGCGTCACGAATATCAAAATGATGTTGAAGATTACAATAACTTTTCTCCACGTTTGGGATATGTTTGGTCACCTGACAAAAACGGAAACTTTATTGTCAGAGGCGGAATTGGCGTATTTTACGAATGGTTTGATGCACAAACGTTGTCTGCAATTTTGAGTAATGACGGACGACAAGGGCAAAAAATAATTATCAGAAATCCGAGTTTCCCAAATCCATTTATCGGCGGCGGAACATCACAACAACTTCCAAATAGTATTTCAAGATTAGCTGATAATTTTTCAACACCATATATTTTTGTGACGCAAAATGCCTTTAATTACAAAGCAAGTAAAGCTGTTACGGTTGAAGGAATTTACACTTTTAGAAAAAGTTTGCACAATTTTCGAAGTCGAAATATTAACGCTCCAATCAATGGAATTAGACCAAATCCAAGTTTTGGAGTTATTCAGCAATTAGAATCAAGCGGAATGTCGCTCGAAAATTCATTTGAATTAAAGATAAATGGTTATTACAAAGGAATAAATATGTATGCGAATTATCAATTGTCGAAAGAAGTTTCGGATTTTACGAATTCATTGAATTTACCGAGTGATAACAATAATTTACGTCTCGATAGAGGATTATCTAATATGGATCAAAGGCATAAATTCAATTTCAGTTTCAATTATGAGTTGCTGAAAACGATAACAATTTCGCCATCGTTTAGATTAGAGTCAGGTTTGCCTTACACAATCACTACCGGAAGAGACGACAATGGCGATACAATTTTCAACGATCGACCGTTTGGGATTGGTCGGAATAGTGAAAGAGGTGAATTTCTTAAACAGGCGGATTTACAGATTCGCTGGAAATTTCCTACTAAGTATCTTGGAATTAAAGAAACGGACAAGCGAAAAACCTTGAGTCTGAATACAAATATCAGAAATCTATTCAATACAGCCAACCTAATCAATTACACAGGAATTCAAACTTCTTCATTTTTCAAGCAGCCAACATTCGCTCGAGAGGCACGAAGTATAAATCTCGGATTATCTTTTTCTTTCTAAATTTTAATCATTAGTTAAAACCAAAACTGGATCAATATCCGAAGCTCGCCACGCTGGGTATAATGCACCAACAAGGCTGCCGAGAATCGCGATTGCGATTGCGATAAGTATCCAATCCCAAGTAAATTCGAATTGAAGATCAAAAAGCCGTTGGATAACGAACGACGAAGTGTAGGAAACAAAGAATCCGGTAATTACTCCGAGAACGCCAATCATCAATGCTTCGCTTTCGATAACTGTTACGATAAAAGACTTTGAGGCTCCGAGAGATTTTAGTATTCCAATCTCTTTTTTACGTTCGGTAATTGTTGTATACATCGAAAGCAGGACAAAAATTGTGCTGACAAAAGCACCAAGCCCAACTAAAACTCGTAAAAAAGGTTTTAATCCGGGAAGTCTGTCAGAAGCGTTTATTATCAAATCGCTAGTTAGCTTAACTTCATTGCCGGGCAAAGTTTCATTAATTGTTTTGGCAACTGAAACAGCGTCTGCACCGGTTTTTAATTTTACTAATATATAAGTGCATTTTTTATTTTGGGTTAAAATATCTTGCATTGAAGCAAGTGAAATTTTTGTCCGCGAACCTGATGGTGGCGAGTAAACACCGACAACTTTAAAAGGTTTTTCACCAAAAAGATTAATTGAATCGCCAAGATTTAGTTTGTCATCTCGCATCTGTGTTTCATCGAGCATCACTTCGTCATTTGCAACCATCGCTCTTCCGCGTTCAATCTTCATATCATTCATCACAGCAAAAGGTTCCCAATCAATGCCGTCAATTTGTTTTAATCCAAAACGACCTTTGGCATTTGCAGCAATATATTTCCCAACCGGAGTTACTGATTCAACGCCTTCAATTTGCAGTAATTTATCAGTATATGCAGTGCTTGTATTAAGATTTGAGCTTGTTAAACCCATTGCTCCTTGACGCATAAAAACGATTTCGGCTTTCCAATTATTTGCTCTTTTTGCCATATCGTTGGTCATTCCGCGAGCAAGTCCGGTGAAAAGCACCACCAAAACTACACCTAAAGCAACGCCGATAACGCTGATAAATGTTCTAAAAGGTCTGGTTCTTAAATTGGCTAAAACTAATTCGAGCATAATACTTTCTTAAATAATATATTACTCTTTAACTTAAAAGAAATAAAAAAAGAACGTGGTTTTTAATTCCACGTTCTTAAAAATTTGTTTATAAAAACACAAATTTAGAATACAAGTCTTAAACCTAAATTAACTCGACGATTTCCGCCATTTGTAGCCCATTTATTAAGAAAACTTGCAGAATTAACTCTACCTTCTGGCGTTCCAAAATTACGACTGTTGGTAGCGTTAAACATATCCACTCTAAACTGAACACGAACTGTTTCGCTAATTTTGGTGTTTTTAATTATACCAAAATCAATATTTTTAAACTTATCAGCCCTTAGAATGTTACGTCCAGCATTTCCGACTCTTTGTGCTGCACTCGTAATTCCGAAAAGTCCCGGACATCTATTCCCGGTTATTGCAGTTCCACAAAGCGAAAGAACTTCAGAGATCGTCAACCCAGAAAGGTTAGTACTAGTAGTAAGATTTGGTCTAATTGCACTTCCTACTAAACCATCAATTCCACTCAAAGCACCTCCTAAATCAGATCCATTCAACGCAGTAAATGGAGCACCGCTTTGAATGCTGAAGAATGAATTAACTTGCCAACCGCCCAAAATTTTTCCAGCAAAACCGCTTTGATCTTTGAAAACTGGAATTTGATAAACAAAATTTCCAGTAAAACGATGCGGACGATCATAGCTCGATCTTGACCTGTCCGAGTTTATATTAAAAGAGTCTTGAGCAATAGCAACTTCAGCACCAGAAGGATTAAAAATTTCTGAGGCAGTATCAATAAAAGTACTCCAAGTGTAATGGAAACCTGCACTAAAATTGTTGCTTAATCGTTTGTCAAAACTAACTTGCATTGAATGATAATTCGAACTTGCAGTATTTGCTCTCAAGCGTATAACACCGCGAATTGGGTCAACTCTACAAGAATCAGTAGGATTTAATGGTCCGAAGGATACACAAGAAGCAGGAGTTACGTTATTTCTTCTTGGATTTCCGTCAATTGTTTGGAAAAGTCCTGATCCACGAGTGCCTATATAGCTTATTTTAAAAACCGTATCTTTTGTTAACTCTCTTTGTATTTCAAAAGATAGTTGATCAGAAGCAGGTGCACGGAAGTCGCCGCCCACAATAGTTCGGGTTAACGCATTAGGATTAGATAAACTTGGAGTGAAACTTGAAATTGCAGCAAATGCACCAGCAGCTGGAAGATTACCCGAAGCAACAAAAGGAAATGAGCTAAAAACATTAAGGTTAATGTTTATAAAACTAGCATCATAGTTACGCGAATAACCACCACGTAGAACTAATTTTTCACCGCCAGTTATAAATCCTAAAATCCCAGTATCTCTTGTTCTCGGATTCCAATTGAAACCAATCCGTGGCATAAAATTGTTTTTATCAATTTTTGGAACAGGAGTGAATACGAAAGCTGAATTGTTACCTGATGCAGCTAATGTTCTTTTCCCGAGTTCTTCTAAATAACTAAACGAGTTACCTGGGAATTCATATCTAAGACCATATGTAAGCGTAAAGTTTCGTGCAATTTTCCACTCGTCTTGTGCAAACCCATAAAGTTCATTCCAGTCATAAAATCCAACTCTATCACCACCTGTTAGTGGACGATTAACAGTTGAAGCTAAGTTAGCCACATCATCAACGTAGTTTTGAAGAGATGAGTAAGCAAGTCTTCCGCGAACGGTCGGGAAAAAGAAACTCTTGACTTCTGTTTTTCTGAAATCAACTCCAAATTTTAGATTATGATTGCCAGTCAAATAAGACAAATTGTCAGTGAATTGATATGTATTATTCACTCTAAACTGCGGTAAGTTTACAGCTAAACCGATTGCAGTTCTGTTTGCAGCAGCATTAAAACCAGTCATACCGAGTTCCGAAATCTCAATAGAAGGTATAGATTCAGCACTTGGATTAGAAGCATTTGTAACTGAATCATATCTAGTATAAGCAAGCCTAAACTCATTCGAAACGTTGCTTGATAAAATGCTATTCAAAACAAATGTTGCAGCTTTTGAACTTAGTTTGTTTTCATTTGTAAGCCCAATAGGTGTTACTTGACCAGTACCGCTGGTTAATGCACTATCAAATCTGTAACGACCATAAAATAAATTTTTATCATTTAACTTATGATCTATTCTGAAAGAGCCTTGTTTATCATCGAACTTAAACGCTGAAGAACCTGTTAGATTTCCTAACGGCACATTGTAAGTTGTTCCAGCAACAACAAAATTTACTGATTGTCCGTTTGGAGTTCCTGGTTGAACAAAATTAAGTAAGGCTTGAATTTGTGGTCTGTTTCCGACGACAGATTGGAGAACTTGACGACCGGCTGCGGTAGGAGCTCCATTTAATGTAAATCCAGAACCTAATGCCCGATCACTCCAGTTTTGGTAATCACCAAAGAAAAAAGTTTTGTCCTTTCCGCTTCGGAAATATGGAGTTCCTTCGCCAAAAGCAGGAAGTGTTAATGGACCTCCAAATGTAAATCCAAGTTGGTTTTCTAATCTTCTTGGTGCACTTTTGAGCGAGGTAGTTGTTGCGGCAGAATTACAAAAGCCTCCCGCTTTATCTTGGTTACTGCAAGCGTTAAAACGCTGGTTGTTGTGAAACCAAAATGCTGAGCCATGAAAATTATTTGTTCCAGATTTACCAACGAAATTTACTACCGAACCCGAGTTGCGTCCGTATTCAGCCAAAAACTGATTAGTAATAATTCTGACTTCTTGAATCGCGTCAGGATTGTTAAGAGCAATTTGTCCACCAGAAACGCTTGGATCATTGATGTCTTGACCATCAACAGTAAAGCTGTTTGAGCGAAGACGACCACCATTTGCAGAAAAGCTGATCCCATTTGCGAAACCAGTTTGTCCACTTCCTAATTGACTTACTCCGGGAACAGAAAGTAATACATTGAAAACATTGCGATTTGTTGCGATAGGCAATTCTGATAATCTTTTTTCATCAAACCTTGTGCTGATCTCAGCAGTTGTTGTGTTTAAAACAGTTGCATTTTCTGACACAGTTACAACTTCTTCTACTCGTCCAGCTTTTAGCTTAATGTCCAAAACTGCATTTTGATTTACATCTAAAGTAATGCCGTTTTGAACAAATTTTGAGAAATTTGAAGCCTCAACCGTGATGGAATACAAACCTATTGGCATGCTTACAAAATTGAATCTGCCTTCGCCATTTGTTTGTGCAGTTCTTGATATTCCGGTTTGAACGTTTTTTGCCGAAACTGTTGCGTTCGTAATAACTGCGTCTCTTTCATCGCTAACTAGTCCTGATAGTGATCCTGTTGATGATTGACCATAAACAACAGCTAGATTAGATATTGTTAAAACTGTAATCAGTAACAATAAACCCATTTTTTTCATGTATTTAATTCTCCGTTTGTTTTTTAAAGTGTTAGAAAAAATTAATTGAAACTATTTTTTGCTATTAACGTAGACGCAAAAACCGAACCACATCTGATTTTCACTCGTAAAGTTATATGTTTAATACATTTGCAGAAGAAGTATTTTTTTTAGATTTAGCTTTAAATTTAAAAAACATACGAAAAATTGGATATTTATTTAAAATGAGTTTGTGAAATCAAATGTTTTTGCCTTTTCGCGATTGGTAAAAAGTTCATTTCTGTTCGTAAAATCTTGAAACAATTTGTCATAAGTTGCAAGAAGCCGATCAGTAGAAATTTCTCGTGTGTTTTCACTTGCTGTTTGCAGAGCATATTCAACTTTTTGTTCGCGAAGTAGTTGATTAGAATTTATTTCCCTAATTGCAGCCGCAAAACTCTCCGCTGATGCTTCCATTAACCACGCATTTTTCTGATTTGCATAAGATAAAATGCCGCCAGCATTTGGTGCAACAACCGGAACTCCGGAAGCCATTGCTTCAAGCGGTGCAATTCCGAAAGGTTCGCGAGGATTTGGATGAACAAAAACATCAGCGTTGGCATAAAAATCTGCTAGTTTATCTTTGTCAAGATGACCGAGTTGGACAATTTTATTCGGAAACAATTTATCAGTTTCTTGTTGTAACCAGACGCTTTTGGGTCCGGCACCAGCAACTAAAAGTCGAAAATCCGTTGTTTTATCAATTGCAAGAATTTTCATCATTTCGGCAAGTAATTCGATATTTTTTTCAGGCGAAATTCTTCCGGCATACAGCAAAACAAAACTATTTTCGGGAATATTTGCGAGTTCTCGCATTTCTCGTCGAACTTTATTTGAAATTCTTCGCGGACTAAACATTTCGCTGTCAACACCTCTTGGACAAACGTGAATTCTATCTTGTGGAGAAATTCTAGCTGAAGAAAAAAATTGCCAACAACGATTAAAAAACGAATCGGAGCGTTTAGGATTATGATTTTTCTCAACCGCTTCATGCAATTCTTCAGCTGTGTATGCCGAATTAGCAATGTGAAAATCAAAAGAAGGAAAATTGTAATTTCCTAACAAACGCTTGGCGAACCATTTTGCAAATTTTCCGGCTGATAGAAATGAAGCAATATTATCGTCCATTCTTTCACACGAAAAGTGAACAGTCATCGGACGACCAAGTTGTTTAAATTTTCCGCGAGCAATCATTGTTCCGATTATGCTAAGCGTATATTTATCTGTAACTTCAACAATATCAGGCATTTCGGCGAGTAATATTTTGCGAATTATCGAATCATTAAGTAAATATTGCCAAGGCATCATCACTCGATAACGTTTGTCGAAAATTGGTGATTGTTTTGCCGGAACATAATAAATTTTCGCAAAATCGTTGATTATTTCAATTTCTTCTTTTTCACCCGGAACAATAAGGCTTATATATCTTTTATGACGACCGGCAGCCGCGAGTAAATTGTTATAACTCGTGCTGATACCACCGGAATTTTTGTGGTAATAATTTGTGATATGTACTGATTTGAGCGATTTATTATTCACTTTTGAAATTATACTTTTCGTTTTAAAAATTTTAGCAAAACGGCAACGAATATTGTGATTAAAAAAAGAATTGACCAGGCTCCGAGTGCGGTGACCCAAGCCCAAGAAAATTTTCCACGAAAAACTCCCATCAAAGTTCCAACCGCTAACCCAAATGTTAGAAAAATTCCGATTGCCGGCAAATATCTTCTTTCTTTAATAAATCTCAAAATTTCTTGTGGCAAAAATGCAATAAATTCGATGATTAAAAATGGAAGACTTTTAATATCGCTCCAAATTGATTTTGTTTCTTTGCCCGCACCAACAAGTAAAACTCCTTTTCTAACAATAAATAACGTAAACATTGCTGATAAAACAGAAATTAAAACCGAAACAGCAAACGCTTTTTGTCGAGCTTTATTCTCAGCCGCGGCAAAAACATTATTAAAAAAAGTTTCTTGTGAATAATGTGTAAGAAATTCGACGGTGTGACTAAATATTGGCAAACTAATTGTGACTATTGTAGTTGCGAGCCACGCCGGAGTTGCACGCCGGAAAGATTGAATAAGTGCACCGGAAATTCCTGAAGTAATAAACCGAAAACTGAGTTCGACCAAAACCGCAGTCAGCGTTACAAGCCAAGTCTCTTGGCTTGCTTGATAAACTGTAAAATAGAAAGACGCACGAAAAATTGCACCCAAAAGTGCAGATTTCCAATTCCAGCGAGAAATTATCTGCAAAGGATGTTTAGCAAGACTTTTGAAAACATCTCCAACTGATATTTCTTCGTCTTTTATTTCTTCAAGATCATCGGCTTCTTCAGTCAGCGAACGATGAATTTCTTCTGAATTTGTCATTTAAATCTTTAAAATTAATACTTTACCACTCTCTCATTTTAGCAGAGCGTTTTGCATAAGCAATGTCATAAGCCTTGTAAACACTTTCGAAAACCGAATTCCATGAACGCGAAACAACAAATTCACGCGATGCGTTTTTCATTTCTGATAATTTTTGCGGATTCTCAATTAGCTCAACCGTGTATTTCACAAATTCCTCGAAATTTTTTGCAACAAAACCAGTTTCGTTTTCTTTAATTATAAATTTTGGTCCGCCCAAATGCGAAACAATTGCCGGAACTCCTGAGCAATTTGCTTCTTGTGCCACATTGCCAAACGAATCTGTTTCAGACGGAAAAATAAAAACATCAAGATTAGCGTATGCTTCTGCGAGTGCTTCACCATCAAGAAATCCAGTAAACTCAACGTTTTTCATCGTTTTTTCAAGATATTCGCGTTCGTTGCCTTCGCCGATAATTACAAATTTAAAATTAGTTTTTCCAAGCTCAATAAGTCGCTTTTCTAAATCTGCCAAGAGGCGAACATTTTTTTCGGCACGCAATCTGCCAACAAATCCAAATCTCAGTATCTCGTCATTGACGGTTCGTTTCGAAGGCGAAAAAAACTCAGAATCAATTCCGCGAGCCATTAAAAGCGATGTTCTACCTGATTTTCCAAGAGCTTCAACCAATTCAGGATTGGGCGATAACACAACTTTTGGCATTTTGTAATAAAGAACCGAACCTTGAAAAATCTTCTTTTCAGCAAAACCCGAAATTGACGATCTTATTCCGTCTGGCAAAAACCTAAACATTCGATCTAGCCTTCGCGAAGCAAATTCGTGCAAATTTGTGTGCCAAGACCCAACCAGCGGAAGTTGCCATTGATGTGCAATAATCGCGGCAATAATGCTCACGTCATTTAATCCTGTGAGATGCAAAACATCCGGCTTAAAATCTATAAGTGCTTTTTTTACTTTGTTTATATGAAGATTAAACAATGGATCATATTTTAATCCTTCATCCATGGGAATTGAAATAAATGAACGCTTGAGAGCAAGGTGCGAAACGCTTCCGCTTGTTGTTATTTCGGTTTTTTCACCTGCGTGAATGCACAAAAAAGGATAGCCTTTTTCTTCGGCAAATCCAACAAGTTTTCGGCACGTCATTGCCGCTCCATTTATTTCCAAATATGAGTCAGGAAAGAATGCAACGCGGGGAATTTTCTCAATCATCAAAAATGTTTGCTAATTGCTTCCGGCTACGAGTTCTTCGTTATCGGAAATTATCGGTTCAAATCTTACCGGTAAATCGTTTCCAAACTCTTTCGGAAGAACGTCTTTGTTTTTCATCGCGAGACGAAAAACCGGTCTCAATTTTGGATTTCCCATAACTCCGAGCGTCCAAATTGCCCATCTGAGCCATCTCGGACCGCCAAGTTTCCAGTGAACTGAAAGTGGACGCACTCCTAAACCGTCTGCGTCAACAAAAACTCTGTCGAACCAACGTTTGCGATTTTCCGGAAAATCTTCGTAATTTTTCAAAATCTCTGAAAAAGATTGTAATTGACGGGAATGAAGCGGCTGTCTATGTTCAGGCATAAAAACGATTTCTGCGTGTTTATCAACCCGAACTTCTTCAACAAATTCAGCAAAAGTTTTACTGTTTGTTAAATTTAATACCGTGTTTGGCTGACAGCCATGTCTGTCGCCACCGCTAACTATCGGCATTCTAAGAGATTGGGCAAGTTCAATCACAGCTTTATTTTCAGACCACGCACGAAATCCATTTACCTCAAGTGCATGAATCCATTTCCCGTGATCGGCAAGAAAAGCCTTCAATAAAATTTCGTGTTGTTTTTGTCCAACAATTTCAATATCCCAAATTGGATGATTTAAAACCAATAAAACTTCCGGCAAATTGTTGAGCATTTCAAACAGCTCGTGCAAACGCTCATTTGTTTGACTTTCTTTACTAAACGAAAAATCAAGCAATGCATCAGTTATTGCTAAAGCATTATCTTGAGGTAAATTATGAACGCCAACGTGAAAAAATCCGAATTGAAACGGAACTGTCCATTCAAGTGAAATTGGTGCAACTTCAATCGATTCCTGCTTACATATATTTAAGTTTGCAGTTA
Source organism: Acidobacteriota bacterium (assembly GCA_031415455.1). Lineage (GTDB taxonomy): Bacteria > Acidobacteriota > Blastocatellia > Pyrinomonadales > Pyrinomonadaceae > JANNVK01. The sequence continues at coordinate 486,813 of JANORS010000005.1, read as the reverse complement.
TATCATCGTGGTCTGTAATTGAAACAATTGCATCCAACCCAAGTGAATTAATCTGATTTTTTTCAAGATTAAAAACTTGATCTTCAGTCATTGGCGGCGACCAATAACCTTCATCTAAAGTTATTGGTTTGCCGGTTTTGGCAAGATATTTTTTATTTTCCTGTTTAAAGAAAAAAGAAATAACCGGAAGACTTTCAGCATAATGCGGAATAAAATCCAGCATTTCTTTAGAGTATTGTGTATGACAATGGAGAGAAACGCCATTCGTTGCAATTTTGCTAAGGTTTTCTTCTTTTTGCAAAATATTTATCAGCGTATTTTTTAACTTCATTTGTAACTCCGTAAAACCGTCAACAGACCTTAAAAGTAGCAAATTTGGGACACAAAGTAAATTCTAATAATAATTGCTACTCAGAATATTTCAACTATTAGATGCTTGTAGTTCAAAAAGATGTAACATTAAAAACTTGCATTGCGTATTAAAAAACGGTTAAAGTTTTCACAAAATCCTATGAATTTCTTGAGATTAGTCGGCGAAACGCTTGACGGAAAATACAGAATCGAGCGTGAGCTTGGCAAAGGCGGAATGGGAACAGTCTATTTCGCGATTCATCTTGGGACTGAAAGACCTGTGGCGATAAAAGTTATCCTTCCGCAGTTTATGCAAAAGCCTGAGTTTGTTGAGCGTTTTCGTCGTGAAGCTCGTTCAGCTGGTCGGCTTAGACATCCAAATGTTGTTGATGTGACAGATTTTGGATTTGCCGAAACAAACGATGGTCGCGTTGCATATTTGGTAATGGAATATCTTGATGGTTGCACTCTTGGCGAGATTCTAGATGAAGAAAAGCAACTTCCATTATCTTGGACACTCGATATTTTAGAGCAAGTTAGCAGTGCAGTTCACGAAGCCCATTTGCAAGGAATTATTCACCGCGATTTAAAGCCTGATAACATTTGGCTCGAACCAAATCAACGCGGCGGTTATACCGTAAAAGTTCTCGATTTTGGAATAGCAAAACTCGAAGAAACTGTTTCAAGCGAAGCTATAAGTGCTGATTTCACAATAGCTTCAACTCCAACCCAAAGTTTTGGTACTGTCAAAACAGTTGCTGATAATTTAAACGCAGCCACGATGATTTCCGAATCGAGAACTGCGATTAATAATGAAGAATCAGGCACTTTAATTCAAACAGACGATTCAATTTTGGAAAAAGGAACTGCCATTTTATCGAATAATAAAACTCAGATTATTCTAAAAGATGATGGAACAAAATTGCTTTCTCATTCACCTGACACTAATATAACCAGCACTTCATCAGCAAATTTGACGCGAGTTGGAGCAGTTTTGGGCACTCCTTTATATATGTCGCCCGAACAATGTCGTGGCGAAAAACTCACAAGTCGTTCAGATATTTATAGTTTAGCGATCATTGCTTATCAAATGCTTGGCGGAAAAACTCCTTTTTCGGGTGAGTTTATGAGCGTGATGGAATCGCACAAACTCCATGAGCCGCCGCCGCTTGATGCAAAAAAAGTTCCTAGAAAAGTTAAAAAAGTAATTTCGTCTGCTTTGGCAAAAAATGTTGACGAAAGACCGCCAACAGCTGAGGCATTTGCTAGCGAATTACGTTCACATTCCGAAGGTTTCGGGCAGCTTTTGCAGCGTGCGTTAGTCATTTATTCAGAGCATTTACCGAAGTTTTTGGGCTTGGCATTTTTAGCTATGCTTCCTAATTTAGTTTCGGCGATTGCCCAAATAAGTGTTGGAATTCTTGCTTCTTTTGAAGTAATTGAAACAGATACAGCTTCTTATATAAAAGGAGTTATTGGGTTTATCGGTTTTTTTGCACAGACATTTGCTGCTGCCTTGGTAATCGGAACAGTTACGTGGTTAATTGCACAAATACTTTCCGTCCCGCTTCGACCAATTAGCGTTAAAGCGGCTCTCAATATGGCTTGGTTGAAAGGAAGAGCCCTATTTTTCGCCGTTACGCCGCAAACGTTGTTGATTTTGCTATCTCTTACTTGCTGTTTTCCGGTTGGAATCTATTTTTCGTCAGTCTATTCATTGGTAGCACCTTCGATAATGATGGAAAATGTCCGTGGAAAAGCTGCTTTTCGCCGTTCAAAAGAGTTAGTAAAACGTTCATTTTGGACAGCGGTAGCGGTTTCAATTTTAATTTATTTAATACCAATGGTGGTTGGCGGAACAATTGGCGGCATTGCCATCGGAATTACAAAACAACTTGAATATTATGAAAAAATAGAAAAAGGCGAAGTTGTTCAGGTAAAGGATGAAGACGGCGAAGACATCGACATAAATATTGGTGCACAAGGTGTTAAAGTTGCAGAAAATATAAAGGATTTTGACAAACTTTCGCCTAAGGAAAAGCGGGCTAAGACGTTAAAAAGAGTTCAACGCGAAACGTTTACGGAAATTATTATGCACGTACTTTTGTCTCCTTTTCTCTTGCTTATTACTTCATTGACATCGGTAATTACGGCACTTTTATATTTCAAAACGCGACTTGCGGGCGGCGAATCAATGCAGGATTTATTATCGAAATTTGAAGAAACAGAAACTTCAAAAAGTAAATGGCAAAGCCGAATTCGCGAAAGACTCCAACAATCAGGAAAAGTTACTAGCAAAACGTGAAACTACTAAAATTGGAACTTAAAAAAAGACAAGTTAGAATAAATTGCTATTTCGCAGTTTGTTTCACGTTCTTTTTTCTTTGCGTTCTAAAGCTAAATGCTCAAATAATTGAAGTTAAAAACAATTTTGGCAAAGTTTGGATAGTTGCCGAAAATATTGAAAATTTTTCTGTTTCACAATCAACTGATGTAGAAATTTCGGCAAATAGGATTTTTGTAAACCCCAAAAATAGAAAAACTCGAATCGATATAGTCGTCAAGGTTCCATTGCGATCGATAGTAAAAGTACAAACCGACGAAGGTGAAGTAAAAATTGCCGGAAATATTGCAAATGCTGAAGTTAAAACTGACACGGGAACGATTTATACTGAAATCCCTCTCGATGACTTAACTTACAATTTTCACTGGACAGCTTCAAAACCTAGATTCTTAAGTGACTTTCTTCTCGAAAAAACAAAAGAAAAAACCGCCGGAAAATTTCAAATAAACGGAAAATGGAAAGCGGAGAGTTCACAAGCTGAAGAAACTGAGAAACTGCCAAAATCAATTACTCTAAATTTTACAACTGCTCGCGGAATAATTTTACTCAATATTAAACCTTCCGAGGTTCCTTCTGATTTGCGTGAGCGTCCACTAACCGAAGCCGCAAAAGCAATAGTCCGCAGCGGCGATTCGATGCTCGTCGAGGCAATTCGGAAGTCTTCGCCAAAGTATTTTGGTGATTATGCGAAATCACTTCCGCCACGCCGCCGTGAGCCATTTCTTGGAACCTCGAAACGCGATGCAAATCTCGCAAACTCTCCCTACAAACGAGTTATTGTAAAAGCTGTTGACGATAAAAATCGTATGTTTCCGAATCTTTTAGCCAAAGATTTTACGATTACCGAAAACGGAAAACCTCGTGAAGTTCTCGAAATTCAGCCTTCAACTGCAGCATTTAATCTAGTTTTGTTGCTCGATGTTTCTGGAAGCGTAGAAAATTACGTTGATTTTATCCGGAAAACCGCTCGCCAATTTGTCAATACAATCAACAAAAACGATAAAATTTCGATCGTTACTTTTCGTGATGATGTCAAAATTTTATCGAAGTTTACGACAGATAAAAAGCTGCTTTCAGAGAGTTTAGATACATTTGAAGCCGGCGGCGGAACAGCATATTACGATGCTTTAGCCTTTAGTTTGACAGAGACTTTGCGTCCTTTGCGTGGCGAAAGAACCGCAATTATTTTGCTTTCTGATGGTGATGACAATCGTTCGTTTCTGTCATTTGATGCATTGCTCAGTTCAATTGAAGAAAGCGGTGCGTTAATTTATCCGCTTTATGTTCCCTCAGATTTGATTGCTTCGGCGGCAAACAACTCAAATGTTGATTCGTTAAGAAATAAGTATCTCGGATTAACATCAAAAGCCGTTGGTGAAGGAGAAAAACTCGCGAAAATTTCCGGCGGAGTTTACTACCAAATTAAGCGTTTAGAAGATTTACAAAAAGCTTACGATGATATTGTTGTGCAGCTGCGAACGGCTTATAGCGTCACGTTCAAATCTGAAACTGCCGAAACCGGAAGCAGTGCGTCGCCGCGATTAAAAGTAAAAGTAAATCGCGAAAATGTTTTCACAAGCCTCGGAGCTGTTACGGAACTAACGCCGGAAGAATCGAAGAAATTTGAGCCAAAACCCGACGAAGAATTTGCCGAAGGCGAGATTCGCGGCGAGGTTGAAAAAATCAATTACAAGCAATTTGTAAACGACAAACTTCGCGAAGTTTCTATTGAAAAATTAAACGTAAACAATTCGCCAAGCTCTTTTATTCTAACAAATAGAGATGAGAAAATTGCAGTCAGTCGTTGGCTGACACCGAAGCGAAGTCGCTCTTATCCATATCAGCGTGTGTATGAAACGCTCGCTTTTGATGGCAAAAAAGTTGCGATTGTTCCGGTTGTAAAAGACGAAGGTTTGGGCGGTGCGAGAGATTTTCTGCAATGGGATACAATTTCGCTTTTGAGCCTTTTGGATGTTCACATTGTGCTCGCTTATTACAATGATGCGGTTAAAAATACGAAGCAATTCGACCAAATTACTTCGCAGAAATTGGACGAAAAATTTGTTTCGGACAAACTCCGCGAAGTGTTTGAATTTAAAGGAACTTCCCGCGAATGGAATGAAGCGGAAGCGAAAAATCTAAAGACAATCTTCGAAAAAGCAAAAGAATCGTATAAACAAATTTCCGAAAAAACAAAAACCTATCTGCACGATTCCGTAGCAATCGATGTGTTGATTTCTTTCGCCGAAACACCGCAGAAATTCATCGAATTTTCACGCGATAAATCGCAAAAAGCACAAGACCGCGAATTCGTTACAGATCAGCCAAAAGAAGCACTTTCGACCGACACAAAAGGTCGCGTCACGATTACAAATTCTCTATTTGGCAAATATTTCTTCACTTGCGACGAAACCAAAATAGAGGAAAAAACCGTTTATCTAATCGAGGCTAAACACAGCCAACGCAGTATTTTACCAAGCGAAAACGACATTAAAGACGGCTTGCTGAAAATGATGGTTTACACAAATTTGAAAAATGTAAAAATCGGCAAAGATTCGTTTGAAAGCAAAGCCGCACTAAAACTTACTTCATCAAAAATCAAAGGAAACATCACATCCCAAGCAACCGAACCGGAACTTCTAAATTTCTACAAAATGAATTTATTTGATCCCAAAATGAAAGAAATGATCGCGAAATTGTTTCAAGAAGCAAGAGAGAATAAGTTTTTAATAATGTTAGAATACGCTGAAACTGCTAAGTGAACTGCTAACTTTGATTCTTCTTTCGATAAGATTGTTTAGTATAGTAAATTTGTTAAATGGAAATCACAGCTCAAATCATTGAAGGAATTAAATATAAACCACTATTGAAGTGCGAGTTGGTTGAATATCTAGTTTCAGATTTTGAGATAAATTCAGCAAAATCTTCAAGTTTAATTTTGCAAAATCAGGATCGTTTTGCAGTGAGTAAATGGGTTTCACCAAAACGAACTCGTTCCTACCCATATGAACGAGTTTACAACACATTTTCAGTCTCTAAACGAATTACAATAATCCCTATTATCAAAGACGAAGGTGCGTCGGGCGATCGAGACTTTTTACAGTGGGATACAATTTGTTTGATGAGTTTGTTAGACGTATATGTCGTTTTGGCTTATTACGAAACCGCAGAAAACCATCGCACCCGAGATGAAAAGGTAACAAAACAAAGGTTCAATAGTCAGTTCGTTTTAGATAAAATCAGCGAAATTTCCAACTATCACAGTTCAGCCCTGCATTGGAATTTGAAAGAGTTGAACAATATTACTCAAATTCTTCAGAAAGTTAAACATTCTTATCGAGTAATTTCCGATAAAACTAAAGTTAAATTTCATAATGAAAAAGGGTTGGATTCTTATAGCAATATTGTCTCAGAAAATCTCACTAATTTTATGGAAGCTTCCAGAAATAGGTCAAAATCTGCTCAGGAGCGAGAATTTTTGACAGTACAACCGAAAGAAATACTATCAACTTTGACGAAAGCAAAACTTACAATTACCAACTATTTAGGCGGAAAATACTTTTTTACGGTTGATGAAGTTAGGATTGAAGAAGAAAAGCTGTTTTTGATTGAATCAAAACATAGTAAAAATTCAAAACTTCCAAGTTTAGGTGATATTAAAGACGGTCTACTGAAAATGATGCTTTACGTTAATTTAGAAAATGTAAATATCGGTAAAACCTCTTATAAATCTTTCCCAGTATTAAAACTAACTTCTAAAAATCTTGAAAATGAGGTTTCTTCCAATTCTCCCAAAGATGAATTAGAAATATTTTTGATAAAAAATAGATTTAATAAAAGACATATTGATTTGTTAAGGAATTTGTTTCTGGAAGCAAACGAAAATAATTTCGTAATTAGTTTAGGTGAAATTTGAAAATGATTCGCAGTCCATTACGTTATCCCGGAGGAAAAAGCCGTGCAGTTGAAAAAATTGTGGGTTTAATTCCTGCGTTTGATGAATTTAGAGAGCCATTTGTAGGCGGAGGTTCTGTTTTTATCTGTCTCAAACAACAATTTCCGTTTCATCAATTTTGGATTAATGATTTATATAAAGATTTGGCGGTTTTTTGGCAACAAAATCAAGTCAATTCAAAAAAAGTGATTGAGCAAGTTTGGCGTTGGAAGTATGAATACAAAGACGGAAAAACGCTTCATAAATTTTTGCGTGAAAATAAGTTAAATTTTAATGAAATTGAATTAGCTGCTACATTTTTTATTTTCAATAGAATCACATTTTCTGGAACTACTGAAGCAGGAGGTTTTTCAATCCAAGCGTTTGAAAAGCGTTTTACCGATTCGAGTATTGAAAGGCTAGTAGAGATTCCAAACCTTCTGAAAGATGTTCAAATTACTAATTTAGATTACGAAGACATTATAAACGCTGAGGGTAATAATGTATTTCTATTTCTTGATCCGCCATATTTTTCAGCTAAAACTTCCGCACTTTACGGGAAAAATGGTTGTCTTCATAAATCATTCGACCACGAAAGACTAGCCAGCAACTTAGCTGTTTGTAAACATAAATGGCTATTAACTTATGATGATTCCCCATATATTCGTGAGCTTTTTTCTTTTGCTGAAATTTCAGAATGGAATTTAATGTATGGAATGAGAAATGTTACTAAATCTTCAAACCAGAAAGGAAACGAGCTTTTTATTTCAAACTATTCATTACAAATAGAATATTCAAATGTCCAAGGGACTTTACCTTTTTCCAATGAAATCACCACTTCTACAATCACTTTTCGATGAACAAGAATCGCGTCCGCTGACGGTTTCGGAACTTAATTCGCAGGTTCGGGGCGAATTGGAGCGACGTTTTGCGTCGGTTTGGGTTGAAGGCGAGATTGTTAATTTTTCGGCAGCAAATTCAGGGCATTGGTATTTTAATCTCAATGATGGTTCTTCAAACTTAAAAGCAGCGTGTTTTAAAGGTTCTAATTGGAAGATTCGTTTTCAACCTTTTGATGGCTTGCAGGTTCGAGTTCGCGGGAGAATTACGGTTTACGAACCGAAAGGCGAATATCAGCTTTTGGTTGATTCGCTGGAACCTGTCGGCGAAGGTGCGTTGAAAATTGCTTTTGAGCAAATTAAGTTAAAACTCAGTAGAGAAGGGCTTTTTGATGTAGATTTAAAGCGTCAATTACCATTTTTTCCAAAGCGTGTCGGCGTTGTTACGTCACCAAATGGGGCAGCTTTCTTCGATATTTTACACGTTCTTTCGCGACGCACGCGAACTGTCAGCATCACCCTGATTCCGACTCGCGTGCAAGGTGAAAATTCGGCTGATGAAATCCGCGAAGCTATTTTAACTGCAAATGAGTTTAATCTTAACTGTAAAGAAACAGAGAAGATAGATGTTCTGATTGTAGGTCGCGGCGGCGGTTCGGCAGAAGATTTATGGGCGTTTAATGACGAAAGATTAGCGAGAACAATTCGTGCATCGCTGATTCCGATAATTTCGGCGGTTGGTCATGAAACAGATTTTACGATTGCTGATTTTGTCGCAGATCTGCGTTGCCCGACACCTTCGGCTGCCGCAGAAATCGTTGCGGAAAAAGAAGATAACCTCGAAGCATTTTTGCAGCGAAGAACGCAAGATTTGTTGCAGTTAATGAATTACAAACTGCTTGAAGCTCACAATAGTTTGCAGGAATTGCGGCTTTCGTCGGTCTTTCACGAATTTCCCAATAGTTTGCGTGATTCGCGGTATCAAATTGAGGATTTAGAAAATAGGATGAAAAATGTCCTTACGAATCGCATTTCATTTTTGCGTGAAAAGGTTGATTTATTACAAATTTCGCCAGTAAAACTTGCCGGAAAAGTTTCGGCAAACCAAACTCGTTTCGCTCTTTTATCGCAACGGCAAACTATTGCAATAAAACGAGTTGTTAGTAAGTCTAGAGAAAAAGTAAATATCTCAATGGCTTCATTAGACGCACTTTCACCACTTTCGGTTTTGAAGCGTGGATTTTCTTTGACACAACTCGAATCTGGCGAGATTTTGCGTGATTCTAAACAGATAAATATTGACGACGACGTGCAAATTCGGCTCGCAAGTGGCAAACTGAAAGCGAAAGTTATACAAATTGAGGAATCGGGAAAATAATGCAGATCATTGGAATTGTGGCTGTTGCTAAAAATTATGCAATTGGAAAAGACGGAAAATTGCCGTGGCATTATTCTGCTGATTTGAAGTTTTTTAAGGAAAATACAACCGGAAACGCGATTGTTATGGGCAGAAAAACCTTTGAATCAATCGGAAAACCGTTGCCAAATCGTCTAAGTATTGTTTTGAGTAAAAGTTTGAGCGTTGAAAGTCAGCCAAATTTGTTGGTTTTGAAAAGTAAAGAAGAGGTTTTGGCATTTGCGGAATATCTTAAATGTGATTTATTTATTGTTGGTGGTGCAAGTGTTTATCAAGAGTTTTCTGATGTAATTGAAAAATGGATTACAACTGAAATTCCGCAAGTTGTTGAAAACGCAGATACTTTTATGACAGCCGATTTTTTGAAAGGTTTCGGACTGGAAGAAAAAATTATTTTAGAAGAAAGTCTAAATGTCGAGATTTATAAAAGGAGCGACTAAATGTTAGCAGGAAAAACCTGGGAAACTTGGATTGCGGAATATTCTGAAAGTCACCAAAACAAAATAAACCAAATTACTCATAAAATCGGAATTCCGATGATTGCCATCTCAATTTTACTTTTACCTTTAATGTTTTTTGTATTCGGCGTTTGGAAAATCTCGCTCAGTTTATTTATTTTCGGCTGGATTTTACAATTTATCGGACATTATTTTGAAGGAAAACCACCCGAATTTTTCAAAGATTGGCGATTTTTATTGGTCGGGCTTCGTTGGTGGTTTGCCAAGCTCAGAAGCTAAAAATTATTTCTATTTTATTATTAAAACTTTTGTAACTAGTCTAAAGTCAAAGTGGTTATGTTCAATGCGTTGATTTTCTCTAAACTCAGAGCCTTTTTGTTGCTAAACCACCGAAACAAATATTAAATAACAATTAGGAAGTTAAGAACAATAATTTAATTCAAATTTAAAACACAATCGTTTGAACCTAAAGTCAAAAAGAAAGGCATCAGAAAAATCTGTTGCCTTTTTTAGATTGACTTTTAAAAAAAGTAATTGAATTTTGGGTTATTTACTGTCCAATCTTATTGGCTTTTTACAACCTTCAGAAAAACTATTTTCCACCACCTGCAAGTTTTCCAATAAGTGAGAATAATGGAAGATACATTGAAATAACAATTCCACCAATTGTTATACCCAAAAATGCAATCAATACTGGTTCGATCAAAGCTAAAAGGTTTGCAATTGCTGAATCAACTTCGTCTTCGTAAAAGTCCGCAATTTTGCCAAGCATTGAATCCATTGCACCGGTTTGTTCTCCGACTCCGACCATTTGCGAAACCATATGCGGGAAAACGTTGGCAGCTTTTAGTGGTTCAACAAAAGTTTCTCCTCTTTCAACGCCTTCGCGAACTTTCATAATTCCTTCTTCAATAATCACATTTCCTGCTGTTTTTGCAGTAATATCAAGCGATTGGAGAATTGGAACGCCAGAAGAAAGTAATGTAGATAAAATTCTTGAAAAACGTGCTACTGAAACCTTTCTTAAAATATCACCAAAAATTGGCGTTTTGAGTAGAAGACCATCAATTGTGTAACGTCCTTTCGGAGTTTTATAAAAGAAATGGGTTCCTACTGCCAATGCGATAATTGTAAACAGAGTTGCAACTCCGCCCCAGCCAGCGACAAATCCGCTGATTCCCATAACAATTCTGGTTGGGAAAGGCAATGCTTCTCCTGGTCCGAGTAAACCAAGAAAGATTTGTTCAAACTGTGGAATAACAACAACCATAATGATTGCAACCGCGAAAATTGCTACTAAAACAACTGCTGTTGGGTAAATTGATGCCGAAACAATACTTCTTTTTAACTTCACAACTTTTTCAATCAATGTTGAAAGTCTTTGCAAAATAAGGTCTAACACACCGCCGGTTTCGCCAGCTTCAATCATATTTGTAAAGAGTTGATCGAAAACTTTAGGGTGTTTTGCCAGAGCCATTGCCAGGGTTGAGCCTTCTTCAACATTTTGGCGAACTTGATTTAAAACGTCTTGAAAAAACTTATTCTTTTGTTGTTGAGCTAAAATATCTAGACATTGAACAAGCGGCAAACCAGCGTCAATCATCACAGAAAATTGTCGCGTAAATATAGCTAATTCTTTTGCTCCAACTTTTTTCTTGGTTCCAATTTTTGGAATACTAAATTCTTTACCTTTTTCTTTGGCATTTGTGACAACAATTTGCTCGCGTCGCAATAATGCACGAAGTTCTTCTTGATTCGTTGCTTCTTTTTCGCCCTTTACGAGCTCATTCAACCGATTTTTTCCTTGATATGTAAATGTTGGCATTTTTATCTCCTAAATAAGTTCTTTTCTGACGCATTATGGGCGTTGCCCGATTGGTCGTCCTTGCATATATGGACTTGGATGTCCGCCTGCGTTAGTTTTTGATGCTCCACCATAACCTGTGTTAATTCCTGCTCCGCGATCAATTAATTCTTTTAGTTCGTCGGCATTTGAAGTTCTTTGCATAGCAGCGTCAAGTGAAATTTGACGCTTATGATAAAGCGACGCAAGAGCTTGGTTAAAAGTTTGCATTCCATATTTTTCTTGTCCGGTTTGCATCATTGAGTAAATTTGGTGAATTTTATCTTCGCGAATTAGATTTCGGATAGCTGCATTTGGAACTAAAATTTCAAGAGCCATGGCACGTCCATCACCAGTCGATTTTGGCAACAAAGCCTGACACATAATTCCTTCTAAAACTAGAGAAAGCTGTGTTCTAACTTGCGATTGTTGTTCTGCCGGAAAAACATCAATAATCCGGTTAATTGTTGAAGCGGCTGAGTTTGTGTGAAGCGTTGCAAAGGTTAAATGTCCTGTTTCCGCAATTCTGAGTGCCATTTCAATGGTTTCAAGATCACGCATTTCCCCAACCAAGACAACATCAGGATCTTGTCTTAAGGCAGATTTTAGAGCGTTTGCAAATCCATGCGTATCAGCATTTAACTCTCTTTGATTAACAATGCAATTTTTATGATTGTGAAGAAATTCAATTGGATCTTCAACCGTTAAAATGTGTTCGTTTCTATCCTGATTGATTTTATCAATCATTGATGCCAGAGTTGTGGATTTTCCGGAACCTGTCGGTCCTGTAACTAAAATTAAACCACGAGGTTTTTTGCACATATCTTGCACAACCTTTGGTAAACCTAAGTTTTCAAACGATTTAATTTCGTAAGGAATAGCACGAAAAACTGCACCAACTGCTCCTTTTTGATTAAATAGGTTTGCCCGAAATCGCGAAAGCCCTTTCAAACCAAACGAAAAGTCTAGTTCAAGATTTTCTTCAAAACGATGTTTTTGAGCATCTGTTAAAACTGAATATGCAAGTTGTTTTGTTTCGGGCGGTGACATCGGTCGGTAACCTTCAAGTGGACGAAGATGCCCATGAACACGAACTTGCGGTGCACTATTTGTTGTGATGTGTAAATCTGAACCACCCAATTCTGTCATTTTTTTAAGAAGTTCAGGTAAGGTTATCGTATTTGCATTTACATTTTGCTCAAACATTTTTTGAATTACCTCTTTTTTTGAAGTTGTTGGAGTTTGTTGTGGTTGTGAACCGTTAAGGAAGGAATTTTGAGATGCGAAGAGCAAAGTGTAGCGAGATTAAATCTCTCAACACGTTACTCTACGCAACTTTAGGATTAGAAAACTATCGAAGTTCTGCTTGTTGAACCGGACGTCCGTTTTTGTGAAGCGAATTGATTAATCGCTCCGAATCTTTGGCAATTCGCTCCGCAGAATCTGCCGGAGAATTTGTCGCCAAACTATAAATTCTGCCATCTACCTCTGTAAAATAGAAGATTCTTGATTGAATTCTTCCACCTGCACCAGGAGATTGTGCAACCACAATGTAAACTTTTTTACCGTTTACGTCTTTTTGGTAATCATTTACAACCCAGCCTTCTTCGCGAACCATTTTGTCAATAACTGTCCGGCGTAAAGCATTTGTCGGAATTCCACCAAGCGTTTTGTTGCGACCTGTGTTGTTATCCGTGCCAACTGCTCTTTCAACAACTGATAACGATGCACTTCCAACCGTCACGCCAGATTCATCATCAACTCGATATTGCATCTCGTTCTGATTCATTCCGCCACGCTTCCATCCATCTGGTGCGGCTTCACCTGTTGGTAAAACGCCATTTTCAACACCTTCACCAGCAGCAACTCGTGGAGTTGTTTTTGGTGTGCGGTCAATTTTTTTCGAAACAACTTTTGGTTCTTTGACAATTACTTCTTTAGCAACAGGCTCTTTGACAACAATTTCTCTTGGTGTTTGAACCTGCGAAGTTGCTTGCGATGTGTTTTCTTTTGCCAGCGAAAGTTTTCTTGCTCGGGCAAGCAAAACTCTTTTTACCCGCAAAGCACGTTTGCGAGCAGCAATTGCTTTCTTTTTCTTGATATTTCGGTGATATGAACGCCACCAGGCACGCGAATATTTTTTTAGTTTCTTTTTCTTTTTCTTTTTGGCGTAGCTATGCTTCGTTTTAGCCGAAGAATAATCAGTTGCCAACGGTAAAATAGCTCCGAGGGCAATGATAAAAGCCAATGATAATGCGATTATTCTTAACATATTTCTTCCTCCAACTAGAGAACTGTCTCTTTAACGACTTCTTCAATTGTTGTTATTCCTTCCCGAATCTTATAAAGTCCCGATTCACGCAAAGTAAGCATTCCTAATTCGACTGCTTTTTTGCGTAATTCAATTGAACTTGCTCCAATGATGATGAGTTCACGAAGCTCATCAGTAATTTCCATTACCTCGTATAAACCAACTCGTCCTTTAAAGCCTGTGTTGTTGCAAGTTGCACAACCTTTTCCTTTATAGGTTTTGATATTTGCAGCGTCTTCTTTTGAGAATCCAACTTCTACCAGAGCTTCCGGCAAAATTGAAACTTCTTCTTTACAATCTTTGCAGATTCTCCGAATAAGCCTTTGTGCCTGAATAATGTTGACACTTGTTGCAACCAAAAACGGCTCAATTCCCATGTTTACAAGTCTGGAAATTGTTGATGGTGCATCGTTTGTATGCAAGGTTGATAAAACTAAGTGACCTGTTAATGCCGCTTTGATTGCAATTTCTGCAGTTTCAAAGTCACGAATTTCCCCAACAAGAACAATATTGGGATCTTGACGGAGAAATGAACGCAAAGCAGTCGCAAAATTTAGACCAATTTGCTCTTTCATCTGAACTTGGTTAATTCCCGGCAAGTTAAACTCAACCGGATCTTCAGCCGTCATAATGTTTGTTTCAGTCGTGTTTAAAGACTGCAACGCAGAATAAAGTGTGTTCGTTTTTCCCGAACCTGTTGGTCCTGTAACCAAAACCATTCCATAAGGTTTTGAAATATTTCTTTGGAAAATCTCTAAACTCTTTTCCTCAAAACCAAGTTTGGTCATATCGAGCATGAGTTTATCTTTATCCAAAAGCCGTAAAACTACTTTTTCGCCAAACAAGGTTGGCAAAGTTGAAACCCGAAAATCTAATTCACGCGAACGATTATCAACTTTTACCTTAATTTTTATTCTTCCATCTTGCGGAAGTCGTTTTTCAGAAATATCGAGCTTCGACATAATCTTTAAACGCGAAATTAACGCATCTCTCATTCTCAATGGCGGATGCATAATGTCATACAAAACTCCGTCAATCCGGAATCTGATGCGAAATTCTTTTTCGTATGGTTCAACGTGTATGTCTGATGCTCCGCGACGAAGCGAATCAACCAACAACACGTTTACAAGTCTAACAACCGGTGCATCTTCGCTTGAGCGAGTAAGTTCAGCAAGATCAATTTCATCATTGTCTTCTAAAACCTCAAGCTCTTCGCTGTCTTTGCCGCTAAATTCAAATTCATCTAATGAAACTGATAAATCTGACTGTGAAATTCTTTCATCAGAAGTGCCGGAGGAACCAACTTTTTCACTTTTTGCTTTTGCGAGTTTCGAACTAACCATATCGAAATCGCCATCTAACACAGCACCAGCAAGATCAATATCTTTTGTTGAACTATAATATTTTGAAACTGCAATATTGACCGATGCTTCTGATACAACTACTGGCTCAACATTAAGTCCGGTCATAAACTTAATATCGTCCATTGCAAAGAAATTTGTCGGGTCAGCCATTGCAAGCGTCAGAGTTGCTCCAACTTTTGCTATCGGCAAAACGCCATACTTCTGTGCTGTTTCTTGCGGAATCAAATTGATTACATCCATATCAATTCGAAACATATCAAGGTTTACCGAAGGCACGCCATATTGCCGCGAGAGAACCGCAGTAATTACGTCTTCAGACAAAAAACCCATTTTGATTAGGTTTGAACCCAATCTGCCACCGCTTCCGCGTTGATATTCCAACGCTTCACGCAGTTGCTGTGGTGTTATTAGATTTTCGCGGACAAGGATTTCCCCTAATTTTGCCGACATTTTTAATCAGTTCCTTTTCGTTTCGAGAAAACTTTTTGAGGGATGTTTTGATAAAGTATCTTGTTTATTAATATACAACGATGATAAACACTGTTGTATAAAAATAATAAACAAATTAACAACTTGTGTCAATATTTGATTTCTCTCGAGAATAATGAACTATATTTCCTACAAACCTTTATATTGCAACACGATAAATAAGTCAAGTTAAAGTTATACTACAACTTTCTTGAGCTGAAATTAATTTTTTTTCATTCATTTTGAATAAAAAAATAGCCAAATTCAGTCTTATTGACCGAACTTGGCATAAATTTAAAATTTTAAACTAAAAATTAAGGCTTTTTCTTTGGAGTTGCTTTTGCTGGTTTCTGAGCAGTAATGTTTTGCTCTTTTTTCAGAGTATCAAGTAAACCTTTTGCATCAGCTTTGTATTTATTAGTATCAGGAGCAATTTCAACAAACCTAGCTAAATAATTTGCTCCGGCTTGAAACTTGGTTTTTTCATTGCTGATGTAACCGATATTTACTAAACATAAACCAGCACCTGATAAAGCATCCACGTTATCTGGATTTGTTGATAATGCTTTTTCAAACTCAGTAGCGGCTTGGTCAAAAGAACCAGAATCCATCAAACTTTGAGCAAAATTAACTTGTCCTTTCTCTTTTTTAATTGAATCAGTTTCGAGTGTAAAATATGACTCAAAAGCCGAAACTAAATCAGCTACTTTAGATTGGTCAGCTTTAACAACATATAAACGCATTGCTTCAACATAAGCCGAAGCAGCGTTGTATTTATAAGCGTTATAATTAGTTAATTCTGAAGCATCAGTTGGAGGAGTTTGGCTGTTAAGCAAATCAATTGCTGCTTTTGCAGAATCTTTTGAAGCTGTAAAATCTTCTTTTGCCTCATCAAAAGGTGTTGATGCTTTGATTGCTGCATTATATCGTGAAACACCACGAATTCTGAGTGCAACAGATTTATTTGTCATTAAAACTGGAGCTCCTGGATGAGTTGAATCGGCGTTTATTCCTTCTTGATATTTCGCAACTGCTAAATCATAGTTAGTTGCGTTTAAAGCATCATTTCCTTCTTTCAGAACACGCCGAATCAATTCGTTGTTTTCTCCAACCTTGTTATTTTTTGCAGTAATTTCCGCAACTTTTTTATCGTATTCTTCTTTTTTCTTTTTATCTTCGGAAGACATTTCTTGTTTGTCTCCGCCTTGTGTAGAAGTTCCGGAAGTTGTTGGTTTTAAGATAGCTTCGCGAACTTCTTCTTGAGTAAATTGTTTACCATCGCCTACTCTAGCAGTAATCAAAATATCTTCTCTTCCGGCTTTTACATTTGGATAAATTTCTGGCGAAACACCTTTTCCGCTCATCGAGATAACGAAAGTTCCACCTAGCGGCAAACCTGCAAATGTGAAAACGCCTTTTTTATCGGTTGTTGCATCAGGAAGTTTTCCTTTTGTATCGGTTCTGAAAACCTCAATTTTGGCACCGACAACCGGCACTTTTTTTCCGTCGGCATCAATCATTTCAACACGACCGCGAATTGGTGCAGTTTGGGCACAAGCAATTGCTGTGAAAGCAACTAATATAAAAGAAGCAAAAATACTCTTGCGAAACATAAAAATCCTCCAAAAATTTGTAACAATAACGAACATCAAAAATCAATTGACTGTGATGTTTGATGCATCAAAAAAGTTGTTAATAACCTTTCAAAATTCTAACTCAAAAATGTTCAAATGTTAATTGAATAGTTTATCGGATCAACTATTTCAGCTTGTTTAAAACCGCGAAGTCTCAAACCGCATGAATCACATTTTCCGCAAGCAGCAACTTCATTTCTGTAACAAGACCAAGATAAATGTAAAGGTGCGTTGAGTTTAGTGCCTAATTTAACGATTTCAAATTTTTGTAATTTAATCACAGGAGCAACAATTTTTATTGAGGTTTCTGGTTTCGTTCCCGCATCAATCATTGTTTCAAAAGCAGAAATAAATTCTTGTCTGCAATCCGGATAACCGCTCGAATCTTCAGAAACTGCTCCAATATAAATTCGATTTGCACCAATAACTTCCGCCCAACTCGTTGCAATCGCCAACATATTTGCATTACGAAACGGAACGTAACTCGTCGGAATTTCATTGCTTTCAAGATCAGCATCACTCACAGCAATTTTTTTATCAGTTAAAGACGAACCGCCAATTTCCGCCAGATAATCAATCGACACATCAAGCCTTTTTTCAATCTGATAAAAATCAGCGATGTCATTAAACGCCTTTCGCTCGCGAGCTTCTGTTAATTGTCCATAAGAAATATGTAAAAATGCGAGTTCTGCGTTTTCATTTTTGGCAATCGCCGCCGTCACGCACGAATCCATTCCGCCGCTGACAAGACAAATAGCTAAAGGTAATTTTTGTTTTTCTAATTTAACCTGACTTTTCACTTTTCACTCATCACTTTTAGTTCAATCAAACGCCGTGAACATCTTTTCCCCAAATATATTTATGTAATTGCAAATTTAAACGAACTTTCATTTTACTTTTGGCAATAGTTTCGGCAACTTCTGCGAGATTTTCGATTCCAAAAACCGGCGAAATCAAAACCGCTTTTGCACAATCTTCGAGTTTGTATTGCCTAATAATTGACTTTGTAAAATCCCAATCAGATAAGTTTGCAATAACAAATTTAACTTCATCTTTCAACGGATTCAAACGCTCTAAGTTTTGCCAATAATTTCTTTCGCTTTCTCCCGAAGCCGGACATTTTACATCCAAAATTATACTCGCACGTGAATCGACCAACTCAGTTGAAACAAATCCGCCGGTTTCAATTAAAACTTCGTAACCTTCATCGCAAAGCGTTGTAATGAAAGGGAATACGTTTTTTTGGGCAAGCGGTTCGCCGCCTGTAATCTCAACGAAATTGCAATTAAATTCTTTCAATTTCGTAAAAACATCTTCGAATGAAATTTTTTCACCGCCGGAAAATGTATATTCTGAATCGCACCAAACGCAACGCATTGGACAACCTGTCAACCGAACAAAAGCACACGGACGACCTGCGTGAGTTGATTCGCCTTGAATTGAGAGAAAAATTTCTGTGATGCGTAAAATCATAAAAGTTTTGAATAATTAAAATAACCCAAACCACCGAAAACTATTCAATATTTCGCCAATTCCGAACGAAGCTAAATTAGCCACAACTATTGCAATAAAACATCTTACCCAATCTTTAATAACAAGTTCTTTGTGTCCTCGAAACGCTAACCAGAATAAAACACACTCCGCAAGCGGTGCAAAAATTTCCGCAACAACTATATAAAGCGTCCACGAAATTGAACCTAAAAGCGTTGGCAAAACCAAAACTACAATCGGATAAGTGCAAGCAGTTAGCCAAATGCCACATAAAATTCGCTGTTTAAGAGATAATTTTGGCGAAAGCCCAAAAACTAAAATTGGTGTTTCGATCAAAATTGTTGTTAGATAACCAATCGGCAAAAATAACCACAAACGCAACGAGTCGTTTATCGGAGAATTGACAATATTTTCGCTAATCGGTGTATCAAAAAGCATAAATTTACGCTGTTGCTGCTAATTCTTCTTCTAACAATTGACGCTTGTAAAGTTCTGCGTATTCACCATTTAGCTCAACAAGTTGATCGTGTGTTCCTTTCTCAACAATTTTCCCATCGTGCAAAACGCAGATTAAATCTGCATCGCGAACGGTTGAAATTCGATGCGAAACAATTAAAGTTGTTCTGTTTTCGCGAACTTCTTTCAAATTATTCAGAATTTTTTCTTCCGTATATGTATCAACCGCCGAGAGTGAATCGTCCAAAATCAGGATTCGCGGATTTCTGATCACAGCTCTGGCAATTGAAGTTCTCTGCTTTTGTCCGCCGGAAAGTGTAATTCCGCGTTCGCCAACGAGTTGCTCATATTTATACGGAAAACCTTCAATATCTTCAGCTAGTCCGGCAATTTCTGCCGCTTTAATAATTTCTTCGTGGTTAAGTAATTCTTTATTTTCGATGCCAAATGCAATGTTTTCAGCAATCGAATCGCTAAACAAAAAAGTCTCTTGTGGAATTACTCCAATCGCTCGCCGAAGTTGCTCAATCGGATAATCTTGAACCGGAATATCATCAATAAAAACCGAATTATCTTTCGTTTCAATTAGTCTCGGGAGCAAACTAACTAACGTTGATTTTCCGCTTCCGGTTTTGCCGACAAACGCAATAGTTTGACCTTTTTGAATATCTAAGTTGATATTATCTAACACTTTAGGTGAGTTTTCAGAATAACTAAAGTTGAGATTTTTAAACGAAATCTTTCCACTAATCGGCGGTTGTGGCTTAACATTTTCGATATTTTTTATTGACGGAACAGATTCTAAAACAGCATCAAAACGTTTCAAACTCGCGGTTCCGCGTTGCCACAAATTAACGACATAACCAAGTGCAATCAAATACCAAATCATTCTTTGCAGATACAAATTAAATGCAGCAAAATCGCCAACAGAAATTTCTGAACGAACAGCCATCGGCACACCGAACGCCATAATCAACACAAAACCAATGCCGATTAAAAAAAACATCACCGGACGCATTGCCGCTTGATATTTTACAAGTTCGAGATTTTGACTGGCATATTCTTTGTTAAGTTTTTGAAATTTCTTAATCTCAGCATTTTCTTGGGCATAAGCTCGCACAACTCTCACGCCTGAAAGATTTTCTTGCGACATCGCCGTTATGTTTGAAAAATTTTCTTGAACTTTTTCAAATCGAACGTGAACTTTCTGCCCCAAAACTTTCACAGCAATTGAAACAAAAGGCATTGTGAGCAATAAAATCAGAGTTAATTTGACATTTAAAGTCAGCAAAATCGGTAACACAACAATAAATGCAAAAACCGCTTGAAACGAATATAGAATCATCGGACCAACAATTTGCCTGATTGCGGCGAGATCATTTGTCGCTCTTGCCATTAAATCGCCAACTCGATTTTCAGTAAAAAACGAAATTGGTTGATTAACGAGCGACTCATAAAAATCGCGTCGCATATCATATTCAACGTGTCGCGAAGTGTCTATCAAAAGTCTTCGCTGCCAGAATAAAAATATACCGCTAATTAAACTTGAAACTAAAATTGCGAGCGGATAAAGCGTCACTTTCTGCCAAGTTGGGTTTACAGAAAGGTCGTCAATTGCGTATTTAACGAGCAAAGGAACGACTAAACCAAACAACATTGAAGCGAAAATAAAGAATATTCCGCTAACCAAACGCCATTTGTAAGGTCTTAAATATCGTGCAAATTTCTTTAATTCGTTCATTAAACTTTTGAATATGTTGAGAGTGCGGTAGCAATTAACCGCTCGTTTTCGTCTGAAACTTCAGCCGAAACTGTTATCAAACGTCTTCCGGCACGAATAGTTTTTGCTGTGCAAATAGTTGTTTCTTCAACAACCGGGCACAAATAATGAACCGTTAAATCAACGGTTGTCGCTTTTTCTTCATCGCCGATTGTGGCAACAACCGCAAAAGCCATCGCCGTGTCAATTAAAGAAGCCGTTGCACCGCCGTGAAGAAGTCCGTAAGGCTGCCGAAGTTCGTTTTTCATCGGCATTTTCATTACAGCTATTCCTTCTGTAAATTCGACTAATTCTATTCCGAGATGTTGCAGAAACGGAGTTTTTCGGACTACTTCGTTTGCTTGTTGTTTTACTTTTTCGTCAATTATTATCGGCATTATATATGATTTCTTGAAACTCTTTGACACTCAATTTTTTATATTCTTTTGGTATTTCAAAAAGGTTGAGTTCTGTTTCAAATTTAATATTTTTTATCTCAATCGTAAATTCTATCTGCTTTTGCGAATTTAGAAATTCTTGTTTCATTGGAAGTTTTGTCGCTTCATCAATCCAAATAAATGCATCTGTTTCGCCCGAAATTATCCTATATTTTGCCAGATTATTTTCCATTCCGAGACTTTCAAAACTCAAATCATTTTTCTGATTGAGCTTTTCATTTGTTAAAAAATCAAACCAATTTTCTCCAAATTTATTATCCTGCACTATTTCATTTTCAGCGAAAATCCTCTTTTCGCTGTTAATTAAATAATTTTTTGTCTCATTTAAAACAATTGCAAATTCGCTTTTTCCCCCGACATCATATTTTAACAAACGGTTTTCTGCTTTGCGTGCAACAAAAATTATTTGCTCTTCGTCATTTGCTTTGATAATGATTTCAGCTTGATAATCTTTAGGTTCTTGCGTTGAAAATATAAACTCATTCGCCGTTTTTTTTATTTCGAAAGGAAGATTCGTTGAGTTTGAACTGCTTTGCAAATAACGACATGAAGAAAATGTCGTTATTATTATAAAAAACACGAAAATATTTTTGATAAAAGTATGCGAATTCATCTGAAAAATTAAATTTTAACACACCAAATGATGAACGTTAATGAAATGCAAACCAAATTTTTCGTGAGCGGAGTTTTGCTCTCGCCAATTCTGCCATTTTTATATTTGCAAGGACAATATACAAGATTTAGCGTTGGCAGATTGCCTGATGCTGCAGGAGCAATAAGTGGTCAAGTTGTTGCTTCGAAAGATGTTATCAATTTTCTTGCGTTTGGTGAATCAACAATTGCCGGAGTTGGAGTAAAAAATCATTCAGAAGGTCTTACCGGACAATTTGCACGTTTTTTAAGTCTCGAAACCGGGAAATCAGTTCAGTGGAACGTTGTCGGCGAAAGTGGAATTAAAATTCACCAATCAATTGAGCGGCTTATTCCACAAATTCCTGATGTAAAAATGGACGCAATTTTGATTGCTTTAGGTGGAAATGATGTTTTCCAACTTTCATCGCCAAAAAAATGGCGTGATGGATTGCATAAATTGCTTAAAGTTTTCCGCGAAAAATATCCAAATGCGAAGATATATGTAGCAAATGTTCCGATGGTTCGTGATTTTATTGCTCTTCCAAATCCAACTCGTTACGTTCTTTCGAAACTTGCTAAACTGCATCATTTCAATTCTTTACAATTAATTTCTGAACTCGAAAATGTGTTTTATTATATGCCTCAAGGAAAGTTTATTGCCGAACATTATAGCGATGGCATTCATCCATCTGCCGAAGGTTATGAAAAATGGGCAGCTGAAATGATTAGATACTTTAAAAGCCAAAATGCTATCTGAAAGTGCAGAAAAAATTGCAAATCTTGCAAGAAAAAAAATTCTTGGTGGAAAAATTCTCAGCATAAAATTGAGTAGCAAGCAAAATCCGCATTTCGCTAAAATTCTCATTCAAGATTTTCAACAAAAACAAATTGCAATCTTAGTTGAGCACACTCTTCTAACAGCAGAAGTAACACTTGCGACTGCGTTAATTTGGTTTCGTTCGCTTCAAAATTTGAAATCAAAAAAGGTTGAAAAACTTTGGCTTATTTCTGACAAATCAAACACCTTAGACAATCTTATCCAACACCTGAAACCCAAGTGGCAAAAGATAATTCGTGTTTTTAATAAACAATTAGAAGAAAGTTTTCTGCTAAATTCAGTTGATAAAATTACCGACATTTCACTTGATAAATTGCAAAGAATAAGCGGCGAAGGCAAAAACATAGTCGCACTTTCACCACTAGAAATTGATGTAAACTTTGCCAATGAATCGCAGATTTTTACGTTTAACGGTTTGCCTTTTGCAAAAATTGAAGCCGGAAAGACGTTGTTTGGAGTAGAAAATCAAAACCACATTTTAACCGAAAAAAATCGTCCTAAACTTTTGAGTTTGATTCAAGATTTGCGACTATATCGTTCTACTAATTCGCCAAATAAAAAGCATCTTTTTTATAAAACTTTGACCGAAGCGTGGCTCGAATCAATACTACGAAACGACATTTCGCAACTTGAAAACAACCTGATTTTATCGCCAATCTATCCACAATTTCGCCTTTTTTCAGACAGAATTGATTTGTTGGCATTGCGAAACGATGGTCGCCTTGTTGTTATTGAACTAAAAACTTCTGCCTTTAGGGAAATGACTTTTCAAGCAGTTGAATATTGGCAAGAAGTTGAGAAGCAAAGACTTGCAGGAAATCTTGATCGACTTTTTGGTGGTTTAAAAATCGCTGATAAACCAACTTTGATTTATTTAGCTGCTCCGCACTCGGCTTTTCACGCGGATTATTCGTTTTTATCAACAACAATTCGTGAAGATTTAGAAGTTTGGCGTTTTGATTTGCAAGAAAATTGGCGAGAGAAAATTCAGATTGCAAATAAACTAAGAAATTAGCCGATAAACCTGTAACCAATTCCGCGAACTGTCTGCAAAATCTTCGGATTTGTCGGCGAATCTTCCAAATATCTGCGAAGCCGAACGATAAAATTGTCAATCGCACGAGTGTCTGTGTCTTCGTGTAGCGACCAAACATCGTGTAGAATTTCTTTTCGTGAAACTGTTTGTCCTTGATTTTCAATAAGATGCCGCAAAAGTTTAGCTTCCATTAAAGTCAATTTTATTGTTTCGTTTTTGGTAATTAATTCAAGATTAGCGAAATCAATTGTTTTATCGTTTATCACAATTGTTTCATTTAAACTCTGAGATTTTTCTTGTTGAAGCCATTCTCGGCGGCGAAGCAAACCATTTAATCTTGCAAAAAAAATGTTCAAGTCGAAAGGTTTAGGTAAATAATCATCAGTTCCGGCGGCAAATCCTTGCAACACGTCTTCGGCATTTCCGAGAGCTGTCAGCATCAAAATAGGTGTAAAATCGCCTCGCGATCTCATTGTTTTCGCAACCTCAAAACCATCAACTTCCGGCATCATCACATCAAGCACAACCGCATCAAACTTGCCTTGCTCCAAAATTTTAATCGCAATTGAACCATCATTTGCAATCTCAACATCAAAACCTTCAGCCTCGAGGTTAAATCGCAAACCATCGGCAAGGTGTTGTTCATCTTCTACAATTAAAATTCTACTCATAATAATTATTTGCTTGGCAATTGAACAACAAAAATGCTTCCGAGGTTGTTTCCTTTGCTTTCCGCGAAAATTTTTCCACGATGTTTTTTGATAATTGATTGAACAATTGAAAGCCCTAAACCTGTTCCTTTTGTTTTGCTCGGAATGCGATAAAATCTACGAAAAACTCGTTTAAGTTCGTTTGGAGCAAGCCCAACTCCCGAGTCTTCAATGCGAATTTCAACTCGTTTTTCCTTCAATGTTTTTGCTCTAACATTAATATTTACTTTTTCAACAGAATATTTAACTGCGTTATCCAATAGATTAGAAAAAACTATCGAAAGTTCTGCGAAATCTCCACGCACAATCAAATTTTCTTCAAAATCGTCAAAGACAATCGCATCGGTTTCAAGGTTATACCGTGTTTTAATTTGTGTCACACAATCAGCAATAAGTGTTTTGATGTCAATATTTACTAGGTTTAAACGTCGGCTTATTTCTCGTGTGCGGCTCGCCTGTAAAACTTGCTCAACAGTATTTAAAAGCCGATCACTATCTTTGAGCATAATGCCATAAAATTCTTTTCGTTTATCTTCGTCAACATTCCTAGTTTGCAAAGTTTCAAGATAAAGGCGAATTGAAGCGATTGGTGTTTTAAGTTCATGAGTCATTGCGTTTAGAAAAGCGTCTTGTTGCTCGTTTCGCTTTATTTCGCGTAGCAGAAATGTTGTATTTAGCGTTAAGCCGGTTATGATTAATGCAAAGAAAATGACTCCAAAAACGAGCAACGCGACTTTTTCGAGATTTAGTAAAATCCAACCCACGTTTAATGCAACAGCCAAAACAATCAGGCAAATGCCCAAAACGAGAAAAAATACTGTTGATTTTCGGCGACGCATATTTCTAATTTAGAATGAAAAAAGGATAATGAAAAACTTCGAAATCATTTTTCATTATCCAACTTACTATTTTTCCTAATATGTTAAGCTGCTATTTTAAGCTCGACAAGTTTATTTGTAAGACTTTCTTCATACTTTTTCATATCAAAAAGCTTTAGATTTGTGACTAATCCGAGTCTTCGCAAAATACTAATCGAAACCCAATTTGCGTCGAATTCATACCAAACAAATCCGTGTTTTGCGACAGTTGGATTAGCGTGATGATTATTATGCCAACCTTCGCCCCAAGCCAATAAGGCAATCCACCAGCTATTTGTTGAATCATCCGAGGTTTCAAATCGACGCGAACCCCATTTGTGATTCGCCGAATTTACGAGCCAAGTCGCGTGCAAGCAAACCGTTGTGCGGAGAAAAACGCCCCAAAGAACCATCGAAAATCCGCCAATAAAAAATAAAACCACAGCTAAAATAACTGTCGGAACAACATAATATTTCTCGAGAAATCGATGAACAGGATCTTTTTGCAAATCTGGTGCGTAACGCAAAATGGTCGCTTCATCATTGTCTTGTGCAGTTCCGGTAAACAACCAACCCATGTGTGCCCAATAAAGTCCGCCTTTGGTGCTGTGCGGATCTTTGTCAGTTTCGGTAAAAGCATGATGCAAACGGTGAGTTGTTACCCAACCGATTGGTCCGCCTTGCAAAGCTAATGTCCCAAAAATGGAAAGTGTATATTCAAGCCATTTTGGAGTTTTAAATCCGCGGTGTGTAAGCAAGCGATGATAGCCAACTCCAACACCAAGACTTCCGGTGAGCCACCAAAAAAACATAAAAGCCGCAAAATTCTGCCAGCTAAAAAAGAATAAAGCCACAACTGAAAGAACCGTGTAAGCCGAAAGTCCAACAATTGTCACCCATTGGATTTTTTCGGCGTCTTCCTTTCGTCTAAATTCGAGAACGTTTTGCATATAATCACCTTAAAAAACTATAAAAATATCAAAGCAAATTTAAGGTAACACGCTTTTATGCAACGAATTGTCAGACTTTTGTAATAGGTTATTTATTGAAAAACTTAGGATTATTAAGATATTTATTTCTTTTTTGCGACAATCACAATCGAAACTCCAAATGGAAAACTTGCTTTTTTGAGCCAAAATCTTTCAGCTGAAAAAATCTTACCCATGATGCCATTTAATGCACCGATTGTGATGTTGTTTTCAGATTCCGGGCGAAATCCGGTGAGTTTCATCAATGTTCTTCCGATTAAGATTGGCGGGAAAAAAGTGATATTTGCGTAGGTTGCACGTTCGATTTCAAAACCGGCAAGCCGCAAGCGTTCGACTATTTGTTTCTTAGTGTAACGAATTCGATGATTCGAAATATCATCCTGAACGCCCCAAAGCCACATGAATGCCGGAACAAAAATCAAACTTTTTCCGCCACGTTTGAGCACACGAAACATATCACGCAAACCGGCGAGATCATCGTCTAAATGCTCAACAACATCTAATGCAGTAACCAAATCAAAGGTTTCATCAGCATAAGGAAGCTTCTCAGCCAAACCTTTTTGGGTTTTCAAACCTTTCAGTTTGCAGAATTCAAGTGCATCGTCTGATACATCGACTCCTTCGGCGTCGCCGAATTGAGCGAGCATTTCAAGATTCGCACCGGTTCCGCAGCCAACATCAAGGATTTTTGGATTTTTGATTTTGGATTTCGGATTGTCGAAGATGCGAGACAAAAAAGATTCCAAAATCGCCCGCCGACCAACAAACCACCAATGCGAACCTTCCACCTCGTCCATAATGGCGTAAGTATGCTGCTCCATTTCTTTCGCAAGTGCTTGACTCATATATGTTTATTTGTAAAAACGCATCAGCCGATCAAGAAATCTTGTGTTCGATTTATCAACCGACTTCAAAGTACTATAGTAATTCTTCGCGAGTTCAATTTTTCCAAGCTTTACATGCAAAACAACCAAATTCGTTAGACATATAAAGTTGAAAGGTTCAGTTTCTAATCCTTTCTTAAATACATCAATTGCCTCTTGACGTTTTTCTTCGCTCGCTAGAAACTTGCCAAAAGATGTGCAAACGTGGATCGAGGTTGGCTTCAGTTCAAACGATTTTCTGTAAGCGTTGGCAGCTTCGTTTCGTTTACCGAGTTTTATAAAGCTTTCCGCTGAGCTCATGTAAATTACATGATGAGGTTCAGCTTCGATCGCTTTTTGGAAAAATTCAATTGCTTTTTCATATTTTTTTATATCAACGTAGTAAACGCCAATTTGATTCAACGATTTATTGTCTTTGGGCATTCTCGGAATAAGTTCCTGCAGGACTGTTTCAAGTAAGTCAACTTGCTTGAAAGAGGCTGCTAATGAAGCCAAATTATTTAGTGCCTCAAAATCTTTCGGATTCTTCTGAACATACGCCTTTAGCGACTCAAATTGAGAAAATGCTTGCTTTTGAGAGCGGGAAACATTCAATATCATCTGCACGAGTTCATTTCCCGGTCGTAAACGATCGGCTTCTTGAAATGCTGCAATTGACTCGTCAAATCGAAGCAATTCCATATAAACACCACCAAGTCCGGCTTTTATTTCAAAATCATTACGATTCAAAGCGTCAGCCTTTCTGAAATAACTTAGTGATTCTTCATACAAACCTTCATCTCGTAACAAAGTTGCGAATTCAGCAAATAAATCGCTTCGATTCTTATCAACTTCGAATAATTTACGAAATGCTACGATTGCTTCTATAAAATTACTGTTTCTCCGATACGCGAAAGCTAAGAACGGATAAATTTCAATTAGATTCGGATTTAAATCAAGGGCTTTTTTTAATGACTGAATCGCTTCTTCATTTTGTCCGGTATAAAAATAGACTTCACCGATATATTGATGGGCACGTGCTTCTTTAGGGTTTAAAATCAATACTTTACGAGCAGTTTCAATCGCCTCAGTATCGCGTTCTAGTTTTACATAAACACTAGCAAGGTTTATTAGGTATAGTTCGTTTTTCGGTTTTATTTGAACTAGCTGCTCGTAATATCTAGCCGCTGATTGATAGTTTTCCAGCTTCACTTCTGATTGGGCAATAAATTGAATCAAACCTTCATTGTTTTCAAACATCTTTAGCCCTATAAAGCTTTTGGCGATTGCTTCTTGATAACGCTGAGCTGTAAACAAGGCGGCGACGATTGATAGATTTGCATCGAGCGAGTCTGGATTTAACCTCAAGCTCTCCTCACATTCAGAAATCGCTTCACTATGCACACCTGTTAGGCTCAACGACTTGCACAAATTTACTCGAAACGAAGAGTCTTTTGGTGCGAGACGCACGGCTTCACGAAAGTAAGTTATTGATTCAGGAATCCGGTTTAGAGTCGCTAAAGCTGCTCCTGCGTTTGAATGAGTTACAGCTTGTTTTGGGTCGAGCTGGATACTTTTCCGAAATGCCTCAAGAGCATCATTAAACTGATTTTGTTTTAGATACGCGATTCCCTGATTAAAATAGCTTTGAGCGGTTGGCGTTTGTGCTTTGTAAGACTGGGCGAAAACCAAACTTATCACAAGTGCAAATATATATTTCTTCATCATTCAAACCTCTGGTTCATCAATATTGCCATCTCTCAGCAAAAAAAGAAATGAAAGCAACAAAAACTCTATACTTTTCAGATATTTTGTGTGAAAATCCAATTTCGATTTTGAATAATTTATGAATTCCCCCGAAAAAGAAATCCATACGCGATTGCAGTCCGCAATTTTCAAAGGCAAAGCTACTTTACTTCAAATAAAACGTTGCACGGAGAATCTTGTAAATAAAGACCTAAAAAGCTTTCCACTGTCAGTTTACAATTCAAATTTAATAAAAATTGCCGAATCCAAAACTGAACTTTGGACTGAAGCCGGAGAAGCCGAGAAATTTTTGCTAGCCGGAAAGGTTGAAAATTTGCGGCTTGCTATTCGCAAACTAGATGGACTAACAATTCCGGCGAATAAAATCTTTAGTTTTTGGAAACAACTCGGGAAAGCGAATCGTTTGAATGGTTATGTTGTCGGTCGCGAACTTCGCGAAGGTTGTATAGTGCCTAATATCGGCGGCGGATTGTGTCAGATTTCAAACGCACTTTACGATGCTGCATTGCAAGCAAATTTCGAAATCATTGAACGCCATGCACACACGCAGGTCATCGCTGGCTCGCTTGCCGAAAAAGGACGCGACGCGACAGTTTTTTGGAATTACGTTGATCTCAGATTTCGTTCGTCAAATGCCTTTCAGATTGAAGCGAAAATGGATGCAAATCATTTGTATGTAAGATTTACGAGCGATAAAAAGATTCAAAAACCAATTCAAATTTCACGAAACGGTGACGCACAGGCTCATAATATTGGAAGCTGTGCGACTTGTGGCGATGAAACTTGCTTTCGTAGTTTAAAGCCGAATGACGAAATAAAATTTGGGAAAACCGCGTTTTTAGTCGATGAATTTTCACCAGAATTCGATCAGTATATTCAAAAAACTCACGTTGAGAAAGACGTTTTACTTTTGCCGATTGATGGAAAACGTTTCAAAAAAGCAAACTATGCCTGGACAGCTTTTCCACAAACTAAGCAAAGTCTTCTGACAACGATAATCCGTAGTTATAAGTCGCGAAAACTCGCTTCGCAAGGTGCTTCAAGACAAAATAATCTGCTGGAAATGTCGCAGAAACTGGCGGAAAGTTACGCAAAATCTTTAACTTACGATGCAACTCACTTAGTAATTCAACAAAACCTCCTGCCTTTTTTATGGAAATCCGGACATCTTGGCGGCAGAACTTTTGACGTTTTAATGACCACTTTGCCAATGAAAAATCTTCAAGAAAGATTAGATTTTGCAAAAAATCTTCACCCGGAAAGTGAAACGCTTGGTGATTTCCGTGCAGAAACTTGGCTTATTGAAGCTGAAATTGACGCTTTAAAAGAAGCTCGCAAAATTGTCACAATGCACACAGATATTGCATCGCTTTTTCCTGATAAAACTGAGCTTTTAAGTTGGAAACTTCCCAAGAAAAAAGAGTTTGTGAAAACGAAAAATAACAAATTTACAATTGTTTTTCCGGCGTCAACTGTTGGGCGAAAAGGTGTTTATGAGCTTCGCGAGGCAATTCGAGATTTAGATGTAAAACTGATAATTCTCGGCGGCGAACTCGAAGGAAAAGATTTCTGGGAAGGTTTTGATGTCGAAAAAGGCAGTGAGAATTGGCTGGAAATAGCTGATTTAGTCGTGCTTCCAGCTTTTGTTGAACATAAGCCTCGGAGAATCTTGCAAGCAATCGCCAACGAAATTCCGATTGTTGTTTCAAAAGCATGTGGCTTGGAAAATATTGCAGGTGTTGAGGTTATCAGAATTGGCGATGCTTACGAATTGAAGAAAATAATCGAAAACCACTACTCGAAAAACATCTCTGAAAAACCAGCTGCTCCAGAATTTGAAGCAGCTTCAATGGTTACTACACTATTTCAGTAACCAATCGTTCATCTTTTACTTTGATAATAATTTCCGCATTCGTTGTTTCGCCAAATGTTTCAAATGCAATTTTTTCAACTGTCGTGACCAATTCCGTGTGCAAACCTCTCGCACCTGTTCCGCGTTTTTCGCATCTTTGAACGATAAATTTAACTGCATCATCGGTTGCCGTTAATTTAAGATTTTCGGCACGAAATTCATTAACAAATTGCGGCATAATATTTTGAGTCAAAATCTGCCGAAGCGTTTCTTCTGTCAACGCCGAAAAACTAACGATTCGCGAAAATCTGCCAATTAACTCAGGTAAAAATCCAAATTTCTGAAACGATTGGGCTTCTTGTTCGGTCAAAATTTCATCATCAGTTTTTCCATCTTGCCGAAAACCGATATTCGAGCGACTTTCTTTTAATAATTCTTCAAAACCGGAAAACGCACCGCAAGCAATAAAAGGAATATCGCTAGTCGAAATTTCGGATCGATAACCGAACTCCGAAAATCCGTAATCCATTGGAACAGAAACGTTTGTACCTTGGATCATTGCGAGCAATTCACGCTGAACACCATAACCGGAAACGTCTTTTGTTGTGCCTTGTCCGGCAAAACGAGCAGAACTTCCTGATGATGCAAGTTTGTCGAATTCGTCAAGACAAATAACTCCGCAACTAGTAAAAAGTGGATCATCATTCGTCTTTGAAATAAGTCTTGTGAGAATTGTATTTACACTGTCACCAACATAACCACTTTCAGTAAAGCTCGTTATATCAACAATTACAGTCGGAAGTTTGAAGATATTTTGGAATAATAATTCGACCAGATAAGTTTTGCCGCAACCTGTCGGTCCAAGCATTAAAACATTTTGCTTTGGTGGTAAATTTTTACGATCTTCTCCTTCGAGGTAAATTTTTTTCAAGCGTCGAACGTGCCTATAAGCCATTAAAGACAAGGCTTTACGCTGATCGTCTTGTCCTTTATAACCGAGAGTTTCTAGTTCTCTCCAAATTTGTTGTGGTGAAAGAATCGGAATAAGATCAACATATTCACGCAGTTTTTCTTCATCACTCGGCGGATCTTCAAAATGAATATCTTCAATTGGAAAATCTTCGCTACCGAAAATGCTGTCATCGAAATCATCTTCAAAATTCTTTTTCATAATTGATGAGTTTGGAGTGTAAACGATTTTCCAAACTGCTTGCAAGAGAAACTTAAAATTACTAAATATTCTTTAAAATTTGTAACAACTCAACTTCCTCTTCCGCCGAAACTGTTCGCAAATCTACTAAAACGCTTTCCTCCAAAATTCTTGTAATTATTGGAGGTTTTGAAGTTCGCAAGTTTTTCTCAAACATAGTTACTGAAAGTTTTTTGTGTTTAAACAAAATTAAAGTAGTTTCCGGATGAACCGCAGGAGCCGAACCGCCGCCAATTACCGAATTTCCTGCACAAATTTTAGCGGTTAGATTTTCACTTTTCGATAGTTTTGCGACGAACTGAACGGCACGCTCTGCAATTTCAGAATTAGTCATCGAAATCATTTTTAAAGTTGGAATTTCGTCAAAATGAGTTTCTTTTCGAAAAGATTCAAGCGTTGCTTCTAATGCAGAATAAATTATTTTATCAACCCGCAAAGCTCTGTAAAGTGGATGTTTACGCAGCTTTTCTATAATTTCAGCACGCCCAACTATT
This sequence comes from Acidobacteriota bacterium, assembly GCA_031415455.1. GTDB lineage: Bacteria > Acidobacteriota > Blastocatellia > Pyrinomonadales > Pyrinomonadaceae > JANNVK01. Next base: position 454,437 of record JANORS010000005.1, on the reverse strand, counting down.
AAACCGGATTGCACACCGCCAAGCAGTTTGTCGCCACTAAAAGTTACAACATCTGCACCATTTGTAATTGACTGCGAAATTACCGGTTCATCAAGCAAACCATATTTTGAAAGGTCAATCAATGCACCTGAACCTGCGTCTTCATAAAGCAAAATATTGTTTTGCTTGGCAACTTCGGCAAGTTCAGAAATAGTTGGCATTTCTGTAAATCCAATTATTCTGTAATTTGAAGGATGAACTTTTAATATCAAACGAGTATTTTCGTTAATCGCTTTTTCGTAATCTCTAATTTTTGTTCGATTTGTTGAACCAACTTCGCGAAGAATTGCACCTGATTGAATCATTACGTCTGGAACACGAAAATCTCCCCCAATTTCAACCATTTCACCACGAGAAATTATCGCTTCGCCGCCATTTGATAGAGCCGTTAAAACCAAAACGCAAGCTGCTGCACAATTATTCACAATCAATGCCGCTTCTGCACCGCACAATTCTGCGAGAAGATTTTCTGCACGTTCGCCACGCTTGCCGCGTTTGCCGGTTTCTAGATTATATTCCAGATTACAATAGTTAGCAGCGGATTCAATTATCGCATTTTTTGCATTTTCAGATAACGGCGAACGACCTAAGTTTGTGTGAATTACAACTCCGGTTGCATTTATAACTCGTTGTAAACGCATAGTTTGTTCTTCTAACCACAAATTTCCAATGATGTTTTCGGCATGTAAAAGCAAACTTTCGCGTGAAAGATTATTTATGTTTTTCAGGTCTTTTATTTCAAGTCGAAGTGCTGCAATTGAGTTTCTTGCCAAAACTAAGACGTGATTTGACCCAGATTTTTTACTCAAATTTATCGCCGTTTTAGTGTGCAAAAGTGAGTCAACTGAAGGCAATAATCTTAAAATTTCGGATATTTGGGTTTTTAATTCTTTTTCCACAAAATTATTTTAACTGATAAATCTTAAATTTAGGAATAAACATTGTTTTAATAGTTTATTTTAAATAGAGGTGTTCATCTCATGGCTCTATCCAGAAACAACTTACAATTACGAAAAAACTTAGGACGCGAAGATACCGCGACTATTGAACAGCAATTTAAACGGCTTGACGATGATATACGCAAACTCAAAATTGATTTTGGAATCTATTTTGTTGGTGGATTAAAACGTCCGCCACATGAAGCTCGTGGGCGTGTTGAGGCTCAGCTAAAACGACTCTCAGATGATCGGGTGCTGACTTTTGCCCAGCGATATCATTTAAACGGAACAGTCGCTCGTTTTACTTCCTACCGCGAACTATGGCGACGAATGTTTAAGCAACGCGGTGAAGAATTTATGTAATTCTATTTTTGTCTATCTTCAAGTTTTGCAATAACTTCCGTTAAACTAATATTTTTTTCCGCAAACAAAACTAACAAATGATAAAGCAAATCAGCCGCTTCATTTTTGAATAAATCATCGTTATTATCTTTTGCTTCAATGATTAATTCAACGGCTTCTTCTCCGACTTTTTGAGCTATTTTATTAATTCCTTTCGCGAATAGATCAGATGTGTAAGAATTTTCCAAAGGTTCAAGTTTACGTTGATTTATTGTCTTTTCTAATTGAAAAAGAAAACTATCAGTTTCATTTTTTTCGTTAAAGCAAGTGTCTTTTCCGGTATGACAGACAACGCCGCTCGGGACTGCTTTAATCAAAATCGTATCTTCATCGCAGTCAACCAAAATTTCTTTAACATCCAGAAAATTTCCGCTCGTTTCACCTTTCGTCCACAATTTTTGTCGCGACCTTGAATAAAATGTAACTCTTTTAGACGTTTGAGTTAAATTAAATGATTCCGCGTTCATATATCCAAGCATCAATACTTTATTCGTTTGTGAATCTTGGACAATTACAGGAATTAAGCCGTCTGACGATTTTTCAAAATCAATTTTCATAATCTTACTTCAATGTTATTTTCTCTCAAATATTGTTTCAGCATCGGAATTTCGATTTCGCGGAAGTGAAAAATGCTTGCAGCTAAACCTGCATCGGCTTTTCCGAGTGTAAAAACATCAACAAAATGTTGCGAATTTCCTGCTCCGCCACTCGCAATTATCGGCACATTTACGCTCTCAGAAACTTGTCTGGTCAAGTCGATTTCAAAACCGTTTTTTGTGCCGTCAGCGTTCATCGAAGTCAGCAAAATCTCGCCTACGCCGAGTTCTACACCGCGTTTTGCCCACTCTATTGCGTCCAAATCAGTAGCGATTCGTCCGCCGTTGAGATAGACAAGCCATTTGTTTTCAACGAGTTTCGCGTCAATTGCCAAAACAATACATTGCGAACCGAAATTTTTTGCAGCATCCGATAAAATGCTCGGATTTTCTACCGCCGAAGTATTAATGGAAATTTTGTCTGCACCAGCAGAGAGTAAAATTTCAATATCTTCAACCGAATTAATTCCACCACCAACTGTAAACGGAATGTTGATTTCAGTCGCGATTTTTTTTACCAAATCAGCCAAAGTTTTTCGTTTCTCGATTGTCGCCGTAATATCAAGAAAAACAAGTTCGTCAGCACCTTGTTCGCAGTAAAGTTTTGCGAGTTCAACCGCATCTCCGGCATCTCGCAAGTCTATGAAATTAGTGCCTTTAACTGTCCGACCATCTTTTACATCAAGACACGGAATTATTCTTTTTGCTAACATAATTTGATTTCAGATTTAAGATTTTTATCGTCAATTAAAACTTTTAAATCACTTAACTTTATTCGTCCTTCATAAATCGCTTTTCCAATAATTACGCCTGAACAACCTATTTTTTCTAGTTCATAAACGTCTTCAATTTTGCTCACACCGCCACTTGCAATAAGTTTCAACCTTGGTAAATTGGTTAAAATTTCGCTGTAGAGTTCGTTGCTCGCACCTTGTAAAATGCCGTCTTTACTGATGTCTGTGCAAAAAACCTGCGTAACACCTTTAGCAAAATAAACTTGTAAAAATGGAATAATTTCAAACTCTGTCAAAGTTTGCCAACCGTTAATTGCCAGTTTTTTATCCTTAACATCCGCTCCAAGCAAAAGTTTCTCACTCCCAACTTTTTCCAGCCAAGCAAAGAATTTTTGCGACTCTTTAACCGCAATACTTCCGATAGCAACCATGCTTGCACCTGCATTAAAAACACTTTCGATATCTTCGTCAGTTTTGATTCCGCCACCAAAATCAATCGTTAAATTTGTCTTTGCCGCAATCGTTTCTAACACTTTCAAATTTGTAACTTTACCGAGTTTTGCACCGTCTAAATCAACAATATGTAACCGTGTAAGTCCAATTGATTCAAACTCTTTCGCAACTTCCAACGGGTTTTCGTTATAAATTGTTTTCCGTTCAAAATCGCCTTGCGACAAACGCACGCATTTGCCGTCAATCACATCAATAGCGGGGATAATTTCAATCATATTTTTAAAAAATTTTCCAAAATTTGTTCGCCGATTTTACCTGACTTTTCTGGATGAAACTGTGTTGCATAAAAATTTTTATGCTCGATTGCCGCTGCAAACTCTACGCCGTAATCGCAAGTTGCTGTCGTCTTTTCGTCAAGCTCAACATAATAACTATGAACAAAATAGACGTATGAATCTTCCGTAATATCGGCAAAGAGTTTACATTTCAAATTCGTAATCGTGTTCCAGCCAATTTGTGGAATTTTGAGCGATTCAGATTCAAATTTACGCACTTTATTTGGCAAAATTCCCAAACAAATTGTGTCGTTTTCCTCTGAATGCTCGCACAATAATTGCATTCCCAAACAAATACCCAAAACAGGTTTAGTAAGTGATTTTATAACGTTATCCAAGTTTCGTTCGCGTAAATAACACATCGCGGTTGAAGCCTCACCAACACCTGGAAATATAACCTTATCAACAGTTTGCAAGATTCTACTGTCGTCCGTAACAACTGATTCAACGGCTAACCTGTTGAGTGCGTTTTGGACTGATTCTATATTTCCCGCATTGTATTTTACGATTCCGATTTTCATAAACTCCCTTTGGTTGATGGCAGATTTTCGTCGGAAATATCACGTTTTACCGCTTGCTTTATTGCTTTCGCAAATGCCTTAAAAATACCTTCGATTTTATGATGTTCGTTAGTTCCTTCTGCCTTTATATTTATATTACACAAGGCTTTATCAGAAAATGATTTGAAGAAATGAAAGAACATTTCAGTCGGCATTTCGCCAATTTTTTCGCGTTTGAATTCGGCTTCCCAAACAATCCAATTTCGTCCGCCAAAATCAATCGTAACTTGAGCCAAACAATCGTCCATCGGCAGACAGAAACCATATCGTTCCATCCCGCGTTTGTCTTTTAGAGCAATCGAAAAGGCTTCGCCAAGCGTAATTGCTACGTCTTCGATGGTATGATGTTCATCAATTTGCAGATCACCTTTGCAATCAATTTTGAGGTCGATTTTGCCGTGTCGGGCGATTTGTTCAAGCATATGATCAAAAAAGTGAATTCCCGTAGAAATATCTGCAAAGCCTATACCATCAAGGTTTAGCTCAACTAGAATATTTGTTTCTTTGGTCGTCCGCTGATGCGAAACTTTACGATCGGGCAGTTTCAAAAACTCATAAATCTCTTGCCAATTTTTGGCATATAAGGAAACAAAATCTGAATTATCCGGAAAATTTGTGTTGATACAGATTGCCTTTGCTCCAAGATTTTTTGCAAGTTGAACATCAGTTTCACGGTCGCCTATGACGAATGAATTTTCCAAGTCGTATTCAGCTGACAAATATTTGGTCAACATTCCTGTCCGAGGCTTTCTACTCTCGCTTTTTTCATTTTCAAATGAACTGTCAATAAGAACCTCAACGAACTTAACACCTTCATTTACAAGTGTTTGCAAGATAAAATTTTGCACTGGAAAGAACGAGCTTTCCGGAAAACTCGCTGTTCCAAGTCCATCTTGATTTGAAACCATAACGAGTTCAAATTCACACTCTTTTGCAATTTTTGATAAGTTTGAAATTGCGAACGGAAGAAATTTCAGCTTTTCAAACGAGTCAATCTGAAAATCTTCAGGTTCAAAAATCAATGTTCCATCGCGATCAATAAATAATACTTTTTTCATATTTCCTCAATGATTCCAATAGTTTAGCGTTTTCTATCTCAGTTCCGATCGTGATTCTCAAACAATTTTCACAAAGTTCGACGTTTGCACGATTTCTAACGACAATTTCTTCATTTATCAAAAATTTATAAATCAAATTTGCATCAATTGTTTTAACCAAAACGAAATTTGCGTCCGTTGGATAAATTTTTGTAATGATTTTGAGTTTCGCTAAATTTTCAATAAGTTTTTCGCGTTCATCAATGATTTTTGTAATCATTTTTTGAACTTCATCTTTTTGTTTCAACGCTTCTAAAGTTGCAGATTGAGCAATAGTGGAAACATTATATGGCGGCTTTATTTTGTTCATAAGTGCAATTACTGCAACACTTGCAAACGCTAAACCAACCCGCAAACCCGCTAAACCCCAAGCCTTTGAAAATGTCTGCAACACAATTAAATTTGGAAAACTTGATAAATCGCTAATTAAAGATTTTTCGCGTGAGAAGTGAACATAGGCTTCATCAACGACTATAAATCCATTGAAACTTTTCGCTAAACTTAAAATATCTTTGCGATTCAAAGAATTTCCCGACGGATTATTTGGCGAGCAAACGAATAAAAGTTTCGTGTTTTTATCAATAGTTGATTTAACTAAATCGACATCAAGCTGAAAATCCTCTGTCAAATTTGCCCGCTTTATCGCTACATCGTTAATTTCCGCCGAAACCTTATACATTCCATAAGTAGGCGGACAAATCACGATGTTATCTATTTTTGGTTCGCAATAAATTCTAAACAACAAATCAATCGCTTCATCGCTACCATTTCCAATGAAAATTTGATCAACTTTTACATCATTCCAAGATGCTATTTTTTCTTTAATTTCTGTTTGAAAAGGATCAGGATAACGGCTGAAGTCTTCGCTAACCGGTGAGCCAAAAGCGTTTTCATTTGCGTCAAGAAAAACCGTTGCCGTCCCACTAAACTCTTTACGAGCAGATGAATACGGTGTTAAACGCTTGATGTTTTCTCGAATTATCTTTTCTAAACTAAATTCTGTATTCATCTGTTTTTATTTGTGGACAAGTCTTCCAGTCGTATTGAAATTGCTCTTGCGTGTGCGTGTAAATTTTCGGCTTCAGCCATCAATTCAATTGTTTTACCTAAGTTTAAAATCCCTGATTTAGATAGTTTTTGAAAAGTAATTTTCTTCACAAAACTATCAATTGAAACACCGCTAAAGGCTTTGGCGTAACCATTTGTCGGTAAAGTATGGTTCGTGCCGGACGCATAATCGCCTGCACTTTCACATGAATAGTTACCAATAAATATTGAACCTGCATTTGTAATGTTTTCTGCAATTTCGTCGGCATTATTAGTTGCGATAATTAAATGCTCAGCAGCATATTCGTTTAAAAGTTCAACGGCTTCGTCTAAAGTTTTAACTAAAATTGCTTTCGAATTTTCTAATGCTTTACTTGCAATTTCACGTCTTGGCAGAACAGCAAGTTGTTTATTAAGTTCAATTAGCGTTTCGGCAATAACTTTTTCGCTGTTTGAAACAAGTAAAACTTGGCTATCAATTCCGTGTTCAGCTTGCGACAGTAAATCGGCTGCAACAAAACTTGGAACACAACTTTTGTCAGCCAAAACTGCAACTTCCGAAGGTCCAGCGGGCATATCAATTGCCACGCCAATTTGCGAAACCATTTGCTTCGCACAAGTTACATATTGATTTCCCGGACCGAATATTTTGTAAACTTGCGGAACAGTTTTCGTGCCATAAGCCATTGCCCCAATTGCCTGAACACCACCAAGTTTATAAACTTCGTCAACACCGCAAAGTTTTGCTGTAAAGAGAGTTACATCGTTTATTTTGCCATTTTTATCAGTCGGTGAGCACATTATTATTTTGTTGCAACCCGCAATTTTTGCAGGAATTGCAAGCATTAAAACGGTTGAAAAAAGCGGTGCAGTTCCGGCTGGAATATACAACCCGACTTTTTCAATCGCCACAGATTTTCGCCAGCAGACAACGCCTTCAGTCGTTTCAATATGTTTAATTTCGTCTATTTGTGAAAGATGAAATTTTTCGATATTTAATTTAGCAACCCGAATTGCTTGTTTTAAATCTTCAGAAACATTGTGTTCGGCTTCGATAAACTCAGCTTCTGAAACTTGAAAGTGTTCTATTTCAACACCATCAAATTGCTTCGTATATTTGCTTAAAGCATTGTCACCATTGAGCTTAACACTGTCTAAAATTGCTGTAACAGTTTCGCTCAAATCTCGTACATCAAATGTTGGACGTTTCAAAACCTGCGTCCAATCTTCTTTTTTAGGGTATCGAATTATATTCATATTTTTAAATTTCAGACTAAATTTCGAGTAATTTCAACCAATCATTTGGTCAATAGAAAGCACCAAAATTCCTTCTGCTCCGGCAAGTTTAAGTTTTTCAACAACTTCCCAAAAATCATTTTCTTTAATAACCGAATGAACTGAACTCCAACCACTTTCCGCGAGTGGCAAAATTGTCGGACTTTTAATGCCTGGAAGTAATGCAACAATCTCATCTCGTTTGTTGTCAGGTGCGTTGAGTAGAATATATTTATTTTGTTTTGCAGCATTTACGGCTTTGATGCGAAACATTAATTTGTCGAGAATTTTTGTAGTATATTCATCTAGATTTTTTTGTGAAATTAGAACAGCTTGAGAGTTCATTACGGTTTCAACTTCCTGTAAGCCATTGGAAAACAAAGTACTTCCAGAACTTACAAGATCACAAATTGCATCTGCCAAACCAATGCTTGGAGCTATTTCTACCGAACCGCTAATTGTATGAATTTCAGATTTAATATTATTTTCATCGAAAAATTTACCGAGAATGTTTGGATAAGTTGTGGCAATTCGTTTATCTGCAAGGTCTTGCAAACTTTTAAAATTGAAAGATTTTGGCACTGCTAGCGACAATCTGCATTTTCCAAAGCCTAATTTTTCGACAATTTTTACTTCTTTTTGGGCTTCAAAAACAACATTTTCGCCAACAATGCCGACATCGGCAACGCAATCTTCAACATATTGTGGAATATCATCGTCACGCAAAAAATATATTTCAAGTGGAAAATTTTGAGCTTCTGCACGAAGTTTGCCGATTCCGTTGTTGAATTTTATGCCGCATTTTTTCAGTAAATTTATCGAATCTTCGCTAAGTCTGCCTGATTTTTGGATTGCAATTTTTAACTTTTTTTCGTTCATATAAAACACAAAAAGAACCTGAAAACTTTCAAGTTCACACTTCAAAACTAAATTTTTACGGATTTTACAAAGTAAGATTAGTCGGCGTGAATGTTCAGCCGATGATGATGGAAATGATGAATTGTTGCTAAATTTCTCAACATTGTTTTATAAATACAACATATTGAAAAAGGTTTTGCAAGTATATTTGCGATTATTTGTTGCAAAATTTATCAGATTCGTGAAAAAATCATAAAATGAACAGTGAAGAAATTCTTCAAAAATTTGGTAAAAGAGCCCAACGTTGCTACGGTTGTTTTATTGCTTATCACCTTAAAGATATGTATTTAGGCGAAGATGCAACGTTTTTTTGTGATTACTGCAAAGACGAGACGATGTTTCATTTTGAGCAGTTTTCAAAAGTTATTGATCTTGAAAAAATTAAAGAAGTTGCGGATGCAGATCATCATCATTGATGAAAAAAATTACATTACAAATTGAAAGTTCAGGCGAAAATCAAATAATTGTCCTGAAAGACGAAGTTTCAATTGGAAGAACGAATCAAGCTGATATTGTTTTAAACGATTCGGGGCTTTCTCGTGTAAATTCTACGTTTGAAAATCATAATGGTGAAGTTTGGATTTATGATGAAAACTCGACTAACGGAACATTTGTAAATGACGAAAAGATCAAGGAAAAAAAGCTTCAAAACCGTGATGAAATAAGAATAGGTAACTCAACTCGAATTATTGTCGAGATAAAAAATGAGGCTACTCCTGAAAAGTCGCCGCAAATAAATAAAGTTGCAAAACCAAAAATTGAAAAAACTAAAACGCCAAAAACAAATATTTCTAACCAAAATCAAGGACAATTTCCGATAGTTTTAGTTTCAAGCGTTGGAATTTCTCTTTTGGTAATTTTTTTAGGAATTGTGGCGTTTGTTTTTTGGCAAAAATATCAAACACCAACTAATATTGGTGGCACATCCGCAACACCTAGAATTGTTTCAAGTGCCGAAATTCCAATTCGTGTGATCGATCCGCTTGGTGGCGAAGATCCTGATGATTTAGATGATTTGATTGCTTCGTGGGAAACTGAGGAAAATGAAATAAATGTTGCCGATATTGGTGAAGTTAAATCAACGGCTTCAACAACGTCAAGCGGTGGAACTGCGGCTTCTGAACTAAACGTCTCGCCTGCTTTTTGGCAAAAACAGAAAGATTTGGCGATGAATCCGGCTCGTGGCGTGGTTGAATCTCCACTGATGCAAATTCCTAGTGAGTTATGTTGCGGCGTGCCAAAGCAGAAACGAAAACTTGCAGAAATGGTTTCAACGCTCGGTTATGAACAACCAATGGATTTTGCCGAACTTGCCCAAAAGCGTTTAAATAATGAACTTATAGAAATGCCGATGGCAACTGAATGGTATGTTTTAGAAGTTGGCGGAAGTGCAAGTGAAGCAGAATTTAAGTCGTTCGATTTAGATTTGTATAAGGGAAATTTCAACGATTGCATTGGCGATATTCTGCAAAATTCAGAAAAATATGCAATTTTGAAAAAACTCGCTGACAATTTCGATGGTCAAAAATATGATTTGAATAATCCGAAAGACCGCAAGCAAATGCGGATTCGCCTGCTTCGAATGTTTAATAAACTTGCTAAACCAATCTTGGAAGAAATCGGAAAAGCGTATTATAACCAATTCAAAAAACCACTTCGAGTTACAAGTTTGACACGTTCGATGGATTATCAAATCAGCCTCAATGGGACAAATGCAAATTCGTTTAGAGTTACCGGAAAAGGCAGTTTGCCGCCGCATACAAGCGGTTGTGCGTTTGATTTAGCAAGAAAGCACATGAGCGTTGAAGAGCAAAACTTCTTGATGAAAAAGTTGTTGGAAATGGAAAATCGCGGGATTTTAGACGCTTTGAGGGAAGGTGGAACGAACGCTTGCTTCCACACATTTATTTACGCAGACGGAAAGCCGCCGAAATAGAGTTTATGGAAACTGTGGTTTCTAATCAAAAATGGTTATTTTCGCCGCGAATTGATCTTTCTGTTTTTCTCGGAAGTGCACTTTTATCAATAATTTTGCTTACTTTTAATTCAAAGTTTGATGGAGAAACGCCTGATTGGCTCTGGATTTCTGCGATTTTGATGATTGATGTTGCACACGTTTGGGCAACAAGTTTTCGCGTTTATTTCGACATTGATGAACTAAAACGCCGCCCATTTTTATATTTATTTGTTCCAATTTCGGGCTATATTATTGGTGTCGCCTTATATTCTGAATCTGCTCTGACATTTTGGAAAGTTTTAGCATTAATTGCTGTCTTTCATTTTGTCAGACAGCAATATGGTTGGATTAAACTTTATCGAGCAAAGGCAAATGAAACCAATGAAGTGACAAAATGGATTGATACTTTCGCGATTTATCTCGCAACGATTTATCCGTTAATGTTTTGGATGAGCAATCTGCCAAGAAATTTTGAATGGTTTGTTCAAAACGATTTTGTCGGTTTACCGCGAATTATAGAGCAAATTCTATTTCCAATTTATGTTGCTTCGTTAGGTTTATATGGTGCAAAATCACTTTACTTTTACTTTGTGAAAGGCTTTTTAACAGTTGGAAAAGATATAGTTTTGGTTACAACGGCAATTTGTTGGTATCTCGGAATTGTCTATTTCAATTCCGATTATGCGTTTACTGTAACAAATGTAATTATTCACGGTGTTCCATATTTTGCAATTACATATTTTTATGCAAAATCACGTCGCGAGTCAGCAAGTGCCGTTTACAGAACACTTACAAGTAATGTTTTTGTATTTTTTATGACGCTTTGGATGCTTGCTTACGCCGAAGAGTTATTTTGGCATAGAGGAATTTGGCACGAAAGAAATTCGTTTTTTGGTGATAACTGGAACTTAGAAAACGTAAAAATGTATTTTGTGCCGCTTCTTGCATTGCCACAAATTGTCCATTATGTTCTTGATGGATTTATTTGGCGAAGAAACACGAAAAGCAATTTTAATTTGGTTGATAGTGCTGCAACTTAAGATTTATGGCAAATAAGTTGATTACAAAAAAAATTATCTTGTGCACGATTGCTCTTATCGCAACCTTTTTTGTTTCGTGTAGGAAATCTGAAAACAGCGGAAGTGTCGAATCTTCAATTTTTAGTAATGAAACAGATGAAGCCGTTCAACTTGTGAGCGAAGGAAATCTGCTTCTCAAAGATGTCAAAAAAATCTATAAAGAAAACGAATCAAAGTTAGCAACCTTGAAAGAAGCAATGAACGGAAAAGACGTTGAAACTGTAAAAAAACTTGCCGATGATTTCGTTTATAAAATTAACGATGGAATGACGTTAGGTGAAGACGCTTTTAAGAAAATTGAAGACGCTTCAAACAAAAATTCAAACCCCAAATTTCAAGAATATCTCAACCTTAAAAAGTTAAGTTTAAGAAAACAACTCGATGCCTTTGAATTTCGCAGACAACTTGCAAGACAGCTTCGCGACGCATTTAAAATAACAAAAGACGCAAGTTTGTTAGAAAAAGCTAAAGGTGAACTTCAACAAAAAGAGGAAAGTTTTAAAAAATTAATGAACGAAGCGGAAATATTAAGCAAAGAAGCAAACGACCTCGCGAAAACAAAGAAATCAGCTTAATTAATTACCGATCCAAACCATATTCGCGTAATCTTCGATAAAGAGTTGAAGATGAAATACCAAGAATATCAGCAGTTTTTCCGCGATGCCACGAAGTTTTTTCTAAAGCTCGAAGAATTTGTTGTTTTTCGCTTTCTTGGAGTGAAGTTGGAGATGAATTTTGGAATGAATCGACAACATTTGAAGTGTTATCCGCAACTCCATAATTCGTTGTAAATGTTGGTTCACTGCTTTTGTAAACAACTTCAGGCGGAAGTTCTTTCGGCGTAATTATTCCATTATCTGCAAGTAAAATTGCTCTTTCCAGACAGTTTCTCAACTGCCGGACGTTTCCAGTCCAATGATAAGCGGTAAGTGAATTCATTGCAGATTCGCTCACATCAGGTGCATTTATTCCCGCAATTTTTTTCAATAAAAATTGTGTTAAAGGTTCAATATCGTCGGGACGCTCACGCAAAGCCGGAATTTTTATTTCAAAACTGTTAATTCGGTAAAGTAAGTCTGCCCTAAAAACTCCTTCTCTCACAGCTTGATCCGGATTTCTATTTGTTGCCGCAATTAGCCGAACATTGACATCAACTTTTTTAACACCACCAACTCTAAAAAACGATCGTGTTTCTAATGCTCGAAGTAATTTTGACTGCAATTGTTGCGGCATTTCCATTACTTCATCTAGAAATAAACTACCACGATCTGCAATTTCAAAAAGTCCGAGTTTTCGATTTCTCGCACCGGAAAATGCACCGGCTTCGTGTCCAAAAAGCTCAGATTCGAGCAAAGTATCTTGCAAGGCAGCACAGTTTAGATCAACAAATGATGAGTTTACACGTCCAGATAAACGATGCAAGGCTTGGGCAATTAATTCCTTTCCTGTTCCTGATTCGCCAGTGATTAAAACAGAAGTTTCGGCGTTTGCAACACGCTGAACAAGTCTTAAAACCTCTTTCATTTGTGACGATTCGGCAATTATTTCCGGCAAATCATTCGTGCGATTTACTTGAGCACGCAGACGAATATTATCAACCTTCAAACGCTGTTTTTCTGCTGCTTGAGTAACTAAAGCACCAAGTTCATTAATGCGATATGGCTTTGTTAAATAATCATAAGCACCAAGTTTCATTGCTTCAATCGCACTTTCAACAGTCGCTTGACCGGTAAGCATAATTGCTTCAGGACGATTTTGCATTCTTTCATTCATTCGACGAAGAAGTCCAATGCCATCAAGCCGAGGCATATTTATATCGCATAAAATTACGTCAAATTCTTGTTCTTCTATTAAACTCCAAGCCGATTCGCCATCGAAAGCAGTTCCGACTTCGTGTCCGGCTCGACTTAGTTCTTTTTGAACTACAAGTCGCAAATTATTTTCGTCGTCAACTACTAAAAGTCTTGCCATAAATGTCCTATTTTGCTTTGAATGTTATGATTTGATCGGTAAAAACATAGTAAATGTCGTTCCGATTTCCGGTGTTGAACGAACGCTCAATCGACCGCCGTGTTCTGTGATTATTCCGTAACAAACTGCTAAACCAAGTCCGGTTCCTTTGCCTACTTCTTTTGTTGTAAAAAATGGTTCAAATATTTTTGATAAATTGTCGGACGAAATTCCAATTCCTGTATCTTTTACTTCAACAACAACACGATTTTTTTCCGCATAAGCCCGTAATATAAGCTCACCACCGTTTGGCATCGAGTCAATTGCATTTGTTGCCAAAGCAATTACAGCTTGCTGAATTTGTCCTTCATCAGCACTTACAAGTAAAAGTTTGCTCGGAACTTCAACCGAAATGTCGATGTTATCTCCTCTTTTTTGATGAGATAAAAGCCGTGCAGATGATTTTAAAACGTCTGAAATATCAAGCGGAACACGATTTCCTGAACGAACACGACTAAAATCTAATAATCCGTTTGTGATAGATTTACAACGAAATGCTTCGCTTCGAATTAAACCTAAGTATTCGCGAAGATCAATTATTTCTTCTGAATCGCCAAAAACACCTTCAGAAACACGAAGCTCTAAGGCTTCTGCACATGCGGAAATTGTTGCCAGCGGGTTATTTATTTCGTGAACAACTCCGGCAGCGAGTCTGCCAACAGCTGCAAGTTTTTCTGCACGAGTAACCGCACGCATTGCATCAACTCGCATTGTAATATCTTCACCAACCGTAATTACATGTGTTACTTCGTTAGTTTTTCGATCACGCATCGGAACTTTGCTGACAAGCCAATGTCTTGTTGTTCCATCATTTTCAATTGTATGTTGTTCAATTCGTTCGATTTCGCCGGTTTGAAATGCTCTTTCAAATTCTCTGACAAGTTTTGCACGCGGCTGTTTAGTCAAAAAATCGAAAATATTTCTACCGATTACTTCTTCTCTCGGAAGACCTAAAACACCTACTTCGCGATGTCTATTCCAAGCAACAACTCGAAATTCGCGGTCAACAACGTAAAGCGAAACAGGCAGAGAATCTAAAACTGAATCAGTAAAAACTTGCTGTTCTTTACGTGCAATATTAATAGATTCTGTTAACACTTTTCCGTAACCCATTGATCTCGATGCCGAAATAGAAGTAATTTGGGCAACAGCTTCAATTAAACGGCGAATTTTTTCTGAACATTTATATTTTTCGTCAAACTCAACAACAATAGCACCTCTAACTTCTTCGCTTATTAAAAGCGGCGAAATATATTCGGTTTTTTCTGTTTGATTGAGAAAAAAATCTCCAACTTCTTCCTGCCAAAATGAAATTGAGTTGGGTTGCATTGCGAGCCAACTTTTTATATTTGCGGTATTTAAATCATCTTCAATTTTCTCGCCAAATCCGTTTACCGAAGAACCAATCAAACCGTTGTCATCAGTGTAAATAACAACCGCACAACTTGCCGAATTTGTTATTTTTTGCAGACTTGTCGCTACAATTTGATTTATTGCTTTAGGCTGCAAAACTGCAAGTAATGACTTTCCTAGTTCGCTGATAAATTTCAATTCATCAAATGAATCTGCATTTTTCTCAACAACTTTTGTGGTTAGCTTACTTTTGTTTATTTCTTTTGGAGAAAGCATTTTATTCTTGACGGTTACTTATTCAGGGTTTTAAATTAGAAATTTGCGGAGGAAACACAACAGATTTCATTGCAAGAAGAGTTGTTAAACTCTGTATAACTATTAAAAACAATTATTACCAATGTGTCAAGTTTTTTGGCTCGAATTTTAACTTGAATTGCCTAGACTGTTGAGTGTTTTCGATAAACCTACGGCTTGATATCAAGTAAAACTTGATGCATAAAAAACGAGATTATTTTGTGATTTATAAAGTTGAACTTATAGCAGAGCCATATTGTTTTTGATAATAGTTACGATATTCACCGTTAAGAATTGCATTTACCCAATTTGGGTTGTTTTGATACCAGCGAATTGTTTTTTCCAAACCTTCTTCCCACGATGTTTGTGGCTTCCAGCCAAGTTCGTTTTCAGCTTTCGTTGCATCAATTGCATATCTGCGGTCGTGTCCAAGACGATCTGTAACATATTTTATTAAACTGTGAGGTTTATTAAGTGCGTCCAAAATTGATGTTACAACTTCGAGGTTCTGACGCTCATTTCTGGCACCAATATTATAAATTGAACCAGATTTTCCTTTTTCATAGGCAAGCCAAATCGCTCGTGCGTGATCTTCGACAAAAATCCAATCGCGAACGTTTTTGCCATCGCCATAAACCGGCAAAGGCAAATCATTCATTGCGTTTGTAATCATTAAAGGAATAAGTTTTTCAGGAAATTGGCGTTGTCCATAATTGTTTCCGCAACGAGTAATTACGGTGTCTAGACCAAAAGTTTCTCTCGCTGCACGGACAAAATGTTCTGCCGCAGCTTTGGATGCTGAGTAAGGTGAATTTGGTTCAATTGGCGAAGATTCATCAAAAAATGCGTCATCAGATTCGGGTAAACTTCCCATTACCTCATCGGTCGAGACTTGAATAAACCGGCGAACATTTTTCTCCCTTGCAGAATCTAGTAAAACTTGTGTTCCGAGAACATTAGTTGTGACAAATTCGCTAGCGGAAGTTATCGAACGATCGACATGCGATTCGGCAGCAAAGTTGAAAATCGCATCACAATCGTTTGGAAGTGAAGTTAAAACAGCTTCTTTATCGCAAATATCACCTTTGACAAACTCGTGACGGGAAACGTCTAAACCACTCAAATTTTCGAGATTTCCGGCATAAGTAAGCAAATCAAAATTGATAATGTTTACATTTTGAGTTTCATCTAAAACTTGTCGAATAAATGCTGAGCCGATAAAACCTGCTCCGCCGGTTACAAAAATTGTCTTCATATTTATTTATCTGACTGCCGCATTTGTTTGAGAAGCAAATCGGAATAATGTCGCGGTGAATTAATATTTTTTAATATTATTTTATCGTCTGCTTCATTTGCGTTTTCAATTATAAGATTGCCAAGACCAAACAAACGTTGAGCAATTGTCGAAGAAACAGTTACGTCTTGAATTGCTCTCAGTGGAATTTTTCGCGTTTCCCGCGATATAAATCCTTCATCAATTTCAATTCTCGAATCAGTTAATGTATAGCGGACAAAATTTCTCTTTAAATGATAAAAAAGTGGAATTAATAGCAGCGATAATCCACCCAAAACAGAAAACCACCAAGGTATTGAACTGCTTACATAAAACAGAATTACGACCAACAAAAATGCTGCCATAATCGCCAACACATAACCTGTTTGGACAAACATTAAAGTTGGACGAACGGTGAAAATATTAATCTCGTTGTGATTTGCCTTGGTTGCAACTTTTGTCTCTTCTTCTTGAAAAAACTTTGAACCACATTTGTTGCAAAAAATTGCTTCAGCCGGATTATTTGTGCCACATTTTATACAAAACATTACAATGAATATTAACTTATTTTCGATTTCTAAACAAAAAAAGCGGTTGGTAACGACCAACCGCGATGGTTTTTAAACCGAGGAGAAAAATTTTATAACTGATTATTGATTAACCAAACGCATTCTCCCGTCCGGCAATCTGACTGCAACTGTAATAGCTTCAACTGTTGTCAGCGGTGCTGATTCTCTTTTTTCAATCTTTGCAATTTGATTTATTGGAACAGGTTTAACATTTTTGACGAAGTTTGGATTTCTGATTGAGCCGTATCTAGCTGTAATTCTGCGAACATATTCGCGTGTTTCATTGTATGGTGGAATTTGATTTCCGTATTTCATTACCGCACCTTCGCCAGCGTTATATCCGGCAAGAGCAAGATTAATATCGCCACCGAATTTGTCATAAAGCCAACGCATATATTTAATTCCGGCATCAATATTTTGCTGCGGATCATAAATATCTGTCACACCAAATCGGCGGGCAGTTGGCGGCATTAATTGCATTAATCCGCTCGCACCTTTATTTGATAATGCTTTTTTCTTGAATGCTGACTCTTGGCTCATTTGAGCATAAATCAATAACGGATCCATTCCATATTTCGCAGATGAATTTACAATATAACTATCTACAATCGGATCACCTGTTGTAAATCCACGCATATTTCCGCCGCCTGTCATCGAAACTTTTGAGTAAGTTGCTGCCGTTGATTTCACTCCAGAGCCTTTTAAACTCTCAGCATCGGTCACACTCATAGTTTTTTGAACGGTTTTTTTAACACCTTTTTTATCTAATGTTTCTTTTCGGACAGGTTCGTAGTTTCTATTTTCTGAAACTACTTCAACTCCTTTTGAAGTTGCAAAGTTATCGAAAACGTATCTGTTTCGGTTTTGAGAAAAGCCAAGTGTCGTAGTGGCGAGAACGACTGATGCGATAAGAAGAGTTTTTTTCATATTTTAGGTTTTTATCGGATTAGTTCCACTCAATGAAGTTTGAGTGCTCTACTTAAAAGAAAAACCTAAAGGATAAATATTTCCAAAAAATAACAAACATTTTTAACATTTTTTAACGCGGGCTGTTTTTTGGCTTTATATTTGTTGAAAATATTGAATCAAAGTATATTTGAAATGTAGCTAAACAAAAAGGTTTTCAAATTTATGCTCTATTTATCACAAATTTTAGGACGACCTGTTCTTGATGTTGAAGGCGAAAAAATTGCCACCATCAAAGACGTTGTTGTGCATTATGGAGCTGAGGATTATCCGCCTTTAATTGGACTTGTTGCACGCTATAATCGCCGAAATTTCTTTCTTTCTTGGACACAAATAGCAACTTTTGGAACTTTTGGGGCAAAGCTAAACAAAGACGTTTTAAAATTTAGTATGTTTAATCGCCGTGAAGGCGAAGTTTTGCTGACAAAAGATGTTTTAGACAAACAGCTGATAGATGTTGATGGAAAAAGAGTTGTTCGAGTAAATGATGTTCAACTTATTGAAGCCGATAAATGGCGTGTTACCGGAGCAGATGTCACATTTCGTGGTTTTCTGCGAAGACTTTTGCCGATAGGTTTATATGGAAATAATGCCGTTGTTGAAGTTATTGATTGGAAAGATGTAGGCTATTTGGCAACTGATACAGCGACAGCAACTGTCCAGCTAAAATCTTCAAAAGACAAACTTTCCAGACTTCATCCGGTGGAAATTGCCCAACTTGCAGAAAGTCTGTCACCAATTCATAGAACCGAAATTGTTGGTAGTTTAGATGATGAAACGGCAGCTGACACACTTGAAGAAATGTCCACCGAAAATCAAGCTAGAATTTTGGAGGAAATGGACGAAGAGCGTGCCGCAGATATTTTGGACGAAATGTCGCCCGATGATGCAGTTGATGTGCTTGGCGAAATGAATGAAGAAAAGGCTCAAGAACTTTTCAATTTGATGGAAGATGATGAAAAAGCAGAAGTTGCGGAGTTAATGCCTTTTGATAAAGATACTGCGGGCGGTTTGATGACCACCGAATTTGTTGTTTTTCCAAAGGATTTAACGGTTTCTCAAGCAATTGCACGCTTGCGGGAAATGGCGGAAACACCAAATATGATTTATTATCTTTATATCGTCGAAGAAGAAAATTCTTGGAAGATTTGTGGTGTAATGTCTTTGCGTGGCTTAATTTTGGCTGATCCAACATTAAAACTAAGCGAAGTAATGCGTGAGAAATTTCGTTATGCACATCCGAATATTTCAGCCGATGAAGCAGCAGAAACTATCGCCGAATATAATCTTTTGGCATTGCCAATTATTGATGATTTAGGTGAAATTGCCGGAATTATTACTGTTGACGATGCAATGGAAATTTTGCTTTCAAAAAGAAAGTGAATAGTCATACAGCTAAAACGCTAAATAAAGCGTCTAAATTGTAGAAAATAATAATTAGTAATTAAGGAGTATTTCTATGAAACGTTTAAGTCTAATCTTTACCGCACTTATGTTGGTATGTGGAAGTGTTTTTACTTCCGCAACAAAAGCCGAAGGTGAGTTTCCCGTCGGAACAACTGTTGAAAACTTCAAACTTCCTGATACTTCGGGTTCAATTAAGTCTTTCAACGATTTAAAAGGTGAGAAAGGTGCGATTGTAGTTTTTTTATCCGTTCAATGTCCGGTTGTTAAAAGCTACGACGAACGAATTGTCCAACTTGCAGCTGAATATGGAAAGAAAGGAATCAATTTTATCGGCATTAACTCAAATTCAACCGAAACAACTGAAAAAGTAAAATCTCACGCTGAAGAGAAATATGCTTTTCCGGTTTTAATTGATAAAGGAAATGTTCTTGCTGACCAATTTGCAGCAAACGCCACGCCTGAAGTTTTATATTTTGATGCCAGCGGAAAACTTCTTTATCGCGGTGCAATAGACAACAGTCGCAATGGCGATTCAATAACCGCAACTTATCTTAGAGACGCTTTGGATGCTGGAATTGCAAACAAAGAAATCAAAAAAACTTCGACAAATGCTGTTGGTTGTTCAATAAAACGTCTTGAGAAAAAATAGTTTATGAACATTCATATTTTTAAGGCGAAAGGTATTTCGCTTTTGCCTTTTCTTATTTTAATTTCCTTTTTACTTTTTTCATTTACGACCGAAGTTTCTGCTCAAAGTCGTAAAGTTAAAAAAGTTGTTTCAAAAAAGAAGAAAGTTGTCATCAAAAAAATAGTTTCCCAAGATTTAAAAAATCTGCCCAAAATAACTCAAATAGATATAGCCGAACTTAAAAACCTGCTCAAACCAAATGGGAAACCTATTTTGTTAAATTTTTGGGCAACTTGGTGTGAACCTTGTGTCAAAGAATTTCCAGATTTAATTAAAATTGACGAAATGTATCGTGGGAAAATCGATTTTTATACAATTTCAATGGACGATCTTTCAGAAATTGATCAGGATGTTCCCAAATTTCTTGGAAAAATGAATGCAAAAATGCCATCGTTTCTTTTAAAAACCCAAGATGAAAGTTCTGCAGTTTCATTGGTTTCAAAAAATTGGCACGGTGGTTTGCCATTCACCGTTTTATTAGATGAAAATGGCATCGAATTTTTTTCAAAAAATGGAATTGTTAAACTAAATGTTTTACAGAATAAAATTGACAGTCTTTTGAGAAAATAAAGTGATATTTGATACTAAAAAACTCGCGTGATAAACTCACACAATTAAATTTTTTGTATAAGAAAAGGAAATTTCTTAATGTCTGGACACAGTAAATGGCACACCATCAAGCATAAAAAAGGTGCTTTAGATGCGAAACGCGGAAAAATATTCACTAAATTAATCAAGGAAGTTACTGTCGCGGCACGAACCGGTGGAACTGGCGATGTTGATGCAAACGCTCGTTTGCGAAAAGCTGTTACTGATGCGAAAGCTCAAAACATGCCAAACGATACAATCGATCGTGCAATTAAACGCGGAACCGGCGAACTTGAAGGTGTAAACTACGATGAAATCACTTACGAAGGTTACGGAATTAATGGTGTAGCGGTTTTAATCGAAACTATGACAGACAACCGAAATCGAACAGTTGCTGAACTTCGTCACCTTTTCTCAAAAAATGGTGGAAACTTGGGTGAAGCAGGTTCAGTTGCTTGGATGTTTGACCGCAAAGGTTGCATTGCGGTTTCAAAAGATGCAAAAGGTGAAGACGAACTTTTTGAAATTGCACTAGAATCAGGTGCAGATGATATGCAAGATGGTGGCGAATTTTTTGAAATTTATACTTCGCAAGAATCGTTTGAAGGCGTGTGTGAATCATTAAAAAAAGTTGGAATTGAACCTGATTCAGCAGAAATTTCGATGATTCCGCAAAATTACATCAAACTTGAAGGCGACGACGCCAAGAAAATGTTGAAACTTTACGAAGCTCTTGACGACAATGATGACGTTCAGAATGTTTACGCAAACTTCGATATTGACGAAAGTGAATATGAATAATGAGAGTTCTCGGCATTGATCCCGGAAGTGAAACGCTCGGTTGGGGCGTTGTAAAAAAAGACGGAAGTTTTTATCGTTTGATTGATTATGGAACCGTAAAATCATCACCAAAAGATCATTTCGCCAAGCGTTTAGCTAAGATTTTTGACGACTTACAAGACGTGATTGATAGATTCCAACCCGATGTTTTATCAATTGAAGAAGCATTTTTTGCAGTAAACGTAAAAGTTGCACTCAAACTCGGACAAGTTCGCGGTGTCGTATTATTGTTAGCCGAAAAAAACGGTTTAGAAATTGGCGAATATGCACCTCGTTTAATAAAACAAACCGTTGTTGGCTATGGCAACGCCGAAAAACACCAAGTGCAAGAAATGGTAAAAATCTTGCTTAAACTGCCAACAATTCCACAACCACACGATGCTGCTGACGCACTAGCAACTGCAATTTGTCACTTTCATCACGCAACTTTTGCAAATAAAATAAAAAATAAATAATTTAAGCACAATCTCATTTACTTTCAAATATTTTATTTTTGTGATTTAATCTTTTCACCCCCAAATTCTCCTAAAAGGAACTTTAATTTATGCGTAGTTTTAGACAAACTGCAATACTTCTATGTCTCACGACTGTCTTTTTTTGTAATCTTGCGTCTTCACAAAAAGTCCGACCGGTTGTGAAATCAAAACAGATGTCAAAATCTCCACAAATTGTTGGAACATACGGCATTGTAATTGATGAAAGACTCTCAGTTTTACGCTCAGAGCCGAGCTTTTTTTCACGTGAAATACAGAGAATGCGACTTGGACGCAATGTTTATATTTCGGGTGTTAAACAAAATGAAGGCGTTACTTTTTATAAAGTAACTGCTATTCCAAATTTCTACGGCTGGGTTCAATCAGACGCAATTGTTTCTAAAAATAATCCTGGTGATGACGAACGTTTAGCCAAGATTGTTCAGGCAATTGACGCCTTTGACCAAATTGAAGTTGCTTCAATGTTCTTAGACACTTTTACAAAATCAAACTTTCGACCGGCAATTTTATTGCTCTATGGAGATTTGATTGAAGAACAAGCCAGAAAATTATCAACTGATGCAAGCAAAAGACTTATCCGCAGAGAAATGGCGGCAACTGTTGCACCACTTCACAGTTTTTATTTAAATTATGTTGGACTTGACCGTTTTCGTAAACTAGATATTGTTTTTCTTTTTAATGTAGAAACTAAACAGTTTCATTATAACGGAAAAAGCTGGGATGAATTAATAAAAAAATATCCAAATTCGCAAGAAGCAATTGAAGCAAAAAAGAGAATTGAATCGCTCAAAGAAAAATTAGAATCTCCTGTGCCGAAGAAATAAATCTCTGCCGTTTATCGGAAATATAATCACAAAAAAGCCTGTGAACTTTAATCCACAGGCTAACAAAAAAAACTGTCAAATTATTTCAGGACGTGACAATTAGAATTATTTATTGCCGTTGAAATTCTGGCGTTCCCAAAATTAAACCGACAATTTTGAAAACTTCAGGATTTCCGCTTGGTTCTAGCAAACGTTTTTGCTTGCCTTGACCATATTTTGCCGCACCTTTTTGCGGCATTGCAGACATTTCCGGCATATCGTTTTCATCTTTTCCGATTGTTACTTCGGGTAAAGGTTGCTCAATTTGTTTAAGTAAATTTGCCCGAGTGTTTTCCGAAATTTCACCATCCAAAATTCCTTCAATTGCAGAATTCAAAACTTTTCCCTTATCTTTTGACTCAAATCTTACTAAATCGACCTTGGTTCCAGGAATTCGATTTGAAGAAAATGCAACAGCAAAATTTAATCTCTCGAGCAATGCACCTGTGTTTACCCAATCTTCGGCTGAATCGCCATAACCAGTTGGTGCTTGATAACCATATGGAACTTCGCCCATTTTTTGGAGCAAACTTAAAAAAGTTGGGTTTGCATTTGTATTAGCACCAAGCGTTCTGATTGAGCTAACCGCCAGCTCAAAAGGTGTCTTTATTTTTGCCCGATAGTTTTCAGGTGCAAAAAATTCATCATCAGTAAAAATTGCTTTGAGCGTTGATTTAATGTCGCCTTTTGAGTCTGAAAATGCTTTTGCGATGCGATTTACAAACGCTTCACTCGGATTATCATTGACAAATTTAATCGCTAATTTCTTAGCAATAAACTTCGCAGTTGACGGATTATTTACGAGTAAATCAATCACTTTCAGCCCATCATTAATCCCGTCAGCTTTAATTTTTTGTCCTAAAACAGTTTTTTCATTAGAATCGTGCCAGTTTTTGTTGAAGTAAAACGTTCCACTTTCAACGTCTTCAGGAATACCTAGGCGTTTCTGCATTTGAGCTTCACGTTTTTCTTCCGTTCCGGCAATCATACTTCCGGCAAGTTTTTTATAACCTCTTGCATCTGCTACCGTCCAGCCCGTAAAGCATTTAGCTACCTCAATTATGTCTTGCTGAGTGTAACCGCCATCAACTCCAAGTGTATGTAATTCCATCAGTTCACGAGCGTAATTTTCGTTCAATCCTCGTCTTTGTGCATTTCCAACCGGCATTGCATTTTGATTTTGTTTCAAACGTTCATCTAATTCTTTGTCGCTCAAACCAAATTTTTCTTTCAACTTTTCTCGAGCTTGTGGATTGTTCGCAATTCTCTGAGCAACCGCTTGTTGATTTTGTCCGGCATTTTTTCTTCCGTTTGCGTTTTGTTGTAAATTTGGCGAAACGTTTTCAAAATTATCGAGAAAAACAAGCATTGCCGGATGTTGAGCTGTTCCAACAACTAAATCTTTAAAATTCCCAAGTGCATTTTTTCTCAAAACATCTCGTTCATAGCTTGGAATATACCAGCGAACAAAACTTTTACCGGAATAAACATTAAAATGATTCTGCCAAAAATCGACCATAACTTCTTGGAGTTGTTTTTCGCTGTAAACTGCTCTCAAAACACGGTTTTCGACAATTTGTTGCGGAATTAAATTTGCTTGACGAAAACCATATTTTTGCGAGAGTTCCAAAAGTTGTTGTCTTCTTTCGCGTTTATCTGCTTGGTCTTCCTTAGATTCTTCACCGACTTTCATTTCTTCGCCCGGCATTTTCATGGCTTCACTTCGAGTTTTTGCACCATCAGCTTCACTCTTCGCAAGTGTTCCTTTTTTTACCATTCCTTGTTGTTCAAGAATACGAAAAATGCCAGCCGGACTCGGATATTTTGCAAATAATTCGGTCGTTGAAAGATTCATAACTTCCAGATTTTTAACTTTATTATCTGCAACTAAATCATTGATAACATTAGGATTAAGTTGTTGTTCAATATATTTATTGATACCAATTGCCTTAATTTTCGCAATATCCGCCGGTCTTGCTCCAAAACCTAAACGATTAAGAACGTGAGTAATTTTTTGCTCTTCTGTGAGTTTTTTTGCTGTCGTTCGTATTTTGCCGTCACCAAAAACAAAAATAGGCGTAGCAATCAAAATAGTCAGTAAAAATGCTGTTGTTTGTTGTATAAATTTCATTGTGTTACCTCAAAAATTGAAAATCTCGAAACGAAATGTTTCTATAAGCTTAGACGTCTTTAACTCTAGAAAAGCCGAAATTTGTTTGCATCGGAAAAACTGTGCAAGAAAGTTTAACTATTTCGTTCTTATTTATGGCATATTAATCGTAAGAGGATTTTGATTATGAAGAAACACATTTTGGGAATTGCACTTTTTGTATCGATTTTAGGAATCAGCGGGATTACTTATAGCGTTTTTATTCGGGATAAGCCCATAATTTGTGAGTTTCCCGTAAACCCACTCAGATATGCGGATCCTGGAATTAGAACTAATCAGCCACTCATAAAGCAAGTCGTTTTAGATTTGAAGACCAAACAAATCAATTGGGAATTTAGTGAAAACAAACTCAAAACCAGTATTGCACTTCATTTTTATACTGTTGATTCTAATGGATCTAAATACTTAAAAACTGAATATGTCCGAACTTCAGGCGATTTAACGAGTTCTTCTTTATGGCTCAATGGCTTGAAATCTTACGAAAATCTGTATGTGATTGCGGCTGATTGTACAAATACGCACCGAAGTATGAATGCAATTCCATCATTTGATATGAGTAAAGCAACTCCGATTTTGCTCTATTCGGGAAAGCAAGGTTTACTAAAAGAAAAACATTCTCGAAAATAATTTCATATTTCTGAAAAAAGATTGCAAGTTTGATTCGGTCGTTCGTTCTATCGCATGACAAGTCCTAAACTTGCATTTTATTTTTCGGAGGAAATATGAGAAGCCACAGTTTTTCAAAAAGATACGCGTTACCATGTTTATTGATATTTTCAATGCTTTTGTCAGCTTGCAGCGGGACGAGCAACCCGAGCGAAGCTGCTAAAAATAGCCCAACGACAGATCAATCTGAACAACCTTACGCAGTCGCAAAACAAGCTTCTACGAACGCATCGACGACCGCCGCAAACAGTTCGGCAGCCAAAATGGAGGTCGAAGAGAAATCGAGCGGCGAGAGATACGCTGAAATTGACGAAAATCCGTTTCTCGAAACCCGCAATGCACCGCTTTCTACATTTTCAATTGATGTTGACACCGCGTCTTACGCTAATGTTCGCAGACATATTCAAGAAGGAAATTTGCCACCGAAAGATGCAGTCCGCATCGAAGAGTTGGTAAATTATTTCGAATATGATTATCCGCAGCCGATTGGCGATGTGCCTTTTAGCGTTACAAATGAAATTGCAACTTGCCCTTGGAATACGAAGCACAAGATTGTTTCGATTGGTTTGCAGGGCAAAAGAGTTTCACTCGATGATACGCCCCCTTCGAATCTCGTATTCTTACTCGATGTTTCCGGCTCAATGAATGATCGATTCAAATTACCGCTTTTGAAGCAGGGCTTAAAGGTGCTGGTTAATCAATTGAAACCGCAAGATCGAGTGGCGATCGTAGTTTATGCAGGCTCAAGCGGGCTTGTTTTACCTTCAACGAATGACAAAAATGCAATACTCTCCGCACTAAATAATTTAGAAGCTGGCGGTTCGACCAACGGCGGACAAGGAATCCGCCTCGCGTACAAAATCGCGGAAGAGAATTTTATTGCGAACGGAAACAATCGCGTGATTCTAGGCACGGATGGCGATTTCAATGTTGGTCTTCAAAACGACGATGAACTAGTTCGACTGATTGAGCAAAAACGAAATAGCAACGTATTTTTATCAGTGTTGGGTTTTGGAACTGGAAATCTAAACGATTCGATGATGGAAAAACTCGCCGATAAAGGCAACGGAAATTACGCATATATCGATTCTTCCGAGGAAGCTAGAAAAGCTCTCGGGCAGCAAGTTGCCGGCACGCTTTATACAATCGCGAAAGACGTGAAAATACAGGTTGAATTCAATCCGGCAAAGGTTGCAGGCTATCGTTTAATTGGTTATGAAAATAGAATGCTTGCCGCGAGAGATTTTAACGATGATAAAAAAGACGCCGGTGAAATCGGTGCAGGTCTTTCCGTTACAGCACTTTACGAAATCGTTCCGGCGGGACAAGTGGTTGAAAATGAAGGAATTGAATTGAAATATTCGAAAGTTCAACCAAGCGAAACGACTAATTTCAATAACGAATTGATGACCACAAAACTTCGCTACAAAGAACCAAAAGAAACAGAATCGAAGCTTTTGACCATTGGTTTGATCGATCAGAATAACTCGATTGAAAACGCTTCTGATAATTTGCGTTTCGCCTCTGCGGTCGCGGAATTCGGACTCGTTTTGCGAAAATCCCGTTATAAAGGTTCGGCAAGTTTTAATAGCATTATCAATCGTACAAATTCTGCAAAAGGAAGCGATTTGAAGAATTACCGCAAGGATTTTGTTGAATTGGTGAATCAAGCGGCGAGGAGTTAAGGAGTTTTTTAACGCAAAGTCGCAAAGCAAAGAAACAAGGAATCAATTATATGATCTTCTTATCTATTGTTTCTCTTGAACTTAGCGACTTTGCGTTAAAACAAAGTTATATCAAAATTCCGCTCCGAAAAGCATCAACTCGTTCTCATCATTCGGCTGTATGATCATTTTTTCAAATTTCAAACCGATCTTTTCCAAAACACGAATTGAACCTTTATTATCTGAAATCGTAATCGCAACAAGCCGTTTTATTTCAACAACATTACGTGCAAAATCAAAGCACGCTTCGGCAGATTCAACCGCGTAACCATTTCCCCAAAATCTCTCCAAAAACGCAAATCCAATGTCAATATCTTCAAGCGAATCGCGTTTTATTAAGCCACAAATTCCAATCAATTCATTTGTATTTTTTAGCTCAACTGCCCACAAACCAAATCTATGTTTGTGATAACTTGCGATTGGACCATTTAAAATGTAATTTTCTGCATCTTCCAAATTTCTCACATTTCGATCTCCGATATTTTCAATAAACGCCGGTTCATTAAGCAATTCGAGAATAAAGGCTGAGTCTTTTATCGAAAGTTCGCAAATATTTAGTCTTTTAGATTCTGTAATATTCATAAATTTTGTTAGATTCTAAATCTTACAACCACAAATAAACAAATAACATCTAAAATTTCGTGCTTTTTAAACATTTAAGTTAAAATATGAATTGTTAGTTTTTAAAGGAATTTGTAATTATGAAAAACCTTATTTTGTCCGCAGTTTTGTTGCTTACTTTTGCGGTTTTTGTGTGTGCACAAACATCAACTTTTAATGATGTTAATGTCGAATACACTTTCGATATTCCAGATGCAACTTGGAAAATGACTGTTAAACCAACTGTTGCAAGTCCAAATGTTGAATACGTTTATGGCGACCGATTAGATGGACAAATTGAAATTAGACGAGTTACTTCAAAAGCTGATGAACTTGTAACTGACGTTATATTGCGTGAAACAGAACAAAAACTTCAGTTTATGCAAGGTTTCGTTGCTGGCAAAGAAGAAACTTTTGCCGGAAACTTGAAAGGCAAGGTTTTTAACTTTGAGTTCGTCAAAGCTGGGAAAAATATGAGCGGAAGATTTTATTATCTAAAGGCAAACGACACAACAGTTTACGTGCTTCGTTTTACCGGTTACCGTGATAAACTTCGTGCAATTCGCAACCAAACCGATCAAATAGCTAGAACTTTTGAGCTTAAGAAATAACACGAATTTTTGAACCAAAAGGCAAAACATAACCTTCCTGGAAATCAATTCCGGCTAACGTTTTTTCAATATTATTCGAGGCAGAAATTCTCATCTGCCTCGTTTCAGTTTCTAGTAAATCAGAAATCAACACGACATTAAATTTCTCTAATTTTTTCATCAAGCTCCAAGCTGTTTGACCATTTACCTGATATTTTTCAACCAGCATTTCCGCGAGTTTATTTGAATTTTCGGCTTCAAACCATTTCAAAAAATCATTTCGCCCAAGTCCTTCTGAACATTCAGCAAGCAAAATAATTGTTCCCGAATCGAGACACGCGAGCGAAGCGTTTTCTAACGCTTTATGTGCCTGAATTAAGTTAATATCAGCAGGGAAACCTCCACAACTGACAACCACAACTTCCTTTTTCTCAGTAATTTGAAAGCTATTTCTCAATGCAAACATTGTACATGCTTCTTCAAATGAAGTTTTCCAGTCTCCGCAAAATATTTCGGAAATTCCGCCATCTTCATTTGTAAAAACATTCACTGAATAGCTCGGATTTATTTTTTCAACGATTTCTGTAAATTCTTCGTGAACCGCATTTCCAATTAACAACCCTGTGCCGACACCTTCGCGTCGCGATTTTGTTTCGAAATCAAATGCGAGTTTGTGCGTTTCGTTTACTGTTTTATTTGACGCAAGTCCAGGACAAATCAATTTTCTTCCGCCGCCAAAACCTGCAAAATAATGCCAATTAATTGCTCCAATTATGACAATGTGATCGTGTTCAAGCAACGCTTTGTTTAGTTCTATTGATGTTCCGCGTTTCGTTTCACCAAGTTTCACGATTTGCGAAATATCTCTCGGATTGTGATCTAAAATCTTTATTCGCTGGAAGATAAACGGTGATAAGATTTCTGATTTTTCTTCATCCGTGACCTTTCGGTGAATTCCGGTTGCGAAAATTATTCGCATATCGAAAGGCATTATTCCATTTGCAATCAACCGTCTAACCAATAAATTTATGATTTGACCGCTCGCACATTGCCGCGTTGAGTCCGGCACAACAAACAAAACACTTTCGCCCGAATCGACAATATCTTCAATTGGCGAATCGTCGAAAATACTATTTAATTCCGCGTCAGAAAGCGATTTTGTTGACGCAAAATCGCCAAGAGTTTCAAATCGCGAATCTTCAAAATCAATAAAACTTTTTCCGTATGCGAGATTCATATTTTCGGTTCAATTACTCGTTTTTTGACTGGTGACGAAAGCACAATCGAAGTTGTTGTAATGCCATAAGGCGTTAGTTTATCAATCAAATTTTGCAAATTTTCGACGTCTGCAACTGCAACTTTCATAATAAAAGAATCGCCACCTGTGCCGCGATGACATTCGAGGATTTCTTTTGTTTCCTCAGCAGTTTTAACAATTTGGCTGTAATCAACGCCTGAAATACTCATTCGAACAAACGCCGTAATCGGTAAACCGATTTTTGCATTATCAATTTCTGCCCGATAACCGGTGATAATTTTTGCGTCTTCGAGTTTGCGAACTCGTTCAATTATGGCTGGTGTCGTCAACCCAATTCGGCGACCAAGTTCGGCAAAACTCGTTCGAGCATCTTTTTGTAATTCTATTAATATTTTCCAATCAATTTCATCAATCATTTTTAAAAAAGCCAAGCCGCTATTGCTTCTTGTTTTGATAATTCCACCAATCAATTTACTTTATAAAGTTTTTTGCCAATCTACCTTAAAATCTAAAGCAATTTTAACATAAAAACAAACTATGCCTATTCAATAATTATCAAGTTTCTATTACAATTATTTATTAATAGATAACTGCGTCTTTTGGAGAAAAATTATGTTAGCTGAAAGTGTTGCCACAATTGAACCTGCGTTTGAAATTTCAAACTACAAAATAAGCGATGACGAGTTGCCGACGTTTAGCGATATGAAATTTGAAAATATCAACGAATTGCAGCTCAACCATCCCGGAGCAAACGATGCGAACTATCGTGAAAGACGAGATTATATCGCTGCTTGTGCGAGAAAATTTCGTGAAACTGGAAATATTACAGATGTTGAATACAATTCGCGTGAACAGAGAGTTTGGCGATATGTTGCCGAAGAATTAGAAGAATTGCAGCAAAAATATGCATCGCCTTTTTACTTGAAAGCAAAAAAAGACCTAGGTATTACAACGGAACGAATTCCGCAATTGTCAGAAATGAATCGCCGTTTGAAAGAATTAACAGGTTTTCGCCTCGCACCAATCGAAGGATTGGTCGAAACTCGCGGTTTTCTTTCATGGCTTTCATATCGGACGATGCTTTGCACGCAATATATTCGCCATCACAGCGAACCTGCTTACACGCCCGAGCCAGACATTGTTCACGAAGCAATCGGACATATTCCGATGTTTACCAATCCGAATTTTGCCGATTATTCGCAGTTAGTTGGACACGGTGCGAGAATTGCGACAGACAAACAGCTCGAAGAATTAGGCAGACTTTATTGGTTCACAATCGAATTTGGCTTGGTCGAACACGAAGGCGACATCAAGGCATACGGTGCAGGTTTGCTTTCGAGTTTTGGCGAATTGGAACACGCTTTTTCCGATAAAGTTGAGCGAAGGAAATTTGATCTGGAAGAGGTTATCAACCAAGATTACAGTTATTCGGATATGCAAAAATTATTGTATGTAATTCCGAGTTATGCAGAATTGAAAGAGGTTACACGGAAATATATTGAGAGTTTTTAAATGAAGTTGAACTCGCTACACTCCCATTTAAATACACGTTGCGGAGCAACGCCAATAAGGTAGCCAGAAGTGATAAGGTCTTGACACGTAATTAAAATATCCGAGATCTAGAGGGGTGAAACAAAAGAATGCCGTCAATCCATGCAAATCTACATTTCCATCTCGCTTTCAATACGAAGAATCGTGAACCGCTAATTTCTGACACGATTGAAAAAGATTTATATGGCTATCTCGGCGGCATCGTTACGAATCAAGACGGTGTTTGCGTGGCGATCAGTGGAATTGCGGATCACCTTCATTTATTGGTTGGTTTGACCGCATAGCATAGAATCGATTATTTCATGCGAGAATCGAAAGCGAATTCTACGGCGTGGGTAAAACGCGAAAAGAAGATTAACTTCGCTTGGCAAAATGGATACGGTGCATTTTCCGTTAGTGCAACGAATTTGGATAAGGTGAAAAATTACATCTTAAATCAGAAAGACCATCATAAGAATGATGATTTCAAAACGGAATACTTGGAACTTTTGCAACGAAGCGGAACGCCTTTTGATGAACAATATTTGTGGTAGGTTTCGCTCTTTCAGAGCTCCAATCCGGGGTTGTTTGTATTCCAGAGGTTCGCGAAACGCTCACCACTGGCTACATTATTTTGCTTCTCCGAAGCGTGAAAGCAAAGTTCAGAAATTGAAAACGGCGAACGAATTAATTTTAAAATTATTTTTATGACAGACAAAAATCCATTAGGTTTAAAAAAAATACATCACGTTGAGTTTTACGTTGGTAATGCGAAGCAGTCAGAGTTTTATTATCGCAAGGCATTTGGCTTTTCGCGGGCTGCTTATTCTGGGTTGGAAACCGGTAATCGTGAAGCGACTAGCTATGTTTTGCGGCAAAATAGAGTTAATTTTGTTTTGACAACTCCTTTGAATTCCGAACATTACGCCGCCGAACACATCAAAATTCACGGCGATGGCGTTCGTGATATTGCGTTTCAGGTCGAAGATTGCGATGCGGCTTTTAACGAAGCCGTAAAACGCGGTGCGAAGGTTGCGAGCGAGCCACGCGATATTTCCGATGAAAACGGCACAATTCGCCACGCCGCAATTCACACTTACGGCGACACTCTGCACAGTTTAATTTCGTATAAAGATTACAACGGCACATTTTTGCCTAATTTTGCGGCACAAAATTTAGTCGGCGAAGATGTTGGTATTCAGTTGGTTGATCATATTGTCGGCAATGTTGAACTCGGTAAAATGAACTATTGGTGCGATTATTACCGCGATGTTTTGGGCTTTTTTCGTTATTTAACGTTTGATGACGAAACGATTTCGACCGAATATTCATCGCTGATGTCAATCGTAATGAGCGACGGCGGACACAACATCAAATTTCCGATAAACGAGCCTGCTGAAGGCAAAAAAGGCAAAAGTCAGATTCAGGAATACATCGATTATTACAAGTCCGCGGGCGTTCAACACATTGCGTTGCTCTGCAAAGACATCGTTCATACTGTCACTAAATTAAAAGAAAACGGCGTTGAATTTTTGGAAATTCCCGATTCATATTACGATGATTTAACCGAGCGAGTTGGGGAAGTTGACGAAAATATTGAAGATTTGAAGAAACTTGGAATTTTGGTTGATTGCGACGAAGAAGGTTATTTATTGCAGATTTTTACCAAACCCGTGGAAGATCGCCCGACTGTTTTCTTTGAAATTTTGCAACGAAAAGGCTGTAAAGGCTTTGGAGCCGGAAACTTTAAGGCGTTGTTTGTTTCGATTGAAGATGAACAGCGAAAGCGTGGAAATCTCTAAGAATGAAATTCCAAAAATTCGAAAATTTGGAAGTCGCAGCGATATTCGACAATTCGCCAATTAGAGTTCGGCAGAAATTGATGTCGTTGCGGCAATTGATTTTTGATACCGCAAAATCGATAAAAGAAGTTGGCAAACTTGAAGAAACCCTAAAATGGAATCAGCCGAGTTATCTTAAGACCAAATCAAAAAGCGGAAGCATGATTCGGATTGATAGGTTAAAAAATCAGGATAACAAATACGCGATTTATTTCCTTTGTCAGACGACATTGGTTGAGAGTTTTAAAGAGATGTTTGGCGACAAATTAACTTACGAAGGAAATCGGGCGATTCATTTTGATGTAAACGACGAGTTTCCGACTGACGAATTAAAGCAGTGTATTACGATGGCTCTAACTTATCGACTTCTTAAAAAGCAGACCAATTAGCTTATGGATCTTAAATATCAAAAAGGTTTTGGGAATGATTTCGCCACCGAAGCAATCGCGGGTGCGTTGCCTATCGGACAAAATTCGCCGCAAAAGCCGCCGTTTGGCTTGTATGCCGAGCAATTTTCTGGAACTTCGTTTACCACGCCGCGTTTACTCAATCAACGAAGCTGGCTTTATCGGATTCGTCCAAGTGTTTTGCACAAACCTTTCCGTCAAATCAGCAATAGAAATTTGGTAGGCAAGTTTGATGAAATTCCGACAAATCCTAATCAATTGCGTTGGAATGCGTTTGATTATCCGGCTGAAAACACAGACTTTATCGACGGCATGATGACGATTGCCGGTTGCGGCGATTCTCATTCACAAACAGGAATTGCGATTCATATTTACGCCTGTAATACGCACATGAAAGACCGTTTTTTCTACAATGCGGACGGCGAAATGTTGATTGTTCCTGAAGACGGACGAATCGGAATTTTGACTGAGATGGGTGCATTGCAGGTTGGTCCGGGCGAAATTGCGGTGATTCCTCGTGGACTAAAATTTAGCGTTCAGCTTGCAGATGGAAAGGCTCGCGGTTATGTTTGTGAAAATTATGGTGCGAACTTTCGTCTGCCCGAACTTGGTGCAATAGGTTCAAACGGATTAGCAAATTCGCGTGATTTCGAAACGCCGGAAGCTTGGTTCGAAGACCGCGAAGGTGAGTTTGAATTAGTTTGTAAATTCGGCGGAAATCTGTTTGCTTGTGAAATCGGAAATTCGCCGTTTGATGTGGTCGCGTGGCATGGAAATTATGCTCCTTACCGATACGATTTACGCAAGTTTAATACAATCGGCTCAATAAGTTACGACCATCCTGATCCTTCAATTTTTACGGTTTTAACTTCTAATTCTCACGAAGTCGGCGTGGCGAATTGCGATTTTGTAATCTTTCCTGATAGATGGTTAGTCGCGGAAAATACGTTTCGTCCGCCTTGGTATCATCGCAATATTATGTCGGAATATATGGGGTTGGTTTTTGGTCAATACGATGCCAAAGAGGAAGGTTTTGTAAAAGGCGGCGGCTCGCTGCACAACGCGTTTTCCGCTCACGGACCTGATGCAGAAGGCTTTGAAAAAGCGACAAATGCCGAACTTAAACCGCAAAAATTGAGCGATACATTAGCTTTTATGTTTGAAACTCGTTACATTTTGCATCCGACAAAATTAGCTCTTGAAACACCAAGTTTGCAGAAAAATTATCACGAATGTTGGCAAGGTTTGAAGAAGAATTTTAAATAACTCATAATGTATTAATGACTAATTCACTCAAAATTTTGTTAGCCGAAATCGTTGATTATGCAGGACTTTTCCCGCCGACTGAGGTTTCGATGGCGATTGCAGTAAAGAATTATTCTGAATATCTGAAGAGCGAAAACTCTTGGATGCTTGGAAGTTTTATTGTTCCTGCTGGTCGTTTGGACGAATTTTCTATTGAGGCTGAAAAACTTTTAAACAAAAAAACTCCTTGGCGTTTAAGTGTTTTGGCAAGCGATGATTTAATAAAGACTTTAAAAAAAGTTGGTGAGTTTAATGAAGCAAATTTTGGTAAAGCGACAATTGAGACGCTTGAGTTAAAGGTCGAAACAACCGCTGAAATCTACGAAGCCGCAAAGATTTTGCCGCGGACATTAACTACATATTTTGAAATTCCGGCTAAAGATATTTTGTATGATTTTATAACTGCATTGGCTTTAACTAAGCAACGTGCAAAGATCCGAACAGGTGGAATTTCGCAAGATGCTTTTCCTTCAACTGATGCAATAATTAAGTTTATGCGAATATGTGTTGCGGCAAATATTCCATTTAAAGCAACTGCCGGATTGCATCATCCGCTTCGTTGCACAAAACCTTTAACTTACGAAACTAATGCTCCGATTGGAACAATGCACGGATTTTTGAATTTGTTTTTGTCAGCAATTTATCTCCGACAAGATTTAAATAATTCGTTTGTTCACAAGTTAATGAACGAAACCGATGCTCAAAATATTTTGTTTAACGAAGACGATATTATTTGGTCAAATCAAATAATCTTGACTGAAAATATTGCTCTTGTTCGTGAAAAAAATGCAATCTCGTTTGGATCGTGTTCATTTTTGGAGCCGATTGAAGATTTGATTTCATTGAACATTTATCATTAAGCATTTAACAGATGAAAGACGAAAATGTTACATATGAAAAGTCTTATAAATTTGCAATTCGAGTTGTGAAAGCCTACCAATATTAGGTTGAAGGGAAAAAAGAATTCGTTTTGTCAAAGCAATTTTTGCGAAGCGGAACTTCGATTGGTGCAAATGTCGCGGAAGCAAATGGAGCAATTTCTGATGCCGATTTTTCAAATATAATCCGCATTGCTTACAAAGAATGCTTGGAAACAAATAATTGGCTAAATTTGTTGAAGGACACAGGTTACATCAACGAAAAATGTTTGAAAGTATGTTCAACGACGCAGTCGAAATCGCCAAAATTCTCTTTTCTATAATCAAGAAAACGCGAATTGATAAAAAATAAATGTTTAATGGTAAATAATAAATGATAAATGATACGCACGATATTAACTTAAAAAGCTGGGTTGAATCAGCCAACGATTCGAAGACCGATTTTCCGATTCAGAATTTGCCTTTTTGTGTTTTTTATAACGATGAAAAACATTCTCAAATTCACATAGGAGTTGCTATAGGCGACTTTATCTTAGATTTGGATTGTTGTTTTGACAATGGTTTCTTTGACGGATCTTACAACGAATTCTTAGGTAATCGGAGAATGTGGTCATGCCTTGACGGGTTAATGGACTTTACTTCTGATGAAAAAGCAGAACTTAGAAAACAAGTTCAGTTGTTACTTTTAGATGGTTTTGAGAAGAAAGAAATACTTGCCGATTTTCTTCATAACAGAAATGAATGTGTTTTTGAAGATACGCCAGCCGTAATCGGCGATTACACAGATTTTTACTGCTCAATCTTTCACGCCACAAATGTTGGAGCGATGTTCCGACCGGATAATCCTTTGCTGCCGAATTACAAATATGTGCCTATTGGTTATCACGGACGTGCTTCGTCAATCGTGGTTTCGGGAACAGATGTAAAGCGTCCGAAAGGGCAAAACCGAGCCGATGCCGAACAGCCGCCGGTTTATATTCCGGCGAAAAATCTTGATTACGAAATGGAAGTCGGATTTTTTGTCGGAAAAGGAAATGAGCTTGGCAGCACGATTCCAATTGAAAACGCCGAAGAACATATTTTCGGTCTGTGCCTCGTAAATGATTGGTCAGCACGCGATATTCAGGCTTGGGAATATCAGCCGCTTGGACCATTTTTAGCAAAGAATTTTGCGACGACAATTTCGCCGTTTGTCGTCACAATGGAAGCTCTCGCACCGTTTCGCGTACCTGCGTTCGAACGCGACGCGGACGATCCGCAACCGCTTCCGCATCTAAACAGCGAACATAACAAACAGTTTGGCGGATTCGATATCAAGCTCGAAGTTTTCATCCAAACCGAAAAAATGCGAGCCGAAAATGTCGAGCCGTTTATGATCTCGCGGTCGAATATGAAGGATTTGTATTGGACGATCGGGCAAATGCTCGCACATCACGCATCGAACGGCTGCAACCTGCAAACAGGCGATTTGATGGCGACCGGCACAGTTTCAGGGAAAGAAAAAAGCGAACGTGGCTGTTTGCTTGAAATGACGTGGCGTGGCAAAGAACCGATCGAACTGCCAAACGGCGAGCAACGCAGATTTTTAGAAGACGGCGATGAAGTTATTATGAAAGGTTATTGCGAACGCGAAGGATTTCGGCGAATTGGCTTTGGCGAATGCCGTGGTAAAATTTTGCCGGCGGATTGAAGATTTTCACCACAGAGACAAAGAGAACAAAGAGTTTGAGGAGACTTATGATTAGAAAAATCATTTCGATGGCGTTGGTCGCAACGTTTTATTTGTCGGTTTATGCTGTTACACCTTTTTCGGTTGATACGAACCATTCAAATGTCGGATTCAGCGTTCCGATTGCGGGCGGATTGGCTTCCGTTTCGGGGAAGTTTGCCCAATTTAGTGTTAATTTGAATTTTGACGAAATTGATATAACGAAATCGACCGTTGAAGCGACAATTAAAACAGATAGTATTGATACAGGAATCACAGGACGTGATAACCATCTGAAAACTCCTGATTTTTTTGATGCGGCTAAGTATCCGGAGATTACTTTCAAAAGCAAAAAGGTTGAAAAGAAAGGAAAAACGCATATCCTGACAGGCGATTTCTCGATGCACGGCGTAACGAAAGAAATTTCGTTTCCTTTTACATTGATCGGAAATTGCTATGATCAAAAGGCGAAAACGGTTACTCCGCCATGTGGTTTTTCAGCAAATTTCAAAATCAATCGAGCCGATTATGGAATAACTTACGCACGCAAAGATGATGCGAATTTCATCGGAAATATAATTGATGTAAATCTTAATTTGCTTGCTGTAAAGCCGAAACCGAAAGCGTAGTTGATTTTTTTGGGAATAGAAAAACGGACGTGAGAAGAAATCTCATGTCCGTTTTTTTAGTAGTTTTCTGCTTTTTAGAAGAAACGGATCGTGTATCCAACTCTGATTCCGCGTCCAATTTCCGGTGTCAGATTTTTAATAAACGAAAGATGGTTTCGATATAGTTTATCACCCAAATTGTATGCATTAAACGTAAAAATATGGGCAAAATGCTCGCTACCAATCACATAAGAACCGGCAACATTGAAAATTCCATATCCAGCTGTTCGAGTTTCAAGCGGGAAAATTCTAGTCTGTTCGTTAGCAAAAACTGCTTCTGGTCTTAAGCTCAATCCTTTGTAACGAATATCAAGACCAACCTTCCCGCGTGCGGGCGGAATTCGCGGTAAATCAATATTGCTATTTTTCAATCTTGCACGAACTGTATCTGCACCAAAGAAAACGCCAAAGTATTTGTTGAGAGTCACATCGCCACTTATTTCAGCTCCCGTAAATTGACTATTGGCTTGCGAAAAAGCAGCAACCGGTAAACCATCTTCTATATCTATAATCCCATCGCCATCTTCATCAAGCGGTGAAAGAAACACGAAATTTTTGATGTCGTAATGATATACATCACCTGAAATTCTAAATCTATCAGATGAGTGCCGGACAGAAACATCAAAACCATTTGAACGTTCGCGACGTAGATTTACATCGCCAATTTCAAACGTTACATTTCCGATATGTGGTCCGTTGTTGTAAAGTTCTTCTAACGCCGGAGCACGATAAGAGTTGGTGTAATTTGCAACAAAGTTTCCGCCTTCCCAAAGTCCGACTCTTATGCCGGCAGCACCGGAAACACCTCCAAAATCACGTTTTCCGAGGTTTGGGCTGGCTGGTTGATATGTATTATTTTCGTATCTTCCGCCAAATTGAAAACTAACTCGCTTGTAGCTTAATTCTTGCAGACCAAAAACTGAATTTGAACGGTGCTTAACGCTTCCACCTTCAATTAAAGCTTCTGCACCAACTGATTCGTAGTTTCTGTTAAATCCTTCAAATCCAAATCTGCCTGACCAAAAAGCGTTTCTTTTTTGCTCAAACATTCCTTTATAAGTGACTGTATTGTTTTTGAAAGTTGTGGCGATGGCTTCAATTCCATCAGCTATTTCAATTTCTCTGTGATTGTAGCGGTTATAATTAACAGTAAAAGTTCCACTTGTGACAAAAGAATCAATGTCTCTAAATCCTCCAGAAATTCGATAATTCTGATTTCTCATTCGAATATCAATATCTTCGTCAGGCGTTTCTGGCAACACTTCGCTTGGTCTTTTTTCCTCTTCTTCAGCTTCAAAAAGTGCAGCGTATGGAATTCCATAACGTCTTCGGTCGTAATTAAAACTCGAACTAAAAAAGCCTTTTTTTCCAAAATACCCGATTGTTCCTGAACCGCTTGTTGCTTTTGAAGCCGAATTTGGAATTCTACCTAGTGGTGTATTGTAGTCGCCTTCGCGTTGAAATGTTCCATTTCCGCGAAAAAGCCAGTTTTTTATTCCATATTCAAGTCCGCCGTTTACCGCACCTTGTCTGTTTGCCGTTCCGCCAATTGTTGAAAAACTTCCGCGAAGTCCTTTGTGTGACTCGTTTTCATCATTACTAATTGCATTTACAACTCCGCCAATTGCCGAACTGCCGTAAAGCAAAGTTGCCGGACCCTTAACAACCTCAAGTCTTTCGAGCGAAAGTGGATCAATTGGCTCTCCGTGGTCAGCCGATTGTGAACCAATCGAACCGACACGAATCCCATCTTGTGTAACTAAAACTCGATCGCCATCAAACCCGCGAATTACCGGACGCGATGAACCTGCTCCGAAACTTCGTTTTGCAACTCCAGGCTCGCCATCTAAAACTTCCCCGATTGAAGTTGATGCTTTTTCTGTAATTCTTGTTGAGCCGACTGATGAAACTGATTGAAATGAATCGAAAACAGATTCTTCTTTGCCTGACGCAGTAATCGTAACTTGCTCACGTAATGAAGTTAGGGACAATTGAAAATCAATCGCCGCGTTTGCTCCACTAACTAACTCAATTGATTTTGCCGAATTTGCAAAACCTTCAAGCCGAGTAACCAACGTGTATCTGCCGGATGGAAGATTTTTGAATTCGAAATTTCCATCATCGTCAGTC
This sequence comes from Acidobacteriota bacterium, assembly GCA_031415455.1. GTDB lineage: Bacteria > Acidobacteriota > Blastocatellia > Pyrinomonadales > Pyrinomonadaceae > JANNVK01. The sequence goes on along the minus strand of JANORS010000005.1, from coordinate 414,187 downwards.
GTTGTAGTCAGCTTTAACTGTGTGATTTGGACGATAACCTGGTGTAACGGCGACTGTTTGTCGCCATAAGTCACTTTACCGCTAATTGAACTGGTCGATTGTGAAAATACTAGAATTGGAGTAAAAATTATCGTGAATAAAATTGCTCCGAAAATAAGACGTAATGTTTGCATATAACCTCAGAATTTGGACTAAATCTCAATCTTTAATTATCACAAATAATTTAAATACACAGTTTCATTTTTCAATAAACTGTCGTTATTAAGGAACAATTGGTCAAAATTTATGATTAGACGGTTTTGAAACATTTACAGTTTCAAAAGTTGCTCTCGTAATAATCTTGATTGAAGCCGACTCGAGGGAATTTCTTGTCCGTTTTTTAACGTTACAATATAAGTTCCGCCTGGCATTGGCGAAATTTTCGAAATCATTTCTAAATTTGCCAATGCACCGCGAGAAAGGCGAACGAATTTCCCTGTTTGAAGCCGAGCTTCAATGTCTTTTAGGCGATAATTTATATTATATTTTTGGTTCTTAAGTGTTGAAATATGAAGAAGTTCGCCGTCAGCAATAATCGACGCAATTTCACTGACCGGAATCAACAAAATTTCTTCACGAACACGCACCGGAATTCTTTCAAGAAACTCAAGTCGTGTTAATTCTGTGTAAGTTTCCGCAACAGCTTTGAGTTTTTCAGCATCTTCTAAAAGCAAATCTTTTTGTTCAAGTCTTTCAATTGCTCTCTGAATTGTTTGCCGCAAACGTGAATGTTCGATTGGTTTGAGTAAATAATCAATCGCGTTAATATCAAAAGCCTTGACCGCAAATTCGTCATAAGCGGTGACAAATGCCACCAGCGGAAGTTGATTCTTTCGAAGTAATTTAACAACTTCAAGTCCGGTTGCTTCCGGCATTTGTAAATCTAAAAGTGCTAAATCAGGTTTTGTTGCCTTGATTATTTCAATTGCTTCAATTCCATTTTCCGCTTCGCCAACAATTTCTACATCGTCAAAATTTTGCAAAATTGATTTTAAAAACAGCCGTGCCGGACGTTCGTCGTCAGCTATCATTACTCGTAATTTGTTCATAAAACTGCATTTACCGGAAATCGAACTTCTGCCGTAGTTCCGATGCCGATTTCACTTTTGATAATTAGTTGAGCTGAACTTCCGTAATGCGATTTCAGACGTTGTTCGATATTATTAAGACCGATGTGCTTGTTTATATTTTTTTGATCAAAACCTTTGCCGCTATCAAAAACTTTCAAACTTAACAAAACTTCATCATCAATAGCTTTTAAGTTTGCATTAATTTCGAGTTTTCCACCGTTTTTCAATTTAGAAATTCCGTGTTTTATTGCATTTTCAACCAAAGGTTGAAGAATAAGAGTTGGGACGCGAATTTTTTCTAAATCTTTCGAAATATTAATTTCAATCTGCAACTTTTCTTCAAATCTTGATCTTTCAATTTCAAGATAATCTTCAATCAGCCTTATTTCTTCACCTAATGAATAAAACTCTCCTGTCGAACTCAAAACTGATCGCAGAAGTTTTGTGAGCCGCATTAAAGTCTGAAACGCTTTCTCGGGCGATGTTTGAATAAGATAACCGATGGTTGTCAAAGCATTAAATAGAAAATGGGGATTTATTTGTGACCGAAGAGCCGAAAGCTGTGCTTCAGTTGCAAGTTTCGAAAACTCTTGCTCGCGAATTTCTTGTTCGCAACGCTCATGAGTTACTCGTAAAGAGTCAATTCTTCTTGCTGCTACCAGTGAAATATTTTCTAATATTTCCACTTCTTCTGAAAGCAGATGTCTGCCACCAAGAAACTCTCGAAGGCTAATTTCAAATTGTGGCAAGTCAGTTGTCGGCAAAAAAATCTCAGCATTATTAGGTGTGAAAACAACAGACTGAAACATTGGTCTTAAATCATAAACTTCTTTCCAAACAGAAGTCTTTGCGGTAAATGCCATTCCAGTTTTTTTACATATTTCAGCTAAAACAGCGTCAACAGTCTTCTGATTTTCGATTATTTGTAAAATTTCAATCCTAAATTTCTTATAATCTACTCGCCTTAAAAGCATTTTATCCACAACCCAAATCGCAAATTCGTGGAGTTTTGGATAAATCAAAGCGGTTGAAATCCAGAGAATAAGTAAAACTAAAAACGTTTGAGCATCAAGTTTTTCGCGGTTTTCACTTAACGAAAGCATTGGTGAAGCAACAAAAACATACAAAATAAATGCCAAAACTGAGAGTAATAGAAGCGAAATTGCACGCTTTAGAAATAAATCTGCAAACGCAAAATGATAATTTTGGAGCAAAATTACGAGAACCAATGGTAGAGAAGATTGATGAGCAAACAACTCAACAAACCAAGACTTTCCCTCTGTTTCGCCGCTTAAATGGAGTGCCGAAAATGCGAAAATAACTAACGCAGTAATTAGTGCAACCTTGTTTTCAACTTCGCGTTGTGTGGCTAAAACTACAAGTCCAGCTAATAATGCAATCGAACCAAAAGTTAGTATCTGCAAAGCTAAATTAGAAGGTGCAGCACCTAAAACAAAAACAGAATAAAAATGTAAAAATGCCGCGACTAAACTTAAACTATATGAAAAAATTGTTAGAATTCGAGACTTTGTACTTTGTAAAATTACAGAAGGTAAAAAACCAAGTGCAGATGAAGAAATTGCAAGCAAAATTGGTGAAAATGATGAACCAAAACCTTGCCAAACAAAGCTAAAAAGTTCACCAACATTCCAGATTAAACCCAATATTGCAGTCACAAAAAGAACTTTATTCATTGCATCGCTCCGCTTTCGATAGCGTAAAACCATCGCTAACAAAAGCGTGTAAAGTGCAATTCCAACTGAAAAGCCTAAAAGATTAACAAGTGACGGTGTATTTATCATCGTAAGTTTTCAGACTAAACGAAAACTATCAATGTCTGCAACTTTTAATTGGTCAACTGTTGTTTTTAACTTTCAAACAGTTATTTTCTAAGAATAAATGGCAAAAAGAAAACCTCGCTACGAATAACGAGGCTCTTTTGGGATTTTACTTGGTCAAGTTGAATATTAGGACATTTAAACTAGTCTGACATTAAGATTCCAGTTCTTTGGTTTCCAACACAACCAGTCGATTTGGTGTCTGTGTCGATTGCATTTACGATAATTCCGGTTAATGCACCTGTGAAGTTAACAATGATTCCAGTTAAATTTACAATGATTCCAGTTTTTGTGTTTTCACATGGACTGTTTCCGCCTGTGTTGCCATTTACGATAATTCCCGCAAAAGAATTTGCTGCTAAGATTCCGGTCAAAGCGACTGTAGAAGCGATTGTTTTTAAGTTTTTCATTTTTTTCTCCTAAGTTTTAATTAAATAAGTTTTTGTTTGAACTTTTGTTAAATTACACTTTTATACTATACAATCGCCGTGCCACAGTGTTTTCCTATGCTTTTTATAAGCATAAATCGTTTATACACAATAACTTACAGGTGTTTCAGTCAAGGCTTCAAGACTGCTTTTATAAAAAGTACTAATTGGTTACAAAATATACAGGTTTGTATTTTTTCTACGTGGGAAACAGGTTATGTTGTTTGTTTCTTGCGTTTAGCTATAAGTTGAAGTAGTTGTTACCTAAATATACACTGTATATTTAGGTAACAGTTATTTTGTGAAGGATTAAGCTGTTTGAATATTTTTTGAGTTATTCAGAGTTGTTTGTTAAAGATTTAACAATATCAATCAATTTAGAATCATCGTAAGGTTTTGTCAGATAATCAGAAACTCCAAGTTCATAGGCTTTTTGTTTATGTTTGTCGCCCGCCCTTGAAGTAATCATCACAACAGGAATTTCCGCAAAAGCTGTTTGCCGTTTGAGAGAAGCGAGAAGTTCGTAGCCATCCATTCGCGGCATTTCTACGTCAGTTAAAATAATACTTGGCAATGTGTTGAGTTTTTGAATGATTTCAATTGCTTCAAGTCCATCTTTTGCAACAATTGCTTGCCAACCATTATTAGTAATCAAATTAGAATTAACACGTCTAACACTTGGACTGTCGTCAACAATCATAACCGTAAATTGGGTTTTCAGGTTTGGTGTGGCAATTTTTACTTTCTTGACTTTGCCAAATTTACGTTTGAGCAAATAAATAAGATCAAGAATCGGCAAAACGCTACCATCGCCAAGAACAGTTGCACCAATTAATTCGCGAACTTTATCAAGTGGCTTGTCGAGTTTTTTAATAACAAGCTCTTGAGGTTTTAAAATTTGGTCAACGACTAAAGCACAAGATTTGCCTGGTGTTTCAATCAAAAGAATTGGAAATTTCGTGTCTTTAAAACTTCCAACTTCTGGAAAGCCTAACAATTCATTGAGAAAAAATATCGAATAATTTGTGTTACCCAGACGCAAGCCACCTTTTTCTTTAGCCTTATCAAGCTCTTTACTCGAAACTTCGACAACTTGCTTGACCAAGTTTAGCGGGAAAGCATATTTTTGACCGTTAGATTTTATCAACATCGAACGTGTAACAGATAAAGCCATCGGAATTGAAATTGTAAATGTTGAACCTTTTCCAACTTCAGATTCTACTGAAATTTCACCCTTTCGGCGTAATATTATTGATCTTACAATATCCATTCCAACGCCGCGACCGGAAACTTGACTAATAGTTTCCGCAGTGGAAAATCCGGCAATAAATATTAAGTTAAGAATTTCTTCATCGTTTAATTCATTTGCTTCAATTCTCGAAATCAATTTACCTTCAATTGCTTTTTGTTTAATTTGAGCTGGCGAAATTCCTTTTCCGTCATCAGAAATTTTAAAAACTAAGTTTGTTCCTTCACAATATGCACGCATTTGAATCAAACCACGTTCATTTTTTCCAAGCATTTTGCGAGTTTCAGGCGATTCAATTCCGTGACCAACCGCATTTCTTAATAAATGCAACAAAGGCTCGGCAAGTATGTCAACTATTTGCGTATCAATTTCGAGATTTTCGCCTTCCAGCACAAAATCTGCAAGTTTTTCTTCCTGACTTGCTGTAACTCGAACAGTTCTTTGCAAACGCGACACAAAAGAACTTAGCGGAACCATTCTCAAGCGGTGAAGTTTTTCTTGCATTTCATCAACCAAACGTCTTTGACCGCTAAAAACTGTTTCCAGATTGCCGAGCAAAGATTCAAGTTCAGAACCGATTGAGCCTGCATCTGTTGCAGTTTCAATAAGTTGGCGAGTTGTTTGATGAAAATCTGTGTATTGGTCAAACTCAAGTGCATCAAACTCTTCAAACGAATTGCTCGGAAAACCAGCGTGCGAATGTCCACTTTGGGAAGCCGAAAACGATGAGAAAATTAATGGCGAACTTGAGAGCGATTTCGCCTCAAAATCTGTTTCAAGACGAGTTGTAGAACTTCTCAACCGACCGGTTGTCAGCTGAAGTTCGCGAATTTGAGCTTCGAGTTCGGCAATTCTTTGTTCAAAAATTGAGCGACTCAAAACCATTTCTCCAGTAAGTTTTACAAGTTCATCAAGTCTTTCAAGCGAAACACGAACAACAGAACGTTCAGGTTTTCGCGAACTATATTCTTCTTCCAAATGCTCAACTTCTTCCGGTAATTCGGCAGCAATTTCAAATAAATTATTTTGATTTTCTTCAAAATGGCTGATTTCCAAAGTTTCAGAAGGTTGGCTTATTTCAGCAACGGCAAGTGTTTCTTGCGGTTTGGTGGTTAAAACTTCTAAAACTTGATCGAACTGTAAATAGATTTTTTCAACATTTTCATTCAATTCAGATGAGTTATCACCTTGTGCAAATCTTTCCAGATAATCGGTTGAAGCTAATAAAATATTGAAAATTTCACTGTTTCCTTCGAGTTTTTGTTCAGCAAGAAGATCAAGCAAATCTTCCATTCGATGTGATAAATCAGATATCTTTTTAAACCCGCAAATTCCTGCCGCACCTTTTAAAGTGTGCGAACTTCGACGAATTTCCATCAAGGCTTCGTGATTATTTGGTTCATTTTCGAGGAGTTCGAGTTGCGAGGCAATATTACGCAAATGATCTTCGGCTTCAATACCAAAAATTTCTAGCATTTCATCGTCTAATTCAAAATCTTCATCAAACATTTCTAATTCGCCTTGATTTGAAGAAGTATCTGTCATTGATGTTCCATCAAAATCTTCAAAAAAATCTTGTGAAGCTCCAATTTCATTATTTTGAGTAAATTCAGACGAATCGCAATTGCTGATAGCTTCTAAAATTAGTGCTTCAAGAACTGTAAGTTTTTGAAAAAGAATATTTGCTTTTTCACTTTCAAGTGGACATTTTTCGGTATCAAGAATCTCAAGTTCATCTTCAATTTCTTTAGCATTTTCACTTATTTGTGGCAAACTAATCATCATTGCCGCACCTTTTATGGTGTGCATATGACGATAAGCAGTATTTATCGCCTCTGATTCCGAAGTGCTTATTTGGTATGCCGAAATAGCTTCGCGAATAACCGGAAGGTAACTTTCTGCTTCACTTAAAAAACTTTTGATGATTTCGGAATCCATAATTTTACTAAATATAAAGACTTTTTTTGCGGAAATTTGTAAGGTTTAATTTGCGTTAGTTAGTGGTTTTTAGTTGAGATAAAAACCGCTTCGATCAGAATCAGGCATTGCAAATTTCTTAATTTTGCCCGCTTTTTCTTCCGGAAGTTTGAAAGGTGCAACAGAATTTCGAAGTGCGTCTGCCAAGAAAACAAGTGCTTTCATTGAATTTGCCGCTTTTTTCGAACTAGAATTTACCATTTCGGTAACTCTTGAAACATTAACCATCGCTTTCGAAATATCTTCAGAGCTTCCGGCTTGGCGTTGTGCCGATTCAGAAATTGACTGAATTAAACTTGCGAGCTTTTGCGAAACTTGTTCAATTTCAACGAGAGCTTGTCCTGCTTTGTCAGCCAATGCTGAACCGACCACAACTTCGTGAATCGTTTCTTCCATTGAGGCTACAACTTCTTTCGTTTCGTATTGAATTGCTTGAGTTAGTGCGGCAATTTGCTGCGTTGCTCGATTAGATCTTTCCGCGAGCCGTTCAACTTCTTCGGCAACAACAACAAAACCTCTTCCTGATTCGCCCGCGGCTGCAGCTTGGAGTGAAGCATTTAAAGCGAGTAAACTTGTTCTTTCAGAAAGATCGTCAATTAATTGAACAATTTGACTAATTTCTTGCGAGCGTTCGCCAAGTTTTTTGATTCTTTTAGCTGTTTCTTGAACTTGATTGCGAATTCCATTCATCGCAATAATGTTGTCTTGTACTGCTTTGCTTCCATATCGAGCAGTGTTTAACGAATCGTCAGCAACTTTCGCCGACATTGCCGCGTTATTAGAAACCTCAAAAATCTGAGATGTCATAATTTCAAACGCTGAGGTTGTTTTTGTAATTTGCGAGGCTTGAGTTTCACTTCCGAGTGCGAGTTCTGCTGTTGTTTCACTAATATCATTTGCCGAAGAACTTACCTGAAGCGTAACTTCTTTTACTTGGCGAATAAGCGAACGCAATTCGGCTGTCATATAATTAAATGCATCGGCGATTGCACCAGTCATTTCCGGTGAAACTTCTGCTTCAACAGTTAAATCGCCTTCTGCAACTTCCGAAACTTCATCGAGCAATTTCATAATAGATTGTTGCAAAAGTTCGCGTTCGCCTTCACTTTGAACAACCGATCGCAATTTTTCTACCATTGATTGAAAACTTCTTCCAAAATCGTCACTATCCGAATTTAAGGCAATTTCAACTGTTAAATCGTGATTTGCAATGCGGTCAACAACCGCTTTTTTTTCTGTGAGATATTCGGCAAGTTTTCCCATCGAATTCATTATCGGTGAATCTTGTGTAACTTCATTTGGAATAATTCCTTCACTAAGTTGGCTGGCAATTTCAGTTGCGTTTGAAAGTTGTATTTGAATTTTATTGCTGAAAAATGCAATTAAAAAACCAAAACCAGCTGTTAAAAGTGTTCCAAAAGCAAGAATAAGGTTTCCGGTGAAAGCATCAAAAAGCCCAATCAATGAAGCAAACACAAGCAAACTGCCGATTAGCAACACGCCGATTGATGTAAAAAGTAGTTTTGTAATTATAGAATTCTGCAACATTTTTTCTCCACACTTACCTTATGAAACCTGCAATAAATTTTCTTGATATTCAACATGATTCACAGCGTTGATATTGTTTTCTAAATTTCCAATTTTAAAATTTGAAACGGTTGAGGCAAGAGTTTCCATGTTTCTTGCGATTTGTGCAGATTGTTTTGACGAGTTATGTAACTCATTTATATCGCTTTGCATTTGGAAAAGTTTTTCAGAAAAAGACAAAAATGATTCTTGAGAGGCTTGACCCGAGTTTTCAGAATATTTCGCAAGTTTTTCGTGAGTGTCAGCAAAACTTGAGATTTGAGTTTCAATTTCTTGAATTACACTGCCTGACTGAAGTGTTAAACGCGATATTCCATTTGCTTCACGCGAAGCAGATTCTAAAACAGACTGCACTTCATTTACTTCAGTTTGAATTGATTTACTCAATGAAGAAATTTGTTTGTTGGCGTTATTTGCTCTGTTAGCGAGTTTTTCAACTTCTTCTGCAACTACCAGAAATCCATGATTATTTTCGCCAAGTGCCGTAGCTTGAATTGAAGCATTTAGAGCAATAAGATTTGTCCGTTGCATTAAATCTTCAACCAATTTCGCAACTTTCTCCATTTCTTGCGAACGATCGCTCAATTTTTTTACGCGACTTGTTGTTTCCTTAACTTGCTGACGAAGTTGATTTGTCAAACTTCCTGTTTGTTCAATTAAATTACGACAAGTTTGCGATTGTTCAAGCGAAAGAATTGTTGTCGTGCTCACTTTAGAAATTTCTGTAGAAATTTTATTTACCAAGTCAGGCAATAATTTCATCGAGTTTGAAGTTAAGATCAATTCTTTTGTGCGACTTTCGCCGGCGTTTGCAAATTGTTCGACGCGGTTTTTTATCTCAATTGCCGAGTTTTTTGTTTCTGATGTAATGCTTCTAACATCTTTTATAATATCGCGAAGTTCATTAGCAACAAGGTTTAGCGTTACTAATAAATCTTTTGTATCATCAGAAGTTTGGCTTGCTTCGCCTGACAAATCGCCTCTTCTAAGCGGCAAAGTTGATTCAGAAAGTTTTTTAAGCGACATTCTTAAAACTGCGTAATCTTTTTCAGCTTTTATCGAATCAGAAATCTTGGTAACAAGTTTTTGAAGCGAATTTCCAACTTTGTCTGTTGTCGAACTTGGACGAATTGTTATATTTAAATTGCCACTTGATATTTCATCCATTTGACTGGCAGTTCGCTGTATTTGATTGCTAACTCGCTGCAAAGATTCAAGTAATTCATTTGTTTCACTCGCTCCTGATTCGCGTTGAAGAGTTGCTAGACTTCCTCTTTCCAGACTTTTTGCAGTTAAAATTGCTTTTTGGATTGGGTCAGAAATTTTCTTTGAAAGCCAAGCACCAAAGGCAGAAATGCAAGCCAGAGTTATTACAGAACTAAAAATTGCAGCGTAAACCGGCTCGCCTAAAAGTCTAGAAACCACTAAATACGAGACTATACTCAGAAGGCTCACTAAAACGGCAAGTCCCGCGGTAGCGAAAATTATTGTTCCTTTGAGCGAAGACAAAATTGAATTATTTGGAGATTCTGCCATAATTTTTGACATAAAAGCGAAGGTAATTTACTGCGAAACAGAACTTTACGAGTATATTTTTTGTAACTTTGGTGAGGCTAATAATTTTTCTACATCGAGCAAATAGAGAGTTTGATTTTTGAAATTTCCTTTTCCGTAAGTATGTGGAAAAGGACTGTGAATTTCAGAATCAGTGAAAATTTCACGTTCTGATTCTTCGAGAATTGAAATTTCTCCAATTCTATCGACAATAAATGCAAGTCTCATTGAGTCTTTATGAGAACGCAAAATTATTGTTTTGGCTTTTGCGGGCGGCGATGTTTTTCTGTTCCAAAACAATCTTAAATCAATGACTGAAACAATTTCTCCGCGGAGATTTGCTAAACCCGAAAACCAATCTGCAATATTTGGCAAAGGTGTAATTGACAACAAACGATCAACTTCTGCGACAAATTTTGACGGAACAGCAAATGTCTCATCATCTAAAAAAAACGTCACAAACTTTTCGCCTTCTGTTCTGACGATTTCAAAGCCTGTTAATTCGAGAATGTTGTCTTCTAGTAATGTGTCCATTTTAAATTAATTCTGCGACTGTTTTTACGAGCAATTGAGTATCGAAAGGTTTGGTAATGTAAACATCTGCACCTTGCCGAATGCCCCAAAATTTATCTGCGTCTTGATCTTTACTTGTGAGAAGGATAATTTTTACGCTTTTTGTGTTGACCGAGGTTTTTAAATGACGAGTAACTTGAAAGCCATTTTTTTTTGGCATCACTACATCTAAAATTGCGAGATCCGGATTTGTTGCTTCTGCTTTTTCTATTGCATCGACACCGTCAACTGCGGTCACAATTTTATAACCTTGATCTTGGAGCAAAGCTAGAACGAGTCGTAACTCAGTTGGGCTGTCATCTGCAACTAAAATTGTCTTATCCATAAATCACAATCTTAAAAATATTATTTAGCAAAAGTTTCGAGAGTTTTCATTAAAATTTCTGGACCAAAAGGTTTTGATATAAAGCCACTTGAGCCAGCCATCTTGCCGCGAACCTTGTCAAAAAATCCATCTTTTCCTGAAATCATAACAACCGGAATTCCTTTTGTTGCGTTGTTACTTCTGATTAATTTACACACTTGATAGCCATCAAGTTTCGGCATTGTAATGTCTAGTAAAATTAAATCCGGCGTTATTTCATTAATTTTCGCGAGTGCGTCCATTCCATCAATCGCCGAAACAACAGTGTGTCCGTGTCGTTCTAATTTGCTTGAAATCAACTTTCTAACAGTCGGACTGTCATCAACAACCATAATTGTCCGACCTTCACTTTTTACCACTTCAAGTTCAGTTTCAACAGCTTCTTCTGCTTTTTCAGCCTTTTCAGCGGTTTCGAGCTTCGCAGCTATTTCGGTAACTAAATTGTTTAACGAAACATTTAACGGATTCAAATAAAGCGACTTTTTAAGATTTTCGTGTGCGTTTTTGAGATCTTTAACGTTGAGATAAGCCATTCCAAGCGTTGCGAAATGTCCGTCAGTAAACTCGCCATCCAATTTATCAAGTTCCATTGATTGAATTGCTTTGAAAACTTTTTCAGAAACAACATTAAAATTGTTCAGAAAAATGTCTAAACCTGACATTCCCAAAGTTGATTTGCAATCACCACAACTTTTAGCGTGAACCACATTTGAAAATTCACAAAACGGACAATCGAAAGTATTTTCTTTTGGTGTTTCAATGATTTCCTCAAAAACTATGGCTTGATGTGTTTCTTGCTGAACATTTTCTTCAACTTTTTGCTCAACAACTTCAACTGCTTGTTCCACTTCCGGCATTACTTCAGTGACTTCAGCAAATTCAATCTTGCTTTGAAAATTTGCAACTTCTTCGTTTAAAGTTTCAACAGGTGATGTTTCAACCTCTATTTCATTCGCTCCATGAAAAGTTGCAATTTCTTCGGATTTAACTTCAACCGTTTTTTGATTAACAACAGATTCTTCACCACCAAATTTTGAAAAAGAATAAACGCCAACTTGCGAATTTTCTCGTTGAACAGGTCTGATATCAAGAATTTCCTCTTGCATAACAACTTCGTGAACGTGTTTGTCAGCTTCTGAAACAACTATTTCTTCAGGTCTGTTTTCTTCTACAATTGTCGGCTCTGAAGCTTCTGCTACTTCGATAACTTCATCATGTGTTGCTTGAAATTCTTGTTTCGCGGTTTCTACTTCTTCATTAGCCGCCTCTTGTTCTTCTTGGGCAAAATGAACTTCTTCTTGGAATTCTTCAAGAATTTGCTCAGTTGAACTTTCTAATTCTAATGGTTCAAGTTGTTCATTTGATTCAGTAAATGATTCAGTAAAATTGCTTTCTTCAACGGTTTCTGCCGATACTTCAACAACGATTTCTTCCGTCTTTTCATCTTTTTCAGATACTTCAACAACAGTATTTTCAACTTTTTCATTTGCCGAAACCATTTCAACAATTTCAATATGCTCCTGATTATTTACTATTTCTTCAACGATTTCTTTGTATTCGACAACCCCTTCTTCAACAAAACGTTGTTCTTCAGCTTCTATTTGCGGTTCGTTAATAATTACTAATGCTGCTTGTTCTATGTTTTCTTCAACATGCTGTTCTTCTACATTTTCTTCACGCGAATTATTTTCTTCCGTTAAGTCTTGAGTTGCTTCAGCTATAACTTCTTGATTCTGTTCCTCTATTGTCTCAACTTCCTCAATATGTTCGGCTTCCTCAATATGTTCGGCTTCTTCTGTTTCTGCTTCTGCTTCTGCTGCAAAAGAACACATCACAGATTGCACGGACATTAAACCTGATTGAGCCGCTTCATTATTTGGATTTATTGCTAGAACGTGATTAAAGTGAGCAACCTTTTCATCAAATGAGTCAACGAGATGAGCCTTTAAAATCCAGGCTTCTTCCATCGAATCGTCATATTTCATCAGTTGTTCTAAAAGATTTTTCGCTCGTTCTCGGTCGCCAGCAACAAAGGCTTGATTTGCTTTACGCATCAAACCATTTGCCATTTGGGTTTTTACCATTTTGAGCGAAGAAATAGCAGATTCATTATTTGGATTAATGCTCAAAACTTTCTGCAAATGAGACAATTTTTCTTCAGCAGATTCAACAATCGAGGCAAGCCACAACCAAGCCATTTCGTTCTGGTTGTCATGACCAATTGCCTGCAAAAAACATTGACGAGCTGTATCTTTTTGGCTTTGTTGCGAAGCTGCAATTCCTCGTTGAACAAAGTTTTTAGCAAGTAGCGATTTCGTTTGTTTTGTCCAATCTAATGCTCTTTTATTTTGCGGATTTATCGCCAAAACATTTTGCAAAAACACCAGAAGTTCTTCCGGATATTCGCTGATAGAAGCGAGCCACAACCAAGCAGTTTCGTTTTTTTCATCGGCTTCCGTCACACGCAAAAGCAAAACTCGGGCATCATTTCGGTTACCTGTTTTGGCAGCTTCAATCCCACGTTTTAGAATTTGTGTAACGATTGATTGTGCCTCGTTATTTGCAGTTTCGTTTTCAGTGTTTGCGACGCCGTTTGCATCTTGTTTTACGATTGGATTGATTTCTAATTTCATATTTTCGTTGATGAGTTGCTGCCTTTCGAGCTTTTAAAGGAAAACACTCAACTTTCGGAGAGAAAGGATTCTCTAAAATTGTAGAAATTGAACTCTACTTAAAAAACAAGCGATAACTTATTTAAAATATCGCTTAACCCTTTTAATTTGAAATGTTTAAGCGTTCCGTAATGAAATTATTTGTTTCAATAAACCTTTTACAGATCAACAAAACTGACAAAAAACGGAAGCAAAAAGATGACAAAAAGTGTAAGCTAAAGAAGGAAATTCGCTATTTTTAGGTAGCTTGAGAAGTAAAAAGCACTTCTCTCAGAAACCAATATGCAAATCTCAGACCAAAGAAATCGAAATAAAAAATAATGATAAATTTTGATGTAATTATTATTGGAGCCGGACCAGCTGGAATGTCTGCGGCATATTGGTCGGCTGAATTAAATTTATCAGTTTTACTGATTGAAGCAGGAAACGAAATCGGCGGACAATTGCTTTGGACATTTAATCCGATAAAAAACCATCTCGGCATTGAAACTGAAAATGGACGTCAAATGCGTGATGTTTTTCAACGACAAATGCAAAACTGGAACTTCGAAACACTACTCGAAACTCAAGTTTCAAGCATTGACTTCGGCACCAACACGCTGACAACTAAAACCTCTAAAACATTTACATACAAGAGTTTAATACTCGCAACAGGAATTTCACGAAGAAAACTAAACGTTGCTGGCGAAGATAAATTTATTGGAAATGGAATCCTCGAATCGGGGAAAAGAGACAGCGAGAAAGTTCGTGAAAAATCTGTTTGTGTTATTGGCGGAGGCGACGCCGCACTAGAAAATGCTTTGATTTTAGCCGAAACTGCGAAACAAGTTACGCTAATTTATCGTGGTGAAAAATTTCGCGGAAGAGAAACGTTTATTGAACAAATCTCTAAAAATTCAAAAATTGAAGTTTTCAAAAATACAATTGTTACTGAAATTTATGGCAAAGATAAAATTGACGGCTTAAAATTGAAAAATGAAGAAGAATTCACAATTTTGACGGATGCAATTATTATCAGAATCGGAGTTGAGCCAAATACAAAATTATATTCTAAAAAAATTGCCATAGATGAAGCAAATTATATAAAAATTGACCACAATTGCGAGACAAACATTAAGAATGTTTTTGCTGTTGGAGATGTCGCAAATGCTTTATCTCCAACAATTAGTAGTGCGGTTGGAATGGGAGCAACTGCCGCAAAAGTTATCAGAAATCGATTTCAGTCTTAACCATCGTTACCGATTGCCTCGACCGGACAAGCGTCCATAGCTTCTTCGCAAAGTTCAAATTCTTCGTCAGTTTCAGGTTGTTTTTGGACAAATGAATATCCATTTTCGTCAAATCTTGTGAAATTTTTTGGCGAAGTGTCGCGACACACATCACAATCAATACATTGATTGTCAACGTAATATTTTCCCTTCGCGTTTTCCGGTAATTTATCTTGTATTTCTGCCATCGCTATTTTTTCTCAGTCATTGAAATCATTCGCTCGAGGGCAATATTAGCAAAATGTTTCGTCTCTTCTTCTACAATAATTTCATTTACAACAATTCCCGCAACTAAGTTTTCGAGAGCCCACGCTAGATTTTGCGGAGCAATTCGATACATTGTTGCACACATACATAAATCCGGAGCGAGAAGTTGTATGTGTTTGTCAGGAAACAGTTTAGCAAGCCGCGAAACGAGATTTACTTCAGTTCCAACTGCCCATTTTGTGCCACTTGCCGCTTTCGAAATTGTGTCAATTATATAAGAAGTCGAGCCATCAAAATCTGCAATATCAACAACTTCACGCGGACATTCAGGATGCACGATCACCTGAATTCCTTCAACATCTTTACGGACTTTATCTACATGCCAAGCCTTAAATCTTCCGTGAACCGAGCAATGCCCTTTCCATAAAATCAGCTTTGAATTTAGTAAATCTTCTTCGGTATTTCCGCCAAGTTCTTCAAATGGATTCCATAAAACCATCTTTTCAGCAGGAATTCCAAACTTCGCACCTGTGTTTCTGCCAAGATGTTGATCTGGAAAGAAGAACATTTTGTCGAATTCTTTAAGGTAAATATCAAACAACGGAATCGCATTTGAAGAAGTGCAAACAACGCCATCATTTCTTCCGCAAAATGCTTTTATCGCCGCAGAAGAATTCATATAAGTTATTGGTGCAACACGACTTGTGCCGCTAATTGCACCAATTTCCGTAAGCTGTTGCCAAGCATCTTCGACCTGATCGGCAGTCGCCATATCAGCCATCGAGCAACCTGCTCCCAAATCTGGCAAAATAACTTTTTGATGCGGCTGACCCAGAATATTCGCCGATTCCGCCATGAAATGAACACCGCAGAAAACAATAAATTCCGCATCTTTTCGTTCCGCCGCTCGAACTGAAAGTTGATAAGAATCGCCAGTTAGATCGGCGTGTTTTATCACATCGTCTCGCTGATAATGATGCCCGAGAATTACAACACGCGAACCAAGCGTTTTTCTTGCCGCTTCGATTCTTTCGTCAATTTCCGTATCGGACATAACGAGATAATCTTCAAAATTTATTGGTTTTTCTAAAATGTCTGACATAATTCAAAAAGACTTTAGACGAAAGTTTGAGTTCAAACTTTGCTAATAAAATGATGGCATTTTGGGAGATTTTTCGCAATTGTGAAGTATGAGGCAAAACAATTTAATCGTTTTTAAGGCGTGAGCCATTTCATTTCGCAATCACCACTTTCATACCACGTAAATAGTGACCGTCGATTGCCTAAGAAATCTAACTCCAAACAATCGATTGATACAATCTTAGTTGAAACTACTGCAAAATTCTTTTCACCAACATTGCTCTCTTCAGGCGTTGGTTCGCGATCGATAATGTGTTCGGGCATTCCTGAGGTTGCGGTTTTCGAAACGAGCGACGGTACTTCACCCATATAGCATCTACGACTAAAAGGATGTGTGGCATTCCATTGCTCCTGAAAAAGTTCATCATCGGTATGAATTTCGGCGATTGCACGAATGCGAAGTTGGATTTTTTTTTCAAAACTATAAAACAACCACGAGACTTGCGGGTTCTTAAGTATTTCCGCGATTTTTGGTGCACCGATGTGAGTATGAAAAGCTAACGCCGCTGGCTTTCGCCAAAATCTCCGCAAAACCACAACTCTTGGATTTGCTTCGCCATTCGCTTCAGTCACAAAAACAGGCGTGTGGAACTGATGCTTTCGTTCAATCACAGCTAAATCCAATTGCTTCCAAACATTTTTTAAGATGTCGCCGTGTGATGTTTCTTTCTCCCAAATTGAGTTCATTTATTCAACTTTGCAATAATCGCTGATGCGAAATCATCGGTCTTCGCAGTTCCACCGAGATCTTTAGTTCTCACCACACCTTCGATGAATACTTCCATCATAGCCTTTTCTACTCTATTCGCGGCATCAGTTTCACCGATATGTTTCAACATCAAAATTCCTGACATCAAAACAGCGGTCGGATTTGCGATTCCTTGTCCGGCAATATCAGGTGCAGAACCGTGAACCGCTTCGAAAACCGCACCTTGTTCCCCGATATTTGCACCTGGTGCAAGTCCGAGTCCACCAATCAAACCTGCACAAAGATCAGAAACAATATCGCCGTAGAGATTTTCCATTACCATAACGTCGAATTGTTCGGGACGCATTACGAGTTGCATACAGCAATTATCGATAATTTTATCATCAGCAACAATCTCAGGAAAATCCTTGGCAGCATTATAAAAACACTCAAGAAAAAGCCCGTCGGAAAGCTTCATAATATTTGCTTTATGCACGGCAGTTACTCGCTTTCTTCCTTCGCGACGAGCAAATTCGAAAGCGTAACGCGAAATTCTGGTTGAAGCTTTTTCGGTAATAACCTTGATGCTTTCGACAACTCCGGGAACAACAATATGTTCCAATCCTGCATACAAATCTTCCGTATTTTCGCGAACAATCACCAAATCCAAATTTGGATATTTGCATTCAACATTTGGCAGAGCCTTAATTGGGCGAACATTTGCATACAAATCAAGATTTTTTCGCAAACCAACATTTACCGAAGCGAAACCTTTTCCGATTGGCGTTCCAATCGGTCCTTTTAGTGCAACTTTATTCTTTTTTATTGATTCAATTGAAGACTCAGGCAATGTTGTGCCGTGTTTTTCGAGTGCCTGTGCACCTAAAATGTGAGTTTCCCAAGTTATCTCTACTCCGGAAGCTTCAATTATTCTTACTGTTGCAGCGACAATTTCTGGTCCAATGCCATCACCTGGAATTAATGTGATTGTGTGTTTCATAAAATATTAGGCAGATAGTCTGATTTTCTATCAAGTTTTTGCTCATTCATAAAGTGCAATTTCCTTTTGGCTTTAGAGAGACTTACAATTGATAATTTACAACGAAAGTTATTTAGTAGCAATGAGCGAAATTTTAATCATCGGTGGCGGCATAATTGGTCTGAGTATAGCAAGAAGTTTGCGAAAACTTGGTGTAAAGAAAATTACAATTTTAGAACGCGGAAAACTCGGAGAAGAAGCATCTTTTGCAGCTGCTGGAATGCTTGCAGTTCAAGCTGAAACAAACAAAAACGATGTCTTTTTTAATTTTTGTAATGAATCTCGCAATCTTTTTCCAAGACTTGCAAACGACTTGTTGGCGGAAACAGGAATTGATATTGAACTAGAAACTAGCGGAACTCTTTATTTATCTTTTTCCGAAACTGACTCAAATGAACTAAATAAAAGGTTTAAATGGCAAAGTGCGAGCGGTTTGAAGGTTGAAAAACTTACTTCTACTGAAATCCGAAAAATGGAACCATTTGTTTCGCCAAATGTAACCGAAGGACTGTTTTTCGAGAATGATTGGCAAGTTGAAAATCGTAAATTGTTAAAGGCTTTACAACATTTTGTTGAAAATAATAGTGTTGAAGTAATTAAAAACGAAGAAGTTATTGCTGTTTTAAGTGAGAAAAATCGTGTTAGTGGAGTTGAAACAAAGAACCAGACTTTTTTTGCTGACAAAGTAATTTTTGCAACAGGTGCGTGGACTTCTTTCATCAAAACAGATGGTTTTAAATTACCTGAAATTAAACCAATTCGCGGACAAATGATGAGTTTAAAAACCGCAAAACGTTTGTTTACAAGAGTTATTTATTCTCCGCGAGGTTATATTGTTCCTCGGCGAGACGGCAGAATTTTGGCTGGTGCAACTGTCGAAAATGTTGGTTTTGATAAAAACACAACGCAAGAAGGTTTTGATTTTGTTTTCGGAAACACAATAGAAATTGCACCGAGCTTGGCAAATTTAGGTATTACAGAAAACTGGTCTGGTTTGCGTCCATTTTTTGCAGATGGTTTGCCGATTCTTGGAAAAGTTCCAAACATTGAAAATATTTTGATTGCGACTGCACATTTTAGAAACGGAATTTTGCTTGCCCCAAAAACGGCGGAAGTTATTGCAAAACAAGCAATTAATGGCATTGAAAACGAATATGAACAAGCCTTCGGTTTATCAAGATTACAAAAAAATGCAGTTTAGAGAGTTTTATGCGTAAATTTTTGCTAGCTATTTTGTTAATTTCTGCGACAACCGTTTTCGCTCAGTCGAGGCGAGTTTCTCCTGTTGAGTCAGCCAAACAATCTACACAAAAAACTGAAAAATCTTCGCTCGAACTTTTTGAGGAAGCAAATGGTTTTATCAAACGCAGATTTGCTGAATTTAATCTCAAAAAAATTCCTTATACAGACAATCTTTACAATCAAACATTTCGCGAACAAAAACAAATAGCCGCCAAAAATGCCGCGATTCTTTCTGCCCGAAAAACTCTTATTGGATACGATTTTTATTATCTCGGTTTATTACATTGGATATGCGAAAATATTGACCAAAGTCGCGACAATTTAATAACTTTTCTGCAATTAAAAGATTCGAAAGCTGAGGATTTGCAAACAGCACGCTCGATTGTAGCAATCGTTTCCGCGAGAAAAAAACAGTTCAACGAAGCTGAAAGTTATTTTAAAGATTATCTCAGCAATGAGCCGATAAAACTTGGCGAACGAGGCAAAATTGAATCAGAATTAGCAAAAAATTATCTCGAAAATAAAGATTTTTTGAATGCAGATAAATATGGCGACGAATGGATTAGAATTGCAAAAGTCTTGTTTAAAGATGAACCTTCGCGGACAAAGGCACTTAATGAAATTTCCGATTCGGCATTGTTCGTCTTTGAAGCCAACAGAGAAAATGGAAGCTTAGAAAAAGCTGAAAAAACTCTAATTGAGCTGAAATCAACTGCTGTTTCGCTCGAATCTTATGGTGTTTATTTTCAAGCAACTGACAAATTAATCACTTTTTTAATTGAAAATAATCGAAAAAAAGATGCTTTAGATATTTTTCGTGAAACAGTTGCTTCAATAAACAAAACTTTTAAAAATCTCACGGCTCAAAACGAACTCAAAAGAAACTTTGCTAAACGCGAGCCACAATATGCAATTCTCAAGGAAAAAGCACCAAAATTAATGGTTGATAAATGGACATCTTCGCCAAAATCTTTGGAATCGTTAAATGGCAAAGTTGTTCTTCTTGATTTTTGGGCGACTTGGTGTGGACCTTGTCGCGATGTTTTTCCGCATTTAATTGAGTGGAATGAACTTTTTCAAAAAGATGGCTTAGAAATAATTGGCGTTACAAGATATTACTCCAGCGATGGAACTCCGGAAAAAAACGCCGAAGAATTTGAAACGCTCAAACAGTTTAAAATTAACGAAAAATTGCCTTACCAGTTCGCTGTTGGTTTAGATGAAATCAACCAAAATAACTATGCAGCAAACAACATTCCAACGGCAATTTTAATCGACCGCAAAGGCATAATTCGCTACATTCGCACCGGTTCTGGCAAGCAAGAAGAAATACGATATTGGATTCAGAAATTACTCGCTGAGAAATAAGACAAGCATCCTTTGTTTATGTTATTCTTACGAGAATTTCGCGAATTTAATGAAAGTCTCAAAAACCAAAACACAATCTTTTTACGACGGCGTTGCTGATGTTCATAATCTTTTTTTCAAGATTAACGGCTATCGTGATTCTGTTTCTAAATATTTGCGTTCATTGAATTTAGAGATTTCAAATGAATCTTTGGTCTTGGATGCAGGTTGCGGAACCGGACTTGTTATTTTAGCTCTATATAAAGCTGGATATTTTCCCAAACGCACAGTTGCTCTCGATCTTTCGTTCAAATCTTTAGGAGTTGCCAAGGAACAGTTTCAAGACGATAAAATAACAAACGAAAAAAATATTGATATAGTGCAAGGAAATCTGCTTTCTCTTCCTTTTCCAGACGAAAGTTTTGATGTTGTCTTTACTTGCGGAGCTTTAGAATATGTTCCACTTGGCGAAGGTTTACGTGAACTTTCGCGTGTTTTGAAACCTAGCGGAACATTGGTCTTAATTCCGGTTAGACCAAGTATAATTGGCTCAGTTTTAGAAATTTTATACAATTTTAAAGCTCATTCAATGAATGAAGTAAAACTAACTTCTCAATCTTATTTTCATCTAGTTGGCGATCATAATTTTCCTATGACTGAACCAATCGGTTGGTCAAAAAAACTTTTCTTGCTTGTAAAGAAATAGTTCAAATTTAAATGTATCAGACCAACGGCAATCAAATATTTCCAAAAATCATTGCTCATCGCGGTGCGTCTTCTGATGCACCTGAAAATTCTCGAGCTGCGTTTCAAAAAGCTATCGAAGTTGGTGCTGAAGGAATAGAATTTGATGTTCGGCTATCAAAAGAAGGAATTCCGGTTGTTTTTCACGACGCTTCTTTACGCAGAATTGCTCAGTTAAAAAATAAAATATCTGATCTTTCAATTGCCGAACTTCATCAAATTGACATTGGTTCGTGGTTTAATGTTAAAAATCCGTTTAAAGCTAATCCGGCTTTTTCAAAAGAGCGAATTCTCACACTTGAGCAATTTTTCGAATTTCTAAACGATTATAAAGGCTCACTTTATCTTGAAATGAAGTGCAAAAATAAAGAGATTAAGCCACTGGTTGAGGCGGTTGCAAAAGTTGTTAAAGATTCAAAATTTGTTGACCAATTAGTTTTAAAAAGTTTTAAACTTGAGGCAGTTAAACAAACCAGAAAACTTCTTCCACAATCAACAACAGCCGCACTTTTTGCTCCTAAAATTTTAAATATTTTTAAAAAACGAAGTCATATTATTGAAAAAGCAGAAGATTGCAATGCAAATCAGCTTTCGATTCATTTTTCAATGGCGACAAAAAAACTTGTCGAAAAGGCTAGAACGAGCAGTTTCCCGACCGTAATTTGGACGGCGGATAATCCGATTTGGGTAAAGCGAGCGGCAAATATTGGAATTGAAGCAATAATCACAAATAATCCTGAGCGACTCTTAATTAAACGACGCGAATTGCTTCATCAAAATTCGATTCTTGCTTAAACAGCGTTTTTGGTTAAAAATAGTCTTTCGATTTTTTAGAATCACGATAATTTTATGAAAACTTTTGACAATGTTCTCGGCATCATCGGCAACACGCCGCTCGTAAGAATCAACAATATTACTAAGCAATACGGCATTAAGGCACAAGTTTTTGCCAAAATGGAAAGCCTCAATCCAGGATATTCCGTAAAAGATCGTATCGGTGTTTCGATGATAGACGATGCCGAGGAAAAAGGAATTTTGAAAAAAGGCGGAACGTTAATCGAAGCAACTTCGGGAAATACTGGAATTGGAATGGCTTTAGTTGCTGCAGTTCGCGGCTATAAATGTATTTTCGTGATGACAGACAAAGTTTCGGTGGAAAAACGCCGATATTTGAAAGCTGTTGGTGCAGAAGTTGTGATTTGTTCGGCTGCCGAAAAATACGGCACGCCCGATCATTATGTTTCCACAGCAAAACGAATTGCTGCTGAAACGCCGAATAGTTTTTATCCTGATCAATACAATCATCCGGCAAATCCGCTCGCACATTACCGAACAACAGGTCCGGAAATTTGGAACGATACAGACGGAAAAATCACGCACTTTGTTGCTTCAATCGGAACCGGCGGAACAATTACAGGAACTTCGCGTTACTTGAAAGAGCAAAATCCTAACATCAAAATCATCGGTGCTGATCCTTACGGTTCTATTTTTAAAACCTACAAAGAAACCGGACACGTGCCTGAAGCAACTCCGTATCTTGTTGAAGGCATTGGACAAAACATTCCTGTCGGGAATGCAGATGTAAAAATAATCGACGAAATTATCAACATAACTGACCGCGAATCTTTCGAAATGTCGCGTCAACTCGGACGCCACGAAGGTATTTTCTGCGGCGGTTCAGCCGGAACAATCTTTGCCGCAACTCTCAAAGCTGCGAAAGATTTGGACGAAAACGCAATCGTCGTATTTATTGTTTGCGACACAGGCGAGCATTATTTGACCAAGCATCATTCGGACGAATGGATGAAGGAAAAACTTCTACTCGAACCGCAAAAAATTTCCGCCGGATTGATTCTCGAAACAAAATCAGAGCATTCGCCCGCAAAATTATTGTCAGTTTCGCCAGTTGAAACGATTGGAGTTGCGTTGCATCGAATGACTGATAATAGCATTACACAACTTCCGGTTTTGGCTGAAGGAAAATCTGTCGGTTCAATAAAAGAAAGTCGTATCCTTACTAAATTATTGGAAAATAAAGAATTAATTGAATCGCCGATTTCTGAAATTATGGAAAAAAGTTTTACTGTCGTTGATGTTGAAGACAGCATTGCAGACATCACGCGAAAACTTCAAAAAACACCCGCGGTTTTGGTCGAAACTTTCGGAAGAATTACGGGAATTATTACGCGAGCTGATGTGCTTGATTTGCCGAGATAAATTTTTGTAAGTATTAGGAATGTGCGATTAATTTTGTCTAATAAACTAACAAATCTAAGTCACTTATTAAATTGGAAAAACTCAACCGTTTCAAAAATAGTTTGTATTTTTTTGAAGACTGACTACTACTAATTTATGCCTTGCGAGCTACTCCAATTTCCTTGTAGTTTTCTGACAATTACAATTTGCCCAATATGATAAGCGTTGTGAATGTTGAAATGTGCAATCATCGAAACGGAATCGCCTTCCCCGAGCTTTGCTTCATCCGTATTTTCAAGCAGAACTTTCCATTCAGACCTAATTGAATTGAATTCATCCAAAACGTTTTTCCAACCTTCATTGGAGTAGGTTTCAGCAATCTCCATAGATTCTTTATTGATTTTTATACCTTTAAAACGCCGCAAACATTTCTGATTATAAAAATTCAAATGCGTAACGATTTCGCAAATCGAATGGATTTCATCTGCGGGTTTCCAAACAGCATCTTCCGCCGACAGATTCTCCAACGCAGATTTCGCCGAAGCAAACCAAGCCGATTGATTGAAACAGGCATCGAATTGTTCGTTAAATATTGATTTTGAGGACATAAATTAAATCCTACCGTTTTTTCTTTTCCTTGCGAAAACTCGTTTTCAAATCAAAACCATGTTGTTCGATTCGATATTTATCTTCGATTTTTTCAACATCTTTTTGTTCTACCAAAATGTTCGATAAATACATCGAGATTTCTTGAAACGCGGGGGAACGAATTTTTGATTCGGTCGAAACCGTAATCTTTCAACTTTGGATTTAACAAACCAAACGTTCCATTCGTTTCTAATTTAACAACCCACGTTGGTGCTTTATACTCCAAAAACACTTCATCGCTTTCAAAACCCCAATCAATGAAGAACTGTCTTAACTTTTGAAACTCACGATTGTTCGAACAGCCGGATCCTCGCGAAAATTCGCCCCATTCACGAGCTTTCTTTTCGCCTTCTTCAATTGAATAAGCGTAGAATATCTCAACTATTAGATCTTCTTCATAATAATTTTCCCAAGAATAAATTGACCTGCTAAATTTATGAATACTAACGATTGGATAGGTTCTTCCACAAAACTCGAGCAAATGGGTTTCCAAATATGGTGGTGGGAAATCGGTCTTTGACTTTATAGTTATCTCAACTTCTTTAGTAAATCGATTGTAATGAACATTTTCGTCAATCCCAAAGTCAACCGCGTTATCGTAATAATCGTGAAAATCTGTGTGAAGTCGCATAGTAAAAAAGTTTAGTAATATGCAATTGTTCGATATGTTTCATACAAAGGCTCAAAATGAGATTTTTCGTTTTCCGTGACTTCCTTTGATTTAAGTTGTTTTATCCAATTTCCCTGTTTATCAAAAATATATTCATACTTATATTTGTTTGGAATCGAACTATTTGCATAATTCAACTGTTCTATTTCATTACCAAAATCATCAAGAGCAATTATGTCCTTAACGTTTACTTTTCCGTTCAAAGTATAAACGATTCGTTCAACTGAATTCTTTGCGTACTTTTTCGTATAACGCATTCCCTTTTTTCCGGTGTTGAAAAACATTTGCATCTCTTTTTGTTTTCCATCTTCATATTTATATTCATAACTATATTCAAATCGATCATCCGGTTTTTTTAGCGTTTGAGTCTCAATTATCACTTCGTCATCATCAATAGTGAATGAGCCTCCATTCGACTCTGTTTTTACAGGAATATCTTTGCTTACTCTTTTTCCGTCAATGAATCCGTAAACGTTTGTATAATATGGTTTTCCCTTAATATACCCCTCGTTTCGCAACAAATCTCCGATTTCATCGAAATAGATGATTCCCGATAAATAACGCCCATACTGAACCCAATCTCCAGAAAGGTATTTCATTTCAACAACAATCTTTTTTACTTTTCCTTTCAAGTTCTCGTCTTGTGCATCTGTTGTTAATTTTGGAACTCTTGGTGTTTGTGGCAAGTCAGATAAAACCACTGCTTTCGTTCTTTTGGTTGAAGTTTTCGATGTAACTTTCTCTTTTTGAGCAAAAACAATTGCAGAAAGGCTCAAAATCAACAGCATACTTATCAATATTCTGGTTTTCATATCTTTAACGCGAAACAAAACAAATCCTTATAATAGTTTTTTAGCCTTCGCCACCACATTCTCGACCGTAAAACCATATTCCTTAAACACAATTTCCGCCGGAGCAGACGCACCGAATTTATCAACGCTGACGCAATCATCGGCGTATTTGTGCCAGCCGTGTGAAACGCCGGCTTCGATTGAAAGTGTTTTCATGTTTGTCGGTAAAACTGATTCGCGATATTCGGCAGTTTGTTCGTCAAAAAGTTCGGTGCAAGGCATTGAAACTACACGAGTTGCGATGTTTTCGGCTTCCAAAACTTCTCTTGCTTGCATTGCCAAACCGACTTCCGAACCTGTCGAAACTAGGATAACTTTTGGCGAATTATTTGATGCTTCGGCGAGGATATAGCCGCCTTTTTCCGTGGCTTTTGCAGACGCAAATTTCGTGCGGTCGATCAAGGCGACCTTTTGCCGTGAAAGTGCCAAAACGCTTGGGTTGTGTTTGCTTTCAATCGCAATTCGCCAACATTCGGCGACTTCGTGTGCGTCGCACGGGCGGAAAACGTTGAGATTCGGAATCGCTCGTAAAGCCGAGATATGTTCGACCGATTGATGCGTCGGACCATCTTCGCCAAGTCCGATTGAATCGTGCGTAAATACAAAAATCGTCTGAGCATTAGACAACGCCGCGAGCCGAACCGCACCACGCATATAATCCGAAAATGTCATAAACGTGCCGCCGAAAGGAATCAGCCCCGCGTAAAGTGCGATGCCGTTCATGATGCCGCCCATTGCGTGTTCGCGGATGCCGTAGTGCAGGTTGCGACCTTCGTAACTTGTTGATTGGAAATCGGTTGACGCTTTGATGTAAGTATTATTTGACGGCGTTAAATCTGCCGAACCGCCGATTAGATGCGGAATTTTGTCGGCAATCGCGTTGATCACATCGCCCGAATAGGCACGAGTCGCTTTGGCTTCCGCAGGTTCAAAAGTCGGCAAAGATTCGTGCCAATTTGCAGGGAAATTTTTGCTGATGACGTGTTCAAATTCATCGCCGAATTTTTCTGTGTAACTCGCAAAAAGTTTATTCCAGTCGTTTTCCAACGCCTCGCCTTTCGGGATTGTTTCACGATATTTGGCATAAACTTCGTCGGGAACATAAAACTCAGCGTTTTCGTCCCATCCGAGATTGCGTTTCATTTCCTTCACCGCATCAATTCCAGGTGCGTCCGAATGTGCTTTGGAAGTTCCTTGTTTCGGCAGACCGAAACCGATAATTGTTTTGACGGCGATAATCGAAGGTTTATCTGTAACTTTTTTCGCTTCTGCAATAGCTTTTTCAATCGCAACAATATCGTTGCCGTCCGCAACCGTTGAAACGTGCCAACCGAATGCTTCATATCGCTGTAAAACGTTCTCGGTAAACGAAATATCGGTCGAGCCGTCAATCGTTATTTTGTTATCGTCCCAAAGAAATGTCAGATTTCCGAGCTTCAAATGTCCGGCAAGGCTTGACGCTTCGCCCGAAATTCCTTCCTGCAAATCGCCATCGGAAACAATCGCGTAAACGTGATTATCAACCATTTTGAAACCTTCTTTATTGTATCTCGCCGCAAGATGTTTTTCGGCAATCGCCAATCCAACCGCGTTTGAAGTTCCCGCACCAAGCGGACCGGTTGTAACTTCAACGCCAGCCGTCATGTGATTTTCCGGATGTCCCGGCGTTTTAGAATTCCATTGACGAAACTGTTTGAGTTCGTCCAACGGCAAATCGTAACCGCACAAATGAAGCAGCGAATAAATCAACATCGAACCGTGTCCGCCCGATAAAACAAAGCGATCGCGATTAAACCATGTCGGATTTTTTGGATTATGGCGAAGAAATTTCGTCCATAAAACATAAGCCGCCGGAGCCATTCCGAGCGGCAAACCCGGATGCCCGGAATTCGCTTTCTGAATCGCGTCAATAGATAAGGTTCGGATGGTGTTGATACAAAGTTGATCGATGTTGGTTGTCATTTTAGTTTATATTCGCAGTCTCAAAAAAATTTTACTGAAGTTATTTAGACAACTGCCGATAGGCTAATCGGAGTTATCTTTTGTTCTCAAAACATTTAGGATTTTCCATTTTAACTCAGTTTCTGACTTTACTCGAAATATCGCATAACTTTTTTTAAATACTCAATGATTAAAGCCAAAATTCAAAATAAACCCCAATGAAAACAGAAAATCTAAAAACAAATAAAACAAAAGATAATCCTCGAGCGATGAAATTTTTTCGCGAACACCAAAAGAAAATATACGAAAGCACAGATCGTTTATTCGCGGTTTTGATGCCGATTCAATGGGTTTTGGCAATTGTTTTGGCTTCGGTTTATTCTCCGCTAACTTGGGTTGGAGCCGAAAGCAAAATTCATCCGCATATTTGGACAGCAATTTTTGTTGGTGGCGTTATCACTTCACTTCCAGTTTTTTTGGCGGTCAAATATACCGGTGCGAGTGTCACACGTTATTGCGTTGCGGTAAGTCAGCTTTTGATGTCTTCACTTTTAATTCATGTAACCGGCGGAAGAATTGAAACTCATTTTCATATTTACGGTTCTTTGGCATTTTTAGCTTTTTATAGAGACTGGCGGGTTTTAATTCCGGCAACAATAGTAACGGCGTTTGATCATATATTTCGTGGTTGGTTTTATCCGCAATCAATTTATGGAATTTTGATAAACAACGAATGGAGATGGATAGAACACGCTTCGTGGGTTATTTTTGAAGACGTTTTTTTAATCTTATTATGTCAAAAAAATTTAAAAGAGATGTGGGAAAGTGCAATCGACACAACAGTTATGGACGATAGCGAAACACGGTATCGAGCTGTTGTTGAACAAATGACTGAAGGTATTTTCGTGCTTGAGCCAAAGAAATTTCGGGTTCTAGAAAGCAACGAAGCGTTTGCAAAAATCCTCGGTTACAAAAATGCTGACGAAGTAAAATCTCTTTCTGCCTCTGCTTTTGACGAAGCAAACTTTGAAGAACTTGAAATGATGGCGAACGGACTCAAGGCAGATGAAGGTTCAATGAAAACCCAACGAAAGTTTCGTCGAAAAGACGGTAGCTTTGTATATGTTGAGATTATGGGTCGGTGCATTAGTTACGGCGAAGGTTTTGCTTTCTGCGTCAACGTAATCGATATCACCGAGCGAAAACGTGCCGAAGGAGAAATCAAACGGCTTGCGTTGGTTGCACAAAAAACTAAAGATTCCGTCATCATTCATAACAGCAAAAATCAAATTGAATGGGTCAATGAAGCATTTACGGAACTTTCCGGCTACACGTTTGATGAGGCAAGAGGAAAAAACCCGGAAGAGATTCTTGTCGGGATTGAAACATCTCGGGAAACACTCGCCGAAATCCAAAAATGTGTCAATGAACAAATACCATTCTCAGGCGAAATTTATAATTATGATAAGGCAGGAAATGGCTATTGGGCATCACTTTCGTTGTTACCGATTCACAGTAAAGGAGGAAAACTTGAAGGCTTCATTGGCGTTCAATCGGATATAACTGGAAGAAAAGTGATGGAAAAAGCTTTACAAGCTGCTAATGAGGATTTGGAAATCCGGATTGCCAATCGAACCGGAGAGCTCTTGCAAACTGTTGAAGATTTGCAAAAAGAATTTGAAGAACGGCAACGCATCGAAGTTCAACAAACCGCTATCCTTGATGCCCTGCCGGCTCAACTTTGTTTATTGGATCAATCGGGAAACATTCTTGATGTGAACGGTTCATGGAAGGAATTTGCTGATAAAAACAATTACAGCGGTACTAACTACGGGATTGGCAGCAATTATATTGAACTGTGCGAAAATGCCACCGGAGAATGGTCGGAAGGTTCAAACCAAGCTGCCGAAATTTGTCGTTCTGTGCTTTTAGGCGAAGTTCCCTTTTTAGAAATGGAATATCCGTGCCATTCGCCTATTGAAGAAAGGTGGTTCAAACTCTCGGTTGCTCGATTGCATAAAGAAAAATTAATGGGTGTGGTGGTTATACACACCAATATCACGGAGCGGAAACAAAGTGAACAGAAAGTTAATGAATCAAAAAACTTCCTCGATCGAGTAATTAATAAGGTTCCGAATTTGATCTTTGTAAAAGATCAAGAGAGTAAATATGTGCTTGCAAATGCGGCATTTGCATCGATGTATGGAAAAACCGTTAGCGAGTTGATTGGAAAATCTGATACGGAATTGATAGCTAATAGCGAAGATATCGAAAGATATAAGATTAGCGATAAAATAGTACTTGAAAACAAGGAAGATTTTGTTAATCAAGAAGACAAATTTATTGACTCAGATGGAGTAATGCACTGGTTACAAACTGTAAAACGACCATTGTTGGGCAAATCGGGTGTTGAGTTTATCTTAGGAATTTCAACTGATTTAACCGAAAGAAAGTCGCTCGAAAGTCAGCTTCAGCATGCTCAAAAACTTGAATCAATCGGGCAACTTGCTGCCGGGATTGCTCATGAAATAAACACACCAACTCAATATGTGGGCGATAATACAAAGTTTTTACAAGAAGGGTTTGAAGCAATAACCTCAGTTTTAGAAAAATATAACGAATTGCTTGAAGCTGCAAGAAATAATCAAATAACACCTGATTTAATTGCAGCTGTTGATAACGAAATCAATGCTTCTGATATGGAATATTTTGTTGAAGAAGTGCCAAAAACCGTTGAACAATCAATTGAAGGAATTTCACGGATTGCACAAATCGTTCAATCAATGAAAGATTTTGCACATCCTGGAACAAAAGATAAGAGTTTGGTTAATCTTAATAAAGCAATTGAAAGCACAATTAACGTGGCACGAAACGAATGGAAATATGTTGCCGATTTAGAAACTAATTTTGATGCAAATCTTCCAAATGTGCCTTGTTTGCTGGGAGAATTTAACCAAGTAATTCTTAATATGGTTATAAATGCCTCGCATGCAATAGCCGATGTGGTTGGCGATGGCTCAAATGGAAAAGGGAAAATAACAATCTCAACAACGCTCGTGAACGAAAATTGGGCTGAAGTTCGCATTGCAGATACAGGTGGTGGAATTCCGGTCGAAGCTCAAAATCACATTTTCAATCCGTTTTTCACAACAAAAGGTGTCGGCAAAGGAACGGGTCAAGGTTTGGCAATTTCTCACACAGTTGTTGTCGAAAAACATAAAGGAAGACTAAATTTTGAAACCGAATCAGGCAAAGGAACCACTTTTATTATCCAACTACCGTTAAATTCTGAAACCGAATTAAGCACTGAAGGGAGAACACAATGATAAACATTTTGTTTGTAGATGATGAGCCAAATATTCTTAGTGGACAGCAACGAATGCTGAGATCAATGCGTCACGAGTGGAATATGACTTTTGCGAATGGTGGTGCTGAAGCCTTAAACACTCTCAGCAAAAATAAAATAGACGTCGTAGTTTCAGATATGAAAATGCCTGGAATGGACGGCACGCAACTTCTAAAAACGGTGCAAGATACATATCCACATATAGTTAGAATTTTGCTTTCGGGTTATTCGGAAATGGCTCTAACTCTAAAATCGGTTGGTATTGCACATCAATATCTCTCAAAACCCTGCGATTCTGAGATGTTAAAAGAAATAGTCAGTCGGGCTTATGCATTGCGAAATTTGGTGCCCGATGAAAATCTGCAACGAATTGTTTCAAAAATGCACACGGTTCAGAGTTTACCTAGTGTTTACAATGAATTGCGACAAGAACTTAGTTTGGAAAAACCGCGAATGCAGAAAATCGGTGAACTAATAAAAACCGACATCGGAATGACGGTTAAGGTTTTGCAAATCGTTAATTCTGCATTTTTCGGATTACGCCGGACTGTTTCTGACGCAAATGAAGCTATTAGATTTCTCGGGTTAGATACAATTTCTTCTTTAACTTTAGGAATTGGTGTTTTTTCTCATTTCGAAACAAAAATTAAACCCGAATTTTTCGCAAATCTTTGGCAACACAGCATTGCAGTTGGCGGAACAGCGAAAAAGATCGCTCAAAATTCTTTTCCACTAACTGCGAATGATTCATTTACCGCCGGACTTATTCATGATATTGGCAAGTTAATTTTGAATATTAATTTACCCGAACAATATGCTCTTGCAGAAGAAACAGCTAAACATGAAAACATCACAAATTGGGATGCCGAAAAACAAATTTTTGGAAGTAATCATGCCGAAGTTGGTGCTTATCTGTTGAGTTTATGGGGTTTACCTGAAAGCGTTGTTGAAGCAGTTGCGTTTCATCATCAACCAAATATTATTCAAACAACTTCATTTACACCATTAACGGCAGTTTATATCTCAAATATTTTTCATCGCTCACCAACCGAAGTAATTTTAAAACAGCCGGAAACGGTTTTTGATTTCAAATATCTTGAGGAACTAAACATTGTTCAAAAAATACCGTTTTGGTATGAAAAATTTATGCAAACAGACGACTAAGGAGAAAATTATGATTAACAGAAGAATACTTTGTGTGGATGACGATCCAAATATTTTAAGTGGTTTTAAACGTGGTTTGCGAAAAGATTTTGAAGTCTTTACGGCTGAAGGCGGCGAAGCCGGATTGGCACTCATCAAGTGTGAAAGCGAATTTGCCGTTATTGTTTCAGATATGCAAATGCCCGGAATGAACGGCGTTCAATTTCTCGAACATGCTCAAAAAATAACACCAAATAGCGTTAGAATAATGCTGACCGGAAATGCTGACCAACAAACTGCAATAAACGCCATCAACAACGGCAATATTTTTCGATTTCTCACAAAACCTTGCGAAATAGATAATCTAACCAACGCATTAAACAGTGGGATCGAACAATATCGCCTTGTAACCGCAGAAAAACAATTACTTAACGAAACACTAAGTAGCAGTTTGCAAGTAATGGTCGAAATTCTCTCAATGGTAAACCCGACTGCTTTTAGCCACTCAAATCGCGTTAAGAAAATGGTTAGAAATATAGCCGAACGCATTGGAATTAAAAGCCTTTGGGAAGTTGAAATTGCCGCAATGCTGTCACAAATTGGCTGTATTACGGTCGATGAAGAAATCCTACAAAAAATTTCAAAATGTATTCCGCTTGGTGAAAAAGAACTTCATTTATTTCATCAACATCCAAAAGTTGCACATAATTTAATTTCAAGAATTCCACGTATGGAAATGGTTGCTGAAATTATTTCAAATCAAAACCGACGCTTGAGCGATGAAACCGAAGCAAAACTACCAACTAATTTAACCAGCGACTCAATCCTTAGTGCCAGAGTTTTAAAAATAGTTCTTGACTTTGATAAACTCCTTGTTTCTGGTAGTTTACCCCATCATGCTCACAAAGAATTATCCAATAGACTTGGTTGGTATGATCAAAATATTTTAAATTCATTAAAAGATTTAATTGATGCATCTCAAGAGGAATTTGTTAATGCTGAACTTAATATTAACGAATTAAAACCAGGAATGGTGCTTGTAAGACCTGTAATCTCACATCGCGGAGTGCTTTTGCTCGCCGCCGGACAAGATGTTACTTTACCTTTGATTTTACGACTAATAAATTTATCAGAAACTGACGTTATTTCCGAGAATGTTTTAGTTAGTGTTCCGCTTGGTATTTTTCAACTTAGAGAAACTGAGCAAAATGAAAATAATGAAACCTCAAAAGAAGAATATACAATCCCAAATTCGCTAGAAAACTCAACATTTGTGACTTAAATAAAATTATGAAAATAAAAGAACTTACATTAATTGCATTAGTCACGATTTGGGCTATTTTTATTGGAATTGGGTTTGTTTCAATGGCTGATTATTCATCGCGTCCAGGAAGCCCAGCGAATATTACTGTTGAGCTGCCTGAAAATTTACCTTCTAATGAAAAGAACAATTTGCCAAAAATATTCGTTTTTTTTCATCCGAAATGCCCTTGTAGCTCCGCAACCATTAGCGAACTTGAGCACTTAATTGCAGACACACAAAACCTAGCAGTAACAACTGTGTTTTTTTATAAACCTGTAAATGAATCTGATGAATGGGTTAAAACAAATCTTTGGGAAACTGCAAAACAAATTCCAACTATTGAAATTGAAATTATGAACGAGGATGAAATGTCAAAATTTGGTGTTATCACTTCAGGTCAAACAATTGTTTACGATTCGCAAGATAATCTGATATTCAGCGGCGGTATAACTGTCGGACGCGGACACGAAGGAGAAAGTCTTGGTCGCAAATCAATTGAAAATTATCTAAAAACAGGAGAAATTGAAACAGACAAAACCGCAGTCTTTGGCTGTATTTTAACCTCACCTAAAACTAACTAGAATTAACTTACATCAATTAAAGCATCACAAATCCGTTCCGCAGTTTTGCCATCCCAGAGCGGTGGAATTTTTGCGTCAGTTTTTGAATTATTTGAGAGTATTTCGAAAGCACTTTCTTTGATTTTATTCGGATTTGTGCCGACCAAAATATTCGTTCCCATTTCGATGGTTATTGGTCTTTCGGTATTTTCGCGGAGCGTGAGGCACGGAATTCCGAGTGCGGTTGTTTCTTCCTGCAAGCCCCCGGAATCGGTTAAAACAAGTTTCGCACCTGAATAAAGCCGCATAAAATCTAAATATCCGAGCGGTTCAATTAGTTTGATATTTGATTTGCTAACCTTTTCGTTGAAGCCGAATTCTTCGATTTTGGCTCGTGTTCTAGGATGTGCAGGGAAAATGATCGGAATCTTTTCGGAAATTTCCAAAAGTGCTTCGAGAAGTCCGCTGAAAGTTTCTTTGTCGTCAACATTTGATGGGCGATGAAGCGTCAATACAGCGTATTCATTTTCGGTTAAATTCAATTCTTCGCGGATAATCGAGCTTTCCGAAATTTTCAAATTTCTGAACAGCGAATCAATCATTACATTGCCGACCAAAACGACTTTTTCTTCCGCGATTCCTTCACGTTTGAGATTTTCGTTGCCATCAGGCGAAGGTGTGAGCAGCAAATCAGAGATTGAATCGGTCAAAATTCGGTTGATTTCTTCAGGCATTGTGCGATCACCCGAACGCAAACCGGCTTCAACGTGTGCAACCTTGATTCCAAGTTTTGACGCGACCAAAGTGCAAGCGATTGTTGAGTTTACATCGCCGACGACCAACACCCAATCAGGTTTGTGTTCAAGCAATACCGGCTCAAATGCAATCATAACTTTTGCAGTTTGAACCGCATGCGAAGCCGACCCGACATTCAAATGCACATCAGGCTTTGGCATTCCCAAATCAACAAAAAACGAATCAGACATTGCCGCGTCGTAATGCTGTCCGGTGTGGACAATCATCGGCAAAAACTCCGAATCACGCCGTTTCATTTCAGCATAAATCGGAGCAATTTTCATAAAATTCGGTCTGGCACCGACGATGTTTAGAACTTTTAGCATAGAAAAATTTAAAGTGATAAAACCAGTTGTAATCCTTTATCAATTTGCTCCATTTTTTGTTCGGAAAGTGTTTCAACGTATGCGGTCAGGAAACTTTCGTCAATCGTGTAAAACTGAGTTACATTTACAACCGAATCTTTCGATAATCCGCTTTGTCTTGTCGTCAACAAAACATTTCCGAAAGATTCCGCTAATTTAAGATTTGTCGAAATAACTAAGACAACTGTCGTATTTATTTTGCTACGATTGAAATGATCGGATTGAACAATCAGAACAGGTCGCCGATAGCCGGGACTTGAGCCAGTCGGTTCAGGTAAGTTTGCCCACCAAATTTCGCCGCGATTTACCATTCTTCGTTATGTGATGAAAGAAATGATATTTTGCTCACAACAGGATCAATTTCGGCTTTATTTTCACCATAAAAATCGTTTAATTTCTTTGTGATTTCGTCCTTTTCAAATTCTTTGCCGAGTTTTTCAACACCCATCGCGAAAATTTTGCTGCGTGAAACTTTCAATTGTTTGGCAAGCCGTTCGCTTAGTTCAAAAATGTCGTCTGATACTGAAATTGCAGTTTTCATAAACAAAAGTATAACTTAGGTATAACTTTACAGGCAAGGTTTTTGTCAAAAAATAAAGCCGTTATCAAAATGAAAAACGGCTCTAAATCCTAAAAGTTAAATTTGAAATTACAGTCGAACAATCTTCGCCTTGCTGCCTTCACGCAAATCTTCTTTCAAAGCGTTTCGTGTGTCAACAATCAAGCTCGCCAAATCGCAAACTCGTTTGTAATCAACATTTGAATGCTCAGTGCAGATTACAACGCAGTCAGCTGATTTAATAAGCTCATCGGTTAAATCTTGATTATAAAGCGGTTTTCCTTCGCCGATTGTGTATGAATGATCAAAAGTAACTTCCGGCACAAAATCATCGTGATAAAAAACATCAGCACCTTTTGAGCGAAGCAAATCTATGACCGACAATGCCGGCGATTCACGCATATCGTCAATATCTTTCTTGTAGGCAACTCCCAAAATCAATATTTTTGAACCTTTAACGGCTTTTTCGTTTTCGTTCAAAGCATCACGGACAAGCGAGCAAACATATTTCGGCATTCCCGAATTTATTTGTTCGGCGAGTGTGATAAATTGCGAATCGAAACCGTGTTGACGAGCTTTCCACGATAAATAATGTGGATCAAGCGGAATGCAATGCCCGCCGATTCCGGGTCCCGGATAAAACGGCATAAATCCGAAAGGTTTCGTTGCAGCGGCACGAACAACTTCCCACGAATCAATGTTCAAAGCGGCACAAACTTTCGCCATTTCGTTTGCCATTCCGATATTGATTGCACGGAAAGTGTTTTCCCAAAGTTTACAGGCTTCGGCAACTCTCGCCGACGAAACAAGGTGAACATCGCCAACGATTTGCGAATAAAGCAAGCCCGAAACTTCGGTTGAATCTTTGCCGACACCGCCGACAACTTTTGTAATATTGTGTGTTTGAAATTGCGGATTGCCCGGATCAACTCGCTCCGGCGAGAATGCAAGTAAGAAATCTTCATCTAGTTTCAAACCTGCGGCTTCAATCATCGGTTGCAAAACTTCGTCGGTCGTTCCCGGATAAGTTGTTGATTCTAAAATAACAAGTTGTCCGCGTCGGGCATATTTTGTGATTTCTTTGCCCGATGCCAAAATGTATGACATATCAGGATCTTTCGTTTTACGCAGCGGAGTTGGAACACAAATAATGATTACATCGCAATCAGCAAGTTTGCTAAAGTCTGTTGTGGCAACGAGTTTGCCCGAATCGACACATTTTTTGACCGTTTCGCTTGTAACATCAACAATGTAAGACGTGCCATTATTTACAGCGTCAGCCTTTTTTGTATCGACCTCAAAGCCGATGCCATTGAAGCCTTTCAAAGCGAATTCTACAATCAGCGGCAAACCAACATAACCTAAACCAATTACGCCAATACACGCAGTTTTATCCGAAATTTTTTGTTTTAACTGTTCTTTAATCATGATTTAAATATTTATTTTATTATATGAAGTTTTAGAGGTATCACTTTTTTGCGTTATTTATTTTCACAAAGCAGGATTATAACATTTTTAATAGCTATAAAACCAATACCTTTCAACGCTCTTTTAGTGCTATCATTCAGTTGCTTTACAGATTTTAAGAAAATAATTTCGATAATCTAGAAAAAAAGAAAATGGAATTCGAAATAGTTTCAAACAATCCGGTAGTTAAATCTATTCTTTCCGGAACAGCTCCAAGACCCGCACAACTTGCTGCCGCAAATGGAATTTTGCCACTACCGCAAGCAGATTTGCTTGAGTTGCTTGTGCTTCTTGCTGAGTCTAATGACTCAGAACTCTCAACTGCATCAAAAGAAACCTTACTTTCATTCGAAACTAATGATTTAAAACTTGCAGCTGAAACGCCTGAAACTGCTCCGGTAATTTTAAAATATTTTGCACAAAATGCGAACTTGCCGGCAGAAATTTACGAAAAAGTAATACTAAACCCCAAAACTCCTGATTTGGCAATTCTTTCACTCGCTAAACACACTGTTCGCGGAGATTTGCTTGAGTTAATTTCAGTAAATCAGCAACGTTTAATTAGAACTCCACAACTTATTGAGACAATTCTTGCAAATTCTTCGCTGACGCCAGAATCTGAACGAAGAGCAAAAGAAACTCGTCGCGAATTTTTCGAAAAAGAACGTGGAGCACAACAAATTGCTGATGAACTTCGTGCAAATGGACAAGAAGCTGCCGCTGAATTTATCGAAAAGGCAGAATTTGTCAACGATTTAGCTGAAGATGCCAATTCTGGAAAACTGACAACCGAAGACGCAATTTTGATTGCAAGTCACATTGAAGTTCCAGATTCTGAATTTGATGACAGCTGGCTTTCCCTTGAATACATTGAAGAAATGTATGAAGAAACCGAGGAACAGAGACAGGCTAATTTCAATAAAGTTCTTGGAGATTTAAAAATTGACGATGAAGATGTTTCCGGTGAAAGAGTTTCTCTGATTCGCAAAATTCTCACGATGAATATGAAAGATCGCGTCAAACTCGCCGCAAAAGGTGACCGCGAAGCTCGCACAATTCTGATTCGAGATTCCAATAGAATTGTTGCTCAAGCAGTTGTCCAAAATTCGAGAATTACTGAACAAGAAGTTGAAAAAATTGCCGCTATGCGAACCGTTCCTGAAGACGTTTTAAGACAAATTGCAATTAACAGAAATTGGGCGAGAAATTATACAATAATTCACAATCTGGCAAGAAATCCGCGAATGCCGATTGGCAGCGTGATGGGCATTTTAACTCGTCTCCAAACCCGCGATTTACAAGCAATGAATAAAAATCGCAATGTTTCAGATGCTGTTCGCAAACAGGCTTTTCGGATTTTCTCAGCACGAGCTGGGAGATAAATTGTGAAATCACAAAAATTCCATAACTTTTCCGTTCTTAATAAATGAACCAGCCATATCTGTAAATGTGTGGCTTGCTGCTCCAACCCAAATTCCAATAAACAAATGCTGAAAAAGATTTTCGCTAATTTTCGAACGTAAAAATTCTCCAACAAATGTCCAATTTTTAGAAATCAAAAATAGATTTGGCAATTCGCCTCCGACATAAACCGAATAAACATAAACTGTTAGAAAAGCCAACAAAGTAAAAACACCAAAAAAATAAACAACTCTAAAAAACGATCCAAAAATTAATCCGTGTGACCAACGCGAACGATGTTTGAAACAATGTTTGTATGGAAACCAAAGAAAACGGAAAATTCCCCAGCGTTTATATTGGCTCGATTGAATATCTAAATCAGGACCAAACATCAAACCACCAAATAACATTCCAAACGTCACAACCAAAGAAACTGCGATGCTTTTTGTCACAACAAACGTTGATGAAAAAGTCGGAATTAATATTAAAAATGTAATTGCATCGTGAGTTTTTCCGCTTGGCATAATTCTATTTTGATTTGTGATTTTGGATTTGCGATTGGTTTGAAACAGTCTCGCTTGAGCAGTATAGCAGATTGCAAAATACATACGATACTGAAATATTCGGTCGGTTTTGTTAGAATCACTTCAATGAATACTTTTTGGCAAAAATTAAAGACCACACTCGCAATGATAAAGTTTGAACACACTTTATTTGCATTGCCATTTGCATTTCTCGGTGCGGTTTTAGCCGCAAATGGATTGCCAAGCTGGTGGCAAATGTTATGGATTACGGTCGCGATGTTTGGTGCAAGAAGTGCGGCAATGACATTTAATCGAATCATTGATCGAAAGTTTGACGCAGAAAATCCACGTACCGCGAACCGTGAAATTCCGGCGGGAAAGCTATCGGTAAGTTTTGCTGTAACCTTCTTGATTGCTTCAATTGTCTTGTTTGAAGTTGCAGCTTATTCTCTAAATTGGCTGACGTTTGCTTTGTCGCCAATCGCACTTTTGAGCGTTTTGGGTTACAGCTATGCAAAACGTTTTACGAGTTTTGCACACTTGATTTTAGGTTGGGCGTTGGCAATTTCTCCAACTGCCGCGTGGATTTCGGTTCGCGGCGAACTGAGCGATGCGGAACCGATTTTATTGTCAATTTTGGTAATGATGTGGACTTCTGGCTTCGATATTATGTATGCCTGTCAGGACTTTGAGTTTGATAAAAAAGCAGGTTTGCGTTCGATTCCGGCGAAATTCGGCATTGCAAATTCGCTATGGATTGCACGGCTTTTTCATCTCCAAGCATTCATTGTTTTGCTTTTGCTTTATGCCGTTACGGGTTTAGGTTGGCTCGCATTCGCAGGCGTAATCGCCGTCGGTGCGTTGTTGATTTATCAGCACACGCTCGTTAAGGCAAACGATTTATCAAAAATGAACGCCGCGTTTTTTACAACAAACGCCTTTGTCAGTGTAATTTTATTTCTAACTTTCGGCGGGGCAGTTTTTATGGCGAAATATTTCGGTTAGCAACTATTAAAATGACATCAAAAACAGTTTTCCCGAATCGTCTTTGTCGTGAAGTCGTAAAACAATTTCTTCTATTGAAAAATTAACAAACATTCCGGTTTCATCTCTTGGCAATTCATCTTTAATTACTGAGCATAAATATTGTAAATCGTGCTTTTCACAAACATTTCTAATAACTTGTAAGAGTCTGTTTTTAATTCGATTGTCCTCATTTGCAAATGCGTCATCGTGATAGATGAACCTGTAATATGATTCTTTTCTATAGTTGATAAGAATTGCTAAATCAAAGGCAACACAGAGCAATTTTCCATAGGTAAATCCTCTATCTTTTGCTGTTCCATCGTCAAAAGAATAAACAAAATCTACATTTCCCATTGAATTTTGTTTTATGGAAATCAAAGCCGGTGCTTGCAGTATTTGATTTACAATTTCCGCAAAAGTATTGCGAATCGCAGTATATTTCTCGTTTTGAGAAGTAGTGTTTGCAATATGTTCAATCTGTTTAGCTGAATTAGTGGATTTCTCTTTCAAACTCTCGATTTTCTCACTTCGTTTATCAATTGCTCCAAAAGCCTCAAGTTTGCCTTGTAATCTTCCCAGTTCATTTTCAATTTTCTGTAATTCGCCTTGATACTCTCGCATTTTAATCACAACGGAATTTTCTTGTATCAAACTACTATATTTATGTTTTTGCTCATTCAATTCAATAAGTTTTGATTTTAATTCCGTTCTTTGCGTTAAGCGTTCCTCAAGTGTCTGACGAAGTAGCTGGTTTCTTTCTTCGGTTATTTTTTTATTAAACTCCTCAAGTTCGTTATAACTTTTAGCTAAATATTTAGGAAAGTGAATTTTAACTTGCTCGAAAGTTTCTTTAACCAAATCTGTGTCAAAAAAAGTTTTTTCTTCGATAGAGTTTTGTAATTTTCTGATATCGAATTCAACTTTGTAAAGAACAGAATTTAAGTTGCTGATTTCTTCTTCGATTTTGTCGGCAAGTTCTATTACTTTCAAATCTTGTTCGTAAAAGTTTAAATTGTTTAACTCGCTTTCAGTTCGAGATTTATCTTTCTCCTTAAATTGAATTTGACCAACTAATTTATCTTTTTCGTTGGCTTTAATATCAAAATCTTTTTCTTGCTCTTTGATAACATTTTTTTGTTTTTCAATTTCATCGTCTAAGTTAAATTTGTCAGACAATAAATCGCCATTGAAACCAAGCAAATCAAACATAAATGGCTTCCAATACTTATGTTTACCGATAAATTTATCAAGTTGAAAAACATCTTGATAATCGCCTTGTCTTCTCAAACAATAGCCAAGTGATTTTCGATAGTCGTAGGTTTTGTCTTTAAAAAAAGTAAAATCAAGATATTCTGCAAGTTCTTTTTTAGCTTTCTCAAATGGCAGTTTATCTTTGTCCCAAAATTCATATTCTGCAAAACCGTTTGACCGTTTTTCGTGAAGTTTGAAAGAAACTTTCGTGTTTTCATTAACACAACGCTTGATGGTTAGGTATTTGCCAGAATTCAGTAGAATTTCCAAATAAAATTCGTAATCCTTAAAAGTCTGTTGTCCTTGGCTATCTTTGGTTAATAAAAGCCAATGTTTCTTATCTAAAGTTTTAAGTAACAAAAAATCAATCACGTCAAGCAACGTGCTTTTTCCTAGGTTATGTGTGCTTGCATCATCAGATTTTTTTTGCACATCAGCCAAAATCACATTCAAACCTCCATTTTCGAGGTTGAATTCGATATTCTGAAATGGTTGATTGCAATATAGCTTACTTAACTTCATTTAATTCAAAAGCGTCAACAGGTGCATTATGGTATTTAATTTTGTTCAATAAAAAGAGAAAATCTATCGCGTATGGATAAACTTCTTTGGTTTCTTCGCCTAGTTTTGAAACTAAAGAGCCTAAAAGCTCATCATATTTGACCAAGTTGGTGCGTTGTAACTCTTTGATAATGAAAGCACTTATGTTCAAAACACAGACATCCAAATTTAGATATTTATGCGGTTCAATCATCGGTTTCTCCCTATGTCACAGTTGTAATACATAAAATGCAGAAAGACGTAAATTAAGTTTCGATGCTCAATAATTTCTTTGCTATTTTCATCAAAAATATACAGATAAAGATATTCAAATGCCTTTTCAAATTTGTCAAAATCGTCTCGATTTACTTCGATTTTTTGTTTCAATTCAAAAGTGGTGCGTTCGTATGACTTTGCAAATTTTGCGTTTATCGGGTCTTTCAAAAAATCTGCTATTTGTTTGAAATATTTTAGCGATTCATCTTGGATAATGTTTTTAAAATAACCTTCGCTCAAATTATTTAGCCGATTTTTAACATCAATCGAAGGGCGATAGAAATCTTCTGGCTTAAAAGCATCTTTATCAGTTAGGTTTTGAGATTCTTCACCGAACAAAATAATTACTTCTTGAATATCTTTTTCGTAAAATTCAAATGGGGTGATATTTCGATTAAGGCTGAATTCTTTGATTATCTCTTTCGTTAAATTTAGCTCAATAAATTCAATACCATGGATTCCAACATTCGTAATTTTAGTTTCACTTTTGACTGCATTTCTAATTTCTGATTCTTTCCCTCCAGTTAATTTTCTATTGGTAAAACAAAGATAATGGTCTATCTCATTTTCATTTTTCAATTTCTTAATCTTATCAATTTCGAGAGCAATTATACTTGTTTTATTACCAAAAAACTCATTATCAGAACAACTTGCCTCAGAAGTAGTTGTATGTTTGGCTTGAATGATGAACTTTCCATTCCAAGATTCTAATGTTGACGGATAATTTTGTGCCGTTCCTTCAAATCTTCCGTCACGTCCACCGTCTCTGCCTTTGGTAAATCCTGTGACACCTTTCCCTAACAAGTTTTGGCAAATTCGCACAATTATTGCTTCAAAATTGTCCTCTGAAATACGGTCTAAACGGTATTTGTCCATAGTTTATGAGAGCTAACATTTGGTTTTATTGAAATTGCAACGCAACATTATACTAACACGAGTGTTGCAAAACTGTGATTTTGAACTGACAAAACTTAGCTTTATTACAAGTTTGCTGTTTATTTTGTCATCTCTACCAAATCCCACAAATTGCCATACAAATCTGCAAAAACCGCGACCGTTCCGTAATCTTCTGTCTTTGGTTCGCGGACAAATTTTACGCCTTTTTCGGTAAAATCGTTATAATCACGCCAAAAATCGTCGGTTTGTAAAAATAGAAATACTCGTCCGCCGGTTTGGTTGCCGATTCGGCTTTTTTGTTCATCGCCAACGCCTTTGGCGAGCAAGATTTGACAACCGTTCGAACCTTTTGGAGCGACTAAAACCCAACGTTTCGTTTCAGATTGCCGTTCGTCTTTAACCAAAGTAAAGCCGAGTTTTTCGGTGTAAAATTTTATTGCGTCGTCGTAATCTTCTACAACCAACGCGATGTGTATTAATTCGTTTTTCACTATTTTTTTGTCTGAAAAATCATCGTTAAAAGTCTAGGGATTTCAATTTCGTCATCATCGTCAAACCATTCTTTCAGCTCAACGATTTCAAAATCATTGTTTTTTCCGACCTCAAAAAACTCCGAAACGTTATGGACAAAACATTCAAGTTCAAACGTCTCGTTTTCGATTTCAAAACGAGCTTTTGTTCCTGCGTACTGCTTAAATGGATGAAGTTCGCCGATGTAAAAGCGTCCGCCATTTCGTAAAACGCGG
The DNA here is from genome assembly GCA_031415455.1 of Acidobacteriota bacterium. GTDB lineage: Bacteria > Acidobacteriota > Blastocatellia > Pyrinomonadales > Pyrinomonadaceae > JANNVK01. Next base: position 370,656 of record JANORS010000005.1, on the reverse strand, counting down.
CTCGCTTCCTGAAAGATAAAGTCAATATTTTCAATATGTTCGAGAGCTAAACTGCACGTTATCAGGTCAAACTGATTATCAGAAAATTTCCAGGATTCGCGTAAATCCAACTGACGAAATTCAACGCTGTTTGCTGTAACTTTTGCCTTAGCTTTATCAAGCATTTCAACCGAAAAATCTGCTCCAATCAAGTGTTTCGCTTTAGAAACTAACCATTCAGTATTTTTTCCGGTTCCACAACCAAGTTCTAAAATATTAAGCGGTTCGGAGATTACAAGACTTTTTCTCAGAGCTAACGCCTCAATATCTCGCGTTCGATTTCGAACCGTATCGTAGTTTTTTGACCACTCATTGTAAGCCTGTTGATTGTTCATTTTCTATTCTTCGTCAAAAAGAATTCTCAAGGAATTACGATAATTCCCAAGAAAATCTTTTGTCACGATAAAACTTTCCGTTTCTTCGTAGCTGATTTCATTGATTCCATTTTCGCCCATTTGAAAGATTTTTGCATTCGGATAAGCAAGCAAAATCGGCGAATGCGTGGCGATAATAAACTGTGAATTTTTCTTAACAAGATTATGCATAATCGCCAAAGCGGACAACTGCCTTTGCGGCGACAATGCTGCTTCGGGCTCATCAAAAATATACAACCCGTTGCCGCGAAGCTTGTAGTTTAAGGTTGAGAAAAACGCTTCGCCGTGTGATTGTGCATGCAAAGATTTTCCGCCGTAGCCTTTGTAGCCGATTAGAAAATCAGTTTCTTCAACATAAGTTGCGAGATTATAGAAACTCTCAGCACGAAGAAAATAATAGTCCTTAGGCTTTTTATAATTGTTTACGAAACGTAGATACTCGTGAAGATTCGATGTGTTTTGATTAGTTTCAAGTCGGACATTTTTCGTTCCACCTTCTGGTGAAAAACCTAAACCAATAGCGATTGCTTCAATCAATGTAGATTTTCCACTGCCATTTTCGCCAACAAAAAACGTAACATCTTCGTGAAACTCAAGCGTTTCAAATTGCCGAATCGCAGGAATTTGAAACGGATAATCGTCGAAATTTTCGATGTCATCACGTTTGAGTGAAATTTCGCGTAAATACGGCTTCGGCTTCATCTATTTCGTAATCAAATTTTGATAAACAACGCCGTCTTTCATCACAAACTGCATCTTTTCCAAAACGCTAATATTTTGCAAAGGGTTTTCTGAAACGGCAACGATATCTGCAAATTTTCCGACCGAAATCGAACCGACTTTATCCTTCCAGCCAAGCAAATCCGAACCGCTGATTGTCGCCGATTGAATCGCTTGCATTGGCGTCATGCCCCATTCCACCATTCGGGAAAATTGGCGTCCATTAAGTCCGTGCGGATAAACCCCAGCGTCCGTTCCATAAGCAATTTTGACGCCTGCCAGAAACGCTTTCTTGAAATTTTCTCTCTGTTTTTTGCCAACAACTCGTTCCTTGTCTAAAATCAACGCCGGAGCACCCAATTTTGAATATTCACTCAAGATATAATCGGTAACATAGATATCAGCTACCAAATAAGTTCCGCGTTCTTTCATCATTTGAATGCCTTCATCGTCAATCAAACTGCCGTGTTCAATTGATGCAACTCCTGCTTTTATCGCCATTTTAATTGCTTCTGTTCCATGCGAATGAGCCGCGACTTTTACGCCGAGCATTGTGGCTTCCGCTACCAAAGCATTCATTTCTTCTTGCGAGTATTTCGGAATTCCAACAGCCGATTCTTCAGATAGAACACCGGAGCTTGCTCCAAACTTGATAACATCGGCACCATTTTTTACCAAATATCTAACCTTCTGCCGAATCGCATCAGGACCATCGGCAACGCCTGTCATTTCAGCGGGCATCAGCGATTCCATCCAGGGCGATCGGCTCAAATCAGCCGGACTGCCAGTTGAACCGATGTAGTAAGTTGCCACTGACATTCGAGGTCCAGCAAGTTTCCCCTCATTTATCGCTCGTTTCAATGCCGAACTGATAAATCCAACCGAACCAAGATCACGAACTGTTGTAAATCCTGCATCTAAAGTCTTCTTTGCAAACAAATGTGTAACCACCGCATCGTCAATAAAGTTCCTCCGAGCCGAGCCGAAAGAACTTCCTGATTCTCCAGTCAAATGAACGTGCATATCAATAAAACCAGGCATTACAGTCGCATTTGAAAGGTCGATAATCGTAGCGTTTTGTGGAATAAGAAGATTTGTTCCAACTGCCTTGATAAGGTTATTTTCGATCAGAATGATCTGATTCTCAAGCACTTTACCGTTTTCTGTATCAATGAATTTTCCAGCTTTGATAGCCGTAGTTTTTGTGGCTTGTTGGGCGTTTGAACTTAGAATCAAACACAGAATCAAAAGGATTACAGAGTATATTTTTCGCATAATTTTCTAGTCCAAAGTTTTTGGAATGGCTAAATTTGTTCCGATTTTTTTGTTCAATTTTTCGATAAAATAAGCCGATAAAAGTGGCGATTCTTTCTCGATATTTTGATGAACGAAGAAGCAAAGTTGCTGTAAACCTTGATGTTTCCATTCTGCAATTCTTTCGACCCAAGCGTCTAAACGCGAATAATCAGACTCATGATTTGCACCAACATAACGCACAAAAGCCGTCGGAGTTGTCAGTCGCATATGCATTAAATCACGTCTTCCGGCGGTATCAACCAATACATTTACAATTTTATTATCTTCCAAAAGTTGATAAAGTTCGGCAGAAATTTCAGCGTTGTTATACCAATCTGTGTGGCGAAATTCGATAGCGACTTGCACGTCATATTTCCAATTTTCAACGAAATCTTTAACACGATCAAAATCTTTCGGCGAGAAATTATTGTGCATTTGCAAAAAAGGAATACCAAGTTTTTCTTGCAAATGCGAAGCGTGATTTACAAACGCTTCAACCTTTTCATCAGTATCTTTGAGTCTTCCCCAATGCGAAATATCTTGTCCTAACTTTGGAAAAAACTTAAAACCTGCTGGCGTTGTTTCTCTCCATTTTTCAAATTGTTCAACCGGAAAAAGCCGATAAAAAGTGGCGTTTAGCTCAATACAATTAAATTGCGATGAATAATATGCGAGTTCATCTTTCGTGCCTTTTGGGTAAAAACCTTTTAAATCAGCCTTATTCCACTTCGCACAGCCGACGAATGCCGTAAAATCTTTCGATTTAGATTTTGCCAAAACCGATTTCGTGTCTTTGTGATCAGGCGGAATTGAAAAATCAATGGTTTCGGGGTTTTCTACTTGTCCAAATTTCATAAATGTTTATCGCTAAAATTGTCTAATTTTTGTTAGAATTGTAGCATAAAGGTTGTGCAGTTTTCATTTGTGGTGAAAAAGATTGTAATTGAAGAATGCATAAACAACTTTGATGCGTATGTGCCTGATTTACAAGGTTGCGTTGCGGTAGGCGAAACTCGTGCAGAAGTATTATCGTTAATCCAAGAAGCAATTGGATTTCATCTTGAAGATTTAGCCGAAACAGGTGCGAAAATTTCGAAACCTTGGTCAAGAAGCGAGTATGTCGAGGTTTTAGCGGCTTAAATAAATTTGTTTTGCAGATGTGCGAGATTTACGGTTAAGTTATGAAACAAATAAAACTCATCATTTTTTTGACTTTGCTTTTTATGCAAATTGTTTTTGCACAAAAAAATGCTTATCCAGCTGAAATAAAAGGTTTCGAGTTTTTTGGAAACAGAAAACTTAAAGACTTACAGCTTACGGCTTCCTCAAAAGATGATGTAAAAAAAATCTTTGGCGTAAGTTGTGAAAAACAGTGCGATTACGATGATGTATGGTTAATTCGTTTTGATTACTATGAAGCAATTTGGATAAAAGAAAGTCGAAATGAGAAAAATGTAAAGCTAACCTATTTGCTTGATTCAAAGTATCTAGGAACACTTCGCTCAATCGAAATTCGACCAAAGAAACAAATTTCATTTATTGGAATTTCTTTTCCAAGTCAATTTCAAAGATTTTTATTAACGTCAACATCAACTTTTCGATCAGATTATAGCAGAATCTCAGGGGATGAAGCCTTTCAAGATTCGAGCGGTTTAACTTACGAAATTATTACTGAAACAATCAAATACGGCTTCAAAAATAAAAACACTAATTCATACAATAAAGGAGATTTAGTTCTTATCCGCTATGATATTCCCAGAGAATTAGAAAAGACCTTATTTGTGTTACAAAAATAGATTTATGCAATTTTCATTCGACAAAAATATAAACGCAATCGCGGCAAAAGTAGAAGCAAACGAGCGGATTTCCTTTGATGAAGGAATGACTCTTTTCCAAACCGAAGATTTGAACGCACTCGGCAAACTGGCTGATTCTGTGCGGCGGAAAAAACACGGTCGGACGACCTTTTTCAACGTCAACCGGCATTTTAATCATACAAATATCTGCGTGGCAGACTGCAAATTTTGCGGTTTTTACAAACGTGCGAGGCAAGAAGGAGCTTACACATATTCGGTTCAAGAAGGCATTGGTATTGCCCGAACTGCCGTTGCCGAAGGTGCGACTGAGCTTCATATTGTCGGCGGTTTGAACTCGAAATTGCCGTTTCAATATTACACAGATTTGTTTTCTTCGCTGAAGCGTGAATTCCCGAAACTTCACCTTAAAGCGTTGACAATGGTAGAGTTAGACTTTTTTGCACGATTCTACAAAATGTCTGATGAAGACGTGATTAACCAATTGAAAGCGGCAGGAATGGATTCGTGTCCGGGAGGCGGAGCGGAAATTTTTGCTGAACCGACACGCTCACGCATCTGCGACCACAAATGCGACGGAAATCGTTGGCTTGAACTTGCCGGAAAAGTTCACAACGCAGGGTTAAAGACAAACGCGACAATGCTTTACGGACATATCGAAACAATCGAAGACCGCGTTGACCATTTTGTAAAATTGCGTGAACAGCAAGATAAAACCGGCGGTTTTCAATGTTTTATTCCGCTCGCATTTTATCCGAAAGGAACGGCTCTGGATTCGCTTCCCGGACCTGATTCGATCACAAACTTGAAAACAATCGCAGTATCGCGTTTGATGCTCGATAATTTTGAACATATCAAAGCATATTGGGTGATGCTCGGTTTGCCGACGACGCAAACGGCGTTGCATTTTGGAGCAAACGACGTGGACGGCACAATTACCGACGGCGGAGAATTGACGCACGCATACTCGGTCGAAGAAGGCGGCGAACAAAAAATGACCAAGCAAGAACTTATCCAAATGATTGAAAATGCCGGGTTTGAAGCGGTTGAGAGAGACACTGTTTATAATCGAGTGGAGAAAGTTGCCGCTTAGATTGGAGTAATTATGTTTATCGAAAAAGTTTTTTCAATCTTTTTTTTTGTCTATTAGCGGCTTGCGGAAACTTTAGTTCACAGTCTGAAGATAAAGTTATAGCAACGCAAACAAATAGAGTTATGCTGAATTTAAGAATGGAGAGGAATCACTGTTTTGGAGAATGCCCTGTTTATAGTATGACAATTCAACCGGACGGAAATTTTTTCTTTGAAAATGTAAAAATTAGAGAAAAGGATAAATTGATTACAAAAAAAAGAATTGAAGGAAAGTTAAGCGAAGAAAAAATAGACCAGATAGTTAGCGAAATAATCGAAGCTGATTTTTTCAAATTAAAAGATTCATACGCTGGAGGTTTTGATGATTGTCCGGCATTTTGGAAAGATAGTCCAGATGTAAATCTTTCGGTTAGTATTGATGGTAAAGAAAAAAAAGTTTTTCATAGTCTTGGGTGCAAGGAAAACGTTAAAATTGATGAAGAAGGAAAGATTTACCCGCAAAAACTTTACAATTTAGAAAATAAAATTGATGAAATAGTTGGCACAAAACAATGGATTAACGGAAAATAAATAACAGATTTACTTGTTTTTCAAAGAGAAATTAGCAAAATTTTATGAAAAAACACTTTTCAATTTTACTCCTCCTCTCGCTTTTCGTCTCCTCTTTTTCTCAACAAACTAAGCCTGTTTTTCAAGGTCAACCGCCTGTCGAACGAGTTGAAACAACTTCGCGTCCAATTGAAAAGCAAGAGAAAAAGACGTTCGCTTTTAATGAAGACCAAGTTTATTTTTCCAATCAATTTGACGGTGCAAGGCTTACACAAATCGAGCGAACCGCCGAAAATGCTTACACAATCACAGTTTTGCCGGAAAATTCGCCGATAAATATGTCGCCGTGGTATGCGTTTCGGGTTTGGAGTGAGAAGAAAAAAGAGATTGTGGTAAAACTCGTCTATCCGGAATTCGCCAAGCATCGTTATTCACCGCAAATTAGCAATGATGGCAAAAATTGGAAGACTTTAGACGCAAAATTTATCACCGAATTTGAAAAAGGAACGGCTGATTTTGGTCCAAATTCGCGTCCGAAATCGGTGGAATTAAAACTCAAAACCAGCAAGAAATTTCTCTACGTTTCGGCTCAAGAATTACAAAATTCCGCACAAGTTTTTGGATGGACAAATAATCTTGCCAAAAAGCGAAAGTTTAAGATTGAAGAAATCGGCAAAAGCACTGAAGGTCGTCCGATTCGTTTGTTGAAAATGGGAAATCTTGACTCCAAAAAGATGATTTTGGTTATTTCACGCCAACATCCGCCTGAGGTTACAGGTTATTTTGCGATGCAAGCCTTTGTCGAAAAAATTGCGGATAAATCCAAACTATCTCGAGACTTTCGAAAAGATTGGGCAATTTATGTTGTCCCTTTGATGAATCCTGATGGTGTTGATAACGGGCATTGGCGACACAATATGGGCGGAATTGACCTGAACCGCGATTGGGCTGATTTTAACCAGCCAGAGACACAAGCAGTTCGCGATTTTCTCATAAAACGTGAAGCTGAAACCGGTGGAAAGTTTTATTTTGGGATAGATTTTCACTCAACTTGGGACGATATTTATTACCCAATGAATCAAACTTTTACCAATACAAACATGCCGAATTTGGTCTGGAATTGGCTTGAAAATATCAAAAAAGCAATACCAAATTACGAACCGAATATTCAAGCAAACGCCAAACTCGAACCGACAGTTGTGTCACGCAATTATTTTTTGAAAGCACATAAAATGGAAGCGATAGTTTTTGAAATTGGCGACAATACACCCCGAGATTTTATCAAGAAAAAAGGCGAGGTTGGAGCAGTTGAGTTAATGAAATTATTGTCAACCGAAACAAACAAACCAAATTGATTACTTTAGAACTTAGCGGTGTGCGGCAATCATTTCTTTCGCGTGGTTTCTCGCCGAATCAGTAATTTTCTCACCCGCGAGCATTCTTGCTATTTCTTCTATTCTTTCATTTGCATTCAAAATTTTAACTGAAACATTTGTACTGTTTGTTGTCATTACTTTGCTAATTTGAAAGTGTTCGTCTGCCAATGACGCTACTTGCGGTTGGTGTGTAACACACAAAACTTGCTGGTTTTTGGATAATTCTTTTAGCTTGAGTCCAACCGCTTCCGCGACTCTGCCACCAATTCCGGCATCAATTTCATCAAAAACAACGGTTTTACCATCTACAGCAAGTTTCGTTGTTGTATTTAATATCAGCATCAAACGCGACGTTTCTCCGCCGGAAGCTACTTTTGCAATCGGTTTTACGGCTTCGCCGATATTTGCCGAAAAATAGAATTCAATATTGTCAAAACCCTTTGCGGTAAACGATTTGTCGTTATTTTCTTCAAAATCAATTTTCACTTCAAATCGTGCTTTTTCGAGTGAAACGGCTTTCAAATTTTCTTCAACATTCTTCTCGAATTTCTTTGCCGCAGTTGTTCTTGCCGCGTGAAGTTTGCGAGCAACTTCTAAATATTCATCTCTAATTTTCGCAAGTTTCTTTCGCAATTCTTCTTCTCGCAAACTCGAATCTTCAATTCCTGAAAGACGGTTTTGCGATTCATTAAAATGCTGCAAAACACTTTCAATTGTTCCACCATACTTTCGTTTCAATCGCGAAATTTCCGCCAAACGACTTTCAATTTCTTCCAATCTTTCTGGCGAAAACTCGAGTTTTCCACGAAAAGTGCGAACGGCAATTGCTAAATCTTCAAGCGTTGCTTGAGCATTGTTCAAACCTTCAGCATAATCTGCAAAACTTTTTTCAAATTCGGAAAGTTCAGTAATTCGCCGAACCACTTTTTCGAGCGTTGTAATTGTCGCGTCTTCATTTTCATAAAGAAAATCGTAACTTTCGTCAGATAAAAGCGAGACTTTTTCACTGTTGTTGAGCCGACGTTTTTCCTCATCAAGCTCATCATCTTCATTTAAATTTAGTTGTGCAACTTCAATTTCCTTAACCTGAAAACGCAAAATATCAAGCAATTGCAATTTTTGGGCATCATCTGATTGCAAATCTTTTAATTCGTTCTCAATTGCTGCAAACTCGCGAAATTTTTCAGCAGTTACATCTCGAAGAGATTGATGTTTTGCATATTCGTCTAAGATTTCGAGATGAGTTGCTTGATTAAAAAGCGTCGATTGTTCGCCTTGCCCGTGAATATCTACCAGAAACGTGCCAATTTTGCGAAGAAAACCTTGTGTAACCGATTGATTATTAACAAAAATTCGATTTTTTCCGGCAAGAGAAAGCTCGCGACGGACAATTATTTCACTTTGATTATCGTCAATTTCAACACCACTTTCGTCAAAAATCTCAAGCAATTCTACGGTCGGACTAATATTAAAAAGTCCTTCAATTTGAGCTGTCGATTCGCCCGATTTAATAATGTCTGTAGAAATTCTTTCGCCGGTTAATGCACCAAGCGAATCAACAATAATCGATTTTCCTGAGCCGGTTTCGCCTGTCAAAAGGTTCAAACCGAGCGAAAACTCAATCTCGAGATTGGCAATTAATGCAATATTTTTGATTTTGAGAAGTGAAAGCATTTAACTTAACTGAAATAAAAAAAACTTTTCCTAATCATAACTAAATTAGGAAAAGATTGAAATGTAAAAGACTACTGATTTTATTGAATCTGAAAATTATAAACCAAAACACCGGTTGCTTTTGCAAAGTCTCCAGCAATTTTTGGAGAAAATCTGGCTTGTTTGGCGGCAATTTCCGCGGGTGAACGCAATAGCGGATGTCCATTCATTGCTTTTGCTGAAATTACATTTCCATCTTGGTCAACTGTAACTTGCACAACAACTTGCCCATTTGCACCAGCTTGTTTTGCACTACTCGGAAAAGCAGGTTTTGGCAAACTTACGGCTCTTCCGTTAAGATTTCCGACGGACACATTTCTCGGTGTATTATTTGCCGGATTAGCAGTTGGTTTTGGGGTCGGCTGAACCGTCGGCAAAGGTGTTGTAGTTATTGTGTTATTTGGTTTATTAACTGCCGAATTAGAATTTACCGAAGATAAATTTGTATTTACATTTGAATTAGTAGGTTTTACAGTTGGTTTTGGCGTTGGTTTTGGAGTTTTGTTAGCATTTACATTAACGCTTAAATTTGTATTTAGATTTGAATTTCCATTAGTTGTTGCATTCAAATTAAAATTGTAATTTGCCGAATCCATATTCGTATTTGAATTCAAATTAGAAAAATTTGCGTTAATGCTATTATCAACTTTATTCACGTTAGAATTAACGTTAGCGTTTGCATCTAAAGGTTTTCCGCTAGTTAAAAACAACCAAACCGCAAGTCCACCACCGATTACAATCAGCGTTCCGACCAAAGTAAACAACACAGTAAGAGCAGTATTTGATTTTTGGGGTGGCTGTTGAAACTGAGGTTGCGGTTGCAATCTAACAGGTTCAGGCGAAGAAGTTGGAACAACAATTCTTTGACGAGGCTCTTCTTGTGAAGGCAAAACTTGCTCCGGTTGATTCGTTTTTTTACGAACAATTACCGTTTCTTCACCGAAATCTTCATCAATATTTATTGAACTCTGGCTTGGCATTGCCGTAAAACTCGGCTGATTTTCGCTTATCAAAGGCGTTCCGCATTTCGTACAGAATCGTAAGATTTCTTCGTCGTATTTAACTTCGCAAGTTGGACAAAATTTCATGGGTAAAGTTTTATGAATGACGTTTTATTTTCAGGCTAAACTATGCAAAAATCTCTTCTTTCGAATAATATCACGAAACGCACGGACTAATATACTGTTTATATGACAAATTTAAACCAATTTATTGCAGATAGAATAGAAAAAGTTCCACCTTCCGGAATTAGGCGTTTTTTTGGAATCGCTGAAAAAATGCCCGATGTTATTTCGCTCGGAATTGGCGAACCAGATTTTGCTACGCCAGCACCAATAGTCGAAGCCGGATTTAATGCGGTTTACAAAAAAGAATCGGTTGGATATACAGCAAATTCGGGTCTGATGCAGTTACGTGAAGAAATTGCCGCTCATCTTGAAAAACTTTACGGCGTTTCTTATGATCCAAACACGGAAATTATTGTAACCGTTGGGGTTAGCGAAGCGATGAAATGCGTAATGCTCGCACTTTGTAATGATGGCGATGAAATTATTGTGCCACAGCCGTGTTTTGTTGCTTATGAGCCTGAGATTATTTTCGCTGATGGTGTTCCGGTTTCGGTCGATTGTCGTGCTAAAAACGAGTTCGCGGTTACTGCAAAAGATATTCGCGAAAAAATGACCAAAAAAACGAAAGCAATTTTTCTCGGTTTTCCAAATAACCCAACAGGTGCTGTGCTTTCGCGTGAAGAATCTTTAAAAATAGCGGAACTCGCAGAAGAAAAAAATTGTCTCGTAATTTCTGACGAAATTTATGATCGACTTGTTTACGATACAGAACACGTCTGTTTTCCTGCACTACCCAATATGAAAGATCGCACAATCTTACTTGGCGGTTTCTCAAAAGATTATGCAATGACAGGTTGGCGAGTTGGCTATATTTGTGGAAACAAAGAACTTATCGCAGCTTTCGGGAAAATCCATCAATACGCGGTGATGTCAGCACCGACAATTTCACAATATGCAGCTCTCGCAGCTTTGAAAATTGGCGAACCTTTTGTGCAAGAGATGCGTGAAGAATACGATCGCCGGAGAAAGTTTTTGGTAAAAAGTTTGAACGAAATCGGGTTAAAGTGTTTCGAGCCAAAAGGTGCTTTTTATGCGTTTCCATCAATCAAATCAACAGGTTTGAGTTCAGACGATTTCGCTGATAACCTTTTATTAGAACAAAAAGTTGCGGTCATTCCCGGAAACGCTTTCGGGAAATGTGGCGAAGGTCATATTCGCATCGCTTATTGCAAATCGTATCAACAAATTGAAATTGCGGTTGAGCGAATAAGCAAATTTGTAAAAAATATTGACCATAAATCTTTCGGCTCAAACGCAAAATGAATATCGTCAATAATCCAGATTATCGAGTGAAAGTTTACCAACTTGTCAAACAAATTCCGGCAGGAAAAGTGATGACTTACGGACAAATTGCGATAATCCTTGGCGAAGGTTACACAGCGAGAACCATCGGTTATGTAATGCACGCGGCAAGCACGCAAAGTGTTCCTTGGCAGAGAGTTATCAACTCAAAAGGTTCTTGCTCAACCGAAAAATTTACGTCTCCAATTTCGCTTCAGCAAGATTTATTGCAGCAAGAAGGAATAGTTTTTAACGAAAAAGGTATCTGTAATTTGAACATTTACCGTTGGTTGCCCGAAAATCTCGACATTGAAGAACAGCCTAATCTTTTTGGCGAATAATTAAAAAATGAAGTTTATTTACACAATAATTCTGTCAATATTTTTGGCAATCTCTATTAACGCACAGCAACAATTTGTCGCTAATCTCTCGGGTTTACAGATTGTTCCGGCAAATAATTCGGCAGCAAAAGCAGTTTGCAAATTTACACTAAACTCAACAGAAACAACAATTACAATTAATTGTGAATATTCAAATCTATCTACCGGTTTGACTCAATTGCGTTTTCATCCAGCAACAGTTGGGCAAACTGCACCACCTTCAAGAATTTTGGCGTTTAATCCGGCTGCACCAACAACTGGAACAATTAACTCAACAATTCCAGCACTTCCGCAGGATGGTGTCCAATTTCGCTCAAATAGTTGGTATGTTGATCTCACAAACGCAAATTTCTCAGAAGGTGAAATTCGTGGACAAATACATCTAAATACAAGTGCATACAACGATTACGACGGCGACGGACGCACCGATTTAACAGTTTATCGCAACTCAAATAACACATTTTACGCCCGCCAAAGTTTATCTAATTCACTTCTTGAGCGACAAATTGGACAATCAGGCGATTCTTCATCATTAACCGTTGATTTTGATGGCGATGGACGTTCTGATTTTTCAACCGCACGATACAATACGCCGGTTATTTGGCGAATTTTTAAAAGCTCGACAAACACCTTAGAAGAAACAACTTGGGGAAGTTCAACGCTCGGTGATTTCTTTGCTTCGGCTGATTATGACGGCGATGGTAAGGTTGATATTGCGGTTTATCGGGCGGGAGTTTGGTATATTATCGAAAGCTCAACCGGAAATGTTCGTTACGAATATTTTGGACAATCAGGCGATGCACCGTGTGCCAACGACTACGATAAAGACGGAAAAGCCGATTTAGCAGTGGCAAGAAGTGAAACCGGACAGCGTGCTTGGTATATAAAACGAAGTTCTGATGGAGTATTTTATCGTCAACAATTTGGCTTAAGTTCTGATGCTTTTTTCACCGGTCGTTCAGATTTTGACGGCGATGGAGCAAACGATATTCTCGTTATCAGAAACATTAGCGGACAAAGAAATTTTTATGTTTTACGAAGTTCTGATTCGCAATTGCAGATAATTCAATGGGGTTTATCGTCTGATTTAGTAAAACTTGGCGATTATGATGGCGATGGAAAAACCGATGCCGCGGTGACGCGAACTGTTGACGGACAAAAGGTTTTCTTGATTCTCCAAAGCTCGAATGGACAGTCAAAATTTGAATACTTCGGTTTACCAAGCGATTTTTGAGTAACAAAATGAAGCAATGCGACTTGAACTTAAATTTATTTTTTTGTCAAAAAATTATCATACCAAAGCTGAAAAACGAGTAAAGTCCAAAGTTGTTTATGGTTGCTCGCAACACCTTGTTCGTGTTGGTAAATTAACTTATCAACATATTCGTAATCAAACAAATCTTGGCGAATGAGCCGATCGGCACTCATCATATCTCGCAAAAGCGGACGCAAACTTCCTTTTAACCACTCAGCAATCGGAACTCCAAAACCTTTTTTAGGGCGTTTTGCGATACTTTTTGGAAGCATTCCGCCAACGGCTTGTTTGAGAATATATTTACCGATTTTCCCTTTTAGTTTATATTCAGTCGGCAAAGAAGCAGCATATTCCGCAATTCGATGATCGAGAAATGGAGCTCGAACTTCCAGAGAAACTGCCATGCTCGCTCGATCAACTTTCGTCAAAATATCTTCTGCTAGATAAAAATGCATATCGAGAAACTGCATTTGTTCGATTTCGCTGACAGCATCGCAATTTTTCATCAAATCTTTCGCGTTTTTGTAAACATCGGTCATTCTCGATGTATATTTAACGCTTTCGGTGAACAAACTTCTTTGATCTTCTGGCTTGAATGACCCAAACCAAGTGTGATGTCGCGTCACCAAATCATAGTTTGCTGAAGCAATAAAACGCTTAGCCTTGTAATCAAAAGATAGATTTTTATTAGAAACTGGCAAGCCTTGAACAACTGGTTCGATTAGTTTTTTGCGGACGAAATTTGGAATTGAGTCGTAAACATTCGCAACTTTATGCCCAAGATATGTTGGGTAACCAGCGAATATTTCGTCGCCGCCATCGCCGCCAAGTGCAACTGTTACGTGTTCGCGAACGAATTTTGAAAGCAAATATGTTGGCAAAATCGATGGATCGGACATCGGTTCGTCAAGCCATTTTCCGATTCCCGAAACGAGGTCGGCAGCTTTATCAACGCTCAATTTGTCTTCAAAATGTTCAGTGCCCAAATGCGTCGCAACTTCTCTCGCATATTTTGATTCGTCAAAAGAATCTTCATCAAAACCAATCGAAAACGTCTTGATTTTATTTGTAGAATGTTGAGTCGCAAATGCGGCAATCGCCGAAGAATCAACTCCACCAGAAAGTAAAATTCCGAGCGGAACATCTGAAATCATACGCATTTTAACCGAATCTGAAAGTAATTCGCGAATATGTTCAGCGGCTTCTTTGACTGTCGGTTGGCGTTCTGGCTTTTTAAAACTGATTTCCCAATAGCGAATCGTTTTCACCTTGCCATTTTCCAGCACCAAACGATGTGCGGAAGGCAACTTGCTAATTCCTTCGTATATCGACATCGGTGCCGGAACGTAATCGAACGAAAGATATTGCCGAAGTGCTTCGAGGTTTATTCGCGGCTTAACTTCGGGATGCGAAAGTAGAGCTTTTGGTTCGGAAGCGAATAGTAATTTATTGTCGAAAATGCCGTAATACAAAGGCTTTTCGCCAAAACGATCTCGTGCGAGGATGAGTTTGTTGAGTTTGATGTCCCACAATGCGATCGCAAACATTCCGTTCAAAACATCCAAAAAAGCCTCGCCAAATTCTTCGTAAAGATGCGGAAGAATCTCGGTATCTGAATTCCCTGTAAATGTATGTCCGCGACTTTCGAGCTGCTGGCGAAGTTCTCGAAAGTTGTAAAGTTCGCCGTTCATCACTGCAACGATGGTTCTATCTTCGTTCCAAACAGGTTGTTCACCGGTTTTCAAATCGATAATCGCCAGCCGACGCATTCCGAGTGAAACGCCTGTGCCGAGCCAAACTCCCTCCGAATCTGGTCCGCGATGCCAAATCGAATCACACATCGATTGCAGCACCATTTCGTCGCCAAACATCGGCGGCTTACTCGAATCTAAATTTGCCCAACCTGCAATTCCACACATATTTCCATTTCAGATTTCAGATTTCGGATTCAAAACAATCCTATTCAAAACCTATTTTCTCTCTCACTGCATAAATCGCTTTGCTTTGCGATTCGTGATAGGTTCGCACTTGCAATTCGGCAAGCAAACCCATTAAAAAAAACTGCACACTAATTGCGAGCATGACAATAGTTATCATCGGAAGTGGCGTAAGAATAAACGATGTTCCGAGGATTTTCAAAACAATTGCCCAAATTCCGGCAATCATTGAAACGAAAAACGAAAGCATTCCAAACGTGCCGAATACGTAAATTGGTTTTGTTTGATACGAAGCCATAAATTTTATCGTCATCAAATCAAATACAACTTTTATTGTTCGCGAAAGTCCATATTTCGATTTTCCCATCGTTCGTGCATGATGTTCGACCGGAATTTCAGCAACTCTCGCACCTGCCCAACTCGCGTAAATCGGAATAAATCTGTGCATTTCGCCATAAAGTTTTACGTCTTGAATAACATCGCGGCGATATGCTTTGAGCGAGCAGCCATAATCATGGAGCGGAACGCCGCCGATTTTTGAAATTACACTATTCGCAATCCAAGAAGGAATTTTTCGCGTAAATAATTTGTCTTGCCTGTCTTTTCGCCAACCCGAAACAACATCAAAACCTTCGTCTAATTTGTCCAAAAGTCGTTTAATATCAGCCGGATCATTTTGCAAATCAGCGTCCATCGGAATCAAAATATCGCCTTTCGCAGCATCAATTCCGGCAGACATCGCGGCTGTTTGTCCGTAATTCCGCCGCAACGCAATCACACGAACACGCGAATCGCCAGCAGCAATCTTACGCAAAACTTCGAGACTCGAATCGGTTGAGCCATCATCAACGTAGATAACCTCGGCGGTTTTTCCCAATGAATTCAGGGCTTCGGAGATTTTGGCGTGCATCGGACGAAGATTATCTTCTTCATTCAGCACAGGAAGAAAAAGGGAAAGTTGCGGATTTTTTATTGCTATTTGAGTCATCTATTCCATCTATTCAAGCGTTTCCCGATGAAACGTGTCGTAACTTGATGTAAACAAAAAATATAACTCAATTTGCAAGAATTCTCGAAGATGGTTGGTAGAAAATTAAGAAAAATGCTTTCAACGCAAAGACGCTAAGCCGCAAAGTTAAAAAATCAACTTTTTTGTTCAGATAATCTCTCATCTATGAATCTTTGCATCTTTACATCTTTTTTGCGTTGAAAAAGCGAATCATTTTCGAGTAGCAATTTGCTGTGTTTCTTCACTAAAAACTCGAATCTTCTTTGCCCAGCCGAGTTTTTCAAAAATCTGAATCGTTATCCAATTTTGGTCAAATTGATACCATTCCAATCCGTGTCTCGCAGATGTCGGGAAAGCGTGGTGATTATTGTGCCAGCCTTCGCCGAATGTGAGAATACCAACAAACCAATTATTCGTTGAATCATCGTCGGTTTCAAAACGGCGTTTGCCAAACATGTGCGACAGAGAATTTACAAACCAAGTGGTGTGCCAGCCAAAAATCGTCCTCACAACAACGCCCCAAAGGACCATTCCCCAACCGCCGATAAGAAACAAAAGTATCGCCGAAACAATAATCGGAACGTAAAAATACTTCGCAATCAGCACGTGATTTTTATCTTTCAATAAATCCGGCACATATTTTTTGAAAGTCGCTTCATCATGATCTTGTGCGTCGCCTCTCATTATCCAACCCATGTGTGCCCAAAAAAATCCCGGACGTGTTGAGTGCGGATCTTTCTCGGTTTCACAAAACTGATGATGCATCCGATGAGTTGCAACCCATTTATACGCTTCATTTTGCAGCGACATCGATGCAAAAATCGTCAACGTATATTCGAGCCATTTCGGTGCAGCAAAACTTCTGTGAGTTATCAAGCGATGATAACCAAGCCCAACTCCCAAACTCCCAACAATCCAATTTCCAACCAGCATAATCAAGAGATTTTGCCAGCTAAAATAATAGATTGCAGGAATCAAAAGCAAATGAAACGTTGAAATGATAACTAAATCTCGCCAATTTATGCGAGTCCGACTAACTTCGAGAATGTTTTCCATTAAATAATATTGCGAACAGTAAAATATGACATTTTTAGAGTAACAGTTTGGAGGTAAATAATTTGTAATTGTTGTGTAAGACTTGAACGAATCTCAGAATTATTGATTAGAGGTTCGTTCAAGTTGTTTCAAAAAAGCCACTGGAAACTAATCCGCAAAAGCAACGCTCAATTTCTTCAAAGGCATTGATTTTCTCACATCTAAATTTTCCACATTTTCGCGGTTGATGTATTTGTAGAGAATATCTCGTTGTTGCGGTTTGAAACCTGCTTCGGCTATTTGATAGCGAAGCTCTTTTTCGTTGGCTTCATTGTTTGCCCCAGCTGCGGAAACTACGTTTTCTTCAATCATTATTGAACCCATATCGTCTGCTCCGAATCTTAGCGACGTTTGCCCGAGCCGCAAGCCTTGCGTCAGCCACGAAGCTTGAATATGCTGAACATTATCGAGAAACAGACGCGAAACTGCGAGCATTTTTAGGTAATCAATTCCCGTCGGTTCTTCGGTAATCTTACGTCCGAGAGCGGTGTTTTCCCTTTGGAAAGTCCACGGAATAAACGCTGTAAAACCGCTAGTTTCATCTTGCACATCGCGGATTCTTTGTAGATGTTTTACGCGATGCGAAACATTATCACCAATTCCGAACATCATTGTCGCGGTCGATTTCAAACCAACTTTATGCACTGCACGCATTACATCAAGCCATTCTTGCGTGTTGCATTTGGTCGAAACACGCAATCGAACTTCATCATCCAAAATCTCGCCGCCGCCACCCGGCATTGAATTCAATCCTGCATCCTTGAGACGCTGCATGATCGTCACGTAATCTAACTTACTGATAAGGCTTATGTTATGAATCTCCGGTGGCGAAAAACAATGCAACTGAAACGTTGGATATTTTGCATGAAGAGTTGAAAGAAGATTTTCATACCATTCGATATTAAAATCGGGATGAAGTCCGCCTTGCATCAAAACGCCGGTCCCACCGAGTTCGATTGTTTCATCGATTCGCGAACAAATTTCTTCAATCGAATGCACGTAAGTTTCGGGTTTTCCGGGTCGGCGATAGAACGCACAAAAGGTGCAGACAACATTGCAAACGTTGGTATAATTGATGTTACGATCGATTATATAGGTCACAACATCAGTCGGATTTTTCCGCATACGAATCTCGTGTGCAGCTAAACCGATTCGCACAAAATCATTCGATTCGAGCAGATTGGTTGCGTCATCCGAAGTTAATCTTTCGCCATTTAAGGCTTTGTCCAAAATTGGTTGAATATTTTCGCTCATCACAATAATATTCTAACAAAAATGAAGTGAAACCCGAAAAGAGGTTGATATTAAGCGAGCTTCTTGTTGAAAAAGAAACTCTAATCTACAATTAAGCCGATATTTCAAATCATTCCAAAGGAAATTTTTATGAAGCTTAAATCTAAAAAAATCGCGTCTGTGTTTTTATTGTTTGCACTTTTGTTTAGTTCAAGCTCGTTTGCTTTTGGGCAAACAACTGAAGAAATTAACGCGAGAATTCGCAAAGAAGCCAATGATAATTCGCAAATTATGCGAACAATCCATTATTTCTCTGATGTTTACGGACCTCGTTTAACAGGCTCGCCAAATCTCAAATCTGCCGGAAATTGGGCTGTTAGCGAAATGACAAAATGGGGATTTGATAACGCACATCTCGAGCCTTGGGATTTTGGTCATCCGGGTTGGGTTAATGAACGTGCATCAGGTTTTATAACATCGCCAGTTCAAGATTCGTTGGTTTTTGAAGTTTTAGCTTGGACAAATGGAACAAAAAAAGCAGTTATTGCACAAGCGGTTTCTATCGAATTACCTGAGAGACCAACTCAAGACGAACTAACCGCTTATTTTGACAAAGTAAAACTTTCGGTTCAAAAGAAAATTGTTTTAGTCGGTAAAGCAACCGTTTTGCCGGTAAATATGAACCCATCAGCAAAAAGAATCAACGATGATGATTTGCGTAAAAGACTCGAACCAAATGTTGCTCCAAGAACTTTTCCAACTCCGGCACCTACCCCAACTCCAAAACCTGGGCAACTTACCGGTTTGCAAGCGAGTGAACAGCTCGACAAGTTTCTTTTAGATAATAAAGTTGCAGTTCGGGTCAACGATGCTGGTCGCGAACACGGACAAATTCGTGCTTTTAATAACCGGACGTTTGATGTTTCAAAAACTGTGCCGACTGTTATTTTGCGAAATGAAGATTATGGACGTGTTTATCGAATGCTCGCTGATGGAACATCTGTTTCTCTCGAATTTGATATACGAAATCGGATAATTCCGGAAGGCACAACTGCTTATAACGTTGTCGGCGAAATTGCCGGAAGCGACAAAAAAGATGAAGTAATTATGCTCGGCGGACATCTCGATTCGTGGCATGCCGCAACTGGTGCGACAGATAACGCAGTCGGTTGTGCAATTATGATGGAAGCCGCCAGAATCTTAAAATCTATTGGCGTTAAACCTCGCAGAACAATTAGAGTTGCACTTTGGAGCGGTGAAGAACAAGGACTTCTTGGCTCGCAAGCATATGTCAAGCAACACTTTGGAAGTTTTGAGAATCAAATCGCCGGCTTTGAGAAATTCGGTGGATATTTCAACATTGATTCAGGAACAGGTCGTGCGAGAGCAATGTCAGTTTTTGGACCTTCGGAAAGTGCTGATATACTTCGTGAAATTGTTGCACCATTTGCCGATTTGGGCATTTTAGGTGCGACTAATGGCACAAGTCGTGGACTTGGCGGTTCTGATCACACATCATTTAATAACGCAGGTTTGCCTGGAATTGGTGTGCAGCAAGATCCGATCGAATATGGTTCACACACTTGGCACACAAATCTTGATACTTATGAAAGAATTATCGAAGACGATGTGAAAGCGGCAGCAATTGTAATTGCAGCGTCAGTTTATCAACTAGCAATGAGAGACGAACTTTTGCCAAGATTTTCAGCTGATAAAATGCCGAAACCGCCGCCAACTCCGACACCTTCGCCGAGTCCAACGCCGACAAAGTAGATTTTTAAATTTAAAGGAAAATTATGTATAAAAAATTGTTCTTAGTTGTCGTTGCGGTTATGTTTATGTCAGCTTTCAGTGCGAAAAGTATTTCTGCACAGCAAACCTACGATCCGCAAATAACCGGTGGATATGGTGATGTAGAAGTTACTTCGAAAGAAGTAAAATCTGCTGCAAAGTTTGCTGTAAAACAAAACAATAAAAATAGCAAAAAAACTGCGAAAATTGTTTCAATACTTACTGCACAACGGCAAGTTGTGGCTGGATTAAATTATATGATGTGCATAAAAGTTCGCGAAAATGGAAAAATACGAACTGTCACAACTGTGGTTTATTTAAATCTAAAGCAAATTTATTCGTTGTCTAGTTGGGCAGTTGGCAGCTGTAAAATGTAATAAAAATTAAATTGCTACATGACATATTGGAACGCTTTCTTCTGTTAGCGTTCCCTTTTTTGTTTATTTCTTCATTCTTCTTGAGACATAACCAGCAAATGCTTTATGCTATCTAAGTGAAACTTCGACTTTTGTTCCGACTTCTCAGTCCGCGTGATATCAGAAATGGAATTCTTGCCATTTTGGTAACTTTTGGTGGACTATTTTTAGCTTTTCTCACACTTTTTGCACATCGCACAGGAAATCCTGATCTTGCAGGAATTGCAGCTTCGGCTTCACTAATTTTTGTTTTGTTAATAATAATTTTTGTGATTCCGCCGCTCGCAAGAAATGCCAGCAAAGAGGCTTCGCAAATGAATTTGCCTTTCGAGTTTACTACTGGCGGTGCTATTTTTCTCGGTTTGCTAGTAATTGTTGGCTTTGCAGCTTGGAACACCGGAAATAATTTACTTTTTATTGTGCTTTCATTTCTTTTATCATCGCTAATTGTCGGTTTTTTTATCGGAAGTTTTTGTGTCAGAAAATTAGATATAAAAATGCGTTTTCCTGAAACAATTTTTGCTGATGAACCAACGCAAATTATTGTAATTTTAGGAAATAGAAAATTTATTTTCCCAACGCTTTCAGTCGTTACAGAAGTTCGCGGATATGAAAAAGAAAAGTCAGTTTTAATTGATGAAATCAAGCAAATTTTACCTGAAAAATGGGCAACAAAATTTGTCAAACCACCAATTATTAAACACACACTCGACTATTTTATGTTCGTTCCACGGCGAAAAGAAGTTGAAAATACAACCAAACATATTTTTAAAAAACGTGGGCGATTTCTCATCAAAGATTTCGAACTTTCAACTAAATTTCCGTTTGGATTTTTTCGCCATCGCCAACGTTTACCTGCACAAGAAGTTAATTTGATTGTTTTTCCAAAAATCGAACAACTTGATGCACAATTTGACGATTTGCCGCTCGAAATAGGTAAATTGATGACGAATAAGAAGGGTTCTGGGCAAGACCTTTTAACTTTGCGTGAATATCAATCGACTGACGATATTCGCAGAATAAATTGGAAAGCAACCGCAAGAACTCAACGCCTGACAGTTTCCGAATTTTCCGCAGAAGATGAACTACGAATCGCGATAGTTTTTGATAAACGATTGATTTTTTCGAAAGAAATGCAAAGCAAAACTCTACGCCAACGAATTCAAGAAGAACAAAACGGCGGCGAACCTTCGGAAATATCTGTTAAATTTGAAAAAGGTGTGAGTTTAGCAGCATCTCTTATTTCGCATTTCGCCGAAAAAAATGCCGAAATCTTATTAAATTTAAATGATTCTGATGATGTTTTTGGTTCTGGTAAACCACATTTTTATAACACTTTGCGACGTTTATCAGTTATCGAGTCAGTTTTTATTGAAGAAGATTCGCAAGGCGATTTAAGCAAACAAATTGAAAAAACACTTGATGCAAGACAAACCAGTCACATAATTTTGATAACAGCAAATAAAGTTTCAAACGAGCTTGCCGAAAAGGTAAAAATTATTAAGTTTTGAATTACTGAACAAGTTTTATAGAATAGAAATATGAGTGAAGCAGTTTTAATCGAAAGATTTGTCGCAAAAAAGAAGAAAGAACGTCTGAAAAAACCTGATTGGTTAAAAATCAAAATCGGTGATCCGACCAATCAAAATAAAGTTTTGAAGCTGATTGAAGGTTTAAATCTTCATACCGTTTGCCAAGAAGCAAAGTGTCCAAATTTGTTTGAATGTTGGACGGATAAAACCGCGACTTTTATGCTCGGCGGCGATACCTGCACGCGGCATTGCGGTTTTTGTGCCGTAAATAAGGGAAAACCGATGGATCTTGATCCGCTCGAACCAACTCATGTTGCCGAAGCAGTCGGACATTTAGGTTTGGTTCACGCCGTGATCACATCGGTAAACCGCGACGATCTGGAAGATGGCGGAGCGGCACATTGGGCGGAAACGATCCGCAAAGTTCACGAAATGAACCCAGAATGCCGCGTTGAAGTTTTGATTCCCGATTTTCAAGGAAATGAAGATGCTTTGAACACTGTTTTAGCCGCTCGTCCAGAAGTTTTGAATCACAACACGGAAACAATTGCCAGACTTTACCGAAGAGTTCGTCCGGATGCTAAATATACGCAAACATTGGAATTATTGGAACGCTCGGCTCATTACCGCGACACAAAGTTTCCAACAATGAAGACGAAAAGCGGAATTATGGCTGGCTTAGGCGAAGAATTTGAAGAAGTTGTGGAATTGATGAAAGATCTGCGGAAAGTTTCGTGCGACATTATGACGATCGGACAATATCTGCAACCTTATGAAAAGCGTTTACCGGTTGAACGCTATGTTACGCCGGAAGAATTTGCAGAATGGAAGAAGATCGGTTTGAGTTTGGGTTTTAAACACGTTGAATCTTCGCCTTTGACGCGAAGTTCTTATCATGCGAGAGAACAGAGCGAGGGAAGTGTTTTATAAATAGATTAAATTTTAAATGGAGAAGTTTATATGTTAAAAAATGCCGTTATCGTTGTTTTCTCAATTCTTTTTGTTTTATCCTCGTCTTTGTTCGCACAAGAAACTGATAAAACCAAACTTGCCGAAATGAAACCTAAAGCGTGTGGAACAAAAATAGTAAAATACAAAGCTGATACTGATAAAAAACAGCATCCAACACCTGATGCACCAGCCGATAAAGCGTTGATTTATGTTTTAAGACCTACACTTATGGGCAATAAAATCCAATCAAAAATTGCTGTTGATGGCGATTGGAAAGGTGTTAATCGCGGAAAAAACTATTTTTTCTTTACAGTTGAACCAGGTGAAAGATATTTCTGTTCTGAATCTGAAAATCAAGACTTTTTAGTTTTGAATGTTGAAGCTGGAAAAACTTATTATTTTTTACAAGAAGTTAAACCCGGATTTATGAAAGCGAGAACAAATTTAGTTCAATTTACCGAAGAAAAAGGTAAAGAAAAGTTAAAAGATGTTCATTTAAGCGTATTTGAGGTAAAACAATAAGTACACAAATAATTTGAAAAGTTAATTTTCAACAATAGCAATAAAACCATAGTTAATTCAAAGAATAAAAAATAACGAAAACTTATGAACACAGAAGAAAAACAAAAAGCAATCGCGGTACTTAACAAAATTCTTGAGCTTGAGCTCGCCGGAGTTGTCCGATATACACATTATTCGATGATGGTATATGGATATAATCGGATTCCGATCGTTTCCTGGCTAAAAGGAAATGCGAACGAAAGTCTATTACACGCAACAAAAGCAGGCGAAATTGTAACTTTGATGGGCGGACATCCGTCGCTTAAAATAGGAGCTTTGCTCGAAACTGAAAAGCACGACATTGGCGATATTTTGCGTGAAAGCTTGGAACAAGAACAAACAACTTTGGCTGCTTATTATGAACTTTTAGAAGCTTCTGCCGGAAAGTCAGTTCTTTTGGAAGAATATGCGAGAGAAATGATTGTTTCTGAAGAACTGCATCTCGATGAAGTGAACAAAATGTTACGAAAACCCGGTGATCTTGATCCTTTTATCGGCTAGAAAAGCAACTATTCAGCTTGTCGATGCATCTTGAATTGTATGAAGAGAATAAAGCTAATTACAATCATCGGAATCTTAGGTTTATTAGGAATTGTCGCGAGTAATTCGCGGCAATTTTCTTCTTCGGCGAAAGGTGACGAGATATTTACTGAAATCGTTAAATACAAATCCTGGAAACAATTGAATAAATCTGACGAGAAGAAAGAGCCGGGAACATTTGCAGTTTTTGATTCTTCTGCGATGGGCTGATCATTAATTATTGATGTTGTCAGTTTGATAACCGCGAACCCAATAAAAGAATCTAATCAAAAACTCGAATCTTCCAAAGAATCGGCAGAGTCATCAAGTCAAGTTGATATTCGGGATGTTCTTATGCGTCCCGGAACTCGTTTGATAATGCCTTCCGAAGAGAGCGAAATTTATCACGGGGAAGAGCGAGAGTTGAAGCAATATGATGTTTTTCGTGGAAGTAGTATCGCTCCAAAGAATCCGCATGCATTTGCCGGAAACACTTACGCGAAAGTTTTTGCAAACGAACTTGCGAACTCGCAAATTGAAAAAAGAAGCCCGATTTTTCCGGTAGGTTCTATAATTGCAAGAGAAAAACTTGCATCAGAAACGTCTAACACTCCTGAGTTTGTTGCGGTAATGGTGAAAAGAGAAAAAGGCTTCAGCAAGAAAACAGGCGATTGGGAGTATTTTACGTTTGAGGGCAAAGACTTGTCATTACTGGCTCGCGAAACAAAAAGCGATTGTTCAAAATGTCACGCAGGTGCAAAAGCTACCGATTTTGTTTTTCGCACATATCTCAAATAAACTTTGAATCTCTTTTAATAACCTTTTTTAGGCTTCGGGAAAGTTTTAGGTTCAATTTTTTCGGGAGTAACTTTGATATTTTGGCGTTCTTTATCGCGAATAACTGTCAAAATCACTTCACCTTCAATTTTCGCAGCAACTGTGCGACTTAGTTCTAACTGATTCCCAACTGGTTTTCCATCAGTTTCGATAATCACATCACCCGCACGCAAACCCGCACGCGATGCTGGCGAATCTTCCAAAACGCTGTTTATCAAAACACCTTTTCCATCAGCGACACCAAAAAAATCAGCTAGCTGCTTGGTTAAAGAACTCGTCACAACTCCAATTTGTCGCGAATTTGAATTTAGTAAAATTTCTTGTCCTTCGCCACGCATTACCAACACATCGCCACTGCCGCTTGGGAGCGGAAATCTACCAAAAGATGGAACACTTAAAATTGATGGCATTGGAGATTGCGAGGGAAATCGACTCATTCCGGGAAGTCCGGAATCGATAAATTTCGAGGCTGGTCGTTTGCCCATAATTGCTAACAATTCAAGCTCTTTTGCATCTCGCAAAACTGTGATTTTTGCTTGATGGTCAGGTGCAGTTTCCGAAAGTAAACGAGATAATTTACGCAAACTAGATACTTCTTCGCCGTTAAATCTTATTATTACATCAAGATCTTGCAAACCGGCTTGTGTTGCGGGAGAGTTTTCCACAACTTTTTCCACAGCCACGCCGCGAACTTCTTTTAATTGATATTTTGCAAGATTTTCTTTGGTAACTTCTTTTAATTCAACTCCGAGAAAACTACCGCTTTCGCCTGAATAAACACGAATAACTCTTTCTTGCCCTTCAATCTGCGGTGTTTGCTGTGCATTTGGAGCGATTGAAAGTGAGAAACCTAATAACAAAACGGTAGTTAATTTAGTGAACATAAAATCTCCAAACGTATCTTAAACAGAAACTCTTAACTCGCTTGCGGAAGCATTCCTTTTATTTCTTTGACGATTTTTTGAACATCATCTTGATCTTCGAGAGAAATCATAAAAAATTCGTAGCCAACCTTGAAACAAACTATTCCATTTCCAAAAAGCCAAACGCCTTCAAGTAAAGGATTTCCCATCAAAATCCAGCTAATCGGTGCACCAGTAATTGTTCGTGGATTAAAGATTTGAGCAAACATCATCGCTCCGGCGGCAAATGAAAACGCTCCAAGTAACGGTGCACCGGCGTATTTTACAATTTCGCGTTCGAAGCGGATTTTCTCAGCATCAGCTTCGGTCAATTCGCCTCTTTTAACAAGTTTTTCTTGAGATTTGAGATAACTTTGAAATTGTTCGGCAATTTTTTCTACAGTAAAAAATGGCAACGCCGATCGAAACAGCCAATTTGATGAAATTAACGTAAAACCCGCACCAAGTCCGGCTCCGACAACCATAGAAACGCCGCTCGCGGCTGCTTGAAGTGGATTTTCTGAAATCCATGTTCCGGCATTAGAAAGTCCTTTATATGCAGAGTCCAAAGTTTTTGCCCAACTCGAACCAAAATTAAAAATATCTGATGCTGTTTTTGTTGTTTTCTTAAATGAACTCGCCGCTTCATCAAAAACCTCTGAAGCTCTCTCGCTTGCCACATTCAAAACTTCACCGGCTTTTTTTCCTGCTTCTTTGACAACTTCACTGGCTTTTTCGCCAGCGTCTTCTGCTACATCACGAATTGGCTCGCTCACTTCCCAAGCAGTTTTTGCGGTGCTTTCAGCGGTTTTAAAGGTATCTTCGGCAAAATTCACAGCTTGTTTTCCGACTTCTGATTTTTCTGCCTCAGTTTTTATCTTTTCGACAGAATCTTTGAGTGTCTCTGCACCTTTTTGAGCAGTTTCTCTTGCAACTTTCACTCCTTCTTCGAGTCTTTCTTTGATACCAAATTGCTTATCAATTTCCTCAAATTTTTCTTTTGCCGCACGTTGCCAATCTTCAAAGTTCTTTTTGTAATCAGACATCTTTTATCTCCATTTACGATTTTCGATTGATTTTTGCAATCTAAAACCATTTTACGAAAAATTAAATATTTTGTTCGGTTTGCTACATATTCAAACCATATTTCTGTTTGGATTATAACGCAAAATAGCTCAAATTGTGGTAATCTTTTTTGAATTTATGCCATTAGTAAAATGTCCAACTTGTGGAAAACTCATTGAATATAGCGGAAACGAATTCCGTCCGTTTTGCTCG
The DNA here is from genome assembly GCA_031415455.1 of Acidobacteriota bacterium. Taxonomy (GTDB): domain Bacteria; phylum Acidobacteriota; class Blastocatellia; order Pyrinomonadales; family Pyrinomonadaceae; genus JANNVK01. The sequence continues at coordinate 343,579 of JANORS010000005.1, read as the reverse complement.
GAACGTTGTAAATTGCTTGATTTTGGAGCTTGGGCAGATGAAGAATTTGCAATTCCTGACAATTTTTCGCTGCTTTCTGAAGAAGATTTGATCCAAATCGAGAATTCGCTCGAAGAAGGAAATTAGATATGTTTTTATTTGATATAGCACCTGATTCAATTGTATCTACGCCAATTGGCTTAGCAATCGCGGTTTCTTTTTTCCTGATTTTAGCAGCAATTGCTTTTGTCGTTTTTAAAATGGTAAAGCGAACTGTAAAAATGGCATTTCGGATGACAATTGTTGCAGTAATTCTCTTAATTGCTATCGTCGGAAGTTTCTCACTTTGGTGGTTTCTTTCAACTCCTGCTAAATACGAAAGACGTCCGCCTACGCCTGTAAAATCAACTCGCTAATGTTTTGGAAACGCTATAAAAACTTACCGCGAAACGTTTTTGCATTAAGTGTCGTGAGTTTTTTAAACGATACTTCAAGCGAAATAATCTATCCGCTGTTACCTACTTTTCTTGCCCTTTCACTTGGTGCAAGTCCTTTTGCAATTGGTGCAATTGAAGGAGTTGCTGAATCAACAGCAAGTTTATTAAAACTTTTTTCAGGATATCTAAGTGATAAATTAAAACGCCGAAAACCGCTAGTTTTGTTTGGTTACGGACTGGCTAGTATTGTTCGTCCGCTGCTTGCTTTTGCAACAACTTGGCAGCAAGTTTTATTTGTTCGAACAGCTGACAGAATTGGAAAAGGTGTTCGCGGAACTCCACGAGATGCTCTTTTAGCGGCAGAAGTTTCTCCAAATGAACGCGGACTTGCGTTTGGTTTTAATCGTGCGGCTGATCATCTAGGTGCAGTTTTTGGTCCAATTGTCGCATCAGTTTTGCTTTACATTATTGCAGTAAACCCTGCTATTCCAACAATTTCTGAATATCAAAACGTTTTTTTATTTGCTTGTATTCCAGTTGTTTTAGGCTTGTTTGTAATTGTCTTTTTTGTCAAAGAAGCAAAACCCGAAAAAACAGAAAACGCACCGAAATTGAGTCTTTCACTTTCGCAATTTGACGGAAATTTTAAGCGTTTTCTTTTTGTTATTGCAATTTTTACACTCTCAAATTCGACAGATGCTTTTTTGTTATTGCGAGCTGAGCAAGTAGGAATAGCACCGGCAATGTTGCCAATTTTATGGATGGTTTTACATATTAGCAAAGTAATTAGTTCAATAATTGGTGGAGATTTGTCTGATAAGTTTGGCAGAAAATCATTGATTTTTTCCGGTTGGATTGTTTACGCACTTGTTTATGTTGGTTTCGCCTTCATCTCAGAACCTTGGCAAGCTTGGGCACTATTTATTATTTACGGAATTTACTTTGGGCTAACAGAAGGTGCAGAAAAAGCACTTGTTGCCGATTTGGTTGAAGACGATAAACGCGGAACGGCTTATGGACTTTATGCTTTAGCTTTTGGTATTACTGTTTTTCCGGCAAGTTTATTGCTAGGTGGAATTTGGAGTTATTTCGGAGCAAGCTATGCTTTTGCTTTTAGTGCGTTTTTATCGCTTATCGCTGCATTTCTATTGCTTTCAATAAAAACCGAAAAACCTACTTTTTCTTCCCAATAACTGGTTTACGAATTGGATTTTCAATATTCATAAAGCCCAAATCGCTTGTCGAAAATCGTCCCAGATTTGGCAATATTGTTGTTAAATTATCATTTGTTGCACCAAACCAACGAGCTAAAGTCGCCGAATATGAATCAACGGAAGTTGTCGGAATCCAACGTCCGTTGTCGTAAGTGTCATTCGGACCATTTGTTTGTAAAACCGGCATTTGTCCATAAATTTGTTTACCGCGAACTGCTCCGCCTAATATAAATTGATGATTTCCCCATCCGTGATCTGTTCCATTTCCGTTTACGCGATACGAACGACCAAAGTCTGAAGCTGTAAATGACGTAACTTTATTTGAAATCCCAAGTTCTGCTGTTGCGTTATAAAAAGCATTCATTGCTTGGCTTAATTCTTGAAGAAGATTTGGTTGAGTTGCAACTTGTTCGTTATGCGTATCAAATCCTCCAAGTTCGCAGAAAAATACTTGCCTTTGGAGAGATAAATTGTTTCTCGCGGAAATTAAACGTGCCACCATTTTTAATTGTCTTGCAAGATGCGTATCAGGAAAAACGGTAGTTATTGGTTGGGTTGCAGTAAGTGCTTGTCTGATTACTCGGTTGCTATTTATCGCACGTTTCTTAATATCAGCAAACTCATTTTCAAGTTCATTTGCATTATTTAAAGCTAAAATTTGATTTATTGCATTTGATTTCAAATCAGTTGTGTTTGGATTGTCGTCATACCAATTTAAACCGATAGTTCCTTGATCAGAAACATGGTAAACCGAGGTTTCATCGCCAACACCAATCGTGTTTGCACCACCAAGTGATATTGAAGTGAAATTTTTCCAAGTTCCGTTAGAAGAACTTATTAAATCGCACATTCTTCCGCCCCAACCTGTTGCAATATTTACATTATCGGGAATTGAAGTTTGCCATTGAACTTGTTGGTCATTATGTGAAAAAAGATTTGGTGGCAATGGAACGGTTTCATTTCTAAATTGGGTTTGAGTAGTTGGCACAATCAAAGGACCGGTGTTCGCCATAACTGCAAGTTTTCCTTGCTCAAAAAGACTTTGCATTTCACCAAATCTTGGATTAAATCCCCACTCGCGACCGTCTCCATTTAAAGGATTTATTGTTAAAATTTCATTTTGTGGAATTGCGAGAGTTGTTCTTTGGTTTGCATAAGAATTATAACCTGAACCTGTTGGCACAATTGTATTATCGCCATCGTTCCCGCCGTAAAGGAAAATGCAGACAAGTGCTTTGTAATCATTAAAATTCGCACTTACTTTTGTTGCTGCAAGAATATTTTGCAAATCAAAAATTGCACCGCTTGCCGCTGAAACTCCTAAACCTGCACAAACCGAATTTCTAATAAAATCTCGACGTTTCATATTTACTTCCTTCTCAAAACTGTTTATTTTTGGATTACAAATTGCGGCGATGTAACCACTAAATGAATTGCTGTGCAAACTCTCTCAGTTTGATTATTTGCCGGTAACTGACTGATTGTATTGATGATAATGGTTTTCATCTGTGTCGGCATTTGTCCTGACATTAAGATTAAATTAAGTTCATCAATAAGTTGCGATGGCGTGTTTGCAAGTGGCAATAATGTTGATAAAGTCAATTTAATTTCATTTTCATTCCAACCAAAGCCACGATATACAATTTCACGCATTTGATTTGTGCTGCCAATAATTTGCGTATCGTTTGTTATTTGAAACTCAGGAGAAATTATACCGGCACGTCCTAATCTGCCCGGCTGAATATAATTTGGCTCAAAGAAATTAAACACAGTTTTTGACCGAAGCGGATTTTGTCCGAGCGACCAAACAGGCGATTCTAAGTTCCAAATTCGATATTTTTGGCTTTGAGCTTTTGCGTCAAATGCACGCAACAAAGCAGAAAATCTTAAAACCGGTTCGCGTTGTTTTCCATAACCTTGTTGTGTAATCTGAAGAGGATTTCTTGCTTCATCATCAAGCAAAATTGCTCTAATTACTGCTTTCATATCACCGCGAATTCCTGAACCATTATTGTTAAAAACACTAGAAACTCGATAGACATAACTTGGACTAGGATTGCTCGTAACTAATCTTTGAATCAATTGCCGACAAATAAATGGACCGACATTTGGATGATTAAAGATATTATCCAAAGCCATATCTAAATCTTCATCGGGCGTTTGTCCGGCTGACAAAACAACTCCATTGAGTAATTTTTTTGGCAAACTTGAGTGATGATAAGGATATGCTTGCATCGGCACACGCCAACCAATTTGGTTAGTGTCATTGTTTGGATAATGCCAATAGAAGTTTTGATCTGAATTTTCTATGCCACCAAATCCCCAACCAGTGAAAACATACGAAAACCCAATAACTGTTTCTTGGTTATATGTCGGAATTGGCTGACCATAAGCGTCAATAATCAAAGAACCGTCTGGATGAAGTTTATACAAGCCAATTGAAAACAGCTGATTAATTTCTCGAGCGTAATTTTCGTTTGGAACTCTGCCAGAATAGGTGTCTTCGCGGTCATTGCGAAGCATATCCAGATAATCGCCCATAGCCGGATTTAATGTGACGTTTTTCAAAATTTGACGGAAATTTCCAAAAGAATTTGCCTGAAGCATATCCATATAGCCGGAAATTGCATAAGGTTGGTCTAAACCCTCAGCCGAAACAACAAATATTTCACTCATCGCAAAGGCAATTCGCTGCCGAAGTTGATCATCGCCACGTAGAGCTTTTGACCAAAATGCTTCCATCGTTTGATTAAGATATATATTTTCACCAGCTGTTCTAGCGTGATCAAGATATGTTAAATGAGATGTTGTCGGAGCATCAAATTGTTCATTTAACCAGGCTTCAAAACCCATTTGTCGAACTCTTATAATCTCTGTTTTTGTTGGTCCAAATGTCGATTGTGTTAGAAATCTAGCGACATCGTTGTCATCTCTTGGAATATTAGAAAGTGGCGGATTTGAGGTTGGCGGAATAAATGTTGTCGAGCCATTTACTTTACGATAATGATTACGAATTTCACCATTTGGATACCGAGAAGTGTGAATATTGATGTATGTTCTTCCATTTTTGATAGCATCTACAATTTGTGCGACTGTTGTGTTTCCAATTTGTGCAAATGTCCAAACAAAACTTCCATCTGTTTGTTGAGGTGCTGTGTCGAAATCAAACAAAATTGGACCATTTTCGCCGGGATTTGCAGGTCCATGAATGTGTCCGGCAACCATCGGTGTTGTTAAATTTGAAAAACTATAGCGAATTACCGCTGAACGTTCGTCAGTCGCTAACCGCAAACTCGAAATACCGGAACCAGACGAAACAACACTGCCTTCAGGTCTCATTTCCGAGAGATAGAGCGTTCCGCCTTGTGATGTTGGCGGCGGAGTTGGTGTCGGAGTTGCTGTTGGTGTTGGTGTCGGAACAAAATTTGGAGGAAAAAGATATGCTTGCGGAATTAAGCGTTGAGTTTTGCGTGGCGGCGTCCACATCAAACTTATCAATGCTGAACCACCACCTTCATAATATTCAAGTTTTATGTCATATCGCTGCCCGCGAGTGAGTTTTATCGCCAAACTTGTGTCAACAACCGGACCGTGATAAGTCCAATTATCAATCATCAATCTACCGTTAATCCAAAGTCTTACACCATCATCTGATCGCGTATGAAACCGATAGCTTCCGGTCTCAGGTGCTAACAATTTACCCGTCCAACGTCCGGAAAAATTATCAATATTTATTGTTTGAGCAGGTGAATTATTTCCAAAGTCAAAATCAATAATCAGGTCATTCCTTGTCAAAACAGGACTTCCGCTTAAATTAATATTGTTAAAATACTCAGCTTTTATGCCAATACCGCCTGCTAAAGATTCAGAAATTTCAGTTTTTTCATCATCTGCACTAGAAATAAATAAAGGCAAAATCAATGACAAAATACAAAACAGAACGACAAAACTTAGCTTTTTATATTTCTTAGCTTTCATAAAACTATTTTTACTTTCCAAATATTTGAGACATAGATTATCTATTGGATTATTAGTGTCTTAAGTTAAACATTAATAAACATAGCAAGTCAATGTTTATTGCATATATAATTCGGTTTGGTATAATTAGGACGGAATGTGTAAAATAATTTTTGCATTAAAACTTTAGTAACAATTAAAATGACACAAGAATTAAAACCAACAAACCTTCAAAACTTAGACATAAAATCAACACCACGAGAAGAGATGAACTTAGTTCAGCTTGATACTTTTAGTTATGAATTTATCGGGCGAGAAATTTGGATAGACTTTACGATTCCGGAATTTACGGCTATTTGCCCTTTCTCTGATTTTCCGGACTTTGCAACTTTAAAACTGAGTTATGTGCCAAATGAACGCTGCATAGAATTAAAAAGTTTGAAGCTTTATATAAATTCTTTTCGCGAAATTAAGGTTTTTCACGAACACGTTATAAATATTATAATTGACGATTTTGTTAAGGCTTGCGATCCTCTAAAAATTACACTTGAAGGCGATTTTAATGTTCGTGGAAACATAAAAACTATAGTTCGTGGAAGCTATTCAAAAAATTAGTTGTTTGCAGCAGTCGTGAGTGCAACTTCAAATATTGAATGTTGTTTGCTTGAAATTGCCAATAAATTATTTATTGTTTCCTCAATTTGGCATTCAGGTTGTGAGCAAACTGTCGCTAATTCAGAAACTATTAAAAATTTGGCTTTTTCAAATATTCTTTGTTCGCGAAAAGAAAGTGCTTTAATTTTGTTCTGAAAATTAAGCATTTTTAAAACATCAGCAACCTTAAATATATCGCCAGATTGAATTTTTTCGCCAAATTCTTTTGAGCGAACTTTCCAATCTGTCGGAACAGTTTCAAACTCATCGGCAATATATTCTAAAACTTTTTTGCACTGCACCGAGTTAATAATCGGTCTCAACTTAAGATTATTCATATTTGCAATTGGAATAAAAACAAGCGAATTGTTTGCTAAAAGACGAAGTGAATAAAATTCAACATCGTTACCGCCAATTTGTTTAAATTCGGTTTTTTCAATTGAACATACACCAATATTTGGATATGCAACTTTCTGTCCTATCTTAAAATTCATATTTCCTCCGCAGAAAAAAAGACTTATCTTTCAAATGTTTTTTTGAAAGATATTTAATCGGCAAGTTTGTTGGCAAGTTGTCGGTTGATAGAACTATATCACGGTTTTTATTTTGTGAGTAGATTTTTTTGGAATTTCAATTGAGAACGATGAGCCTTCCCCAAGTGTGGATTTTACATAAATTTCTCCATCGTGAAGTCTAACAAGATGTTTTACGATTGCTAAACCGAGACCGGTTCCGCCAATTTCTCTTGAGCGTGCTTTATCTGTCCGATAAAATCTTTCAAAAATGCGTTCGAGGTGTTCGCTTCCAATTCCTTCGCCTGAATCTTCAACCGTAACAATACCTTCATCTTCTCTTTGGCTGTAAATTACTTTAACACTTCCATTTTCATGGCTAAATTTTATTGCATTGTCGATTAGATTTGTGAGAATTTGTTCAAATCTTTGTTTATCTGCAAATATTTGCGACTTTTTAGAAACCAAATTCTTTAAACTTATAGCTCTTTTATCAGCCTTAACCGAAAGATTTGTGTAAATTTCGTTAACCATCAAATTTAAGTCAAAATGTTGTTGGTGAATTGAGATTTTGCCTGCTTCAATAGAAGTTAATTCAGAAATATCGCTGATTAGATGATTCATTCGCTCAGCGTTTTTACGAATTACTGATAGAAATCGGTAGTTATTTTCGGTGTCTTCAATCGCACCATCTTCGAGTGTTTCCACAAATGCAATTATTGAAGTAAGCGGCGTTCGCAACTCATGAGAAACATTTGAAAGAAACTCTTGCCGCACCAATTCAAGATGCTCAAGTTGGGTAATATCTGTAAAAACCCCAATAGCATTTTTGTTTTCTTCAAAACTTAGCGGTGAAATATTTACACTAAAAACTCGTTTCTCGTCACGAATTGATTCGTATTTTAATTCAGTAGAAATACCTTCAGAAAATGTTTTACGAAATCCTTCGTGGACTTCAAGGCTTCTAATTAACTCACTTAAGCGTTTTCCAATGATGTTTTCACTTATGTTTTTAAAGAATTCGTTGGCTAAACTATTTGATGCAATGATAAGACTTTCTTCATTGGTTACTATTACAATCTCGCTAATTGTCTCAATTATTGAAGAAAGTATGTCATACGAATTGTTTCGTATTTGATGTTTTTTCCAAAATAAATCTGTAATTAAACTCATTTTGATGTAACAAATCTGTAACCAATTCCGACAACAGTTTCAATACAGTTATCGCATTCGCCTAATTTAGAACGCAACCGTCTAATATGAACATCTAAAGTTCTTGTGTCGCCATAATAACTATAACCCCAAACGTTATCCAGTAAGTTTTGTCGTGTTGCGATTCTACCTGAATTTTTGATTAAATTGGCAAATAAAGCAAATTCCTTTTTGGTCAGTTTAACTTCATTGCCTGAGCATGTAACTCGCATATCTTCAAAATTAATTGAAATTCTTTCGTCTTGATAATTTTTTGCCGTATCGGTTTCGACCCGTCGCAAAACAGCACGGACACGAGCTAAAACTTCTTTAACCGAAAATGGTTTAACAATGTAATCGTCTGCACCAGTTTCTAAGCCTTGAATCTTGTCTGATTCAGTGACTTTTGCGGTGAGCATAATTATTGGAGTTTTCTTTGTTTGAGGCTCTTTACGAAATCTTCGACAAAGTTCGATTCCGTTCATTCCGGGCAACATTAAATCTAAAATTATCAAGGAAGGCGTTGATTCTAGTGCAAGTCGAAGACCTTTTTCGCCCGATTCGGCAATTTGAACTTCAAAACCTTCGCGAAAAAAATTGTATCGCAAACTTTCTGCAATATCAGCCTCGTCTTCAATAATTAAGATTCTTTGTGACATATTATTCACTGTGTTTTATAAAAACCGCTTCCTTCATATAAACCGTTAATTCACAAATATCTTTGACATAATCGCCTATTCTTTCTAGATTTTTTGTGACAAATATTAACTCGGTTATTCTCGAACTTTTACTGGCATCAGCTGACATTGTTTTGATCATTTCTTGAAACAATCGTTCATAAATCAAATCAATTTCAGCATCTTTTGTAATTAATTCACGTGCTTTTTCTGAATCATTTGCTGTAAAAGCATCAAGCGAGTTACGCAAAAGTTCGGATGTTTTAATTCCCATTTCACCTAAATCAATTGCTTTTATTTCAGGTTCGTCATTTAACTTGATTGCCGCTCGAGCAATGCTTGTAGCATGATCGCCAATTCTTTCTAGCAAAGGAGTAATTTTTGCAATCGAAATTACAGTTCTTAGCTCGCGTGCAACCGGACGACGCAACGCTAATACGTCAATACTTAGCCGATCAATATCAAGTTCCAGTTGGTCAATTACCTTGTCATTTTCAAGAACTTGATTGGCAACAACACTATCTCTTTGAATCAACGAATGAAGCGAACGCTGCAATGCTAATTCAACTTCACCGCCGAGAAGCAACAAGCGATCGCGAAGTATATCTAATTCTCTTTCTAATAATTTTCTTTGTTCCATAAGTAAAAATTTAGAACAAAAGTATTAAATAAACAAAGATGAAAGAACACAATAGACTTCTAAAGGTTAAGAAGAAATGAATTTGAAGTTAAATTGAAGTTAAATGTTTTTTGGAATCACCAGGAAGTCTAGTTCACCACAACTTATTGAAATATCTGACCATTTTTCAATTTTGAGTGTTATTTTTGCGAGAGCTGCCGTTGGAAAGGCTTTTATTTCACCACTTAAAAGTCTGACTAAATCTTCAATTCCCGGATTATGCCCGACCAGTAAAACAGTTTCGTGTTTATCGTCAATTTTCGCAATTGTTTGCGATAACCTTAACGAACTCGCCTCATAAATTTTTTCTTCATATTTAATTTGAGCTTCAATTTCAGCAGTTTCTTTAACCAAAATTGCTGTTTGCTTTGCTCTTTTTGCAGGCGAACTGAGAATTAAATCAATTTGAAGTTTTTTATTTTTTAAATTTTTACCAACTTTTGGTGCGGTTTCAATACCACGCGTGTTAAGAGAACGGTCAAAATCTGACACATCAGTATTTTCCCAATTCGATTTTGCGTGGCGTAAAACAAGTAAAGTTTTCATTTTTTTGGTGTTTCTAAGGTTACCAGTTTTCTTCTAACTCACAAAGAAGCAAAAGTTTATTAAATTCTATCAACAAAAAATCGCCAAATAAATTTTCATTTTTTGAAAAAGTCTTTGACGATTTACGAAATTAATATTTAATTAAAGTCTTGGAAGTGTAAAACTAAAACGCGAACCGAGTCCTATTTTAGATTCGGCTTTAACTTCGCCACCGTGTTTTTCTACTATTTCTTTCACTAAAGAAAGCCCTAAACCTGTTGTTTCATCTTGCTTTGATTCACCTTCGCGTTCAACGCGATAAAACTTTTGCCAAATTTTATCTATTTGTTCACTGGGAATTCCGTAACCACGATCTTCGACCGTTACTCGCAGAACTTCTGCTTCAAGCATTGTCGAAATAATTACTGAAGTTTTATCTGGACTATAACGAATTGCGTTATCAATTAAATGTCCGATTACACGCATAATCAAACCTTTATCAGCGGCGATTGGCGGTATCATTGTCATACTTTTTTCGACAAGTCTAATTCGTTTACGTTTCGCAACCTCTTGCATTTGTTTCACTACCTCGCCAACAACATTGTCTAATCTAACAGCCGTAACTTGGAATTCTTGTTTATCTGATTGTTCAAGATTTGAAACCGCAAGAAACGTCGTCAACATATTAGTTAATCGCTGAGCTTCATTTGCAATAATATTTAGAAACTCTTTTGATTCTTCTTGAATCTTTTCATCAAGCAAAAGCAGCTCTGCAAAGCCTTTAATACTTGTAATCGGCGTGCGAAGCTCGTGTGACATCAGCGAAACCATATCGCTTCTTAATTTTTCGTTTTCTTTTACCACTGTAATATCTCTTACAGAAATTAAGAAACAAGCCGGTTTCATCGGAACGCTTGAATCATGTATTGATTGTTCATCGCAAGGTGCTTTGACAAGCGAGATTCTCATTTTTAGCGTTTTTCCACTTTCAGTAAAATCTAATTCACGCTCATAACTATCGCCGGTTTGCAGAACTTTTCTGATTACCAAATGCGGTTCGCTAAAAACTTCTGTCTTAAATCCTTCAAGTAAGCTCAGTAAATCAAACGAATTTATCTCATTTTGTGTGAGTTTCGTCAGATGTCTCATTTGTCGATTCAAATAAGCTAAAGTTCCGTCTAGATAAGCAATTGCGTGAGCTTCCTTAAGTTGCGAATTTGCCATTACTGCAAAACTTTGTTCTTTCATCAAGCCGCGAACCATATTAACGCATTCAACACGATCTTTAATTGTGTCAATTGAAAATGAACCAAGTATTGAATCTTCAGAAAGCACTTTCCCACGAAGATTTTTTCTCTGGAAATTTCGTGCGAGTTGTTCAGTAAAAGCTGTCAGCAACTCTTTGTCATCAGGTTCAAAATTTTGGCTTACTTTTACAAACAAAACTCCAACTGGTTTTCCTTCTGCACTTAAAGGAAGTGCAATTTTTGCTTTCTTTAATTCTTTATCAATTATTTCAACTACAACCTCTCCTATTTCTAAAGATTTTTCACAAAAATCAACAACTTCTCGCCATTCATTTTGACGAAGCGTTGAGGAAGAACTTGTTTCGCCATTTTTTGACCTGCTGAGAGGTGACAATTTACTATTTTCATCAAACCCGAAAACTACTGATTCAGAAAGCGGCATCAATTTTTCAAGTAACTTTAATCCGCTTTCTATTCTCAAATCTGCCGATTTTCCTTCGAGTAGTTGAACCGAAGTTGATAGAAGGTTCAAACGTTTTCCGAGCAAAGTATCAGCCAAAACTATTTTTTTTATTTGAATTACTAAAAATATCAAAAAAGCAGTTATTACGCTTGGAACGAACATTGTGCCTAAACGATATTGCCAAGCCACATAAATAGAAATTAGAAACCAGACAGAAAAAAAGCTCAGCATTATTTGTAAACATCTTTTTATTGAATAATAATGAGCACAATAACCAACAAACAACGCTACTGAAAGGATTAAAACTATTTGCCACAACAATGACAAATATTGATTTTGTTGAAATGTATTGTGCAGCAATATCAATTTTTCTATACCTATTGTTAAAATTCCTACAATCAAAAGACCGAAGGCAAAAGCCAACAATAGTGAAGAAACGACATTTATCGTTTTGTTTTTTTTCATATCTAGGGAATCTTGGGGTTATTGCTAAAACAAATGGAATAAGTTAGACAAGGTTAGATAGGGCTTATATAACCTCTTGAAATTATGAACTAACAGTTGTTAAAAATCAAGCTTTTTTGTTTAACAATTTTGATAGGTTGTATTATTACCTTATTTTACTGGTTTTATAAAGCAGAAAATTATCAGCTTTTGCCCTTTTTACTAAAAGACTTCATAATAATTTACAGAATGATAATTATTTCAAAAGTCAGACTTTTTTTGCTTGCTTTATGGCTTGGAGCTGCTTGTTTTTTTAGCTTTGCTGTTGCACCTGGAGTTTTTGGAATAGTTCCTTCGAGAGAAATTGCTGGTGAGGTTGTTTCTCGTAGTTTGATGATTGTTAATTATAGTGGCTTGATAATAAGTTTAATTTTGCTGGCTAGTTCATTTATTTCAGTTAAAGGAATCGCAGTTTGGATTGAACGTTTTCTTCTCTTAGTTCTGCTAATTTCAACTTTAATTGGTCAGTTTGTGATTTCTTTGCAACTCTCGCAAATTCGTAATCAAGCAGGTCGTCCAATTGAAGAACTTTCAATAGATGAACCGTTGAGAATTGCTTTTAATAGCTTGCACGACTATTCTGTCTGGGTTTTGATTGTTGGAATGATTGCAGCATTTATTTCATTTTTTTTAATTTCAACATCAAAAACAGAAACTCCGATAAAAACCAATTTGGTAAGATAAAAATTTAATATGGAATTGATTGAAAAACTTAGTGAGTTTTCTTCACGATTTGATCGCTGGAAAAGCAACGACAACTTGGTCGGCTATTCTTTTGTTGAAAACCAACATGCACCATTTACACCAATGCGAAGAGCATTGCCATTAACAAATTTGGCGTTAATAACTTCTGCCGGTGCTTACATTGATGGAACTGAAGCCTTTGAAATTACTTCAGCGGGTGGTGACTCGAGTTTTCGCGAAATTCCAATCGAAGTAGAAGCCGAAGACTTAAAATATGCCGCTCGTGGTTACGACCCAAAGCACATTTTAAGAGATCGAAACGTGCAAATTCCGATCGAACGTCTTCAGGAATATCAAGAAAATGGAGTAATTGGCAAACTCAATAACGTTTGGTGGTCGCTTAATGGATTTATTCCTGACGCTGCCGCGGTTGCTGAAAAACTTGCTCCTAAAATTGCTGAACGAGTTAATAGATATGAAACTCATGCCGCTTTGTTGATTCCCGCTTCAAATTTATGCCATCAAACAATGGCGATAATTGCCCGTGCGATTGAACAAACCGGAATTCCCACGATGATGATTGCCGTTAAACGCGATATTCCTGACAAAGTACGTCCACCGCGTTGTGCCTTTTATTCGGGTGAATATGGAAGTGTTATCGGTGCTCCAAATGCAACTCATTATCAGCGGCGAGTTTTAGACGAATCGTTACGTTGGATTGAAACTCTCGACCAACCAGTCGTCAAAAAACTAACCGTTGATCTCGAAACTTTAACCGAAAACGAACGCGGCGAAGCGTGAAAAATAATAAGTCTGTCATCATTATCGGTGCAGGTTTAGGCGGACTTTCCGCCGCTTGTCGCTTGGCTAAACTTGGTTTAACCGTAACGGTTTTAGAGAAAAATAAAACTGTCGGCGGAAAAGTAAACTTTGTAGAATCAAATGGTTACACCTTCGATACTGGAGCAAGTTTACTCACAATGCGTCACGTTTTTGATGAACTTTTTGAATTTTGTGAGCGAAATTTAACCGATTACCTAACGCTTCAAAAACTTGAACCAATCTGTCGCTATTTTTGGAAAGACGGAACAATATTTGACGCTTCAGAAGATTTAAAAAAAACTGAAGAAGAAATTGCTAAACTCGAGCCACAAGATGTTGAATCTTTTAGAAAATATCTAGCTGATTCTCGCGAAAAATATGAGATTTCAGAGCGAACATTTCTCGCCAAAAGTTTGAACGATTTACCAAGTCTGATTCGCCCGAAAAATCTACCTGATTTATTAAAAATTTCTTCTCTCAAGACTCTTGCAAAACACAACAAAAGCTATTTCAAGTCGCCAAAACTTCAACAACTTTTCAATCGTTTTGCGACATACAATGGAAGTTCTCCATACAAAACTCCAGCAACCTTTGCACTAATTCCTTATGTCGAATTTGGTCTTGGTGCGTGGTATGTAAATGGTGGTATTTATAAGATTCCAATGGCTTTAGAGAAACTTGCAACTGAACTTGGTGTCAAATTTAAGTTAGATTCAGAAGTTGAAAAGATTAACGTCAACAATGGAAAAGCGTCTGGCGTAACGTTAAAAACCGGCGAGATTTTAGTCGCTGATTTCGTTGTATCAAACGCAGATGCGATTGAAACTTACCGCAATCTTTTACCAAAACCTAAATATCAAAAACGCGAACCGTCTTGCAGCGGATTTGTTATTTTACTCGGCGTAAAAAAACGTTTTCCGATGCTTGCTCATCACAATATTTTCTTTTCAGATGATTACAAAGCAGAATTTGACGCGATTTTCGAACAGAAAATTCCGGCAGAGAATCCGACTATTTATGTCGCTGCAACTTCACGCACAGATGTCAGCCAAGCACCGGAAAATTGTGAAAATTTGTTTATTTTGATAAACGCACCTTACACAAACCAAAATATAGACTGGCAATCGACTGCCAAAACCTATCGCGATAAAATAATTCAAGTGCTTGAGAAGGCTGGACTAGAAGGGTTAGAAAGTTCAATTGAATTTGAACAAATAATTACGCCGGAAGACTTTGAGACCAAATATCGTGCAAACAAAGGTTCGATTTACGGAATGTCTTCAAACGGAATTTTCTCGGCTTTTATGCGAGTTCCAAATAAAGCGACTGATGTTGAAAATCTATATTTTGTTGGCGGCGTAACTCATCCTGGCGGCGGAATGCCACTTGTTTTGCTTTCCGGAAAAATGGCTGCGGAAATGATTGATAAAGATACCTAACCTTGTTAATTTTCATCTAAAATGTTTACAAATTTATGCAAGAAGAACTGAGCCTAAAAACCGAAATTAATCTTTATTACGATGTCTATTTTCCGGAGGAAACGAGCGGGAAACTTCCTTTGCTGATTGCCGTTCACGGTTATGGTGCGAGCAAGCGATACATGATGACCGAGGCAAAACGAATTGGTAACGAAAAATTTGTAATTGTCTCGATTCAGTCACCTTATCAGCATTATCGTGAGTCAAAAGGCACATTTAAAGTTGGTTTTGGTTGGCTCACAGATCACAAATCTGAAGAATCTGTCTCGATTCATCATAATTTTATTTTAGGTGTTTTAGATAAATTATCGAAAAATAATTTGGTAGATTCAACGCGAGTTTTTCTTTTCGGGTTTTCTCAAGCATGTGCGTTAAATTTTCGTTTTGCATTTACATATCCCGAGAAATTGACAGGAATAATTGGCGTTTGTGGCGGAATTCCATCTGATTTAGAAACTAACAGCATTTACAAAACACTAGATTCAAACGTCTTTTATCTTTATTCTGACACTGACGAGTTTTACAAAATTGAGAAATACGAAAAATTTAACGAAGTTCTAAAATCCCGTTTACAAAATTATGAATCGAAACTTTACATAGCAAAGCACGAAATTATTGACGAAATGCGTGAAGATATGAAACATTGGTTGCAGAAGTTTTAACTTATGGAAGTTTCGGTAATTATCCCAACATTTAATGAAGAATTGACGATAACTAAAACGCTCGAGGCACTTTCGCGGCTTGTGAACGTCTCTGAAGTTGTTGTTGTTGATGGCGGAAGCACGGATGAAACTTTGTCGATTCTTGATAGCTATAAAGGGTTAAAAAGACTTCAGGTCGTAAAGCTGAGTGTAGCGAATCGCGGCAAACAGCTTCACGAAGGAACAAAAGTCGCGACTGGAGATATTTTTTGGTTCATCCACGCCGACACGCGTCCAACTCAAGGTTCGGCACGGCAGATTAAAGGGTTGATGAAATATTCAGAGATTATCGGCGGCAATTTTGAGATAATATTTGCCGGAAATTCTCGTTCGGCGAGATTTATGACGTGGCTTTATCCAAATCTACTTTCGATTGGTTTATGTTATGGCGATTCTGCGTTTTTTGTGCGTCGTGATATTTATGAAAAAATTGGCGGATTCAAACCAATTGGTGCATTCGAAGATTTAGATCTATATCATCGTTTGCGAAAAAAAGGACGTTTTTACCATCTCTCGCAAACAGTAACAACCTCTTCAAGAAGATTCGAAGGAAAGAGTTTTGTGCTAACCTTCGCGAAATGGTCAATCTTCCAAGTGCTTTATTGGCTTAAGTTTCCGCCGGATAAATTGGCAAAATATTATTTACCCGCGAGGTAGAATGGAAGCTTTTACAAAAATTATTTATGTAGCGATCGGCGGAGCTTTCGGAGCGGCGGCGAGATATGGGTTGAGCCTTTTTTTTGCGAATACACTTACGCCGTTTCCATTTGCAACGTTTCTAATTAACATTACCGGTTCATTCCTAATCGGCTTTGCGGTGACAAGATTTGAAGGAAACGAAACCTTGCGACTCCTGCTTATTACAGGTTTTCTTGGTGCGTACACTACTTTTTCGACTTTTGAATTTGAAACATTTTCGCTCACACAAACCAAACAATTAGCTGTAGCTTTCGCCTACGTTTCGCTGAGTTTTGCGATCGGATTAATTGGGGTTTTCGCAGGAGTTTGGCTAGGAAAGAAAGTTTAAACCAGCCTAATAACCTTCAGTTTTTTCATCATCAGTAGCTATTTCTTCTTTTTCTTCCGGTTTTTCGTTAAGGAAATAAAGTCCTCCGGCTGCTTCCGGCGAAATTTGTGTTCCAAAAAGCTGTGCTGCATATGAGAGAACTGGATCGGATTTATTAAACAATGCTTTATTAGTTGGACCAATCGGAATATCAGGTATAACACCGACGCCTTCCAGCCTGTTTCCGTCGCTCATCACTAAATCTGCGACAGTAACGCTAATAGCATAGAAAGATAGTGTTTGATACCATGTAACGCCGCGACTGTTTGACATCGGGATTCCATAGCTTGTCATTACCGCTCCCGAGCTAACGTCACCAACTACTTTCCCTCTTTTTTCAATTTGTATCACACGAGAAAATACTTCGGCAGCCGAAGCGGAATCGCTGTCAATCAAAACTATCATTTCTCCGCCAAAAACCTTTCCTTTATGACTTTTCGCAATTCTCTCCTTGGATTTATCCCGTTTTATAAAATTAGCTATTTTCACTTCTTTTTCAAAGAAAAAACCTGTGAGATACTCTTCAATACTGACATAACCGCCACTATTACCTCGAAGGTCTAGAATTAGCTTTTTATGTTGACCTACCTCTTGCATCATTTTATCTATATCTTTCTTATTGGTAATAAATGTTTTTAATTTGCATGCAATTAAGTCCGAACTAAGTTCTTTACATTTATAATCACCAATATCCTCTTTCTTCTTATCTTTCTTTTCTTGATCCTTCTCTTTTTCTCGATCCTTAAGTGTTTTAATTTTTGCTTTTACCTCTAATATTTTCTCTTTGTTATCAATGTCTTTGATTTTTATTGAAACAATCTCGCGAGGATCCAAACGATAAAGAACGTATTCCATAACCCATAAACTCTCTCGAGATGGTATGAATCCATCTATTTCAAGGATTTGATATCCCGACCTCAACCCTTTAGTCTCAGCATCGCTTCCTTTCTTTACATCAACAATAAAGCAATTTTCACCAATCATTTGCATAGAAAAACCATATTCAATTCGTGCTGATCTGTTTGGTGGATAGAATTTTGTGTGCGAGTCTTTAAAATCGAGCAATACCTGAGCTATTGTCCTAAAAATCTGAGCGTTACTTTCTAAAGTCTTTACTTTTTCCTTCGCTAATTTGAATCTTTCATCAATGTTAATTCCTCGGAATTTTTTGTCATAGTAATATTCCTTGATAACTTCCTTGATATCATTCAACATACTAATTCCGTTTTCTCTTTTTATAGCAAGACTATTACTTCCTTCAACTTCACTTATCGTTACTTGAGAAAATACGGTATTGACAATTAAAAAGGACAAAACAACTAATGAAAAAACGATGGTTGCATATTTTCGTCTCATAGAAATACCTCTAGAGTTTGTGAGAACTAGAATCGATTTGTGAATAATACTAGAAGAAAAGAAAAATAAAAAGACTTTTTTCAAGCCAAATTCTTACGAGCTGCTTCGGCTAACATTATTGCATCTCTAACTGAATCTGAGAGTACAGTAATGTGACCCATTTTTCGTCCATTTCTAGCTTCAGCTTTTCCATATAAATTAAGCTTCACATTTGGCAATTCCAACGCTTTCTCCCAATTTGGTTCGCCTTTTTCCCAAATATCACCGAGCAAATTCACCATCGCACAAGGCTTTAGAAATTCGGTTGAACCAAGCGGAAGTCCGCAAACTGCCCGAAGTTGTTGTTCAAATTGTGAGGTTACACAAGCATCGAAAGTGAGATGACCGGAATTGTGCGGGCGTGGTGCAAGTTCATTAACAATCAGTTTTTTATCTTTTGTGACAAAAAATTCGACGCATAAAACCCCGACAACATCTAGCTTTTCTAAAATCTCGCGGGTAATTTCAATTGCCTCGTTAAATATCTTTTCGCTAACATTTGCCGGAGAAAACGAAACATCTAAAATATGATTTACGTGTTGGTTTTCAATCACGCCGAAATGTGCGAAGTTGCCAAACACATCTCTGGCACCAACAACTGAAACTTCCTTTTCAAAATCTACAAAACCTTCGAGAACCGCTTCTTGCCCGTTTAGTTTTGCAAACGCTGGTTCGATATCAGCAGTGGACAAAAGTTTTGATTGTCCTTTGCCATCGTAGCCAAAGCCAGCAGTTTTAAGAACAGACGGAAACGTTGCTTTTGCGAAGTCTTGCAGCGAGATTATGTGTGTAAAAGGAGCAACAGGAAAACCGTTTTTACTAAGAAAATTTTTCTCTCGTAAACGGTTTTGTGTAGTATGCAGAACATCGCCTCGCGGACGAACCGTCACAATTTCTGAAACTGCCTCAACGGTCGCAGATGGAACATTTTCAAATTCAAAAGTTACAACTCTAACGCCTCGTGCGAAATCACGAACTGCATCCAAATCTTCGTAAGCAGCGTTGATTTCAAAGTCAGAGACTTGTCCGGTTGGCGTATCAGATTCCGGCGAAAAAGTATGAACACGATAGCCCATTCGGCGAGCCGCAATCGCAAACATTCGCCCGAGTTGCCCACTGCCTAGAACTCCGATAATTGAATTTGGAAGGATTGGATTCATATTAAAAAATGAATTTTTTAAGCAAAACAGCGGTATAAAATAACGAATTACTTTACACCGCTTGTCCGATAGACAAACTAATTTGCTATCTAGGGTTGGCACCTGTCTTTTAAGTTAAACCGATTAGCTTTTAAATACAAACGGAAATGTTTAATTCATTTCAGGTTGTTTCAAAATACTAGCCAAGCCTTGCAGTCGTGCAATGTCGATTTCACTTTTTCTTTGCTTTGCAGTTTTTTCTAAAGAATTTGCCAAACCTTTCAATTTTTTAGTATTTTTTGATGTTTCAGCCTTGTTTATCTCATTCCTCATCTTTGCAATTTGGGAAGAAGTTAAAGCTTGCGAACGCTCCAATTGATCAAGATATGCTTTTGCAATAACTAACTTCTTGCTCCAAACTAGCCTTTCTTGAGTTTGCACATTTAATTGCCCGACTTGAACAGTTTTCGCGGCATCAATTTCGTTTTGCGTCAAATCTTTCGTTGGGGTTAGTTCAAAAATATCTAGTCCGCGTGCGATTTCTGACGAGTAAATACTTCCGTTATACCAATAAGCTGACCACGAACCCGCGAGAATTAGCGTGTTTGGATCAATCGCTCCACGATCAAAATAAGCAACTTCAAAAGGATTTGCCGGATTAGTGAAATCCATCAACGAAATGCCACCTTGATACCACGCCTGAATTTTCAGATCG
The DNA here is from genome assembly GCA_031415455.1 of Acidobacteriota bacterium. GTDB lineage: Bacteria > Acidobacteriota > Blastocatellia > Pyrinomonadales > Pyrinomonadaceae > JANNVK01. The sequence continues at coordinate 323,540 of JANORS010000005.1, read as the reverse complement.
CGTCCGGGAACTGGAACGAGCGAGCCATTATGTGCCACGCAATTTTCGCTATCGCCTTGTGCTGCCGGCATCTTGTAGTAATTTCCGAATTTCAGTTTGTTATCGTTCAAACCAAAAATCGCGTTCGCTCCCCAAACATTCGGGTCATTTTCACGACACCTCGCTCCCATTCCGCCGCCCCATTCATCGGTGAAAACAACCTTTTTTCCGTCGTTAGAAAAAGAAGCCGAATGCCAATAAGCGTAGTTTTTATCGTTTACCGAATCAATCCGCTTTGGGTTTGCAGGATCTTTTATGTCAAGCAAAATTCCATTTCCCGAACAAGCTCCGGCGGCAAGTCCAAGTTCCGAATAAACAGTAATATCGTGGCATTGGTCGGTGTCTTCAATACGGATTGCTCCATCTTTTCCGACATTGCTGTGTGAGCCGCCGTCGTTCAAACTATTAACTTTCCCTTTGTCATCACTAAAAATCCGTGGACTTGAGATGATTTTTGCATCTTTCGGTGAAGCTAGCGGAACCTTTATCACGTCAATACTAAAACGTGATATGTTTTGGTTTTTATCAGGATTTCCATCCGAGCAACCGGCTAATTCTTCACCTTGTCGGACAAACGATGTTCCCGAAATATATAAGTAAACGTTATTCGGATCTTTCGGGTCAGGCACTAATGTATGCGTATGCGAACCGCGACAAGACTGCACAGCAGCTACTTGTTTCGGGCTACTTATGTCGGAAATATCGAAAATTCTCACGCCACGAAATCGATCTTTGCTCGCTGCTGGAAGTTCATTCGGTGATCCCGCAGGAAATCCGTCAGCACTACAATCAAGCCTTCCGTTTGGCATTTCAACCGACATAAAAAGAAGATTTTTGTGAACTGACAAATCTCCTTGTCCGCCCGGACAAATAACTGATGTCAGCAATTTTGCCGCCGTTGGACTAGAAATATCGTAAATATTGAATCCGTAGAAGTTGCCCATAAATAGGCGATTTCCTTGAAACGCAATGTCCGAATTCGCAAATGCGAGCGGTGCAAACGACATTTTCACAGCCGCCGGAATTGGAGTTCCGGGCGGAATACCCAACGCTTTTAACGCTTTTTCAACCATCGGACTATCTGGGTCTGTCCCAATATCAAAGGCTGCTGGTTTTTTGAGCAATCCAATATGCTTGATTCCCATTGCAGCTTCACCGGCATCGTAAACACCAGATTTGAGTTTGGTTCTTGGATCATTTGGGTTTGAACCAGTCATTCCTGCCGGCAATTTTGGAGCAGGTTCAAGACCTTGTGCCTGTGTTCCAACTGCAAAACATCCAAAAATAACAAACATAATTGCTATAAAATTAAAAGTAGCTTTTACTCGATTCATCGTTTCTCCTTCTTCGGTTTCTTATTCAACATTTCCTGCATAATCTTGATTTCGCCGCGTTGTCCGGTATCAACATCGCTCGCGAAATTAAAAATCTCGGCGTCTTGTCCAGCACCTGCGGTTGAAAAAAGGTCTTTGACCATCACCAACGCACCTTCGTGATGCTGAATCATTCCTTTTAAAAACAGGCGGTCAAATTCCGCTCCCTTCGTTGTTCTTAAAGCTTCCATTTGCTTATCAGAAAGCATTCCCGGCATCATCATGGTCATGTGATTCGAATGATCCATGCCTTTCATTCCGTCCATTTTTGGCATCGCCATCTCGGTTTTTTCGCCACGAATCACCAACCAACGCTTCATCATATTGATTTCGTCTGTCTGCGATTGACTGATTTTCACTCCAATTTTCCGCACATCTTTGTTCGCAGTTCGCAATTCAATCATCGCTGTCATCTCAACCGCTTGGGCGTGATGATGAATCATTCCCTGCATAAATTCCACATCTTTCGGCGAAAGCGGCGGCAATTTTGCAGTCGTATTCGCTGGAAGGATTTTCGTTGGCTGACCCGGAGCTCCAGGCTGAACGATTACCGGCGATTGGGCGTAAAGCGACAACACGGAAACACCAAACATCATCGCGAGATTTACAGTCATTCTAAAATAAATAAATAATTTCATAGTCGTAAGTATAAAAGCATATTAATGATTAACAAGCATTTGCCTGTCGCTATTTATATTTCATTACCGGATTGTAATTGATATATCTGTAAAATCCGTCATCCTTTCGTTTCTCACGACGTATGACTTTTTCTTCACCGTTTTGATCAATTACTGCCACTATTATTTCCATTCCAACGTCGGAAACACTCGCAAATTGAACCAATTTATCCGCTTTTATCCTTAAGAACGCCGTCTCGGTCGAACCTGTAAATATCAAAGAATCAACACACTTTAGAAGAGGATTAAATTTCAGATTAGGATATTCTTGCGAGTTTTTTATATGAATGAGTTCATCCTTCTGAGAATCAAAGATAAGTAATTCTCTGACTTGATTAGCTCCTCGTGCTGCGATATTGGCAACAAAAGTAATGTCCTTGAAGCCATCGTCGTTAAAATCTCCTATATGTGGCTCTAAAGAAAGTTCACCGAGTTTTTCAAAGTAAAATTCGTTTTTCAGATTCCAATTTCCATTGGCTTTTTTGTAAAACTTTAACTTTACAACAATCTTTCCCTCTCGTTTTTCGGCGTCAATTTCAACACGATTTTGTTTTCTTCTGCCAATTCGGCGTGAATCTTCAAAATATTCAGGCTGGTATTCATATTTTTCGGTTCCATTTTTCACCTCTTCAGTTTTCTGAACTGGCGTTTGGGGAATCACTTCTACTTGCATAACGTTTTCCGAAGGTTGATTTTGACAAGCGATTGTTATAAAAATCATTGAAAGTAGAATTAATTTCATAACGTAAAAACCTTGACTAAACGATTTAAGACTTTCTTAACAATCTCAAATGAATTGTTTCATTCCGCAATTCCCGCAACGCATCCGCGGCAATCCAGCGAGCCGATTTTGTGTTTTGTAATTTTATCCTTTCTGCGGTTTCAATCGCGAGTTTGTTTAAATATAAATTACGTTTCCCAATTTGCCGAAGCGACCAGTTTACAGCTTTCTTGATGAAATTACGTTCGTCGTCCGATTTTTGTTCAAGAATCGGCAGAAATTTTGCTATTTTTTCATCGTCAGCTTTTTTATCTTGAACCGCGAGCCAAGCAATCAAGCAAATTCCTGCACGTTTGATGAATTCTTCTTCTCGCTCCGACCATTCAAAAACCTTTTCGTGGGCGAAATTTGTTTTGCAAAAAAGGTGACCGCATGTGGAATCGCAAATAGCCCAGTTGTCAAAATCTGCCGCCCACGAATCCATCTGCTGAGCCGTAACTTGTTTTGCGTCATCAATTAGATAGGCGATTGCTCGTGCCTCGTGAATTTGGGTTTTCCACAATTCCAACGCCAAAGCGTGTCGATCTTTCGTCTGTTTTTTAATTTCCTTCGCGAGATTTTTCAATTCCGGAGCAGCAACTCCGAATGCCTTTTTCGTAACGATTCCAAATCTCTCCATTCCCGCGACGTTTTCGGGCGAACCGAGCGACTCTAGTTTTTTGATGATTTCTTCAACCGTCATATTAAAGAAGTCCACGAAGGAAGCACGAAGGAAGCACGAAGATAATTTGTTCTTTCCTTCGTGAAATATTGGTGAAATTTCGTGAATTATTCCAATTTCGAATCTAAAACTGTTTTCGTCTGGTTTTCCCTAAATTCTTTCAATTTCTCCCGCAATTCTTTCCGCGAATTAGACAAAATCGAAATCGCTAACAACGCCGCGTTTTTCGCACCAGCTTCACCGATTGCCATCGTCCCGACCGGAATTCCCGCTGGCATTTGCACAATCGAAAGCAATGAATCCATTCCGCTCAACGCCTTGCTTTGCACAGGCACGCCAAGCACAGGCAAGCACGTTTGCGACGCACACATTCCCGGCAAATGTGCCGCACCGCCAGCACCGGCGATGATCACTTCGATTCCGCGACCTTCGGCAGATTTCGCGAAGTCAAACAATAAATCGGGCGTTCGATGTGCGGAAACTACCTTGCATTCGTGCGGAACATCAAAATCATTGAGAATGTCCGACGCGTTTTTCATCGTTTCCCAATCAGATTTGCTGCCCATTATTATCGCCACTAAAGCTGGCTCGACTTTTGATTTTGACTCTTTCGAATTCGGTTCTCTCAGCATGCTAATTACCAATGTATCGTAGGATAATTTTGCAGGATTTTAGTCAATTACACAAAAAATTTGTTGCTATTTGACTCAATTTATTTCACGATACACAATAAATGGAAGATTTCATTCAACATTTTAGCCACTACATAAACATCAGCAGAGAACTAGAAATTCAATTAACGAACCGAATTTCTTGTAAAACCTTTAAGAAAGGCGAGATTCTTCATCACTCTAGCGAGATTTGCCACAGGAGCTATTTTATTAAAAAAGGGCTTTTGAGGTTGTATTTAGTCAAGAACGGCAAAGAAATCAGTGACTATTTCTGTAGTGAAAACGAGTGGGTTAATTCTCCGCGAAGTTTTATGTTTAGCGAACCAGACGTTTACTTCATTGATGCACTTGAAGATACGACAACTTTTGAACTTAAAATCGATGATTTAGGATATCTGTTTGATAATTTTCCTGAAATGGAGCGATATGCTAGGCTTTCGATGAATAGCTTGCTTTATCAAATTATTGAACGAGTAAATTCTATGAGATTTACAACGGCAAAAGAAAAATACGATCATTTTCGACAAACTTATCATAAAATTCATCCGCGAATCCCACTTGGTATGACAGCCTCGTATTTAGGCATTACGCAAGAAACTCTCAGCCGAATCAGAGCTCGGAGGTAAACAGATTTGACCTAAATCAAATAGTGATTCAGCCTTTTGTCTTTGGTTTTGCTAACTAATAAAATTTTGAGTATGAAAAAGCGAAACATCAAAATTTTATTAGTCATTATTTTAGGAATCACATCAAACAGCTTATTTTCCCAAACTCTGAACACTCCAAATGTTGATAGCCGTTTGTATTTGGGTGAGTCGAATAATCAACCCTTAATCGTTGGTATTGGCGGTTCGGAAGGCGGTAATGCCTGGGCGAGTAATCAATGGAAGGCAACTAGGGATAAATTTATCCTGAAAGGCTATGCTTTTTTGGCAATCGGTTACTTTGGAGCAAAAGGAACACCTGAAAAACTAGATCGGATCTCAATCGACCAAATTCACGATGCAATTGTCGAAGCTGCTAAAAACCCGAAAGTTAATAAAGACAAAATTGCTATTATCGGTGGTTCACGTGGGGCGGATTTAGCTCTTTTAGTTGCAAGTTATTACAAAGACATAAAATGTGTAGTTGGAATAGTAGCCGCTCACGTTGCGTTTCCGGCTAACGCAAATGATTTTTCAACTTCGGCTTGGACATTCAAAGGAAAACAACTCCCTTTCGTGCCGGTTTCAGAAGAAGCTGTTCCGTCAATTATGAAAGGCGACTTGCGTGCAACATTTGAAATTATGTTGAAGAATGAAAAAGCTGAAAAGAAAGCACTAATTAAAGTAGAAAAAATAAACGGACACATATTTTTAATATCTGCCAAAAAAGACGAAATAGCCCCAACAACTGAAATGTCGGAAAAGATTATCAACAGGTTAAAAAAGAAAAACTTCAAGCATCATTTTGAACATCTTTCAATCGAAGGAGGTCACGCCGAACCTCTAAAACATTTTGACAAAGTTTTTGCTTTTCTGGAAAAATATTTTCCAATTTGATTTGTTAATGCATTCCGAAAACATTTTTCATCGTTTCCCAATCAGATTTACTGCCCATTATTATTGATACGATTGGGTTTTCGTTTTTCATCCGCTAATGTCTATTGAATCAATTTTGTGCCGACGATTTTAAATAGTCAGAATTGCAGTTTTAAAGAACTAGAATCTAAACGGCTTCCGTTTGAAATCAGTTTTTAACTTATTCAAAATCATCATTTGTATATTCCTTTCTTTGAACTCTGTTTTCAACTGATCAGATAAGAATTGAATCGCACTTTTAAATACATCTATTTCTTCTTCAGTTTCAACAACGAAATTTAATTGGAAATTTGCATAGCAAGTGTGTTTAGAAATTAAAACTTCAAGTTTATTTGGTTCTACCAAATCTGACTTTTGGTGTTTTTCTGACCATTCTGATAATTTTTCCGAATCTTTGTTTTTCCAAAAAAATTCCTTCTCGGCTGCATATTGAAGCGGTCCGCCATTTTCCTGCTTCACTTGATTCGTTGAAATAAAATCAAAAAGATAGACTCGTTCAAAATTCTTTTCAAAAACGTTCCAAATATTTCGATAATATTCGATTTCTCCGGTCACGAAATTGTTGCGGCTGTATTCTGTTCCAAACTCGCTTTTGCACTTTGTAATCAACTGAATATCTTCGGAGCGATGCGGTATTGTTTCAATCAAAATTATGTCTTCGCGTGTTGTATGCGAGGAAACACAAAATCTTTGCAAGAATTCGTCAATTACCGATAAGGATCGGATTGTAGGTCTTAGCTTTAGCGACTGACCCGTATAGTGACTTCCATATGAAATAATCGAGTGCATTATTTTACAAATTAGCGGCGGTTTAGAAACTCAAGAATCAAGTCGCTATTTCAAGGGTTTTAATCCGAATCAAAATCTATCTCCAAAGTAACAGAATCGCGACCGAAATTTCAAAAAGAACGCCGCCGAAATTTAGTTTGTGATATTCCTTATCAACCAAAATACCTAAAATTCGTCCGACCGCCGCCAACGCCCAGCCGATTCCAACCGCCGTAAAAACATGCGATTCCTGAAAATACAAAGCCGATGCTCCAACGCCCAGAAAAACTCCGCCGTAAGTTGCTCTGATTTCAGATTTTCCGCGTCCTTCGCAAGGAATTATTCCAACGAATTTTGCAATCAAATTAGGAAAAAAGAATCCAACCAAACCAAGCACGACAAAAACTACCGCACCAATCGAATTAATCACATTCATTTCACAACCACAACCACAATTCCGCCAAATCGCTGTTCACTTGCATTACATCTTTTGCCATCAATATAGCACAAATTGCTGTGGTATTTTTCGCAGGTTCCGCGTTAAACTGCAATAAAAAGAAAAAGGACGCAGCCAAAAACCTCATCCTTCGAATAAAGATTCTCTTTCCATTATTCAATCTTTCTAAACAAAATATCTTTCGCTCTAGCACCCGAAACTTTGCACGCGACAATTTTCAATTTCTGATCGCGAATAAATTCTACTTTTTTGAAAAACCATTGATCGGTAACGAAAACGTCTTTTCCAAAACCCTTAAAATGTATATCTTCATTGCGATTGTGGATAGCGACGAGTTTATTATCTTTAGTTTCAATTTTGTAAACTTCACCGAGTTCTTCGCTGTAATATGTTCCAATGAATTCATCGAGATTTAACTTTGTCTCATCAATTGGTTTTATAGAAATCCTTTTGCTTTGATAAACGAAATCGTAGATCGAATATTTTAGCGAAAACTCCGATTCGCCTTTTCGTTTGTAAAATGAAATTCGATTGTAGTCGTCGGACATAAGAAACTCACTTTCGGAGATCGCCCGTAATACAGTTTTTTGACCTTCGCCGTTTCCTTGTAGAATAAGATTCTGACCATCGTTAGTGATGGAAAAAAATACGCCGGGCTGTATTTCGTAATTACCAACGTAGGAATCGAGCGTTGCCTTGTTGATTTTGACCAGCGGTTTGTTTATCAATTCATCTTGCGGTTTTAGCTTATTTGCCAAGAAGTAATCAACCATTCGATTTGTCGCTTCAATCGGATTAAACGACCGCGAATTGGACATAACAACAACCGTAAATTTCTCTTTTGGAATCCGCAAAATATACGATCGATATGCAGCGATTCCGCCACCGTGGAAAATAACATCCAATCCGCGATAACTTTTGTTTTCGAGACCCAAGCCATAAGACATTTGTTCGCCATTATTTAAAGTGCTTCTTTGTGCCATTTTATTGAAAATTGCCGAGTCGCCAATTGTGATTCTTTCAAAATTTAAAGCCCATAAAGTTAAGTCTTCGGCGGTTGTCACCAAACCTGTTGACCCAACAGTTGAATTGTTCAGCAAGTTTTTTCGAAACGAAGTTCCTTCGGGCGAATATGAATAGGCGAGATTCTTAACGATCTTCTGATTTTGGTCGAGGAAAAGCGTATTGTTCATTTTCAGAGGCTTGAAGATTCGCTCGACGGCGAATTCGGCGAATGATTTCCTTGAAACTCTTTCGACAATCTGAGCGAGCAAAATATAGCCCGAATTGCAGTATTCGAATTCCGAACCTGGAACAAAATTCAACGATTTCTGGCGTGCTATTAGTTTCACAATCTGCTCGTTAGTTATCGAATCATCTTCGCTAAGTCCAAGCATTGCAGACAAATCCCCGTTATCGCGGATTCCGCTTGTGTGATTTGCCAGATTTCGAAGCGTTATTTTCGTACCGTAATCGGGCAATTCGGGCAGGAATTTCCTTATATCGTCGTCGATCGACAATTTGCCTTCCTTTTCTAAAAGCAAGATTAGAAATACGGTGAATTGTTTTGAAACCGACGCGGCGTGAAATTTGGTTATCGGCGTAATCGGAACTCCATATTCCAAATTCGCAATTCCGAAACCTTTCTTGTAAATCGTTTGCCCATTTTTTGTGACTGAAACAGCTACGCCGGGCGAATCTCGAACGGCGTATTTTGCGAAAAACTGGTCGGCGAGTTTTGTTGGAGAAATGCTTTTGCTTTGTCCATACAAATTCAATATAGAAAACAAAAGTAGAAAGAAGATGCAGATTGCGTATTTTTTGTTTGTTACTGATTTCATTTTTTACCTCAAATAATTTTGTCGAGAGGCAAATTTACACAAATCAAACCTGCAATTTCGACCGATTAAAAAAGTCGAACCATTTTGTTTGGAGAAATTTTTCCTTATTGAATAATTTTTGATTGATTTCGAAATTCAGTGGGTGTGAGATTTGTATATTTTTTGAATGCGGTGTTGAAAGAAGATTTCGAATTGAACCCGACTTCGTAGAGTATTTCAAGAACGGTTAAGCCTTTCTTGTTTTCGTCTTTCAAAATCTTCATCGCTTTTTGGATACGATACTCATTGATGAAATCAAAAAAATGCAGATCCATTTTGTGGTTGATCAAGATCGATAATTCACGTACGGGCGATTCGAATTTGTCGGCGAGTTGTTGAATCGTTAAATCCGGTTCGAGATAAATTTCGCTCGAATCCATAAAACTTCGAAGACTCGCGATTTGTTTTTTAACCTCCGGATCTTGCGTCTCTTTAACTAAACTTTCGCTAGAAACAATTTCACTAACAAGCGGCAAATTTGAATCAACTCCGCGAAAAAGTTCGGGTTGATAAAGTGCCGTCAGTACAAACCAACACAAAACGGATAACGCAATCATACCTACAATTACGTTTGCCCAGATAAAGAAATCCGCGAATTCGGTATATTTCAAGAAGTTTTTTGCAATCACAAATGTATGTGCAATTACCGAAACAACAGTGATCTGAAAAAGCCACGTAAACGTTAAACTGTTAGAATTGGCGTAATTCTCAAAAGAAATTTCGCGGTATTTCTTGAGCGAAACAAAGATCGCCACGATATAAACTACATACAAAATCTCGCCAAGAATATTAAATGCAATTATTTCCGGCATTCGATCGAAATCTTGCAGAAATATCTTTCGCTCCAAAATATCCGCAAAGTAGAAACGAAAAATTAAAATTAAATTGAATAGAAAAAACGGGATCGCGAGAAGTAAATGTTTGATCTTGAGACGAAAATCCGAATAGCAAGCCGAGCGAATATACAAATAAAAGAGCGGCATATTCAATGCCGAAATTGAAATGCGGAAGACTTCAAGATTTGGGTAATCGCCGATGTATCTATAGATAAAAAAACCACTTAGATCGATCGCTGTGACGATCAAAAAGCTCGCAAACATACGATTTGCGAGTTTATTTTCGGATTTTACCGTTAGTAAAAAAAAGGCTAGAAGACATGAGACAAATACGGAAATCGTGCCGACCAGATTTAAGAGATTGAATTTGTCCATCCAAAATATGATAGCAGAGGATTCGATTGATTCCGTATTTGGTCGCTATGTTTTCGGCGTTTTCTTCGATTCAACTATTTTTAGAAAAAGCTATTGTAGATCTTCTTTTCCTTTTCCGTATCTCGCATTCTTCCCGCTACAATTGAATCTCGCATCTCAGGATAATTGCTCCAATTCAGCGAACGAATTGCGTATTTAGTTTTCGCAGTTTTTATCGTTAATTCCTGCATGATCACGCCTACAGCTTTTAGGTTTTTGTTGATTTCATACCACGATATAATGTCCTCGAGCATGATAATTTTCTTTGGAAGAAACAAACCTTTGATTTCTACACGATCTGCGTAAACATCGATTTTATTGAAATACAAGCTGCTGCGTTTTTGTCCTACTACCTTAGGGGTTTCCATTTTATGTCCTCGTTCTAAATTATTTTCCAGTTAACGCTTTGGATTGTCCATTGAACGCATGCTTGTAAAACATCTTGCACGAAACGAAAAAAATTTATTTGAGAAGTTTGTAATTTTTCAATCTTACCACTGCATTTTTCTTGTCAACTTTGATTTTCAATTGGTGTTCGGAAACATTGTAATTATCTCCTTCAGGATAAAAACCGATGAGATATTGCTTGCGTAATTCTTCAGCTATGTTGTTAAAAGCTTCGCTCAGATTGCCGATTTCCTTTCTAAAACTTCTTCCGCCGGTAACATCCGCCATTTTCTGTATAAAACTTGCGGCTTCTTCATTTTTTTTGTGCTGAGCAAACTGAAATTCTTTCAGTTTCTTTTTGTCGTATTTAATATTAGCAGGCGGGAGCTTTGCATTTGCGGCAGCAACTGCGTGAATTGTTTCGTATAGTATCGAATAAATTGGAGCATCGGATTCCGCTAGATTGTGGAGCAATTCTTTCTCTGAGATTGAACTTCCAGCATCTTTTCCGTCGGTTATCAAAATAATCGCTTTGCGTCCTTTCACTTTTGGCAGCTCTTTTTCTACCACAACCGATATTGCATCTCGCAGAATTGTTCCGGGTTTAGCACCCAAAATGGTTTTTTCGATAGCTTTCGCAAGATTCTTTTGATTCCGCGTAAACTCACTTTTAACCCTTGCCGCTGAATCAAAACTAACGATCATGCATTTATCATTCGGTCGGAGTTGCTTGATAAATTCGCTCGCTGCATTTTTGATCTTTACGAAGGTTTCTTGGGCACTTTGGCTAGTATCTATAAGTAATACAACATTTAGCGGTTTATCTTCGGTTGAGAGATATTCGATTTTGATTGGTTTGCCATCTTCAAAAAGCGTGAAATCCTCAGCTTTCAAACCTAAAATACTTCGACCTTCGCGATCGCTTACAGAAAACGGAACATTAACGAGCGATGTATCAACAGTAATTACCTCGTCGTCTTCAGGCGTTTGTGCAAAAATCGGTGAAGCCGTGCACAACACAAAAATAGCCAATATCAAAAAATACTTTCGGCAAATCATAACCAAATCCTTTTAATTCATTCTTTTAAAAGGTCTAATCAATATGAATTTCTAAAAATCATTCTAACCCGAAAAGTGATTTCGGTTAAAATTGGACTAATCCTGAGGTTTGTCTCGCAATTTAAATCTGAATATCAAAATATTTGTTAAGCATTTCGGCAAATTCCTCTTCAGCTAAATCAATGATTTTGACTTCGTTTCCTTCGGCAATTTTTAGTTGATTATTTGTGAGCGTGATTCTTCCGCCTTCAATGATTTTTGAGATCAATTTGCCATGCGTGAAGTGCGATTCTGGGCTGGTTTGATGAAATTCGCACATTGGAGAAAAAACGGAAAATTCCCGCGGTTGGAGCTGGAAAATATATTCCGGCACCAAATCGCCATTTACAATTTCATTGATTCGCCAATAGTCCCCATAATCATCGCCATATTTATCAAACTGAAAATCGCCGAGTTTGTCATGCAAAACAACGCCCAATTTCATCTCGATCGGTTCCAGCGAAAACTTCCCAAATCCTACATCAACCAAATATTCCCGCTCACCAATCTCTGCAATTATCGCCAAATGATCAAATTCTCTGCCATAAACTCCATCGCGACCAAAAACACGCCCCGAAACCATTTTCACGTTAAAACCAATCGCCTTCAGCAGTTCGTAAAACAATCCATTCAACTCATAACAAAAACCTCCGCGTCCATTTTCAACGATTTTTGTGTAAATCTTCGCGATATTGAGTTCGATTCTTTTACCAGCATTAATGTCGAGATTTTCAAACGGAATATTTAGCAGATGCAGTCTTTGAAGCTCCGATAAAACCGCCAGATTCTCTTTCGGTTCACCTCGGAAATTGAGTCGTTTGAGATACCTAGGTAGGTCGATGTTTAAGCTTTCGTTGGTCATATTTAACTCATCATAATTCATAAAAAGGACGAAGCCGAAACCTCCTACATCAGAGTAAATCCAAATAACCTTCACACTCAAATGTTACAACGATTTTCAGTTACTATCATCGTCCTACATTTAATGATATTGATTTATGTATTCACCAAAACCCTATATTTACTTATAATGCGTTTCGTCTAACATTGTTTGAAAAATTCTGAGTCGCGAATCCGATTTTATGTTTAAATCGAATACGTTTACATGAGCAAAATAATTTTGATAACAATCGCAACTTTAGCACTTTGCACAACCGTTTATATGTTTACGAAAACAATTACAGAGTCCGCAGATTACACGGTTATCGAGAAAGACGGAGATTTTGAGATTCGGGAATACAAGCCGATGTTGCTCGTTTCGACAACGATGACAGGTGCCGAACTCAGAAATAATTCAGCGTTCCAACGCCTCTTCAGATACATTTCCGGTTCAAATGAAGACAGCAAAAGGATCGCCATGACTTCTCCTGTTTTCTCTTCAAACGACGAAAATACTTACACAATGAGCTTTCTCGTTCCAAAAGACATTGCCGAAAAAGGTGCTCCAACTCCAACCGATGACAACGTAAAAATCGAACAAATGGACGGCGGACAATTTGCAACCTTCCGTTATAGCGGATATACCAACGGCGAAGCGATCAAAGAAGCAAAACAAAAACTTTCCGATTGGATAGCGAAAAAAGAACTAAAAACCAAAGGCGAAATGTTAACCGCCGGTTATGACGCTCCATACGTTCGTGCAGATCAACGCCGAAATGAAGTCTTGGTAAGATTGAGCAAATAATCTGAAGAATTTTATTCTGGTATAGGGAATTACAAAAAAAAGATGAAGCCGAAACTTCATTTTTTCATTCAAACTTAGCCCAACCCCACCACATATAATGAGACTCTCGCTCGATTATCTTGAATTTTTGCGAACATTTTCGGCAGCTTGCAAGGTAATAATCAACCCAATTTCCTTTTTCGTAAACAGTTTCGGTAATTTCGATATTTCCTTTTTCAACCTCTTTATGTGGGTCAGTTTCGTGATCTGCAAACAGTGTGCAAGGGCAAGATTGACTATCGCGATGAAATTCAATTGTGCGAATGGCAGAATTAACGAACCTTTTATTAGGTGCGTACAAGCCGCCCATCTCCAAGCCTTTTGTTTTTTCAATAATTTCGGGTAAATGTTCAATCAGCGGCAGAATCTTTTCACGATTTTGTCCGAGTGAAATAATTTTACCCGCCGCAAGCCAAACTTTATGCGTATCACGCGAGGTTATATTATCGATAATTTCGGCGGTTGTCATAAGAGAAACATTGGTCAATTCGAAAAGTGATTATAAGCAAATCAGGTTAGAATTAAAAAAGGACGAAGCCGAAACTTCATCCTTAATCATTTGTATCTTGAAAGTTAAATCGCCCTTAACTTGGTGACGAAATTCAACCCGGATGTGAACTAATTTTGACCATTTTGTTGACGTCAACAAAATGATTGGCGACCGCTTCTTTATTGGTTTTGCAGCTTTCTTTTGCCTTTTCAATTGCGTTTGAAAAATTACGCCTTTCGGCATAACCTAACAGGTCTTGCAATTCCCTGGCAAGCCAAAATTCTACGCCGTCTTGTTCGCAGGCGGATTCTTCAAAGGTCTAGTTGAGTTTGGTGATTGTATCTTTTTCCATTTTATTGATTGACGAAGACGAGATTTCATCCACTTGCCAAAATCACGGAAGCATCAGGAACCGAAAAAACATCGAAGGCTGAAAAAACCGTGAGTGCAAACATGGTTCAGACGATATTTGAAAATTTGGCGTTAAAACCTAAACTTCCATTAGTTCAAAAGATTTATAGTTTATTCTCTTACCTTCATGATCTCTTTTGATTTTAAAGAGGTAATTGTTTAGTTCAGATTCAGCACTTGATACATTTTCTTCCCTCAATTCCGAAATTTCTGAAATCTTTCCTTCTCCAATTGAATTGTAAGAGGTTCCCAATCTTAATCCGTGATTATTAGTTATTATCCAACGGTCATGAATTGGTGACGCTTGGGTTTTTTCGATCCCAATAATGGTTATCTCTGTATTCGGTGAAGTTTGAGCAGAAATTTTCTTCCATTCTTTCTTATAATCTTTTTCTATATCATCTGAGCTATTTTGTTTTTGGCTTGTTAGAATTAGTATTCTACAATCAGGTTGAACCTCTTGTATAATCTGAAGCAAGTCTAAGTTTTCCTTGACAAAATATGGATCTGCAATTTTTACATAGTCATCAATGTTGTTTGAAAACCATTCCTTTAAATGTTTTAGCACTTCCTCTCTAGAGTTAGGAGTAATTACCCCAAACAATGATTCTTTCGGTAACGATTTTGAATAACTAACTGCCTTTATAAATTCCTCAGATGAACGAGTAGCTATAGAACCACATAATTTTACACTTTGAACAGATGCTTCAAATAATTGTCTTAATGTCGTAATCGCTTGATTTGTTTTTTTATATCTCTTAACTGCATTCTCTATAAAAAGGGCAAAAATTGAGTATGACTTATATAAAGGCATTTCGTAAGTAAGTTTGAGCCAGTCTTCTAAATCTTCCATTCGCCTTGAAACTATTCTTCCTGAATTTAGCTCGCCTAAATTCTTCCAAGCTGCTTGAGGTGCATTTCTTTTATCAGTATTTGTTATTGTTAAATTAGCAGTAGAAGCCATTTTATCCTTTACATTAAGTGCCTCTAGCTGACGATCTAATTTATCTCTCATAATCATTTTTGCTGGATCATCATCGGTAATAGCGGCGATAGATGAGGCAAAGGATGGACTAATACGAAAAGCTAAATCAACTAATCTATTTTGTCTCGAGGCAAGTTGCGGGTTTTCTGTATTAAGAGTAATTTGAAATGCTTCTCTAAGACATTCTTGAGCCATCACTATTTCAGCATCTACATTTAGCTGAGAAATTACTTGCAATCTATCAAGTCTATCTTGAGGAGATGTGATTTGACTTATCATGTTTTTTGCTTCGATAAAAACTGATTTTTTATACTCTCTGTTTCCATTCGGAATATTCCCTGCTACATGTGCAATAACAAAGATTCTATCCGCAATATTTGGGATTTTTTCAGCTCTTTCGACAAATGCTTCCCAAGTTTTGATGTTATTTAAAATGTTGGAATCTAATCTTGCAATTTGAGATTCCGCGATTATTTTATATCCATCATGACTAACTCCATTTTTGTCAGGTAGTTTATTGTTTGCCAATTGTTGCAATTTGTTACCAATATCTGCTTTTTGAGGTCTTGTGAACTTTTTTTTGCTATCAGTAATAGTATTAACAATCGAAGAAATAAATGAAAACAATAATGAATCGGATTGAGTTTTCTCCAACAAATTGCATAAATCAACAATCTCTGCATATGTAATGTCAAAACTGTGTCCATTAACATCTTCGTATGGCTCGTCAACTAATTTTTTCGTAAGCAAAACTTGTCCAAGATTATTAATTGACATATTAATCTTATCTATTGATAAGTCTTTAATTAAATCAAATCCAGTAGCTTGATGAGCAAAGAAAAATGAAGGAAATACATCTTGAATTATTTCATTGCGAGCTCCGTTATCTTTTATTCTGTCAATGGAAGGTTTAATTTTTTCATCAACAATTTTTCTACAAAAACTATGTAAATTATTTAAGTAAAAAGTAATGGCTAATTCAGAGTATAGTCGTGCTTGCTCTCCATCCGATGGAATTATCTCAATAAGTTTTAGAAGGATTTGTAAATCTTCTTCTGTATTTACATTACGTGGTAACAATCCTGCAAAGGCTCTAATTGCTAGGCTAATTGATAAAATATATGAATGTAACGTAGCTCTAACATCCATGCGGACTTCCTTTCTAAGTTTTTCTATCTTTTTAAAGTACTCTTCAGCTTTAGGCAAAGAACTTTTTGCTAAGGTTGCAACAGTTTGAAAACCAACGTTTACCTTTTCCCATCCTTGATCAATTTGATTCCAAGATTGATCAGCTATATCAAACAATTGATTTGCAAATTTTTCATGTTTGGCTGTTTCACTATTAGTTAGGATTATGTAACCAATGTAAGCCGCTCTACACGTTAGTATCCCTGAATCAATAGTTTTAATCTGATGGATAAAGCGAAGAATATCAGTCTCAATTGTGTTAAAATCTTCAATTTTGGATTCAAATCGCTCTAGAACTTTAAATAGAGCTTCATCTTTAGCCTCTTTCAAAGTAAACAGTTCTAATGATTTGAACAAAAAATCTAGATTTATCTTTAATTCCGGCATCTGTAATACGGAGTCGAAGATTTCCAAAAGTGCATTATTACGTCTAAATTGCGTGTTCAAAGATAACGCTAATTTGCAAGCCAGAGCAGGTGTGAACTTTGCCAGAGCATTAATTGTTGGTTTAGTAATCTCAAAGTGATCGGCAGTTCCAATTAGTAACTTCTTAAAGCTATCAATTAACTCTGCTTCTGAATTTGAGTGGAGTTTATCGAATTCTTCTGTGTCTAACTCTTTAGATGGATCAATTTCTTGAAGTGAGCCTAACAACCAAGCAAAACAAACAGACTTCAAATCTAAATCTTTAATGTCAAGTAATGCTAAATAAATATCTGTCACTCTATTTCCTGCATCCTCAAAATTATATTTTGCTTCAGTTCTAGCCAAGAGCAGTCTTAATCTGATGAAATCTTCTGTTGGTCCTATTCTTTCTACTGTTGGTATCTGACTATCAAATTTATTTACTAAGGCTTTCAGGAGAGTTTCATCCTCTACATATGGAAGCGGTAAGGCTAACTCTCTTAGAACAGTAGCATTGAATGTATATTGAGTTGAACTAATCGCAAGATTGAGTGCGAAATTTATCACTTCAATTGCGTCAGGTCTTGTTCTGTTGTTTTTTGTCCATTGTCTTAGCAAGAAGATTTTATCTCCGACAG
Organism: Acidobacteriota bacterium; assembly: GCA_031415455.1. Classification (GTDB taxonomy): domain Bacteria; phylum Acidobacteriota; class Blastocatellia; order Pyrinomonadales; family Pyrinomonadaceae; genus JANNVK01. The sequence goes on along the minus strand of JANORS010000005.1, from coordinate 306,078 downwards.
CTTCTGTTTTTTCAGCTTCTTCTATTGCAGATTTTGCAGAACTCTCTTTGAATAAGAGAGACATATTTGAAATAAATTGTTGCAATTTAGGATCTTTTACTTTTGTCTTTATTTTCTCTGTAAAATCGAAGTCACTTTTACCACCACTACTTATTTCTGAACTACTCTTTAATGTTGCCAATAAGGTTAGTCTAGCGAGTGAGTGATCCAACGAGTTGTCATTTGAATCTATGTCAGCAGCTTTTTCTAAAAGATTTATAGCAAGTTCAGGAAACGAAAATATTAAATCAGAAGCTATATCAGTAGCCTTATTACCTAATGATTTTGCATCAAGATCTTGAAATAAAACTTTCAACTCTGCTTCAATATTATGTTGATCCGAATCTTTAAATTCTCGAATTTTTCTGGCAATAAATGCCAAAGAGTGAAATCGTTCTTCTTTAAGAGTAATACTTTGAGCTATTGCTAAAGCACCAGTTAAATCTCCAATTGAAATTCTTGCTTCGATTTCGGATCTCCAAGTGTCAGCATCTGCCAACTGCTCTAAACTGGATGATTGTAGGCTCAGTCGTAATAAATCCTTACTTCGACCGAGTTTTTGTGCAATCTCTACTCCAATACCTATCTGTCTCTTAATTAAACTGAGCGTCTGACTCTTATCAATCAGACTAGAAAAATGATCGTAAGTAAGAAAACTCAGTAAGTCTTCGTATCTTTCTGTTTCGTCAAATAACAGAGGTAGTTCAACCAATGTATTTATGTCATTGGGTTTCGAGATTAAGTTAGCTATCAGTAAATTATCAATCTGCTTTTTATAACTAGCTAATTTCTTTATAGCAAATTTTCTAAATGCCTCTGAGATATACCCAACTTTATTTGTTTTATCATCTATTTCAATAAACGATAGATTGCTGATTAAATTTTGAGTTTCTCCACCATTGAAATCTAAGATTTCAGCCAATTCATGTATTTCTCTCTTTTTCTCATTATGTGCAATCAAAGCCAATGCTCTCTTTTGATTCTCTCCATTACCTACTTTATTCCATTCAAATTCAAAAAAATCAGGTGTCATACTCTCACCAGTAATTAGTTCAGATACGTCTCCTCCTGATACAATAATCCTTCTTACACTAGCTAAATAACTTGGGAGTTTTCGACAATACTTAAACAAATCTTGAATTGTATCTGAATCACTAACAACATCTTCTAAGTATTTTTTCGTTTCTCCCAACGTAAAGCCTGAAATTACAAATGGCTTGGTTCTAATTTTAGAAGGAATAAAGCTTGCAATTTTACTTGTTTCTCCACTTATCAGGATTTTAAAGTTTGGCAAAGCAAAGGGAATAAGTGCAATTATCTGTTTAATTCTCTCTTTTTCATTTGAGAACGGAAATTCATCAAGTCCGTCAAGTATGAAATAATAAGTTTCTCTTTCTTTCTGAGCTTTTTTATGTAAATGAGAAATTACTATTCTAAAGATACCTTCATTAATTGGTTCCTTAGTGGAGATATAAGTCTTTTTTTCAACAGCCCACAAAGCCTGCTCATATATCGTTTCCATAATTACATTCGGATCGCTGTTGAATTTGTCAGCGTAAGTAATAAATACGGATAGAGCATGGTGGGAATGACGTTTTGCAAATTGACCAAGCAACGATGTTTTTCCTATCCCATCCTCGCCTTCAATTACCACGAAATTAGTTTCGCCATCGAAAATCTGATCAATGGTATCCAAGAAATTTTCTCGTTCAATCTCGTTTGGGACTTTGGGAAATGACGGGCTTAATACGGTTAAGTCCATTACTACAGGTTCGATCATGTGGGGCTCCTTGCTATAAACCGAATTCTCTTAATGTTTATCAATTCTATTAAATAGTATATAAGTTTCTAATTTTGGCAAAATCAATTCAGCAAAGTTATCGTAAGTGGTTGACAGGCGATTTATCTCAATATAATACTTTCCCTCATTTATTAATAAAATCACATATATTTTTGGACGACACTATTTTTGTCTTTCTAATTTAGGTTTTCACCCAAAGCCGATTAGAATAACAAACATAATAATTAGAACCAAAAACAATCAATAAAATGTCAAGAATCTACTACACATTAACCGATGAAGCCCCTATGCTGGCGACATTTCCGTTTTTACCAATCGTAAAAGCCTTTACAAAATCTGCGATATTGAAATCGAATTTACGAATGTTTCGCTCGCGGAAGAATTTTAGCTACCTTTCCTAAATGCTTATGCGGCAACGTAATTCATAAAACGCTCGAGAAGAAGTTGCTGCTGATCCGGTTCGTCTTGGAAGCGATAGGTAATGCTTTCGCCATTTTCGATTACGTTTAGAGACAAACCCGAATGATATGGAAGGTAGTCTATTTTGACAAAAATCCAGCGTTCGCGGACTTTGTGAAGATTGCCATCGTAGTCAGTAAATTCTTTGATCACTCTATAACTTTCGCCGGGTTTTAGGTTGGAAATGTCGGACATTTTTGTTTGGTATTTTGGGAATTCGGCGATTATTTTTTGTTTCGCCAGTGTTTGGTGATTGACCACGCAAAATCTAGTTTTTTATGAAATTCTTCTGGCTCTAATGCCAAATAGCTTCTCAGACGCGACGAACTGGATGTTGAAAGCAAAGCAAACAAACGTTCTTGAATATTTATCGGAAATTTATTGCCACCGAAGAATTTATCAAATACTCCCAATTTCAGAAGTGAGGCAATTATCATATCGCGTATGGAATGATTGGCGGTTTCGAAATGATCGACCAATGGTTCTATTGCGTGCGTGTTTTTCGAGATTCCGATTGCTTTTACCGCGAGCGAAATACCGTTTGAAATTCGATTCGTGGTCAGAAATTCAAACAAATTCCGAAACACTTTCGCGTCGCCAAATTTCGCAATTTCCTTTATCGCTGCATTCCGAATGCTCGCATCTTTGGAATGAATTTGCCCTTTTAAATTATCAAAATCAATTTTCATGGCAGTTTGGTGACTTCGCACTTTAATTAAAATCAAGAAAACGTTAATCGGGAGTTTATCCGATTACTTTACTTATTGGCACAACTCAACGAAAATTTCACGTTCCTAATTTACGTTTTCCCTCAAAGACGATTACAATAATCAATATAACAACTTAAAAGATACAAGCAAAAAAATGTCAAAAATTTACTACACATTAACCGATGAAGCCCCGATGCTGGCGACCTTTTCGTTTTTACCAATCGTAAAAGCCTTTACAAAATCTGCGGATATTGAAATTGAAGTTCCGGATATTTCGCTCGCAGGACGAATTTTAGCCAACTTTCCTGAATGTCTGAAAGACGACCAAAAAGTTCCTGATGCACTTGCGGAATTGGGCGAACTCGCGACCAAACCTGAAGCAAATATCATAAAATTGCCGAACATTTCTGCCTCTGTTCCGCAGCTTGAGGAAGCGATTGCCGAGCTTCAAAAACAAGGTTTTGCATTGCCTAATTATCCTACCGAACCAAAAACCGACGAAGAAAAAGCCGTTAACAAAAAGTATGCGAAAGCTCTGGGAAGTGCCGTAAATCCGGTGCTTCGCGAAGGAAATTCGGACAGACGTGCCCCAAAAGCCGTGAAGAATTATGTAAAAGCCAATCCTCATCGAATGGGTGTTTGGTCGGCGGATTCTAAAACTTCCGTTGCACACATGAATAGCGGAGATTTTTACGGAACCGAGAACTCAACCACCGTTGAAAATGAAGGCAAATTCAAAATTGTTTTTTATGCTGCTGATGGTTCTGCAAAGGTTTTGAAAGAGCTTTCACCTTTGAAATCGGGTGAAATAGTTGATTCGTCGGTGATGAATCTTGCGGCATTGAAATCTTTTGTTTTGGAAGCGATTGCCGAAGCCAAAGAGAAAAATATCCTACTTTCCGCACATTTGAAAGCGACGATGATGAAGGTTTCCGATCCGATTATTTTCGGGGCAATTGTCGAAACATATTTCAAAGACGTTTTTGCGAAATATCAAGATGTTTTTGCGGAATTAGAAGTTGATCCAAACTACGGATTATCAACGCTTTTTGAGAAAATTACGGGTCACGGACGCGAAGCGGAAATCAAGGCTGATATCGCAAAAACAATCGAAAACAGTGCAAAAATCGCGATGGTAAATTCGGATAACGGAATCACGAATTTCCACGTTTCTTCGGATGTGATTGTTGATGCTTCAATGGCGGCACTTGTTCGCGGCGGCGGAAAAATGTGGAATACGGAAGGCAGGGAAGAAGATACGGTTTGTATGATTCCTGATAGAACTTACGCCGGTTTTTACGATGCAATTATCCAAGACATGAAGACGAACGGTGCGATTGACCCGAAAACTTTTGGTTCTGTTCCAAACGTTGGTTTGATGGCTCAAAAAGCGGAAGAATATGGCTCGCACGACAAAACTTTCCAAATTTCGGGTGAAGGAACTGTGAAGGTTGAAGACGAAAACGGCGTTTGTTTGCTCGAACAAAAAGTACAAACGAGCGACATTTTCAGAATGTGCCAAGCGAAAGACGAACCGATTCAGGATTGGGTAAAATTGGCTGTAAATCGTGCTCGGCTTTCCGACACGCCGGCTATTTTCTGGCTCGATAAAGGCAGAAATCATGACGCTCAAATCATCAAAAAAGTAGAAAAATATTTGAAAGATCATGATTTAACGGGTCTCGATATCCGCAGTATGGATGTGAAAGATGCAATGCTGGAAACGCTCAAACGTGCAAGAGAAGGCAAAGACACGATTTCAGTTTCGGGCAATGTTTTGCGTGATTATCTGACGGATATGTTCCCGATTTTGGAACTCGGAACGTCGGCAAAAATGCTTTCAATTGTTCCGCTGATGAATGGCGGCGGTTTGTTTGAAACGGGTGCGGGCGGATCGGCTCCGAAACACGTTGAACAATTTACAAAAGAAGGCTATCTTCGCTGGGATTCGCTCGGTGAATTTCTTGCGTTGCAAGCGAGTTTGGAGCACCTTGCACAGACTCAAAACAACAAAAAAGCTCAAGTTTTGGCAGACGCTTTAGACGAAGCAAATGCGAAATTCCTCGCCACCGATAAATCTCCGGCAAGAAAGGTCGGGCAAATCGACAACCGCGGTTCTCATTTTTACCTGGCGATGTATTGGGCGGAAGCTTTGGCGAATCAAACAGCAGATTCCGAAATTTCTGCCGAATTCGCACCAATCGCCAAAGCAATGCAGGAAAACGAAGCGAAGATAAATGAAGAATTGATCGGAGCCCAAGGAAAGCCGCAAGACGTTGGCGGATATTATCAGCCGATTTCTGAAAAGGCGTATGCCGCGATGCGACCTTCGGCGACGCTGAATGCGATTGTGGATGGAATATAGAGTGCCAAATAACCATCAACAAGCGTAGAGACACAACTTGATCTCTACGTTTGTTGATTAAATTGAATCAATTTCACTCGCAACGACAAAATCGATCTCAGTGATTCCACCGCAATCGTGAGTTGTAAGAAATATTTCCGCATAACCCCAACCAAACGTAATATCCGGATGATGATCGTGTTTTTCGGCAATTTCACCAACGCGATTTACAAAAGCCAAACTTTCGGCAAAATTGCTGAATTCAAAGCGTTTATGTAGTTTATTATCGACCGATTTCCAGTCGTTTACAGTCTCTAATTGTTTCGAGATTTCGCTTTCGTTAAATTTTCTTCTTTCCACGTTAAAAACTCCTCGTGTTTTGGTTTATAATTCAAATTAAGTTTGAGTATAACTTTTTTGGAAAAAGAGATGAAAGTCAGCAAAATTATAATTCTAATCCTCGCATTCAGCCTTGTTGGTTGTTCGTTTTCGCGAAAAGCCACAACTCCTCTCGAAGCCTTGAAAACTTATACAGTTGCAAGAAAGAAAAAAGAAGTTTCAACGATGAAGTCTTTGCTTTCGCAAGGTTCGATAAAAATGTCGGAAGAAGAGGCAAAATCGCAAAATCGTCCGCTTGATGAAGTTATTTTAAACGACACCCTTTTTCCTGAAACTGTGACAAGTGTTGAGTTTAAGAATGAAAAAATCGATGGCGAAACTGCAACTATTGATATTAAAAACCAATTTGGAATGTGGGATAGAGTTCCGTTTATCTTAGAAAATGGCTCGTGGAAAATCGCAAAAGAACGCTATGCTGATGAACTTCAAAAGCAATCTGATGAACAAATGAAACAACTCGAAGAGCAAATAAACCAAGGTCGACAAGAATAAATCCCTAAAATAGTGTCTGAAATTTCACGAAAAACAAATTTTACTGGTCTTGCCCGAAGACTTTCGAGGCTTTCGGCGGAAAAACGCCGAGTGGCATTAGAAATTTCCGCAAATCTCGCGGGCGTAAGTTTACGTGTGAGCAAAACTTTTGTCGAATCTGTGCCAAAAGCTTCGAAGATTTTGAGTGCTGAAGATTTGCGGCTTTGGGGCGAAATGGGCAGAAAACTCGCAATGGGAAACGCCGAACTTGGTGCGAATTTTTTTGCCGATGGTGTTTCTGATTTTAAGAAAATTCCGGAAGCTTCACGGTCATATATTTTTCAAATCTGTTCTCGACAGCTTATTTTATCAAGCTCAATTGCCCTTGAAACATATAAATTTGCGACAGAACTTACAAAAACAGTTACTGATGAAAACTTTCTCTCCGATGTTTTGAAAATTGCACTTGAAATTTCAAATCGTTCTGCAAAACACAGCTCAGATTTTCTGCAAGCAACGCCAAAAGTGGCTGAATGTTTAAACGCGTTTGGTGAAGAAAAAAATGATGTCAGAGATTCTATAAACGAACTTGCACTAAAATTTGCCTCGCAAACTGGCGGAATGACGGCAGATTTGTGGCAACTTTTGCCCGAATCGTATCTAAAACTTTCTTCTCAAAACGCTATATTACTCAACCAAAGAGCCTTAAAATTTCTTGAATTTGGTGGTAGCGTAACTCTGCATTTTGTTAATTCAGGTGGCGAAGTTTTGCGAAAATTACCTGCTGTTTTTGAAGATTGGTGCAATGTTTTGAACAAAGTTTCAAAAAGCGGAAACGCAAGTTTAATTTCATTTATTCGCTCAAGTCCGCAGTTTTTTGGTCAAATTGTCTCGCTCAGAAAACGTAGCGACATCGCCGCAATTGCGAAACGGGTTTTAGAATTAATTTCGGAAGTTGCCGAAAAAGATGCCGAATCAGCCTTGGCTTGTTTCAAAAGTGCAGCATATGCATTGAAAAAAGTTTCTCTTACGCAATTTGAAGAATGGGTTTTTACAGGTTTGGAAACAACCAAAAACGATTCGCTCAAGGCAAAACGCTCATACTTTGCACTCGAAACGAGAAGCAGTAATTTGCAACTCAAAGAAGGAGAAGAAGGTCTTTCGCTCGAATCAGTTCAAACAATATTACGCATTTATATTGAAGGACTTACAGGCAACGAAGTTGAGATTGCACCGCTAACAGCAATGCCGCAAGAATCGAGAATAGGCGATGGAAAAACCATTTATTTGCCGGCAAAAGTAGAAGAATTTAAGTCAGATGAGATGGATTTTCGTTTGTATAAAGTCTTCGCTGCATACGCTGCCGGACAGATTGAGTTTGGAACTTTTGAGAAAGATTCGCTCGGGTTAAAAGCCGCTTTTGCTTCACTTTCTGAACTTTATGAAGCAACCGCTGATCAAATTGACGCATTTTCGCTCGCGGGCTATATCGAGGATGTGCAAAAAGGCGAAAAGGCTTTGACCGAAGATGAGCAACGAAAAGCTGACAAACTTAAGAGCAAAAAACTTCCAAAAGGTTCGGATTACAAGGCAGTTTTGCAAGTTTTCCCCGAGCCAAGTCTTGCAAGGAAGATTTTCGGAACGCTCGAAAATGCACGCATCGATTCGCGTTTGCGGCATACATATCGCGGTTTGAGGAAAGATCTCGATTTAATGAAATCGTGTTTGCGAGAGAAACGACCGTATATTTTTGATCTGCCGATGCACCAAGTTCCTTCCGAATTGTTGTTTCAAATCACACTTTGCGGCGGTGCGACCGATGATTCGAAACAATTTTACGGACAAATCGTATCTGAAATTGAGACGGTTTTAGAAGATTTTCTTTTGATTCGCGATGCAGGAAATCGAAAATTTCCAACCGTAGCAGATTCTCTGATCGCGACAAGCCGCGTTTATTCTCTGTTTCAAAATATTACGCCTGAGGAAAGTCAAAAAGCAGAGGATAAAAGCGAAGATAAGGGCGAAAATGCTTTCGAAGATAAGAGTGCGGCGGAAAGCGTTTTGGAATCGCAAGTGAAACGCGAAGAAGCGGACAAAAAGACACAAGATATTCGCGATTTGTTTAATGCGTGGAATAGCCTCGACGAAGATAATGAGCCTGATGATCTGCAAGGTGCGGAAGCCTGGACTAATAACGAAGTGCCTGAGCAAAGCCTCGAAATGGGTGAATCGGCGTTTAGCTATGATGAATGGGACAAGGAATTGGGCGATTATCGGATTGGCTGGAGCCGCGTAGTAGAGAAAAAAGTGAAGCAAGGCGAACGCTCATTTGTGGAACTCACGCGGAGCCGTTATCGTGGTGTGATTTCTTCGATTCGTCATCAATTTCAGCTTTTGAAACCGGAAAATCTTACGAGAATCAATCGAGAATTAGATGGCGAAGATTACGATTTGAGTGCATTGGTCGAACACGTTGTGGACAAACGTGCGAAAGGACAACCTTCGGAACGTATTTATTCCAAACGACTTAGGAAACAACGCGACGTTTGCGTTTCGCTGTTGCTCGATCAATCTTCGTCAACCGCTCGCACCATTACGCGAAATCCGCTGCAGCCATACACACATCCGGGAAGAAGAATTATTGAGATCGAAAAAGAAGGCTTGGTGCTGATGAGCGAAGCTCTCGAAGCGGTTGGCGATGTGTATTCGATCGCTGGTTTTACCTCGGAAGGTCGCCGAAATGTGAAATATTACACTGTAAAAGATTTCAACGAAAAATATTCCGACGAAACCGAACGCCGAATCGGCGGAATCACTTTTCAAAACAACACACGTCTCGGTGCCGCAATCCGCCACGCCGCCGCGAAACTTTTGAGGCAAGAAGCACGAACGAAAATCCTGATAATTTTAACTGACGGAAGACCTTACGATCACGATTACGGCGACGCACGCTACGCGAGAGAAGACGTCCGCGAAGCTCTCACCGAAGCCCGAATGAATGCCATCACACCATTCTGCATCACTATCGACCGCGATTCTGAATCAGAATTAAAAGACCTTTACGGCGATGTCGGTTATACGATCATTGATGATGTTTTGAATTTGCCGGAGAGATTGCCGAATATTTATCGAAGGTTGACGAGTTGAGTAATATACAATTGAAGTGTAATTTGTTTAAGATTTGATGAATTTAGACTCGTTTTTTTGCCACCAATCGGTCTTTATCTCTTCGCCTAAATCTTCAATTGTTTCATCAAAATCAACCTTGCGGACAAGATATTCGAGTCTGATTTTTTCAATCAAATTAAGCAGAAATTCTTTATCGACCGAATTTTTATCAATCGAAATTAAGAATTTATCATTTGTGATTTGTAAATCAATTACTTGCATTTAATTTACGTCTTTTTCGATAAAACAGCTTGTAGATCTTCGCGTTCTAGGTCGGGCATTTCTTCGAGAATCTGATCTGCTGTTAAATTGGCGGAAAACAAATCCAAAACATCACTCACCCGAATCCGCATTCCGCGAATACACGGACGACCCCCGCACTGCTTTGGATTAACTGTGATTCGATTTGATAGGTTTTGTTTCATACATTTTTACCTCAAAATCTGATTCTAACATCTTTCAACTGGTTGGTAAAAGATTTATTCGGCGATGTCGGCTATCCGATTATTGACGATGTTTTGAATTTTCCGGAGAGATTGCCGAATATTTATCGGCGGTTGACGAGTTAGAGATTTGCTGTTTTGGATTTAGCTTAATTCATTTTAACAATCGTATTTGGTGACTCAATAGATTCAATCTGACTTGTCTCTATTTATCCTTTGGTATTTTTTCAGCAATACTAACAAAAAGCTGAAGAAATTGCTCAATACTGTCCGATAAGTAAGAATCGTTTTCGGAGTAGTTTTCCATAGGAAGTATTTGCATTTTTGGGTGGAGTCTTTTGATTTCTTCAACAATAAAATCAAATCCCCAAAGTCTCGTAATACTACCTATTTCCAAAGTATTTTCGGCATTTTCGAGAAAACTCAAGATAAACTGTTCTGCGTCTTTGGGAGTTTCCTCAACTCTCTTTTTCAAATACTGCTTAATTGTTTCAGGGTCTTCAACTAACCATTGATAATAAAGTTCTGATGAATACTGAGGATAAGTCTCTTCCAAAAGTGCATCATTAGCTTCTTTCTTTGTTCTTTCAACTATTATTGTGATGATGGCTTTCCCTAATTCAGTAAGTTCACTATCTTCAGTATCACGTTCTATCCTAATAGATTTTGCAAAATGGAAAAAATTATAAGCAAAATCTAGAGGTGAAGCTATTGAAGCTATTTCAATAGCGATTTCTTTGCGATTAGAAGCAGAGATATTTTCTAATAAGTTGCTCATCAAGCGAGCTGCGTAAGAGAACGGGGGAATGATAAGTGCCCTAATGTCTTGGCTATCTTTTGGGAATAAATTTCCTAACAATGAAATTGCTTTTGCTAACTTTATTGATTGTTCCTCGCCAAAATCACCAACAATGATTGAAATTTTTTGTAAGAATACATTTTCTCGATTATTTGATATAAGTTGCTCAATACTTGTTTTGTTTTCAACATCAGTTTTTGAAACCAAGGAATCAATGAAAGTTTTGAGTTCATTATCACTTATGTCATCTTTAGATACCCCTATTGAAAAATATTTATCAAAATATAACTCCGAAAAAATCCTTTTATTGTTATTCCATTTTTGATAGAAACCTTTTTGTGGACTGAGTTCCTTTAATGCCTCAGCGGTTTGAGGGAAAAGTTCCCGAATTACTTCCACTATATGATTTCTTTGTGATTCGGGGAATACTTCAATGAGTTTTACTAACTTTTCGCTTTCATCACGTTTCATTGAACCGTCATATTTTAGCATTGGATTATTTAACAGGAAAATATCTCTATTGTTACGAATACCTTCATGTAAAGTAGGAAAAAAAATGTGAACAGCTTCAATTGTTTGCAAATCAAAAATATTTAACTCATCTTTCATTACTGGAAGTGAAAAAAGCAAGTTATTTATGTATTTTCTTACCAGCCGGGGACTTTTTAGATAATTACCGAAAGTCTTAGAAAAAAAATAACTCCAATCTGAGTACTCATTTTGTGGCAATTTAATATCATTTTCATGAAGTAATTTATTAATCTCAATAAAAGCTAAATTAATCAGTTTAGTTGTCGTAAGTGGCGGTAAAGGTAAAGAAACTTGAATAATCTTTTCTAAGAAAGATCTACCGGCTTCTTTACTTCCATATTTTTCAGCTAATGCTTCTGAAACCCTTTCAATATCAAATGAAAGAAGGTAAATTGTGTTCGGGAAATCTGCAGAGAGTTTAATTAGTCGAAAAACAGCTTGAATTTCTTCCTTGTCAAGTCTGTCAATATCATCCATAACTACTAGAATTTTTTTATCACTTGCTTCTAGGATTTTTTCAACACGTTCTTTAAGAGTTGTGATATTTGCTCCAGGTTTTGCTTCTGCAAGTTTTTTCAAAGTTTCTTCAACTTTAAGATTTACATCTAATCCAAGAACTCCTACTTTCAGAGAGTCCAAAGGTGCGGCTACCCAAGAAAAGTTTTTTACTATTTCAGCCGCCTTTTCAGCCTTAGTCTTGATTCTTCCTTTCAATTTATCAGCAAGTGCAAAGAAAAAACTTTCAAGTAGCTGATTTTCATCAGCAAATCTCCAAGGATTAAATTTAAGTAATACGATATTTCCATTATCTATGGTTTTATGATCTTTGTGAAGATAATCTTCTAAGGCTTCAACAATCATATTCAGAACAGACGTTTTGCCTTCACCCCAAGGGGCGTGAATTCCGATTGCAATGCTTTCCGCGTCTCCTCGACTTGCAATAATATGAGCAACTCGATTTGCGAAATCTTTTCGTCCGAATAAGTCTTTGCCCGACTTTTTAATTGGTTGATCTGAAAACATTTTTTTATTTTAACTCAAAACAAAATTCGCTCATACTTGAGTTATCTTCCTGCTGAACTAAAACTGATTCAGCCAGAAACTTCGCAACTGAATTCGTATCCTCAAGCCGCTTTCAACTTTTCCGCCAACGCCGCAATAAAAGCCGGATTATCGAGCATATTCATCGTGATTACTTCGTTTTCAGGCTGATTCGCATTTTCGACAAATTGGCGTAATACTTGATTTGAGTTTGATACAACGGTTGGAAGGCGACGCTTTGAATTGGCATAAAATGACATTGTTCTAAATCAATAATCTTACAAAACCTTCTTGTTCAAAATGCCTATCTGTCGTTAAGGATTTATTCAAAGATCTTTCTCTCATAACTACAAAACTTACACTGTCGCAAAGTGAGTAAGATTTATCTTGGCGTTGATTCATAAGTTCGACTGCTTTTGTGTGCAAATCTTCATCAACCCAAACTATCTCGATGTCATCGTCAGTTAAAATTAATGAACTAAATTTGAGTATTGCCTCACGCGGAACGCCTCGGACATGTGCCAAGGCAACATATTCCGCCAAAACATAATTTGTTGTTAAACGATAGTTGGTTGAGTCGTATGCTGAAATTGCCTTTAGATGGTGTTTTTCGGTTTCATCGTAAAGACATAAAAAGCCGGAAGTATCTATTAACATTAGGTTTAATCTTCGTGATCGTCAGCGTATGCTTTAGCTAAATCTGCATCAATTTGGTCATTATCTGCCGAATTAGAATTTCCGCTTCTCCAAGTTCCAAACATTTCACGGATTCCACTTGTTGATTTGTTTTTGCTTATAATCGTCGGCTTTTCGTCTAAAATTGTAACGATTGCACGTCGGCTTTCTTTCAAACGTATATCCGAAAGCAAATTTACGTTACCTGCTGTGTCCACAATTGCTTCAAGTGTTTGTATCATAAGCCGATTTTATCATAACTTTATTCAATAGCTACAAGAAAACTATTTCGATTGCTAATTTTCAAACCGTAAACAATCCGCACAACCTCAAACAATAAGTTATAATCTAAAAACTAAATTATGAGTAGAAAAGCGATATTGGTTGTAGATGATGAGCGGGCTCAGCGGGAGATTTTGGAAATGATTCTCTCGGGCGAGGGTTATGATGTGACGACGGCGAGCTCCGGTGAAGCGGCATTGAAATTCGTGGCGGATCGAAGGTTTGATCTCGTGCTTACTGATTTGAAGATGACGGGAATGAGTGGAATCGATCTGCTCAAGGAATTGGTCGCCTTTGATAAATCGATAATGGTGATTCTGCTTACCGCACATGGAACGATCGATTCGGCACTTGAGGCGAAAGAACTCGGTGTTTTCGCCTACCTGCAAAAGCCTTACGAACGCGAAAAATTGCTCGAAACTGTTTCGCGTGCTCTTGGCAAACTCACGCTTCTCGATTCGGAAATCGTTTCGATCTCGCCAGAGATGGACAAGGTGAAGAAGCTCATTTTGAAGGTGGCGAAATCGAGCAGCACCGTATTGATTCGCGGAGAAAGCGGCACAGGGAAAGAACTTATCGCACGTGCAATTCATAAAAATTCTCCACGCTCAAATAATATTTTTCAAGCCGTAAATTGTGCGGCAATCAATGAAAATCTACTCGAATCAGAACTTTTCGGACACGAGAAAGGTTCATTTACCGGTGCGGTTTCGGAGAAAAAGGGACTTTTTGAAATTGCCGATGGCGGAACACTTTTCTTGGATGAAATCGGCGAACTCGACATTTCGCTTCAAGCAAAAATTCTGCGTGCATTGCAGGAAAAACAGATTCGAAGAGTTGGCGGAACTCGTGAGATCAATGTTGATGTTCGGGTTGTAACCGCAACGAATCGCGATCTGCTGAAAATGTCGCAAGATGGAAGATTTCGCGAAGATCTTTATTATCGGCTCAATGTTTTGTCGATCGAATTGCCAGCACTTCGCGAACGCAGAACCGACATTCCGCTTTTGATTGAATATTTTATTAAGAAACACACGAAAAATAGTTCGCAGAAAATCGTTGGGTTATCGAACGACGCGAAGAAATTATTGCTCAATTATAGTTTTCCAGGAAACGTAAGGCAGCTTGAATCGGCGATAGAAAGAGCGTCTTTATTGGCTGAAACCGATTTAATAACAGTTGAAGATTTGCCGCCAGAAATTTCGACAATCGAACGTGCAACCGGAAGCGTTGATTTATTCAAACTTCCAGCTGAAGGTGTAAACTTCGAAGAACTAGAACGAAGTTTGATTACGCAAGCGATGGAACGAACCGATAATAACATCACAAAGTCAGCAAAACTTTTGGGTTTAACTTTTCGAACTTTGCAATATCGGCTGGAGAAATTTGCAGCAAAGAAAGATGAAGATGCAGAAAACTGATAAAAAAACCTAGCCACGAATTAACACGTATTTTCACGAATTAAATCCTTTTTTAATTTCTTTAATTCGTGTCTTTTCGCGAAAAGTTGTGGCTAATTTTTTGTAATTGAACAAATTTTTAGTGATTTTTTCTCGAAACTGTGTAGAATGATGCTGTATTCGCCCCGAATGAGTATTTAGGAGAAAAATATGGATTGGTTCGCAACATTGAGTTTGGCACTTGGTTCGGCTTGGACATCGGGAATTAACCTGTATGCAACAGTGACAGTTTTGGGACTTTTGCAGAAATTTGGTGCGACATCTTTGCCTGGCGGGTTAGATGTTTTGGACAACTGGTGGATTATCGGAATCGGCGGCGGACTTTACGCAGTCGAGTTTTTTGCCGATAAAATTCCTTATGTTGACAGCGTTTGGGACGTTATTCACACCTTTATCCGTGTGCCTGCCGGTGCGATTGTCGCTTATGCCGCAACTACCAATCTCGATCCAACTATTGCAACTATTGCAACATTATTCGGCGGCGGACTCGCACTTTCTTCTCACGGCACAAAATCTGCTCTTCGAGCAACTGCAAATCTTTCACCTGAACCAATTTCAAACTGGGCGTTATCTTTTTTAGAAGACGGAATTGCAATTATCGGTTCACTTTTAGCTGTTTTTGCACCATTTATCATTGCCGGAGTTTTGATAATTTTTGCAATCGTTTTCATCTGGTTTTTCCCAAAAGTTTTTCGTGCAATGCGAAGACTTGTAAACGCAATTCGCTCTTTATTTGCGGGTGAAGGTTTTATGGAAGTGGCAAAGAAGGCTGGTTAGTTTTTTTTAGGAATTTATGAATGTTACAAAGTTGTTTATATTTTTGTTTTTGCTAATTTTTACTGCTTGTGCAGGTCAACGCGACCCCAGTTTGGCTCTTGCTTCTAATACTGCTCCTCAATCTTCTGAAAAAAGCGAAACCGGTGGCGGCGGCGGTGGTGGTGGCGAAACCAGAAATCAAACCACTAACCAACCTAAACCGCTTGAACGTAAAATTATTCGGAATGCAGAGTTAGATCTTGAAACAAATTCCCCTGAAGAAGCACAACAAAAAATCGCTGCAATAATTGATAGCAGAGGTGGTTTTGTAATCGAATCACAACAAAGCAGTAGTGATGTGAAATCTGCAACTCGAGATATTGCTTCAATGACGGTGCGTGTTCCAACTGCGAAGTTTAATGAAAGTTTAGAAGAAATTAGAAAAACTGCGAGTCGTGTGATTCTCGAAAGCGTCAAAGGTCAAGACGTAACAGAAGAGTTTGTTGACATTGAGGCTCGTTTAATAGCGAAGAAAGCACTTGAAACTCAATTTCTTGAAATAATGAAACAAGGGAAAACGGTTGAAGATGCGTTAAGTATTCAAAAAGAAATCGCAGCTGTTCGAGGTGAAATTGAGCAAATAGAAGGAAGAAAACGTTTTCTGGAAAATCAATCGAGCCTTTCAACTATAAAAATACAACTAAAAACTCCTGTAGCATTTTCATCAAGTTCTTCCGGATTCTTCTACGAACTTAGAAAAGCTCTCGGTGACGGATTTGATGCGGCTTTAGCTTTTATATTGATATTAGTAAGAATCATTATTGCCGTTTTACCATTTTTACTTTTCGTTGTGTTACCAATTTATTTAGTCGTTAATTATATTTTGAAACGTAAAAAGAAAGTAAATTTGGCAGATGAACCAAATCTTGACTAATTTTCAACAAAATAAAAACCGCAACGAATTCGAATTTAGTTGCGGTTCTTTAATTTGTAGCTAATTTTTTTCTATTGCTTTCTCGCAACCGGAATTATCTTAAGCGTTAGTTTTTCTGTTCCTCTCGAAACAATTATTTCGTATTCAACATCAGGCTTTAAATCGCTCAAAACAACTGTGTAATCTGAGACATTTCTAACTTCTTTACCATTGAGTTTAACAATTTTATCACCTGCTTTCACTCCGGATTTTGCCGCCGGTGAGTTGTCTCTAACTGCTTCAACTACCATTCCATCGTTGCTTTCGCCATAACCAGGAACTGTGCCGAGCGAAACGCTAAAACCTCTCCGACCTTCGCCCATTCCTGAACTTTTTGCAACTGCGTATGTTGGTCGTTTTGGGTTTTCATCTATCGTTTTAACAATTTTCGAAACGTAGCTCAAAACAGTTTTTAGACCTTCAAAATTTATTTTATCAACCGTGTCACTTGGTTTGTGATAGTCTTCGTGTGTGCCTGTGAAAAAAAATAAAACCGGAACTTTCTTGCTGTAAAACGACGAATGATCGCTGGCACCAAAGCCGTCTTCATTGAGCTGAAGATTAAATATTCTGCCAATTCCAAAGCCATTTTTTGTATCAAAATATATTTCGTTTCGACGTTTTACGAGTTCATTAAACTCAATTGCAGTGCCAATTCCGCCGACAGTTAATTTATCATCGCGAAGCCGACCAATCATATCCATATTAATCATCGCGACGGTTTTTTCGAGCGGAAAAACTGGATTATTCACATAATAATTTGAACCAATTAAACCTTCTTCTTCAGCACCAAACGCAATAAAAATTAAAGTTCTTTTATTATCTTTCGATTTCGCAGCTTGAATTGCCAGCTCTAAAACTGCTGAAGTTCCAGAAGCGTTATCGTCTGCTCCGTGATGAACATCATTTGAGTTAACCGCCAATGAACCTTGTCCGCCGCGTCCGAGATGATCATAATGTCCACCAATTACAATCGCTTCGTTTTTCAAAACAGGGTCGGTTCCTTCTAAAACACCAATCACGTTATAATCTTGCGTTTTTTTTCTGATTAAATTCACACTAAACCCAACAATGCTCTTTGCCGGATTTGTGATTGATAATTTAATTGCCGAATCTTTTTTCAACGAAAGAAAACTCTCTATTCCTGCCAAATCAACTTCATTTCCGCCGAGCATATTTGCGGCGGTATTTCTTGAAACAACAAAAGTAGGCAATGCAGCTTCACCAAGTGTTTGGTCATACTTTAATTGTGTCAATTTTTCATTCTCGAAGTTTGCTTCGCGTGAAATAACTAAAACGCCTTTTGCACCTTTGTCTTTGGCTATTTTTACTTTTACGCGAACATCTGAAACTCTAGAAAATGGAGAATTTGGAGTTCCACTTTCCGGCGAGCCATCAAATATTAAAACGATTTTATCTTTAACATCGATGTCTTTGTAATCGTCAAATTTTAATTCGCTTGAGACAATTCCAAAACCTGCAAAAACAACTTCTGTGTCAGAAATTATAGCGTTTGGAGAAAAACCTACGGGTTTTGCCGGAACCAAATTATTTATTTTGATTCGCTCGCCGTTGGCTTTCGTAAAATCAAGTCTAAATTCATTTCCGGATTTTCCTAATTCAACTCCGGTTACAAATGGGAAAGGTTGCAGAAAACTACGCTTTCCGTTTATTGTTTGAAAACCACCTTTTAACTTGTTTGACGCAAAAATATTCGCAATATAACCAGCTGATATTGTTGCATTTTTTTCGCCCGCACGACGACCTTCTAAACCATCAGAAGCAAGATAAGTGACGTAAGTTTTAAGACGTTTTAGAGTTAGATCTTTTTGTACTATTTGTGCGTTTGCCGCAAAAATAGACGAAATAATAATTAACAGAACAAAGAATTGCTTTTTCATAAACCTCATTTACAATTTACGCAGACTAAAGAAATTATTCTTTCCAATCTGCGATAAAAACATTTGTATCGCCTGTTGTTGCAGCGTTTCTATTAGAAGCAAACACTAATTTTTTTCCATCAGGTGAAAACATCGGAAAACCATCAAATGTTTCGTTGTAAGTAACTCTTTCGATTCCTGTTCCGTCAATATTTATCAATGCTAAATCAAAATTACGCTTACGTGTATCTTCTGCAAAATAATTAGTGCAAAAGATAATTTTCTTGCCGTTTGGTGTGAAATATGGAGCAAAACTTGCTGCTTTTAAATCAGTAATTTGTTTTTTGTCAGAGCCATCAGAATTCATTGTCCAAACTTCAAAAACAGTCGGTTCAATCAAATTTTCAGAAAGTCGGAGTTTATATCTAGTAATTTCAGCTTCAGTTTTTGGGTGAAACGCCCGATAAACTATCTTTTTGCTGTCAGGAGAGAAAAAAGCACCGCCATCATAGCCTAATTCGTTTGTTAATCGTTTGACGTTTTTACCGTTTTTGTCCATCACATACAAATCTAAATCACCATCACGCATTGATGTAAAAATGATTTTTTTTCCGTTTGGTGAAACAGTTGCTTCGGCATCATAACCTTTAGTAGATGTCATCGGTTTGATGTTTTTTCCTGTTGCGTCTGCTTCAAAAATGTCAAAATCCGGATAGATTGCCCAAACATAACCTTTCGAGAAATCTGCCGGTGGCGGACAATTTTTGTTTCCGAGATGTGTTGAGCCATAAACTACTTTTTTGTCGCCTTTTTTAAAATAAGAGCAAGTTGTTCGACCTTCACCATTTGAAACTTGTGTGACATTTGAGCCGTCAATGTTCATCGTGTAAATTCGATCACAACCATTTCCGTCACGTTTTGATTGAAAAACTAACTTTTTTCCGTCAAATGAAAAATAGGCTTCAGCATTTTCTCCGCCAAATGATAATTGCTTAACGTTACTAAAATGTTTTTCGCTTGGTAATTGGAGTTTATCATCCGAAAATGAACTTAAAATTGATTTGTTTTCAAATAATCCAAGTCCGGTTTCGAACGAATCACAGGCAAAAATACTTGTTGCTAAGGACAATAAAATAACATTTAAAAAGATAATTTTTTTCATAATAACTGAATAATAACACTAATTTTTTTAATACTTTGAGTTTAGGATAATTAGAAAACTGAATAATTTAAGCTTTTTAAACTAATTTTGTTTTTTATCAGTTTTCTTTCGAAAATTTTGTCATAAATTCTACTAACTTTTCAACGCCTTGAATCGGAAAAGCATTGTAAATTGAAGCACGTATTCCGCCAACACTGCGATGACCACGCAAACCATCAAAGCCCAAATCAGTTGCTTCAGTGCAAAATTTATTTTCTAATTCAAAACTTGGAAGACGGAAAGTAACGTTCATCAGCGATCTCGCATCAATGTCTGCGTGTCCTTTGAAATATCCATTGCTTTGGTCAATTGCATTATAAATAATCGCTGCTTTTTGCTGATTTATTTTTTCAATTTTAGTAATTCCGCCAATGTTTTTTAACCACTTACAGACTAAATCGACCAGATAAATTCCCCAGGTATTTGGTGTGTTAAGTAAAGATTTGTGTTCCGCAAATTTACTATAATCAAGCATCGAATGTTGTTTTTTATTAGACTTTTCAAGAAAATCATCGCGAATGATAACAACTGTTATTCCACTTGGTCCAATATTTTTTTGAGCTCCGGCATAAATTAGAGAATATTTAGAAACATCTATTGGTTTTGACAAAATATTTGATGAAGCATCACAAATAACCGGAGTTTCCGAATCTAAATCATATTTAAACTCAACACCTTCAATGGTTTCATTCGATGTGTAATGAATATATTTTGCATCTTTTGTAAAGTTTAGTTCTGTTTGTTTTGGAACTGTTTTATACCCATTTTTAATTGACGAATAAATCACTTTTGTATTTCCACAACGCTTTGCTTCAACCAGAGCTTTTTCTCCCCAAGCACCGGTTATAATAATATCAGCGGTTTCATCTTGAGATAAAAAGCTCATTGGAATCATCGAAAATTGAAGACTTGCACCACCTTGGAGAAATAATATTTGATAATTCTGGGGAACATTTAAAAGATCACGAAGTCCATTTTTAGCTGATTCATTTATTGCTGTAAAAACCTCAGAGCGATGACTAATTTCCATAACTGACATTCCAATATTTCTTCCAAAATACTGCAAAGAAAGCATTTCTTCTTGGGCTATTTTCAAAACTTCTCTGGGCATAATTGCCGGACCGGCACTAAAATTATAAATTTGATTACTCATAAAAAATTATAGATTATCATATTAAAATCATATTTTCTTTTGACAAAAAAGCGGCTCGAAATTAATCAAACCGCTTAAAAAATCAGCTGAAAATAAATTCTCATATTCTCAAAGGCATAACAATATATTTATAATCGTAGCCGGAATCACCGTCTGGACGAAGTAAAGTTTGAGCATTTCCGTCTTTAAAATCAAAAGCAAGTCTTGCTCTGCCGTCTTTTACACGAACTGTTTCACCTTCAGATTCTAGAACAGATTCTTCAGTTTCATTCGCACCAATAACTCCTAAAAATTCTTGTAAATATTGTGCATTAAACCCTATTTCAACTTCTTCTCCTGAATATTCAGCCGGAATAACTTCATTTGCTTCGCCTTCTTCGCTAGAGTTTGCACCAATTTCAATTTCTCCTTCTTTGATTTTTAGACGCACAGAACGTGTCCGTTCATCAGCCATCAAAGCTACGCGGCGAATGGCGTTGCGAATTTCTTCAGTGTCGCAAGTTGCGGTTTTATCATTCCCTTTTGGTATAACCATTTCGTAATTTGGGAATGTTCCGGTAAGTTTTCGTGTGATTAAAAGTCTGCCATCAACCTCAAAATAAATATGATTTGTATCTTCACCAAAGCTAATTTCTGACTGACTATCACGAGAAATTTTGGTCAATTCGTTGAGTGCTTTTTTTGGAATTAAAACATCAATAGTTCCATCCGTTTCTTCTTGTTTTTCGATAAAAGCAAGGCGATGTCCATCGGTCGTCACCATTTTTACTGAACCTTCGCCGACCATAAATTTTGCCCCGGAAAGCGTGAATCGTGACTGTTCATTTGTAATTGCAAAACTTGTATGTAGGATAAAATAGTTCACTGTTTTTGCAGATAATTTCATTGGAGCAGATTTGAAACTCGGTACTTCCGGAAAGTTTTCACGAGAAACACCTGCGAGACGGAATTTTGATTTTCCGCTGCTAAGTTTTACCCATTCGTTTTCATCTTTAGTAAAATGAATGTCTTTATTTTCAAGTAAACGAACGATATCAAACAATCTTCTCGCCTGAACACACATCGAACCGGGTTTGATAATTTCAGCTGACGCTTCGCAACGAATTGTGACATCCAAATCTGTGCCGACAATTCTGATTGTTCCTTCTCCGATTGATTCAATCAAAATATTTGATAAAACCGGAATTGTGCTTTTTTTCTCAACTATTCCTTGGACAAATCCTAATTCTTCTTTTAAAGCACTTTGACTAATAATAAATTCCATTTCTTACTCCTAAATACCAAACTTTAACTTTGGTATATTTCTATTTAGCTTACTTCAAAAATGAGCCGCTTTTTACTACTTAATACTAATACAATATATATATATATTTATAATAGTAGTAGTAATAGGTCTTGTGGAAAAGTAGTAAAACCTACTTAACTGTTGTCATATTTAACTTTCCACTTCCACAACCATTGTGGAAAAATCTGTTGAAAACTTTTTATCTGTGGATAATTTCGACACATTGTTTTCTTAATAATTTTTCCACAATCTACTTCTTATTTTCGCTGTGGAAAAGTGGAAAACATTAGTCTAATTATCAAAATTACTGAGTAAAAACAATAAATCAAGAAAAACTGTTTGTGAATTTATTGTTAAAGTAAAATATCAAAAAATGTGTCTAACTAACTGCAAAGATTATCTATTAACTCACTTACCGTTCTGTGGAAAACTCTATCTTCCTTAATTAGGGAATCAATTTTACCGACGGAGTGCATAACTGTCGTGTGATGTTTGCCACCAAACTCTTTTCCTATTTCAGGAAAGCTATGTTTTGTTAATCTTTTGCAGAGATACATTGCGACTTGTCTTGGAACTGCAATTTGTCTTGCGTTATTTTTTGATTTCAACTCCTCGACAGAAATTTTATATTGACCCGCAACCATTTTTGAAATCTTTTCCATTGTTAAGCCTTCAGATTGACTGTTATCAATCACATTTTTCATTGCGTCTTGTGCCAGCATTTTAGAAATTGGCAAACCACGCAAAGAAGAAATAGCAACAAGCCGAACAAGTGAACCTTCCAACTCTCTAATATTACTTCTAACTTTACTCGCAATAAAAAATGCCACGTCATCAGGTAGGCTTACACCGTCTAAATCAGCTTTTCTTTTTAAAATAGCAACTTTTGTCTCTAAATCTGGTGGTTCAATATCTGCAATAAGTCCCCACTCGAAACGAGAATTTAATCTCTCGGTTAGCATTGGGATTTCTCTAGGCGGACAGTCTGCAGTGATAACTATTTGTTTTTGATCGTTATGAAGCGTGTTAAATGTATGAAAAAACTCTTCTTGAGTTCTCTCTTTTCCAGCCATAAACTGCACATCATCCATTAAAAGAACATCGATTGAGCGATATTTGTCACGAAAATTTTGAGTTTTGTCATAACGAATTGCATTAATTAACTCGTTCATAAACTTTTCGGCAGACATATACCCAACTCGTAAATGTTTATTTCTTTCTTTAATTGAATGCCCAATTGCTTGCATTAAATGTGTTTTTCCAAGACCAACACCACCGTAGATAAACAAAGGGTTGTATGTTTTTCCGGGAGATTCGGCGGCACCAAGGCAAGCCGCATGAGCAAATTGATTACTCGCACCAACAACAAAAGTATCAAACTTATATTTAGGACTTAGTGAACTTTCAATTGGCTCAAGATCAACAAAATTTGAAGGCTTGTTAATAACTGAAGAAGGTTTTGTATTTTTAAAAGTATTAAACGCAGCGTCAGTATCATTATCGTCTGTATAATTATCAGGTTTATTTTCAATAATTTTCCATTTAAGACGATAGTTTGGAAGGTTTAAATCTCTAAGAGTTTGGGTTATTAGTTCTTTATAATAAGTAAGAATCCAATTACGATTAACCTCACTGGCAATTAACGATAATGTTTGCTCGCTATCATCACAACTCTCAAATTTGACAGGCAAAAACCACGAGTCAAAGATTTGTTTATTCAATCTTTTCTCGACAGAAGCAAGAACGCTTCCCCAAACATTTTGGTCTTCGACAAACGCAGTCATATCTCTTTTTTTGCTGTGGTAAAATCCAATCGTCTAAAAATCAAGTGAGACCGGAAAAAAAATCTTAAGCACTTAAAGTTTGGTTTAAAAACGGTAAAAACCTTTTCAATCTAAGCAATTGAACGGTGTTTTACGGTTTGTATATAAAGTTTTCCACAGTTTTTTCCACAAGATTGTGGAAATGTGCTTAAAACTTAAAGTAAAACTTCAAGTTATCTATTTTCAATAACTTGCGAGAGCGAGTAAGCTATCAAACAGGTGAAATCCTAACATGATATAAGACCTTAACGCAAGAGAAATCCACAGATTTATAAAACTATCCTGAAATTCTAAGAAGTCGTTTTTTGGCAATAGTTTGGAGTGAAATTGTTTTATGATAGACTAAATTTTTATGGAAATTAACAACAAAAAAGAGGGAATTATTTTGGAAAATTTAATTCTTGCCTCAATTGACGGATTATTTTACATGAGCGAAACAGACGCACCTTTTACGATATTTAAAGGAGAAAAAACAAAAGAATTAGATCTAAATTTTTTAAAAAAATCTCTAAAAATATCAAACTTAAAATCATTTGAAGAAGTTGGTTTTGAATTGTTTTTTGAAAAACTAACTACTGAAAAAGATTGGTTTGGAGAAAATGAAAAGAGGAGAATGAAAAGATATATTGATTTAAAAAACACTCTTCAAGACAATTTGAAAGACCTTAAAGTTTTTAGATTTGGAAAAATTCAGATTGATATTTTTATTGTTGGTTTAGATAGTGAAAGTAAGATATTTGGTGTAAAAACAAAAGCAGTTGAAACTTAAAATTTTGTTTAAATCTAAAACTAATTAGCAGTAAAAAAATCTTTAATGTAATATATCGAATACCCCCAAAACATTTAAAGGAAAAAATATGGCAGAACCAATTTTAGTGGCAAAGAAAGACGATACTGAATGTTTTTTATTGCCTGATAAAGCAAACAGACACGGACTTATTACAGGAGCAACCGGAACCGGAAAGACAATTACTTTGCAAACAATGGGTGAAAGTTTTAGTCGTTTAGGAGTTCCGGTTTTTATGGCTGATATTAAAGGCGATTTAACTGGAATTTCTCAAGCCGGCGGTGGAAATCAAAAAGTTGACGATCGTTTAACTCTTCTTGGTTTAAAAGAAGGACATACTTTTGAATCCTGTCCGGTTACTTTGTGGGACGTTTTTGGTGAGCAAGGACATCCGCTTCGAGCAACGATTTCAGAAATGGGACCCATGTTGCTATCTCGCGTTTTACAATTAAACGACACACAATCGGCTGTTTTAAATTTGTGTTTTAAGATTGCTGACGTCAACGGTTTGATGTTGTTAGATTTTAAAGATTTGCGGTCGTTGCTTCAATATGTTGGTGAAAATGCTGAAGAATTTCAAGCAGAATATGGCAATGTTTCAAAAGCATCAGTTGGTTCAATCCAACGCGGTCTGTTGGAACTCGAAAGCCAAGGAGCTGAAAAGTTTTTTGGCGAGCCAGCCGTTAAACTCGATGATTTTATCCAAACTATTGGTGGAAAAGGAGTTATTAATATTCTTGCTGCGGATAAACTGTTTCTTTCGCCAAAACTTTATTCGACTTTTTTGCTGTGGTTGCTTTCTGAACTTTTTGAAATGCTGCCTGAGGCAGGAGATTTAGAAAAGCCAAAACTTGTTTTTTTCTTTGATGAAGCACATCTACTTTTCAACGACACACCACAAGCATTAGTCGATAAAATTGAACAAGTTGTTAGACTTATTCGCTCAAAAGGTGTCGGAGTTTATTTTGTTACACAGAATCCAGTCGATATTCCGGAAAGCATTTTGGGACAACTCGGAAATCGTGTTCAACATGCGTTGAGAGCTTTTACACCAAAAGATCAAAAAGGTGTCAGAGCAGCAGCAGAAACATTTCGTGCAAACCCAAAACTTGATGTTGCAACGGCGATTACAGAACTTGGAGTTGGTGAAGCCTTGGTTTCTTTTCTTGATGAAAAGGGAATTCCCGGAATGGTCGAGCGAGTTTTTGTTGTTCCGCCACATAGTCATATCGGTCCGGTAACACCTGATCAAAGACAACAACTTCTTAATAATTCAATAGTTGCCGGGCAATATGAAACAGTCCTTGACCGAGAATCTGCTTACGAATTATTAAAAGTTAAAGGCGAAGCGGCAGATGCGGCTGAAATGCAACAAGCTGAAGCTGAAGAGTTTGCTAAACAACAAGCAATTGAAGAAAAAGCTGCGGCAAAAGAAGCCTCAAAACCTACCGCTGCCGGCGGTGCAATGGGTGCTTTTGCAAAAAGTGCGGCAAGAGCAATTGGAAGCAATGTTGGACGAGAAATTGTCCGAGGTGTTTTAGGCAGTTTGCTTGGCGGCGGAAGTTCGCGTAAGAAATCCTCTTGGTGGTAGTTTTATAACAAACCTTAAAAACCCGAATTTACTTCGGGTTTTTTTGTGAACCGAAACTATTTTCAACAGAATCTTGAACATTCTTTGGATAAGCAGCAAAAAAATCATATCCAGTTTTTTGTTCTATTTTTCTTACGGTTGTCGTATATTGTTGCCATGTGTTTTCCTTGATTCCTTCAATATTTGGCATATCAACAGCAATTATTTGAGATTGTTCGTTAAAATTTTTTTCATAATTTCCTTTCTTAACTATGACAATAATTTTCCAAAAATTAGTCGGAATTGAAACTTTTCGATTCAATTTACCGTTTTCTCCGTAATTTCCAGCGTAAATGAAAATTGTATTTCCTCTAAAAATCAAACTTCGACAATAGCTTTCCAACTTTTCCCACGGACCTTGATTTAAATCTGAAATTTGTGGTGTTTGATTGGTCATCAAAAACGTTGAACTATTTGCTTCTATTGAACTTGTGCGGTCGCCGGAAGGACACATATGTCCACGATCATAAATTTTGTCATAATAATCGCTTGGAGTTATTTTAGTCCAACTATTTGGCAGACGATTGTCTGGACGGAAGTCGTTTTGACGCTCTAATTTACCAATATCGCTTCGAGAAAGTTTCCACGATGTCCAGTTAGGAATTGCTCTTTCACGATTATAAGATGAAGCGTAATATTGATTTACAAGTAAATAATTATTAGGATTTTTTGAATCTGCATTTGTCGGATTTCCAAAAAATAAGTGAGATTTGTTAGCTGATTCGATGTAAGTATCTTGACTCGCAGAAGTATTGTGATCTGAATTTATAATCTCAACAGTCTGAACTGGGAGAAAGTTTCTAATAGTCAAAATACAAAATAGACCGACTATTATAATAATTACTAAACCAACAACTGCATTAAATATGGATTTGTTTTTCATAACAAGAGAGTTTCGATATTCAAGTATAAACCTGTAAAATGATTATAGTGAAAAAGAAAACGCACATTTTAGATTTATCAAACGCTGAACTTACTGATTTTGTTGTAGGTCTTGGTGAACCAAAATTTCGTGCGAAGCAAATTTTTAAAGGTTTACACGCAAGACGTTTGGTTGAATACGACGAATTTACCGATTTGCCCAAAGATTTTCGAGAAAAAATAAAAGAAGAAACTGAAATTTCGACGCTTTCACTCGAATCGCGTTATGTTTCAGAAGATGGAACACGCAGATTTTTGTTTAAAACACATGATAAATTCCCGGTTGAAGCTGTTTTTATTCCGACTGAAAATCGCGACACAATTTGTTTTTCATCGCAGTCGGGTTGTCCTTTACAATGCGATTTTTGCTTAACTGCAAAACTTGGATTGCTTAGAAATCTTACTGCCGGAGAAATTGTCGAACAAATTATTTTTGTTTTAAATGATGTTTATGGTGTCGGAAATGAAACACCACATGGAACAAATTTAGTTGGAATGGGAGCCGGCGAACCTTTTCTAAACTTTGAAAATCTGATAAAAGCGTTAAATATAATGTCGCAAAAAGAAGGTCTATTTATTGTTTCTAATAGAGTTACGGTTTCAACTGCCGGAATTGTTCCTAAAATATATGAACTCGCAAAACTTGAAAAACGTCCACATCTAGCAGTTTCTTTATCTGCTCCAAACGATGAATTACGTGATAAATTGATGCCGATAAATAAGCGTTGGAATATTGAAGAATTGCTTACAGCTTGCAAGGAATTTGAAAAATCCTTGAAAGTTGGTGAGAAATTTACATTTGAATATGTCTTACTTGGTGGTGTTAATGATCGCCTCGAAGATGCACGCCAGCTGGCTAATTTATTGAATCGTTATAACTTACAACGTGTAAAAATTAACTTGATTCCACATAACTCTGCTGAACCGCTCGAATATTTTCCTTCAACTCGGGAACAAATCGACACCTTTCAAAGCATATTAGAATCGAAAGGTATTTCAGCATTTGTGCGTCGTCCGCGTGGGCGAGATATTTATGCAGCTTGCGGACAACTAGCGGCAAAAGATGCAAAACAGACATCAGAATTTGTCCAAATAGCCAAATAATTTTATGCTGATTTACTTTATAATTATGGCGGTTTTTGTTGGAATTTTGTTAATTATTAGATCGATAATTAAGAAAGCTGCAAACACTGCATTTGATGAAGAACTTGTTGAAAATGAAGACTTTACATTAGTCAAACCTGAAGGTTTTTTAACTCCTGTTGACCGCCAATTTGAAGCGTATTCGAGAGATTGGAGCGAAGGTGGAAATTTTAGAAAAGCTTGGGTAAACCTCAATATTATTGAAGGTTTGCAGAAGGAGTCTCAAATTATTAACAAAAGAGTTGAAAAAGGTGTGGAAATTGAAACTATTCGTAAAAAATTGGCGAATAAAAATCTTGGAAAAACATTCGAACTTGAAGCATCTTATGTAACGCAATACAAAAATGAGTATTCGGGAAAAATTAAAGAAATGCTGGCAAGTTTTAAATTAAGGTAATTTTATGAAAAAAGTAATTATAAGTTTTGTTTTGGTTTTGGGGTTGTTTTTTGTTGTTGAAGCTAATGCACAAACTGTTAGCGGTTCGCTCGGCACAATAAAACGCGGTGTTGCAAACAAAGGAACAGTAACTTTAAGTATTCCTGCTGGGCTTCATACAAACTCAAACCGTCCCGGTGGAAGTTACGCAATTCCGACAACTGTTAGTGTAACCTCAGCAAATGCAAAGGTTGGAGGCGTATCTTATCCGCGTGGAAAAAATAAAAGTTTTAGTTTTTCGGAAGATTCACTAAATATTTATGAAGGAACTGTGAAATTTACTTTTAATGTAACCGTTCCTGCCAATTTTAAAGGCAATTCTGTCAAAGTTCGTGCGGTTGTCCGCTTTCAAGCCTGCACAGACGAGGTTTGTTATCCGCCAAAAACAAAAGACGTTATTTTGACCGCAAGCGTAAAATAGCGGTATCTAATTTTCTAAAATAAATGATTTAGGGACGAATTCAATCGAAATAATATCTCCATTTTGTTTCGATTTAGGATCTTTATTAGGTTTGTAAGTAATCACGGCGGAGTTCGGTGGCATCACCGCTCCGCAGTCCATTCTAAAATTCTCAATTTCTCTTGTAAAACCTATAATCTTAATATCTTGCGGAGCGTCTGATTTTAGTTTCAATATTTGGCTCGAAGTTTTAATATTAAAAATAATAGCTTTTCCGGTGCATTCAATTTTTTCTAAACTGCCAAGTTCACGTTTTTCTCCATCTTGCGGAACTCGTAACGAGGTTTTTATTGAATTAACAATATCAACACGGCGTTCTTCTTCGGTTTGTTCTTGAATAACAATTGTATCTTGGGCTTTTGCTGTTTCTTCAGCAGATTTTAATTCGAAAAAATTTGGGACAAACATTAAAGCTATAAGTTTGCCTTTTGTTGACGATTTTTGGTCGTTTTCAGGAATAAACGTTATCACAGTTAGGTTGTTTTGAAATTGTGCTTTGCAACCAACTTCAGAAATTTCGCCTTCGGTAATGTATGTAATTAATTCTAACTGAGAAAAATCTTTCGACTTTAAAGAGATTGTTTCAGTTTTTGTTTTTACAGTATAAAAAACCTCACCTTTAATGCACGCAATTTTTTGTATATTTCCTAAAATTTGAGTTTCCCCATTTTGTGGACGTTTAATCAGCCGATTAAGCGAATTTATTTCGTTATTTTTCTTTATTTCAGCAATTTCAGCTTCAGTCAGAGGTTTTTCTGAACTTCTTTTTATATAATTTGGAGCATTAGTTTTTGATTCTTTTATTTGTTTTTCATAATTAGCTTTGTTCGTTTCGTAAGTGTTTATTGAGTTTAAAAGATTTTGAGCGTTTGATCGCATTGTCGGTTCATCAGCTGTCTTTACGATGCTTCCAGCAATTTTTTTGGCTTCCGGAAACTTTTCTTGACGCAAAAATATCTGAGCCAATAAAAACGCATAATCTTGATTTCCGGGTTGCAAAGCGATTCCTTTTTTCAAAGAAACAACGGCTTCATCTAAATCTTCAACGTTTACCAAACTAATGAAACCAAGAAGCCTGTAACTTTCTGTGAATTTGGGGTTTACTTCGATAGCTTTAAATAAAGCGTCTCGCATTTTCTTAGCAGTTTCGGCTGGATATTTTGAAATATAACCAAACTCGTCCATATTTTCGCGGCTCAAAATAAACGCATAATTGTAATACGCAAGATAACTTTTTTGATCAAAAGTTATTGCTTTTTCAAGATATTTTTTTGCTTCGACAAACTTTTTCTGACGCATTTTTACCAAACCAAGCGAAGTGTTTGCCAAACTCGAATTTGCATCTAAAGCTAAGGCTTTTTGCAAATAAGTTTCGGCATTTTCGTATTCGCGGGTGTGATAGAGCAAGTCGCCGAGATAAGCGTTTGCTTCGGATTCTGAAAGCGGAACGGCTGTCATATCATTATCGAAAATGAGTTTGTTTTTGAAGGTAATAATACTAATTCTGTAGTTGCTCTGTGAAACATAATCTTTGAGAGCTTTTTCCATCGTTGCATAATCGTATTCAAACGCTTTTTGAAACGCTTTTTCCGGCTCAGTTTTGTTTAAAACCAAACTCAGAAACTCGTTCATATTGTCGTTGTTTGCACCTTTATTTCCTTGAATTAAATAATGAATTAACGCCCAAGCCTGAGCATAGAAAATTGAACGCGAGTGGTTTCCATTTTGATGAAGCGAATAATTATCAATTTCGAAAAATGTTTTGAGTGGAATTAATTTATTTTGTTGGAGAAACTGTAAGTGATTTGATTGAATATCGCCAAGCGTTACTTTTTGGTCATTTTCGATTTGAAATGTTGAATAATATTCAGCTAAACCTTCATTAAACCACGGTGGAATTTGAGATTTGCCGATATTAGTATTTAGCAAATAATGAACATATTCGTGGAAAATAGTGTTATAAATATTGGCTTTTTCGCCTTCAACAGAAAGTGTAATGTAATTTACATCTTCGCTTGGCTGAAAATATCCGGCAATCCATTCATCTGGTTTTCCGTCAGCTTTTTTTGGTTTAAAGGGATTATATACATTTGAGTTTTTGAAAACTATAACATTGGTTGGAATTGTCGAAACAAAATTAGCTTTTGGAAAAATCAAACGGAAAGATTCACGAAATTGCTCAAGCTTCGTTGCGACTTGGCGAATTTCTTTTTCATTCGCATTTCCGATTAAAAAAAAGTTTTTTGAACGAACGTTTATCCAAGTATCTTTTGCAAAAAGCTGCGTTGGAATAAGCAATGCGAACAAAATAAATGTGAGAAAAACCAAACGAGTTTTCATAACTTCTAAACCTCCA
The DNA here is from genome assembly GCA_031415455.1 of Acidobacteriota bacterium. Classification (GTDB taxonomy): domain Bacteria; phylum Acidobacteriota; class Blastocatellia; order Pyrinomonadales; family Pyrinomonadaceae; genus JANNVK01. The sequence continues at coordinate 274,652 of JANORS010000005.1, read as the reverse complement.
GATTGATTTGCTAAGTGTATTTAAAAAAACAATTTAGGTCAATATTTTTTTCCAATTACAGAGAGTAATCTTCCGGTTTTACCAAAAACTTTTCTATCAACACGATAAGAAAAAAACAAATCGGTTCGGCTCATAGTGCAAAAAGGTGCAACAAAGATATTGTTTTTTGAAACGCCACATGAAACAAGCTGCTCGAAATTAGCTTTATGTAAATCAATAAATGCGTGATTTTCGCGAGTTGGTCTGAATAAATGTTTAGAATTCGGAAACTTTTCATTAAACTCATCAATCACATCTTTTCCGACTTCATAATTTGAAACAGCAGCCGGACCAATTGCACAAATTAAATCAAGAGGATTTGCGTTAAACTCACTTTTTAGGCGTTCAATTGCTTTAACGACAATACTTTGCACAGTTCCACGCCAACCAGCGTGAATTGCGGCGAACGATTTTGTTTCCGGATCGCCAATTAAAACCGGAACGCAATCAGCAGTTTTTACACCGATTAAAACTTTATCAATATTGCTGATTATAGCGTCAAATTTTTCATCGCTTTCGGAAATATTCTCGCCAGTTGCGGTTTTAATTAAATCGCTGTGAATTTGCCAAACTGTTGCAAGTGAATAGTTTGCACTAAAATTTTTTAGAAATCTGCGACGGTTTTCTATAATATTTTCGCGTGTATCAAAGTCAAAACCTGAAAGATTTAGAGAATTCCCAGGCAATGGAGAAACACCACCAAGACGTGTTGAGAATCCATTTATAAAACCGTTTTCTTCGAGAGGTTTACAGACTAAAACTTTTACATCGTTGGATTCTCGCCAATAAAAGCCTTTTTCGGTTAAACTTGCGTCTGTGATTATTTCAATTGGTGCTGACATAATAGAAGTTTATCGGATTCGAGAGACGTTGGAAAGAACGCCGCGTTTTGGTGAACGAGTTTTTACTCAAAATGAGCGTATTTATTGCGATTCAAAAGGTGTTTCAGCTACACAAAGTTACGCAGCAAGGTTTGCAGCAAAAGAAGCGTTTTTGAAAGCTCTAAAAACCGGTTGGCGTGGAAAAATAACTTGGCACGATGTTGAAATTGTAAATGATGAATTAGGTGCTCCGAGTTTTAAATTAAGCGGCGAAGCATTAAGTTTGGCTGAACAACTCGGAGCGAACAAAATTCATTTGTCTCTTTCACACACAAGCAAATACGCGATTGCTAACGTCATTTTAGAGAAAGTTTAACCTAAAAATTATAGATTATTATCTTTCATATTTCGTTCGCTATCGAGATAAGTTTTATCTGGTTTCGTTGAGTCTGGTGACGTGTGTGCGTGAACAATTTTCCAATCTTTTCCAATTAATTTGAAAACCAAAGTCATTCTACCCGATGCATTTTCAACTTTTTCTTCGTATTCCTGTTTTTGAATCCATTTACAAGAAACATAAGCCGAATTTGGGCTGAGCATTTCAATTCGTAATCCGGTTGTTTCAATAGTTACATTGGTTGTTTTTGCATATAGATTCTCGCGAATCGTTTTCATATTTTCCCAACCAATTGTTGCAGAGCCATTATTGTTGAAAAATAGAGTCCGGTCTGATTTTTCATAAACACTCATAACTTTTCCGGCGTCGGCTTGTTTAATGCCTTCAATTAAACGGTCAAAAGCGGCACGAACTGCTTTTGTTGGATCAGTTTTTACTGTTTTGGTTTTTTGTCCAAATGCAACAAATGTTAATGCTAAAATTGTCATAACTGCGATCATTAATTTTTTCATATAAACCTCAAAGTAATTTTACTTAAAAAATATGTGGAGAATTCCTTGAACAACTCCAATAATAAACCCGAAAAATGCACCGAACAATTCGATAGTTCTAAGATGTTCTTTAGCGATTGAAAGCACAAGGTTTTCTAGCTTTTCTGCTGGATAGTTTTTAATCTTTTCTCTAACAACGTTTCCAATATCAAATTCGCGAATTGCTTCCGGAAGTTTTTCTTTTGCAGCGGTAATTATTGCATTTGTCAAGTTTTCTTCTGCCTTTTCGATACTTTCAACTGGAAAATGATTTGATAATTTTCCGATTGGTGTGACCAACAAACGCTCAATTTGTTTTGATAAAACTTGATTTACGACGTTTGCGGTTTCATCTCTGCCGAGTAAATCAAACAAACCATTTGAGAGAAGTTTTTTGAGTTTTGGTTCAACATCAGGATTTGCAGTTTGTAAAATTGCACGTAAAGAATGTGGACGAATATTTTGTAAAGTTGTTCCCAAATATGCAGAAATCGAATTTTGCATTTCATCGCTCATCAATATTTTCGAGATATTGTGACTAATTTGCTCTTTTAAAGTTTCAAGTTTTTCGGGTGCAATATTTCCGATTATTTCCGGCAACGGACGTTGTAAAAGACTGTCAACACTTGAGTTAAGAAAAATTTTAGCTTCTTCCGCAAAGTATTCACCTTTCAAAACTTCTTCAATACGTTTTGGTAAAGTCTCATTTACTAAATCATCAACTTCTTTTAAAAGACTGTCTCTTGAGACAAAGACCTTTTTGAAAAAAGCGAGATTTTCGTAATAATCGTGAACTTCACTTTTGATTAATGCACCAATCTGATTGCGTGTTTTTTCAGCAGTGGCAATTTCTGCTAATTGTTTAACGACAGGTTCAATTTGTTCATTTACACGATCTTTGAGCAGTAAAATTGCATCATCTGTAAACATTTCACTAATTGGAGTTTCGGTGTTTGCCAAATCATCAACTCGTTTGCTGATAAAATCGTGAATTTTTTGATGTAGCGAAGGTTCTTTAGTAATTGAACTAATTCTCGATTCGAGAAAAATTATAATTTTTCCAAATGATTCATCGTCAATTGTGTCTGAAAGTTTGCTCGAAAAAATTTCGTCAACACGTTTTTCTACAAAACCTTTGATTGTTTCTGAAGTTTCCTCGCTTTTCAAAACACTTGCAATATGTTCGCTAATTTTAAATTGAAGAGCAGAAATTGCGTCTAAAACAGTTTCGCGAGCAGATGCAGGCAGAGCTTCAATCAACGATGGATGATTCGTATCTAGTATTTCATTACTAAAGTTATCGATTATTGTTCTAATTTTTTTTCGCAAAAAATCTTTTTCAAAAAGCTCATCCAGCACAGTTTCTTGGGAAACAAGTTCTTCACCGACTGCTTTTCCGATTGTATTTGCTAAACGCTCACGGTGTTTTGGAATCATTCCTTGCGGAAAAATCGTTAATCCAAATATTTTAATTGGGTTACGCGGGCGAAATAACATTCTAACAGCAAGCCACGCACCGAGATAGCCGTGAATTGTTGCAAAAACAACGAGAACAACAATGTAAGTTAAATCTTGAGAAGTCATTAATAAACCTGAAAACCTTTACATTTTAAACAAAAATCGGAGAATTCTGTTAACCAATTATAACTTGCTGAATAATTTTTCCATTGCTCGCCTGAATCACTATAAAACGTTCCATCATCAGGCTTTTCAGTAATAGTTAAATCAAGAAAGATACGTTTATTGGGATGCAATTTTGGCAGATATTCATCACGAATTTTCTCACCAACTTTGTTAGCATCATCTTGTGACATTTTTGTACCCATACCGTTATTTGACATCTGATTTAATAATCTTTCGTCAACGTAATTAAAACTACGAATAACTTCGAGTGTAGGTTTCCAAGTCCAAACATTTGCTGTCAATTCAAATGCTTCACTACCAATATCAATAATTGTAAAACTCATAATATTCTCCTTAAAAAATGCTAAACGTGAATGTTTAAAAAAACAAGGATGAATTATCAAGGTGAATTATGAAGAGCGACAAAAAAACGGCTATAATATTTCTATGACTAAGCCAATTTCCTATGCAGATGCCGGAGTTTCAATTGATAACGCAAACCTTGCGGTTGCGAAAATACGGCAATTTGCAAAATCTACTTTTAATTCCCGAACGCTTACTGAAATAGGAAGTTTTGGTGGAATGTTCTCGGCTGCTTTTCCTGACATGCAAGAGCCGATTTTGGTTGCCTCTGCTGATGGAGTCGGCACAAAACTCAAGGTTGCATTCATGGCAGATGTTCACGATACAGTCGGGCAAGACCTTGTGAATCATTGTGTTAATGATATTTTAGTGCAAGGTGCAAAGCCTCTATTTTTCCTCGACTATTTTGCAACAGGAGTTGTGAATCCTGATGTAACTGCATCAGTTGTTGAAGGAATGGCAATCGCTTGCAAAGAAAATGGTTGTGTTCTACTAGGTGGTGAAACTGCTGAAATGCCTTCTATGTATGCAGATGGTGAATATGATTTAGCTGGATTTATTGTCGGAATTGTCGATAAACCAAACGTTATTGACGGTAAAAACATAAAAACTGACGATTGTTTACTTGCTTTACCTTCAAACGGTCTCCATACAAATGGTTATTCACTTGCAAGAAAGTTGTTATTTGAAATTGGTAATTACAATGTGCACACAAAACTAGAAGAATTAGACGGAACTCTTAAAGAAGTCTTACTTAAACCACATCGAAGTTACTTAAAACCTCTTGAATGTTTACTTGGAACCGGAAAAATCAAAGGTCTTGTGCATATTACAGGTGGTGGATTGACAGAAAATATTCCAAGAATTTTACCGGAAAACGTTTCGGTTGAAATTAAACGCGGAACATGGGAAGAACTTCCAATTTTTGGAATTATGCAAAAACTAGGAAATGTTAAAGATGAAGAAATGTTTCGAGCTTTTAATATGGGTGTTGGAATGGTAATTGTTTGCGATGAAGAGGACAAAGATCACATCAAAGGAATTTTAGGCACCGAATGTAAAGAAATTGGAAAAGTTTTTAGTGGAAGTAAGACAGTTGTAATCAAATGAAAATTGGAATTTTAATTTCCGGTCGCGGATCAAATATGATGGCAATTGCTGAAGCTGCTAAAGTCGGGCTAATTGAAAATTGTGAAATTTCCGTTGTTATTTCAGATAAAGCAGACGCTCTTGGTTTAAAGAAAGCAAAAAATATCGGACTTAAAACAGTTGTTATTGAAAGAAACGGCAGAAAACGGGAAGTACATGATGCTGAAATTATAACTGAGTTGAAGAAGTATAGCGTTGATTTTATTTGTCTCGCAGGTTATATGCGGCTTTTGTCAGCGGAGTTTGTTTTAGCTTTTCAGAACCAGATTATCAATATTCACCCAAGTCTTTTGCCTTCATTTCCAGGGTTAGACGCACAACAGCAAGCATTTGAATATGGCGTTCATTTAACAGGTTGCACAGTTCATTTTGTTGATGAACAGCTTGATCATGGTGCAATAATTTCACAAAAAAGTGTGAGTATTAAAGCGGATGACACGCTTCAAACTTTGTCCGAAAAAATACTTCACGAAGAACATAAATTATATGTTGAAACTTTGAATAAGCTATCTACAAAGAAGTTTGAAATTAACGGAAGAAAAATTACCTTTAAATAAAACCTTTCAAAAACCACAAACGTTTTGACAAAAGCCAAAATTGGACGTAGAATTAAAGTTTTCGCTTTTGAGTGAAAGGATGTATAAGTATGCCAAAAAGAACATTTCAACCAAATAACCGCCGTCGTGCTAAAAAACACGGATTTCGCCTTAGAATGTCTACCAAAAACGGTAGAAACGTATTGAAACGCCGTCGTGCGAAAGGACGAAAAACATTAACGGTTCATCATTATTAGATTTTAGTCTTCCGAAAGCGAATCGACTTCGTAAACCAAGCGAATTTAAGGAAGTTTATAATACTGGAAAACGGTTTGATGGACGGTTTATGACGGTTTTTATAAAACCGGCGACTGTTACCGAGCACCGAATTGGTATAACAGCTTCAAAAAAAGCGATTGGTAATGCTGTTAAAAGAAACCGCACGAAGCGACTTTTACGTGAAACTTTTCGTTTAAACAAATCAGAACTTTTTAATTTAACAAAAAATTATGATTGGGTTTTGAACGCAAAAAAATCGCTTTTAAAGGTAAAATTATTTGAACCCTTAGAAGAGTTTCGGAACATTCTCGTTAAAGTCAAAATTTTTGAACAAATCAAAGGCGAAGAATCGTCTGTAAATGAATCAAAATGAAGTATTTATTAGTAGATATTTTGAAGATTTACAAGTCGTTTCTTTCGCCTTTTTTGCCGATGGCGTGTCGTTTTACACCAAGTTGTTCGGTTTATGCAATGGATGCAATCTCGAAATATGGTGCTTTGAAAGGAACCTTTTTAGCTACGAAACGTATTTTGAGATGTCAGCCTTTTTGCAAAGGTGGCTTCGATCCTGTTAAGTGATTTGAAATTTAAATAAATGTCAGATAATAAACAATCAGTTCAATCCAGATTTTTACTTGCCGTTACACTTTCGATGTTGGTTTTTCTTGCTTGGGGTTATTTTTTCCCTACACCAAAGAAAGAACCTGTCGCAAACACCAATGCTAATGTTGCAGCAAATGTAGCACCTGTTTCTTCCGTAACACTAAACACAGCTACTCAACAAGTTGCTACAAATGTTACTCCTGACAATACACCAAACAAATCAATTACTATTAAAACTCCGCTCTATCAAGTAAAACTTGATTCAAAAGGTGGTTTGGCAACGAGTTGGATTTTGTATAAAAACGTTCGTAAACAAGGTGACGAACAACCTTTGTTTGCTGATGGTTCAACAAAGGAAAATAGAATTCCTCTTGAATTGATTTCGCCAGAAGGTCTTGCAGCATCTCCTCGAGAAATTCCTTTTCGGATAATTACTGGCGACACTAATTTAGATTCTCTAATAAACGATCGTAATTACGTTGTTGATAGTGCTGATGTTGATTTGAATGGCTCTGAAAATAAAACACTGAATTTTACTCTAAAAGAAGGTGATATTGAAGTAATAAAGACTTTCACTTTTCGTGCAGACACAAACATTTCAGATTTAAAAATTAAAGCGACTCGCGGCGGACAAACCATTCCAAACATTAAACTATTGATAGGAGCTGCGATTGGTGACCAAGGAATCAAACATCACAATTATTACTTAATTGAGTCTGAAGCGGTTGGGTTTGTGAATAACACCGTTGACCGCCACGTTGCCAATTCATTTATTACAGCACCAAGTACGACAGGAAGTTTGAGTGTTCCTGGCGAAGTTGATTGGGCAGGGGTTGGTGATTCTTATTTTGCGATGGCGGCAATTCCTGCACAGAAAACACAAGGACTTGAATATAAGGTTTTTAGTCAAAAGAAAATCACTGAGCCATTTTTCGATGGAATTATTTCTTGGATTACACGTTCGCAAACTACAGAAGTTACACGACATTTAGTTTCTGCACATGTTCCGATTATTGCAGATGGTTCTACAACAAAAGTTTATACTGGTTCGAAAGACTATTTTACGCTTGCAAACTATGATGTTAATTTAAAAAATGAACTTGGAAGAGAAGTTAGTATCGGAGATTTGGTAAATTTTAGTTGGTATTCTTGGTTTCGACCAATAATTAAACCAATTGCGATTGCTTTACTTTGGTGTTTAAATTCAATTTATGCAGTCGTTGGCAACTACGGAATCGCAATTATAATCTTTACTCTTTTATTTTATTCGTTATTTTTCCCGATTCGTTGGTTTCAATCTAAATCATTTAAAAAGTCTCAAAAGAATGCTCCAAAAATGAAGGAGATTCAAGACAGACAGAAAGAATTGACTAAAAAAGGCGTTGCGATGGACGATCCGCGAATGCGTGAACTCCAAATGGAACAAATGAGAATGATGAAAGATACAATTCCGATTGCCGGATGTCTTCCATTATTACTTCAAATGCCTTTGTTTATTGCACTTTATACAGCTGTAACAATTGGTCTAGATTTTCGTCAAGCAACCTTTTTATGGCTTCCTGATTTAGCAGCCGGAGATCCTTGGCATATTTTAGAATTCTTATTTGCGGCTTCAATGGCTGGTTCAATGATTTTAACGCCAACCACACCAGCGATTACAGATGAGCAAAAAATGCAGCAAAAAATGATGACTTATATCATGCCTGTAATGATGCTTTGGGTAATGTGGGGAGCCTCTGCAGGACTTTTGCTTTATTGGTTTTTTGGTAATATTGTAAGTTTTGGGCAACAATTTATTATTAATCGGATGAATAAAACTGATGAACCACCTTCGACTGTAATTGACGTAACCCCGAAGAAAGGTGGCAAATTAAAAACTGCATAAATATGAGCGAAATACAACAAAAAGTAGAAAGTTTGCTTTCACAAACACTAGCTGATTTTAAGTTCGATTTAAATGTTTCTTCAAAGAAAATTGATGATGGTTTTCTGTTTAATATTACAGGAAATGATGTAAGTTTCCTTTTGAATGAAAGTGGTGAAATGCTTGATGCACTCGAGGTTGTGCTTTTCCAAGCGTTTGGAAACGAAATAGACCGAAGTGAGCGTTTCATTTGTGATGCTGAAGGTTTTCGTCAAACAAGAAAAGCAGAACTCCAAGCAATGGCTAAATTTGCCGCCCAAAATGTGAGAAAAACAGGCAGATCTTTTACCTTTGGGGTTTTGAATTCAACGGAACGTCGCGTTATCCACCTTTCATTGCAAGTTGAAGAAGATTTATTTACTGAATCAGTTGGTTCAGGAAGAGATAGAAGATTACAAGTTAGCCTAAAATAATAATCCTCCAGATTTCAGACTCCTAAGCACTCTAATCTGGCAACTGAATTTTGGAAATGATGCACGATACTATAGTAGCAATTTCAACTCCAATCGGAAGAAGCGGAATCGGTGTGATTCGTCTAAGTGGTTCCAATTCTTTATCAATTGCACAAATTCTCACTTTAAGGTCTGACTTTAATCCTCAACCAAGAATTGCATCGCTGAAAAAGATTTATGATTCTGAATCTGACGAACTAATTGATGAGGTTATAATTACTTTCTATCAATCGCCACAATCTTTTACTGGTGAAGATGTTATTGAAATTGCTTGTCACGGATCTCCCATATTGTTGCGTCAAACAATAGATGTCTGTTTGAAAAACAACGCAAGACTTGCTGATGCTGGCGAATTTTCATTGCGTGCATTAGAAAATGGTAGAATAAACTTATCGCAAGCTGAGGCGATTAGGGACTTGATTGATGCACAAACTGTCGGTTCTGCAAGGTTGGCAATTAGACAACTTCGTGGAGAATTTTCAAAACAACTACAACCTTTAAAAGATGAATTGCTAAATGTTATTGTTATTCTAGAGTCTGCAATTGAGTTTGTTGAAGATGATCTTCCAGAATTTCAAAACCAGGCAATAAAGGAAAGTCTCACAAGTATTAGTAATAAACTCACTGATTTATCTGGGACTTTTAAAGTTGGTAAATTAGTTCGAGATGGACTTAGAATCGTTTTCGTTGGGCGACCTAATGTCGGTAAGTCTAGTATATTCAATGCTTTACTTGGACAAGAAAGAGCTATTGTCACTAACATTGCAGGTACAACCCGTGATTCATTACACGAAAGACTTGTAATAAATAACATTCCAATTTCTTTGATTGATACGGCTGGTTTACGTGAGACTACGGAAGTTGTTGAGAGCATAGGGGTTGAACGAACAAAACGAACATTAGTAGATGCTGATTTGGTCGTCGTAGTTTTAGATAATTCTGAACCTCTGCATAATGAAGATTTTGATATTTTTGAGCAAGTAAAAGGCTTACAACATATTATTGTCTTAAATAAAATTGATGTTGAGGGAAAGATTGATTTAAAATCAATTGAAGAAAAGGTAGTTAGAATCTCGGCAAAAACCGGTGAAGGTTTGAAAGTGTTAGAAAATCAGTTGGTGGAACCATTTTCACACGAAGATATTAATACAAAAGGGTTTATTGTTTCTGACGCTAGACACTTTGATTTATTGAATCGTGCAAAACTGGAAATAGATTCAACATTGTCTTTGATGGACAATGATCTTTCTGAAGAAATTATTGTTATTGGTTTACATAACGCAATTCGATTACTTGGTCAGATCACCGGCGAAACAACAACAGAAGATATGTTGACTCGTATTTTTTCAACATTTTGTATTGGTAAATAATTGTGTAATAAGAAGTTATGTTTTTTGACGAAGAGTTTGACGTAATAGTAATTGGTGCTGGACACGCAGGATGCGAGGCAGCATCTGCTTCCGCACGTCTCGGTGCTGAGACGGCTTTGGTGACCATTAATCTTGATTTAATAGGTCAAATGTCTTGTAATCCTGCGGTTGGAGGAATTGCAAAAGGGCATTTAGTTAGAGAAATTGACGCTTTAGGTGGAATAATGGGACGAATTATTGATCGAACCGGGATCCAATTTCGTTTATTAAATCGGTCTCGTGGTCCAGCGGTTCAAAGTCCAAGAGCACAGGCTGACAGAAGTCTATATCGAGTTGAAATGCGGCGTGTTTTAGAAGCAACTCCGAACTTAAGTCTTAGACAAGGTGTAGTGGTTGATGTAATTGTTGATAACAATAAAGTTATCGGAATTGAAATGCAAGACTCGAGAAGATTTGGTGCAAAAGCTATAGTGGTAGCTACTGGAACATTCCTTAACGGAACGATTCACACAGGAAATAAAACATTTTCAGCCGGACGAGCGGGAGAACCTGCTTCAATTGAACTTGCACAAAGTCTTAAGCGTCTTGGTTTTCCTGTAGGTCGCTTGAAAACTGGAACACCGCCAAGATTAGATGGCAGGACCATTGACTGGGACGCTTTTGAGGCACAACCAGCAGATATTAATCCTGTTGCTTTTTCTTTTTCAACTGAAAAAATTGAACAAGATCAGATACAATGTTTTATTGGATATACTGATGATAAACTGCACAATAAAATTAGACAGAATCTTCATCGTTCACCGCTTTACTCGGGAAAGATAAAAGGGATAGGACCCAGATATTGTCCTTCAATTGAAGATAAAGTTGTGAAATTTGCTGATAAAAGCAGACATCAACTTTTTCTTGAACCTGAAGGTCGTGATACTAACGAGGTTTATTTGAACGGTTTTTCAACATCGCTACCTTCCGATTTACAACAAGAATTATTGCGAATGGTGAATGGTTTTGAAAATGTTAAGATTATACGTCCCGGTTATGCTATTGAATACGATTTTGTTGACCCAAGAGAGCTAAAACCAACAATGGAAACCACAAGAGTTAATGGTTTGTTTTTTGCCGGACAAATAAACGGGACTACTGGTTACGAAGAAGCGGCTTGTCAAGGTTTGATGGCTGGAATTAACGCAATGTGTCACGTGAAACACCGTGAACCGGTAATCTTACGGCGTGATGAAGCATACATCGGGGTTTTGACAGACGATTTAATTCAGCACGGTGTTGATGAACCTTATCGAATTTTTACATCGCGGGCTGAGGCAAGGTTAACACTGCGTCACGATAATGCCGACCAAAGACTTTCACCAAAAGGACGCGACATTGGGTTGGTAGATGATTTAGAGTGGGAAAGGTTTAATGTAAAACGGGATAGGATTGCTGGTTTGAGAAACACACTTGATAAAACAAGATTTAAAAGATCTTCAGTGGAATATTCTTCAATTTCAGCTTTTCTTGGATGTGATTTAGGCGACTCAATTACTCTATCTCAAGTGTCTATGCGGCAAGGCTCAAACTCAGAGCTGATAAGTAAGTTGTTACCTGAAGATATTCGTAGTAACACTAAAATAACCGAACTTGAATCCGCGTTAGCTGATTCTTTGTATCGTGGATATATTGAAAACCAGAACAGTGTTACTGAAAGAGTAAATCACCATGATAACTTAAAGGTTCCAGTTGATTTTAGGTTTGATGTTATAAGTGGGCTTTCAAATGAAATGGTTGAACGTTTAAAACGTGCAAGCCCTCAAACATTTTCACAAATAAGAAAAATCTCAGGAATAACCCCGAGTGCTGTTGCGACGGTTTTAGTTCATTTAACAGCAAATAAAACACAAAAAGTTAAGTAATATTTTAAAATCTTAAATGTGGCACGTGAAACATTCGTGTTTGAAAAAGTGAACTAACCACACAATAAGTAGAAAAAGACTAAAATATGTGCTATTTTCTTTGTAGTATTTGATTAAAAGCTCCACAAAATATGGGAAAAATAATAGCAGTAGTAAATCAAAAAGGTGGAGTAGGGAAGACAACAACATCTGTTAATCTTGCTGCGAGTTTGGCTGTAGAAGAAAAAAAAGTTCTTTTAGTTGATTTTGACCCACAAGGTAACGCTTCTTCTGGATCTGGAATTCCAAGAAGTGCTTCGCGGAAAACAATTTATAACGCATTAATAAACAACGAATCCATTGAAAATATTGTTTTACCAACAGAATTACCTCTTTTGTTCGTTTTACCTGCAGATAAAAACCTCGCAGGCGGAGAAATAGAACTTGTTTCTGCTGAAAAAAGAGAATATTTTCTAAGTAACGTTTTAAACAAAATTAGAGACCAATATGATTATATTATTATAGACTGTCCGCCTTCTCTTGGGCTTCTAACATTAAACGGATTAACCGCAGCAGATTCTTTACTTGTCCCAATCCAATGCGAATATTACGCACTTGAAGGTGTCACAGAGCTATTCGACACTCTTGCAAGAGTGCGTAAATCATTAAATACAAAACTAAAAATTGAAGGATTATTGCTAACAATGTATGACGAAAGAACAAATCTTTCAGCTGCTGTAGCAAATGACCTACGGGGTTTTTACAAAGATAAAGTGTTAAAAACCATAATTCCGAGAAATATACGTCTTGCGGAAGCACCTAGTCATGGGAAGCCGATAATTCTTTATGATATTCGTTCGCGTGGGGCTGATAGTTATTTGCAACTTGCTAAGGAGATTTTAAGTCATGAGTAGAAAAGTTTTAGGAAGAGGGCTTAGTGCTTTAATCTCCAACGATGAAGAAAATTCCTCTGAATTAGGTTTGTTTGAACTAGACATTGATCTTATTCAGCCAAACCCGGAACAACCAAGAACCCGTTTTGCGTCCGCGGCACTAGAAGAACTTTCACAGTCAATTCGTGAAAATGGTGTGGTTCAGCCAATTGTAGTGCGAAAAAAAGACTCCGGTTATGAGATTGTTGCGGGTGAAAGACGTTGGCGAGCATCACAAAAACTTGGTTTAAGTAAAATACCAGCGGTAGTAAAAGAAGTTTCAGACGATAAACTTCTAGAATTAGCATTGATCGAAAATATTCAAAGGCAAGAATTAAATGCGATTGAAGAGGCAAAAGCATATAAAAAGCTAATTGAGACCATCGGTTTAACTCAAGAAATGGTTGCCCAAAGAGTTGGCAAAGAAAGAACGGTAATTACAAATCATCTACGACTTTTGAAACTACCAACTGAGATTCAAACTTTAGTTGAAGAAGAAAAAATATCAGCCGGACACGCACGTGCTATTTTGTCGGCTGGTGATGAAACTTCTCAAAAACGCCTTGCAAGGAATATTGTTGAAAGTTCAATGTCTGTTCGCGAAGCAGAAAGAATGGCAAAAAAATTCGCACGTGGTGAAGGGAAAACATCAGAAGAACCAAAGATTAACAAACCGCTTGATCCAAATATAAAAGCAGCTGAGGTAAAAATGCGTCGAGATTTTGGAACGCAAGTTCGTATTTTGCCGGATGGAAAAGGAACTGGCGGAAAGATTGAAATAGAATATTACAGCGATTCTGATTTAGATAGAATTTATAACCTTTTAATTTTTAAATAATCTATAAATAAAAGAGTAATAAGTGTTTAGTTAATTAACAAATGAGAAAAAGACTAACGGAAATGGTTTCTTGTGCTGGCTGAGTGGCAAAACTCGCACCAAGCGACCTTGCTCAAGTTTTGAGCAAACTTCCAAAACAAAATCCTGAGAATGTAATTGTCGGCTATGAAACGTCGGACGATGCAGGTGTGTTTAAAATTTCTGAAGAACTTGCTCTCGTTCAAACAGTAGATTTTTTTACACCAATCGCCGACGAGCCGGAAGTTTACGGACAAATTGCTGCGATAAACGCACTTAATGATGTTTACGCAATGGGCGGAACACCAATTTCGGCTTTGTCGATTGTTTGTTATCCTCAAAAAGGTGATTGGGAAGTTTTAGGCGAAATTTTACTAGGCGGACAGAAAGCTCTAAATGCGGAAAATGTCGTTGTTTTAGGCGGACATTCTGTCGATGACCAGGAAATGAAATTTGGTTATGCAATTACCGGAACTATTCATCCGGAAAAGGTAATGAAAAATTCGGGTTCAAAAGCTGGAGATGTTTTAGTTTTAACAAAACCGATTGGTACTGGAGTTATCAGCACAGGAATAAAGTTTGAAAAAGCAAGTGAGTATGCAAAAAATGCAGCATTAAAAACAATGACAACTTCTGCTCGCGAAGCGTCTAAATTAATGCAACTAATTGGTGCAAATGGATGCACAGACATTACTGGTTTTGGATTAATCGGGCATGCGTTTGAAATGGCGAAAGCAAGTAATGTTACATTTACAATAAACGCAGATTTAGTGCCGCTTTTGCCAGATGTTTTAAATCTTATCGAACAAAAAATGTTAACTCGCGGCGATAAAAATAATCGTGTTTATGTTGGTGAAACTGTTAAGCTATTCCCAAGTGTTTCGGGCGAAATGCAAAGTGCTTTGTTTGATCCGCAAACTGCCGGAGGTTTATTAATTAGTTTAGAAGAATCGAAAGCAGAAAAATTTATTGAACAACTCGAAGGTGCCAAAATAATTGGTCGAGTTGAAGAAAAAAGAGAATATTTAATTGAAGTTGTGTGATGTAAATTCTTTGTTCACAATAGTTTACTGTGAAAGAGGTAGAAAGTTGTATTTATTTATTTTAGAATCAATCGGAATGCAAGAGCTGATTTTAATCGGTTCAATTGCACTTATTGTGTTCGGACCAAGAAAGTTACCTCAAATGGCTAAAACTGTCGGGAAAGCGATGAATGAGTTTAAAAAAGCAACCAACGATTTTAAACAAACTTGGGAAAGAGAAGCAGAAATCAGCAACGAAACACCAAAAAGTAATGTTGATAAAATATTAGAAAATCCGGTTGCAATGGAAAATACATATAATCGCGAAAATTCGATTGCACCTGAAGTTAAACAAATAAGCAGTGCAGATTTCGATAAAATTAAAGAAACTGAGCAAGCAAATACCGCAAGCACATCAAGTAAAAAAGATTGGTTTTAAGTAACTCACAAATTAAAAAAAATGGATTCAAGCGAAGAAGAAAATGAGTTAATAGAGGAACCAGGGAAAGCAATGGCTTTCATGGAGCATCTTGATGAGTTTAGAAAAAGGCTTATTCGTTCAATAATTTTTATTACGATAGCATTTTTATTTTGTTGGGCTGTATCAGACCGAATATATAATTTTCTTGCAATTCCAGTCCAAAGGGCAATTTCGGAACAACAAAATCGCTTTATAGAAATTGAAGGTTTGAATGGTGATGAGAAGGTTTTAAAACTTGATAATTTAAAAGAAAATGATGAAGGGAGATTCGTTTTTGAAACACCAACAAAACTTGGAGTTATTTTAGTTCCGAGTGGAACTTCGGTGAAAGCAAAGGTAATAAAAGACAAAGAAGGATTGTTGAGACTTTATACAAATGAAGCAATTTACACTAAAGTTGCAATCATTCCACAAGGAATAAAACTTCCAATTGATTTCAATGCAAAAATAGAAAGTTCATCAACTGATGGTGGAAAACTTATTGTCACAACTGCAACTGAGTCTTTCACATTATTTGTTACTGTTTCACTTTATGCGGCAATAGCATTGAGCATTCCTTTTTTACTACTTCAAATTTGGGGTTTTATTGCACCTGCACTTTATAAACACGAAAGAAGTTACGTGACGCCGTTTATTTTACTTTCTACAATATCTTTTGTTCTTGGTGCAGCTTTTGCATATTACGTTTTATTTCCGCCAGCGGTCAAATATCTACTTTGGTTGGGAAATGATTTTAGCTTGATGCTTCGTGCTTCAGATTATTTCGATTTTATTACATTGATTATGTTGGCAATGGGAATTATTTTCCAGATGCCGGCTGTAACGTATGTTTTAGCGAGAATAGGACTTGTTTCTGCCGGTTTATTAGCAAGAAGCTGGAAATTAGCAGTTGTTGTGATTTTAATAGTAGCAGCGGTTGTTTCGCCAACCGGAGATATTCCGAACTTGATGCTTTTTGCAACGCCGATGATGATTCTATATGGAATCTCGATATTTATTGCATGGATTTTCGGAAAAGAACGCAAAATTGTCGCATAAAGCAACCTTTTATGGTAGTTAGTGCATCTTGACTATTAGGACATTTTTGTCTAAAAATATAAATAATTCGAAGTGTGTAACAAAACACAAAGTTTAAGTTTTCGGAACTGTAAAGGAGTTTTATGAAAAACATTCTGAAGAGCGTTTCATTAACCGCAATTCTAATAGGTTCAGTTGGAACAAATGTTCTTGCCCAAAAACCTTCGCCGTCTATTGATCCAAATGATAAAACACGAGTGGTGAAAAAAGAGGTAAATCGTGCTTATAAAGATTGGAAAAATAAAGACGTAGATTACATCATTACAAAAGAAGAACGGAAAGCGTTTGATTCTTTGGTGACTGATGAAGAACGAGAAAATTTCATCGAAAATTTTTGGCGTCGTCGTGATCCAAATCCTGACACTGAGGAAAACGAATATCGCGAAGAATATTACGAAAGAATTGCTTATGCGAATGAGAAGTTTGCGTCCGGAATTCCTGGTTGGAAAACTGATCGTGGAAGAATTTATATAACATTTGGCAAGCCTGATTCGGTCGAATCACATCCAAGCGGCGGTTCTTACGATCGTCCGAGTTATGAAGGAGGTGGTTCAACAACAACTTATCCATTTGAAGTTTGGTTTTACAGACATCTCGATGATGTCGGCGATGGACTCGAAATCGAATTCGTTGACCCGACAGGAAGCGGCGAATATCGAATTGCGAGAAACGCCAATGAAAAAGATGCTCTTTTATTTGTTCCAGGTGCCGGGCAAACTCTCGGCGAACAACTCGGAACGGAAGATCGTGCAGATAGAATTAGCGGAATAAACAACAACAACCGAAGTTATGGACGCGAGCAAGATTCGCCATTTCGTCGCTTAGAAGTTTTAACTGCGTTGTCACGTCCGCCACAAGTGAAGTTTAGTGATTTGCAAAATGACTTAACATCATCAGTTATTGATAATAATCCGCTTGATTTCGATATGCGAGTTGATTTTTTCCGTCAATCAGACGATCGAGTTATCACAGCGTTTACAGTTCAGGCTGAAAATAAAGAATTAGTTTTTGAAGAAGTTGGAACTTTACCAACAGCCCGAATGAATATTTTTGGAAGAATAACTGCTGTTTCAGGAAAACGTTCAGGAATTTTCGAAGATTCAGTTGCGACATCGGCAACATCAGAAGAATTAGCTGACGCAAAAGAGCGTAAATCAATTTACCAAAAAGCGATTGCATTAACGCCCGGAACTTATAAAGTTGATGTAATTGTTCGCGATGTTGTTTCCGGAAATCGTGGAATTAGAAGTATCGGTTTCACAGTTCCAAAATATAACACCGAAAAATTAGGAATTTCGACATTGGTTTTGGCTTCAAAAATGTATGTCACAACTGAACGCGATATTGGCGGAATGTTTGTTATCGGCACGACAAAAGTGGTACCAAATCTTTCCGGGCAATTTAAAAAAGGTCAAGATGTTGGAATTTATATGCAAATTTACAACGCCGGAATTGATCAAACAACACTTCGTCCGGCTGTCGATGTTGAATACACTTTGTATCGTGGCGGCAAAGAAGTTATGTCACCGCAAAAAGAAGATTGGAGCGGTTTGAGTGATTCTGGTCAGCGATTAACAATTTCAAGATTGTTGCCGACAGGTCAGCTTCCGGTTGGCGATTATGAATTAAAAATAAAAATTCGTGACCGCGTTAATGACAAAAATAAGGTTGAAGAACCAACTGCAAAGTTTACAATTATTAAGTAAACAACTTTTAATTATAAAAAACCCGCAATCAAAATTTCGATTGCGGGTTTTTTTATGTTAAATAAATGATTTGTTATATTCCAACTGCACTTACAGCTTTGTTGTAATGTCTGTAAAGTTCATTAAAATCACGAAGTGAGCGATTAAGAATTAAGGCTAATTGGTCAATATCGCTGTTATGAACAATCAAGTTTAGGTTTCTCAAAAACGCTTCATGAGCATTCATTGTCGCACCCGAATCTTCAATTGAAGCCATAAAAAGTCTTCGTCGTTCGGATGATAACATTGCATTTACTTTTTGTTGCAATATTGCAGCTCCACCAAACTCAGCAGCGAAATCGTTTGAAAATATTAATATTTCAGTTTTTCCGTCGCGAAGTCTTTCATTTGCTTGAGCCGGAGTTTGTGCCAAATAAACTTTGTAACCGCCGGAAACAAGTAGCTTTGCAACACGATCTCGAATGGTCTCTCCTAAACATAATAAAACTCTTCGTGGTTTTTCATCAGAATCGTCTTTCGAATCAATCGAGTTTTTATCTTTTTGCAAAGCACCAAGCAAGGCTTTTAAGGCTTGATTTATCTGAAAGCCAGATTCTTGTTCGGTAAACTGACCAGTGTTTCCGCCAATTGCCGGAGCAGCTGAATTAACTTCGAGTTGCTTCACGGTTGACTTCATACTAGGCTGAACGCGAATCATATTTTGGCATCGCGGGCAACGAACAGTAAAATTACCTGAAGGAATTTTCGCTTCATCTAATTGGAGTGAAACAGAACAATTGTCACAACGTATAATCATAGTTTTAGTAAATATATTTAATCCATTAAATCAAGAACTGAATTGCTTGGAGCTTTTTGAGGTATAAAATTGTTAGTGTTTTGTTGATCTTTGAGATAATCTTCAGTAGAGCCTAAGCCTTTTATTGCCAATAGTAAATTGTTTTGATTAGTTGCGTAAGAAAGTCCATCTTCAAGTGTGATTATATCTTTCGAAATCATTTCGCGAATTACTGAATCAAAATCTTGCATTCCATCAATTTGACCATCGCGAATTGCGTCAAGTAAAGATTTACCTTGTTCTTCACCTTTTTCGATATATTCACGAGTTCGCGGGTTTGATTTCATAATTTCAATTGCCGCAAAACGTCCTTTTCCGTCAGATTTTGGAATCAATCTTTGCGAAACTATATATCTAAAGGTTTGTGCCAATCTTGTGCGAATAACCTTTTCTTCGTTTTTCGGATACATTCCGATAATTCGATCAACAGTTTTTGAGGCATCAATTGTATGAAGTGTTGAAAAAACAAGATGTCCTGTTTCTGCGGCTTCTAAGGCGATTTCAGCCGTTTCAAGGTCCCGCATCTCACCAACCAATATAACTTTCGGAGCTTGTCTTAAAGCGGCACGCAACGCCGAAGAAAAGTCTTTCGTGTCAGAACCAACTTCTCTCTGATTAATGGTCGATTTTTTATGTGAGTGTAAAAACTCAATCGGGTCTTCAATAGTTACTACGTGATAAGCCTTGGTTTCATTAATTCGATCAACAATTGCTGCGAGTGTCGAGCTTTTCCCGGAACCTGTTGGACCAGTTACTAATACTAAACCGTTTCTTAACTCGCAAATATCAGCCAATTGAGTCGGCAATTGAAGTGATTGGAGTGTCGGAACTTCGTGTGGAATAACTCTCATAACAACAGAATAAGAACTTCGTTGTTGAAAGATATTGACGCGAAAACGACATCTTGCGGGTAAACTGTAACTCAGATCAGCAGTTCCTGTTTGAGAAAGCTGAGCTGCAGCTTCACTATTGTCGCGAAGCAGAGACATTGCTATCATTTCGGTTTGAAAAGAACTAAGCCTTCCAAGTCCAAGAGGTGCAACGGGAAATAATTTTCCATTAATTTCAACTTGTGGTTTTTGTCCGGTCGAGAAATTAAGGTCACTCACGTTTTCTGAAACGAGCAACATTTGTTCAATTATAGGTGCAATATCAAGCAAACTCATGATTTGATTCAATCCTTAGGTCTGAGACTATTTGTAAAATTTTGCAATAAAAAGGTAGTAAAAGATTGTAGCTTTCGAAAGAAAAACGACGTGAAGGAAACGTCTTATTTAGATATTAACAAATTTACACTGTTTTGCAAAGTAATTTTAAACAATGTTTAAGATAGTTAGCAGATTGAAACTATATTTCCATTTTTGACTAGAAATGTGTCATTTTGCTTGCTAAAACTTTTGACAAAGCTGTCTTTTGAAGTTGTTACAAATGTTTGAGTTTTATCTTTGAGAAACTCTAGAAGTTGACCAATTCGTTTGTAATCAAGTTCAGAATCTATGTCATCAATCAAGTAAATTGGATATTCGCCATTTTGCGATTCAAAAACTGAAATAATCGCTAATTGCATCAAAAGAAACGCACTTCGTTGCTGTCCTGAAGAACCAAATTTGCGTAAATCTCGTCCATCAAAAAGGATTTCAAGATCATCGCGATGTGTGCCGATAAGCGAATAACCTGAGGCGTATTCGGCTTGAACGCGAATGGTTAATCTCTCGGCTAAAAGTGCAGAATAATCAGAAATATCGCCTTTTTCTTCAAGTGAAGATGCGTATCGAATAGAAATTTCTTCTTTACTAAAAAGGTGTTTAGCAAAAACTTCGTTGAGTCTTTCAACATATCTAATTCGTGCTTTATGAATTCGTGTTGCTAGTGAAATTAGTTGATCGTTCCAAACTTCAAGCATTTTTGAAACTTTTTCAAGCGATACCTCATTGTCACGTGCGTTTTGCAATAACGCATTTTTTTGCTTAATAACTTTAGCATAATCAGCAAGAGTTTTAACGAAAGGCGGAAAAACCCCAACAATTCCGGCATCTAAAAACTTTCGGCGATGTTCCGGCGTTCCGCGAACAGTTTCGAGTTCATCAGCGTTAAAAATTAATGCGTGAAGTTGTCCGGAATACCGATTTAGCGTTTCTTTTTTACCATTAATTGAAAGAGTTTTTGTATTACCTTCGAGTGTAACTTGAATGTTTCTAATAATTTCGGCTGATTGGCGAACGCTTCCGCGAATAAATGCAATTTCATTAGTTTCAAACCTTATTGATTCTTGCAATTTTGCAGTTTTAAAAGATTTTGTATTCGCCAAAATGTAAATTGCTTCAAGCCAATTAGTTTTTCCTTGCCCATTTTCCCCGTAGATAATATTCAAACCATCTCGAAAGTGAACTTTTCCTTCCAAATTGCGAAAATTTTGTATTTCGAGAGTTTCTAACAACATTAATAAATTTTATCATAATCCAAAAAATAAAAAACGTTGAACAATGTTCAACTATTTGATAATATTAAATATTCGAATTAATTTTTCGATGTAATTAATATCTATGAAAGCATTAATAATATTCTCACTAATAGCAATTTTTTCAATCGGTTGTTTTGGACAAAACCAACGTGCCGAAAGTTTTAATGTTGAATCATTGGAAGGAAAATTTTTTAATTCCGAAGAACTTCAAGGAAAAGTAGTGGTGTTATATTTTTGGTCAACATCTTGTCCAATTTGTGAAAATATAACGCCAAAATTAAATCTAATTGCAGATAAATATGCAGATAAAAATATAGTTTATTTAGCTATAACACATGAAAGAAAAAACAAAGTTGAGCCATTTTTGAAAAAACACAAGTTATCTTTTGATGTAATAGCCGGAAATTTTGACGTAATTTTCAAATATGGAGATAAAGGCAAAGATGGCGATTTTAATATGCCGTTTCCAAGTTTGTTTGTTATTGATTCAAGTGGCGGTTTAGCTTTAAAATCAGTAGGAATAAAAGCAGCCGCTGAAGTTGATAACACTCTTTCGAAACTAACAAATCAATAACATTTGAAATTTCTTGAGAACTACGGTATATTCTTAAGTTCCGTAGGATACGGAGAGGTAGCCTAATTGGTAAGGCAGTAGTCTTGAAAACTACCGCGAGTAATCGCTTGCAGGTTCGAGCCCTGTCTTCTCCGCCATATTTTTTGAAAAGATTCACAACCATTGTGAGTCTTTTTCTTTTGTCTCTAAAAAAATTACAAATATTAAAGTTTTTTGTTGATTAATTTTGTAGTTTGCTAATATTATGAATGAAGATTCATTCAGCTAACAGAATTGGAAAATTTAATGTCAAGTTCAATCCGTATCGTCGGAACTCAAAAAATAATAGTAACTGATAAGCGAGAGGCAATTTTACGAGCCGCAATCAGAGTTTTCGCAAAAAAAGGATACTTTAGTTCGAAGGTTGCAGATATTGCTGGAGATGCCGGAATTGCGGATGGAACAGTGTATTTATATTTTAAAAGTAAGGAAGAAATTCTTCACTCGGTTTTTGATCGGGCGATGGAAGAGTTTATTACAGAAGGCAAAAGAGAACTCGCCGAAATAGATAACGCTGCAGATAAAATTCACCGAATTGCGAGATTACATCTTGAAAAGCTCGGTGCTGATCGCGATCTGGCAATTGTTTTTCAAGTTGAACTTCGTGGCTCAACCAAGTTTATGGAAGAATTTTCTGCAACAGGTTTTGCCGAATATCTTGATATTATTCGACAAGCAATTGAAGAAGGTCAAAAGCAAGGTATTTTTAGAAACGATCTGCACCCAATAACTTGTGCGAAAATTCTTTACGGTGCTTTAGATGAAATGGTAACAAATTGGATTTTGTCCAAAAAAAGTTATCCACTTGCACCGATGGCTGATGAAGTTTTGAAAATATTTTTTGGAGGAGTTTTAAATAAATGAATTTAGAAAATGTTATTCGCCAACAAGAAGCGAGAGTTAAATTATTTGAAGATGAACCAAAAACACTTGCAGAGCTATTTCTTCAAACCGGAAAAAAACACGACCGCAAAGATATACTTAACTACAAAAAAAATAATGAATGGATTTCGATTTCTACTTCGGAAATGATTTCTCGTGCTGAAAACATCGCACTTGGACTCTATTCATTAGGAGTTAAATCTGGCGATCGCGTTGCAATTTTGTCGGCAAATTCGCCTGATTGGACAATTACGGACGCTGGTTGTCAGTTTGGCGGTATAATTGACGTTCCAATCTATACAACTTTAAATTCTGACTCTGTAAAATATATTCTCAACGATTCCGGAGCAAAAATTATATTTATTCAAGATGAAAAAATGCTTGAAACTTATTCAACTATTCTTCCGGAATGCAAGACAATTGAAAGAGTAGTTGTTTTCAATACAAATGAAGAAGATAAAGCTACTGTAATTTCGCTAAAAACTTTAGAAAAACAAGGCGAAAA
This sequence comes from Acidobacteriota bacterium, assembly GCA_031415455.1. GTDB lineage: Bacteria > Acidobacteriota > Blastocatellia > Pyrinomonadales > Pyrinomonadaceae > JANNVK01. The sequence continues at coordinate 251,313 of JANORS010000005.1, read as the reverse complement.
ACTCGGCATTGAAAGTCCTGATTTAATTAGAAGTCTGCAAGAATCTGTCAAACAAAACGATATTGCAACGCTTATTTACACCAGTGGAACAACCGGCGAACCAAAAGGTGTAATGTTGACGCACGGAAATTTAGTTTCCAATGTCATTGATGCGGGAGCAGGTTTTGCATTTACAAAAGACGATAAGCCATTATCGGTTTTGCCACTTTCGCACGTTTTTGAAAGAAGTGGAATGTATTTATATATTCTCAACGGAATGGCGGTTCACTATGGAGAATCAATAGATAAAGTCGCAAATAATTTAAAAGAAGTTTCACCAACAATCTTTGTCGGCGTTCCGCGAATCTTTGAAAAGGTTTACGCAAAAGCGAAATTAACAGCCGCACAATCTAGCCCTTTACGCGAAAAGATTTTCGATTGGGCAATTGATGTTGCCAAAGAATATGCTCTCCAACTTGAAAAGAAAGAAGCAATTCCGGCGATGCTCGCTGTTAAACATACAATTGCCGATAGAATTGTTTTCACCAAGTTTCGTGAGTTTTTTGGTGGAAATTTGCGTTCCTGCATTACTGGCGGAGCAGCACTTTCAAATGATATTTTTTTGATATTTACCGGTGCAGGTGTTTCAATAATGCAAGGTTACGGATTAACTGAAACTTCGCCGGTGATTACAAGCAATATTCCAACTCAAGTAAAACTCGGAACAGTAGGAAAACCAATCAGAAATGTAAAAATAAGAATTGCAGCAGATGGCGAAATTGAAGCGAGCGGTGCAAATATTATGCTCGGTTATTACAACAAACCTCAGGCGACAATTGATACATTTTCACCTGATGGTTGGTTCAGAACCGGTGATATTGGCGAAATTGACGAAGAAGGTTTTCTGAAAATTACCGACCGCAAAAAAGAGTTGTTCAAAACTTCCGGTGGAAAATATATCGCACCTTCACCTATTGAACAAATGATTAAAGGCTCGCGGTTTGTTAATCAAGTGGTTTTAGTCGGAAACGGAAGAAAGTTTGCTGCGGCTTTAATTGTTCCAAATTTTGAACAATTAGAAAGCTACGCAAAGCTAGAAAACTTACATTTAAAAACTCAATCTGATTTTTGTCGTAGTCTAAAAATTATCGAATTGCTTGAGAAAGAAATTAATAGTTTGACCGAAAAACTATCGAGATATGAAAAAGTAAAGAAAATTGCACTTCTTGAGAATGAGCTAACTGTTGAATCCGGTGAACTTACGCCAACCTTAAAAGTAAAGAGAAGAATTGTCGATGAAAAATACGCGAAATTAATTGACGAAATTTATCTTGACGCAGAAAAATAAAAAAGTCCGTAACTTAAAATTACGGACTTCTAATTTATATATTTATCTGAATTTAATAAAGAACTCTAGTTGGCAATTGGTTACTAAATCCGCCAACAACACCGCGTCCAACTCCGGTAATAACCTCAAATATAGTATCTTTAACACTTTTCTTTGGTTTATCAACTTCAACAATGTCATAAGGTTGAAGCATTTCGTCTTTACGTGTTCCTTTTTTAATATCGTCGTAATTAATTTCTAAAACATCACGTTCTTGTGAGTTATCTCTTAAACGATAAATTCGCATTGACTTAATTTTAGGTTGGTTTGGTCCACCAACCATTGCAATTGCTTGAGTTAACGACAAAACTCCGTTTTTAATTCTGATTCCTTGCGGCTGTCTGACTTCTCCGGTTACATAAACAGGCAACGCTTTTTGGACAACAATTACATCGCCTGGATAAATTACCGGATTTGCTTCATCTTTTCCTTGCAAAACCGTCGAAAGACTATACATTCGCGATGGCAAATCGCTTGAAGAGTCACCGAGTTGCCAACTGGTATCTTTCACCAAATCAACGCATAAAGGTTTTTGTGTTCGAAAAACCTGAATCATTTCACCAGCATCTTCAGTTGTGCTTCCGGCAAAAGAAATTAATTCTAAAAGGCGGGCTTTGCGATTTAAAACAACAAGTTGCGGTGCTTTAACTTCGCCAGTAACTGTTGCCGGCGGAATACTTCGGCGTTCTGTAATTCGCAAATTTACTTGAGGGTTTCTCAAATATTTAGACAATAGTTTTGTAACTTCAATTCGCATATCGCGTTCTGTTCGGCATTGAGCGTTGATTGATTTATCAAAAAACGGGACTTCAACCTTTCCGTCTTCATCAACTCTTGCTGCAAAATCCCATTGTGGTTCGGCTAAAACTTTAACAGTAATTTCATCGCCCGGACCAATTAAATAACCTGTTTGACTAAGTGGCTCTTGAGCAAAATTTGTTAAAAACAAACTTATGAGAAATATTGTCAATAAAAACAATCTGGATTTTAAAATCATAATAACTTCCTAAACTTAAACAAAAACTGACGATAGATTAACTGATAAAAGAGTTTGATTCAAACAATTTGCGTATTTGATGGTTTTTTACTGCAAATAGTTTGATAGAAACTTTGTCGCGATTGACAGTTTCGCATTAGATAAGTAACTTGAAAAGAGTCTATTGAATTTTCGGCATGTCAAAGAATTTTTTCAACAATAAATCCGCCAAAGAACATTTCTGGTTTTTGCGTCGTCCATTTCAATTTTTAGCAGACGTTGCTGTTTTGTGCGGTGCGTTTTTTTTCGCCTATCTACTTCGTTTCGAATTTAAAATTCCTGAAGTTTATCTCGATAATGCACTTAATCAGCTTCCGTTTGTGGTGTTTGTGCAGTTCGCAGCTTTATTTTTGGTTGGTGCATATTCTATTTTATGGCGATATGTCAGCCTCGAAGATATTAAATCTTTTCTCAAAGCGGCGATTATTTCCGGCGTAATTTTAATACTTGTTAGGCTTTTGCTTTCGCCGGATAGATTTATTCGCTGGCAAGTTCCTCTTTCTGTAATATTTTATGACACGGGTTTGGCTTTTGGAGGTTTACTCGGACTTCGTGTTTTACGCCGATTTTTGCACGAATTTAAAGATAATAAACGCATTGGACACGGAAAAAAGCGAATTAAACAAAAATCTACGCTTTTTGTCGGTGCCGGGAGAATCGGTGCAACTGTCTTAAAAGACATTCTCAGACGTGCAGATTCGGAGTTTGATATTAAAGGATTAGTTGACGACGATAAGTTTAAAAAAGGTGGAAGTGTAAGCGGAATAAAGGTTTTAGGAACAACTAACGATTTAGCAAGACTTGTTGACGAGTTAAATATTGAACAAGTTGTAATTGCAATAGATCAAGCAAACGGAAAAGATATTCGCCGTATTTTAGATATTTGCCGTGAAATTTCTGTTAAAGCCAGAATAGTTCCAAGTCTAAATGAAATTGTTCACGGACACGTGAAAATTTCGCGAATCCGCGATGTGCAAATTGAAGATTTACTCGGACGCGATGAAGTTGAACTCGATAGTGATAATTTGCTTGAATTTTTGCAAGATAAAACGGTTTTGGTTACCGGTGCAGGCGGATCAATTGGTTCAGAATTAGTGAGACAAATTACAGAATTTAAACCAAAACAGATTTTACTTGTTGAGCGAGCTGAGTTTTTTCTTTTCCAAATCGAACAAGAACTAACGAAAGATTATAACGAAACAAATTTTGTACCACTTATTGCTGATACTTCTGATGAACCTCGAATGCGTGAAATTTTCGCAAAATATAGACCCGAAGTTGTTTTTCATGCTGCCGCCCACAAACACGTTCCGCTTATGGAGAATAATCCGAGCGAAGCCGTGAAAAATAATATTTTTGCAACAAAATTGATCGGAAATCTTGCTGGTGAATTTGATACGAAAGATTTCGTCTTTGTCTCAACAGATAAAGCTGTAAATCCGACTTCGATAATGGGAGCTTCAAAACGTCTTGCCGAGATTGTTTTGCAAGGCATAAATCAAACTTACGCAACTAATTACATTGCTGTCCGTTTTGGAAACGTTCTCGGTTCTGCAGGTTCTGTTGTTCCAATTTTTCGCGAACAAATACTTAAAGGAGAAGCAATAACAGTTACTGATCCTGAAATGACGCGTTATTTTATGACGATTCCGGAAGCCTCGCAGCTTGTTTTGCAGGCTGGAGCATTAGGAAAAGGTGGCGAAATTTTTATTCTCGATATGGGAAAACCTGTTAAGATTTTAGACCTCGCGGAAGATATGATTCGCCTTTCGGGTTTATCGCCTTATGAAGATATTGACATTGTTTTCTCGGGAATTCGCAAAGGTGAAAAACTTTTTGAAGAACTCGAAATTTCCGGCGAGAATTTATTAAAAACTCAACACCCAAAGATATTTATCGGCAATATTGCGTTACACGATTCGGTCGAAGTTTCCAACATTCTCAACAGCTTTCAAGAAGCAGTAAGTGAAAACAACGAAGCAAAAATTCGTAATCTTTTTAATCAGTTTCTGCCGGAAGCAACCATTACTGTCATTGACGAAAAAAATGCTGCGAGTAATTCTCGTTAAACTAATTTTATGGCAATTTTAGTCACAGGTGGAGCAGGTTATATTGGTAGTGTGGCGGTTGAATATCTTCGCGAAAAAGGCGAAGAGGTTGTTGTAATTGATAATTTAATTTACGGACATAAAAAAGCAGTAAATAAATCTCTTCCTTTTTTTGAAGGCAATATTGGCGATAAGTTATTGATAAAACAAATCTTAGACGAACACAATATTGAAGCGGTAATGCATTTTTCAGCATTCGCATACGTTGGTGAATCTGTTGATAAACCTAATAAATATTGGGAAAATAATGTTGTCCAAACTCTTCAATTTTTAGATGTTCTGATTGAGAATAACGTTAAAAAGTTTGTATTTTCGTCAACTTGTGCAACTTATGGTGAACCGCAATATATTTCAATCGATGAGAATCATCCTCAAAAACCGACTAATCCTTACGGCTGGTCGAAATTTATGGTTGAACGGATTCTTGAAAGTTACGATATTGCTTACAATCTAAAATTCGTTGCGTTGCGATATTTTAATGCCTGCGGTGCAACTGAAAAACACGGCGAACACCATAGTCCTGAAACTCATTTAATTCCTTTGGCTCTTTTTGCAGCTCAAGGAAAAATTCCTTCAATTTCAATTTTCGGAGATGATTACGACACGCCAGATGGAACCGCGATTCGCGATTACATTCATATTTCCGACTTGAGTCAGGCACATTTTCTTGCTTTGCAACATTTGAGAAACGGAAATTCTTCTGAATTTATCAACCTTGGCAACGGAAATGGATATTCGGTAAATGAAGTTATTGAAGCAGCGAGAGCAATAACCGGAAAGAAAATTGAAGCTAAAATTGCACATCGAAGAGCAGGTGATCCGTCTCGTTTAGTTGCAAACGCAACAAAAGCAAACGAAGTTTTGAAGTGGAAACCAGAATTTCCGGAGCTTGAGAAAATTATCGAATCAGCTTGGAAATGGCATCAAAAAAATCCAAATGGTTACGAGTGATAATTAAAAATGAAACAACCAAACATCTCAAAAAATAGAATCTCCAAAAAAGCATCTTCCTTTTCCGAATCCGTGATTCGAGAAATGACACGCGAAGCGATTAAATATTCGGCGGTCAATCTCGGGCAAGGTTTTCCTGATTTTGCAGCACCGGAAGATATAAAACGAAAGGCTCAAGAAGCGATTGGTGCAGATTTTAACCAATATGCGATTACTTGGGGAACGAAAGATTTTCGTGATGCAATTGTTCGCAAAACTAAGAATTTCTTGGGTTTAGACGTTGATGCCGAAACGGAAATCACTGTAACTTGCGGTTCAACAGAAGGAATGATTGCCGCAATGATGGCGACGGTTGATGCTGGCGAAGAAGTAATTGTTTTCGAACCATTTTATGAGAATTACGCACCGGACGCGATTTTGTCGGATGCAAAACCAGTTCATGTTGCACTCAGAAAAACCGAAAATGGGTGGAATTTTGATAAAGATGAGCTAAGAAATGCATTTAATGAAAAGACGAAAGCGATAATTATCTGTAATCCAAATAATCCGACGGGAAAAGTTTTCTCGCGTGACGAACTCGAATTTATCGCGGATTTGTGTAAAGAATTTGACGTAATTTGTTTTACCGACGAAATTTACGAACACATTATTTACGGCGAAAAATCTCATATTTGCATGGCAAATATCGATGGAATGCGTGAGCGGACTGTTGTTATAAATTCGCTTTCAAAAACTTATTCGGTGACAGGTTGGCGTGTCGGATTTGTGATTGCACCGCCGGATATTTCGTCAGCAATTCGAAAGGTTCACGATTTTTTGACCGTTGGTGCGGCACATCCGTTGCAAAAAGCTGGAGCTTACGCCTTGAGTTTACCGGAAAGTTATTACATAAACTTACAAAATGAATATCAAGAAAAACGTGATTTTATCGTGCCAATTTTGCAAAATGTTGGTCTGAAATGCGATTCGCCGGAAGGTGCTTATTACATTATGTGCGACATTTCAGACTTCGGTTTTGCTAATGATATTGAATTTACAAAGCATCTGATTCGTGAAATTGGCGTTGCGGTTGTTCCGGCTTCGAGTTTTTATCACGATAAAACTCTTGGTTCGCAACGAGTTAGATTTTGTTATTGCAAGAAAAATGAAACTCTCGAAGCCGCAGCAGAGCGTTTGCAGAAGCTGAAAAAAGGATAATTTACAATATAGATTTGTATAGATTCTCGGTTTCGTCAACCATTCTCGAAAGCGTAAATCTTTCTTTTGCAGCCTTTTGATTTCGCTCTATTAAATTATTTCGCTTAATTTCATCGCTCAAAATATTACAGATTGCTTCTGCCAATTTCGTCGGATTTTCAATCGGAACAAGATTTTCATTTCCCAAAAGTTCAATTGCACCTTTTGTTTCAGTTGAGACAATCGCAGTTCCGCTTGCCATTGCCTCCAAAATTGCTAAACCGAAGCTTTCTGTGTGCGAAGCTGAAACAAACAAATCACAAGCGTGAAGTAAATTTGCTGTGTCTTCAACCCAATTTAGCCACAGATATTTTTCCTTGAGACCAAAAACTTTAACTAGTCTTTTTAGTTTTTGTCGATACTTTTTTTCAAACGAAGGTTCTTTTCCGACAATAACAAAATGTGTCTTCGGAAACTTTTCAGCAACAATCTGTGAAGCCAAAACAAAATCTTCTTGTCCTTTGAGTGCTTTTAGTTCGCCGACAATTACTATCAATTGCGAATCCGAAGGAATATTATGTTCAAAACGAAATTGTTCTCGAGGTTTCAGTTTGTCGCCGTTTCCAAAATGATCGACATTAATTCCATTTGAGATTGCCATTATTTTCTCTCGCGGAAAAGTTTTTGCCAGCTCAGTTTCAACCGCAGAAGAAACTGCAATTGCCTTGGCAAGATTTTTTAAAGCAAAACGATAAAACGATTTAAGTGGAAAAAGAACATGACGAGTTATTATAAATTTTGGAGTTTTTGCAATCCAACAAGCCAAACTTGTCGGAAAATAATCTCTCGCAACGTGGGCGTGAACTATTTCAATATTATTTTTTCGAATGAACTTAGCAATTTTTTGTCCGCTAAAAACTCCAAACGAATTTCTTATAGAAACGTGTAGAATATTTTCCGGCGGCAGAAAATCGAGTTTATCTTGCCATTTATTAGTTGGGCGAAGAACAACAAAAACCTGATGATTTCTTTCAATCAAACTGCGACACAAATCAACAAAATGCCTTTCGCCGCCGCCAAACTCTGTTGCTGAAGATACTTGCAAAACTTTCATTGAGAACAATCGTAAATTGTTACTCACGAATAGTAAAATCCAAATAAAAAAGCACGCTCGCGAAAGAACGTGCTTGTTAGGTTTTTTCTATCTAAAAAAGTTTTAGAAGAAGAATCTAGCACCAAGCTGCATTTGGAAAACTTGGCTTCCCGGATTTAGTCCAGCAAGATTTAATTGACCAAAGTTAGTAGCAGTCGTAGTTTGTTGAATGTATTGTTTGAAATTGATGTTTGTAATTCCATCAAGTCCACAACGAGCATTTGAAACTGCACAATAGTTAGTTGTTGCTGTTCCGCTAAACTGTAGATTCGAACGATTTAAGACGTTGAAAAACTCAGCAGAGAACGACAATTTTCTAGTCTCACCAAGTTTGAAACTCTTTTGAGCACGTAAATCGACATCAACCAACGGACGGTTAAAGAAGTTATTTCGTCTTAGTTCAACTCCAGGTGATATGAACGGACGTTCATTACTATTTCCATCACCATTCAAATCAGAACCAACGCGACTTTCAAACGGGCGACCAGAACGGATTCTGATGGCACTTGAAAGTTCGAAACCGAAAGGTAAGTTAAATGAAGGATTTGCAACAAATTGATGACGACGGTCAAGGTTTGACAAACCATACTCATTTCTCAAATCATAAGGATTGTCATACAAAACACCACCAGCATCACGTTCGTTATCATCATCAGATGTTGATTTAGAAAGTGTGTAGAATGCATTGATTCTTCCCCATTTACGAATTGTGTTAATGCGGAATGTTAAAGATTTATACAAAGAACGAGCCGATGAATCACGAAGCTGAATTGTACCCAAAGCAGCAATCGGTCGGTTAGCTCGAATTAGAATCGATCGTCCTGTAACTGGATCAATGCTAGAAATTGAAGGCAGATTGATGTCACGATTTCGTTGCAAAAACACAGTGTTGATTTGCGTATAATCGAGACCAACTGTTAAACCATTCATAATTTCACGTTCGACACCACCACCAAACTGAAATGATCTTGGGTTTTTGAAATCGTTGGTAATTCCGGTGAAATTTGCGTTTTGATAGATTCCCAAACTTGCTGTAGGATTTGTGGTTGCAGCACGTAATCTATCGCCAATAGTTTGAAGTTGGGCTGGGGTTAAAGTTGGTAAATTTGTTAAACTTGATGAATTCAGGTTAATCCCAAGGATTGCAAATTGACGGAATACCGTATTCGGAGCTAATCCAGCACCACCAACGATTGAAACGTATTGTGGATTTTGCAATTCAAAAGTCGCTTGATTAAATCCAGTTGCATTAAAAGCAGGTGAACCAAGAGTAACTGACAAATCGCCAGCGGGATCTCGGAAATTGTTAAAAGGACCTGCGAGACCTAGCAACGGAGTTCTCGCGTAATAAACGCCACTGAACGCTCGAACAACGGTTTTACCATCGCCATTTGGATCCCAAGCAAATCCGAGTCGTGGTCCCCATTGGTTTCCACTATCAGGAATGATAGATGGGTTAATTCCTCTATTTCCAAGTATCGGGAAAGATGTATTTCTAATTAAGTCGATTATCGGAGTATTGTTTGCTTCAGCAGAAGGATTTCTCTGTTGTTCGAATCGGAGACCGTAATTCAAAGTTAAGCGTGGAGTAATCCGCCAAGCGTCTTGAGCAAAGAAAGAAATCTCTCTTACAGTGTAAGCCGCCTGAAGATTTCCGATTTGTTGGTTGTATCTAGCAGTTGTTGTGTCAAATCTACCTGCAAATGGAACTGTACCTACTGTTCCAGTTGGAGAAGTTGTAAACAAATAAGGAGTCGAAGAAATTGCTTGCAAAATTCCTGGAGCACCGATTGGACTATTTGCAACACCGCCAACAGTTGAATTCAATGTTGATGTTAATCCTGCGAAAGTATATACACCGAATTGGTTGAATCCAAATTTTTGGCTCGCAAAAATATTACTAAATTCTCCACCAAACTTTAGTGTGTGATTGCCTGCTATGTAGGTTAAGCTATCAGCAAATTGAATTCGTTTATCAAATTGTGTTGTAGGTAAGAAATTTCTTGTTCCATAAACACCAATTGTTGTATTTACATTTGCTACATTTGCATTTGCGATACGCGGACGTTCTTCAAAAGCGTATTGAAATCGGAATTCATTGATAGCATTTGAAGAAAGAGTGCTAACTAAATTTGATACAACACCGTGATTACGATTTTTTTCAGTTCCATTGGTTGAAAGCGATTGATTTGTTGTTGGATCGATTAAAGATTCTCCAGTTGATGCAGCGTTCAACGCATTGTTGTTACTAAAGTTATATCTTGTACTTAAACGATTTGCTTCGTTTAGATTCCAGTCAATTTTTCCTAATGCTATTTGAGAGTCATTCGTTGATTCGAATTGTGCTTCTTGACCTTTATAAAAATTGAATGCCTGGGTTTGCGATGTTGAAACCCCAGTTAAACCAGCTAAATTATTAAAAAAGATTTGGCGTGGAGCACGAAATCTCTGTTGTTCGTATGACCCAAAGAAAAAGACTTTGTCCTTAACTATCGGACCACCAGCAGAACCACCAAATTGATGTTGGTCAGGAGCAAGCACTGCTTGTGCCCCTATTGCGTTTAAACGCTGTTCAGAAAGTGCTCTGACAAAACTATTTGCTCTAGCGAGACGATCAGGGCGATAAACCCAAAAGGCTGAACCACGTAAATTATTAGTTCCGCTTTTAGTAACAACGTTAATCACACCGCCGGAGCTTCTTCCAAATTCAGCAGAATAACCAGCAGCAATTACCTGAAATTCACGAACAGCTTCTTGCGGAAGCGTTGGGGTTGCACCCGAACGTTCGCCGCCTCGAATTCCACCGAAAAATGGTTGTGAGAAATCAGCACCATCAACGTTAATATTTCCATTGATAGCTCGTTGACCAGAAATTGTTACCTGTCCCCGAGACGCTGTTTGATCAGCTTGAGCTCCTGGAGTTAAATTAACCAAATCTTGAAATCTACGCCCGTTGAGAGGTAAATTCTGAATTGATTCATTTGTTTGAATTGTGTCGAAATTGCTTGTTGTTGTTTGAACACCTTCAGCGGTAACAGTAACTTCTTCAGCTTTGACGCTTCCTGCGTTGAGCGTGAAGTTTCCGTCAATTGTTCGACCGACAAAAACTGTAATATTAAGAGTTTGCTCACCAAAATTTGCGGCATTCGCTTTTACGGTGTAATCACCAGGTGTAAGCAAAATAAAACGATAAAGTCCATCATCGCTTGTTGTTGCAGTTTTGACAGAGTTTGTATCTTTGCTTGTTAAAGTAACTGTTGTATTAGGTACAACAGCTCCATTTGAATCAACGACAACACCGACAATTTGTCCGGTGCTGGCGTTTGATTGTGCAAAAGTTGTGATGCTTACTGCCATCGTAAGAACGGCTAACATCATAAATTTGACTGATTTTGATAACATTATTTGACCTCGTATTTTTTGATAATTCTATTAAAAACAAAATTGCATTTAAAATATTTAGCAAATTTTTGGATTTTAAGTTTTATTTTTCGGATTTATTTCACAAAAAAATTACAAAACCTGTTTGTTTGCTAAACTTGTTAAGCTATTGATAATTCACACTTTGAAGCCTTAACTAACTAAAAAGCGAGCCGTATTTGTGTCTTGAAGAAGACAAACAAAATTCGATATTTAATGTTAAAGCAAATTGAGTTCCGAAAACAACAAGTTATCAAGAAACGAACATTAACAAAATGTGAATTTTTGCACAAAGAAAGAAATTAAAAAAAGACCTGTATGCTCTCAGAGGCAAACAGGTCTTAAAAATTATTGAGTAAAAAGCTTAATTTTGCGGAATATAGGCAGTTGGAATTGGTTGATCTGTTGCACTGCCAAATTGGATTCCAGTGAAACCAGCCTGACTTTGTAAAAGATACCAAACGCCATTGCTCGGTCGGTAAACAGCAATGTCAGATTTTCCGTCACCATCAAAATCGCCAGGCGTTGGTCTATCTGTTGCGAAACCAAATTGAACTCCAAGAAAGCCATTTTGACTTTGCAAAACATACCAAATTCCATCACGAAAAACTGCTAAATCTGTTTTGCCATCACCATCAAAATCACTTTGCACAGGTTTGTCGGTTGTTATTCCAAACTGAACACCAGTAAAGCCAAGATTACTTCTGAGCAAATACCAAACGCCATTACTTGGTCTGAAAACCGCAACATCAAATTTGCCATCGCCGTCATAATCGCCTTGCACAGGTTTGTCTCCGGTAACTCCAAATTGCGTAATTGTGACTGAAAGTCCGCGAGTGTCAAAACTATTTTTGATATACCAAACGCCATTACTTGGTCTGAAAACCGCAAAATCAGTTTTACCATCGCCATCATAATCAGCTTGAACCGGAATGTCTCCGTTTTGTCCAAAAGGTTGGGCGACAAGAAAACCGGCTTTTACTTGAACATACCAAATTCCGGTTGAAGGGCGAAAAATAGCATAGTCAGTTTTGCCATCACCGTCATAGTCGCCAGGAGTGATAACATCGGCTGAAAGTCCAAACCCAACACCGTAAAAACTATTATTTACGGATGGTAAAATATACCAACTAGCAGATGCATCAGGTCGATAAACGCTCAAATCAGTTTTGCCATCACCATCAAAATCTGCAATTTTGTTGCGTTGAATTATATTGCTGACAACCGGTGCATCAGAAATATTGTTGTCAATATTAAACGTTACTCCGCCCCAATTTTCGTCTCGCGGACCAAGCCATTGATGAATTCTTTGATGGTTTGCCCAAAAAACGTCAGACAAAGGTGTAACGCCAAACGTTGTCATTACATTATTCCAGCGTGCAAGCCAAACTGCGTCCATTTGTGATGCTAGCGGAATGTTTACCCAGTCGTTCTGAGCATTTGTCGGCGAACCGTAAACACCCGATTTGTAGCCAAGCTCTTTAACTCGATCAGTCCAACCTTTAAGAAAAGATTTTGTCGGAGTTGAGCAAGCACCTGTTCCACTGACATCATCGTATCTTTCCATATCATAATAGAGAATTGAGCCTGATGTAATGCCGAGGTTTATTGCATCTGTAATTGCAATATCGGCTTCACCACGACCTTGTGTTTCGGCTGTTGCTGAATCAGAACTGTGTTTTTGGCAACTTGTGCAGACTGAACATGGCGATTGATAACCAACTATTGTTGGAATTAATCCCCAACCTTGAGCAGTTACGTTATTAACCCAAGTTTGTGTCAGTTGACCTTGCGAACAACCACGATTTCTCCCGCTCATATAAATATTTGCATCGTAAAATGGCGAAGTATTCCACCAAGTCTGCATTTGAGCAGAAGTTGCAGCGGTGCATTTATCGAAACCTCTCGCAAGACTAATTCGCGTATTTCCTGCTGGTGGCAAAAAACTTGTTGTCTTTAGCTCAGAAGTTGCGGTTTGTTTTTCAAGCCTTGAAAGCTCTTTTATTTCTGTTGGCGTAATGTTTTTGCCCTTATAAGAAACGATTGATTCATTGGTGCAACCACTTTTAAAGCCGATACAGTTTCCGACCGATTTAAGTTTCCATTTTGAATTGTTTTGTTCAATTTGTTTATCAGATTCACGCGGAAAAATTTCGTTTGAAATAAACTGCCAGGTAATCCCACCATCGAGTGATTCATAATAAGTTTTACCAAAAAAATTGGAACTGGTTTGTGACCGAATTGAAAGCAGAATCTGTCCGCTGCCGTCTTGGTTTTCAAATTGAACCGAAACCTTATCTAAATCTACTTCAAGCAAATCTGCGGAGCTAATGTTTATAGACCGCAAAGCCCAAGAATTTCCTGCATCAGCGGTTTGTGCTAATTCTAAAGTGTAATCACTTTTATCAACCAAAATTGCCCAACCAAAACTTTCGGTAATAAATTTTGCATCACTTATTTTTTGCGAAAATCGTTTTGGCAATGAAACTGCCTGCCACGAATCGCCATTATTTTCTGTTCGATAAAGCGTTTCGTCAGTAAATGTAATTCCCGATTTATTCCCAAAAGTTTGAATTTCTCTTAAGTTTGAGTTTCGACCAAAAACACTAAAACTTGAGAAAAGAACTGTTAATAAAGTTGCGATTATTTGTATTTTCATTTTTGTTTTGATTCAGAAAAACTTATGGATTTTTTAGGAAGTATAATGTAATCGTATCGCAACATCAAGATTTTATTCTGTTTAGGAATATTTTTTTATGATTTTCTACTTATTGTAGTTGAAACAATTTACAACCAAGTCTAGGTTGTTGCATATGAATTGTTAGGAAATTGATTAAAAAGTTTTGAAAATTAAATGTTTTTGAATCTAAAGTATCAATTTTGAGCGAAATATATTAAACAGACGTAAATTAAAAAAAATCGTTTGAGCGGATTGAGCGGTTTTGGTTGACAAGGTTGAATATCAAGACTAATATAAAATTTCGGGCGTGGGAAGTTATTTATACACAGAGCAGGGAGGGAATATTATGAGATTATCATACGATACAGAAACACCAAGAACTCCGGTTCATGAACGAATCATGGCAAAATTGAGAGTTCAAGCTAGTTGGTTTGATAAAACTACCGGTGAATCGGTGCAAGTTGAAGGAACCACAGAGAATGTTGGAGAAAACAGTGCGTTAGTTAATTTCGAGATGCTACCACCGGTCGGTAGTGAAGTATCGCTTCGTATTCTTGACGAAGAAACAACTCTAATTGAGGCTCAAGCCGAGGTCATAAGAGTTGAACGTGATCCGAGAAAACCTTTAGCGGCACTTTCGGTTCTCAAGAATTTAACTAAATGGAATGAAGTTGTAATGTTTGCAGCTAGAAATTGGGTAGCTGAACAGTGGAAACTAAATTACGAAGAAGAATACGCAAACTAGTCTCTAACTAATTTAAAATATAACACGGACACAATTTTTTTAGAAATTTGTGTCCTTTTTTGTCGAAAAATATTGATAAGTAATTGGTGCAAAATGTTGAAAATACTGATCTTTTTGTAGTTTCGCCAAATCATCAGGAGTATCAACATCGTAAAAAATTGGAAGCTCATAAAAACTCAGATTTAGTTTTTCGAAATTACTTTTCGTTTGTCTGAATGTGTTTGATGAACTCCACTCAACTTGGTCAAAAAGTCCAAGGTTTAATTTGTCTGTTTTTTTTAGCCCAATTAAATAAAATCCGCCATCAGTCGTTTCACCAATTATAACATCATTACTTTGTAAAATATCAAAAGAATTTGTGATAAAACTGGTTGGAAGTGTTGGCGAATCGGTTCCTAGCAATACGACATATTTAAAGTTTAAATCAAAAGCGAACTGAAAAGCACTTGTCATCTTATCGCCTAAATCAAAACCTGATTGGGCTTTAAAATTAAAATTTTGAGGCAACAGATTTAAAAAATCTTCGAGGTTTTCTTCAGGTGTGTATGAAATAAAAATGTTTTCAGAAACAGTAAACACCTTGTTTACAGTATCTTGTAAAAAACATTTAGCCAAATCGGCAGATTCATCTGGAGTTATAAATGGTTGCAAACGGGTTTTTACCTTTCCTGGTTCAGGAAATTTCGCCATAATCACAATTGCACAAGTTTCTTGGTTCATTTGGAATAAATTTTAGCTTTTTTGAGATTATTATAAAACTATGGCTTTTGAATTAAATGTTGAAACAGCTGTTCGCGAACGATATGGTGTTGCGGCTAATGAAGTGGAAATGGAACTTTGTTGTCCGGTTGATTACGATCCGCAATATTTGAAGATTTTGCCAACGGAAATTATCGATCGTGATTATGGTTGTGGCGATCCGTCTGCTTTCGTCCGTGAAGGCGAAACTGTGTTGGATTTAGGTTCAGGCGGTGGGAAGATTTGTTATATCGCTTCGCAAATAGTCGGCGAAAAAGGCAGTGTGATCGGCGTTGATACAAACCTCGAAATGCTCGATTTAGCCAATAAATACCGCGAAGAAATTGGAAATAAGATCGGCTACAACAATACAGAATTTCGCTACGGAAAAATTCAAGATTTGTGTTTAGACCTGAAATTAGTTGATAACTATTTATTGGAAAACCCAATTAAGACCGTTGCAGATTTTGAAAACTACGAAGCGTTTATTGCAAAATCCAAACACGAAAATCCATTAATTCCGCACGATTCGGTTGATGTTGTGCTTTCGAATTGCGTCTTAAATTTGGTTAAACCGGAAGATAAAGAGCAGCTTTTTCGAGAGATTTTTCGTGTCGTAAAACGTGGCGGACGAGTCGCAATTTCTGACATAGTTTCGGATGAAGATGTTCCACGTCATTTGCAACAAAATCCTGAACTTTGGTCGGGATGTATCTCTGGTGCATATCGCGAAGATGACTTTATCGCGGCTTTTGAGCGTGCTGGTTTCTACGGTATGGAAATTGCCAAACGTGATGAAAAACCTTGGCGAATTGTTGAAGGTATTGAGTTTAGAGCGATTACCGTTGTCGCGTATAAAGGCAAGCAAGGTGAGTGTTGGGAACATAATCAAGCCGTAATTTACAAAGGTCCGTGGAAACGTGTGATTGATGATGACGGACACGTTTTGGAACGCGGAACTCGAATGGCTGTCTGCAAAAAGACATTTGAAATCTATCAAAAAGAGCCTTACGCCGAGCAACTTATTGCAATTAATCCGCTTGAGGAAATTGCCGAAGCTGACGCTAAGTCGTTTGATTGCAATCGTTCCGTTAAACGAAATCCGCGAGAAACAAAAGGTTTAGATTATGATTTGACTGATTTAACCGGAGAATTTTGTTCAACCGAAAACTGCTGCTAAAAATTTATGCATTATTACAACGAAGAAGATTTAGGAAAATTTGGCGATATTGCACAGCATAAGCCCGAATTATTCGAAAAATTTATGGCGTGGTATTCCGCTTGTCAAGAAGAAGGTGCTTTGTCGAAACGCGAAAAAGCCTTGATTGGTTTGGCGGTCGCAGTTACGGTTCAGTGTCCATATTGCATCGACGCATATACTCAATCGTCACTCGAGAATGGTTCAAATATGGAACAAATGACGGAAGCAATGCACTTAGCTTCGGCAATTCGTGGTGGTGCGAGTTTGATCCACGGAATTCAGGCGAAAAATTCGCACGATAAAGTTTCGATGTGATTTTTACAATTCGCGTTCGGATTTTTTCATTCGTTTTGGACCAATCCAGAGCCAAAAACCGGTGATTGTAAAAATTAAAAGAGCCGAACCCATAATTGAAGTGTAAAAAAGTTTAAAGTAGCCATTCGTGCCGAGATATTTATCAATTATTGAGCCATCATGAATATTTTCGATGAAATCAGCATTGCGGCGTTCGACATGAAGCAATTCTCCGGTTGCTCCATCAACTTGAATTGCCCAATAATCTTCAACGAAAATGAACTTGACCATACCTTTATCTTGTCGTACATCGATTCGATCAAGTTCAAGCGAAAGATTTGGATCAACTTTTTCGTGAAGGAATTTTCCGGCGTTTTGCCGAAGTTGGTCAAGCGGAAGCCAATCTTTAAGATTTTTGGAAGTTCCTTTGTATGAATCAGCTAAAATCAAACCATTGCTGTTTTTTTTCCAGCCGAGTAAAAGTCCGGTTATCGCAACAATGAAGAAAAAAGCGAACAAAAATGCACCGGTAAATCGGTGAATTTTTCTAAATGTTCTTAGCAGTTTTGCTTGGCGTTTTCGTTTACTTTCAGTGTTCATTTTTAATTCAAAAGAAATTCTATTTTGTTTCGCTTGAATAAAATAATCAAATGCAATTACCAGTTCTACAAAAAAAAGCTAACTTGCCACAAACTTCTATTTCGTTTGCGGAAAAACTAACTTCGCTCAAGATAAATCTCGTAGCTGCAACAGTTGACACGCTTCAAGTAAATGTCGGTAAATTGTGTAACCAAGCCTGCAAACATTGCCACGTTGACGCTTCGCCAATTCGGACAGAGATTATTACTCGCAAAACCGTTGAAGCGTGTTTGGAGGTTTTGCGAAACAACGACATTAAAACTTTAGATTTAACGGGCGGAGCACCTGAAATGATTCCAGATTTTCGATATTTTGTCACCGAGGCAAAAAAGATTGGAACTCATATAATTATCCGACACAATCTGACCGTGATGTTCGAGGAAAATCAGCTTGATTTACCGGAATTTTTCAAAGAAAACGAGGTTGAAGTTGTTTCAAGTTTGCCATATTTTATTGCGGAAAAAACCGACACACAGCGAGGAACCGGAGTTTTTGATAAATCTGTCGAAGCTCTAAAAAAGCTCAACACGTTCGGTTATGGAATTGACGAAAAATTACAGCTAAATCTCGTCTATAATCCGGTCGGAGCATTTCTTCCGCCCGAACAAACTGCGATTGAAGCCGATTTCAAACGCGAATTAAAATCTCGTTACGATATTGTTTTCAATAATTTATACGCAATTACAAATATGCCAATCGCGAGATATTTGGAATGGCTCCGCCGCACAAAAAACGAAGAATCCTACATGCAAAAACTCGTAAATGCGTTTAATCCAAAAACAATCGAAGGTTTAATGTGCCGAAACATAATCAGCGTAGATTGGCTCGGAAACCTCTACGATTGTGATTTCAACCAAATGCTCGAAATGCCCGTAGAATCGAAACAAACTATTTTCAACTTTGATTTGAAAACACTAAAAAACCGCACAATCGCGACAGATAATCATTGCTACGGCTGCACGGCGGGAAGTGGTTCGAGTTGTGTGGGAAATGTGGTTTAAATTGTAAACGGGATTTCGTTTTCAAATTTCGTACTGGGAATTCCCATTTTGATGTATTGCGGAGTCTGATGCTTCATTGTCAGTTTATAGACTTCTTCATGTAGTTTGCTGTAATTTCCTGTAAAATTTCCTCGCTTCCAGGTATTTAAAATGCTTTCCGTAAATAGCCCATTCATATTAAATCGATTCGGTATTGCAACTTGATTTGCACCGGAAGCAGTTAACAAAATAACACTTGCAGCTATTGCTTCGTTGTAACCATTTAGAAGATTCTCTTCTGTTTTTTTGGCGAGAGCACTTTTTGCAGCCAATAGTCTTTCTGAAACTGTCATTACTCCATTTTGTTTCGCAGCATGAGTATTTATTCTCCATTCATTTTTCAAAACTTCGGATGGCAAGGTGCTAATTTTCGCTGAGCGGACAGGTAAGTTAGTAAAAGACTCGCGATCGAAGAATGAAAGATCGTTGAAAATAATTCGATCGTTCCCCGATTTTGACGCGTTAAATTGATTCAAGATCGCAATATTGTTATCGATAAGTTTTCCGTCATTTTCTGTCAAATCGACGAATTCAAAGCCATTCGATGCAAGCAAAAAACGTTCGAAACTAGGAAAATCAAAACCCTTATTAACAATAAAAAGTTTCTGAGATTCCGTTATTCTGGCTTCGAAAAAATCCAGAATCCCTCCACTGTTACAGCTATCAGATAACAAAAGGATGCGTACACCTTTTTCGAACCTGCTTAGAAGCTCTACCAACTCAACATCAAGTAACTGACCATCGTACAAACACCATGTTTCGGTGCGTTGAAAATTCCCGTTTATGTCAATCGTTTCATAAAACCCACCATGTCCAGAGAATGTGATGAGTAAAATATCACCGCAACTCAATCTATCATCGCCATTTGAGTATCTTGCGATAGCCGTACAAACCGCTTTTATGGAAGTATGTCCGGGTTCTACAAAACGATTTATCTCAAATGAAGAAGGAAGTTCTATCTCATATCTTTCGACATCGGACGTAGGTGTCAATAGATTTCCAAATTTGTTCGCTACATAAGTGAGACCCAGTGAGTTAACTCCTATTAGCAACGAAACAGCACGACGTCTTTGTGAAAACATAAAAAATCTCCCGTCACTAAAAGCAGGCTGTTATGATGTAAATCAAAACAGCTTACTCGTCGTAAAAAGTTGGCTCAGTTTAACCTAAATCCGAACTACTGAAAGTAATATTGCACGGTGCCCTATGACCGAATACCAGAGGTGCAAACAGTTCAAATTCAGTATCGTCCGGTTCAAGCATGACATAATAGTGATAAAAGTCTGACTGAAATTCACAATCACTTTGGTCGCAGTGATTGCTAATGAGTATTTTATAGTTCGCGTTTGAATCATACTTCAACTCAACACCAAAATTTATCTCACCTTTAACTCCGATTTGTGTTGCTCCTCCGTGTTGGATTTCTACGCCACCAACAACAGCCTCAACGATTCCGTCCGGATAATTGCTATCTCTGAATTGATTTTGTCTTGATTTAAGATGAGCGTCCAGAATGTTTGGTTCACTTTTCCAAAAATCGAACCGTGTCAATGCAACGTTCCCTGGCGGTGAATTTGGATCAGGTATTCTGTAAGGCTCAACCTTCGCGTTTTCCACAATCAGTGACCTTGAGTTTTTTCCCAATAGTAAATCGCCATAAACATCTCTTTCCGGGAGGAATTTTGGACTTTGGTGAAGTTTACTAAAGTCAAGAATTCGCTTCGAATCAAATGACGAAGTTGAAACAGCCTCTTTGTGAGTTATGGAAATTGCACTTCCGACTGGCACACTAAACGAAGCATAAGTCATTCCGTTTTTTCGAATTTCAATCCGCAAAACATGATCAAGCACGTCCGGAAAACGCATTTTTAAGTTTATCGGATTACCACCGAAGTCCTTTTTTTCATACATCAAAGCAAGTCCTTCAATCTTAAATTCTAAGTTCGCGTTTGGTAAACTACTGGCAAAATTAAATCTATCTTCCTCTAACATCGTTTTTTCTCCTTTTTTTCTAGTAAATCTAAAACTGTGTATAACCACCGAGCGTACTAAAAACCGCCCAATAGTATGGTTGTTTGTGTTTATCGCTTCGCAACATCGCGAGTTGCGATTGTCTCAATGCATCGACAGTCAAACGTTTTTCTTTTGTTCGGAATCGATGAAAGTTCGTCATTAAAATTGATGTTGCTTCTGAATCAGCTTTCCATTGGGTTGCGACAACCAAAGGGACTCCAGCCGCTAAAAACGTTCGGGAAGCACCAATCATTCCTTCGCCGTTGTAATATTTCTCAATTCCACTCTGGCAAGCCGAGAGTATGATTAAACGAGCACTTGTCAGTTTTCGGACCAAGATTTCATAGTTGGCAAAGTTGGAAGCTTCTTTATCTGATCCACTCAGAACAAAACTTGAAAGAAGCGGCGAGTCTTCGTCAACCATATAGTGTCCGGCAAAATGGAAAACATTCGCATTTCTCAGATTTTCTTTGAGCTTCAATTTTGTGGCATCTTCCCCGATCAAAACAGTTGCGTTTTCATAATACTTTGCAATTTCAATTGCTTCCTTTTCGGCACTCGGAAGTGGTTGCAGACCTTCAAATAAATCTTGACGAAACCTAGGATTTCCAACACTTAGAATATTCTCAGCGGTATTCGAATTAATTTGATTCGCCTTTCTTGAACAAAAAATAAAAACACTTGCACTCGGCGAAACCGATATTTTGTAGTCTTCAATAAGATATCTATCGGAAGAAATTGCAGAAAACGGCAACCGAAAAAGAAATTTATCTGGAATGATGAAAAGTTCTTTTTCTTTTGCTAGCTTTTCAGATATCGGGTTGATCAATATTTCATAGAGTTTTTTCGAAAGACGTTTTTGTTCGATTTCGTCTTGGTTCTTTGACGTCAAGTCGACGAAACTTGAAACGAGAATTTGAAGTGCTTCCGATGAAGTTTCGCTTTGAGCAACGTCCAATCGGTCGCCTGAAATCAACCAAATCAAAACGCGATCATTTAAGACAGTAAATTCCAATAGTTGAACACCTCTGGGAATTTCCTTTTGAATCTGGCTGAGATCTAGAGGTTCAGTTATGCTCGCTGGGAGTTTGATTTCGGGGTTCGACTCTTTAGTTGAGATTTCGATTGTTGAATTTTGTAAATCTAACAATGACCGAGATCTAGATTTCTCTGAATAATGAAACGCCTGAGGATAATTTGATTTCGTTGCTGCATATTCAATGCCAATATCATAAATATCTTGCTCATCATTAAAAAAACTATTGCGATTTTGCTCCTCCAAGATTTCCGAACGATATTTTTCAAACATCGCGAAAATAAGTGGCAATTGACTTTCAATCTCAGGGTCTCGTTTGAGTTTGGAAAAACATAATAGTCTCCCTCGGTAAGCATCGTATTTATCCAGCGTAAACTCCGACAAGTCATAAAAGTTGATAGCATCGGTGTAATAGTTCAAACTTTCATCACATCTATCAGTGAAACGTGTCAAATTTCCGAGTTGAAGACGAGCATAAGCTGAGCTCTTTTCTCGATTTTCGATATCGGTAAAACTCTCCGCAATTGCAAGACTCCCGATTAAATAAGCTTCGGCTTCTTGAGGTCTTTTTAATGAAATAAGAATTGCAGATAAATCAACTAAAGATATCTGCTGCTTTTCAGCTGAATCGATTTCGACTGCTTTTTGATAGGCTTCGTTTGCATATTGAAAAGCTCCGCGATATCGCTTTTGTCGAAACAAAACGTTAGAAATAGTTTGGTAATCCAACCACGTTGTTTCAGTTGCAGAGTAAAACGATGTTGAACCTAGATATCGAATTGATTCTCCAAGTCTTCCGGTGCTTTTATAGTAATCAGCAATTTGAAAAGAAATTTTTCTAATACTAATTTCGTCTTGAATATCATTTGCAAGTGATAAACCTTTCTTCGCGTACTCAATCGCTCCTGAAATTCGATTTTGTGCTGAAAAACTGTAACCCAACCGAGCGTACGCTAGTGAAGATAGCCATTTATAACCGTTGCTTTCGCAAAATGTTAGTAGCTTGTCGAACACAAGCGTGTGTGCTGTAATCCTTGAGGAATAGTAAAAACAGCAACCTAACCAATAATCACAAAAGAAAGCTTCGACAAGATTCTTAGATAAGGAAAACAATTCCTTTGAGTTTTCGAAAGCCATTTTAGCTTCATTGTAACTGCCATTTCGATAAAATTCAGAGCCTTTTCGAAGCAAATAATGAGCAGTTTTCAAATTTGGAATTCGCTCATTTTGAACGTTTTGGTAATATTTAGCCAAATCTCGCAAAAACACATCACCAGTCTTTTCTTCGTCGAGTTTTCCTAGATATACAAGTGCATCTAGGGAGATTTTTGCATCAGCTTCGTTTTGTTTCGTCTTGCTCTCAACCAACCAAAAGGTAAGTTGAAGCGGAATCAACTTACCTGTTACGAGTTCTCGGTTTTGTTTGAATATCTGCCAGGCTTTTTCGTGATTATTTGCTTCTTTGGCAGCCAAAAATTCCTGCAAGACTTCCTCTTTCGATTTGGAAATTGGTTGTGTAGAGTCAATTTTTCGAGTCCTTTCTCGTGCTTCATCTGCCCATTTCGAAGTTGAATCGAGATTAAGATAATTCTGCCAAGCTTCTTTCGCTTGGGTTGGCAATATGTTTTGTAATGTAATACACAATGCTTGATTAAAATGAGCGTCAAGAAATTTGCTATCCAGCATAATTGCCGTGGCAAATTCTTCATTCGCTTTTGTCAAGAGATCGAGTTTGCCGTCCTCTTTCGTATTGGCTTTTTCCATCAAAGCCACACCTAAATCATTGTGCAATCTAGCTATATTGGCGTTTTGATTGATTCCTTTTTCGAAATTCGTAATCGCTCCATCGAAATTCTTTTCGGCGAGATAAACTCTGCCGAGTTCGTGGTAGTTTTCGGCGGTTTCGTTCTTTAATAACGCCTCGGCGGCTTGAGCTTTGGCAGAAACTAAGTCGAGGTTTTCTGTTTTGTCGTTTGCTCCACGTGTGCCTTCCGTTTTTGGTGCGTAGTCGAAACCGGTGATTCTGCCTTCGGTTGGGCGTTCGTTTTTCTGAACTTTGTTGAGTGAAGCGAGGATTTCGGGTTTTCGAAAATATTGATTCCAGACGAAATATCCGGCAATTCCGGTGATTAGCATTACCGTACATGCGACTGGAATTGGGCTCGAAAAAAATGCCCGCAGGGAATCAATCAACCCGTTTTTTTTAGGTTTCGAGATTGGCTTCGGGTTATTGTCGATATATGTTCTCAAGTTTTTGGCGAACGAGAGTTTGTTTACTCGTTCGGGTGTTAAAACAAAATTCTGTTCAAAAAGAACTTTCTCGCTGGCGGACAAATTTCCATCAGCAAAGTCCTGAATGAGTTCTTCTTCAACCATTTCTAGTTCTTGAAAATAGTCTTCATCCGCTAAAATGCGTTTTTCAATCGCTTCGACCTCTTTCAAGTTTCCGAGAAGATATTTCTTTAATACTGTTTTTTCATCAAAATTGGACATTTTTCCTCTCAATACCTATATGACAAATTCTGGTAAAACATTACAAATTATTTTTTTCAACACATTTAACTAAGCATTTTTGGAGTTTTTCTCTAATTCTAAACGCTTTGATACGAAGCATTTCTAGTGAAATTCCATATTCTTCAGCAATTATTTTTCGATTATTAATTTTGGTTCTTTTTTCATCTTGGTAATAACTGAGAATTAACTTTTGCTCAATTTTCCCAAGTTCTTTGAGGCAAGTTTCTAGACAATCAAGATTTTTTTCTGATTCTTGGTCTAAATTGATGTTCTCATTTTTCGTTAATGAAACAGGAAGTTCTTCGTGTTTAGGAACTCTCAAAGACTCTAAAAACACATTTTGGGCAACGCCGTAAAAATACAATGAAGGATCGCCTTGATAAGAATCAGCAATGTCGAAAATCTTTTTTGTAACTCTTTCAATTACTACATCGGCTAGTTCTTCGGCTTGAAAGCTCCCACGAACAACAAAAATTTTAATCAGACGTTGGCGAATGGATTCATATTTCTCCGCGGCGTGAGGACGGTCTTTATTGAGCCAATTGAGGAGTTTGTCAAAATGTTGTTGACTAAGCTCTGGTTTCGCTGTCATTTTGGGGAAGTTCCTTGGGTGCAAAAAAGCAAGAAATCACAAAAAGCTGTCTTCTTTGTTATTAGTTTATTTATTATTTATGAAAGTTTATTTTGCAAAGCGGTTTAAGTCAAGAGATTTATGTTGTAATTCATCATTGTTTGTAGGTTGTTTAGAGTTTTGCTAACTTCCTTATGATTAATGTTTTCACCAAAAAACGCCGGAATAATTCCAATTCCTGAAGAAGTTATAAAAATTTCATCGGCTTTAAAATCAAAATAGTTTTGTTCAACCTCAAAAACTTTAAAATTCTCGATAATTAATCCGCGAATAGTTCCTGCTAAGCAGCCAGTTTTTAAACTTGGAGTATAAAGATTTGAATCTTTCAGCCAAAAAATATTAGCCATACAAACCGAAGTTATTTCGTTGCGTTCGTTTAAACGAATTGCTTCATTAAAACCGCGTTTATTTGCTTCTTCGAGAGCGAGTAAGTTTTCTAAATAATTGCAAGATTTGATGTTAGCCAGTGGTGAAGTTGAATTTGTGCGATAAGGCGAAATAGTTAATTTAGCTTCGGTGATACTTCGTAAATCAGCAGTTGTTATCAAAACACTTGTTTTTGTAGCTGATAATTCTGTCCAGATTTTGCTTGAAGATTCGTCAAAAACTGAAATTCGCAGTCGTCCTTTTAAAATTTTATTAGCAACAATAATCCTAAAAATCTCAGCTTCAAGCAATGCTTTGTCAGGCAAGGCTATACCGATAGTTTTTGCGTTATCATAAATTCGTTGCCAATGGTTTTTCCACAAAAAAGGCTTACCATTGTGTATTAAAATCGTTGTAAAAATTCCTTTTCCATAAAAAGCCGCAGACGAAATTGCCGAGATATTTGCGTTATCGGCTGATATGAGTTGTTGATTAAATGAAACGAATTTGTGCATTTTTCTGTAAAATAAGTTTAACAAAACATACAAAAAGGCTGCCATTTCAGACAGCCTCGAGGTTTAATATTAAGCAATTTTTATTGTTTCTTAAAAATTGGATTAGCTTTCTGTTCAGCTTCAATCTCTTCTTGGGCATATTTATCTAAACCAAAGTTGCTGTAATCATCCCAAAGCGACTGTGTATCAATGGTCGATTCAATCGAACTTTGAATTGAACTTGGCACACTTGAAAAGAAATCGTATCCGGTCAAAGCCTCAACAGAATCAACGCTGGTTCTGTATTGTTTCCAATCACTTACAACCGAATTAGTATTTGGCATTGAAACAGCAATTAAACGAGTTGAAGTCGTCACACGCGAAACGTCATTTGTTCCATTTGGCAAAACCATTATCACTTTCCAAGTCGTAGTTGGAACAACAATATTGCCATTATTGATAAATCCAGATGTTCCGTTTCCGCCCGAAATTATGTAAAGTTCATTTCCGGCAGCTGCTAAAGTTCGGCAGTAGCTTTCGAGATTTGCCCATGTTGTTTGGTTATTAGTTGGAGCTTGCGGAATCATATTCGTCATCAAAAATGTTGCCGAATTATTTGCAACAGAACTCGTTCGATCTCCCGAAGGTGTCATGTGTCCGCGATCATATCCTGAACCAGAATATGAAGTTGAACCAACTTGATACCATCCAGCAGGTAGAGTTGTATCGGCACGAAAATCGTCTTGACGCGGAGTTGAACCAAGCCAAGTTGAATCAAGATGCCACGAAGTCCAATTCGGAATTGCCTTTGAGCGATTATATGAAAGATCATATTGAGCCTTTATCATCAAGTAATTATCTTGCGAATTAGTTGAATCAGTTACCGCACTGCTCGGATTTCCCATTGTTAAATGGACATTTGCAGCTGGTGGCGGAGTTGGTGTTGGCGTAGCGGTCGGTGTTGGTGTTGGTGTCGGAGTAGCAACAGAATAGTTTGTAATTACAATGTCATCAAAACTAATACGACTTGAACCTCCGGAAATTTTGCGTATTTCAAAGCTATTAGTTCCAACATTGTTAATTGTAAATGTTGCGGTTGCAAGAGTTGTGGAGCTAGTTGTAATCGTTGAGCCAACTTTAGCCCAAGTTGAACCGCTGTTTATAGAACGCCAAAGTTCCCAAGTGCTGTTTGCGTCTGTGCCATATTTTGCGTGTTTAATTGAAACTGTTCCGGCACTTGAAACATTAAAATTCATCTTTAAACGACCAGTGTTTTGTACACGTGCAGAATAACTTCCGGTTTTTCTGTCGTTAGCCAGATTTCCTGTTAATGCGTCAGATAAATTCCAACTACCAGAACCAAGTGTGACATTCGCAGCCGCATAACTCGTTTTGCCGCCTGCTTCAAAGCCTTCATTTAGGATATTTGTCGTCTGCGAATTTGTCACAAACAAACTCGAAGCAGCAAATAAAGCAACGATTGAAATAACAGTTAAAACTATAAAGTTTTTTTTCATTTTTCTCCTTAGGGTTTAGAAAATAATTTGAACTAAAATTATTGCTGCCAGAAAAATAAATAAAAAGTAAAAAATAAATGAAAATTATGAAAGTATTTGGAAAGTAAAGAGATAAATATACACGATAATCAAAATTTTCATATATTGAAAAAATAGAATTAATCAAAACTTAACAATGTTTTACGAATTTTCAGATTTTTTTGTTAGACCAATCTCGAATTGAATTCTTTAATTCTTCGAGGTGTTTATCGAAAAAGTGTCCGCAATTTTTGAAAATCACGATTTCTTTATCATCAGTTTTGGTCAAACTTTCAAAAACTTGTTGCAAATTCTCGACTTTTCCGAATTCGTCAGAATCGCCGTGGACAAACAAAATTGGTTTTTCGCAATCTTTCAAAAATGAATAATCGTATTTATCCACCGGAGTTCCAATACTAATTAAACGAACTATTCGCGGATCATTCATCGCGATTTCAGTTCCAAACCTTGAGCCGAAAGAAAAACCAGCAAAAGTGATTGGCTCGTTCGGATAATGTTCGGCAAGATAATCTAGAGCTGCACGAATATCGTCTTGTTCGCCGCGACCTTCGTCGTGAGTTCCGGTGCTTAATCCAACACCACGAAAATTGAATCTAAGAGATACCAAACCGGATTCGACCAATCCGGCAGCTGCACGAAAAACGACTTTATTGTGCATTGTTCCGCCGCCAAGCGGATGCGGATGAGCGACAAGTGCAACGCCGCGAAACCGTTCAGTTGGTTCTTTCAAGATTGCTTCGAGCTTTCCGTGTTCAACAGGAATGAAAAGATTTCCACTTAAGTTCATAATTAGAACAAGTTTAGAGTTGCGATTTTCGATTGGCAAATGCGTTTTTCCAAAATTCGTGTTATTTTTTTGATTTTGAACATTATTTATTACGCTTAAAATTAGCTTTACAAAATGGAAGAGATAACAAACAAAACTACTGAAATCGCCAGTCAAATACTGAGCGAAACGCCAATTAACGCAAAACAGACATGGACTCAATGGTTCGGAACAGAAACAGCCGTTCGCTGGGTTTATTTAATTTTTGGACTTTTCACAATATTTTTATTGATGTCGTTGCTCCAATTTTCGACCAAAGCAATTTGTTGTGGCGATTGGGATGGTTATTATCACATTCGTTGGAGTTCGCTTTTATGGGAAAACTTTAGCCAAGGAAAATGGTTGCCTGAATTTAATTGGCTTCCGCTAACCGTTTTAAGTCCAGCAACTTACGCTGATCATCATTTTCTTTTTCATCTTTTGCAAATTCCTTTTTTATGGTTTTTTGAAACTGAAACTGCCGCAAAAGTTGCGACTGTTTTTTACGGAAGCCTCGCTGTTTTTTCTGTCTATTGGCTAATATTTCGCTATAACATCAATTATTTGCTGATTTGGCTTGGAGCATTGCTAACCTGTGCAAATCCGTTTTTTTATCGGATGAATATGGGAAAAGCTCCGCCTTTGACGATTATTTACAGTATTTTAGGAATTTATCTACTTTTTGAGCGAAAATATATCTGGCTTTTGCCACTAATGTTTGTTTTTGTTTGGACTTATAGTCTTTTTCCGATTCTTTTTATTGCAGCAATTATTTGGGCGGCAATTATTGGTTGGAATGAAAGAAAAGTTGAGTGGCAACCGGTTGCATATACATTTGGCGGAATGGTTTTGGGCAATATAATTAACCCATATTTTCCGGCTAATATTTTGTTGTTTTGGGAGCATTTTGCTACAAAATTTAAGATTGATGATTTTGCGGTTGCCGTCGGTGGCGAATGGTATCCATATTCAAGTCTTGAAATTTTGACTCATTTCCCGATTGCTATTCTTGCAATGTTAATCGGTTATGTTTTGTTTTCTCCAAAAAATGGAAAATTACCTGAAAAGTCTAGTTTTTTCTTGGTCTTTGTAACAATTTTACTTGTTTCTCAGTTTCGTTCAAAAAGATTTGCTGAGTATTTTCCGCCATTTGCAATTCTTTTTGCGGCTTTTTCATGGAAAGAATTTTTTACACCTTTGACACTTCAGCTTCCGGAATATTTTCAACGTGATTTAGAGCCACTTTTAGACGCAAAAATAGAATCGAAAAAAGAAGTTGAATATCGACACGTTAAGCAAATCATTGTTTTTACACTAGGAATTGTATTGTGCGTTACGCTTTTTTATAATTTCAAAGGCTCACAAACTCTCGGACAAGTTGGATTAATTTCTGATATTCAATCAAACGAACCGCATGATAAATATGAAAGAGCAATGAAATTTGCACTTGAAAACATTCCAGCCGGAGAAAGAATTTTCAACTGTAATTGGGACGATTTTCCTAAATTATTTTACTACAACCAAAAACATACATACGTTTACGGATTAGATCCAAATTATCTTTATTCAAAAAATCCGGAACTTTCAAAACAGTTTGGAGATATTACATCCGGCAAAGTGGAAGAAATCGGGAAAGTAATTAAAGAACAATATGGTTCAAATTGGATATTTACCGATGCTAAAGAAAACACAGAAATGGTCGCAAAATGTCTCGCAAATGGTTGGTGTGAAAAGGCTTATGAAGATGATGAAGCTGTTATTTTGAAAATTCGTGACGAAAAAGGTGAACCGGCTGATGAAGCCGATCCGGGCGATGAAGATTTGCTCACGGAGGAAGAAAAAAAACAGGTTGATGAAGAAGGAAAAAACGATAACAACAATAAAGTTGAAGAAGACACTGAAGATGAAAACTAGAACAAGTTTTAGATATTAAGCGGAAACTCTATAATTTGTAAGGAGAATATTGTGAATCAGAAAGCCCCCAAAACCACAAAAGATACAGCGAGAAGAATTTTTCTCGACTCTTCTTCACCATCTATTTCGTCTATTGTTAGAGTTGTTTTAGTTGTAATAATTGGATTAGTTACAGTTGGTTTAGGTGTTTTTCTAATTTATTATCTTCAAAATTTATTTTTTCTGATAATTCTTTCAGTTTTTTTTGCATATCTTCTAAATCCGTTGGTTCGTATAATTCGCAGACCTTTTAAAGAACGTCATTTAGAAAAATTTATGCCGCGTTCTATCGCAATAGTCATTGCTTATTTAATTGTTTTTTTGGTTTTTGGGCTAGCAATTTCATATCTCGCTCCACGAGTTATTGAACAAGCAAAAGAACTCGCGGGAAACTTACCAAGTTATTCTGAGCAGATAAAATCTCGTGTCGCTGATCTTAATGAGCGTTATGAAAATTATCAACTTCCGCCACAGCTTCGCGAAGAACTAAACAACAAAATAACTACCTCTCTTGGTGACATCGGCGGAAAAGTTACGGAAATTGCAGGAAGTTTAGCAATCAACATACTTTCCATATCGCCGTTTTTTATTTTAATTCCAATTTTGTCGTTTTTCTTTCTAAAAGATGTAAATATGTTTCGCGTTTCGATTTTGCGGATGTTTCCGAATGGTCTTTGGCGTTCGCGTGCTGAATCTTTTCTTGAAGATGTCAACACAACTCTCGCGGCTTATACTCGAGCACAACTTATTTCTTGCGTTTTGATTGGAACTATTTGCACAATTATTTTCTACATTTTAGACGTAAATTATGCACTTTTGCTAGGTATTTTAGCCGGAGTTTTGGAGTTTATTCCGCTGATTGGTCCGGCAGTTATAGGGATTGTTGCAGTCACAATTGCCGCATTTTCTTCAGGTTCTCAAGCTGTTGGAGTCGGAATTTCGTTAGCAGTCTTGCGGTTGATTCACGATTATGTGACATATCCGCGAATTGTTCGAGAAGGAATACACTTACATCCATTAGCGATTGTTTTATCGGTTTTAGCAGGCGAACAAATCGCCGGAATTACGGGCGTTTTTCTCACGATTCCGATTGTTGCAATATTTACTGTAATCTACAAACATGTTCGCGAACATCGAGGAAACAAAGGAATCGTCGCAGATTTGCTAACCATCGAAAACGATGAAGATGTTGGCGAAACTTTAGCAACGTAAACAAGAACTTTTCAACTTTTCGAGGCAACACGAAGAAACAGAACTGTAAATCTATTCGTCTGCTGTAACCTCATTTTCTTGCGGCAAAATCATCTCAGGAAATTCTTGTGCGAGTTGTTCGCGAGACTTTGCATCTATTTCTGCACGCAACGGTCGCGTTCCAACGTTAGGCTTAAATTTTCCGTCCATGTCATACAAACGTGCGTATTGCATTCTATTTCGTGTAATTCCTTGCACATAACCTTTTGTTTCTTTGAATGGAATTTGCTCGACCCAATCGTCCATTTCTGTTGTTGGAATGGAATTTAACCATTGTGAAACTCTTCCTGGACCAGCATTATAAGCAACACCAAGGTATTCAACTCGTCCATATTTCGTCAGTTGTTCTTTCATATAAGCCGTTCCGATTTCAATATTTAAATCTGGATTGTAAAGATCTTCAGCTGATGCGGGTGAAACTGAACCATATTTTTTCGCGGTAGAGCGAGCAGTTGGCAACAATAATTGCATCAAGCCATAAGCGTTGGCGTGAGATTTTATGCGAACTGTGAAAACACTTTCTTGCCTAATTAATCCTGCAACTTGATACGCATCAAGTCCACGATTTGCCGACCAAAGTTTTATCGAGTTCCAATTTGAAAGCGGATAAAAAATTTCCCACTCTTCACGTGACATTTCTTCAGGCTTCATCTGCGAATAATCAGGATAACTTTTGGCTAAAGCTAACAAAGCAGACGTGTTATCGTCCCGACGACGATGCAGATTTGCCAATGTAAAATTTACTTTCGGGCTATTTGGTGCTGTTTTTGCAGCTTCTTTGAGTTCGTCAGTTGCCCAGTCAAACAAACCAATTACAGATAAATCATCTGCACGAACTAAACGTTCTTGTTCTTTTGCGGTAGAAGTTTCTGGATAAACCGTAACCTTTTTTAGATTTGCGACTGCTTGTGAAACTATCTGATTTGGAGCAACTGTTGACTTACATTGACCGCTTGCACGAAGCGAAATTAAACGCTGTGAGGCAAGATAGCCATACCAATTTGCGTCATAACGAGCAAGCAAACCTTCATACAAAGCACAGGCTTCAGGTAATTTTCCGGCAAGTTGCGAATCGCGAGCCGACCAATATCCGGCACGTCCGCGATAGGTTGTATCTTTGTCGGCATAGCGTGCAAGATGCTCGGTAAGTTGTTGCGAAGAAGCGAGATAATTCTTACTTTCATGTTGCAACCAAGCAAGTTCAAACTGTGCTTGAGCAACATCAACTGCGTTTGGATATGCAGAAAGTGCCGTTTGTAAAAAGTAAGTTTCTTCAACTCTATTTTTTGCATCGCGTGCTAACATTCCAATCGAAACCAATGTTTTTGGAGTTTGCTTGCTTGTTGGAAAATTACGACGCATTTCATCTGCAATTTGTCTTGCATTTGACCAAAGTTTTGCATTTGCATAACCACGAGCGAGTTGTTCATAACCTTCA
Source organism: Acidobacteriota bacterium (assembly GCA_031415455.1). Classification (GTDB taxonomy): domain Bacteria; phylum Acidobacteriota; class Blastocatellia; order Pyrinomonadales; family Pyrinomonadaceae; genus JANNVK01. Next base: position 218,709 of record JANORS010000005.1, on the reverse strand, counting down.
ACTTTTTCAGGTGCTGTCAAACGAATTTTGCCAAATGAAATTTGTGCGTCAGACATTCTTCGAAGTGATGAATACATTGTTATTAACTTCAAATACTGAGCGTCAGTAAAGTTTATCTGAAAATTCTGAATTGTTTTTTCAGCTTCAGCATAATTCTTTGTCGCAATAAGTTTTTCAAATCTAATAATTGCTTCTTCTTGATTGTTTGGCGTTAAAGTTTGCCCAAAACTTAATAATTTTGCTTCGGCTTCTTTTGCTTCATTTGAGCCAGCACCAATCAAAAAAACCTTTCGATAATTGATAATTGATTCGGTTTGATTTCCGACACTTTCGTAAGATTTTGCTATCAACAACAAAGCCGCAACATCGTTTTTCACCGTCAAATCGGTCAAAATATTTGGCACGTTTTGAGCTTGTCCGCCATTAAAAGCTGACTCTGCCCAAAGTATTTTTGCATCGCGAGAACGCAGAGAATTTGGAAATTCAAGGGTCAATTGCTGAAAAGAAGAAATTGCTTCAGCATAACGATTTGCTTGTATAAAAGATTTTCCACGAAGCCATAAAGCATAATCGCCAACCGCTGTTTTCTGCTTGAAAATATTGGAGTTAAGAATATTTGCAGCCCCAATTCCATCGTTGTTTTCAAGACGTATTCTGGCACGTAAAATTTTTGCTAAAGCACCAATTTTTGTGTTTCCAAAACGCGATTCAATTTGTTGGACTATTGCTTCCGGTGGCAATTTTCCATCTTTTGTAAGCGTTCTAAGTTGTTGTAATGCTTGCTCTTCAGTTTGGGTTTGTCCGCTCGCACATGAAGCTGAGAAGATGACTGTGAAAATGATTATTGCAAATTTATGTATCAATTTATTACTCCTTTTTCAAACTATTTGGATGCAGAAAAATGTTTGAAAGAAACTTAATTTGTTATATGATAGCGGTTTAAGAGTCAATTTTCTAGGAGTTTTCAAATAAACAAATGAAAAAATTCATTCTCGCTATTTTTATTTTAACAATTTTTTCTTCTTTTTTGTTTTCTCAAACACCAACTAAAACTCCAAAACCTTTAGATGATGATGTTGTGGTTATTAACACTAATCTTATTCAAATAGATGTAACAGTTACTGATAAAAATGGAAATATTGTAAAAGATTTGAAACAAGAAGATTTTGAGGTTTTCGAAAACAAAGAAAAACAAGATATTTCTAATTTTTTATTCATTCAAAACGATATAAAAAAAACTGTTCCGCAAATTCCTGAATCTAAAATAAATGGAAACATAAATATTCCAATTCCACCAACAAAAATTAGACCTGAAAGCGTGAAACGAACAATCGCACTTGTTGTTGACGACCTAACTCTCTCATTTGAAAGCGTTTATTTCGTTCGTCGGGCATTAAAAAAGTTTCTTGACGAGCAAATGCAAGAAGGTGATTTGGTCGCAATTATTCGGACCGGTGGCGGAATTGGAGCTTTGCAGCAGTTTACTTATGACAAACAACAGCTTTATGCAGCAATTGAAAAAGTGAAATGGAATCCGGCTGGAACTGGAAATATTGGTGCATTTGCTCCAATTGAAGCTTCGGCTGCTGATTTTCAAAAGAATGCTGATTCAAATATGTCAGACGAAGATTATAAAGCGGCAAAAAATAGAGAAAAAGATTTTCAACAAAGCCGCGACAATTTTTTCGTTGCCGGTTCACTAGGTGCGTTAAATTTTTTAATAAAAGGAATGAAGGAATTGCCAGGCAGAAAATCAGTAATGTTTTTATCAGATGGTTTTTCGTTGACGCAAACTGATCAAAATGGCTTTAAAGAATTTAGCGGAATTGCTGATTCGCTTAAAAATTTGATTGAAGTAGCTAATCGTTCAAGTGTTGTAATTTATTCAATTGATGCTCGCGGGTTGCAGGTTGGTTTAGTAAGTGCAGCTGATAACACTTCTAATTTGACACAAGATCAAATTAATCAACAAGTTAGCGATCGACGCGAAACGCTTTCAGAAACTCAGGACACGTTGAGATATTTGGCAAAAGAAACCGGCGGTTTGTCAGTGATTAATTCAAACGACATTGGTGGCGGAATTCAGAAAATGTTAAATGACCAAGCCGGATATTATTTAATTGGTTATCAACCTGACGACTCAACTTTTGATCCGCTCAAAAGACGGTTTAATAAATTGACGATTCGTGTAAAACGCCCGGGTTTAGCAGTTCGCTACCGAAGTGGTTTTTTTGGTGTAGCAGATGATGTTGCTAAAAAACCTACGCCAATCCAAAGTGCGTCTAATGACATTCTCGCTGCAATTACTTCTCCATTCCAGAAAAACGATATTGCATTAAATATGAATGCTTTATTTGGTAACGACATAAAACAAGGCTCATTTCTTCGATCTTTTATCCATATTAACGCAAAAGATTTGAAATTTACTGAACAAACTGATGGAAAATATCAAACAACTTTTGACGTTTTAGCAATAACTTTTGGCGATAATGGAGTTCCTGTTGATCAATTTAGCAAAAACTTCGTTTTGACAATCAACAAAGAATCTTTTGAAAACTTGATAGCAAATGGATTTGTCTATAATTTTATTTTTCCGATTAAAAAGCCCGGTGCATATCAAATGCGTGTGGTTTTACGAGATGCTTTGACGGCAAAACTTGGTTCTGCCAATCAATTTATTGAAGTCCCAAATCTGAAAAAAAATCGCCTCACACTTTCGAGCATTATGCTTTCAAATCATACGATCAATGAATGGCAAAATCAGAGTAAAACTAGCTCAGAAAAAGTCTTAGTTGATTCATTGACAGCAACTTCGCTCAGAAAATTTCAACAAAACACGGTTCTTCGTTATGGTTTTGAAATTTTTAACGCCAAATTAGCTACCGCTCAACGCTTTCCTAATCTGCAACTTCAAGTTCGTATTTTTCGCGACGGAAAACTAATTTTTGATGGTGAGCCTAAAAATATTGACTTTGATAAACAGACTGATTTTACAAAAACCGTTTCCGGTGGAGCTTTGGCTCTGGGAAAAATAATGGAAAAAGGCGATTACGTTTTGCAGATTGTTTTAATTGATAAACTCGCAAAAATTAAAAATCAAGTTGCATCGCAGTGGATTTCTTTTGAAATTATTTAACAAAAAAGCCGTCTGACTTTTTATCAAACGGCTTGTAAATTAAATATTTACTTACTTTTAGACTGTCGCACCAGGATAACTAACTCCAAGTTTACTTTCTTCGCCTTCAGCTAAAGTGTTAACCAATTCATAATGAAAATAATCAAATTTTGCCGCAACTGGTGGTTGAACACGTTTGTCATACATCTCACGCGAACGGTCAATTGCTTCTTTTAATCTTTCATATAAATCGTTAGATTCACGTCCTTCTTTAACCTTTTGCTCATTATAAAGTTTAATTTCTGAAACTAATAATCTAGCAAAGCGACGTGCGTCGTTGTGTAAGCGACGTTCATCCTCAGCAACATCAATAGGTAAATCAACATTTCTGTCGCTAAATCGTGGTTTTGGTGCAACTTCTGAAACTACTTCAGCCGGAACACTTTCAACTTCAGAAACAGGTTTTTCAAATTCAAAAGGTGTGACTTCTTCAGGTTTTGAAACTGTTTCAAAGTCATCTTTTGAAAACGCTTGGGTTGATGAAAAGTCAGCAAATTCCTCAGTTTTAGGAACTTCAAAAGCGGCTGATTCAAATGGGTAATCTACTGTTTTTGGTGTTTCAAAATCATAAGTTTCTTTAACATCAAACTGAGATTCGGTTTTGAAATCCGGAACAGAATCATTTGAATCAAATGAAAACTCTTCGGTAGAAACAAGAGGTTCAACAGGTTCTATTTTAAAATCTTTCGAATAATCTTCAACTTCATATTTTGGTTCGTCCCAAGCTGAAGTTGTTTCAAATTCTTTATATTTCTCATCTTGAAACTCAACAGCCGAAGTTTCGGCGACAAATGCCTCTTCGACAAAACTAACCGGTTGAGGTTCAACTTCTTTTACTTCTTCAATATGTTCGTATTCAACAGGCGAAAAAGTTTCAGTGAAAACAGGAACTGGTTCAAAGGTTTCAATAGGTTGATATTTTTCAACTTCTTGTTTTACCTCAAAACTTGAAACCGTCTCTGGTTCAGGTATTTTTTCAACAATTGGCGATTCGATAGCAGAAATTGCAGCAACTGAAGTTTTTGGTGCAGGTGTTCTTGCAGAAGCCAAAAGATCTACCGTTAATCCGGCAATTCGCACCAAAGTTTCTAATGCTTTAATATTTATATCAGAACCATCCGCATAAAGAGCCGCAACTCCACGACCGCGAACAACTAAAGGTATTGCAGTTTGATTTACAGGTGATTCGTAACCAATTTTGTTGAGATAAAGGTTTGCGTCTTCATAATCTCCATTTATTGTAGTTTCAGTGGAGTTTGATTTCACAGAAGAACCGAGAATTGTGGCAGATGATGTCGGGAAAAATATTTCCCGAATTAAGCCATCATTTTCCGGTTTTTCAGCTCCAAATGTTCGCCAACCAACAAAATGTTCGTTTTTGATAATGAAAAAAGCACCTCGTGAGGCAAAATTTTCTGTGTGGCGGACAAGAGTTTTTAAAATTTCAGCTTGTGAAGTCATTTCGCTGATTTCATAAACTGCATTTCTGAATTTCTCAGAAAGTTCTGCTGTGTTATCAATAACTTCAACTGGAGCAGGCTCATGCAATTTCTCAGCTTCCGCCATCGCGGTTGCTGTTATTCTCGCACCTTCGTCTTTTGAAAGACGCAAGTGCTCGACCACTGCTTCTCTAAAGCCAGGGTCTAACTCTCGCTCAGCATTAATTTTGCTAAAAGCATCTTGAAAAACAACATCGAGTTGCTCTTTGTGATTTTCAAGCTGTATTTCAACTTTTTCTTGTAACTGAGATATTTCTTGCCTCGTATCGGCAACTATTGTCTTGAGGTAGCTCTCGAACTCAGTTCGCAGACTATTTTCAAGTTCTTCACTGTTCACGTTTAATTTCCTCCGATATAAACACACGCCCAAGGAATGATTTGGATTTGGCGAAGTTAGGTGATAAAAATTCTTTCTAGAGATTAATACAACATTCGTTCACAATGTTGCCTTTATTAGTATGAACTTACGAGCCTTAATATGTCAAGAAACTTATTTTTACATTGTTGTTTTTTTTGTTTAAGTTAAACAGTTTTACGATACAACAACTTGAATTTCTGGGTCAATTTCTTCTTTAATCATATTTTCAATAGCATTCAGCGTTCCGGTCAAAGAACTTGGGCAACTTCCGCAAGCACCTTCATAACGAATTTTTAGAATGTTATTTTCAAGCTCAAGAATTTCTAACCAACCACCATCACTTGCTAAAAATGGACGAATTTTTTCATCTAAAAGCTCATTTATTCTGGCAATTACTGGATTATCGCTCAAGGCAACACCGATTGCACCACCAATTTTATCGCCTGTTTTATTAGTTGTAATTGCTGATTCTGCTGCTCTGATCGGAACCGCTAAATTTGGTAAAAGATCGTCCCAATCTGATTCATCAGTTTTCTCGACGGTAATCATCTTATCCATGTAAAAGACAGAAACAACGTCGCCAACATCAAAAATCGATTTTGCTAGTGCGTTTTTTTCTGCGTCAGCCGGAACCTTGAATGAATGAGACGTTCCGTGTGAAACCGGCTCTTTCAATATGAATTTAACTGCGTTTGGATTAGGTGTTTCTTGTATATCTGCGATTTTGGGCATCAGTAATTTATTCCTTGTTACAACAAAATTGTCGATTGAATTGAATCTTGACAATTAAGTAATCATTATAACTTTTATTTTTATAATTTTCACGTTTTAAGGAAAAAATAAATTTCGTGCTAATCTTATTTAAATAAAAATTAAATAAATAATCTTCGCGAGTTAAATAAAAATGCAAAAAACTTGGATTAAGTGGCTGATAGTCTTGGGTTGTGGATTAGGAATATGGCTTTTTCCTACGCCTGAAGGTATTTCTAAGGAATCTTGGACACTTTTTGCGATTTTTATTGCCACAATTGTCGGTTCAATTGTCCAACCATTGACCGGAAGTGCGATGGTTTTGATTGGCGTTGTTTTGTCAGCTCTTTTTGGTGCTGTGAAAATTGACAAAGCTCTAGGAGGCTATGGTGATCCGGTAGTGTGGCTCGTTTTAGCGGCTTTCTTTCTGTCCCGAGCAATGATAAAAACCGGACTCGGACACAGAATTGCACTTATTCTCGTGAGAAAACTTGGCGGAAAAACTCTGGGACTCGGATACTCACTAATTTGCACAGATTTTTTGCTTGCCTCAATGATTCCGTCAAATGGTGCAAGAGCAGGTGGTATTATTTTGCCAATTGCAAGAAGTGTTTGCGAAACTTATGATTCTCGTCCGGATGATGGAACCGCAAACAAACTCGGTAGTTTTTTGATGGCTTTGCTTTACCAAACTGATATTATTATTTGTGCAACATTCATCACAGGTCAGGCTTCAAATTTTATTATCGCTGATCTCGTCAGCAAAAATACCGAAATACAACTTACACATCTTAATTGGTTTTCTGCGGCAATCGTTCCATCCATAATTTCGCTAATTGTAGTTCCTTTAGTTATTTACAAGTTTTTTCCTCCTGAAATTAAAGAAACTCCTAATGCTGCAAAATTTGCTTCAGACGAGATGATAAAGCTTGGAAAAATTTCCCGAATTGAGAAAACTCTTCTTACAGTTTTCATTGGAATTGTTTTCCTCTGGGCAACGAAAGGTTACTTGCACGAAATTGACACCACAGTTGTCGCACTTACCGGAATTATTATTTTACTACTAACTAAAGTGTTGGAATGGAGAGACTTAACTAGTGAAATTAGTGCTTGGGAAGTTTTTATCTGGTATGGTGGACTTGTTCAGATGGCGAAAATTTTAGGCGAAACAGGCTTGACGAAGATGTTTGCAGAAACCGTTGCGAGTTATACAAATGGTTGGAGTTGGATTTTGGCACTCTCGGTCTTGGCATTAGTTTATTTTTACGCACATTATGCGTTTGCATCAATTACCGCACATGTTTTAGCGATGTTTGTTCCATTTTTAGTTGTTTCAATTGCGGTAGGAACTCCCGTTGGACTCGCAGTTTTGCTGCTTACATATTTCTCAAATCTCAATGCCAGCTTGACACATTATGGAACAACTCCGGCACCAATTTATTTTGGACTCGGTTATGTTCCGCAAAAAACATGGTGGAAAATCGGTTTAATTGCGTCAGTTATAAACATCACGATTTGGTCAACAATCGGAGCAACTTGGTGGAAACTTCTCGGTTGGTGGTAGGCAATTTTAGATTTTTGATTGTTTCGAATCTAAATTTTCAGAGACTTTCCAGTGCAATTTCGTTAAGTTTATCTTTTCGCAATTTAAACATCGCAGAGATAATTAAGTAAATCGCCAATAGAATTAAAGCCAAAGCCGCGAGTGCATTGACAACCTTTATATCAAATCCATTTGATGCTTGAAAATTACCTATTACGAGTTTCGTTAATGCCCAAAGCGTAATTGTCAGAACAAATAGCATCGGCAACAAGGTGAAAGCGATTCGCTGCCGTGCTTGATAAAGCCAAGCTGTGATTGAAAGCAAAGTTAAGCCCGCGAGAAGCTGATTCGATGCTCCAAAAAGGGTCCAAAAATCGATATAACTTCCTTTTTGTGCGGTGAAAACTAAAATAAATGGCAATGCAACGGTTATAATCATTCCCAAAACCGCACCAATTCTTCCTTTCAAACCAAAAAGTTCTTGAACAATCATTCGCCCAAGTCGCATACAAACGTCTAAAGTATCGAAAACAAAGGTCGAAAAAGCCATCGCACCAAAAGTTATTGCGAAGGGAAGATTTTCTTTGCCGATAATGAGTGTAAGGAAATTTCCGATTCCGTTGCCGTAGATTTTTCCCGGAGACTGACCTTTTACCGCCTCGCTCGTAACAATCATAATCGTCACAAGTGCAATAAACGCAACGAATCCTTCGGCGAGCATCGCACCATAACCGACCGCGTGCGTGTCAGATTCTTTGTCAATTTGTTTCGAAGTTGTGCCTGAGCAAACGAGTCCGTGGAAACCTGAACACGCCCCGCAAGCGATAGTTACGAATAAAAAAGGAAACATCGTTCCTGTCATTCCGCCAATATCAAACGCTTTGTAAGCTGGCTGAACGATTTCGTAACCGCCAAAAAATACGCCCAAAACTCCGACCGCGATCGCTGCATAAAGCACGAATCCGCCAAGATAACCGCGTGGTTGGAGCAACGCCCACACCGGAACGACCGATGCAACACAGCAATAGATTAAAATTATTATTGACCAACTCAAATGATCAAGAATTAAAACCGTTGAAAATGTTGTTCCCAGATACGAAAGTGCGAATGTCGCTGGCACGAAAATAATTGTCGTCAACCAAAGCGGTGGATTAATGAATCTTTGGACAATTCCGAGAAAAATTGAGAGCAAAAGGTATGCGACACTCGCAAATGCAACCGCTCCGCCCGGATTAAATCCTTGCATTCCTTCCATCGATTCATCGCCGGAAACAAATGTTCCGGCTGTAATGTCCGTGAATGCAACAATTACGTAGATTAGTGCGATAAAAATAAACGCCATCATCGCACGTCCAGCACCAAGTCCGAGTTTATCTTTTGTAATTTCGGCGATAGAAGTTGCACCGTGTCGAACTGAGGAAGTTAAGGCAGAAAAGTCGTGAACCGCACCAATCAACACAACTCCAAGAGCGATCCAAATCAAACACGGCAGCCAACCAAATTGTTGTGCGGCGAGAATTGGACCAGCGATTGGTCCGGCGGCGGCGATTGCAGAAAAATGTTGTCCAAAAAGATAGAAAGGCTTTGTCGGCACAAAATCTTCACCATCGTTTATGAGATTTGCCGGAGTTTCGCGAGAATCATCGAGTTTGAATTGTTTTGCAACCCAACGACCATATGAAAAATAGCCAAATGTTAGCCAAGCCAGAAAGACAACCGCCAAAATCGCCAACGTCATGTTTTTTGAACCTCGAAATTTGTTTGAAGTGCCTTAGAAAGTGAAACAAATTTACGCTTGTTTAGGTGAAAATATCAAGTTAGATTGAGTTATACTATGAGCAGATGAAAGAAAAATCGCTTCAAGAATTATACGCTCCAAACGGAATTTGTTTCGGCTGCGGTGTAACCAACGAAAAAGGTCTGAGAATTCGAAGTTTTCCGAAAGGTGAAGAGGTTGTCTGCGAATGGCACGCTGAATCTCATCATCAGGCTTTTCCGGGAATGATAAATGGCGGAATAATCGGTGCATTGCTCGATTGCCATTCCAATTGGACGGCTGCATATTTTTTGATGTTAAAAAATGGAAAATCCGAACCTGATTGCACCGTAACCGCTGATTTTCACGTAAAACTTCGTCGCCCAACTCCAACTGATTCAACGATTTATCTAAGAGCGAGAGTTGTTGAATCAACTGAAGATCGTGCTGTAGTGGAATCTGAATTGATCGCAGATGAAAAGGTTTGTGCTACTTGCCGCGGAACATTCGTAGTTGTAAAAGAAGGACATCCGGCTTATCACCGCTGGTAAATATAACGATCTAGCGATCTACCGTCGCATTTTCAATCCTGTCATTTCGGTTACTCTCGGACCTTCGCGTTCGTTTTCGATGAGATTATAACTGTTGAGCAAGCGTTTTTTGATTCCTTTTTCGTTTACGTAAATTTTCCCATCAAGCTCGCCCAAAACCAATAAATCCAAACCTTCTTGCAAATAATCGGGCTTTCCAATTTGAATCATATAGTTCCCGGCGGTTTTGTGAGCTTCCCATTCAAGTTCGTAAAGTGTTGGATTAAAAGGCAAATCTGTGTCTGCTTTCGAAAAACTTGCGATTGCTTGTGCAAAATCAAAAGCGTGTCGGCTTTCGTGAACGAGTGTACCTTCACAACCGCGTTGTCCGCCATTGTCAATTGTTTCTTCGGCAAATGTGAGGAAAACCTCGGAAAAAGCATCGTTTAAACTTAGACGCTCGCGAGCGATTCTTTTGTTTGTTGCGGTCGGATTCGTTACGCCGCAAATGCCCGAAGCATTTACTTTGCTGACCGGAAAAACGCAGATAATCATGTCGGATTCAAGAATCGTTTTCGCGATAAATTTCTGTGTTTTATTGCCTTTTGCGATAACTACATCGAAAGCCTGTTTGATTGAATTTGTATATTTTGAAGCGATGCCCGAATCAAATCTCATAAACTATTTAATTGTTCCAAAACCACACCAACTATTCTGATTGTGCCAAATTATCTCAACATTTTCGGCTTCAATTTCTTTCCACCAAGTTTCGAATTCGTCTTTGGAAATGTAAAAAGCCGTAGGTGCAACCAAATGATCGAAGACGATATTGTGTTGCTCTCGCCAGCCGAATGATCCTAAATGATTGAGATAATCATTATAAAATAAATACTTAGCAACAGGCTTAGCGATTGAATTTACAGGACGATAAAGCAATTTTGTGCCGAGAAAAACCGCAAGTGTTGGAACTTTCGAAAGCTGCAAAAGAGTCGGCTGCGACATTTTCGACGTAAACTTTTCGCGGAGCGGCGAAACATAATTCGTGATCCATTCGTTATTTTCTGCACCGTAAATCCACGCCGAAATGTGTCCGCCGCTTTTTACTTTATTGGCGAGTGAAACGAAAGCCGCTTTCGGGTCAGGTGTGTGATGCAAAACTCCGACCGAAAATGCGTAATCGAAAGTTCGCTTGAACGGTAATTTGAAAATATCAGCCTGCACAATATGAACATTTGGCAAATCTCTTGTTGCGGCAAATGCTGATTCAACTGACGAACTTAAATCAATCCCAACAACCTCTTTCGCTCCCCAATTTGAGGCAATTCGTGTGTGTCTGCCTTTTCCGCAACCACCTTCAAGCACAAGTTTGTCTTTGAAAAATTCAGGTTTTACAGGCTGCAGCCAACCTTCAAATTGGTCGTTGTATTTTGTATCTTCCTGTGTGAAATGATTCCACTGCCATCCGAAATTTTCAGCCGTATCCGCTTTATCTTGTTCAACTTTCGATAAATCAGCGAAACGCGGCACACCGCGAATAATCTTGAATTCGTGCGATGATTTTATACACGACAAAATACCATCGAGGATTTCGCTATCATCGCGTTCACCAACGAACGCCAGAGTTAAATCGCCGCCGCAAATCGGACACGCGAGAAGTTCTAAAAGTTTTTCTTTCATTTTTATTGAAGCATAGAATCCTAAAACATTATTTTACTATAATTTTGAATTTCCGATACTTTTGCTTGAACAGCTAGTGTGCTTGTTAAGTAAATATTAATTTCTAATTAAATCAAAAAATGTTGACAGGTTGTTGCTGTTTTTTTACAATGTATCCGATCGCACTTGAATTAAAAACTTCCAAGCCTACTTTCAAGTTTTTTTATTTTCCTACAACAATAGATATTCTGACAAACAATTTGTTGGTCCCAGTCAACTCTTTTAGCCATTAAAATTAAGGAAATCACAATGAAAAATATTAGTATGAAATCGAATCTCCTTTCGGCTTTAGCAGGAATTGCTTTAGCGATATTCTTAGGTATGTCAATGAACTAAATACCTTAAAGTGGAATCAGAGGAATGGTGTCAACCGCCTACCGGTTACAATTTCACTGGTTGTCAAACTAAGACACACCCAACCAACCGGACCAGACACAAGAGTTTGTAAATTTAGAGATGTAAATGGTGGAGCGTGTGGTGGAAGTCCGGCTTGCGGAACTGCACCGACAGGGGGTGGTGGTGGTGGTCCTGAAATTGAAGTCGGTCCTGAAAATTAGAAATATGGGTAACTAGATAGTTGAGGGGAAAACCTAATAATTTTTCTCTCAACTATTACAGGTATTACAGGGTGGTTTTTTATGAAGTTAAGTGCCTTTATTGTTAAAGTTTTAGTTGTGATTTTAGCCTTTTTCACTATTTCAGTTTTTGCACAAAAAAAAGAAACTGCTCAAGAAAATGAGGTTCGACTTTGGCGTTTTCGGGCTGACACAATCACAAGCAGTTTACTTAAAGAAACTATTCGACTTGATGAACTTGACCGAGCCTCGCTCTACGCAAAGCTTGGCGATTTGTGGTGGAAATTTGATCAAAATCAATCAGATGTATGGTTTATAAAATCAGTTGATGCAATTGATTTTTATTCAGATGACGATATTAAAAAAAACCTAGAAAAATACTACGAAAAATCAAGTCAAGTTTTGAAATTAATCTCAAACCGAAATAACAAGCAAACTAATCGTTTAATCAATCTAATTGCTGAGGTCAGCGAGATTTCCGACAAATCGAAAGACACTAATGCTGAAACATTGATTGATTTTGCATTGTTAATCGTTAAAGATAATCCTAAAAAAGCCTTTGAAATGGTTTCGTTAGCATTTCGTAAAGGGCAACCGGTTAAGTTTTCACAACTCTATTGGGAATTGCGAAAATATGCACCAAATCTTGCTGATAATTCTATTGATATTGTAATTTCAAGTGCAAATACAACCACAAGTTCGCAAATAATGAATATCTTAAAAACAACTGTTTTTCCCGAACTTATATTCAAAACCACACCACCACAAATTATTTCAAATGATGTAATCAAACTAAAAGTCCTAAATTTAATGGGTGATTTTATACTACAACTACAAGCGAATATGAGTGCTAAATCAATCACCAGTTGTTCGAATGAAGCCTCGCTCTTTCCGTCTTTGTTAAGCCAGTTCAATCGGTTATTGCCTCAAAAATCTCCTTTAATTGAAAATGCAGTAAGTATATGTCTAGCAACTCTAAGTAAAGAAGCTCAAGACTTGCAAAATAATGGAATCGCAAATTCAGTCAACGGGAAATTAACAATTGAAAGACTCCTAAGTCTTGCTGATGAATCAAAGAACGACACGAACATTCGTTCCTTATATTTATTTCGAGCGGCTAACTTGGCGAATGATCAAAAAAAATACAAAATTGCAACGGAAATTTTATCAGGAATGTCAAAAGCGGAAATAGAAACCGACAAAGAATATTGGGCTGATTTAAGCGTTGAAGTTGCGTCAGGCTTGGCATATCAATTATTTCAAGAACAAGATTTATCGGGTTCAATTCGTGTTCTTGATGCAGTTCCAAGTGATTTCAAGGCAATTGCAAAAGTCCTTTTTGTAAACCAATTTAATCCTTCCGATTTAACTGCAAGAGAATTTTGTGTTGAAAGACTAAGAGAAGCGGAAAAAGAGTTTCAAAAATCTGAAGAACCCTTTGCCGAAAAAGTAGGTTACTGGATGAAGGTTGTTAAAACACTTTCAAGTTACAAGATGTTTAATGAAGCTTCCGAAAGTTTTAAAGATATAGTCAAAGCCTTTAATAAGAGCGATTTCGTCAACGAATCTGATGGCGACGGATTGTCTTATATTTTTTCAACAGAGTTTTTCGAGTCACAAGAACTTTCTATATTAGATAGTGTGAGCAATCTCAGCAATGCCAAAAATAGAGTTGCTTACAATCTAGGTTTTCTACAAATATCATTAAAGCAGTATGAAAATTTGAGTAAAAAACTACCAAAATTGACTTCTGAACCCGGAAAAAAGACAACATAAAATTATGAATTTCAAAAACCCCCAACTTTTATATCTTATTTGCTCATTTTTTATCACTTTAACGGCATTTTTCATCTACTCACAATACTCTAGTTCCGGACAAAAGCAAGACAATCTAATACTCAGTTCCGGATATGATTTTCGCAAACTTCGTCTCACTAATATTGACTTTGCTGAACCAAAAATTGGAGAAAACCTTGATATAAGTAAATTTAAAGACCAAACAGGGAAAGCATTTTATGATGTAACAAACGAACAATTGATTCTTTTAGCGGTTGTTGACGAGTATTGTCAGGCTTGCGATGTGTCAAAAGATACGATTAGCGAAATTAGAAAAACTACAAAGCAACTTGGTTTCGGTTATTATCCAATTTTCTTTATTCCTGCAAAACAAGAAAACAACTATCCAAAATTCTCAGCAAAACTTGGATTTGAAAATTACTTTGGTCGTGATTCGGATGTTGCAATTCCTCAATCCTTAAAAAGTATGGTTACACCAACACACATTTTAGTTAATAAAAACGGAATAATTCTTCAAATTTGGTTTGGCACGAACAAAGACAAAGAAGTTAGAAAAGTTATGGCTACCCAAATCTCATCCGATTTGTTTTTAATCAACGATATTGTAAAAGCACTATCTGAGAACAAATCTTAGTTTTCATTTTTTCAATGCCTTTTTAAATGCGGAAAATTCATCAAAAGGAAACGGTTGATGCCAATTTTGGACAAACGCATCGGTGTCAATATCTTCACGCAAATGCAAAAAAGTTGTGCGAAATGCTTCTGCAAATTCATTTATATCGCAAGTAAGCTCAAAAACTTTTTCGCTTGATTGACGCTTTTCTGTCGGAAACTGAAATATTTGGAAGTTGACGGAATTGTTATCTAACTTGCGAAACTTGAAGTCAAATTCCTCAGGATTACGATTCCACTTCAACAAAAAATCCGTTTTCGCAGATTTATTATCAAGCAAGTCGGTCAATATTCTGAGTAATTCAGGTAACGCATGAGAATGTGGAGCATGAGCCGTGGTCGTGTGAAATTCATTTTCACCACTCTTAAACCCGATCGACATCCAACCACATTGCGGCGAATTAAAGCTAACTTGGAATTTACTCATAACAATTAATTGAAGATTTTAACCTAAGCAATTGCAAATCTAAAATACGAAATCTAAAATCAAAGTCGAAATGAAACAATATCACGAACTTTTGAAGCACATTCTCGATAATGGTATCCGACATGAAGACCGCACCGGAGTTGGCACAATTTCAACTTTCGGTTATCAAAACCGGTATAATTTACGCGTTGGATTTCCACTTGTCACAACCAAAAAAGTTCCATTTCGTTGGATTGCGGAAGAATTATTTTGGTTTCTTTCCGGCGATACTAATGAAAAAAATCTGAATGCAAAAGGCGTAGATATTTGGGCAGAGTGGGCGGATGAACTCCACACAAAGCGTTTCGGACGCGAAACTGGCGATTTAGGTCCGGTTTATGGTTATTTATGGCGTTCTTTTGGCGGTGATTATCCGAAGAAAAATGGAGTTGACCAAATTGAACGCCTTATTCGTGAGATTGAAACTAACCCGAATTCACGCAGGTTGATTGTTACGGGTTGGAATCCTGAAACCTGCGACGACGTTGATTTACCGCCATGTCACACACTTTTTCAGTTTAAGATTGAAGCTGGTAAGACTTTGCATTGTCAGCTTTATCAGCGGTCGGCAGACGCATTTCTCGGCGTTCCTTTCAATATTTCATCTTACGCACTCTTAACCCATTTGATCGCAAAAGTGTGCGGCTTGGAAGTTGGCGAATTTATTCACACGTTTGGTGATTTGCACATTTATTCGAATCATCTTAATCAGGTTGAGGAGTTATTAAAACGCGAGCCTTTACCGCTTCCGAAACTTGAATTCGTTGACTCCGAAAACTTAAAAGGCTTGGATGGTTTGTTAAATTTTAGATACGAAAACTTGAGTCTCCAAAATTATCAATCGCACGGTAAAATATCGGCTCCGGTCGCTGTTTAAATAAAAAAAACGCAAGAGCCTTAAAACTCTTGCGTTTCAAATTGAATTACAGCTGTAATTCCGAACAACTTTATTCTAATTCCAACACAAATAAAAATTAATTTTAGACCTTTTTGCCGTCAAATTCTTAATCACAACTATCAAATTTCAAATCATTTTTAATGAATTCCACGTACTATTTTCGTATCTGGATAATACCTTTCGATGAATCCGAAAACTCAAGGCTTTGGTTTCTTCGGTATAACCGGTTTTGGCACTGGTGGTGCCTTGTCGTTTATTACTCCCGGATCAGTTGCTTCCGGTGAAGCGGTTGAAAAAGAAGGTGACTTATCAGAAGATGAGCTTTGACCCATTTTCGGCGATGATCCTTTGCTTTTTTCGTAAACTGATTCTGAAGATATTTTGCCGCTTAGCGTGTCCGTTTCTCTCTTTACAGTCAGCACTCTTCCATCAGAAGAAAGTGTCCAGTTTTCTTTTAAAGAGACTGTCATTTCTCCATTAGGAGCACTAATCGTTTTCGTCTGACTCAACTGCAACGAACCATCTTTTCCTAATTTCGCCTTGCTAGCAATCAGCGAGCCAGCAGGCGATTCCTGCTGTACTTTCGTATCTTTACCCTCAAACGAATAGATAGTAATTCCGTCACCAAAATCACTACCAACCGACATTACGCTACCTTTTCTGACGCCTTCAGCAGCCAATGGCGGAAGTGTTGTAGCAACATCTTTCGACATTTCCGGTGGTTTCGCTTTTTCATCAACAGAGAGATCGACTGGTTTGCCCATTCCACCTTCCGTTGAAGAGATTGTTTTCGTTTTTACTTCAACCGTTAAAGAATCTGCGGTTTGGTTAACGATTAAAGTTTGTGCTTCAATCGATTTTCCCGCCCTCTCATCGAGCTTGCTTTTTGACTTATCAAGTTCCCATGAACCCGAATAATTAGCTTGTGCGAAAACTGCTAAGTTTAACGCGAAAACTGCTGCTAAAGAAATGCTTACTTGTTTCATTTTATACATTGTATAAGTCCTCCTTGTGGTTGATTTATTTTCTAGAATTAGAATGGGAAATTCGCTTGCAAGGTTAGATGCGTGAAGACGACGTCAGGTTTTCCAAAAAATCAAAGTCCGCATCTTTGTGTTTGTTTCTCTGCAATTTCAAAAACAGAAAAAAAAAACGCGGAAGTCTTGAAGACAACCGCGTTCGATCAAATTTTTTCTGAAGTTATAATTTCTTGAAAACTGATTCCGAAGACATATTGCCTCTTGGCGATTTATTTTCACGCTTTATAGTCAAAGTTTTTCCATCAGCAGAGAGCGTCCATTGTTCGTTTGATGAAATCGTCATTTCACCGTTCGGACCACTAAGTGTGCGTGTTTGGCTAAGCCTCAAAGAACCATCGTTCTCAGCTTTTCCTTTGAAAACAACCGGCTGCTTGCCCGTCGGGCTTTCAATCTCAACGGTCTTTTCTTTGCCATCGAGCGAATATGTCGTTGTTCCATCGCCGCCGCGACCGCCGCCCATTCCACCGCCGCCACCCATTAAAGGTGGTCCGCCTGCCGGTCGAGGGTTTTTGTCGCCGCTGCCCATCATCGCACCACCATCAGGCGGAGGAAGACGTTTAGTTTTGGTTTCAACCGTGAATTCTTTTTCGGTTTGAACAACAGTCAAAGTTTGCGAATCGATCATTTTTGACATTCTTTCATCGAGTTTGCCCTTCGACTTATCAAGTTCCCATGTTCCTGAAAAATTGTTTTGTGCAAAAGCCGAGAGGCTCAGCATGAAAACAAACGACAATAAAACACCTAGTTTTTTCATAAAATAAATTCTCCTTTTGAAGTTAGAAAAAGACTTTCTAACTTCTAAGACGCAAATCTCGCTTCTTTGGTTACCGTTTCTTGTGTAAAGTTTTGCAAACTTAGCCGGCATCGATTTTTCGTTCTCGGATTCTAGTTACCAAATCGATGGCTACGCTGATGAAAGCCGCGGCAACCACATTTAACCAAACAGGCAATGGAAAACTGATCATCCATTCCAAGAGCGGAAACACAACGAAACTCAACAAAACAAAGTCGGCTAAAACACTTGCAATTCGTAAAAGGGTTGGTGCTGCATTTTTTGCTTCATTCAAGTTACTATTTCGGTATCCGTATGCCCGATAGATGCGAATTCCTAGCAAAAGCCATATTCCAAACCGAAACCAATTCGTCCAGCCGAGTTCGGTCATTAAATATGCACAAGATAGAACGCCCAAAACCGGAATCAACGATAACTTTCGCGAAACACAGAGGACAATCATCGTTCCAAGAAGAAGAATAAATGATATTAGTGGAATTTTATGCGAGAAAGCCTGAAGCATAGTTTCATTCTCTATCGGATTTAATGAGAGGTAATTCCAAACTACCGAAGTATCGTTAAAATAGATGAAGAGACCCATTCCTAAAACAACCAAAATCGGAATAATCCATTCTGAATTGATATAAGGAACATAACGTTTCTCTCGCCCAAACTCCTTGTCTTTGAATAAAACTCCCGCACAAACCACTAAGAAAGCAAACAAGGTTCCAATACTTGCAAGATCGGTAACCTCCGTCAGATTCATAAACAAAGCCGGAATCGCAACGACCAAACCGGTAATGATTGTTGCAAACCATGGTGTTTTGAATTTCGGATGAATTGACGAAAACACTCTCGGCAAAAGTCCATCGCGACTCATTGCCATCCAAAGCCTTGGCTGACCGATTTGAAAAACCAAGAAAACGGTTGCGAGTGCAATCACCGCAGACACTGAGATAATTCCTGCAACGATCGGAATATTTGCTCCTTCAGGTCCGAACACGAAAGCAAGTGGATCTCCAACATTCAACTTCGTATAGCTCATCATTCCGGTTAAAACTAAAGCTAAAGTTATATAAAGAATCGTGCAGATAATCAACGAATAGATCATTGCACGCGGCAAATCTTTATGAGGATCCTTACATTCTTCGGCTGTGGTCGAGAGTGCGTCGAAACCAATATAAGCAAAAAACACTGCGGAAACGCCTTTCATAACGCCCGTGAATCCATTTGGTGCAAATGGCGACCAATTATCCGGGACAACATACATTGCACCGAGAACAATCACCATCAAAATCACGGCGATCTTTAAAACCGTCAGTATGTTTCCTGCAATTTTCGCTTCGCGGATTCCGATGAAAACCAGAGCTGTAATCGATACTGTGATTAGTAACGCCGGCAAGTCCATTATTACCGGAAAACTTCCAAGCTTTGGTGAATTTGCGAATGCGGAATATGCATCGATTTGTGCACAACTAACGACCGCGTCTTTCAGTTCGCAGGCTTTTGTTAACGCTTCCACCGTTCCGCCTTTTGTTAAAGCTTCCGTCACGGCGTTAAATCCTTTGCTTGCCGTTACATAATCCATTGTGAAATGAAGCGGAATGTTTATTCCATTTATTCCCAGCCATGGGATCTTCAATCCTTTCAACATGCCGGTAAAATAATCGCTCCATGAAATCGCAACTGCGATGTTTCCAATTGCATATTCAACAATCAAATCCCAGCCAATGATCCATGCAACAAGTTCGCCCAAACTCGCGTAAGAATAGGTATAAGCCGAACCCGCAACCGGAATTCTCGAAGCAAACTCCGCGTAACAAAGAGCTGAAAATGCACAAGCGATTGCCGTAAAAATGAAAAGAAATATCACCGCTGGTCCGCCATCAGACGAAGCTTTTCCAATCATTGCGAAAATTCCAGCTCCGATAATTGCTGCAATCCCCATTAACGTTAAGTCAGCTCGACCAAGCGAACGTCTCAGTCCAGTTCCGTTATGTTCGGCATCGATAAAGCCTTGTTCGGCATCTGATTTAATTTTTTCGATAGATTTTTTGCGAAATAGATTTGAAAGTTGCATAGTTTTTTTAGTTTTTTGAAAGTCAGCTACATTTTGGAACTTGTTGGAAAATCAACTTTTGAGTAGCTTGCTTTAAGATTTATTTTTCGAAATGCTTTTTGTTGGCGATTTTGAACGATATTTTTTACAAAAGCAATGGAAACTATGCGAAATTAGACGTTTATTTCTCAAAAGTGCAAAATATGTTGCACATTATTTCAATTTGCTATCTTTTTTAAATTTTTTTCTAAGCGTATTAAATGAAAACTCGTCCGGTTCACGAAAATCTCGATACCTCGTTTGTCAATGTTTCTTCATTGATTCGCTATTTGCGTCATCGGCATTTTGTTGGGCGAATTGCTATCGAACTAAACGGTTATGAAGCAGAAGTTGTTTTACTTGAAGGCAACAAACTAAAAGTAAGTGAACACGACCGACTCGCAGGAAGAATTGCTGAAGGCGAAGAAGCGTTGCAAAGATTGCTTGTTCGTTCGCGAGATCCGGGAGGAATAGTCAACGTTTTTCAGTTTGTCGAAGAACCTTTAGTTGCACCTGTAAAACCAATAGAACCAATAAGTTCTGCAGAAACTCCAAGTATTGAAAAACCTGTCAAAGTTTTGGAAATTGCAAAAGTTGCAAAAGTTGCAAGTTTAACTGTTAAATTGCCAACTTTGGAAAATAAGATAAAAGATGAAAAATATGTTCCGAAAGCTCCAAGTTTGCCAAATTTCCCTTTTAGTTTGAGCAATAAATTTGAATCAAAAGCCAAACAATTATTAGTTTCGCCGCAAGATTGGCAAATCTTAATTCAACTCACTAGCGAACTTTTACGAACAATCGATTCAACTTTGGCTTTAGCAAAGTTAGATTTTCCGGCGGCTTTAATAAAAATTCAAGCAGAAATATCAGAAGATTATCCATTTTTGAATCCAAAATCTGACGGTTTTACATACACCGCCAGCCGGATTTTGATAAAAAATCAGATAAATACCAAAATTTATGTCGCAAGTTTGAATGAAATTGTGCGGCGTGTTTTAGACAAACTTCGTGCAAACACTAAATTTGCCGAAACATACAAATTAACTCACACGCAATTAGTTGCACTTTTTCGCGAACGAAAATCGCATTACGATC
The DNA here is from genome assembly GCA_031415455.1 of Acidobacteriota bacterium. Classification (GTDB taxonomy): domain Bacteria; phylum Acidobacteriota; class Blastocatellia; order Pyrinomonadales; family Pyrinomonadaceae; genus JANNVK01. The sequence continues at coordinate 197,969 of JANORS010000005.1, read as the reverse complement.
GTTTCGGCGTTTCGCCCCAACTCGCTAAAACACTCAATATCAAGCAGTTTTAAATCCGATTGCTTGACTTGCAGAAGTTTCTTTCGTATTTTTGATGATTGTTAGTTTGAAAATTTGGGGACGTAGCTCAGCTGGGAGAGCGCATGACTGGCAGTCATGAGGTCAGGGGTTCGATCCCCCTCGTCTCCATAAAAAACTTTTCCGATATATACTTAAAAGGCAGATTTAACATTTCTGTCTTTTTTTGTTTTTGTTTTCAATTTTAGACCAATAAGATAAACTTCAAATATGAAAAGGCTTACATTTTTGCAATAAATATTCATCGTGACTGAACTGTTTTCTGAATCAAATTTGGGACAATCTGATACCGAACTGCTTCGCAATTGCCAGCATGGCGATGAATCTGCTTGGAATGAGTTAGTAAATCGTTATCAACGGTTAATTGTGACAATTCCGCGGCGGGCAGGACTATCAGAAGAACAATCGTCAGATGTTTTGCAAGAAGTTTTTTTAGTTCTTTTTGAGAAAATGAGCGAAATAAAACAACCTGAAAAACTTCGTTCTTGGCTTGTAACAACCGCAAAATTTAAAACTTGGGGAATGATTCGCGGCGAAAAAGGTTTTTATTCGCCAGAAACCGAAGAAGAAATGGAACTTGAAATGGCGAGTTTAGCTGACAACTCGCCACTTGCTGATGAAGTTTTAATCGAAATAGAACAACAATATCAGATTAGAAACGCTTTAAAACAATTAGAAGAACGCTGCCAAAAAATTCTCTCAATGATTTATTTGCGTGATTCTGCGGCAAGTTATTTAGAAGTTTCGGAAGCAATTGGAGTTGGTGAAACAAGTATTAGTCCACTGCGTAAACGCTGCTTAGATAAATTAGCTAAAATTCTAATTAACTAAATTTTTTCAAGTATTTGTCTTTTGTCTGACATTTCTCGCACTGTATGTTTGAGAAACCAATGAGGCGGACAACGAAAATGAACACAATGGCAAACTCAAATGACAATCTGATCGACAAAATTGTAAGTCTAATGCAAAAAGATAATTCCTTTGACGCACCAAAAGACGCGATACAATGGTCGAAAAATATCTTTCGCTCAAAAGTATCCGAACCTAGAAAGTCGTTGATGCAAAAGGTGTTAGCAGTATTACAGATAGATTTGAAGCAAGGTCAACCTGCCTTTGGTGAGCGTTCCGCGTCTGTTTCAAAATCGCGACAAATGCTCTTTCAAGCTGGCGAAAATAGCATTGACATTCGTATTAACAACGGCGAAGTCAAAGGACAAATTCTTGGTGAAGGTTTTGTGAATTGTGAAATTTGGCTTGGAGAATTTTCAGCAAAAGCAAATGAAATGAGCGAATTTACATTTTCGAATATTCCAAGCGGAATTTGCGATTTGATTATAAAAAATGGTGAAAAAGAAATTACTATTCAGGGAATTGAGTTAACTTAATCGTTTCTTTCGGGGGTTAGAAACGACTAGCGAAAAGTCGAAAGGCTTCTCGCTTTTTTTTATTTGTTGTTAAAGTTTAGTTGCGATGGAATACAAAAAACTAGCTGAAAAATTGATTGTTGCAACCAAAGAGTCTGAACGTCTTGATCTTTTGAAGGAAATTCCAGAAGACCAATTTCTCAGCATTGCTCAAGCACTCAAAGACACTTATTACGATTCGTGGACAAACGAACCGCAAAGAGTTTTGAAAGCCTCAAAAGCTATAAAAACCATCCTTAAATTAACTACCAATGACGAAATTACAGCTTTATATTTCTGGGTTTCCGGAATTGCTTTACTGACCAAGGGAAAATTGATTTCAGCCATCGAAAGTCTTAATAATGCATCTGAAAGCTTTATTGTTCTGGGCAAGGATAATGAATCTGCACAAACTCAAGTCAGCAAACTGTATGCTCTAGCAATGCTTGGGAGATACGATGAAGCTATAAATTGTGGAAAAGAGGCTATAAAAATATTCAAAAAATGTCACGATGAATTAGCAGTCGGAAAAGTTGAGAAGAATATTGGAAACATTTTTTGGCGTCGAGATTTCTATGATGATGCAGAAAAAAGATTTCTATCCGCAATGAAGCGATTTGAAAAAGTAGGTAATTATAAAGAGCTTACAATGGTCGAAAATTGCTTAGCCACGGTTTACACTTCACAAAATAGATTTAATGAAGCCGATAAAGTTTATTCTGAAGCATTAAGTCATGCTAAAGCCGCAAAGATGTTTGTGACCGAAGCGGAAATTGAATCTAGCCTTGGAAATCTTGCTCTTTTTAGAGGTCGATATGATGAAGCATTAAAATATTTAGAGTTTTCAAGGCAGAAATATGATGAACTAAAGATGCCACATCAAGTTGCCACAGCTGAACTGGAAATTGCCGACGCTTATTTGGATTTGAACCTGAATAGCGAAGCGTTTGACATTTATGAACGCATTGTTAATTCTTTTAAAACTCTAAAAATGCAAGGTGAAGAAGCTCGATCAAGGGCTAATTTCGGGCGTGTTGCAATTAATTTAGGCATGTCACAAATTGCATCTTTGGAACTCCACAAAGCAGCAAAACTCTATGTTTCAGAAAAAAATTTAGTTGGTGCAGCGGTTGTTAAATTAAGTGAAGCACAACTCGAAGTTAGTGAAAAAAATTATGGTAAAGCTCTTAAATTAACACTTAAGGCTGACGAATTATTAGTTAAATCCGGCAATTTTCGACATCAGTTAACTGCAAGTTGGTTAAAAGCAGAATGTTTTATCAATCTCAAAAAATTTGAATCGGCAAAAAAGATTCTTGAAGTAACTTTTATCGCAGCAATCAATCAAGAAAACGGACAAATTGCACAGGCTTCACAAATTTCTTTGGGTAAATTAGCTTTATTAGAAAATAGAATAACTGATGCGAAAAAGTATTTTAAAAAAGCGATCGAGTTGATTGAGTTATTACGTGATCCTTTGCCTGCCGAAGAGTTTCGGATGGCATTTTTAGCAAACAAACTCGTTCCATATCAAGAGCTTGCGAAGATTTATATCCGTGAAAAACGTTTTGCAGAAGCATTGCTGTTTATCGAACATTCACGCTCAAGAACTTTGGTAGATAGTCTTGGAACTGAAAATAATTCACTCAAATCTAATAAAGTTTCGACAAAACTAAGCAAACAACTCGATAATTTACGCGAAGAATTAAATTGGTTTTATAGTCGTTTAATTCGTGCAAGCGATTCTGAAATTGAAGTTTTACAAGAAGAAGTTAAAAAACGCGAACAGGCAATTACTGAAGTTCAAAGAAAATTAAACAACACTAACGATAAGTCATTTAATAAAAGAAACTTAATTGATATACCAAAATTACAAAATCAACTTGGCAAAGATAAAGTTTTGATTGAATTTGTCGGGTTTGATGATGAAATATCGGCATTTGTCGTCACCAATCAAGATGTTTACTTTATAGATAACTTGATAAAAAATGATGAAATTACAAATTTACTTGAAGGTTTACATTTTCAATTTGGAGCATTGAGTTATGGAGCAAAAAATCTTGTCGGTTTTGCCGTTGAATTAAAAAAGCGAGCTGATTTTTATCTGAAAAAATTGTATGAAAAGCTCATAAAACCACTCGAGAGTTTTTTGGAAAATCGTAATTTAGTTATTATTCCATTCGGAAAATTACACTATGTTCCTTTTAACGCACTGCACGATGGTGATTGTTATCTTATTGAAAAAAGAGAAGTTTCAACTGCACCAAGTGCTTTTGTTTTTCAAATTTGCTTCTCAAAACCAGAACGTAAATTAAAAAATGCGTTATTTATTGGCTATGCCGATGAAAAAATTCCGCTTGTAAATGAAGAGATAAAAACTCTCTCAAATATCTTTGATGAAAAAGTTGCATTAACCGGTGAAAATGCAACTTTTGCCAATTTCAATAAATATGCAGACAAGTTTGATATTCTTCACATAGCTTGTCATGGAGAGTTTAGGCAAGACAATCCGATGTTTTCTTCGTTACGTCTATCAGATGGTTGGATAACGGTTCGCGATGTTTGTTCAATGAAGCTAAACACTGAATTAGTTACACTTAGTGCTTGTGAAACAGGTTTAAATCTTCTTTCAGAAGGCGAAGAGTTACTTGGATTATCTCGCGGATTTCTATCCGCCGGAGCAAGCACATTATTGTTGAGTTTGTGGAATGTTAATGACGAAGCTACGCAAAATTTGATGAAATATTTTTATACAGAAGTCAAAAAAGGCAAGTCATTCAGTGAAAGTCTGAGAACCTCACAAATCAGTTTTATTAGTCAAAATTCACATCCTTATTATTGGTCACCATTTGTTATAATCGGCAAATGCTAAAACTAAGCAAATAATTTTTCATTTTTCAAAACTTTTTATTTTTAATTGTCTTTTCTGTTAAAATCGGAACACTGTGCATGTGGAATGGAATAAAGAATTTGTTTATTTCGAGGTTTTTTATGAATAAAAAGTGGTTTAAAACGTTATTGTTGCAATTGTTTGCCTTTGTTTTATTTGCGTTTATTTTTGAAAATACAACATTTGCACAAGGTGGAAATAGCGACTGTTTTGTCCCAAATCAAGTAGTGATTGGTTTGGTCAACGCCACAGATTTACCAACTATTGCAACTCAATACGGGCTTAATCCGACACCTCTCGGACGGGTTGGAACTCCACCAATTTATCTTCTGCAAATTACAAACGGCAACACACCAATGCAAATTGTTACAGCAATTGGTGGAGATTTACGTGTAACTTTTGTCGAGCCAAATTGGTGCATGATTTATCCTGAAACACTTGGAGTTTCCTGGAGCGTTGGGGTTTCTTGGAGTGTTGGAGTTTCTTGGAGTGTAGGTGGAAGTTCTAAAGGTTATGCCAAAAATTGGTTTACAAATAATATTAGACTTGCCGAAGCACATCGGGTTACAAGAGGAACTCGAAGCGACAACAATCAGCCTGTGAAGATTGCGGTTTTAGATACTGGAATAGACCCAACTCATCCGGCATTTGCGGGAAAATTATTGCCTGGATTTGATTTTGTTGATAACGACAATGATCCGAGCGAAGTTGGTTTTTTCCGTCAAGGAGCTTATGGACATGGAACACACGTTTCTGGAATTGTCGCGTTGGTTGCACCTGAAGCGAAAATAATCCCTATTCGGATTTTGAATTCAAATGGAGAAGGTGAAAGCTGGCGAATTACTGCGGCTCTTATTTACGCTGCTAATCAAGGTGCAGATATTGTCAATTTGAGTTTTGGTTATCCTCAAGAGTCTAAAATTTTGAAACGAGTTTTGGATTCCGCATGTGATGGGTTGCCTGGTTTCCCAGAAATTGGAAATAGGCGGATTGCCGCTGTAATTGCTGGTGGAAACGGGGCAAATACCAATAGAGTTTATCCAGCAGGTGAAGACTTGAATGCGTCAATTGGGGTTGGAGCCAGCAATCGTTTGAATAGACTTTCTACTTTTTCGAGCTTCAATACTGATGGTGGTGGTTCAGACTGGATTGAAGCACTTGCTCCTGGAGAAGATATTGTTAGTGCCTTGCCCGGCGGAAGGTATGGAAGTTGGAGCGGAACTTCAATGGCAGCTCCAATTTCTACTGGAATTGCAGCTTTAATTAAGGCGAAATTTCCAGCACTTACGCCTCAGGCTGTACTCGATCAATTGAAAGAAACAGGTATTAGACTTGATTATAATGACCCGATTCGCGGGAGAATCAAAAATCAAAAGGTTGATGCTAAATGTGCAGTTGATAATAATCTTTTTTGCACAGGAACAAATATCGCGATTCAACCTTAAATTTAATTACAAAATGCCTCCTCGGCTCGAGTCAGCTTAAACAGCTGGCTCTTTTTTTTGAATTTTTTTGAAATAATGTCTTTTTCACTAATTTTCTGCACTGTGTTATTGAAAGCCGCAATTCGTGCGACACAAATAATCAAATCGTGAAAGCGATTTATAAAGAAAAACTAAATTCTAGGAATGGCACCGTATATGAAAAACGAAAAGCAAAAAAACAATAAATTTTTTAATGGCATGCTCTTGGCAATATCAGCTGTGATTTTGTCAATCATGCCGATTGCGATGATAACAAGTGCAAATGATGAACTCGCGGGCGACATACCGATTCTCGTTCGCACAGCAAATCTTGTTTCGCCGACCGGAACTGTAAACCCGCACGGTGTTGGAACATACGAAGTATATTCGACGAACAAGCGAGAACTCGAGCTTGAGGTTGAAGACGTAAATATGCCTGACGGAACAATCGTTACAGGCTTTGTAGACGGAAATCAAGTAGGTCAAGCACCGTTGTTGGATCAAAGAGCACAGATTAAGTTGAAAACTGAGTTTGGCGATATAGTTCCAACTGTAAATGCAGGTTCAACTGCTCAAATGAGAGCCGGATCAACGACCTTGGTTGCGGGTGTTTTTGACGGACCAATTGGAACTCCAACTCCAACAGCATCGCCAACAGCGAGTCCAACGGCATCGCCTTCAGCATCGCCAACAGCAAGCCCAACAGCGTCACCAAGCCCAACCGCTTCGCCATCACCATCACCTTCGCCAGGTGACGACAACGACATCACTGCGATTTTGACAGGTGCAACGATTAACGGCGTAGTTCCGAGAGGAGTTGGAGCCTACGAAATTCATAGCAGCCGCACTGAATTGGAAGTCAACTTACGTCAGATCAACCTTCCAAGCGGAACAGCTGTCCAATTTTTTGTTGGAAATACTCAAGTTGGACAATCTGCGATTTCCGGTGGAGAAACACGTTTAAGACTTCGGTCTGATCAAGGTGCTAACGTTCCGGTCATAACAGATGGAATGACATTGCAAGTAAAAAATGCAGGTGCGACGATCCTTTCCGGAACATTCCGAAATGGAACTTCGCCATCACCATCGCCAACTCCAACTGGACAAGGACGATATTTCGAAACACATTTGAGCGGATCGCAAGTAACACCACCAGTAACATCAATTGCAGATGGTGAAGTTAAGATTTTGTTGAATTCAGACGAAACACAAGCGACAATTTCTGGTGAGTTTCACAGACTTTCGAGCAACCAAACTTCGGCAAAAATTGAAGTAACAGTTGGTGGAACTACAACTTTGATTCGCGATCTCGGTACAATCGGTGGAACAAACGGCAACTTCGCAACTGCGACAATTCCGGTTACTGCAAGTCAAGTAAATTCACTCCGTTCGGGTTTGTGGATTGCAACCATTTCAAGCGTCAATAATCCAAACGGTGAAATTGCCGGAAGACTTACGTCACATAATAATGGCGGAGATTTCGATGGTGATGGATCAAATGACTTTAGCGTTTTCCGTCCTTCGACAGGAACTTGGTATAGTCAAAGCAGCGTAACTGGTGCATTCACCACAACCATAATCGGTGGAGCAGGCGACAAATTGGTCTCCGGCGACTACGATGGCGATGGAAAAACTGACAGTGCAGTTTACAGAAATGTAGGTGGATTGGGAGTTTGGGAGATTGTGAGAAGTTCTGATAGCGGAAAAACAATTCAGCAATTCGGGCTAGCCTCAGACGCACCTGTAAATGGCGATTTCGATGGCGACGGTCGTAAAGATCTGGCAGTTTATCGAAGCGGTATTTGGTATATCTCGCGGAGTTCGGACAATGGATTGACCGTCGTTCCATTCGGCATTGCGACAGACAGACCGGTTGCGGCTGATTTCGATGGCGATGGACGCGACGATGTAGTTGTATTCCGACCATCAACTGGAATTTGGTATGGTCTTCGAAGTTCGGATGGTGGTTTCTTTGCAGCCCAATTCGGAACACAAGACGATATTGCAATCTCAGGCGATTTCGATGGTGATAACAAAGCTGATTTTACTGTTTTCCGACCATCAACTGGAATTTGGTATGTTCTCAGAAGCTCTAACGGTTCATTTTACGGTGTTGCGTTTGGTAGAAATGGCGATGTTCCTGTCGCTGGAAACTATGATGGCGACAATCAAACGGATATAGCTGTATGGAGACCAAGCGACGGAGTTTGGTACTATTTACGAAGTTCAGATTCGAGTTTCGTTGCAGTTCCTTTCGGAAGACTAGGTGATCTGCCGGCAGTTGCAAACTAGACTCTTATAAAATCAAAATAAGTAACCAAAAGTCGTGGACGAAAGTTCGCGACTTTTTGTTTTTAGGTTACAATTTGCCAATATGAAAGAAGTTTTTAACGCAAAAAATATAAACCCAATCTCAACAGTTATTTTTGCATTTATCGCAACGGCATTAATTCTTCAATCGCAAGGAAGAATTTGGTGGTGTGCAAACGATTCTTTTACACCTTGGTCGAGCGATATTTGGACGCGACACAACTCGCAACATCTCTTTGATCCATATACATTTACGCACATTCTTCACGGCGTTTTATACTTTTGGTTGATTACTTTAGTCTTTAAGAAAATGCCGTTGATTTGGCAATTTACTCTTGCAATAGTTATTGCTTGTAGTTGGGAAATTCTAGAAAATTCAAAGTATATAATCGAAAGATACCGTGCGGAAACAATCTCTTTAGATTACACCGGAGATTCGATTGCAAACGCACTGAGCGATATTTTTAGTTGCGGAGTTGGTTTTTATATTGCCTACAAATTGAAATTGTGGTGGTCTTTAGCTTTCTTTTTGGTAACTGAAATTATCTTACTTTTTTGGATTCGCGATAGTTTAATCGTGAATATTATTATGTTGCTTTATCCGCTTAAATCTATAAAAACCTGGCAAATTGGTAGTTGATTATTAAACTGCAAATAATTTTTCGTAAACAATATAAAGCCCGAGCCCAAAGCTAAAAATCGCCGCTGAAAATCTGATAATTTTGTTCAAACTTACAAAATTTGTTGCGGTAAAATGAAATGGCAAACCGACAATAAAACTCATCAGCATCATTCCGCCAACTGAGCCAAGTCCAAAAATCAGGATGTAAGCAACTGCCCAATAAGGTGATTTTATTGTTGGCACAACCAAAAGCATCAATGCTGCACTTCCAGCCAAGCCATGAATCATTCCGATAATTACTGATCGTGGACTTAAATTATGATGCCATTTTTCTTCAGAATTTTTGCTGTGATCGTGTAAATGCAGGTGTTCGTGTCCGGCGTGATCGTGTTTGTGAACGTGTAAATCTTTTGTAAATAATAATTTTCTCAAAGCATTTAAACCAAGCAAAACAAGCATTATACCAACTCCGGCTTCGAGTTTTGCTTCAAGACTCTCTGATATTTGAAGTTTCAAAAATATTACTAACAAACCGACTACAAAAAGCGAAATTGTGTGACCAATTCCCCACATTCCGCCGATAATTGACGAAGCAAAGAGGTTCTTTTTTTCGCTCACAATCGTTGAAACTGCTGCTAGATGATCTGCTTCAGTCGCGTGTTGCAATCCTAAAAGAAAGCCGATTACAAGAATCGAAAATATTGAAAGTTCTGGCGTTATTTCCATATTAAAAAGTTATTTTTTCACTTGATCCAATCTCGTTTCCAAGTTTTTGAATCGAATGTTTGTCCCATTGTTCATCGTTGCGATTCGGAAAATCATCACGAAAATGTCCGCCACGAGATTCTTCACGCCACAAAGCAGATTTTGCAATCAGTTTTGCAAGTGTCACAAAATTACGCGAAGAAGTTCCTAAATTTGCTTTTTCTATTTGTCTAAACTCTGTTAATGCACGATTTAGAGAGTTTCTGTCGCGGGCAATACCAACCCTCTCCCACATTACACGTTTGACTCGTTTTCTAACCGCAACATTTATTTCGTCAGTATTCACATTTTGGATGTTTGTGACCTCTGATTTTAAAGTTTTTACTTCAAATTTTGCACAATCTGAAATTGCCGCTTTTCCGGCTCTCGCACCAAAAACCAAACCTTCGAGCAGAGAATTTGATGCTAAACGGTTTGCTCCGTGAACTCCAGTGCAAGTAACCTCGCCTGCCGCGTAAAGTCCTGCAAGAGTTGATCTTCCGTTTAAGTCTGAACGAATTCCGCCCATGCAATAATGCGACGCTGGCGAAACCGGAAGCATATCTTTAGCGATATTTAAGTTATAACTTTTGCAAACTTCGTAAATTTTTGGAAAACGATGTTTGAGAAATTCTTCATCCAAAGCAGTCATATCAAGATAAGCAGTTCGAGTTCCGGTGCGACGCATTTCAGAAACAATTGATCTCGAAACAATATCTCGCGGAGCGAGTTCGAGCCTTTCATCATAACGCGACATAAATCTTTCGCCTTGTGCATTTCGCAAAATTCCGCCTTCGCCACGCATTGCTTCGCTCAACAAAAATCTCGGTGCTTTTTCAAGATTTAACGCAGTTGGATGAAATTGCACGAATTCCATATCAGCCATTTCCGCACCAGCAAAATATGCCATCGCCATTCCATCACCTGTCGCAACGGGCGGATTTGTCGTGTGTTGATACAATTGTCCGGCTCCACCTGTGCATAAAATCACGGCTTTTGCATAAATTTCTCGCGGCGATTTCAGAATTGGGTCAAGAAAACGAACTCCGACGCATCTTCCATCTAAGACAATTAAACTTTCAGTATTCGCAAAAGGCATCAAAACGATTGATTTTTCTTGTCTCGCACGCGAAATCAAAGCTCGAACGATTTCTTTTCCCGTGGAATCGCCGTGTGCGTGTAGAATTCGGCGTCGCGAATGAGCAGCTTCTTGTGTGAAAACCAACCTTCCACTTTCGCGGTCGAATTCTGTTCCCCAATCAATAAGTTGTTGAATATAAATTGTGCCTTCAGTAACAAGCGTATTTACGGCTTCGACATCGCAAAGTCCGGCACCGGCAATTAGCGTGTCTTCTTCGTGAAGCGATGCTTTGTCGTCGTCTGAAAGCACGACCGCAACGCCGCCTTGAGCATATTCTGTGTTCGACTCGCTTGCTTTGTCTTTGGTCAAAACAGTAACTTTCGCACCCGAACTTGCGAGTTCAATTGATGCACGTAACCCAGCGATTCCGCTTCCAATAACGATGAAATCAGTTTCCAACGACATAAACAAAAATGTAACAAATTTAAACGCTTATTACGAACTAGAAATTAGTTCTTGACACATACGAAGATTGTCGTATAAATTATTTTCTAATGAATATTCAACCAACGACTGCCGAATTAGCAATTCTTTCGATTCTTTGGGAACGTGAAACTGCAACTGTTCGCGAAGTTCACGAAATAATTAGTGAAGCAAAACCAACGGTCTATACAACGACCTTGAAAACGATGCAGATTATGAGTGAAAAAGGTTTCGTTGAGCGAGAAACCTCGAAAAAAGCTCATATTTATAAAGCCTCTGCAAACACTTGGGACTTAAAAAAAGATATGGTTGCAAAACTTCTCGAAACTGTTTTTCGCGGTTCTTCTATCGAATTTGTGCAGCATATCTTAATTTCAAAGCCATTAGAAGTTGCTGAAATGAAAGAAATCAGAAAGATGATTAAGAATATTGAAAAATCTAAAAAATCTAAAAAATAATCTATTATTTGTCGCTATATTTTAATATAAATCCTCTCGGACCCGCAGGAGTAATCAGTTTTAGAACTTCATTCAGCCGAGGCAAACTTCCGCTAAAAGCAACTATTCCTTGATTTACTTCATATGTAACGTCATTAAATTTATTTTCTTGAAGGATTTTATCAATTTTTTGCGACAAATCTTCGTCAGTTTGGCGAAGTAAAATCGTTTTTTCAAATTGTTGAATTAGTTTCCAGAAAATTATCAAACTACCATCAGAATCTTTTCGGTTTATTGTAAACACAACTAATGCATCTGCTCTTTCATAGCTTATTGCACGCAAAACATAAGTGTGTCCAATAATTGCTGGAATACTTCGCTGATAATTTACTCCGTTGCTTTGAGTATTTGTTGTATTATTTTTTTCAGTTCTAGCAAAAGCCTCAAGCGTTGGTGGTTTGTAGTCAACCAAAAATTTAACAGCATTTGAATCTTTATCGACAGTTTCAAGCGTTATTTCTCCTAAATCACTAATAAATCCGTAATCGGCACCAGCGAATCCAACGGAAAGATTGTTTTGCTGTAATTCGATTTGCGGTGTTTCATTATAACTGTGAGTTTTTTTTGTAAATGAATAATAAGCACCACCACCGGGAATTGAAGACCAAGTATTTCCGTAAGTTTCTCTTGGCAAAATTCTAAAAACACTCAAGTTTTGTGATTTTGCAGTTTCCAAATCAGTTTTATCAGCCGCAAGAATATTTTGTTCGATTGTTTTTACTTGTTCTTTAAATGACATCAATTGTTCAATTGATTGTTCGCGAGATTGTGTGAAACCTGTCGAAATGGTGAATAAACACAGTAAAAACGTAGTAATTAAGTAACGCATAGAACTTGTAACTCCAAAAATAAGTATAAATCAAAATAACAGACGCTCTGACTTTAAGCATTTTGCCTAAAATCAAAGCGTCTAATTATTTTTCTTACTAACTACAAACTTACGCTTGTGGAATTGTAAGTTCTTGTCCAATTTGAATTTTGTCAGGATCGCTAAGTTTATCGCGGTTGGCTTCAAAAATTTGTTGCCAAGTTACGCCATATTGCTTGCCGATTTTGCTCAAGTTGTCGCCTGATTGCACAGTGTATGTTGATGAAGCTGCTTCCGGTGCGGAAACTTCTAAAACCAAATCGCCACTGCGATAATCAGGATCGATTTGTCCATAATGATCCCAAAGAGCTTGTTTAGCTTCTGCACTTGATGCTGCTCCGCTAATATTCAAAAAGCCTTCGCCTTCAGTAACATTTAATCCTGAAACTCCAAGAGTTCCTGCTAAATCAATAAGTGATTGATATTTTTCAACTAATGACATTTTAAAATCTCCTAAATTAACCGAATTATTTTTCGGTAACTTCATTTTTAACCGGTTTGCCGCCATTGGCAGCTTGTGCAGCTTGAACAACTTCAGCCAATTTGCCTTTAGCAACTGAACCACGAAGAGTTGCAGGTGTTGTTGTTACATCAACTGTTACATCTTTGAAGCCTTTAGCTACTAATGCTTTTTCGATGTCGCTTTTCAACATTGGATTTGTTGCAGCAACGATTGGTGCTGGTGTTGGTTTAACTTTTAAATCTGTAACTACAACTGATTTTACACCTTCAACCATTGCCGCAGCTTTCGCTTTGTCAACAGCTGGTTGATCAGCAAGTTCGCCTTTCAATGTTGCAACGCCATCTTTTACCATGACTGTTACAGCAGGATTCGCAACTTTCTCAGTTGCTGCTTTTATCAAATCAGCATCACTTGGTGTGCCTTTACAAGCCGAAAACGCTAACGTTGCGGCAATACTAAGAACTAATAAAAAATTTTTCATTTTCCCTCCAGAAAATTTCTTCCAAATATTTTGTTTTAACAAATACGAATAACTCTTAAGTTATTGCGTTTCAAAGACTTATATGAATTTTATTAACATTTGAAATGTCTCTTATCAACAAGTCCAAATGAAAATACTCGACTACTATATCTTTGTCAATCTAATCTAACTCATTTTAAGAAAAAATTCACATAATAATAAATTAAAATATTTCTTCCGCAATTTGTTTAGCAATTTCAAAAGATGTAAGTTCCGGTTTGACGATAAAATGCCAATCAGAAAGACAATAATATTTTTGCCTGTCATTAAACAAATTTTCAGCAATTTGGCGGTTTTTAGCCAATGGACGTCGAGTTTTTGAGTTATTAATATTTCGCCAACAATGCTCAAAGGTTGATTCAAGCCAAACCGTTGTGCAATTTTCAGCTTTAATTATTTTACGATTTTCTTCGTTAATCCAAGTTCCGCCACCAAGCGAAATTATCGGTATTTTTGTTCCATTAAGAATTTTTTTGAGGCTTTCAGTTTCAATATCGCGAAATCTGTCTTCGCCGTCTTGGTCTATTATGTCAATAATCTCGCGATTTTCGGCTTTTTCAATAAAAATATCGAGGTCAACTCTATCGCATCGCAGAATGTATGAGAGACATTTCGCGACAGTCGATTTCCCAACGCCCATAAATCCTGTGAAAACAATTCTTTTCGCCACAAATTATAATTTACCTAAAAGCATTAAAATTCCAATAATAATAAAAGAAGCGGCAACAATCCGCTGAAGCCATTCTGTCGGCACATATTGCGTAATAATGCCGCCAAACAAAACTCCCAAAAGCGTAACACAAACCAATGCCAAACTCGCCCCGAGAAAAACTGACCAAATCTTCGAGGTGTTAGCCGTCATCGAAATAACCGCAAGCTGAGTTTTATCGCCAAGTTCAGCAACAAAAAGTGTAACAAACGCGGTTGCAAATATTTTCCAATCCATAATATTAACCTGCCATCAAAGCCTCAATTTCATCAGGATCTTTCGTCACTTTCGAGGTCAGATTCAAATTTCCGGTTTCAGTAATTAAAACATCGTCTTCGAGCCTCACGCCGATTCCACGGAATTTTGCTGGTGCAGATTTATCATTTGGTGGAACATAAATTCCCGGTTCGACTGTTAAAACCATTCCCGCTTCGTATGGACGCGATTTTTTGGCAGCTTGATCGGTAAAATATCTTCCGGCATCATGAACATCAAGCCCGAGATAATGCCCAACACCGTGCATATAATATTTCATGTATGCTTTTTTCTTGATTAAATCTTTTACCTTTCCTTTGAGAAGTCCAATTTTGACCATTCCTTCAGTTAGCATTTCAATTGAGGCTTTTTGTCTGTCTTTGACGGTTACGCCCACTTTTGTCAGATCGATGCAAGCCAATTGAACTTCCAAAACTACATCGTATATTTCTCGTTGGGCAGGCGTAAACTTACCGTTAATTGGAAATGTTCTAGTAATGTCTGATGAATAACCTTCGTAATTACAACCAGCGTCAATCAATAATAAATCACCATCTTTCAGCGGTGCATTGTTTTCTACATAATGGAGAATGCAAGCATTTTTGCCACCGCCGACAATCGAATTGTAAGCAGTTCCAATTGCTCCATTCATACGGAAATAGTGTTCGATAATTGATTCGATCTGTGATTCATTCATTCCCGGTTTGCAGCTTTGCATTGCAAGAATGTGTGCATCAGCTCCAATTTCTCCCGCACGCTTCATCAGTTCAATCTCTTCCGGCGTTTTATGAAGACGCATTTCATGAATCAAAATTGTTGGATCAATAATTGTGTGTGGCGGATACGGAGTTTTGAGCCTCCCAAAACGACCTAACGATAGATATTTGAGTACAACCGCATCAAGATTTTTATCAACACCAAAGCGGTAATAAAGCTTGTCGTGTCCATTAACCAGCTTGGCGAAATCTTTTTCTAGTTGTTCAATAGAAACAGCTTTATCAGCTTTATAATTCTTTTTCGCACCTTCAATGCCTTCGCGTCTGCCATACCAAGTCTCCATTTTTTCATCTTTTGGTCGAACATAAAGAGTGTATGGATTTTTCTTGCTTGCAGGGTCGATTACTGCAACCGCATCAGGTTCAGGAAAACCCGTTAGATATTGAAAATCTGGATTCTGATGAAACTTAAATTCGGTGTCGTAACTCCGTGTTTGTTCATGGTTAGCCGGAATAATTGCAATTGAATCTTTACCAATCGCTTCAATAAATTTTTTAAGTTGTGTTCGCATAATGTGAAATATTAACCCAAACAGCGAACCACGTAAAATTTGCAGGTAATATTTACCAAATTCTTGCTATAATTGCTCAGTTTGACAAAACTAATCTGGAGAAAATAATGAAAAAACTATCCCTAATTGCAATTTTGGTTGCATTTCTTTCGATATATGCGTTCGCCGACATTCGTATGCCGGAACCGCCAAAACCACAGCCAACAGCTACAATGAAACCGATAACCGGAAAACAGGTTGATTTGATGATTGACGTAACTTCGGAAGTTTCTGAGCCGACTCTTGTTATAAAAAAGAGTTCGGTCAAAAATCTCCGTGCCGCTTTGGATGAAGCCGAAGGAATAGACAATCTCGCAACGCAAACAGAAAACGAAGGAACAAAATCAGCTTCAACAATCGGTTCGATTCAAACGATTGTTGGTGGATTGTTTTTGTCGCTTGCATTTGTTTTTGGAGGAGTTTGGTTTGTGAAAAATAAGCCGAGTAAAGCTACTGTAGCTTTATTTGCAGTCGCTTTTTTTGGTGCTTCAACCGTTTTGGTTTGGGGAAATGTTGCACCACCTCGTTTATTTTCAATTTCAAAAAACATTTTCGCCGATGAAATTCAACAATTTGCTTATGCACGCGGAAAAGTTCGGGTTAAAGTCGTAGCCGAATCAAACACGGACATAAAACTTCTGGTTCCATTAAATGATGATTCAAATAAAACTGACAAAGAATAGAATTTTGACCCAGTTTGAATACTTTTCTTGCGATTCAAGTTAAGAGGTCGAATTTTTAACCGTTCGACCTCAATGCCAAATTAAATGGAGCACAAATGTTTAAAAAATTAATTATAATTTCTGTTGTTATTGTTGCGTTAATGCAAATTTCGTTTGCCCAAAAAGCAACTTCGCCAGCGGCAAAGAAATTAGCAACCCAATTGGCTGTAAACACAGTGGATCTATTTCCAATTCAAATTTTTGAAAATACACTAAAAACAAAAAATAAAGAGGCAGCGATTGAAATTGAAGCAAGCATTAATGGTAAATTGAGAGAACAACTGGAGCAGTCTAATCTGACTGAAGAAAAAAAAGCGGAAATTAAATTGAAAATTCCTGCTTTTGCAAAAAGTTTATCGCAAAAAACTCTCGGTATTATGGAGCGTGATTTTAACGTTAAGTCGTGGGCAACAAAATCGCTCGAGAAACAATATTCGATGCAGTTCACTTTAGTAGAGTTGCGAAGGCTAAACACTTTTTTCAAAACCGAGAATGGTAAAGTGTTTATTAAAGTCTTTAATGAAAAGGTTTCCGGCGGAATTAACGGAAAAGAATCAGAAATAGGAGCCGAGGGAGAAGAACTTTTTATGAAGTTTGCGACTGCTGTAAAAATGCCAACATTCGAAAAGTTTACTGATAAGTTAATCACGAATGTGATGGACGATATTACTGCATCAATAGAAAATTGGGGCAAACAAATGTTGGTAAACATTCAAAAAGAAACCGATGGCAATCTTAAAATTGAGATAGAAACTTTTATTCTTGAAAGCGTTAAATAAAAGAAAATGGAGACGGTAAATAATTTTAGTAAACAAAATAGAGCGGCTATTTCACCGCTCATTTTTGTTTGTGTGTTTATTTTTTCCTGCTCAATTGTCGCAATTCTGATCGGCTGGCAACCACTTACATTATCAATCGTCACGATTTTTCTATTTGCTGGAATCCACAATTTTTTTGAGTTTCGTTATTTTCTCGCCCGAATGCCGCTTCGTTGGGGTAAATCGAAACTTTTTTATAGTGTAGGAATTGCCGGAACTATTTTTTTAACTGCAATTTATCTTTTGATTTATTTCGGTAGCGGAAACTGGCTTTGGAGCTTAACAAATTATGGAATTGTCGTTGCCTGTTGGAATACGCTTTTTGTTTTGTGGTTTGCATTGCTCTTTTTTCTGCGTGGAAAGCAGAAACGAAAAGATTGGAGCTTAGCATTTGCAATAGCATTTCTTGTTTCGGCAATCGCTTGGATGTTTCCGAATTATTGGAGTCTTTCGCTTGTTTACTTGCACCCATTTGTTGCAATGTGGTTCCTTGAAAGGCAAATTCGACGCACTAAACCAGAATGGCTTAAGGCTTATCATTTCTGTTTGGCAACAATTCCATTTTTCGTTATTTCACTTTGGTTTATCTTTGCAAATCAACCAAATTTGTCAGAAGAAACCCAACTGTTTTGGCGAATAACCCAACACGCCGGAAGCGGAATTTTGACAAATGTTTCAAGTCATTTTCTCGTTGCGACTCACGTTTTTCTTGAAACAATTCATTATGCTGTTTGGATCTTGTTAATTCCTTTAGTCGATTTTCGAGCAGTTCCATGGAAATTAAATCAAATTCCGATGTTTGCAAAAGAAAAAGGTTTTCCAAAACTTGTCATTGGTTTGTTGGGGTTAAGCGTTTTACTGATTTTCACATTATGGTTTGGATTTTTTACAAACTACACTTTTACGAGAGATGTGTATTTTGCTTTTGCGATGGCTCACGTTTTGGCAGAAATGCCGTTTCTTATAAAAATGTTATAACCCAAATTTGACCATTTTTTAGCAAATTTGAGCTTTTTTAATGTTTTTGTCTTAAATATGTAACAAATTACCAAATTTTTCTTGACATAACTGAAACTATTAGTTAAATTTCGTGTCGTTCTAATAAAACATCAATAAAATTTAAAGAATCTTGCGATTTAAAAGATTAGTTAATTTTGAGTGAAATTTTTCATTTTCAGATTGATTAATGGTTAAATTTGCAACTGAAAAATTCTGAATAAAATCAGGGTTTAGCATTGCGATTGTTGTTTTTATCTTGAACAAATTAGCTTTGAAAATGAGAAATATTTTCAAAATATCCCTTAAGTAGTGAAAAATTCACTGAAGTTTGCAGGAGGAATTAGAAAAACATGTCAAAAAGTATTGGTAAAGTTAAATGGTTTAATAACGCAAAAGGTTACGGTTTCATCGAACAAGACGGCGAGCAAGATATTTTTGTTCATTACAGTGCGATTGGTGGAGATGGTTACAAAACTTTGATTCAAGGTCAAGATGTTGAATTTGAAGTAACAACTGGACCGAAAGGACCTCAAGCTGAGAACGTTTTGAAGGTTGAGGTTTAAAAAATTAAAGTCAAAACCTTATTGTTTTGAAACCGCGGCTTCTTTGCAAGTCGCTTTTTTTTGCACCTTTTTCTTGAATTTAATCATCACAAGGTTTATCTTTTGTTTCTGATAAGGTTTTTGGGGTTTTTCAATATGAAATTATTTGCGGCTTTATTTCTTATGTTATTAGCATTCAGTGCAATTTCTGCACAGCATGAATATTCACCTATTGTAGAAAAAGAGGTGAAATATCAAGATTGGACTTACAAGAATGTTGTTGACGGTAAAGATGTTAATTTGCGTGAATTTGCAAAAGGCAAAAAGCTCGTAATGGTTGTTTATTTTGCGGCTTGGTGTCCAAACTGGAAATATCAGGCACCTTTAACTCAATCGCTTTATGCAAAATATAAAGACAAAGGATTTGACGTAATTGGTGTCAGCGAATATGAATCAATTGATCTAGTAAAAAAGCATTTAATTGAAAAAGCCTTAACTTTTACAGTAGTTTCTGAATCAGAAACACGCGATGCCAAACAGAAAACTCCACATTATGAATATCGGATGAAAACAGGTGACACAAGAAATTGGGGTTCACCGTGGAATTTGTTTCTTATTCCAGATGAAATCAAAAAAGACAGCGAATTTCTTACAAAAAAGGCGTTTATCGTCAACGGAGAATTTATTAATGACGAAACTGAGCTTTTTATCAGAAAGCAATTAGGACTTTCAGCCGAAGACAAAAAAGTCGCTTCGGCTGAAAAAAAAGTTATTGAAGCCTGCACCGAGAAAGAAATTAAAATTTCTTCAAAAAAACCTTAAGGCAAAGCAACTAATCCGGCGGCAAGTTTTTCAATTACAAGCAAAAGTGTTTTGCCAGAATTTGTAAAATTTCCATTCATTGCTTGATCTTCTGCTGTTCCTGAAAGTTCTGTAATACCTTGAAGACTTGCAAGATAAGGTTGAAGTTTTGGTTTCACACGAAAATCGCTTTCAATTTGAATCAAACCGGTTCTTAAATTTCTAACTCCAATTAGAACGCTTTGTTTGTAACTTTCGTTATCGTTGGCAACTTTAGAACGAACCGAAATTTTTCCGTTCTTCACATCTTTATCAATATCTTCGATGCCACGTGAAATTCCGCCGAGTAAATAAAGAAATTTCGAAACATTATTTATCTGAATCGCAACTTTTTCAGCAGCTTCTTTCGTTTCATTTGCCAAAACTGTTGTTACTTTTGGTTTTTTCTTTATTGGTTTTTTTTTCTGAGCTTCAACCGAAATGCTCAAGCCAAATAAACACATCAAAACTGTCGCGAATAAAATTGTTTTTCTCATAGTTTTTTTACCGATTAAATTTTATCATAAATTGAGATGCAAAAAAGACTTTTAGAGGTTCGCCGTCTTGGTAAACTTGATTATGAAAACGGCTTGGAGCTGCAAAAATCTACGCAAAATGACGTAATCGTCAATCGTGACCGCGATGTTTTGTTGCTTCTTGAGCATCCGCACACATATACACTTGGGCGAAGAGCAAAAAATGAAGGTGTTCTTGCAAATGCCGAAATGCTGAAAAAACTTGATGCAAAGGTTTTTGAAATAAATCGTGGCGGTAAAGTCACTTATCACGGAATTGGACAAATTGTTGGTTATCCGATTGTAAACCTTTCGCCAGACCGCGAAGATGTTCATAAATATGTTCGTGATATTGAAGAAGTTTTGATTAAAACAATGGCTGATTTTGACGTTGAAGCCTTTAGAATTGAAGGACTTACAGGCGTTCACACACACGACGGAAAGATTGCGGCAATTGGAATTCACATTAAACGTTGGGTGACAACTCACGGTTTTGCTCTAAATGTAAACACAGATTTGAGTTACTTTAATTGGATTATTGCATGTGAAGGTGAACCGGTAACGAGTCTTGAAAAATTGCTCGGAAAAGAAGTTTCGCTCGCTGAAGTTGAAGAAAAAATCGTCAAGAATTTCACAGAAGTCTTTAATTCGTCTATACTTTATTGAAATTACTTATTTGGAGAATTTAAAAAATGCGACGTGATATAACGTCTTGGTATAGTCATAATTTGGGCATGGAAATGCCGTTAGTTGCTTACGGTCACGCAGGTTATCCGCTTTTAATGTTTCCGACCGCCGCGGCTGATTATCTTGAATACGAGCGTTTTTTGCTTGTTGACGCAATCAAACCTTTTATTGATGCTGGAATGATTCGTGCTTATTCAATAAATTCGGTCAACCGTCATAGTTTGCTCAACAAACAAGCCTCGCCGCAATGGAAAGCTGAGCTTCTTTCGCGTTATGACAACTACGTTATGGAAGAAGTTTTGCCGTTAATTCGAAATGAATGCGGTCAAGATGCAAAACCTTTAACGACCGGTGCAAGCCTTGGTGCATTTCTCGCGGCAAATTGCTATTTCAAACATTCACACGATTTTCGCGGAACAATCGCAATGAGTGGAAGCTATAATATTTACAACTACTTAGAAGATTATTTCGACGAAAATGTTTATTTCAATAATCCGATTCAGTATTTGCAAAATTTGAATGATGATTATCATTTATCTAACTTGAGAAAAGCTGATTCGATTGTGATTGCAACCGGACAAGGTTCTTTTGAAGCTCCAAACCGAAGTCGCGATTTATCAAATGTTCTTAATTCGAAAGGAATTCCGCACGTTTTGGACGTTTGGGGTTATGACGTAAATCACGATTGGGATTGGTGGCGAAAAATGTTGCCACATTTTTTGGATAGATTTTGTAATTAAAATAGAAAGTTTATTTTTATGCGTAACAGAATTTCGTTACTTTTGATTGTTGCTACTTCGATTTCGATGTTGGCATATTGGCAAAGTGTTGAAAGCACAACACTTGATTCAAAAACTGTTCAAAAAGAAACTCTTTCTGAATTACAACCTCAATCTAAAACAGCAGCAGCTTTTGGTATTTCAGAGCCGGTTAGTTCATTTCCACCGGCTTCGCCAAACAAAAATAAAAGTAAAAAAAGTGCTGATGAAAAGTCGCTCGAAATTCCAAATAATCTACCTTTTAGAAAAATAGCTCCAAACGCAATTCGTGACGCTGACGCAAATCTTAACGGATTTTCAAGTCTTCCGATGCCAAACCCAAGTCTGGCATTTGACGGTTTATCAAGTAATGACAATGCGGCGGCTTATGGATTTCGCATCGTTCCGCCGGACACAAATGGCGATGTTGGCTTAAATCATTATGTTCAAGCTGTAAATTCGCTGATACGTGTTTTTGACAAAAATGGTAATCCGCAAACTCCACCATTTAGGTTAAGTAGTTTATTTACAACACTTGGAACACCTTGTTCAAGTCGCGATGATGGCGATCCGATTGTTTTATATGACACTTTGGCAGATCGTTGGATGCTTTCGCAATTTTGCACTTTCGCACCACCGTTTCGTCAAATGATTGCAGTTTCGCAAACCGGTGATCCGACAGGTTCATATTTCATCTATGAATTTGTAATGCCAAACAATAAACTCAATGATTACAGCAAGTTCGGAGTTTGGAGCGATGGTTATTATCTCGCCACGGACGAATTTATTGGCAGTGATTATGCTGGTTCCGGTGTTTTCGCTTTTGATAGAGCGAAAATGTTGGTTGGCGATGCAAACGCAAGTTATGTTTATTTTGATTTAGCTTCGCCTTCAACGATTCGTTTTGGTGGACTTTTACCGAGCGATTTAGACGGAATGTCGCCGCCACCGGCAAACACACCAAACACTTTTGTTGGATATTCTGCAACTGAATATGGCGATTCAGCTGATGCAGTTCGTCTCTTTGATTTCAAACCTAACTTCGCAAACCCAACATTATCAACCTTTAACGAACGTGCAGAAAGTCCCGTTTTAGTTGCCGCTTTCGATCCGACAAGTCCTGATGGCAGAAATGATATTTTTCCGCCTTCTCCCGCTGAAGCACTCGATTCGCAAAGTGACAGATTAATGTATCGCGTTGGTTATCGTAATTTTGGAACGCACGATTCATTGATTTTTAACCAAACTGTGCGGACTTCGGCAATTGGTCTGCCTTATCGTGCAGGAGTTCGCGTTTATGAGTTAAACCGAATTGGTTCAACGTTTACACTGAACACAGCTTCGACAATTGGCGATAACGAATCTAGCCGTTGGATGGGAAGTGCTGCACAAGATTGGCAAGGAAATTCAGCAATTGGATATAGTTTTACAAATGACGCAAAAGTTCCAAATGTGGCTTATTCGGGAAAACTCTCCACTGAAAGCACATTTCGAACCGAGGGAACTTTAGCAAATGCAAGCGGTGTGCAGACTGCGTTTGGCTTTCGTTGGGGCGATTATAGTGCGATGAACACTGACGTTTCTGACGATTGCACTTTTTGGTTTACAAACGAATACTATACTCTCGAAAGTCAGAACGAAAGCGATTTTGGTTGGTTAACTCGAATCGGAAAATTTCGTTTTGCAGAATGTATAAATGCACCTCGTTCAACAATTATCGGAATTGTGACGAATACAGAAACTTCGCAACCAATTGCTAATGCACTGGTTACGGCAAATTCAACTTTCTCTCGTGGCACAAATTCAAGCGGAAATTATGGAACTTTATTGCTTGTGCCGAACACTTATTCAATTACGGCAACAGCAAAAGGTTACAAATCGCAAACAATTACTGTTCCGACGATAAACGGACAAACTTTGACACAAAATTTTGCCTTGCAACCAACTGCAGTTTTGGTAAATTCCGGCACTGAAATTACGGCAGAAAGCTGTTCTCTAAATCAAACCATTGATCCGGGCGAAGCGATTCAAATAAATCTCGCATTACGCAACACTGGTTCACGCGACACTGCAAATTTAGTCGCTACTTTGCAACCAACTGGCGGCATAACGAACCCAAGTAACGCACAAACTTACGGCTTATTAGCAATAAATGGTTCAACCGTTTCGCGTCCATTTTCTTTCACTGCAAACTCTGCTTTAACGTGTGGTGATGAAATCGTTTTAACATTAAGTTTGCAAGATGGAAGCGAGAATCTTGGCACTGTTTCGTTTAGGTTTAATGCCGGAAAGCGTCGCTTTGCACTTGATGAAGAATTCGACAATTTTCCGCTTCCAAATCTGCCAAAAGGTTGGACAACTTCATCGACCGGTATGGGCGTTAATTGGGTTTTAACCGAACGTTCATTTGACACTCCGCCAAACGGTGCATACTCTGCAACTCCAAATCAAATTGGCAGTAACGAACTTATAACACCAACATTCTCAATAGTTTCGACGACAGCTGAACTCGAGTTTCGTAACAAATATGACTTGGAATCGACGTTTTTACGCAATCGACTTTACGATGGAAGTGTTTTAGAAATAAAAATTGGAAGCGGAAATTGGCAAGATATTTTGGCTGCAGGTGGAACGTTTTTATCAGGCGGTTATGACGGAATAATTGACAGTTGTTGTCAAAATCCGCTCGCTGGAAGACTTGGTTGGTCGGGCAAAAGCGGACTCAACAATACAGCAGTTTTTATAACTACGAGAGCAAAACTTCCTGCTTCTGCGGCGGGACAAAATGTCCAATTTCGATTTAGAGTTGGCACAGATATTGGCGGAACACGCGAAGGTCAGTTTATCGACAACTTCAGAGTTTTGGACAATTATGAATGTTGCCGCCAGAATTTGAGTTTTAAAACTCCGTTTGACTTTGATGGCGATGGGAATACAGATTTAAGTGTTTTTAGACCAACTTCAGCCGATAATTTGCCTGATTTTGTTGTTCGTCAAAGTAGCAATTCTGCACTTCAAGGTGTTTCTTGGGGAACAACAAACGACATTGCGGTAAACGCCGATTATGATGGCGACGGAAAAACAGATTTCGCAATTTTCCGACCTTCAACTAATATTTGGTTTGTTTTAAATAGTTCAAATCAAACTATTTCAGTAAATAATTTTGGCTTAGCTAATGACATAAAAACGCCTGATGACTTTGATGGAGACGGAAAAGCTGATGTCGCAGTTTTTCGGCAATCAAACGGCACTTGGTATATTTTAAACAGCTCAAATGGGCAAATTCGAACTTCACAATTTGGAAGCAACCAAGATTTGCCAGTAAATGCTGATTTTGACAACGATGGTAAATCTGATATTGCTGTTTTCCGTCCAAACATTGGCGTTTGGTATGTTTTGCAGAGTTCAGATAACGGATTTAGAGCAATTCAATTTGGTCAAAACGGCGATAAACCTGTCGTTGGAGATTATGATGGCGATGGAAAAGCTGATTTTGCGGTTTTCAGACCAAGCAATTCAACTTGGTATTTGCAAAAAACAACGCAAGGTTTTTCAGCTTTTCAATTTGGAATTAATTCTGATTTACCGCTTCAAGCAGACTTCGATGGCGATGGAAAACGTGATATTGCAGTATTTCGTTCAACCAATAATTTTTGGTATTATCTGCAAAGTTTAAACAATAATTTTGTTTCACAACAGTTTGGAGCAAGTGGCGATTTACCGCTTCCAACTATTTTTGTTCGTTAATTTATAAAAATGACTTTAGAAAAACAAGCTATTTTAGTTCTTGAAGATGGACGCACTTTTCGCGGATATTCTTTCGGGGCAGAAGGCGAAACCTTTGGAGAAATGGTCTTTAATACTTCAATGAGTGGCTATCAAGAAATTCTCACCGACCCAAGTTATGCCGGACAGCTTGTTTGTATGACCTATCCGCTGATTGGAAATTACGGCACAAACTCAGAAGATTCTGAATCAAAAAAACCTTGGGCTGAAGGATTTGTTGTCCGCGAAGCATGTAAAATTTCCTCAAACTGGCGTGCCGAAGAAACTCTCGATTCTTATATGAAACGTCACAAAATTGTTGGAATTGAACATATTGATACTCGTGCATTGGTTCGTCATATTCGCGACAAAGGAGCAATGCGAGCGGCAATTTCAAGCGTTGACTTGAATGAAACAAGTTTGCTCGAAAAGGTAAATTCTTCCGCCGAAATGAAGAATCGCGAACTTGCTAGCCTTGTAACTACTAGCGAAACATACGAATACACAACTTCTGGAAAATATCACATTGTTTGTTACGATTTTGGAGTTAAGACTAATTCGCTGCGAGAATTTGAAAAACACAACTGCAAAATAACAGTTATAAATGCTAAAACTTCCGCCGAAGATGTTTTAAAATTAAAGCCTGATGGAGTTTTTCTCTCAAATGGTCCGGGCGATCCTAGTTCGATGAGTTTGGTTGTTTCAGAAATCACAAAACTAGCTGCATCAAATGTTCCAATATTTGGAATTTGTCTCGGACATCAAATTCTCGGTCAAGTTTTTGGTGGAAAAACTTACAAAATGCTTTTCGGACATCGCGGCGGTAACCAGCCGATTAAAGATTTAACAACCGGAAAAGTTGAAATAACGGCACATAATCACGGTTTTGCAGTTGATGCCGATTCGCTACCTGACAACATCGAAGTTACGCATATAAACCTTAACGACAAAACTGTTGCCGGTTTGCGACATAAAACTTTGCCTATCTTCAGTGTTCAATATCATCCGGAGTCTGCTCCGGGTCCGCACGATTCTGAGTATTTATTTCAACGTTTTGTTGATTTAATGGAAGGTTCTAAACATTAAATCAGGCTGGATTGTCGGCTTTGGGGTGAATAGTTTTTCAATTCTAGCAAGATTAATTTTTCGATTTGTCGCAACAAATATTAACACCTCAAACTACTATGGTCTCATAAAACAGAACACGAACTCTCTTTTAAAATAATCAGATAAAAAATTTGATAAAAAATCCAAAAAAGTTGTGAATAAGTGTTTGGATGGATAATTGGTTACTTTATTGTTCTGGGGTTTCGCGGGAGATTGGTGTTAAGTAGAACACGATTCACAAGTGGAAAAAGGAGTTAATTCCGCAGATAAGTGGAGGAAACCGGGGTTACGTGAAGCTGAAAAAGTGGATATTCGAGCTTGAAATGGAGAATGAAATCCTAAAAAAGGCGACGGCTATCTTTGTCAAAAGCGGGTAAATAAATACGAATTTATTATGGTAGAAACGCGGTTTTATCTGAAGCGATTTGTGACGAAAACGACAACGCCGGACAACAATTTGGCGAGTAAAAATCTCTTGAAATCTGATGATAACAAACTGAAGAATCTTTTTATTAATGAACTTAGTTGTACTGCACAAAGTTCATCATTTACTCCCAAATATGACAAAACATTTCGCCTTCAACACTCTAATTCAACATTTCCTGACCGCAAACAAACAAAACCGAACCCGCTGAACTGTTGTATGGAAACAAATTTATTGAGTTTTTGAAGATTCTTTAACTACAAAAATGGAATTTAGTTTCAAGCAAAAAACTAAACGGTGCGAGCAACAGTCAAAATATATACTTTGCTTGCACCTTTTTTCTTGAGAATTTTTGCACAATTTGAAACCGTTGCACCAGTTGTAAAAACATCGTCAATCAACAAAATATTCTGGTTTTCGATGAGCTTTGGTCGCATTACATCAAAAGCATTCTTGACTGATGCGAAACGTGCTTTTTTGTCCATTCCGGCTCGGCGTTTTTCTACTTGTGTGATTCTTGCAAGACTTAGATTATCGACTTCAATGCCAATTATTTTCCCGAATTTTGCTGATAAAACCTCAGCTTGATTAAATGTTCGTTCCGCAAATCTTTGTCGTGAAAGTGGAACCGAAATTATTTTGGTCGTATCTTGAAATGACGAATTGTGAAAGGCGTTTACTAAAATATTGGTTATTTTTTGTGGTGCAAAAGGTGTGCTTTTTAGTTGAAGAACCGAAGCTCGGATTGCTTTTTCGTAAACTCCAGCAGCACGTGCGGAATCGTAAAAATGCTCGCTACATTTTTGGCAAAATATCTTTGTTTTTTGGGGTTCTCCGTGCAGAAACGCACCGCATTTATCGCAAAGTGTTTCATTTCCTTTAAATATATGAGTTTCGCTCCAGCACTTTTCGCAGCATTTTCCAACACAAAATTTTTCGACACTTCTTCCGCATATTTCGCACGCTTGTGGGAAAATTACCGTTAAAAGACTGTCGTAAACTTTATTTGCAATGCTTGCTGTATTCATTTTTGATAAGGAAAACCTTTGAGAATTGTATATGCTCGATAAAGTTGTTCAATTAACAAAACTCTCGCCGCTTCGTGGGTCAAAGTGAGTTGCGAAAGTGAAATTCGCTGATCTGATTTTTCCAAAACTTGGCTCGAAACTCCATCAGCACCACCGATAATAAACGAAATTTCTTTGAAACTTTGGTTTTGCCAATTTTCAATTTTGTTTGATAAATCGTGAGAGCTAAACGGTTTTCCAACAACATCAAGGACACAACAAAAACTGTGAGGATTTAACGTTTCAACTATCAATTTCCCTTCGCTTTCTTTAGTTCCATCACGAAGCTCAGAAACATCAAACTTTACAAAATGCGAAAGCCGCTGCAAATAATCTTCTTGAAGTGCAAGCCAATTTTTGTTTTTAGTTTTGCCAACCCAAACAAACTTAAAACGCATAATTATTGCAAATTTTCTGGTAATTCGACCATTCTCGCGTCTCGCCAAAGTCTTTCTAAATCATAAAAAGCACGTTGTTTTTGTTCAAAAATGTGCACGATAAAATCGCCGTAATCTAACAAAACCCAATCGGCTGTTTGATAACCTTCAATTCGAATCGGTCGGTGTTTTAGTTCTGATTTCAGCTTATCTTCAATTTCATCGCAAATTGCTTGAACTTGCCGACTATTTGTTCCGCTGGCAAGCACGAAAAACTCAGTAAAACTGGCAATTGAACGTAAGTCAATAACTGCCAGATTAAAGCCTTTTTTCTCGCTTGCACAGTGTAAAGCTAACTTGATAGGTTCATCAACTTCGGCAAAAGGTGTTTTTAATTCAACAATCTCAAGCGTTTCATGTTCTAAAATCTTTTCTTGTAATTCTTCCATTTTAAATTTTGTCTTTATAAAGTTCGTATTTCTCAATATATTCCGCAATTTCTGCCGGAACAAACGTTTTCCAATCTTGTTGATTTTCCGCTACAAGCTGGCGAATGTTAGTTGCGGAAATGTCCATATTTACCGCATCTGTGATAAATATGCTTGTCTCAAATGGCGAAATATCGCGTTTACCAACTCGCAAATCAACGATTCTATCTATTATTTCTGCTGTCACATGCGAGAAATTAATTTGATAATTCGGACGTGTAACAACAATAATATTTACAATTTTGAGCAGATTTTCCCAATCTCGCCACGTTGTAATTTCTGACCAAGAATCTGCACCGATAACAAAGAAAATCTCGTGCGTTTCTCCAAATTGAGACTTTAACTTAGTCAAAGTTTCAATTGAATATGGCTTTTCAGGAAGTTCAAGTTCAATTTTCGAAACTGAAATATCAGGTTCCGAACTTGTTGCCAAACAAAGCATCGCATAGCGACTAAATGCCGATACCGGAACTCGCGTGCGTTTATGCGGAGCGTGAAAAGCCGGAATAAAAACAAATTTATCGAGCCTGAAATCGTTGCTCAATCTCTTTGCAATCGTCAAATGTCCGTTGTGAAGCGGATCAAAACTTCCGCCATAAAAGGCAATTCTTTTCATCAATACATTTTCTCAAAATGCTCAATAACTTCAATAAGAATCACATCAGAGCAGTTTGGATCTTCAACAATAAACCAAAATTCACCGCTTTGATTATTTATCGAAAACTTATTATCGCGGAAATCAAAATCTAACCAAAACTCAGTTACATTGTCACTTACATATGCAGTTTCGCGACTGCCAAATAGCTTTTTCAAATGGTCTCGCAAAACATCCCACGGATAAAACTCGGGTAAATCCGCATAGTTTCGTGATCCATTAGGCAAAATAAAACTAAATAATTTCCCATTCATCTTCGGGCAATAACTCTTGAGCTTTAATCTCGTCCAGCTTTTGAGCAACAAAATTGACTAACTCTCGAGTTCCTTGATTAGCCACAGCTGATATTTCGAAAAATACTTTGCCATCTTTTTCAGCAATTTTTCGCAAATTATCTAAACCTTCGCGACCTTCGGCTTCGTCAATTGCATCAAGTTTTGTTGCAACAACAATTTGCGGACGCAAAGCCAAATCTGCATTATAATTGGCGAGTTCGCGGTTAATAATTTGATAGTCAGAAACCGGATCACGCCCTGAAATACCGGAAATATCAACCAAATGTAAAATTAACTTTGTTCGTTCAACGTGTCGTAAAAATCGGTCGCCAAGTCCTGCACCGCTCGACGCACCTTCAATTAAACCCGGAATATCAGCCACAACATACGTTTTATATGTTTCAAGCTGAACAACGCCCAAATTTGGTTCGAGTGTGGTAAATGGATAATCGGCGATTTTCGGTTTTGCCGCGGAAATTACTGAAATCAGAGTTGATTTTCCGGCGTTTGGAAACCCGACAAGTCCAACGTCTGCAATAAGTTTGAGCTCTAACTGTAACTCTAATTCATCACCAATTCCGCCATCTTGATGATAACGCGGAGCTCTATTTGTTGCCGTTGCGAAATGGATATTTCCAAAACCTCCACGCCCACCGCCGGCAGCTTTGTAACGCTGTCCAGGTTCGGTGAAATCAAATAAAAACTCATTCGTTTCTAAATCAAAAACTTGGGTTCCAACCGGAACTTTAACCGTAATGTCTTCGCCGTCGTGTCCATAACGGTTCGAGCCTTCGCCGTGTTTGCCGCGTTCGGCTTTGTGTTCTGGATTAAATCTTAAATGTAACAATGTATTTAAACCTTCAGTAGATTCTATCCAAACATCGCCACCGCGTCCGCCGTCGCCACCACTCGGACCGCCACGCGGAACAAATTTTTCTCGCCGAAAAGCTGTGACGCCGTTTCCGCCATCGCCAGCTTTGATTTTAATTTTTACTCTATCTAAGAACATTTGTTTAGTTCAACTGCAATTTGTGCTGCAATTTTCGCATTATTTTCGAGCAACGAAATATTAGCTTTTAGCGTATCACCTTTGCTCAATTCGGACATTCTCGACAAGAGAAATGGAGTCACTTCTTTACCGCCAATTCCTTGTTCTTCTGCTAGTTGCAATGATTCACTCAAAATTTGGTCAAGAAAGGCAGTTGAAATTTCATCTTCCGGCGGAACAGGAGCTGTCACAAGAATTGCATTTTTCAATTTAAGATGGTCGCGACTGTTGATTATTTTTACAATCTCGGCAGCCGAATCGCAACGCTCATCAATATTTAAACCGCTTTTTCGCGAATAAAATGCCGGTAATTCATCGCATTGATAGCCAAGAATTGTCACTCCATAAGTTTCAAGCCATTCGCGAGTTCGCGGTAAATCTAAAACAATCTTCGCACCAGAGCAAACAACCGTCATCGGAGTTTGGGCTAACTCGGGCAAATCAGCCGAAATATCTGCCGGAAAACCACGATGAACACCGCCAATTCCACCAGTTGAAAACACTTTGATTCCGGCTAGATGTGCAACAAACATAGTAGTTGCAACTGTTGTCGCACAATTCATTTTTTTGGCAACAACTACTGGTAAATCTCTCCTGCTAATTTTGCGAATTTCTTTGCTTGTCGATAGAAATTCTAGTTGTAAATCATTTAAACCAACACAAAATTCACCATCGAAAACAGCGATTGTCGCCGGAATCGCACCATTTTCACGGATAATATTTTCGAGCGATTTTGCAGTTTCTAAGTTTTGCGGAAATGGTAATCCGTGAGCAATAACAGTAGATTCGAGTGCGACTACAGGTTTTTTGGTTTTAATTGCGTCTGCAACCTCTTCGTTAAAAATCATTATTGTATAAATTTCCCAATTCGATTAAAACGCGGATGCCTGAAACAACCGAGTGTTTCGCCTTTGGCTAACTCGCGATCGCAAGAAAAGTAAGTAAACATAGCTCTTCCGATAACATACTCTCGCGGAACAAATCCCCAAAATCTTCCATCTGTGCTGTTATCTCGATTATCACCCATTACAAAATATTGGTTTTCTGGAACTACCATCTTTCCGCCTTTCACACCAAATTTCATATTTTTGGAAACAACGCTATTGCCACTATTTACCAAATCCATTGAATCATCAGAGTAAACAACACTATATTTTTCATTATCTTGCTTGGGAGCAACTTCCGTATTTTTCATTTCTGCTTCGTAACCGATATCTGTTGAAACAAGGCGATGCTCAGGTAGCAATTCGCCGTTAATAAAAACCTGATTTGCTTTAAATTCAACAGTTTCGCCCGGCAAACCGATAACTCGTTTAATGTAATTAGAAACAAATGGCGGAGCTTGTTCAGATCTGCCATCGCCAAAGCCCGGATATTTGAAAACTATAATATCTCCGCGTTCGATATTTCTTTGCGGAAGAAAAGGTAACGGATTTTTTTCGGGTGGAAAAATAAACTTGTTGACGAGGAAAAAATCATCAATAAGAATTGAGTTTTGCATTGAACCCGTCGGAACAGTAACAGCTTGAACAACAAAAGTCATTCCAAAAATAGCCATCACAAGTGTAGTCACAAGCGATTCAAAATACTCTCGAAATATTGTTTTGGGTTCGGTTTTCTTGGCTTCTACCTTTTTTACTTCTTTACTCATAAAGTTTTATTGTATGTCTCAAATCAATATTTTCCAAATTACTCGTCAGCTAATTTCTTCAGAGCCTTTTGTGCCGCACGCATTTCTGCTTCTTTTAAACTATTGCCAATTCCGGTTTCTTTACTTCCGCCCCAAGAAACATCAACGTGAAAAACCGGTTTATGCGATGGACCAATCATTTGAGTTTTACTATAAATTGGCGGCGGAAGTTTTTTTGCTTGAAGTTTTTCTTGCAATGTTGACTTAAAATCAATTGCCGAACTTGGTGTTATTGTCCGTAGTTCGTCAACAAATATTTTTGCGACAAAAGCTCGAGCTGCAATGTATCCGCTATCAAAAAAAATTGCACCAATTAATGCTTCTACGATGTCTGCTTGAAGTGCTAATTTCTTTCTGCCACCGGTTTTTAATTCGCCTTTTCCAAAACGGACAAAATCTCCTAAAGTCAATTTATCTGATAATTTAGCGAGAGTTTCCGTACTGACAAGACGATGCTTCATTAAGGTCAAATCGCCTTCGCTCAAAGTTGGATGTTTGATAAAAAGCTGTTCAGCGATTGCTAAACCAAGAACCGAATCTCCAACAAATTCTAGTGTTTCATTATGCAACGCTCGCACCTCAATTTCTTGTCCAAATGGCATTTTTTCGTAGGCAAAAGAACGATGCGTTAATGCTCTTTCAAGCAAATCGGTATTTTTAAATGAGTAACCTAATATTTTTTCAATAGCAAGAAAATTCATAACTCAATTATAACTATACAGAAAAAGAAAATCGGACGCATTATTACGTCCGATTTCTATTTTAACTTGAAGGTAACAACCTCTAAAACTATGTTTTCTTTTTAGCGACAGGTTTTTTAACTGCCGTTTTTGAAGTTGCAGGTTTTGTCGGTGCCGGCTTCGCCGGCGTAGCAACTGGCTTTGCCGGCGTTGCTGGCTTAACAGTTGGTGTTACTGGTTTTGTAGTCGGTTTAACAGGAGTTGTGGTTGGCGGCACAACAACAGGTTTTACTTCTTCGACAGGCGTAACGGCTGTATTAACATCAGACATTGGTTTTGCCAAAACACCTGTAACATAGACCTCAACGTCTTTTGCAGGAACAGCAGCACCAGAGTCTTTATCAAAACGGAAACGATATAATTGAGTCAAAGTATCATTATAACCTGTTGCTCTTTTGGTAAAAAACTCTTTATTTGTAGCGTTATCAGCTGATAAAGACTGTTTTTTTGCAGTATCTTGAGCACGAGCGTATGCTTCAATTGCACGGTCAGCATAACCTTTTTGCAATGCTAAAAGTGCTTTTGTTTCGTCTGTATCTTCGCCATTTGCAACTTTGATTTTTGCAACTCGATCCGTATCAATTTTTGAAAATTCTGAAACATAATATGAAGCAAATGCTCGATGAATATCCGAAAATCCAACAACTTCTGAACCTTTATAAGTCAATGCTTTTGCATAATAATCAAGCGTATCTTTTTCAACTTTAGTTCGCGGTGCATTTAAAAGGAATCCGATTGTGTAATTCATCCAACCGAGAAGATTTGCTTTACCGTCTGCATATTTTGGAGTTTTATAAATATAAGCAAATGCTCCAAAATTATCAGATTTTTTCCCGGCTTCAACTTTTTGAATCACAGATTTTGCGTAGCCAATTGATTCAGCGTTAAAAGTGTTGTTCGGCGGACTTGCGGCAGCAAGATCATAAGCGATAGAAGCTAAAACTATTTCGATGTCGAGCAATTCTGGCTCTTGTCGCAAAATTTCTTTACCACTTGCAAAAGATTCTGCCCATTTCGAATTTTTAACACTGTCATTAAATCGTGCAAAAAGTTCTTCACGAGCAATTTCTTTATCGTATGCTTCAATACGTTTTTTCAAAAAAGTGACGATTCCGTCATTATCGGCTTCATATTTTTTGACATATTCGCGTGCTGATTCAAATGCAGCTTTTCTTTTTACCTTGTCCGTTGTTTTGTAGTTACAATCTTGCGGATTTGGTGCGTCTTTTTTACAAGCGTTGACGTCTCCAATAAAACCTTTATCGTAAAGTCTTGTTTTATCGGCTGCAATTTTTTCTTCATCGGTTTGAGCAAAAGATGTTGTTACCAATGCTGCTGAAAATGCAACGGCTAAAGTTGCTACTGTTAAATATTTGAAAACTGTTTTCATGTTGTTTTTTCCTCCAAGCATTTCAATAAAACTAGACGGATTTTTTTAAACTTCCGTTATAGCGAAATCTCAGATGTTTTGTATATAAAATAAGTTGCCATTTTATGGTGATTTATTTATTTAAGATTCGCTTTTTTATTAGAAATAAATAATCTATTTAATAGAAAATAATCACGTAAATTAGAGTTTAGTGTCAAGTTAAAGTTAGTTAATTTTGTTTTTTACGCTCACAATACGCGGACGAATAATGTTTGGATTAATTTGAACCGGCGGATCATAAACGGATGTTTTTGGTGCAATAATTGTTTTTGAAGATTCACCAAACTCTTTATTATCAATATCTTTAGTGCCATTAACAGTTCTTATTTTTCGCGAACTGGCAACACCTGAAAAGTATCCAAGATCGTCAGAATCTTCGCTTTTTGCTTTGTCTAAATCAATTGAGTTTTGAACAGAAATTCGCGTAACTGGCTGCATATTACCCGCAACCAACTCATTTCCATTAAACCTATTTCTTAAATTGCTGTATATTTTTCTGGCAATTTCCGCCGCAATTTTCCCTCGTGCGTCCGAACCTTTTGTGATAACCACAACCGCAAGTTTCGGATTTACCGCTGACGAAGCTGAGGCAAAAAGCCCAAGCCAATTTCCATCTTCAATACAAGAACCTGTTTTTCCGACAATATTTGCAGAAACATCATAAGAACTTTGAGCCGTTCCGAAATTTACAGCTCCAATCATTCCCGGAATAACTCGTTGAAAAATTTCAGATTTCAGACTTAATTCACGTCGGTAAGTTTTTATTGATGAAGCGTTTTCAGTGTTTATTTTTTGAATTTTAGGAATAATCGGTTTCCCGCCGTTTGTAATTGTCGAAACCAAAACTGCTAACTGCAAAGCTGTTACCTCAAAATCATCACCGTGCGAATATTGTCGATAAATTTCGCTCCCAAATTTAAAATCAGGAAGTTTTCCGCTAACTTCGCCCTCAGCATTTATTCCGGTTGTATCACCAAAACCAAGTTCACGAGCTGTTGCAACCATTTTTGCATGTCCAATACTTGCCCCAACTGCTTGAAAATAACTGTTATTCGAATAAGCCAACGAATTAGTTAAGTCTAAAGGGAAAAAACTGTGGCGAATCTTCCCTTCGCTATTAATAACATTAGCCTTCAAGCCAGCAATTCCGGTTACTAATTTTATGGTTGAACAAGGCTTGAAACTTCTTCGAAATGCCCAAGTTTGATTAACGATCGATAAAATTTGTCCGGTGGTTGGTTCTAAAACTACAATTGTTCCAGCGTTGTTGCCGAGTGCTTGAACAGCTATTCTTCTAACTTCTAAATCTTCGTTTTCAAATTCGTCTTGCGAAATATTTGAAACGGTTTCCTGACGAAAAAATTCATCGTTTTTATTGAAGATTTTTTCAGCTGTGCGTTCATTTTTTTTAGCACTTATGATTTTTTTTGAGACATTGTTTGATTTTTCTTTCGCAATAATTGGTTTTTTAGCAACTGTTTTGTCAGTTGATTTTGGATTTCCTTTTTTATCTGTCTTGACGGTTTTTGTTTGTGCGTTCAAACAAATTGCACATAATCCAAATATCAAGCAAACTTTAAAGGCAGAAACGACAATCCAACTTACCGATTGCGATAAGGCGTAACTTTCCAAATGATTTTTTTTGTAATTCAAAATAATCTTCATTATAATTTCGAAAAAATGGAAGGGGAAATCAAAAAATTTTATTAAATTTGTGACGCTTTTTTTAGAAATAAACTGCTCTAAATAATGAAAGAATATAACACTTAACTAAAAAGACGGCAAACGCATCAACAATAAGCATGAGTTTTTTCAACACATTTCGCGGCAGATTATTGGTAATTCTTGCCATTCTTTTGATAGTTACTCTTGGAGTGCAATTTTTTCTTAATTATCAAATGGAAGCTGAGAATAAAAGGCTTCGTAAACTTCAAGAACAAACTCTTGTTGCGGGAATAACTTTAGGCGTTGCTAAAATGGTTTCGAGTGACACATTTGCTCAGTTAAATGAAAAAGGAACGTTGCCTTTTGTTGACGAAAATATCAAAGAGCGACTCAAAGACATAATAATAATTAACGAAGAATGGGAAATTGAAGACAGTTTTAACAACCAGAATTATCTGCCGCAAAAAAATGATGAGCAAGACCTTGTTTATCTTAAAATATCAGAAATAAAAGACTTGCCGCCATTAATGGACGCGGAACGTTTTGGTGCAGATCGTATAAAATTTCCAAATGCAAGAATATTGACTGAAGAGCAACGCGAAAAAGTAGAGACTGAAACAAACGGCGAATCTCACGCTATTCCAATTCAAACAAGTCGCGGTCGCTGGTATGTAATGGTTGTTTTAAAAGCCAACAAGAGTGAGGCAACTTGGCGAGCGGCTCAACCTTTGGTTTACACATTAGCTGTTTTGCTAGTTTCTTCATTAATTACTATTTTGCTCGTTTGGCGATTTACAAGTCCTATTGCAAAACTTTCTGAAGCGGCACGAAATGTTGCTCTCGGAAATCTTAATGTTCGAGTTCCGCTTGAGAGAAACACAGATGAAATGGGCAAACTTGCTCTTCATTTTAATGAAATGACTGCTCGGCTTGAAACCACACGCGAGCTTGAACTTAAACTCCAAGAGACTGAAAAATCTGCTGTTGTTGGCAGACTTGCTTCAGCAATTGCTCACGAAATTAGAAATCCGTTAAATTATATTAATCTTACGCTCGATCATTTGCGTGCAAAATTTGTCCCTGAAGATGACTCAAAACGTGAAACTTTTGAACGCTTAACTTCACAACTTAAAACTGAAGTTGGCAGAATTAACAATCAAATCAGCGATTTTTTGCGATATTCGAGACCAATAAAATTAGAACTTAAACCGATTGAAATTCGTGAATTAGTAAACGATTCTTTGCGGATTATTGAAGCCCAAGCGGCTGATCAAAAAATTAATTTGCTCGTTTCGGAAGAGCCTGAAATGCCACAAGTAATTGGTGATTCTGAGGTTTTGCGTTCGGTTTTTAACAATCTTTTTATTAATGCGATGCAATCTTTCGAAGCTAATTCGGGTCAAATTTCTACGGTAATTAAAAGAAACCAAAACTTTGCTTCAATAGAAATTTCAGACACAGGTTGCGGAATTTCGGCTGAAAATCTTTCAAAAATCTTCGAACCATATTTTTCGACGAAAGAAACAGGAACAGGGTTAGGTTTGGCGATTGTGAAAAAAATTGTTGATGACCACAACGGAACAATTGAAGTTGAATCAAAAATTGGAGAAGGAACGAAATTTATTTTAAATCTGCCAACATAAGAGCAAGTTAGCGATAGCGACTTGGCTCTTTATTCTTCTTTCTTTTATTGCCCATTCGCTATCGATCTCGGTTCTGATTAACTAATTTTTATCCACAATATAATCTTTTACTTCAGAATCTAAACTGCTAAATTTTGAATATTCCGCCTTCATTGTTGCTAACTTTGCGACTAAAAAAGATTTTGTTGGTTTTCCAAAAATCTGAAACGAAGTAATTACAATTGATTTTGGAACTAAAATGCCAAACTTACTTGCTTGATATTCGTAAGAACTTTGATTTGTAACTATTGGTTTTTCAACACTATTTGGTTTAATTTCAACTTCATATTCATTTTTCCACATTTGTCCAGTTTCTGCATCAAGCAACATTTTTCCATTGAGTCGCGGATTTGTTGGGAGAAAATCATCAGACATAAATGTGTCATATTGAAATCCGTTGCTCGCTTTTTCTTCCGTTTTTGTCGGATTTACCATGATGTAATTTGAATATATTTTTTGCCGATATTCAATAACATATACTTCTCTGTCGTTATATTTTTCTTTGCCGAGAAGTTTATATTCAAAAATCTTTCTCACGTTAGAACGCAATAAGAAATCTTGCCCGAGAGTCATTCCCCAAACCAAATATTTTCCATCAAATCGCTGACTTTGCTTTTTAACTTTCTTAAATTCTTCTTCGCTATTTTCCGAAGTTTCTAGTTTTTGAAAAAACTTGACAACGTCTTCATCATTTTCAGAAACGTTTTTTCCGTTAAATTCAAAAACTGTCCGAAACTCACTAAATTTTTCATCTTTTAATGATTGATAGACAATAAAATTTGATTTTATAATTCGCAAATCGTCAACATCACCATTTTTCTTAAATTTTGTGATTGATTTAGATTCTTCAGCAATTAAGTTTTTAAAAGTTTCAACGTATGTTTTTGAAGATTTTTCAGCTTTTTCTAAAAAACTTTCAAGATTAAGTTCTTGTGAGAACACACTCACAGAAAATGCCAATATTGCGAAAGTTGTAAATAGATATTTCATATTTTATTAGTAGATTCTATACTTGCTGAAAAAGTTGTGCAAAAACAATGTCCAAGCAATTTTATTTTCGATAAAACTCAATTCCATCGGCAATTTCCAAACCGATTCTGCCTTCAGATTCTGCATAATCGAGATGTGCAATTGCTTCGGAAATCGCCAAAAATCGATGAACATTATGATTTATTGAATCAGGAAATAGCCTTTGTGCAACTTCATAAGCTGTTATTCCGCTTACAGATACAAGATTAATAACTTTCCTTTGCCGATCGTCAATTGCACGAACATAGCGATTAAAAATCTCCTCGAAATCAGTTACTGGTTCGCCGTGTCCGCCGTAAACTAACGTTGGAGAAAACGAACGAATTCTCGCTAAACTAACTAAATATTCCGCCAAAGAAGCAAAACGATTTTTAGGATTTATTGGGTCAGGCGAAAGCATCGGATTCGGCGTAATTCGCTTCAAAACACAATCACCACAAATCAATGTCCGATTAGCTTCGCGGACAAAACTACAACTTCCTGGCGTGTGTCCTGGCGTGTGTAAAACCTTCAAACTTCCCGAATTAAACTCAATTTCCATGCCATCGTGCAACAATTCAAATTCGCCTTCGACCAAAGAATCTGTCAGCAAACTTATTTCTTCATACATTTCTTGCAGTTCGCTAAAAACACTATTTGGAACTCCTGAACGCAGCATTAAATTGCGATGTTCATCTTGAGAAAGTCTGCCAAAAAGATGTCCTGTTTCCCATTCGTGAACAAAAATTGTGGCATTTTTTGCTTCATCACGAACTTGTTTTGCGAGTCCGCAATGATCTTCGTGAGCATGTGTCAAAACAATTCGCTCAATATCTGCAAATTCCACTCCATTTTGTCGCAATTTTCGACGCAAAACTTCAGTCGCTTCTTTTGTTTTTGGACCAACATCTATCAACGTCAGAGGTGTTTCTTTGATGAGATAAACATTTACTTCGCCAACGTAAAAAGGCGTAGGAATTGAAAGCGGAATAATCTTCATAAAAATGTATAATAACCTAAAGTTATGCAATCCAAAATCACAAATCCAAAATCAAAAATAGTCATCGTTGGTGCCGGACCAGCTGGAACGAGCCTCGCAATTCGTTTAGCTTTGCAAAATTTTGATGTAGTTTTGATTGAAAAAGAGAAATTTCCGCGACATAAATTGTGCGGAGAATTTATTTCGCCCGAATGTTTGCCGCATTTTGCAGAACTCGGCGTGCTAAACCAAATGCTTTCAAGCAACGGCGAATCAATTTCAAAAACTATCTTTTACGAACCAAATGGGAGAAACGTAACTATTGCAAGTAAATGGTTTAGTGCTAATGAAAACGCTCTCGGCTTGAGTCGTTCGGAGATGGATTTGAAACTGTTGGAACGTGCAAAATCTCTCGGCGTAACTGTTTTTGAAGAAACTCAGGTTTCAGGTTTATTGACTGAACACGATAAAATAATCGGCGTAAAAACTAAAACTAGCGAAATTTTTGCCGATTTAATAATTGATGCCACAGGAAGATCACGTGTACTCGCAAGCAAACTCAAATCAAGAACCGAAAAAATAAAAAATGGAAATCAGCTTGTTGGTTTCAAATCGCATTTTCGTAATGTTTCGCTCGAAAAAAATCGGTGTGAGATTTATTTTTTTCGCGGAGGTTATGGTGGACTAAATTATGTTGAAAACGAAATTGCTAATCATTGTTTTCTTGTGCAAAGCCAATTGGTTAAAGAGTTTAACGGTAATGCGGATGCAATTGTCAATGAAGTGATTTTCAAAAACAAACGTGCAAAAGAAACACTCGAAAACGCGACTGCAATGTTTGATTGGCTGGCGGTTTCGGTCAGCGGATTTGGTGTAAAAAACCTAAATCCGACTGATAATCTTTTTGCTGTTGGCGATGCTGGAGCGTTTATCGATCCATTTACCGGAAGCGGAATGCTGATGGCGTTAGAAAGTGCTGAGATTCTTGCGAAGTGTATTTCGCAAAACCAACTCGAAAATTATAAACAACTTCACCATGAAAAATTTCGGCAAAGATTAAGAGTTTGTTCAGTTCTAAGACGAGCGGCTTTTGTTCCAAATTTTGCGAAAATTGCAATTTCTGCGTTGAGTTTTAGCAAAAAGGCACAAGAAATTTTAGCTCGTTCAACTCGACCAAAACAATTGAAACAAAATTCTTAAATTACGCTGTCTTTACGGTAACTTGCGTCAATTAAATACGAGCGTTTTGGGATGTGAATCAGAATTCCGGCAATTCCCAAAACAAACCATGCAAAGAAATATTGATAGTCAGAAAAAGCCAAAACTAACCCGAAAATGCAAATCGCTTCGCAAAAAGCAAACGCCA
Source organism: Acidobacteriota bacterium (assembly GCA_031415455.1). Taxonomy (GTDB): domain Bacteria; phylum Acidobacteriota; class Blastocatellia; order Pyrinomonadales; family Pyrinomonadaceae; genus JANNVK01. Next base: position 156,610 of record JANORS010000005.1, on the reverse strand, counting down.
TGATCAACGATTCTTGAACTAATGGAATTTCTTGTTTTTCAATTGCTTGTTTTAAATATTTATTTTTATAAACGAAAGACAGAGCAAAACTGATAATGGCAACTAATGCAAGCACAATTGCCATCACTTCAAACATCGGCTTTGTAAAGTCGAACTTAAAAATCTCGGACTTTGAAACAAAAAGCACCACAATAAAAATAAATTGCGACATCAAAAACGCAACCCAAAGAATCATTTGCGTGCGATACGTTTGTTCAATATTCTGTGACATAATTTTGAAAACATTTTTACACGTTTTCCGTAATACTGAAAACTAGAAATTAGCAAAAAAGGATTTCCCCGAAATGAAACGACACTTTTCTGTAATCGCTACCATCGTACTTCTTTCCCTAAATATTTTTGCCGCATCATACTTAACCGAACCTTCATTTTCGCCAGACCGTAAAGAAATTGTTTTTGTCTCAGGCGGCGATATTTGGTCAGTTTCCGCAACTGGCGGAGCTGCTCAACTACTTGTTTCCCACGCAGCAAACGAATCTAGACCGATGTTTTCGCCTGACGGAAAGCGGCTCGTATTTGGTTCAAATCGAACCGGAAACGGCGATATTTACGTCTTGAATCTCGAAACAAACGATTTGCAGAGAATAACTTTTGACGATGCAAACGACCAACTTGATGCTTGGTCACGTGATGGAAATTGGCTCTATTTCACCTCAAACAGCAAAGACATTGCCGGAATGAACGACATTTTTCGCGTCAGTTCAAATGGTGGAACTCCGATGCAAGTTTCGTCTGATCGTTACGCCAGCGAATTTTGGTCAATGCCTTTGAATGACGGTTCGATTATTTTTTCTGCCCGTGGTATTTCGAGCGGACAATGGTGGAGAAAGGGAAAAAGTCACATCGACGAAACCGAAATTTGGTCAAAAACAGGCGATAAATACGAACAAATTTCGCCTCGCGGAGCAAAACAACTTTGGGTGATGGCAACTGCAGATGGTTCGAAGATGTTTTATATTTCCGACAGAAACGGAACGCAAAACCTTTGGTCGCAACCAAAAGGTGGTCAAGCCAAACAATTAACGAACTTTACCGATGGCAGAGTTTTATGGGCAAATCTCTCGTACGATGGCAAGGAAATTGTTTTTGAACGCAATTTTGGACTTTGGAAAATTAACGCCGACGGCGGAAAAGCAACTGAATTAGCGATAACTTTACGAGGTTTGTCGACAATTCCTGCGAGCGAACGCACCAACCTTTCAACAAACATCCGCGAATTTTCGCTTTCACCGGACGGCAAAAAAGTTGCAATTTTAGCTCGCGGTGAAATCTTTGCGGCTTCGACTAAAGAAGGAGGCGAAGCAGTTCGCATCACAAATTCTGCAGCACCGGAAAGTTTTGTAACGTGGTCGGGCGATAGTAAAAAACTCGTTTATTCATCAGAAAGAAATGGTTCGCTCGAGCTTTTCAATTACGATTTTGGAAGCGAAACCGAGACACAAATTACTAAAGGTAAAAACCAGGATTTTTCACCTGTTTTTTCGCCCGACGGAAAAACACTGGTCTTTATTCGCAATGGTCGTTCGCTCATGGCTTACGATGTCAATTCAAAGCAAGAGAAGGAATTGTGCAAAGTTTTTACAGACACACCGCCGGTTCTAGGTGGACGACTTTTAGCTTGGTCGCCCGACAGCAAATGGATCGCATATCTCAGCTATTCGCCTGAAACTCGTTCATACACAAACGCTTACGCGATTCCAGCCATCGGCGGAAAGTCTCAGGCTCTCAGTTCGCTGGCAAATTCAAACGCCGGAACAATTTCGTGGAGCCCAGATGGGACGTTCATTCTATTTGACACTTCGCAACGAACTGAAGACGGTGCAATTGCTCGCATTGAACTAAAACTTCGCACGCCAAAGTTTAAGGAAGATTCTTTCCGCGATCTTTTCAAACAAGAGAATCCGAAAGAAAAACCAACTTCACCTTCGCCAGCTTCGTCGCCTATTCCTGCCGCTTCGCCCGCCGCAAAACCTGATGAAAAGAAGGAAGATTCCAAGCCGACTGAAGTTGTTTTCGAGGGAATTCGGCAACGTTTGAGCCTTTTGCGTCTGGGATTGAATGTTGGTGAGCAAGCTATTAGTCCGGATGGAAAAACGCTTCTCGTGCTTGCTTCTGCTGAAGGTCAATTCAATCTTTACACGATTTCGCTTGATGATTTGGCGACGGACACTTCTGCACGTCAGCTAACTTCGACCGCGACGTTTAAATCAAATCCGCAATTTTCGCCTGACAGCAAAGAGGTTTATTTTCTCGAAAATGGACGAATGAATATTGTTAATTTAGACAAACGCGATGTTCGCCCGCTCTCGATAAATGCTGAGATGAACGCGAATTTTGCGACTGAAAAAATTGAAATTTTCAAACAAGGTTGGCGATATATGCGTGATAATTTTTATGATGAAAAATATCACGGAGCAGACTGGAATGCCGTAGAAAAAACTTACGAACCATACATTCAAGGTGCAAGAACGATGGACGAAGTTCGCCGCATTATGAATTTGATGGTCGGTGAATTAAATGCTTCGCATCTCGGAGTTGGCGGTGCGACTGGTTTTACGCCAACACCAATCGGCAAACTCGGACTTCGTTTCGACCGAAATGAATATGAAACAACTGGTCGCCTGAAAATCACTGAAATCATTACACTTAGCCCAATTGCAATAACAAAAACGGTGAATGTTGGTGATTTTCTTTTGTCAGTTGATGGCGTAAAAATTGACGGCAAAACCAATCTCGATGAACTTCTGTCTAACAAAGTGGGCAAACGCGTTGTTTTGGGAATTTCAAACGATGGAACTACGAGCAAAGATGTTATCGTCAAGCCGATTTCCACAGGTGTGGAAAAACAGCTTCTTTATCGTCAATGGGTTGAAGCAAGCCGTGAATATGTCGCGAAAATTAGTAGTGGCAAGCTCGGTTATGTCCACATTCCAGATATGTCGTCTGGTTCGCTCGATCAGCTTTATGTTGATTTAGACGCGGAAAACCAAGGAAAACAAGGAGTTGTGATTGACGTTCGCAATAATAACGGCGGTTTTATCAATCCTTATGTGATCGATGTTTTGTCGCGTCGCGGATATTTAACGATGAAAGAACGCGGACTTTGGGAAGTTCCATCACGTTCCGCACTCGGGCAACGCTCGCTCGAACGACCGACAATTCTTATCACAAATCAACATTCTCTTTCTGACGCGGAAGATTTTACGGAAGGCTATCGCTCGCTAAAACTCGGAAAAGTCGTCGGCGAACCAACTGCCGGTTGGATTATTTTCACTTGGGGAAGCACACTTTTTGACGGAAGTTCTCTAAGGTTGCCGCGACAATTAGTTTTAGGAAGCGATGGAAAAAACATGGAATTGAATCCGCGGCAAGTTGATATTCCGGTAACGCGACCAATCGGCGAAAGCTTGACGGGGAAAGATACACAACTCGATGCGGCGGTTAAGGAACTGTTGGGACAGATTGAGAGATAGTTGTTTTTAGGGGAACGAAAATTTCACTTGCTTCTTGGATTTTTTGTCATATTATCCCAGACTGTCATTTTATCAGAGAGTTTTGTGTCCTGTTTTATGAGACCATATCAGACTTATAACACTGCACTGCAAAATGAAACAAAATTGTTGCAGAAAACAGGTAATCGGGGTGTTTTTGGGGGCTTATTGAGGATCCAGTTTATCTTTTTTTAAAGAGAATACGGCAGCGTTTTAATTGAAACGGTTATGTTGTTGAGAAAAATTGTTGGACTCACAAATGAAACAACTCCAAACATTTCTATAACTGCGACTTAAATTATCATAGGAGATTTTTTCATTTTCATAACTTTTTCCTTTTTTTACAAAACAAAAAGACGTAGAATTTGAATCTCAAATTCTACGTCTTAAGTGTTAAGGTTAATTTTGATGCAAGAATTAACCTACTAGATAGTTTGCTATAAGATTTTGTTTAGGCAATTAATTAAGGAACATCATAAGCCGGAACGGGAACGTCTCCGGTCGAACCGAAATTGAAGCCGACAAATCCGCCCGTGCTTCGGCTGACATACCAATTTCCGACGCTTGGTCGCCATACCGCGAGGTCGTCAATTCCATCGCCATCATAATCGCCAACTGTTGGAATGTCTTCTGCAATTCCAAATTGGGTGCCTAAGAAACCGTTTGTTGAACGCTGAATATACCAAGTTCCACTGCGGTAAACTGCGATGTCTGTGCGACTGTCGTTGTCGTAATCGCCAGGAACCGGAATGTCAGTGCTAATACCAAATTGAAATGTTCGCAATGTCGCATTTGTGCTTTGAATCCAATTCCAATTGCCGGTGCTTGGTCTGAAAACAGCTAAATCAAACTTGCCATCGCCATCAAAGTCTCCGGGAATTGGTTTATCACCGGTTGTTCCAAATTGAGTTGATGTAAAACTCAAATTTGTTGATTTTAAGACATACCAAGTTGAGCTTGATGGGCGGAAAATTGCCCAATCGGCTTTTGCGTCGCCGTCATAATCAGCCGCAATTGGTGTATCTCCATTTTGTCCCCAACCTGTTGCAGAAAGTGTGTTGTTGCTGCTTCTTAACGCATACCAGAAACCAGCAGAAGGACGAAAAACTGCAACATCAGTAATATTATCGCCATCGAAATCTTCTGGTGTAAGAATGTCGCCCGAAGCACCAAATTGTTGATATTTTATTGTGTTATTTGAAGTATTATTCGCATACCAAAAATTATTTGATGAGCGAAATACAGAATAATCAGTTCTAAAATCGCCATCAAAATCGGAATTTGCTTTGGCTCTGACTATTTTTGATACGGAGCTTGCACCGGCTGTAAAATTATAATTACAAACGTAAATTTCCCCGTCTTCATCTTCACCAAAAGAAGAAACCAATGTTGGTAAATCCAATAAAACAGATTGAGAGGTTCCGTTATGCATAAATATTTCGCCTGAGCTGTAATCTGCATAAAGATAATTTCCATTTGGAATTGTTCCAAGATTTCCGCGGTAAACATAACCACCTGTGATAGAAAATCTTGATCCTGAATGGCTATATTGAAGTATCGGTAATGTGTAATTCGCCGGAGTGCAAAGACCCGGATCGAGGTTTGTGCAAGAATTACCTTCGTAAACTCTCCAGCCGTAGTTTCCGCCTTTTGTGATAATATCCACTTCTTCTATTGCATCTTGCCCAACATCACCGGCATATAATTGGTTTGTTCCGCCACGATCGAACGACCAACGCCACGGATTTCTTAAACCAATTGCGTATATTTCGTCGGCTCCGGCGATTCCAACGTAAGGGTTATCGCTCGGGTTTGTGTAAGCCGGAACTGGTGGAACAGCCGCAACACTTGGTGTAATTCGCAGCATTTTTCCGAGTAAATCATTAATGTTTTGCGATCTTGCACCCGGATCATTTGCCGAACCGCCATCACCCATTCCAATATATAAATGTCCGTCTGGACCAAACACTATGTTTCCGCCATTATGATTAGAAAACGGTTGCCCAATTGTCATTAGAATAACTTCGCTGTTTGGGTCGCCGAGTGTGTTGCCATTTGTCGCCGTATAGCGGGCAATTATTGTCGCTCCATCAGATTGTCGAGTGTAATTGACGAAAAAATAACTATTAGTTGAAAAATTTGGATGAAAAGCAAGTCCGAGAAGTCCACGTTCACTACCTGACGAACTGACTTTTGAAGCGATATTCATAAAATCAGTATTCACATTAGAACCAGGCTGAATTACTTTGATAATACCGCGTTGTTGGACCACAAAAAGCCGTTTTGTTCCGTCTTTGGCGTTTGTCACTAGAATAGGAAGTGATAATCCACTCGTAACTGTTTGCAAACGAATAGTTAGCGGCGAAGCAACACCTTGACCAAAAACAACACTCGCGAGAATCAAAGAAATGATTAGCGAACTTATTAAAAACTTTACATTTTTCATTTAAAACTTATCTCCTAACTTAAATTTTACTTTAAGATTTCTTTGCTTTGCCAAGAGACTTTATGTCATTTTTAGCACTCTCAACATCACTACTTCTCGAACATCTTCCAACAAATAATTCTTTATTTTCGCTTACGGCAGCAAAAACTAAATACTTTTTCCCAACTTCAAACCAAGATTGAAAACGACTACTTTCATTTACGTTGATAAAAACGGTTTTAGACTTTTTCCCCTTCCAATATTTCTCAACCTTAAATTTATAAGTTTTACTATTAGACGTTTCACTCTCAGAAATTATTTTTCCAACAAAAATTGCCGTTGCTTGCTTCTTTGCTTCAATAAAATTAGGTATTGCACATTTTCTAATTTCACTTGCAATAACTTCAGTATTACTAAAGTATTGAGGAAATGAACCGAACAAAGCTAATAAAATTGAGACAAAAATTAATAATCTTGGCAGGTTCATAACGTTAAGAAAAAATGCTTGATAATTTGTTTACATTGTTAGTGTAACGGTTTGACAATGACAAAAGCAAGACTTTGTATAAATAATGCAGATGGGGAAATTAGGAAATGCCCTCGGTAGGATTTGAACCTACAACCAACGGATTATGAGTCCGCTGCTCTAACCGTTGAGCTACAAGGGCAGTTTATCGCTCAGCTATTGTAATAAAATCTGTTACGCCGTGCAAATTGAAAAATTCAAGAAATTTTGAGGATTTTCTTTGTTAATTCAATAAAAGATTCTTCAACCATTTCGCCGGTTTTCGCACTTGTATTCATAATTTGCCAGCCTTGATTTTCAAATTCTTGAAATTCATCGGCAGAAATTTGAATATTCTCTGTAAGATCAGATTTATTAAACAAGGCAACGAAAGGTATTTCATTGCCAAGTTCGGTTTCAATCATTTTTTGAATAGCAAATGCGTTAATTAAAGTTTCATGACGAGTGGAATCGACAACCAAAAAATATCCTGATGCTCCGCGTAAAAAGGATGGACGAATTTTGAATTCTTCATCTTCACCTTGAAGATCCCAAAGCATCAAAGTAACGTCTTCACCGGCAACTGAAATCTGTTTTTTATCAATCTTGACTCCAATTGTCATATGATATTTGCCCGAATAAATGCTCCGCACAAAACGCTGAACAAGACTCGTTTTGCCCACTCCCGAAGCACCTAACATACATATTTTTTTGTTTATCATTGCTCTAAAGTTGCCTTAATACTTGCTGAGCAACCAACTTTTTCAGTTACTCCAATTCCGTTTGGTTTTATTTCTAGATCTTTTAAATCAGGTAAAATACTGCGAACAGAGTCAGCCAATTTCTCTGCACGTTTTAAACTAATTTTATTATTGGTGTCTGTTGAACCTTTTCCGTCTGCATTGCCGCGGCTTTCAAATCGAAGGTTTACATTTTGTGTATTTGCAACATTTTTAAGTTCAGAAACTTGATTTGCAATGATTGAAATAACTTGGTTTTGATCTTTTTCATAGTTAACACTATTACAAACAAAAATTACATTTAAAGACTCAAGTTTTTCTTTCAAATCATAAAGAGAGACACTATTTGCTCTTACTTCTTTAATTCCAACAATTGCGTTTGCAACTAATTTTGCGTTATCAATCCATTGTTTTGTGGCGTTTCCACTAATTAAAAGAACTCCATCTGCAAAAGTTAAAGAAACATTTTTAGGCGGATTTAGTAGAGCATTTGCACGTTTCAAAACAATTTCTGGATTAGAAGACTGATATTCTTCCCAACGTGAGTAAGTTTTTTCACTATTTAAACTATGTGTTTTCAACAAGTTAATCGGATCGATAGCTGACGGATCGCGAAGTCCTTCAACTGAATGATGAAACCAACCTCGTTCTGTTTCAGTGACAACAATTCCTTTTTGGGTTTTCAAATCCGAAATATAACTTGTCCAACGCCAGTAATCAACAAACCAAAATATTCCGACGACACACAATAATAGACTTAAAAAAGCTAAACCAAAATTAAAAGGCGTAAGCAGTCCGCGACTTTGATTTTCACTTCCAAGTTGATATTGCAAACATTCTTGCAAAACAGGACGACTTCGTTCAAACGAATCAACTTCACCTTGAAAATTATTTATTTCTTCTTCTTGATCAATTACAATTTCTTCCAAACTCGTTTGAAATTTTTCACGCAAACTAAGCGGAGCATTTCCTCTAATTACTGCCGCAAAAAGAAGATCTTGTGATCTTTCAATCCAAACAGAAAGTTCGCCGAGCGTTAATGTGTCGAGGTTTGCATCCGCTGAGTTTGAAAAAGAATCTCTCACAAAATCTTGAATCGCCGTCAGCATTGCCGAAACCATATCGGCATCTTGTCCTGTTCCAATATTTGCAGAAACGTGTTGAACCAATAAACCGGTTTCTTTATGAATCAAAAAAATTTCTTCGACACGATAGAGAAGTGTTTTAATTAAAACTACTTCAGCAAATGATTTTCCGGTTTGAAACGCTTCTAAACGCCATTTTATACTTCGCGGACTAAAACTATATTCAATCGTTTGATTCAAAGATTGAACCATTGTCGCAAGTGCATCCGCAATCGCTTTACGAATTGACGGACCAATTGCCGGAAACAATGCTTCGGCTAGTATTTGCGGATTTTCTTTAACTGATTGGCGAATATTATCGACAACAATTGGCAAAGTTGCCTTTGAAAGTTGGTTATCAATCTTATTTCTTTGCTTAATTGCTTTCGGCAAAACGTCAGAAACTTCATCGCTTGAAGCTGGCGGAAGAGTATCAAGCTGAGATTGCAAAGTTTTGACTTTTGCTTCTAATTGCGAGATTTTACTTTGTTCTTGAGATAAAAGAAGAAGCCGCAAACTGCCAAATTCATCAAATTCAGCAGTCTCGGCATTGTTTTTTAATGCTTCGCCAGTAAACGAAGAATCAGAAGTATTTTCAGATTCTAAAATTCGCTCAACTTTTTCTTGTTGCAAACTTTTTGATTTCATCTTAAAAATATGCGAATCAAAAGATTAGTCGTTGCTCAAATTTGCCGGAAATTTAAAATCGTTGGTTAAACGCAAAGCCATATCCGAAAACATTTGAGCAAGTGCAACACGATCTGCTTTGTCTTCGCGTAACTCAGAAGCATCGCGGTCAAGAGATTGCAACATATCGCTACTTCGTTTCTGAATTTCTTCTGACAAAGTTTTCGATTGAGTTAAAATTTGTTGTCGCAATTCACTTTCGTTTTTGGCGATTTGCTCGTTTACAATGAGAACTTTTTTGTCAACATTTTGCGATAAATCTTTTAACTCGTTTGTGACGTTTGAAATAGCATCATTACGGGTTGTTTGCTCATTAATTAATCTTTCAGTCAATGATTTTATTTCACTTTGAATAAAAACCTGAAGTTCATCAAGTCTTTTTCGTGTGTCATCACGAATTTCAGAAATCTCTTTAACCAATCTGTCTTCAATTCGACCAAATTTGCGATCAGAATCTCGTAAATGAACTCCAAAAAGAATATCGCGAATTTTGTCAATATTTCCGTCTTCAGCTAGCTCATTTGTTGTGTTTTGCTTTTTTATTTCAGCTTTCATAGGATTATTCCCCTAATTAGTAAGTGTTTAATGAAGTAATTTAAAATCTGCAATTACTTTTTGAGATTTAATAACTTCGTCAGTTATTTCTTTATAAATTTCGCCCAAATTATTCCATTTGAGCATTTCTGCAGAGTCTTCAAGAGTAGAACTAAGTTGAAAAATCTTTGTAAACCCAACACTTCCGCTACTTCCACGCAAAAGATGAGCTTTTCGAATCAAGTTTTCAACGTCTTTATCGTTAATTGAATTTTCAATTTCTACAAGTGTTAAATTGGCTTGCTCAAAGTATAAATTTAATGTTTCAACAACAAAATTCTTTTCGCCGCCTTCTTCAATTGCAATTAAATTTGCAAGTGCATTTTCTTCTAAAATTCTACTGAAGTAATGTTGAACGAATGACGTGTTTGAGTCAAGTATTTTTGTTTGCGGAACAAGATACTTTATCAAAATATCTTCTAAATCATTGACTGAAAATGGTTTGCCAAGAAAGTTGTCCATTCCGCTGACGAGACATTTTTCTTTTTCAATTTCTAAAACGCTTGCAGTCATCGCAATAATAATTACTTTTTTCCCCTTGTTTTCTAATTTTCTAATTTCTCTTGTTGCTTGAAATCCATCTATTTCCGGCATTTGGCAATCCATTAATATTAAGTCGTAATTGCCAATTTTAAATTTTTCGATTGCTTCATATCCATTTTTTGCCAAGTCAATTTCTACACCAAATTTCTTTAACATTCCAATTGCAACTTGCCGGTTAATGTCGTTATCTTCTGCAATCAAAATTCTGTTTCCAGCAAACGAATATTGCGAATTTAATGTGACACTATGAAGTGAAATAGTTTTATTTGACTTTATAAAGTCTGTTTCATTATTTACATTTTCATCCACAAATTCTAGCGGAACATAAAACCAAAAAACAGAACCTTTTTCAATTTCGCTTTCAACACCAATTTCTCCGCCCATCATATTTACAAGCTGTTTGGAAATTGCCAAGCCTAGACCGGTTCCGCCAAACTTGCGAGTTGTAGAAATATCAGCTTGCATAAATGGCTCAAAAAGAAAGTCTTGTTTATCTTTTAAGATTCCAATTCCTGTATCAGAAACGCTAAACTTTACTTCTTGTCTTACATCAGAGTGTTTATTTTGTAATTCTAGCTTCAAAATAATTTCACCATTTTCAGTAAATTTTATGGCGTTTGAAATCAAATTATTAAGAACTTGACGCAATCTGTTTGAATCGCCTAAAACTTCAAAAGCAAAATTTTCCTGCATTTCTAAACGAAGATTTAGTCCTTTTTTTCTCGCTTCTGATTTAAAAAATTCGATAATTCCCGAAACTAAATCTCGAAGATTAAAATGAGTAATTTCTAGTTGCAATTTTCCGGCTTCGATTTTAGAAAAATCTAAAATTTCGTTCACGATTTGAAGTAAAAACTCAGCACTATTTTTTATTACGTTGGCATAATGAAGTTGTTCAGGCATGAGTTTTGTATTCACAAGAAAGCCTGACATTCCAATTATTCCATTTAATGGTGTGCGAATTTCATGACTCATATTAGCCAAAAATGCCATTTTTGTTCGTGCAGATTCTAATGCAGCATCGCGAGCTTCAGAAATTGCGGCTTCAATGTCGCTTCTTTCATTTATGTCTTGAAACGTAACAACCGCACCAATTATTTTTTTGTTTTCTATTAACGGAACGCAAATGTATTCAACTAAAAACGTCGAATTATCGTGGCGACAAAAGGTTTCAGAACTTACTTGAGACGATTCGCCGTCAAATAACGCAAATTCAATTGGAGAAAAAGTTAAATCGTCATAATGATCTTCATTAAAACCAAAAAATACGCTTCGATAAGAAAAACCAACAAAATTTTTATCTTTCCAACCTAAAATTTCAGTAGCAGCAGGATTTGCAAATGAAATTTTTCCATCAATATCTATTCCACAAATTCCTTCTCCAGCTGAATGAAGAATTAACTCATTTCGATTAAGGCTTGATTTCAAATTTGGTTCTATATTCGAGTCAATCATAAATTATTTTTGATTATAGTGTAAAACACAAAAAAGACGAGATTTTTCAATCTCGTCATAAAAAGGTTGCTCAATTTCATTACAAAAGTTTTGAAACTGAGCCAGCGGATGTTTGGCTACCCCCAACCTCACAACCACGTGTAACCCAAATGCAAACTTTCGTTTGCGTTATTTGGTTTTACTAAGTTCCCCCGACCCTAGCAAAACCAAATGTTGTTAAATTTTGGGTGCAACTGATTTTTTCAACCAATTACATAATTATCTATTACAAGAAGTGTGCCAAACAATTAACGCAAAAAATTTATATTATAAGTATTGATAATAATAGGTTTAAAGCTAATTTATAATTAAAGAGCTTTTTAGTGGTGACAAAATGTCCGACAAAATGTCTTGTAAAAAAATAAGTGTGACAAAATGTCGTGTTTTTTAACTCATACCAAATTCTTTAAGTTTTCGATAAAGAGTTCGGGAAGTAATTCCGAGAATTGACGCAGCTTTTTCACGCTTTCCGCCAACATTTGTTAACACTTCAAGAATGTATTTTTTCTCTATTTCCGAAAGTGGAAGAATATTATCCGAATTGTTGATGCTAGTAACTTTGCTTAAAACGGATGGAGAATTGTTTTGATTTAAACCGTAAATTTCTTCAACAAAATCACTTTCTGAGAAAACAATTGCTCTTTCCAAAGTGTTTTTTAACTCACGAATGTTACCTTTCCATTCATAATTTTCTAGTGTTTTACTTGCCTCAACTGACAATTCTAAATTTGGACGATTAAAACGCGATTTAAAATTTTCGATAAAATATACAACTAATGAAGAAATATCCTCGCGACGCTCACGCAAAGGTGGTATGTGAAATGAAACAACATTGAGACGATAAAACAAATCTGAACGAAATTTTCCATCTGAAATATCTAACTCTAAAGGTCTATTAGTTGCGGCAACAATGCGAACATCAACATTGCGGTCGCGGGTTGCACCAACACGCCGAAAATTTCCATTTTCCAAAAAATGAAGAAGTTTTACTTGCATTGATAAAGGCAGTTCGCCAATTTCGTCAAGAAAAAGAGTTGAATTATCAGCAGCTTCGAGAAGTCCGAGCTTTTGCGTATTTGCTCCGGTAAATGAACCTTTTTCGTGTCCAAAAAATTCAGATTCAAATAAATTTTCGGGCAAAGCACCGCAATTTATTGAAACTAAAGAAAAATCTGCTCGCGGGCTTTTATTATGAATCCAACGAGCCAAAACGTCTTTTCCGGTTCCAGATTCACCAGTAATTAAAACTGTTGTGTCAATTTTAGCAACCATTTCTGCCTGACTGTAAATCTTTGTCATAACAGGGTTTATATGAACGGGTGAGATGAACGTTTTTGTGTTTTGCTGTTTTGCGACAACTCTCAAACGGGCATTTTGTTGAATTAAAATTCGTTTTTCTATTGCTTTGCGAATAATTTGTTCAACTTGTTCGGGAATCGCAGGTTTTGTGATGTATTCGTAAGCTCCGCGTCTCATTGCTTCAATTCCGGTTTTTAGCGAATTATCAGCCGTCAGCATCACAACTTCCGGCGAATCTTCACTTTGTTTGATAGTTTGTAATATTTCTAGACCAGAAGCATCAGGCAAGTTTACATCGAGCAAAACTATATCAAAATCTTGTTTTCGGAGAGCTTCGAGTGCAGTTTGACCGCTTTCTACCGCAGTTGTTTCAAACTCATTTGAGGAAAGTTGAAATGGTAAAATACGCCGTAAAATCGGGTCATCATCCGCGAGAAGGATTTTGATTTTTTGTTTCATTATTTATGTGTAGAAAAGTTTTCATTAATTTCGTCAATTTGGTCAATATGTCGAAATTCGTGTCCGCCGATTAGCACAAGCCATTCAGTTGCAGATAATTCTCCGAAAAATGGATGTGGAAACGTGGCTTTTTGAGTGTCGGTAGTTTCTAAACTATGCCGCAGATCATTTAAAATTAAAGCATTTTCGTCCATTTTTGCTAATGATTCTGCAATTGATAAAGTTCCGCTTGGCAAAACTCTTTCCGGGGCTTCAACTTTTCGGCTTCTTCTGTCTTTTAGTAATGCAGTTCTTTCTGCAAATGTTGAAGAAAGATTCGCACTTCCATCATTAGGTAAATTTTCTACCTGAGATTTTTTCAAAAGTGCGGAGCAAATGCTTGCCATTCCGCCTTCAACAATTGCTATATGTTCAACAATTTCGGTAATCGTCCAACTGTTTTCAGACATTTTAAAAACAAGTTGAGCTTCCGATAAATTCGAGATTTTTTCTTTTAATTGTTGTCTGATTACTTCATTTGTGGAGTAAATTTCACCAATTGTTTTGTAATTCATAATTTTTTAATAGCTAACAGATTGCGGACTTAAAGCCAGACGATGCCAACGCAAAAAACTGCGTGTGTTATTTGCCGATTCTTTATAGTCTTTTATAAAAGCTGTCTGTAAATAAAGTAAATTGTCGTTTGTCCATTGAAGTTCTGATATTGGATTGAAAGAAACAAGCGAATCTTCCGCGGGCAAAGTTCTAACACCAGAATTTGAATTACTGTTTTTTACAACATCAATAGTGACATTTTCTCCGGCTTCGGTTCGCTTTACAAACTCTTCGTAAACTTCAGATGATTCTAATAATTTATTTTTGAGAGGAATTGAAGCCTGTGTTGGAGAGTTTCCAATTGCATCATTTATACGAATATCTTTATCAAAAGCTAAGGCGATTTTTGAAGAATCAGGTGACCAAACAGGATGAACTTTCGTCACATTATCATCTAAAATACGAACACGACCGTTTTTTTCAACTACTCTTGGTCTGCCGCTAGGAATAAAAATTTCGCCATTTCGGTCAGCTTGTAATTGTCCAATCTGCCATTCTTTCCAAGTTGCAGCAAGTGCGACGAGTGCCAAACTGTCTGGCGACCAAACAAAGTAAAAGTAAATTAAACCATCGTTTTGCGTTAATATTTTTAGTTCGTTTCCTTCGCGATTGCATGTATAAAGTTGCTCAGTTCGCAGAGTTAAAACTGCTTTTCCGTTTTCAGTTTTTGGTGCAACGTTGGTGTTTGCATTTGCGTCGATATTCGAATTAACGTTTGCATTAACCTCTAAATTTGAATTTGCTGTTTCTAAATCAAGTGGAATTGGAGCGTCTGCAACAATTGGCTGCTGATTTGCCGGATTTACACGAATCATTCCGACAAAAGCAACATTATTTCCATCAGGAGACCAAATTATTGAATCTTGAAAATGAACCGCCAATCCATTTGGTGTAATGTTTTTGAGCAGTTTTCCATCAGACGCATACATATCAAGTCTAAACTCTGATGGATGATCTTCAGATTTTCGGTAAATTGCTAAAGACCTTTGTTTATCGGGCGAAGAAAGAGTTTTCTCTAAAACATCTAAAGGTCGGTTTTGATCAAAATCAGCTTGTATTGCCGTGTTTTTTTGTTCAGTAAGTTCAGTTTTTTCAGCAATAGTAGGAGTTGGAACATCTGCTTCGTATCGAAAATTTAGTTTCAAAGCCGGAACGTCACGCAAAGTTGTTGCCGAAACTTCTGAAGATTTGAAGATATTTTTTTCGCACGCCGAAAATATAAATAAACTAAAAATCAATACAATTTTTGTTAAATCTCGCCACAACATATTATTTTAAATCTTTTCCTAAATAAGCAAAATACAAGGCTTTCTGCTCTTCAGTTGCATTTTTAATTGCAGAAATTGCATAGCTTGGTTGAATTCTTCCGCCAAGAGTAATTTCGACTTCACGCAATTGATCAAACCGGAATATTGTCAGTTTAATTTTTTCGTTTGGATTTTTTTCGGTTAAATAATTAGTTAAAAATGCTTGGCTGGCTCGATTTCCGTCAATCGCAATTATTTGATCGCCCGTGTTTAAGCCTTGTTCATAAGCCGGAGTTCCTGCCGAAATTGACCGAATAGTAAATTTATCGCCTTCTTGGGCAAAATCAGCACCAATATAAGCCAAAGCTCGTCCGTCAGAGTTTTGCGTTGTTAATTCAAGTCCAAAACTTTGTAATATTGAGTTGTAGTCAATGTCATCAGTTCCGCGAACATATTTATTGAAGAAATCATTTAAACTTTTTCCAGCCATCATTTCCGAAATTTTTTGATAATCTTCCGGCGTATAATTTTTGTTCTTTTTGTAAATTTCCGCATAAAGATAACGCATCACATCATCGAGCGATTTAGTTCCGGTTGACGAACGTCTAATTTCTAAATCGAGCATAAAGTTTACAATTTCACCTTTATCGTAATAAGAAATTTGATTGTTTACCGAATTTTCATCTTGGCGATAATATTTAATCCATGCGTCAAAACTTGCCGATTCAAGACTTGTTTCAAATCTCCCTGGACGTTGCTGAAGTGCCTGAATTCCGGCAGCTCTTGCTGATAAAAAAGTTTTATCGGTCATTAATCCGGCTCTTTGAACAAGTAGATTTTCAAAATAAGAAGTTCCACCTTCCGCAACCCAAAGCAGTTTTGTGTAGTTTTCTGCTTCGTAATTAAAAGGACCGAGAGCATCAGGACGAATACGTTTGACGTTCCATAGATGAAAATATTCGTGAGCGACAAGTGTCAAGAAATCTGTATAACGACTACCGGAAAATCCCCAACGATTCCATTGCAAAGCTGTCGAATTAAGATGCTCGAGTCCGCCGCCGCCGCGTAAATTTAAAATAAATGTGTAATCTTTGTAAGGTAATTCGCCAAATATTTTGTATGCTTCTTCGATTATTTTTGCTGTATCTTTCGCAATTTTGTCGATGTCATAATTTCCTTCACCATTGATAACAAAACGATGTGGTTTTCCTTGAACTTCAAAACTAATTTCGCGAAAATTACCAATTTCAAACGGAGAATCGTATAAAACGTCAAAGTTTTCTGCAACAAAAGTGTCGTCTCCGCTTTTTGGTAAACCGGTTGCAATTTTCCAGTCTTTATAAGGATTTATCTTTACTTTTGAAGGTGCAGAAATTTGCCCTTTTGGATGCATCAGCAAAGCAGCTGGCGTAAAAAATGCGTGATTATCGTTTAATTCGTTGGTACGGACGGTTAGCTCATTAGCATAAACCTTGTAAGAAAACTTAATTTCTTTCAAGCCTTTTGTTTCAATTGTCCACGTGTTTTTTGAAGATTTTTGCCAGGCAATCGGATTGCCATTAGAGTCAGTTGCGGCAAAGTTTTGGACGTGACGAGCATATTCGCGAACTAAATAACTTCCAGGAGTCCAAACGGGCATTATTACGTCAGTTTTTTCGGGCATAGTTGCCCACTTCAGAGATGTTTCAACTTCTAACAAATGAGTCCAAGGTTTCGACATTGAAACAGAAAAATTAATTTCCGGAATCGCGGGTTTGATTTCTGCAACTACAACAGGTTTTTTGCCTTTCGGCTTTTTAGGCTGTGCTTCAAGGTTTTCTTGATACATAAAAAATACGGCAACTAGAAAAATGAATATCGTTTTTAAGTTTAAATTTAGTCTCATAAGTCTTGGCAAAGTTCTTTCAAAGGTATTTTGTCTGCTAACATATTACAACGATTTATTTATTTGCTAAAATTACGTTATGGGATTACTGAAATTTAAGACCAAAATTAGTATTGAAGATTATTTGGAAAACGAAAAAGTCAGCCCGGTTAAACACGAATATTTTAATGGGGAAGTTTTTGCGATAGCTGGAGTGAGTGATAATCATAATCGGATTGCAAGAAATCTTGTAAATACTCCTTCAAATCATCTTAAAGATTCGCCATGCGAACCTTTTTTTAATGACATTAAAATTCGCGTTACACCAACAGTTTATTATTATCCCGACATTTTAGTTTCTTGCGAAGAAACCCCAGAAAGTTCATATTTCCGTAATAATCCAATTTTGATAATTGAAATCGTGTCAAAATCAACCAATCGCATTGACCGCCGTGAAAAAGTCTTTTTATTTCAACAAATAGAGAGCTTGCAACAATAGTATGTCGTAGTTGACCAATAGCGAAAAAAAGTTCAAGTTCATCGTAGACAGGCGAACGGCGGTTAGATAACCTATCTTTTTAATGAAGAGATTGATGTTGTGGAATTTGCCTCGATTGATTTAACTATTCCTTTACCAGAAATTTATCGCCGTGTTACTTTTGAACCAAATGCAGACAGAACAGATTATTAAGGAAAAGTTTTTTACAAAACCACTCGCAATCATTTTTATTACAATTCTAATCGATTTAATTGGTTTTGGAATTGTAATTCCGCTCCTAACTTTTTACGCTGAAGAATTTAACGCAACTCCTTTTGATCTCGGGTTGCTTGTCGCTTCATATAGTTTGATGCAGTTTATTTTTTCACCTTTTCTCGGAACGCTGTCTGACAAATACGGACGCAGACCGCTTCTGTTTATTAGCATTATCGGTTCTGGAATTGGTTATTTGATGATGGGTTATGCTGGTGCTTTATGGATGATTTTTGCCGGACGAATTCTTGGTGGCATTACCGGTGGAAATTTATCTATTGCTCAAGCATATATCGCAGACATCACAACCAAAGAAAATCGAGCTAAAGGAATGGGACTTTTCGGTATGGCATTTGGTCTCGGGTTTATTCTCGGACCTGTAATTGCCGGAATTTTAAGTCCGTTTGGTCATCATATTCCATTTGTTTTTGCGGCAGTTTTAAGTTTTGCAAATGCTTTAATGCTCTATTTTATTTTGCCGGAATCGCGGAAATTTGAGGAAAATAATCAAAACATTAAGCGTCAGAGTCGATTTACTGAACTTACAGAAGTCTTTCAAGATAAACGCTTTACAACTATCACGTTGCAATATTTTTTGCTCGTCACAGCTTTTTCAATGATGACAACGTCTTTTGCTTATTACACAATGTATAAGTTTGGATACGGCGTTGCTGAAACCGGATATTTGCTTGGTTATGTTGGGTTTCTTGCCGTTCTAATGCAAGGTGTATTGTTTGGCAGGCTTGCGAAAAGATTTGGCGAAGCAAAACTTTCAATTTTTGGGTGTTTGATGTTGGTTTTGAGTTTTATTGCAATTCCATTTGTTAGTAAAGACTCGGGCGGACTTTTGGCTTTGTTACTTGGTGCAGGCTGCTTTTCACTTGGAAACTCAATGGCTTCGCCTTCAATGACAACTCTTGCGTCAAAAAACGCTGACGACCGCGATCAAGGAAAAATCTTGGGAATTATGCAATCAGCAGCGAGTTTGGCGAGAGTTATCGGACCTTTAATTTGCGGAGTTTTGCTTAATAATTCAATGAATCAGGTTGACGATACGACCTTGATGAGAAATTTTTTTGGAGCCGCCGCAATTATGGCAATCGCATTGGTGGTTGCAATCTATTATTTTTCGATTCAAAAAAAACTTAAATCTGCTTAAACTTTATGATCAAAGAAGGCTTGCAACATCTAAAAAATATTAAAGTTTCTTATCAATCGCTCATTCAAGAAAATTTTGAATTCAAAGCAAAAAGTTGCTTAACTTGCGAAACTCAAGGTATTTGTTGCACTGACGCTCATTTCGTAAATGTTCATATAACTCAACTTGAAGCACTAGCAATTGTCGAAAAGCTCAAAAATGAAAATAATTTTTTAAATGTAAAAACTAAAGTTGAACAGACAATTTTAAACTATAATTTGTCAGAAAATGGTGACACTTTTGAGCAAAAATATTCGTGTCCGCTTTTTGAAAAAGGAATTGGTTGCACAGTTCATGGCGATTCAAAACCTGTTCCATGCGTGTCGCACGCTTGTTACGAACGCGAGGAAGACTTGCCACCTCAATTTTTGCAAGACCGAATTGAAACAAAAATCGGGAATCTAAATGTAGAAATTTTTGGCGAAAATAAATGGCTTCCATTGCCAATTTGGTTGGCGAAATTGGGTTGAGAATTTTGAAGCGATTTCAACCCAAAGCCGCAAAGATAACAAGACGCAAAGTTTAAGAATGTAGCAAAAAATTTACCGCGTAATTGTCCGTTTCTTTACTTTGAGTCTGTGCGACCTAGCGACTTTGCGTTAAATTCTTTATCTTATGTGCGGAATAACAGGTTTAATAACACAAAATCCCAATGATCGAATTGGCGAAATGCTCAAATCAATCGAGCATCGCGGGTTTGATAATGAAGGTGTGTTTATCTCCGAACCGTTTGGAAACGAACAACTTAAAACGTGTCTCGGACATCGCCGACTTTCTATAATTGACACTTCGGCTGCCGGAAATCAGCCATTTTTTTCGACAGACAAACGTTTTGCTCTTTCTTATAATGGCGAAATTTATAATTATCTTGATGTAAAAAAAGAACTCGAAACAAAAGGTTATGTTTTTCAGACCGATTCTGACACGGAAGTTTTATTAAATGCTTTTGTCGAGTGGAAAACTGATTGTTTAACAAAACTCAATGGAATGTTTGCTTTTGCTATTTGGGACGAACATGAAAAAACTCTCACACTCGCCCGCGATCGTGCCGGAATAAAGCCGCTCTATTATTGTAAAATTGATAAACAGATTGTTTTTGCATCAGAAATAAAAGCGATTCTCGCGTCAAAACTTATCAAACCAGAACTCGATCGGGAAGGTTTTCATCAATTTCTGACGTTTCTTTGGACAGTTCCGCCGCATACCCTTTTTTCAAATATTAAACAGCTTCAACCCGGACATTTTCTTATTTGGAAAAATGGTGAAATTGATATTAAAGAATGGTGGGATTTGGATTATTCTGTTGAAGAAACAAATATTGATGAAAACATTTGGCGAGAGAAAGTTTTAGAAACTCTCGACCGTGTAACGAAGATGGAAATGATTGCAGACGTTCCGCTTGGAGCTTTTTTGAGCGGCGGCGTTGATTCATCGGCAATCGTGGCTTTGATGACGAAACATGCGAGTAAAGTTTCAACTTACACAACCGCAATTTCTGCTGAAGATTTGTCTTACGATATTATTCCTGACGATGTTAAATGGTCACGAAAAGTTGCGAAAATCTTACCTATCGAATATCACGAAATTCTTTTAACTCCTGATTTAACAACGCTTTTGCCAAAATTAGTGCGACATATGGAAGCACCAATTATTGATATGGCAATTCCATCATATTTAATTTCCGAACAGGCTCGTTTAACAAATAAAGTGATGCTTTCAGGAATGGGCGGCGATGAAATTTTCGCTGGTTATCCTCGACATATGGCGATGCAAATTGCAGGAAAATTAGACTTTATGCCGACTGCAATTCGACGTCCGCTGTTGAAAACAGTCGATAGTTTGCTTTATGGCGGAATGAAAGGAAAGCTCACAGCACCGATGCGAAACGCAAAGAAATTTGCAAAATCAGCGGCAATGGATTTCGAAAATCGCTATCTCGGGTTTGGCACATATTTTAATGATGAGATGAAATCGCGAATTTATTCAACCGATTTTCAAGAAAGCTCCGCCCAATTTGACGCTTATAAATATCACAAACAATATTTTGAGAAATCTAAAGATTTTTCGCCATTAAATCGCTTATTGTATGTCGATTTTAAGACGTTTATGCCCGCATTAAATCTTGATACAACTGATAAAACATCAATGGCGGCAAATCTCGAAGTTCGCGTTCCGTTTCTAAATAACGAACTGTTGGAATTGACCGCAAAACTTCCAAACACCTTGAAAATGAAAGGTTTAGAGCGAAAATATATCTTAAAAAAAGCTGCTGAAAGTTTGCTCCCAAAGGAAATGGTTTGGCGTAAAAAAGCTGGTTTTAGTGCTCCAATTAGAAGTTGGCTGCGAACATCTCTCAAACCAATGATCGATGATTTGCTCTCTGAAGAAACAATAAGACGTCGCGGATTTTTCAACGTTGCAGAGGTAAAAAGAATAGTCGAACTCAATGATTCAGGCAAAGAAGATTATAATCTGCAAGTTTTTCAATTGCTGACTTTCGAACTTTGGATGAGAGAGTTTTTAGATTAAATTTCTTTATATTATTCGCGGCAAGCAAAATCAATATAACCATTGTGAATATTGGTCGCGAGCAGTTTAACTTCAACTTTTTGACCAATTCGCAAACCGTTTTCGCCTACAACAATTCTGCCGTCAACAGGTGGACGCAAAATTCTCGCAAAAGTTCCATTCGAGTTGATTCCTGTAACAATTGCGTCAAATTTTTCACCAATTCGGTCTTGCATAACGCTTGCTGCAATTACTTTTCGCATCTTACGTTCAACTTTTCGTGCAGCACTTTCACGTTCGTTACATTGTGCGGCAATTTCAGATAATTCTTCGTCCGAATACGGCGATTTTTCTCCTTTCAACGCTGCTTTTACTAATCTTTGCACAATTAAATCTGGATAACGGCGGTTTGGTGCGGTCGAATGCGTATATTCACGGACAGCCAACCCAAAATGTCCGTCGCCGGTTTCTTTTGGTTTTTGGACAACATAATCGCCCGAGCCGATTAACTTTACAATCGACAACGAAAGATCGGGAAACTGTTCAGGATTTGCTTTTTTTCGGGTTTTTAGAAAGTCTGAAAGGGAAGCCGAATTTGGCTCAAGCGGCAAATTTACGCCATATTTCTCTGCAATTTCGCGAATTCCATCCCAACGTGCCGGAGTTTTCACAATTCGACGAAGGCTTGTAAAATTTTTTGAATCAAGAAATTCTGCCATTTCAACATTTGCCGTCACCATAAAATTCTCGATAATTTTGCGTGCGGAATTTGTTTGAGTTATTCGTAAATCTTTTGTTTTTTCGCCATCAAAAACCGGAACAGATTCGACAGATTCAAACTCAAGCGAGCCGTTTTTCTTGCGAAATTCATTGAGTCGCATCGCAGCTTTTAGCTGAAGTTCAATTTGATTTTTTAAGCCTGAAATTTTTGCAAAATCTTCAGGTTCTTGGCTGTTTTCGTCGATCCAATCTCCAACTTCTTCGTAAGTTAATTTTGCATAATTATGTGTCATTGCCCTGTAAACATTGGCTTGTGGAACATCGCCGTTTACTTTTATGACCATTTCAATAACAACCGCCAGGCGATCAACGTTGGGCAAAAGCGAGGTTAAATCTTCAGAAATTTCTCGCGGCAACATCGGCAAAACTTTTGTTTCTGTGTAAACCGAAACAGTTTGATGAGCAGCAATTTCGTCAATCGGCGAACCTTTCGCAACATATTCGTCAACATCTGCAATTCCAATCAAAAGCCGAATATCACCATTTGGTAATTCTTCGGCAAATTCGACCTGATCGAGATCTTTCGATGTTTCGTTGTCGATTGACGACCACAGTAATTTTCGTAAATCTTTGATAGATAAATCATCAGATAAACGTTTATTTTCGAGTGAATTTAATTGATCTAAAACATCGACGGGCAAATTGGTTCGAAAACCGTTTTTCTCCATCGCCGCTTCAGAAATCTTCCGCAATTCGGAAACTGTAAGTGTTTGACTCATTATCTTAAATAATCTTCATCTTAAATAATCTTCCAATTTCGTTGAAGCATCAGTTTTTTCATCGCGGTATTTGACGATTATTGGTGCGTAAATTGAAAGTCCGTTTTCTTTGCCAAAACCGCTTGTGATTGCCCTCGAACCTTGTACAACAACTGCATTTGCCGGAATTTCCAAAGATTTTTCGGCAGTCGATTTGTAAATTGTGTTATTGACTAAATCAAAAACCGGCGTTGAGCGAGTTAAAATAACGCCGGACGCGATCACAACTTTTTCGCGGACAATTACGCCTTCGTAAACGCCTGTGTTGCCACCAATTAGACAATCGTCTTCAATAATAACCGGATTTGCGTTGACTGGTTCTAAAACGCCGCCGATTTGTGCTGCCGCCGAAATATGTACACGCTTGCCGATTTGTGCACAACTTCCAACAAGTGCGTGCGAATCGATCATCGTTCCTTCGTCAACATAAGCTCCGAGGTTTACATAACACGGCGGCATAAGCACAACGTTTTCAGCAACATACGAAGCATCACGGATTGAACTTCCGCCCGGAACAATACGAACTTTATCATCTAAACTCATCGGACGAAGCTGATATGTGTCTTTATCGAAAAATTGCAAAGTCTCACTATCTTTCGACATTTCAATCATTTTACCCATTTTGAAACCAAGCAAAATTCCGCGTTTGACCCAAGCATTTGTCTGCCAATCGCCATTTGATAATTTTTCAGCCGCACGAATTTCACCATGTCGCAAAGCAAGTTTGAATTCCTCAAATATCTCGCGATCGGAAGTTGAAAACTCTGTCTGAGTTAATAATTGTTCAATTTTTTGTTGTAAATTCATTTATATTTTAATGTTTTCTCATTGAATCATACTTATCATGAAGCGAATCAGCCCGAGCTGCGTAAATTGAAGCAATAACTGATTGGTCTTTTTCACGAAAGGCACGCAACATTATTTTTCTCGAACGGATAATTCCTTTGGCATCAACAATTACAATTGCTCTTGTGAAAACACTCGGTATAATCCAATGAAAACTATAAGTTTCGGTAACTTGCCGGTCAACATCAGCAAGCAAAGGAATTGGCAGATTGTGCCGATTTGAAAAAGCATTATGTTCTTCGATGCTTCCGCGGGAAACGCCAACCACAAGTGCCTTTGTTTCTAAATAATCAGACCAATTATCACGAACCGAACACAGTTGTTTCGTGCAAACCAATGTTTCGTTTTTGGGATAAAATAACAATGCAACTACTTTCCCCAACTGATCTGATAAACGCCAATTTTCCCCATTCTCGCTTTTTAGTTTAAAATCAGGAGCTTTAGAACCAACAGCAACTGAAAGATTCTCTGATAAATACATAAATACTTGATAAAAACTTGTTATTCACTACAAACTAAGTAAAACACAAAAAACGAACCGTCTCAAATTTTTGAGACGGTTCGCATTTTTTGATGTTTAAATTGTAATAAAATAAATTAGGCTTTTACTTTTTTTGCTTTCTTAACACTTTTAGATGGCGATTTTCCGCCGCGACCGATGACAGAAACTGTAACACTTTTGCGTCCCCAAGTTATTGCTTCGCCGCAACTTGGAACCCAAATATCTAAAATTCGACCTTTAATAACTCCGCCTGTATCAGCAACAAGATACGTTCCGCTGTATTTTCCGGCATTTGAAAGACTAACACGTGTTCCGAGTGGCAAAATTCTCGGGTCGGCTGCAACTATACCGCGACGAACCATTGCACCTGAAGCTGTTCTGCCACGAAGACAATAACAGGTTGCACGAAAAGCCATTCCATTTGAAATTGTTTTGTCTGAACCAAGCGATTTGTCACTTTTAATTAAATTAAAAACATCGGTTTTTTCAAAAATTGGTGAATCAGAAACTTTAATTTCAGTTTTTACAACATCATTTTCAGGTGTTTCAACAACTGAAGCGTTTTCTCCAAAAAATGCTGCTTGGGTGTGTGGTTGAGCAAAAATAAATGCTCCAAATGTTAGCGTTAAAATAATAAATACGCCATATTTTAATAAATTTTTCATAATAAATTTCCTTCGTTTTTTTTCTCCATAAAACGACTTACAACATAACTTTTGGGGTTAATAAATCTGCGAAAAAATGCGGATTGGTATGTCTAAACGATGGTGCTATGGAGCCAGAAACAAACAATTAGTTGTGTCTTATTCTTTAAATTTAACACAAAACACCCATTTTGTCTAGCTTTATCAAAAAACGAGCATTTTCGAATAGACTAAATACGTGTTAATCTCGTATATTTCAATGACTTAGTTAAATAAAACAACACGGAGAAAATAGGGATGACGGAAGAACGCAGAAGGGGAAATAGATATTTAGTTTCGTTTCCAATTCGGGTTGAATGGAACGATGAAAATGGCGAAAAACGGGTTTCCGAAGGCTTAACTGAAAATGTTGGAATCACCGGAACATTAATACATTTACCTCGTCATTTGCCAAATGTTGGCAATGAAGTAAGTTTGACTGTGACGGAAAAACCAAGCAATGAAGTTACGGTTACGGCTCAAGTTATTCGTTTGGAAAGAAATGCTGCTCACCCTCAAGTTGCGTTAATGTTGACAGATGAAGAAGAACTCTGGGAAAAAGAAGTTTGGGAATATGCCGGCGAATTACTTGCCGCAGAAAAACCCGAAGAATTTGAAGATTGGAACTAGCTTTCTATTTCTGAATTTGGCTTATAGATTTTCAATTTAAAGATATATTTTTATGCGAATTTTAGTTCTTGGTGCGGGCAGAATGGGACATGGTGCAGTTTACGACCTTGTTCATAATTCGCCTCAAGTTGAAAGCGTAACTGTTGCAGATTTTGATTTCTCAAAAGCTGAAGAAGTTGCGAAAACAGTTGGAACTAGCAAAGTTACAGCGAAACAAATTGACGTTTCGAATTATACAAATGTCGTTGAATTGATGAAAAATCACGATTCGGCGATTTCTTGCGTTAATTATTGGTATAACGAAAATCTTTCGAAAGCCGCGATTGAAACAAATACAAATTTTTGTGATTTAGGTGGAAACAATTATGTTGTTGACGAACAACTTGCTTTAAATGAGCAAGCAAAAGCTGCAAATATCAATATTATTCCCGATTGCGGACTCGCTCCAGGAATGGTATCAATTTTGGCGATGCACGGTGCAAAACGCTTTGATGAAATTGAAGAAATTCATATTCGTGTTGGTGGTTTGCCGCAATATCCCAAAACGCTTCTCGAATATCAACTTATTTTTTCAGTTGAAGGTTTGATCAACGAATATATCGAAGCAGCACGAGTTATACGTGATGGAAAAATTGCCGAAGTTGAATCAATGACTGAGCTTGAAAGTCTTGAGTTTGAAGGTTTTCCGCCCCTCGAAGCGTTTCAAACTTCTGGTGGAACATCAACGTTGCCTGACACGTTTCTTGGAAAAATTAAAAATCTCGACTACAAAACCATACGTTACGCAGGTCATTGTGAGAAGTTTAAAACGATGATTGATTTGGGGTTGTGTTCGAGCGAAGAAATTACAGCGGATTTTATTAAAATCAAGCCACGCAAGGTTTTAGCAGAGCTTTTAACAAGACATTTGCCAGCAGATGAAGCAGATTATGTTTTAGTTAGAGTTGAATTTGTCGGAAAAAAAGATGGTGAAACAAAGCATTTGCGATTTGATATTGTTGATAAACAAGACGAGCAGACAGGTTTGACTGCAATGATGCGAATGACTGCTTTTCCGGCTTCGATAATTGCACAAATGATGGCGAAAGGTGATGTTTTATTGCGAGGAGCAACTCCGCAAGAACTCGCCATTGATTCTGATATATTTGTTGGCGAATTAGCGGAGCGAAATATCAACATTGCTGAAAGTTAATATTTATCTGATGAAAAAGTGGATTTTACGCATTTTTATTTTGGGTCTAGTAATCTGGCTTCTTGGATTATTACTTGTTTATCTCGTCAATCGGCAAGTAAATTCTTACACAAATAACCGCCTTCAAACTTCAATTACAGAAATTCCGGTCGAAAATCCTAAGCGAATTGCAATCGTTCTCGGTGCAAAAGTTTGGGAAGATGGATCGCTTTCTCACGCACTTCTTGATCGAGTAACTACAGCTGTTGAACTATATCGTGCTGGTCGGGTGAACAAACTTTTAATGTCAGGCGATAATCCTTCCGCCGATTATGATGAACCAACCGCAATGAAAAACTATGCAATAAAACTCGGCATTCCAGAAAGCGATATTGTTTTAGATTTTGCCGGTCGCCGAACTTATGACACTTGTTTTCGTGCGAAAGAAATTTTCGAAGTGAAATCAGCGATTATTGTCACTCAAGAATTTCATCAGCCACGTTCGATTTATTTATGCTCAAATATGGGAATTGATTCAGTTGGAATTGTGGCAAACCGGCGAAAGTATTTAGGTGAAAATTATTGGTCATTTCGCGAATTTTTCTCAGTTTTTAGTGCTTGGTTTGAGATGAATTTTATTCCTTTTGAGCCAGTTTCCGGCAAGAAAGAACCAATTATTCAAACTTAAAACCGTCTGATTTATGATGTTATTTGAAACTAGCTTTCACATTCTATTCAATACGTTTTATAATTGCGTTAGGAGATCTTCAAAAAAATATGAGCAACCAACCAACTGTTTCAGATATTTTCCGTCGGGCGTTAGAAATAAGACAATCAAATAAATCAATGTCTTACGTTGATATTAAATCGCAAATAGTCAGCGAATATAGCGGAAACGCTTTCCCAAGTCCTTCAAAATTAACAATTCCGGAATATGACAACATTGCTCCTGAAGAAGATTGGACAGCCGGATTGCCTATTGTTCTTCGCGGAATACAAACTGAAGATTGGAAAGAAATTGCACACGGAATAATTATTTGTCTCGAACAGGTAGAAAATTATCCGATAGAATCTGGTCGCGAAGATGCTCCTGAAAAAGAATGGAGAAATAGAAACACCGGAATTACTGAAGCTGAAGCAAAAAATATGAGCAAATGGATGCCCGAAGAGTTAATGGCAATGGCACAAAAAAATATTGGCAAGTAAATTTCAACTCAGCCGGAGCCAGAAGTTATGTCTGATAATTTTATCTACGACGATGTTCCATATCCGAGTTTTACATTTCCGCAAACACATCCTGACAGACTTGCCACAATCGCAAAATTGCACGGAATGACTCCCGCGAATGTTGAAACTTGCCGTGTTTTAGAACTTGGTTGTGGCGATGGAAGTAATCTTAATTGGATTTCTCACACAATTCCAAACGGCAAATTTGTCGGTGTTGATCTCTCTGCAAAACACATTTCTGATGCAAAATTAAATGCTAAAGAGCTTAATTTAAAAAATGTTGAATTTCACGCACTTGATGTTTTAACGCTGTCTGCTGAAACTTTTGGGAAATTTGACTTTATTATCGCCCACGGACTTTTTTCTTGGGTTCCGGACTTTGTTCGCGAAAAGATTTTGCAGATTTACCGCGAACTTTTAGAACCAAATGGCATTGGTTATTTAAGTTATAACGCATATCCGGGCTGTCATTTGCGAGATTTCACGCGAAATATAATGCGGTTTCATGCGAAAGATATTGCAGAACCGATGCAGCAAGTTGAAGAATCATTAAAATTTCTTGAGTTTTTGAGCGATACTGGTGAGATTGGTGACAAGCCTAGTATTAATCAAGAAATTATCAAACAAGAATATTTAAATCTCTCAAAACGAACTCGCGAAAATGTCTTTCACGATGATTTGTCTGAAATAAATCAACCGTTTTATTTTGCTGATTTTATTGCAAAAGCTCAAGAAAATAGTCTTCAGTTTCTTTCCGAAGCTGAGTTTTTTTCGACTCAAACTCAGCATTTTCCGCAAAAAGTGCAGGAAATGTTCGAAAGGTTTGGCGATGACATCATTAAAACTGAGCAATATATTGATTTTTTTAAGTCGCGACGCTTTCGGCAGACGCTTCTTTGTCATCAAGAAATAAATATTAAACGTAAATTAGAACCGCAAATTGTTAGAGATTTTTTGATTGCTTCGTCAGTTGAATGCGAGTCTAAAAAGCCGAAACTTAGTGGAAAAGAGGTTGAAACATTTCACGGTTTAAAAAACACGACTTTTCAAATGAATCACCCTTTAACCAAAGCAGCACTTTTTTATCTGAGCAAAATGCTTTCTAAAGCCGTGAGTTTTAATGAACTGATAGAAAAATCAGTCGAGTTATTAAAAGATGAGAAAGATGCAGATTCAGCTGAAAATATAGAAATAACTTGTGAAATGTTATTAAAACTTTTTGCTGCAAATTTTGTAAAACTTCATATTTTTCAACCGGAAATGGTTGTTCAAATTAACCAAAAACCGCTAGTAAGTAAGTTTTCACGCTGGCAGGCAAAACGTGGTGATTCGATTTCAAATATTCGAGGTGTAAGTTTCACGCTCGAAAACGATTTTGTCCGTGCTTTGTTGCTTTTACTTGATGGAACAAACGACAAAAAGGCAATAATTAATGCGTTAAATAAAAATCCACAAACAAAAAACAACAAAAATTTGCCACTTCTGATGGAAAAACATCTCTCGCAAATAGCTATTAATTCCTTACTCGTGGCGTAAAAAAATGAAGATTCTAATAATTGAAAATGAAACACTCGTTCGCATCGGAATTCGCACTGTTTTGAGTTCTGAGCCGATGGTTACTTCGGTTGAAGAAGCTCAAACAAGCGAAGAAGGCTTCGAAGTGTTTAAACGCATTTCGCCTGATGTAACTTTAATGAGTTTGCGACTTAAAGAAACTTGTGCAATTGATGATGTAAAAAATTTTATTGCATTTGCCCCAAAAGCGAAAATTATAATAATTGCTTCGCAAGCTGGCGATGGTGAAATCTCTAAAGCTCTGAAAGAAGGTGCTTTAGGATATGTATTGAAAGATATTTCGGCAACAGATTTAATAAAAGCAATTCGCACGGTTGCGACCGGCAAACGGTTTATACCAAACGAAATAGCCGAAGCTCTTAACGAACATTTAGGAGAAGAAATGCTGACAAAATCTGAAAATACAGTTTTGCAAATGATTGTCGGCGGAATGACGAATAAAGAAATTGCGTTCGCACTTGATATTTCTGCAAACACAGTAAAAACACACAACAAAAATCTTTACGAAAAACTTGGAGTTTCAGACCGAACTTCCGCCGCGACAACTGCAATCAAACGTGGTTTGGTGAGAATTGATCTTTAGAGAGTAACTTATAACTTATGAAAAGACGCGACCTATTAAAAGGAATAGCAACTCTTCCATTTCTCGCCCAAACGATGCTTAGTCAAAAGTCGATTAAATCTAAAACCATTAAACCCAAGCGTTTAACTGCTGGGAACACAGTTGCCGTAATCGCACCTTCAAGCGGAGTTTCGGAGGAAGAATTCGATAAATCAATCAAGAATATGACCGATTTGGGATTCAAAACAAAGGTTGGGAAATACACGCAAGCGTTAAATGGATTCCTCGCGGGCACTGATAGAGAACGACTCGAAGATCTGCATTGGGCATTTTCAGATAAGGAAGTTTCGGCGGTTTGGTGCATTCGCGGCGGTTATGGTGCGGGGCGTTTCTTGCCGAATATTGATTACAATTTGATCAAAAAGAATCCGAAGATTTTCGTCGGTTATTCCGATATCACAGCTTTGCATCTGGCGATTTATCAAAATACAGGTTTGGTAACATTCCACGGACCAGTTGCATCTTCAAAACACTTCCGATTGGAATTGAAGCTGAATTGGATTCGGAAAATGCAACGATGATTTTTTTGGAAAGCGGTGTAATTTAATAACTAAGGAGCGAAATAAATGCAATATCGAAGATTTGGCAGAACTGATTGGATGGTTTCAGATATTGGTTACGGAATGTGGGGAATGGGCGGTTGGACTGGTTCGGACGATGAAGAATCGCTAGCCTCTTTGCAGAAATCGGTCGATTTGGGCTGCAATTTTTTTGATACGGCTTTTGTTTATGGCAAT
This sequence comes from Acidobacteriota bacterium, assembly GCA_031415455.1. Lineage (GTDB taxonomy): Bacteria > Acidobacteriota > Blastocatellia > Pyrinomonadales > Pyrinomonadaceae > JANNVK01. Next base: position 125,496 of record JANORS010000005.1, on the reverse strand, counting down.
GGTCGGAGTGAGAATCTTTTGGGCAAACTTATCAAGGCAAATCCCGATAAAAAGCTCTACACGGCAACCAAAATTCCACCGAAAAATATGCAGTATCCAACGCTGCCTGAATATTCGCTCGCTGAATGTTATCCGCCCGAACACATCGAAGAGTTTCTGAATAAATCTCTCAAAAATGGTGAATTCGAAAGCTACGACCTTCTGCAAATTCACACTTGGAATGATGATTGGGCTGATGATGACACGTGGTCGAATATGCTCGATTCGCTAAAACGGCAAGGCTTGATTTCGGCTTGTGGGATTTCCCTGAATCGCCACGAACCTTGGAATGGCATCAAAGCCGTGAAAAGCGGAAAGATTGATTCCGTGCAGGTGGTTTACAATATTTTTGACCAAAATCCGGAAGACGAACTTTTCCCCGCGTGTGTGGAAAACGATGTCGCGATCATCGCCCGCGTTCCATTTGACGAAGGAACATTAACCGGAAACCTAACAAAAGAAACGACTTTTCCGCCCGATGATTTTCGCCACAATTATTTTTCTCCCGAAAAATTAATCCCAAGCGTCGAACGTGCCGATGCCTTGCGTCCGCTAATTCCAGCCGATTCCACGATGGCTGAAATGGCTCTGCGTTATATTTTGAGCGACGATGCAGTTTCCACAATCATCCCCGGAATGCGAAAAATCACCAACGTTGAAGCTAATTGTGCCGCCAGCGATAAAGGAAAACTTTCGGGTGAATTATTGGAAGAATTGAGAAACCATCGTTGGGTTCGTAAGGGTGTTTCTAAGGATTAGGCTTTTAGTTTATGTAATTTAAGTAAATCGTTTACTGATTTGTCCTGATTCTACCTTATAATTTCATGGCAAACTTAAATTGATTTACCAATTCCAAAAGGGGAAATAACTTGTTTAATTTTTTAGTTGTATCTAACACTGACGCTTGGGAAGGCTTCGTATACGAATTGATTGGAAGAAGTCGATTTGGAGAATATACGTCAGAAATTATTCGCAATCGATTCAGTCATTTTAGTTCAAAAGCAATTGAAGAACTGAAGTCATTTCCGACTTTATTTACCTATGAAGGCAACGATGAAAAAGTGAAAATAGGCTATATTCGGTCAATCTCGACTGGAAAGGACTCAGTCAGAATTGAATACGAATTTGAATCGTTCGTTCCTGAATTCACATTTTCTGCACTAGCGAGCCAAATAAATAAATTGAATATTGGCAAATATGAAATGAGCCGCACACATTGGGCTGTTAAAGATGGAGACCTTTTCGAAATCTTAAGTCAGGCAGGATTAATTGATAAAACTGTTCTGCATTCACCCCAACTACTTGGAAGGGTTGAGGATTTGCGTTTCAAAGTTGCCCTTTCTTTTCCTGGAGAAAAAAGGGATTATGTTGAAGAAATTGCAAATGAACTTAAGCGGTCACTTCCGAGAGGTTCAGTATTCTACGACAAGGATTTTACATCCCAACTAGCACGTCCGAATTTAGACACACTTTTACAAAAGATTTATCTTGAGAATTCTGATCTTGACGTTGTTTTTCTTTCATCTGAATATGAGTCAAAGGAATGGTGTGGACTTGAGTGGCGTGCTATCAGAGAACACATCAAACATAAAAAATATAATTCTATTATGTTTATGAAGTTTGATGACGCTCAGATTCCAGGAGTATTTTCAACGGATGGTTATGTTGATTTAAACCGTTGGACTTCTAAAGAGGCGTCTCAATTCATAATCGAACGAATTCGCTTAAACGAAGCTGATGTGAAAAAAGAGTCTGCTGAAAAAGTGGTAGGAACCAACTTTTTAGTTGCAGCTGAACAAATAGAAGTTAGACTTCGTTCTATTGATATGAGAATCATTGATGAGTTATTTGAGATGAAAGGAGGTTATGTCCTTGATTTTACAAATGCAACATTTGTGGATTTTATTAAGGATTTTGATGTTAAAGCCGACGATGCAGTATTCGATGAAGGTCAAAGTAAGGCGAATCGGCTTAGGGATTATTTAAGACGAGCTAGTCAAAAGGAAGTCATAAAGATTCTTCAAGGTTTGTGGGAATACAGAGAGGTAATTCTGCGACATAGAGACAATGAACATTTACCAAATCAGAGAGAATTATTTTCTAGACTTCTTAAACGCCTCGGTGGCAATTATGTTGAATGACTCTTCAGAAACTGACTCTTAGAAGATTTGTTCAGGGATCTCTCACGGAAAATTTAAAATAAATTATCACATCAATAACTCAAACAATATGGAACAAAAAACCGCAATCAAACGTTTTCAAGAAAAACAAATTCGCTCGGTTTGGAGCAATGATGAGGAAAAATGGTATTTTTCAATCCTTGATTTTGTTTAAGTATCAACCGAAAATGCGTAATCTGGTTTTAATAAAAAAGAACGCCAATGATTTCTCACGGCGTTCTTTTTTCGATTAAAAAAGCAAAATTATCTTCCTGCTTTTTTCGACATTGCTTTTCCACCTTTCACGTCTAACTCTTTTAAGATCCAGCCGGCACCGCCAAATTTATCGGTGATGAACATTACATAGCGAATATCGACCGAAATCGTTCGACCAAAATCGGGATTGAAGAAGAAATCATTCCCGAGACCTTCGTAGTTTCCGTCGAATGCAATGCCGACTTGTTCGCCGTTTGCGTTCAAAACGGGCGAACCCGAGTTTCCGCCGATTGTGTCATGGCTTGAAAGAAAATCGACTGGCATTATTCCATTTATACCTTAGCTTCCCTAATCTTTGCTTTCCTGGCTTCTTGAGCGTTTTTTGCCTTTTATTTTACGCCTGTAATTAAAACAACATCGCGAATTTCTTGTCCCCGGACGAAAGCGAATTGTTTGCCATCTTTTGACCAAGCGAAATTATAGAGTTTTTCTTTCGGCAAACCTTGCATTTTTTTTGGCTCACCACCTTCGATTGATTGAAGCCAATAACCGTCGTTCCAATCGCGAAAAGCAACTGAACTGCTGTCAGGCGACCAGCGAGAACCAAGAGACATTGTGCCATTTTTTGGAAAATCAAACTGTTTAAATACTTCATTAGTTGTCGCATCGAAAATTGCGAGCCGTGTTTTATCGGTTTTGTAAGAAGCCGCAAAATATTTACCATTTGGCGAAAAACTGAGCCAAGATGTTTCCTTGTCATTCAAAATTTCGGGTTCACCGCCATCAATAGAAACGCGGCGGAGTTCGCCGACACTTTTTTCCAAAGATCTGTAATAAACCCAACTATTATCTGCCGAAACGAAAGGTTGATAATTCGTTTTCCCGAAAGTTAATTGTTTCGGATTATTTCCGTTAATATCGGTTCGCCAAATATCAAACCCGCCATTGTTGCGATTTGAGTGAAAAACTATGTAGCGTCCATCGTTAGAAATATTCAAAACGCTATCAATCATTCCGGGTGCAGTCAGCGGTTTTGGGTTACTACCATCCGCGTTCATTTCAGAAATAAACTGACTCTGCGTATCGGAATTGGTGTAAATTATTTTTCCATCAGGTGTAAAATCTAATCCCCAAAGTCCATCGTATTTGCCAAACGAACCAAAAGTAATTTGCTTTGCTGCACTGAGATTATCCGCCGGAGCAATCCAAATATTGTTCATTTGCCGTTGCTCAATTGTTAAAATTGAATTCGAATCGGCGGAAAGGTCGAGTGCCAAATCGTAACTGCTCAAATCATTAGTTATCTCATCGGTTTTACCGCTTGCTAGGTCAAAATGAATCAAACGATATTGCGGGAACGAGGCTTGCGAACTGTCTTTCAACGCACTCACAACCAAACCGCTGCTGTCTTTCATCCAAGAAGTGTTGGAAATTTTGTGTCGTGAATCGCTTTTTACAATTTCGATTTTTCTATTAATAATTTCAATAATCGCCAAATCATGTAAGCTATTTTCAACTTCTTTAACACGACCAAAAGCTAGGCGTTTACCATCTGGCGACCACGAAATGCTGTTGAAAGCGATTGATGCTGCTTTTGGGAAAGTAGCAATTTCAATAGGTTCTGAACCATCAATATTTGAAATTATAAGCAAGTCGTTTTCGCCATCAGGTCGTCCGTAAGCGATTTTTCCGCCGTCAGGTGAGAGAGAGAAATTATCAATACCTTCCGCCACTTTCTCTTGCACACCGCCACCTACGGGAATTTGATAAATTGCAAAACGCGAATTTCTGTCGTCTCTATATGAAAAATAAAGTCGATTTGAATCAGGTGCAAAAGCAAGTTGTGAATATTGAGCGTCAAGAACCGCCGGACGCAACAATAGATGATTTCCACCGTCAACATAACCAAGCCACAAACTTCTCTGACCTGAATCGCTGACAACGTATGCAAAGGCTTTTCCGCTTGGTGCGAGTGCGGCACGAACAACTTTACCGTTGGTTGTAAGTTGTTTGACGTTGACTTTTCCGAAAGAATTTATAACACCCGAATTTGATTGAGCTGATTGCCACCAAAAAGAACCGCCACCCAAAAGAACCGCTCCTAAAATCGCAAGTATACCGAAACCAAGCCAAATTTTGTGCGAACGTGAATTATTTTCATCTAAATTCGATGGAGCGATCAGTAGTTCTTTCGTAAAATTACTAACCTTATTTTTGGCTTCGATAACAGGATGGTTTTGGAATGAATCATCAACTTCTTCAACTAAAATACGCGAAAAACTGCGATTTTCGATGATTATTTCGGTAGTTTGAACATCGGTTTCCGCCCAAATTTTGTTTGTTTGCGGCGGCAAGGCAAGTTCGATAGCCTCGTCCAAATTCATTTTCTTGCCATTTTCATAAAGTGAGGCAAAAGTTTTTTCGTCAAGCACAGCTTTGACTCTTGTCAGATATTCTTCCCGAAAGATTTCTTCGGCGGGCTCAATCAGGCAACCGGTTGATTCATTTAAACCTTGTGCAAAACCGGCTAATTCAGCGGATAGTTCTATTTTGTTACAAATCGAAGCTAGTGCGGCAAAACCTTCTATCGAACAAGAAATCATCGTTAAATTGCCCAAGTCTTTGGCGATTCTCAAAGATTCTGCAAAATTAGAAGCCGCCAATTGCGGTAACTGCTCATAATAATCAATCGTACCCAAATTGTAGTAAATGACGGATAGAAGCTTGTTATTACAGAGTTTTTTCGCGAGCATCAAACATTCTTCGAGTAACGGTCGGGCAGCTGATAAATTTTTTCGGCTCAATTCCAAATCGCCAAGCGAACCTAAAGAATAAGCCGTCTGCATTTCGTCGCCCAACTCGCGGCTGAGTGCAAGTGATTCTTCGATAAAAAGCTGTGCAGAATCAAAATCCTTCTCCAAAACGGCAATTGCCGCCAAACCGTGGTTAGCTTTGATAATTTGTAGAAAATCATTTATCTGCCTGCTTTCGGCTAATGTTTTTTCATAAACATTTCGAGCAGCTCCAAAATCACCTTGAGTTCGCAAAAACACGCCGTTCGATAACAACAAACTAGAACGTGCTTTTGAAACCGTGTTTTCAGTCGTTTCTAAAGCCGCTTTGCTCCAACTCAAACCTTCGCTTAGGTGACAATGGTTTAACCAAAAAAACCTTAGGGCTGCGGCAATTCGTGCAGCTATTTGCCCATCTTTCTTTAATGACCAACTAAGTGCTGCTCGAAGATTATCATGTTCGATTTCTAGTATTCCTAGCCATTCAATACTTTTTTCACCTTGTAAAAATAGTTCGGCTTCTTCGGCTAATGAAAGAAAATAGTGAGCGTGAATTTGCTGTAAATCTTCAAATTCGTCCATTTCCAGCAAAACTTCAAATGCGAATTCCCGAACAACTTCGAGCATTCGCAAACGCATATTTCCGTCTGTTTGCCATTTTGAAACGAGCAGATTATTGTCAATCAACGCATTTATCAAATCAAGAATCTCAGCTGATGGTTGACCTTCTGAGGAAAAACATTGTTCTTTGCTGTTTTTAGCTAAATGCCAACTGCCGACTGATTCTGCGGCTTCGATCGAAAATCCGCCCACGAAAATAGCTAAACGGCGAAACAAAATTTGCTCATTTGGGGTAAGTAAATCATAACTCCAACGGATTGTGCTACGCATTGTCCGCTGACGTTCGGGCAAATCGTTTGAGCCGCCAGTGAGTAATTTTAGAGAATTCTCCAACCGTTGGAGAATCGCTTTCGGAGTAAGCAGTTTGATACGAGCGGCAGCAAGCTCAATCGCCAGCGGCAAACCATCTAAACGGCGACAGATTTCGGCGACCGACTCAATATTTGCTGACGTTAGAGCAAAACTCGTTTTAACAGATTGAGCTCTTTGTCGGAAAAGGGCAATCGCCGGATATTTGTCGATACTTTCTATTAAAAAAGCCGAATTTGGCGGAGGCAAGTTAAGTGGCGAAACTGCAAATTCGCGTTCTCCGACGATTCGGAGAAGTGTGCGACTCGTGACTATAATTTTTAGCGAAGCGGCATTTGCCAAAAACTCTTTTAAAATTGGTGCGGCAGAAAGAACCTGCTCGAAATTGTCCAAAATAAGAAGAATCTGTCGCGTTTGCAAAAATTCCGTAATTTTCTCAAGAACTGATTTGTCGTTCGCTTCTGATATTTCAAGCGTCTGTGCAATTGCCGAGACAACAAAACTTGTTTCGGTTGCTGAAGCTAGTTCGACAAAAAATACGCCATCAGCAAAGTCGTTTCTTAACTCGTTAGCAACAACTTGCACCAAACTTGTTTTTCCGCTGCCACCGGTGCCTGTCAGCGTTAGCAAATTAACATTTTCCTCCAATAGCAAATGTTTAATTTCCGAAATTTCGCGGTCGCGTCCGATGAGAGTTTGGCTTGCTTCAAATGAAGGCAAAGTCTTTTGCGTCAGTGCGGAAATGTTTGAATTTATTAGTTGTAATTCTTCAGAAGCGAGACGAACATCAGCGACAAATTTATAACCTTTACCCGGAATAGTAGCGATAAATTGATGCTCGCCTTTTTTTTCGCCGAAGATTTTACGAAGAGCAGAAATATGAACTGTTAAATTGTTTTCCTCGACAAACTGATTTGCCCAAACTATTTCGAGTAATTTTTCCTTGTTGAGTATTTGTCCGCGATTTTCGATTAAAACTATTAATAAATCAAACGCCTTCGAATTGAGAGCAATTATCTGCGTGTTTTTCAAAAGCAAGCGTTTTTTTGCGTCAACTTCAAACTCTGCAAATAAATATGTCTGCTCAGTCGCCACAATCATAGCTTTTAGGAAAATTTAGGAACTTTTAGCCGCGAAATTAAGGATTTTTAGCCTTGATTTGCGTGAAAGTATATTTGTTCAAGAAAACTTTTAGTAAAAAACGAATTGTTTGTTCTATATAGACAAGCCGATTTTAGCAGAAAACTGAAACGCGAACAACAAAATTCTAGGTAATAACATAATGAATCAAGCGAATAAAAGACGCATGGAAATATCAATTGAAACGCACAGTCTGACTCTTATCAGAACGCAGACCGGCAAGCCAACAAATTTGACATATTGCCAACACTGCGACAAACAAGCAGCAGTTTTCCGACCTCTACACGCAACTTTAATTTTTCGTGTTGATTTAACAGAACTCGAACGGCTTTTGCAAAACAAACAAATTCATTTTGCACGAAACGGCAATTTGTGTGGCAATTCGCTCGCAACATTTTTTAGCCGCTAGATTCGTTATGTCGAGGATTAACGACTACCAATTACTAACAGATTTACAAAAAGGGAAGAAAGATTATGAAAAGAGTATTAACAAATATTTTAACATTTACGGCATTTATATTTCTATCGTTTGGTGTGTGTCTAACTACGCCATCCGCTGTCAGTGCACAACAAGAAGAATCTGCGTTGGATACAACACCTAAAACACAATCAAGCAAGCTTGGAAATGTTACGCCAAATTGCGAAAAGATAATATTCATGTCCACGAGGTTTGGCGGTTCTAGTACTGATGTCATGTTGATGAATTCAGATGGTTCTAACAAGACTGGTTTGCTTCCCAATAATCTCCTAGGAGCTAATGGAAAGGTCAATAGTATCGGCACGAAGATACTTTTTGTGTCGCCGGGAAACATAGAGGACAACAATTTATATGTGATGAATACGGACGGAACGGGACTGAACCAATTGACGAATGCTGCTCAAGAGAATTTCTTTGGTGCAAGTTTCAGTCCGGATGGAACCAAAATACTGTTTCTTCGGAGGCTAGATACTGACTTTAAATCACAGATATATACGATAAATGTGGATGGAACCGGACTGACGCTGCTAACTCCCAACGACGGTGTTTACGAAAATCCGCTTTTCAGCCCGAACGGATCGAAAATAGCATTTTCACGGCGAATTTATGGTCTTGGCGGAGAGTATATTTCCACGGAGCTGTTTGCCATGAACGCGGATGGAACAAATGTCAATATCCTTACTACCGATCTTGGTTACAATAGCGATCCGGCGTTTAGTCCTGACGGCACGAAGATTATTTTTACGACAAAAAACTCTGCAAATGTCGAGGCAATCGACATCGTGAATACAGACGGCTCCGCCCGAACACGTCTATTTACCGGCACCGACCTTATTCGCAATCCAAGATTTAGTCCTGACGGCACAAAGATAATGTTTCTTATGCTAGTTAGCGGCGAGTTCAATACCGACGTTTTTGTGATGAATCAAGACGGTACAAACCCTATCAATCTTACCAATAATGCAGCGAGTGACAGCAGTGCCGAATTTAACTTCGACGGCAGCAAGATTGTATTTACTTCAGATCGCAGTGCGGGTGGCAGCTCTCAAATATTCAGCATGAATCTTGATGGGTCAAATATTGCAGACCTCAGCCTTAATCACAACAATGGCGAGGATTATTATCCGCGATTTGTTCTCATTGATCCCGATCAAGACGGGGTTGGCGAAGCGTGTGACAACTGTCCGGCGAATCCGAATCCAGATCAACTTGACACCGACAGTGACGGACTTGGCAACGAATGTGATCTTGACGACGACAACGATGGCGTTTCCGATACCGCCGACAACTGTCCGATTAACAGCAATCCGTCACAACTAGATACTGACAACGACGGGCAAGGCAATCCTTGCGATGAAGACGACGACAATGACGGTACCGAAGACGTGTCAGACAACTGTCCGCTGGTCGTAAATCAGTATCGCTTTGCCTTTTCAACAGCCGCGTTCACTCCTGCCAATCCTGAAATTTACACCCAGAATTTTGACGGTACTAATTTGATACGTTTGACTAACCAAAATCAAAATGATCTTAGTCCGAGTTTTAACCGGACTGGAACTCAAATTGTTTGGGAATCGAATCGGTTTAATAGCCGCTATGAAATTTTCAAGATGAACACGGACGGATCTGGAACAGTTCGTTTGACGAATATCGCGGGAAACAATCGAGAACCGGCATTTAGCCCAGACGGTTCAAAAATAGCGTTTGCTTCGTCTCGAACCGGAAAGCGAAACATTTTTATTATGAACGCAGACGGAACGAACCAAACACAGTTGACGTTTCTCACGCTGTTTTCCAATTTTGCAGGGCGTCCCAGTTTTAATCACAACGGCACACGCATCGCGTTCGAGAGTCAGCGAGGCGACCTGAATGTTAGTAACTGGGATATTTATTCAATAAATGCCGACGGCTCGAACGAAATACGCCTGACCACCGCCACGGGACAAGACCAGTTTCCTTCATACAGTGCTGACGGAGGCAAAATCGTTTTTGTGTCGGTTCGTGACGGCGTAGGCACCGAAATCTACATAATGAATTCCGACGGCTCAAATCAAACGCGGTTGACCAACAATACGTCCGACGATTTCGAGCCGACATTTACTCCCGACGGATCACGCATCGTTTACACAAATGCCGCTAACGCCAGTTTGGTGACGATGAAGACGGACGGGACGGATGTCAGGTTGATTCCCGGCGGCGGTAGTCATCCATCGTTTGCCCCGCAGCTCGATTCCGACGGCGATGGTGTGGGCGATGCGTGCGATAACTGTTCTTTGGCTGATCCAAACCAGACCGATACCGATTTAGACGGCGTCGGCGATGCTTGCGATAACTGTTCGACGATTGCCAACCCAAATCAAGCAAACAATGATGGCGACGCTCTCGGCGATGCTTGTGACCCAGACGATGATAACGACGGAGTGCCCGACACGTCTGACAATTGTCCGTTCACAGCAAACACCAATCAGCAGAATACTGACGGCGACGCTCTCGGCGATGTCTGCGACCCCGATGACGACAATGACGGCGTAAATGACGGAAGCGATAATTGCCCGCTCATCGTAAACCCTAATCAAGCCGACAATGATGACGATGAGATTGGAGATGTCTGCGACCCTGATGACGACAATGACGGCGTAGCGGATGGAAGCGATAATTGCCCGCTCATGGCAAACACCAATCAGCAGAATACTGACGGCGATTCGCTCGGCGATGTCTGCGACCCTGATGACGACAATGACGGCGTAGCGGATGGAAGCGATAATTGCCCGCTCATGCCAAACGTTAATCAAGCCGACAATGATGGCGATGAGATTGGAGATGTCTGCGATCCGGATGATGACAACGATAAAATTCTTGACGGCGTTGATAACTGTCCATTCTCAGCAAACCCTGATCAGGAAGATACTGACACTGATGGTCAAGGCGATGAGTGCGATACAGACGATGATAACGACGGAATTCTTGATGAAGACGACAATTGCTCATTATCAGCTAATCAAAATCAGGCTGACGCTGACATTGATGGCTTAGGCGATGTTTGCGACGACGACTTTGACGCTGATACTCCAGTCGGAACAGATATTACCGCAGAAACCGCTGACGCAAGCGTTAGTTTTTCTAATGTTTCCGTGGCTGGAGAAACTTCGTTTGCACCAATCACTCCGAGCCAGAGTGAAATGCCCGCTGGATATTCGCTCTGCCCAACGTGTCCTGCTTATGAAATCACAACGACAGCGACCTACACACCGCCGATTACGGTCTGTCTGGACGTTCCGGCATCTGTTTCCGCTTTAGATTTTCTGCGGATGAATCTTCTGCACGGTGAAAATGGCGTTTTTGTGAATCGCACAACCAGCCGTTTGACCGACCAAAATGGACAACGTTCGGTATGCGGAATTGTTGATTCGCTCTCGCCATTCGCTTTAGCCGTCAATTTAGCACCAACGGCAGCAAGCGTTTCAATCAACGGAAAAGTTTTGGCAAATAATCGTGGCGTATCGCGGGCAATCGTAGTTTTGTTCGATACCGAAACAGGCGAGACAAAAACGGCAAGAACCAATCCATTTGGCAATTATCGTTTTCTGGAAGCCGAAGCCGGAAAAACATACGTCATCAGCGTTCGCCACAAAAACTATCAGTTTGCGGCAAGAACCATTTCGCCAAATGAAAATTTGAGCGATGTAGATTTCAACGCCGAACAAGGAGAAAGTAAATGAAGTTTCAAATTATCGCGGATTCAACCCGCAGCCAGATCCGCCACACTAACTAGCCGCGAGATTCGTTATGTCGAGGATTAACAAAATAGATAGAAAAAAGGAGGTAAAGATTTATGAATATGAAACAAACAACAATACTTTGAATAACCATCATGTCGGTTTTTATGGCTTTCACGCATATTTAGTTCTGGTAAACGGATTTTAACAAAACATCTGTTTGACAGTTAAAAGTAGAAAGAAAATTTAAGGAGTAATCAAAATGAAAAATTTAAGAAATATCATCGTTATAGTAAGTCTGACAATGATTCTCTATGGTATATCTGCAGAAGTTACGGCTCAAAGTGTTCCGGTTACTGCGACGCCTGCCGGTTTCGGACGTTATTGTAGCGTTACTTATCCGGGTGGCGGATGGGCTTTGCTTAACTATAGTGACAAAAATTCCGATCCGTGCAAAGAACTGACAAAACCCGGCTCGAACGGAAAAATCGAACGTGCCGGATTGTGGTCTGTCGGCAAAGAAAACAACGTCCTACGCATTTGTGACGGTGATCTGGGAGTTTACCGTCAGGTCGGAAATTCCGTTATCAAGATGGCGTTTGACGACGCGAAGAATAAAAAGAACTGCGTTTTTACAATCTCACCAGCAGCTTTGAGGGTTTTTTCAAAACCTTATAAAGTCGTTCCGCCTTTTAACGCAGCACAGGTTAAGTTAGTTAATCCGCACAATTTTAATCGGTACGGAAAACCGCTCAAACCTGCGGATTTCGGTCAGGCGGTCAATTCAAACTGTCCGACCACAACTCAGTTTAACCAACTCGGAAAACAGTTTTGCAATAATCATCACGGCTACGATTGGCTGATGCCGCCGGGAACTGAAATGAAGTCTTTGGCAGACGGAATCGTACGCGAAGCACGTTGGCGGGACACAAAAGTATTTGCGGGCGGCGATAAAAATAAAGACTGTTACAAAAAATCACCACAGGGCGAATTTTACGTTGAACATCAAATTGGCACGGGCGAGTATGCCGAACGATTTGTCGCATATTACGCACACGTTTCCAAAATAAACGTCAAAACAGGCGACCGCGTAACGCGAGGTCAGGTAATCGGCAAATCAGGTGATTCTGGATGCTCTTCAGACCCGCATCTGCATTTCGGTATGATGCGTACGACTAATTTATCTGGCTACAGGACATTAAATTTATCGTATCCAGACACGGGTTATGGAGTCAGTGCGTTGCAAGGAGAGATCGACCCTTTTGGCTGGAACGCACCGCAGGGAATAGATCCTTGGGCTTACCAAAATTTCGGCAGTTATTCAGACCAATATCTTGGAACATTTAAAGACCCCGGTGCTTTTAGTATCAACTTGTGGCGAGAAGGAGAAGCTCCGTTAAAAAACTAAGCCGATGTGCATAAGTTATCAGAGATTTTGATAAGAACTGAGTTCACGCGTCAGCGGGTTTTTCCGCCGCACTACACTAGCGAGAATAAACTGAAGTTTGAACTCAGAACACAAAGCAAAATCTCGCCAAAATTTTGCTAGCCTGTTTAGTTAAAAGCCTTGAATTCAAGAACCATTCTTAGATAAAACGTATGGAAAATCAAACCATTCAATTACAAAATTATTGGTGTCGAAAATGTTTTAAGAATATTGAAGCAACATGTGAAGAATGCCCCATTTGTGGTGACAAAATGTTCTCTCCAGCCACAATCAAGGCATTTGTATTACTTGCAACCATAGGCGGAATCGGTCTTTTGATAACCACAGGATTTTGCTTGATTCTAGTTTCGATTGGCGTTTTCTTTGGCACAGCATTAAAAGATAAATTTGGACTTTTTACGGTTTCGGTTATTCTCATTTTCCTCCTGATTGTTGGGGTGCAAATGGTCAGAGTCGGGAGAGAACAACAGAGAACAGGAATTCTCAATGCCAGTTTTGTGCGGAGTATTATTCGTTCTCTTCCCTACCAATAGTTTTAGGAAATATCTGGGAGAGAGAGACGGCGACCACTCATAATTTTCGATGATTGGCTTTCTCAATTATGAATAGAAGAATTATGACGAACGAAATATGTTGGCGTTGAAGATGTCAGTCTGAAATGTTGTTGGTGAATCATACGTGTCCGAAATCTGGAAAAAGGATGCAAACGCAATCAACCGTTAGAGGCTTAGGAAAACTTTTAGTTTTGTGCCACGTAGCCAAATGCGACGATATATAAGAAGGAAAAAATGAGATTATTTAAGAAATCTATACTGGCGATTATGCCGCTGTTTATAGTTGCACTCGGTTGCAGCAATATTATTCCGGGAAAGGGTGACCTTTTCGAGAGCGACAATGCGGCAAAGGCAGCAGCCGCTATTAAGCAAAAAGCCGGAACCGATAAGGTGAACGTGATCCGCGTTGAGGTCAGACCGCATGTGATGAAGGTAACGATCCAGTCACCGACCAACCCAAAAGAGCAGGATGAATACACCTATGAACGTGGGTCGGCATCGGGTCCGGAACCAGTTAAGATACACAACGTATTTGCCAACAACATACCCAATACGACCGAGATCGGCGAGATAGATTTTGCTGCGATACCCGCGACGATAAAGCGGGCGATCGAACTCGCTGAGGCTGAGGGAGCAAAGGTTACTTTGATCTCGATGGATCAACAACCGAATCCAAAGATCATTCCGGTGACTAAAGAAGAACTTAAAGCGACCAAGTGGGATCTCGAATGGCGGATTTACGTTGAGGGAACCCGCATCCAAAAATACTTCTGGGCTGACAAACAAGGCAAACTCAACGAAAAGGCGTTTTGAGAAATAGGTTCAATATTACTTTAAAGGAGGAAACTTTAATGGAAGCGGAGCTAGGTCAAACACAAATTTATTGGTGTCGAAAATGTCAGTCTGAAACGCTGATAGCGAATCCTAACTGTCCAAATTGCGGTAGAAAAATGCAGACAAAATCACAAATAAAGAGTTTAGGGAAATTGTTAGTGGTTCTCGGCGTCTTGATTGTCGGCGGCTCAGGTTTGGGCGTTTTAGCGTCTATCGCCATACTGTTATTTGCCAAACTTCCCGAAAAAGAAATAGTGACAGCTATTGTTGCCTTGGCAATGTGCGTTGCAATAACTACTGCGGGAGTTACTGCCATCATTGGCGGACTTTGGCAATCCAAACACGGACGCACCAGCAAAATGTTTATGCGGATATTTCTTGGCTTAATTGTTGTTTTTTTGATGCTTGGCAGTCTGTTTTCTATCGTGAAAGGTTAAAAATATGATTAAAACAAGCCCGGTCAAGCGAATTCTGATGTATCTGTTTACCTGCGTGGTGGTCTTCGTATTAACCACCTTCTTTTTGGCAGATAAAACTTATTTTTGGGTAATCAACATTCTCATTTTCTCCGTTTGTTTTCTGTTTATAGTTTTTGAAAAAGACTCGATAATCGTCTGTGACCAAAACGGTTGCACGGTTAAAGAGAAAAGATTTTGGCAGTCTTCCGGCGAGAGTTACAGTTTCAGGTGGAATGAGGTTTCGGAAACGGAATACTACGCAGACACCGATACCAGCCGAGCGTTTTACGTTGAGATTAACAGTGTAAAACGAAAGATTTTAACGTCAAATTTTTCTTTCGATGACACGGATTATTTTATTGAAACAGTAAATCAGGCAACTCCGCATTTGCCATATATCTGGGAAAGAAACGAAGGGGTGGTTGCTTCCGCCTTTGAAGCGAGAAGATACACTAAAGTCGGACGTTAAAAAGCGATTGTTGTCGGACAGCATCAAAACAACTCAAAATTATGATTATCAACGAACTAACTCTTTCCTTTTTTTTCGGAAATCTTGACTTGCTTGTAGTTTTTGTCCAACCTTACTTTTATATTGTTGGAGGATTTCTCGCATTTTTGTTGGTTACTTTGATTGCTTGGGCTATTGACGAACAAATAAAAAAGAAAAATGCCGTGCTAAGGAAAGAGAAACATTTTCCCGAAATAGCTTCTAGGTTTGGCAAAGCTATTTCTGTTTCGGCTGACGCTCTTCGCTTTGAACGAAACGAAACGATTTTCAACGGTAAAATTAAATCGGTGGAGTCAGGTGATATTGGTTCAACTGAATTTGAGGTTCGGTTCAATTTACCAAATCTTCAAGAAAAATTCTTTATTCAACATAACTCCGCTTTCTCAAAATATGCGGCTGATTGTGAAACGATCCTGCTTTCCGCAATGCCGGACGTTTTCATTTGTCATAGTCTTAATTCTCAATTCTTATTGTCTTTTCTGGAAAAAAAGAAAATTCTGACTGAACTCTACAAATATCCAAGCAGTTGGTTAAACCAATTTATGAGAATCGCGTTTGAAAATAATTTATTATTTCTTGGGGATTTATCGGATTAGAGGAGCGAAACAAGGCTGAAAAACTTGAACAAATCTGTCAAACAGCAGTAGTTTTTTATGATGAGTTAGCGAAAAACGATTAGATCGAAATTATGCAAAATTTAACAATATTTTTATTGATAGGACTAATTTCCGTTTGCACAACGTCGGCACAAAATTCTGTTGTTCCGATTGTTTATGGCGAAACTTTGCTTGGCGGTGCACAAAACGGCAAATGGATAACGGCGAAAAATACCGACACACAACTCACCGACAAAACCGAGTTTAACATCGTCAATTTTGACGGAATCAAGAAGTCAGGTCCAATTGTGGGAACCAAAGGCGATAGTGGCGATTGCGAAAATGAGAGAATTACATTTGAGAGACCTGAAGACTACGATACTGATTCGCCGCCGTTTGCCATCGGAGCAAATGCCAAATGGAATCCCGTTCCGCGAATTCCGCAAGCTATTGGTTTGAAGGACAAAACTTACACCAAAATGGTTGCCGATTTTCTCAAAACCAAAGGCATTGCCAAATCCAAAATTGTAATTACGCAAGCCTATCAGATTGACTTCGAAGGCGACGGACAAAAAGAAATAATTATCACAGGAAATTACTACAAAAAAGGAATGAGCGAAGAACAAAATATAGGCGATTATTCGTTCATTTTGCTACGGAAAATCGTCAATGGAAAACCGCAAACTATTTTTTCAAACGGTGAATTTTTCACCCCCAAACTTTTGCGGAGAGGTGAATATGCTCCGCCGGAGGAGCGTGTAATTATAGCGATTGCCGACCTTAACGGCGATGGCAAAATGGAATTTGTGCTGTCAGTTTTTGGTTACGAAGCCCACAGCCATACGGTTTTTGAAATGAAAAACGGCAAGCCAGTGAAAGTGTTGGAATCGGAATGTTCTGTCTGAGAAGTGTTTATATTCGAGGGTAAATATATGATCAAAATAATAACCTTTTTTTCGCTAATTTTGGCACTGGTAATCGTAGGTCAGGCTCAGTTTCAGAGCGAGGGAAAACTGAATGTTTGGACAACCGAAAAGGTTCAACGCAATCACGAAACCGAAAATTATTCGACGGGTTTATGTAAGGTGAGAGTTTCCCGAAATAAGGGTTTTGACCGCGTTGTATTTGAGTTTGATAGAGGCAAAACGGATTGGGTAATTCAATATCTACCGTCAAAGGTTTTACCAACCGAAGGTGGCGACCGTGAGATCAAGATTGCGGGAAATCACTTCTTGGTGTTCTTTATTTACAATTTCGCTGTTGGAGACGAGATGCCTTGTAAGCTAAAAACATATCCGAAAGAGAAACTAAACTTTCCGGTTCTGATGCAAATCGAAGAAGGCGGTTCGTTTGAAGGAATTTTAGATTTTATGATTGGAGTAAAAGATCGCAAGCCATTTCGTGTCAAAGAGTTACGCAATCCATCGCGGGTAGTGATTGATTTTAAGCGTTGAATGGAGAAAATATGAAGAAATAGTCTCAACAAAATTCCAATGTGCGTATTAAACAATTTCTAGATTTAACCCAAGAATATGCAAGTCTTATCAAAAAAAGAACGCCGATGATTTCTCACAGCGTTCTTTTTTTCGATTATAAAAGCAAAATTATTTACCAGCTTTTTTCGACATTGCCTTTCCATTTTTCACGTCTAATTCTTTCAAAATCCAGCCAGCACCGCCAAATTTATCAGTAATAAACATTACATAGCGAATATCGACCGAAATTGTTCTGCCGAAATCAGGATTAAAGAAAAAGTCGTTTCCGAGACCTTCGTAGTTGCCATCGAAAGCAATTCCAACTTGCTCGCCTTTTGCATTCAAAACGGGCGAGCCTGAGTTTCCACCGATAATGTCGTTGGTTGAGAGAAAATTAAGCGGCATCGAACCAGTTACGCCATAAGTTCCGTAGTCTTTATTTTCCCAGAGTGAACGCAAAAGTGCGGGACTTTTGAACGGCTCACGTCCGGTTTCTTTTTCAAAAAGACCATCGAGAGTTGTGAAAGGAAAACGCATTTCAGCCTCGCGTGGTTTGTAGCCTTGCACATATCCATAAGTAAATCGTTGTGTAAAATTCGCATCAGGATAAGGAGTTGTCCCTTTCATCTCGACCATTCCTTGCATATAAGTGATGCGATTTGGTGCAATCACGCCGCTTAATTGTGCTTGACGAGCAAATGATCCAGCAATTGCAGGTTGAAGTTCGTTAACCAACATTATTAACGGCTCTGTCGAAGATTTCATTTGTTCAGGCGACATTGCAAGCAAATCGTTCAAACCTTTTTCAGTTGTAAGAGTCGAATTTTCTAGCATTTTGCTCGCAAATTCACCTTCAGCAGCAATTCGTGCATCACCATCCATTCCAGCAAAACGTTTTTCGATTACAGCAATTTTTTGATCTGCGGGCAACATTGCGGCTTTGCGAAGCATGAACTTGAAATTTTCTCGGGCTGCAATTGCTTCGCTTCCCAAAATTCGCGGAATAAACGCTTTGATTCTTTCTTTATTTGCTTGCGGACTCGAAAGTTGGTAGACATAACCAAGTAAATCTACGCTCAACATTCCGCGTAAAACTAAATCTTGCGGAGCAGTTTTAGAATAATTTGCGTAAACATCTTTCAGTGCTTTCATTGCGTCGCCATATTTTGCACGCGATGCATCTTTCGCAATCCAAGCTGAATATGCCGTTTCCTGGGCTTGTTTTTGACGAACAATATTCGCCCGTTTCATCGCAGTTAATCCACCTTCCTGAGCTTTTAAAGAATTGTAAAGACTAAAGATATCAGATTGCAGAGCCACTTTTTTCGCAGCACTCGTTCGTGCAACCATTTCCAAAGCCTCGGCTCTCGCACGAAGAGAATCAACTCCAAATGGAATTTGATAATCTTGATTATAAGCAACCGAAAAACTTTCACGATAGCGATTTGTCCCGCCCGGAAAACCCATAATCATCGTAAAATCATTCTCTTTTAAGCCTTCAGTTGAAATCGATAAAAATTTCTTCGGTTTGTATGGCACATTATCTTTCGAATATGGTGCAGGTTTTCCGTCTTTGCCGACATAAGCCCGCATAAAAGTGAAATCACCGCTGTGTCTTGTCCATTCAAAATTGTCGGGGTCACCACCAAATTGTGCAACTCCATAAGGCGGAGCATAAACAATACGAATATCCTCAATCGTGGCGTAATGAAATTTGTAATAAAAAAGCCCTGCACTTAGCGGCTGAATAACAACCGTAACGTCTTCACCGACTTTTGCTTGCTCGGCTTTTGTCAATTCGGCGACACGTTTTTGAATCGCAGGCGTATCGGTTGCCGAAAGCCCGTTCAATACTTGTGCAGTTACGTCTTCAGATTTGAGCGTAATGTCAATGCTGTAATCTTTCGCCGGCAATTCTGTTCCTTGATTATCAGCTTTGTAACCAATTTCGCCGTAGTTTGCCGCAACAGTCGATGCAGCAACTAAACCGTCAATTGCACAATGATGATTTGTCAAAATCAAACCTTGTGGCGAAACAAATTCGCCTGTGCAACCAATGCTCAGGCTGACAACGGCTTCTGACAATCCGCCACCATTTGGATTGTAAATTTCGCTCGCAGGAATCTTCAAACCTTTTTGTTTAAGAGGTAATTTCGCGATTGTGTCGAGCATAAACATTCCTTCATCAAATGCGTGAACAGTTGAGAATGGAACTGCTGAAGCAATGATTGCAACGAGCAATATTGCACTTAAAAAGCTGTATCTTTTCAATTTCATTTTTTATTTCCTAATTTAGAATTTTGTGTTTAAGTTTTGCTACTTGTAACTTAAAAAAGTTTATAAAACTATATCATTTTCAAGTTCGACAAAAAACTAACTAATCATTAGAAAGCCAATAAATCTTATATTTTGCTAGAACAGTTGTCTTTTTCAACGCAAAGCCAATCTCGCAACATTTCAACAACACCTTTTTTGCCTTCGCCGATATATTTTTCGCGTCGGATTTTGTAGTCTTCAAAAATCTTTAACGCTTTTATTTTTAGGGCTTTATCGGCTTCAGTTTCTGTTTGACCTTTTGGAACAGCATAAACAAATCCATTTTTCGGACTCGAAAATGTTGGGTTTGAAAAGAAATCACGTTCGACAAATTTTCCGCTGAATTCTTCTTCATCTGCCGCTTCAACAAAAAACCGAATCGCATAATCGGGATAGCCGAAAAGATAGCCATAGCCGCCAAATCTCGCACCTGTTTGGTCGTAATCGACCGCGTAAAGGACTTGTAGCGAATGTGAATTTTCCGTAATCGCCCAACGCTCAAAAAACGCAGATTTGTTTTTCAACATTGCTGACAAATTACTTCGATTAAAAATCACAGCATCGCTAAACCTCTTGCCTTCAAACGATTTAGCGAAATGATGAATGTCTGCAAAAAGATTTTCACCGCATTTGAAATGTCGCAAAATTTCGCGTGTATCGCTAATTTTTAGAAGTGTATTGCGACGCTCTTCTGCTTTTTTTTCGTCACGCGGAAGGCGAATTTCGGTTTGAAAATTCACAAAACCGCTCGACATTGGTTTCAAATCGCTGACGATTGTGTAAAGTGCTTCCGAATCTAATGCTTTGAGCAACAATTCCTCGGCGACTTTACGTTTTTCGGGTGTAAGTTTTTCAAACGGAAAACATTCTGAACGCTGTCCGAACGCAAAAACTGAAAACGCAAAAATAAGTAAAATTGAACAAATAAGTTTCATAAAATAATAGTTTGAGGTCTTTGATGTTTGCTTCTAAAGACCTCAATTAAATCGCTAATGAGCCTCACAACTCTTGCAATAAGAATGATTTAACAAATGTGCCGCCGTAATGCCGCAGGAACCAAGAAGCAAAAACGCCACTTTTCCGGCTATATTTTCTTCAAATAACAGATGGGATAAAATTATCATTGAAATTCCACCAACAAATAAAAATATCGGATTTAATTTACGATGACGTTTTAAATACGATGGCAAAAAACTGATGATTGCCAAACATATTGAAACGCTGATTATCACTAATTCCGTTGCTTCATCAGCCAAAAAGCTAAGCCCGAAAAGCGGCAGAAAAGAAACAAAAAGTGGCATTGCCAAACAGTGAACTAAGCACAACCAAGAAACCGAAGTTCCGGCGTAATCTAAAAATTTCGTCATAAAATTAGTGTTTATCTTTATCTTTGTCAGTGTGTTTTTCTTTAGAAACTTCTTGCGACCACAAAATTTTGCCGCTCATATCAATCCAATGATGCCGATGGTTTTCGGTAACAACTTGGGCAACGCCGCCGCTAAATTCCTTCGCTTCTTCAAATTTGGTTTCAATAACGGTCTTGCCGGTTTTATCAATGTAGCCCCATTTTCCTGCTTTTTTAACGGCTAAACGACCTTCCTTGAAACCCATTGCAGTTTTTTCAAACTCTTGCGGTTGAATGATAATTTTTCCTGTTTTATCAATCCACGCAGATTTTTTGTCGATCTGCACCATCGCCAAACCGTCCGAAAACATATATGTAAAATCGAATTGCGGTTTTATAATCCAGTTGCCTTTGGTGTCGATAAATCCGTATTTGCCACCAAGTTTGGTCGCGGCTAAACCTTCGTTAAAACCCATCGTATTTTCAAATTGCGGTTGGATTACAGTTTTTCCGGTTTTATCGATGTAGCCGTATTTACCGTTTTCCATCACCCAAAAAAGCGGCATTGCTTTGTCGTTGGTTTGAGCAAACATAATGTTTGCAAAAATTAAAATAAAAAGTGTCAGTAGGATATTTTTCATAGTTTTTATCTGCCGTGTGGCTCCATATTCGGCAAAGGCGATTTGTCTCGCACATATTTATCAAACCAAATTTTTGTTTGGTCGTTCGTTTCATCGCGGTATTCGCGGATTCCGTGGTCGGCTCCTGCGTAAAAGATAAATTTGACGGGAATCTTTTCTTTGTGAAGCTTTTCGATAAATCCGAAGCTGTCTTCAGGCAAAACTCGCCAATCAGAACTTCCTTGCATCAACAAAATCGGGACATTTTTCGGCAATTTGTCGGTCCAGAATATCGCTGATCTTTTCTTTAATTCGGCATCTCTGTTTTGCGGATAATTAGGTATTAATTCAGCAAACACATTTTTTTCAAAATCCATTCCGTCTTTGCGTTTGATGTTTGAAAACAAATTTATCGCTGGCGAACCAACGACAACTGCACGAATTTTATCCGTTTTGGTAATCGCCAAAAATGTCGTCATTCCACCGCGACTCCAGCCCCACATCCCGATTCGATCAGCATCAGCTTCGGGAATATCTTTCAACGCGGGAACTAAGTTGAGCGTGTCGTTGACATCATTTCCGCCGAATTCGTCTTTGCCTTCGCTGCCGCAACACCCGCGATTTTGCGAACCGATGACGACATAACCCCAATTCGCAAACTTCGCCATAAAGTAAAGTTCAAAATCATTGAGTTGTCCGAATTCACGATTTCCGCCGCGATTGTAAATAATTACGGGAAATTTGCCCGCTTTTTTCGGCATCGCAACAAAGCCTTTTATTTTCAAACCATCACTCAGATATGTAATGTCTTTGATTTTTGTATCGTCGAAAATTACTTTTTCGGCAGGTTTAGATTTGACTATTTCATCAATGGTTGCCGGAGGAAAAGTCCATTCTTTTTGCTCGATGATTTTGCCATTGTCTTGGGCAAAAATGGATAGCCCAAAGATTAGAAACAAGATTGCGGAATGTATTGTTTTCATATTTTAATGTGCCGCTTCTTGCAGATATTGAATTTCGCCGTCCCACATTCCAAACGGGTTGTTTTTTCGCTGCCAATCTTTAGTCGATAAATAACTTTCAGCGACGGTTATCAAACATTTATCGAGTTCTGCCGTTAATGCCTCTTGGTCTAAATCTGTGCCGATAAAAACAATTTCCTGGCGGCGGTCGCCTGTTTTTTCGTCCCAACGCTCATTGAGTTCGATTAGCGTTTCGGCATCTAATTCCCATTCCTCTTTCGGTGTATCTGCCCACCAAACGCCCATCGGTTCAACTCGGCAAGCTCCGCCGGCTTGCGAATACATTCCGATAAAATTTGAATGACACGCCAGCCAGAAAAAACCTTTTGCACGCAGCAGATTTGCCCGATCTTTTTGTAGAAAATTCCAAAATTTGAGCGGGTTAAATGGCTTTCTGGCTCGGTAAACAAAGCTCGAAATGCCGTATTCTTCGGTTTCCGGCGTGTGTTCGCCGCGAAGTTCGGACAGCCAACCTGCTGCCGCACTTGCTTCATCGAAATCAAATAAACCTGTGTCTAAAATTTCTGTTAGTTCAACTTTACCGAAATTTGCAACTAAAATTTTCGCCTTCGGATTCAGTTTTTTAATCATTGCCCAAAGTTTGTTAAGTTCATCTTTAGCAATTAAATCCGCTTTGTTCAAAATAATTACGTTTGCAAACTCAACCTGTTCAATCAGTAGATCAACGATTGTGCGGTCGTCCGTTTCGTCGAGTTCAAGTCCGCGATATTTCAATTCTTCGGCTTTACGGTAATCATTTGCAAAATTAAAAGCGTCAACAACCGTGACCATAGTGTCGAGCGTGGCAACATCGGAAAGGCTTTTTCCGTCTTCGCCTTCAAACGTGAAAGTTTCGGCGACAGGTAATGGTTCGCTGATTCCTGTTGATTCGATCAACAAATAATCAAACCGCTTTTCTGCCGCCAGACGCGAAATTTCAATCAGTAGATCTTCACGCAAAGTGCAGCAAATACAACCATTTGACATCTCAACGAGTTTTTCTTCAGTCCGATTAAACGCACCTTGTTTAACGAGCGAAGCATCTATATTAACCTCGCTCATATCGTTGACGATAACCGCAACTTTTAAGCCTTCGCGGTTGTTCAAAACGTGATTAAGCAAGGTTGTTTTTCCTGCTCCCAGAAATCCCGATAGAACTGTGACGGGTAATTTTTTTTCTAATTCCATAGTTTATTTTTCCAAATTTGGTTCAACCAAAAAAATTATCACTTAGATAGATATTGGGCGAGACAAATTTAATGAGTGGTAGAAAAAAGGCGTTGAAAAGATTTTGGAAGGCAAAATTTAATTTTCATTTATCAAATTAAATTAGCCATACATCGTTCAAATAATACTGTTCATTTAATTTTGCTTACAGTTTATTTGGCAATCTTGTAATTTTGTAAAGCAAGCAAAAATAATGTGGCAATTTTAGAAGTAAAAAATTTAGTCAAAAGTTACGTTTCGCAAAATGGTCAGACGCAAAATGTGGTTGATGTTCCGCATTTTTCACTTGGCTCGGGCGAACAAATTGCTTTGCAAGGCGAAAGCGGTTCGGGTAAAACGACTTTTCTTAATCTGATTGCAGGAATTTTGCAGGCTGATTCAGGCGAAATTATCATTGATGGTGAAGACATTTCAACGCTATCAGAACCGAAACGCGATTCTCTGCGAGCGAAAAAGATTGGCTACGTTTTTCAAACATTTAATCTTTTGCAAGGTTTTTCGGCTTTAGAAAACGTCATTTTAGGAATGGCTTTCGGGAATGGAGCAGACCGTAAATATGCTGAAAACTTATTGGAAAAAGTAGGTTTAGCCAATCGCAAAGATTATAAACCGCGTCAACTTTCGGTTGGTCAACAACAAAGAGTTGCGGTTGCCAGAGCATTGGCAAATCATCCGAAAATTGTTTTGGCTGATGAACCGACCGGAAATCTTGACCATCGCCGAGCTTTTGAATCGCTTGAATTGATTCGTGAAATTTGTCTCGAAAACGAAACCGCACTGCTTTTGGTGAGCCACGACAAAGAAATTTTATCGAAGTTTGAAAAGGTAAAAAATTTAGCAAATATCAACCAAGCCGTGACTTTTTATGAATGAATTGCTCTTAATCGTCCGCCGAAGTTTGCGACAACATGCTTTGTCAACCATCGTGACGATGCTCGGGATTGCTCTTGCGAGCGGACTTGTGATGTCAGTTTTTATGATCCAAAAGCAATCTTTCCAGGCGTTTACGGGCGGCGATGTCGGATTCGATGCGGTGCTTGGGGCAAGAGGAAGCCAGCTTCAATTGGTTTTGAACACAATTTTTCACCTTGAAACTTCAAACGGCAATATTCCTTATTCGTTGTATGAAGAAATCGCCAAAAATCCGCAGGTAGAATTGGCGATTCCATACGCCGTTGGCGACAACTATCAGGGTTTTCGCATCGTTGGCACGAGTGACGATATTTTTACGAAATTTGAATATCGAAAAGGGCAAAAGTTTCAGGTTGAAGATTCCGGCAAGTTCTTTAATCCCAAAGAAAAAGAAGCTGTTATCGGAAAATTTGTCGCTCAAAGAACCGGCTTAAAAGTAGGTGATATTTTTCAGCCTTATCACGGTTTAATTTTCGATGAAGACAAAAAACACGATGACGATTACAAAGTTGTCGGAGTTTTGCAGACAACAAATTCGCCGTCTGATCGCGTTGTTTGGATTCCGATTGAAGGAATTTATCGAATGAAAGGGCATATTTTGCGTGGCACAGGCGAAAATTACAAAGCTCAGGAAGGCGAAGAAATTCCCCAAGAAGTCAAAGAAGTTTCGGCTGTAATGTTGAAATTAAAGTCTTTGCAGGCAGGAATGTCGCTCGAACAAACGATCAATAAACAAGGAAAAGTGGCAACGCTGGCGTTCCCGATTGGTCGCACAATGGCAGAGCTTTTTGACAAAATAGGATGGCTAAACCGGGTCTTAGAATTAGTCGCATATTTGGTTGTCGTGGTTGCCGCTTTTTCAATTTTAGCAAGCATTTACAATTCGATAAACGAACGCCGCCGGGAGTTCGCAATTTTGCGTGCTTTGGGTGCAAAACGCATCACAGTATTTTCTGTAATCATATTAGAATCAACAATTATCGCATTTTTTGGAACGCTTCTCGGTTTCATTGTTTATTTCATTATTTTGCTGTTTACGGCATCAATTGTCCAAGCCGAAACGGGCGTTGTGCTAGACATTTTTAAGTTTGATTCAATGCTCATTTATACGTCGCTTTTGATGATTTCGGTTGGTGCATTGGCAGGAGTAATTCCGGCTTTCAAAGCATATCAAACTGATGTTTCGGAAAATTTAACGCCTGTTTCGTAATAAATTTTATGAGAAAATATTTACTTTTTATCAGTGCGTTTTTGATCTTGTCAGCAGGTTGTCAAACAAATCAACCGCCGGCAATTAATCAAAATATCGCCAAAATTGAGCCGACAATTCCGCCACCCGCAGAGAAAAAAGAGCCAAAAAAAGACGAAGAATCCCACGAACACACAGCCCCACACGGCGGAACTTTAATTGCATTCGGCAAAGAATTTTCGCATCTTGAAATTGTTTTAGACGAAAAAACAGGCAAGCTAATAGGCTACGTTTTGGATGGTGAAGCGGAGAAATCAGTGCAAATTTCTCAGCCTCAAATTGAGATTGAAATCGAAAAACCAAAGAAATTTACGGTTACTTTAAACGCCGTAGAAAATGCTCTGACAGGCGAAAAAAATGGAGCAACGTCAGAGTTTTCAACGACTTCCGAAGAACTCAAAGGCTTGAAAAATTTTGACGGAAAAGTGAAATTTATCAAGGTTAAAGGCACAGAATTTAAGTCGGAGAAGTTTAATTTTCCGAAAGGGAACGAACACTAATGAAAATCGGATTAAGTATGCAAAAAGGTGAAAACAGATCACAGAAAAAACCACGCTCAAATAGCTTGGCTATTCTACAAACTGCCGCTTTTCTGGGCGGAATCATATTTGTTGTTATATCGATTTTCTTTGCGGTAAATTCCAAAACTTCAAAGCCGATTGTTAAACCGGAATATCAACAGATTTCTTTTTCTAAACTGAGCAATTACGAATATTTTACCCCAAATCCTTTTGAAAAAACCGATGAACAAAAAGTTGTGAATAATCTTATACCGCAAGAAATTTTGGATTTAAACGGCACAAAAGTCGGACTTTCCGGCTATATGTTGCCTTACACAGTTGACGATGACGGAAATGTCAGCGAATTTTCGCTCAACGGCAATTTTGATATGTGTTATTTTGGTGCTCCAGTTTCGCTAAATGAGTGGGTGATGGTTAAAATGGATAGTAATTTGAAGGTAAAATACACTCATAAACCGATAAAAGTTTACGGCGTGTTTGAAGTTGGCGAAGACACCAAAGATGGCGATGTTGTGAGTCTTTATCGCTTAAAACTTGAAAAATTAGGTGACTATGAAAAGTAAAAAGTCGCGTCAATCAGTTATCAAATCAGCTTTTTTAATACTGTTGTTTTGTGCCTCGGCGTTTGCTCAAAATACGATTCTGAGTTCGGGTCCGATGCTCGGTTATAGCGAAATGACTGAAACAGTCGTGTGGTTGCAGACCAAAATTCCTGCCAAAGCACAAATAAAATATTGGAAACAAGGCGATAAAAAATCTGCGAAATTAACTAAATTGATACAAACTAATGAAGAAAATGATCACATTGCACGGTTCATAATTTCTAGTCTCACTTTTGGAACACGCTACGAATACGAAGTTTATCTAAATGCTCAAAAGTTATCATTCGATTATTCTCTGCAATTTCAGACACAACCGCATTGGCGTTGGCGAACTGATCCGCCCGATTTCAAGATCGCATTGGGTTCGTGTTCTTACATTAACGACACGCCGTTTGATCGTCCCGGAAAACCTTATGGCTCGGGTTTTGAAGTTTTTTCAACTATTGCCAAGCAAAAACCTGATTTAATGCTTTGGACGGGTGACAATATTTATTATCGTGAACCTGATTGGTTGACCGAATCAGCGATGCGTTATCGTAATTCGCAAAATCGCCAACTTCCTGAAATGCAGCAACTTTTGGCAAATACTCATAACTACGCAATTTGGGACGACCACGATTTCGGTCCTAACGACTCGGATTACACCTTTCGGTTGCGAGAACAATCACTCAAAATTTTTCAAGATTATTGGGCAAATAATACTTACGGAACTGCGGAAACAAAAGGAGTTTTCGGACGTTTTGAATGGGGCGATGTTGAATTCTTTTTGCTTGACGACAGATACCATCGTTCGCCGAATAATTCCACCGATGCAGACCGAGCAATGTTTGGCGAATCGCAAATGCGTTGGCTGCGTGACAGTTTACGAAACAGTAAAGCGGTTTTCAAAATTATTGTCGGCGGAAATCAGATGTTGAATTCGGTTGCACCGTGGGAAGCTTGGGTCGGATTTCCCGAAGAACAAAAACGATTTTTTGACTTTCTCAAAGCCTCAAAAGTTGAAGGCGTTTTGTTTCTTTCAGGCGACCGACATTACACCGAACTGTTAAAAAGAAATGATTTAACAGGCTATCCGCTTTATGATTTCACGAGCAGTCCGCTGACTTCTGGAAATTCTAAGCCCGCAAAAACGGAGGAAAACAATCCACATCGAGTAGCGAATACATTAGTTGTGGATGTGAAAAACTTTGGAATTATTGAGGTCAGCGGAAAAGCAAAAGAACGAAAATTAACGCTTAAAACAATTGACGCAAGTGGCAAAGAACATTGGAAACACGAGATATTACAAGATGATTTGCGGCTTCCGAAATAGATTGAAAAGTTCGGCGATTTGCGGTTCAATTAATTCCAAAGTATTTTGCCGGCAAAAACTAAAACGAGTGTGCAAATTGTCGCAAATCCAAATTGTTTGCCAAGCATTTTGAGCGTAAATAATGTGCCAAGCTCTTTTCGGATTGTCCAAGTTGTCACTAAACACGGAAGGGCGACTACGGCAAAGAAGGTTGCGGTTAAAAGTTGGATTGACGAAAGTTGATTCACTAGATTTGGTTCGGCAAAAAGTAAGATGCCGTCTTTGCGAATTGTCGAAAAAATAATCGGCAACGCACTTTCCAAAGGCAAGTTAAAAATACTCATTGCAGGTGAAAGCAATGCCACAACCCAATTTACAACTCCGAAAAAGTCTAAAACCGAAGCAATGATTGTGATTGCAAAAAAAATCGGAACAGCTTGTCTCAGAAAACTTTTGATTGTTGAAAATGCCTCACGCCAAACATCTTTTAACTGAGGCATTTGCAAGAAAATTCTGCCATCGATTACTAACAAATTTCGATTTGAAAGTGCAGATTTATCGGCGATTATGCGTGCGTAAATCAAAGTTGTAATTAGCAAATAAGCCAAATACGGCAGCACTAAAAAAGGTTTGTTTGCCGCCGCAAAAACCCCGATTGTGGCGGCAAACTGATACGAACATGCCGAACCGAAAGCGATTGCCGAAACGCAAGTTCCACGCGAACAACTCGAACACGAACGAGTTTGCACAACCGCCGGAACGTTACAGCCAAAACCCATAACAATTCTCACAAGGTCGCGTCCGTCAATTCCAAAATGCCTGATAACCGGATGTAAAGCAGTTGTGATTCGCTCCAAAAGTCCGCTCGCTTTGTAAAAACCGAGAAAAATCGCGTAAAGCAAAACGGTTGGAAAAGCCCACACGAACATTAGCGGAAACATCGTCAAGAAGCCGTAATTTCCAACTAAAATATGAGATAAAAACGTGGGCAAATTTTGGGAAAGTTCAACTATCGGCTGAAATATATTCTTTATTGGCGTTTCGATAATTCCCGCAAAACTGTTTGCCATCCAAACTGCCACAGCGGCAGGCAGAAAAATCAATAAGAAGGCGATAATCAGCCCTAAAACTTTACTTTCAATAAGTGTTTTCGGCGAATTAAACCGAAATAATTTGTTTGTTTTGAAACTATTTTGCTTAATTTCACTCTTAAGTTGTAGCGATTCGAGAATTTTATTTTTTTCCGCGTCGGAAATACTTCGTGCATCAATCGGAATAAACGGCAAACCCGAAGCCTTGCACAAACTACAAATATTCTCGACAGATTTAGTGTTATTTTGAATTTTATCCCAAAATGTAACAGCGATAACTCCTTGTTTACCAATGGCTAAAGGAATTAAATCATTCAAATCGTCCGCCAAATGAGTTCCTTGGGCAACAAGCAAAACTCTATCGTATTCTGTAATGTTATCAAGAAACTTGGCGGTAGATTCAGCGTCAGACTCACGAAAAATCCCGGGCGTATCGACAAAAATTTCGCCCGACTCAGCTTCATAATGATCGCAGTCAACAGTTGAGCCGCGAAAATTTGCACTGTAAGCATATTTTCCGGTAAGCGAGCTGATTAACGAAGATTTACCGACCGATTCTTTGCCAATTACCAATGTGAAATTTGAAGATTTGTTCATCTTTTTGTTAATTTAGCATTCGCATTGATCGCGGCAGCACGATAAATCGTCAAGATACATTCCGCGTCGGCGATATTCTTCCAGTGGTTCGGTATCAAGTTTAAGCCGTTCGCCGATTGATTTTCCGACTACGGCAAAACGCTGTCGAAATTTGTAGATAAAGCAAAATAACGCATCACCGTGTTTAACCTGCGAACCAACTAAATAAAGCCCTTTTGTTATTGTTGATTCATCGTTTTCTTCCTTCAAAACTGCATATTTTCCCTCTTCGTCAAACTCGAATAAATCTTTAACCATATCTAAACTGCCTGAAAAACCTGTTGCTAAAATCGGTTTTGTCGGGCTGATAATTTCCACCTCGTTTTCATCCAAATCTTCTCCGCGAATTACATAATGACCGTTGCTTTTTTCGACACGGGCGAAAATCATTCCGCCGTTTAACTCTAAGTTGCCGCTTTTTATCGCTTTTCGGATTCGCTGCAAAGTAAAAGGTGAAAGTGAGACGCTCGGATCGCTGTCAGTTGCCTCCCACGTTTTATGAACATCGTAAACACGAACCTTTTTCCCGAGTTTGGTTAGATGAAAAGCGGCATCTATTCCACTTTCGTAGCCGCCTAGAATCGTAAATTCGTCACCTTCTAAATTCTGCCAATCTTCAACTTGCGAATTGTGAATCGTATGTTCTTGCCCGACAATCGAATCGGTTTTCGGATAAAAAAATTCACCCGCCGCCCAAACGACCATTTTCGCAGTCATTTCGCCACGCGATGTATCAACTACAAATCCTTTTGATACTTTTTTCACCGAAAAGACTTCCGTTTCTTCCAAAACGTGAAGGTCAAAACCTTTGACTACGCCTTTCAAATAATGTGCAAATTCTTCGCCTGTCGGATGTTCGGTTTTGAGCGTGTATGCCGGCGAAGTGTTGTAACTAATAGCGTTAAGATCGGGAGATCCGAAGTTATTGCTCGTAAAAGAAGGCGTAATAAATCGCATTCCTTTCGACCATTTTTGAAACGACGAACCGACGCTTCCTTGCTCCAAAACAACGTAGGAATCAATACCTAAGTCTTTCAAAACATTAGCCATTCCAACTCCAGCCGCACCGCCGCCGACTATAATCACGTCTAGCATTTTCATTATTATTACTTCCTGTGTCAGTTAAATTTGTCAGAGTTTTTGTAATTTGCTCCAACCATTTCTAATTTTTCTAATTCCGAATTCGGCGTTTTCCCATTCTTTCAAACAAGATTTTCGCCAATTTTTTCCACACGTTTTATCAATCCATTTTTCATAATCCAAGACCCAAATAATCAAACTATCGATCAACAAATTGGCTTGTTTAATTTCTTCAAAACTTTTGGGCAACTTCCTAATTGGCAGCAAATCACTTTGCCAAATTGGAAGTTGCAGTTTTGAGACAGAAAGTAAATTCGGCTCAAATTCGTATCGCTTGAGAAAAATGCCGCCAAGATTTTGATTGCCAAAAAAGATACCAAAGCCAAATAATGCAATCTCTTGCGTATCATTCAAGACTAATCGATATGAATTTCCTCCGGTTTTACCATCAGGCACACCGAATTTTTCAAAACCATAGCGAATGAGCAGATTTCCTCCTTCGTGCAAAATATCTTTGCCGAAAAACCAAAGTTGATGATGGAGAATCTTTTCGCCGAATTCGACCGTTTTGGTAGAAACCATAGCTATTTGGATTCACGATAAAGAACGTGTTTTCGCACAATCGGATCGTATTTTCTAAATTCAAGTCTGGTCGGCGTATTTGCCTTATTTTTGGTCGTGTAGTAACAATGCGGACTTTCTGTGCTTCGTAGTTTAATATTCTCGCGTTTACCTTTTGCCATTAGATTTTTTCTCCTCTTGCACGCATTTTGCGAACTTCTATTTCGATTCCATTTTTTGAAATCGTCTTAATTCCCCGAGCCGTAACCTTCAATCGAATCCAACGATTCTCGCTTTCTAAGTAATATCTCTTCTTTTGTAAATTTGGTAAAAACTTGCGTTTTGTTTTGTTGTTCGCGTGCGAAACATTGTTCCCGCTCATTGGTTTTTTACCCGTAATTTGGCATACTTTTGACATATTTTTCTCCTCCAGATAGTTTTTTCTAAAATAAAAATTTCAACGAAAATTGCAGCGATCTTGCTCCGCCGACTTGGTAAAGTGAATTAAATCCGTTACTTGGACTGGTGTTTGAAGTTCCGCTCAAGCCGCGTCCGAGCATTGATGTTGTTTCGCCAAAGCCTGCAAAACCAAAAGATGCGGCAGGAAAATTAAAGTTTGGCGTGTTGAGAATATTGAAGGCTTCACTCCGAAATTGGATTCGGGCTTTTTCGCCTAATGCAAAAGTTCGGCGAACCGCTAAATCTACTTGGCGAAGGTTAAAACTACGGAGCGAATTTCGTCCGAGCGTGCCTTGAAAACCGAGCTGCGGTGCAGAAAACGCATCAGGATTTAATCTTTTTCCACCGCCGACATTTGAATCTTCGAGCCAAATTGGCACACCTTGAATCAAATTTACACGGCGAGTTTGTCCAATATTTAACGGATCAAAAGTCTGCGTAATAACCGAAAACGGCAAGCCGCTTCTCGCCCGAATTATCGAATCAACCGCCCAACCGCCAAATATTGCTTTCGTAAAATTATTTGCCTTCCAAGTAGGCAAATCGTATGTAATTGCGGCGACAAAATTGTGTTTGACATCAAAATTTGCCACGCCTTTTTCTAATCCGACCGCCGCATTTTGAAACGGAATTCCAGTAATAGTTTCGTCTGAAACATCGTCAATCGCTTTCGCAAATGTATATGAAACAACGGCTTGCAAGCCATTCGATAATCTTCGTTGATACTGTGTTTGAAGTGCGTGATAGTCCGAGGTT
The DNA here is from genome assembly GCA_031415455.1 of Acidobacteriota bacterium. Classification (GTDB taxonomy): domain Bacteria; phylum Acidobacteriota; class Blastocatellia; order Pyrinomonadales; family Pyrinomonadaceae; genus JANNVK01. The sequence continues at coordinate 92,466 of JANORS010000005.1, read as the reverse complement.
GCACCGTTTCGGGTGATTGACACCGCCGAACCGTTTAAGATTTGCGTTCCATCATTCAAAGCCGCCGGATTTGGTCCGAAAATCGCCGGATTTATCAAAACAACAGGTGGCGGAGCAGCAGTCGGCGAACAACTTGCCGGAACAGGATTTGGCAAAGGTGTGCAAAATCTGGCACGCACAAAGCCTGAATTGAAATTCTGTAATTGTTCATTACGCAGAAGTTCGCGTCCCATTGCACCAACATACGAAACCGTCAGCGATTGATTTTTACCAAAGCCTTTTTCGATTGAAACATTCCATTGTTTTGTATTCGGCAACTTCAAATTCGGGTCAAAAAAGAAGAAATTTGATGAATATGGCGGCGGTGTTGTATCGAGAAAAGGAAGTGGTTGAATGTCAATTTCGTTTGCAGGAAAACGTAACTGAGCCGCGTTTGTAATTGTCCGATTCGAGTTATACGGAAAACTTGTGTAGCCTCGCAATGCCGTTCCCGTGCCTAAATCGTAATAAAGCCCGAATCCGGCACGAGCAACCAAGTTTTGTTTCTCTGAAACTGTGAACGCAACGCCGATTCGCGGTGCAAAATTATTGTATTCGGTTTTCCATTGACGAGTTCCCGCAGGTGCGAGCGTGGCGGTTAAAAGATTGTCAAAACCTTGTATTTGAAACGGTAATCTTTCACCCGAAAGCGGCGGATTAAGTTCCCAACGAAGTCCGCCTGTGAGTGTCAAACGCTGATTAATTCGCCAAGTATCTTGTGCAAACGCCGAAAAGTTTTCGATCTTAAAATCTGTGATCGGCGACAATGCTTGCACTTGAATACTGACCGGAATTCCGCTTGCCCGACTCGCCGGAGTTGTGAAATTGTAAGTGATTCCCAAGGCTCTCGAATCAATTTTCGGGCTCATTCGGCGATAATCAACACCAAATTTCAGCTCGTGATTTCCGGCAATCGCAGTAAAATTATCAACTATGTTTATTTGCCGTTGCTTGGTGCCGATAACTTTTCCTTGCGTCAAATTTGCCGATGAAATGTTGCTTCCGCCCGTTCCTAAAATCAAGCTCACCGAAGCATTTTCACGCGGTGCAAAACTCGGAAAAAGCAAGCTGTCATCGGGTAATTTAGAGCCTTCAGTTTCAATTCCCTGGAACAAAAACAGACCGCGAGTATAGCTGTAATTAACCCGTAAATCATTGATTAAACGCGATGAAATTGTTTGTGTTGAGCCGACCGTAATCGTCCGAATATTATTTTCGTAAGCGTTATTTTGACTTGGGAAAGCACGAAAAGTTTGGCTTGATGGAGCATCGTTAAATCGCCCGAAAAGATTAATTTTTTCTGTAATTTTTTGATTAAGTTTGAAGCTTAAAGCGTCAACCTTTGATGGATAAGAAAGTGCGGCGGTGTAGCGTTCGGTATCAGCCGGATCGCCCGCCACAAAACTTCCGTTCGGAAGCGGAAAAGCATTCAACACTTGTTTGAAAACTCCGGTTGCGGCATTTCGTGCAGCAATTGAAGGAACGCGAGCAAGTAAAACATTCGTTTGCGGCTGTTTCAAACGCAAGCCTTCGTAACTGACGAAGAAAAAAGAACGGTCTTTGCCATCGTAAATAAGTGGTGTGCCTTCGCCAAAACGCGGCAATTTTATTTTCCCGCCAAACGTTCCACCAAAATTGTTTTGTCGCAATGGACGACGATTTCTGCCTGCTCTATTTTCAAACCAATCGTTTGCATCAAGTGCTTCATTACGAAAATAATTAAACAGCGAGCCATTGTAAGTATTAGAGCCTGAACGAGTTACTAAAGAAACTTGTCCGCCGGGCTGACGACCGAATTCCGCATCGTAACTCGAGGTTTGCACACGAAATTCTTGCACGGCATCAACCGAAGCGAGCGTGTTTGTTCCGCCAAAAACCGAAAGTCCGGGCAAACTTCCCGCCGCTTGTTGGTAAAATTGAAAGTTTGTTCCCGAACCGATGTTGCCCGAAACGCCGTCAACCGTAAAATAATTGGCGTTTGAGCGTTGTCCGTTGACCGAAAACTGTCCGGTGCTTTGTGTTGATGTCGGCACCAGAGTTACGCCCGGCGTAAGTTCGATTAAAGTTTGAAACGAACGTCCGTTGAGTGGTAAATTTTCGATAAACTGCCGCGTAACAAGCGTTCCAACTGTCGCCGAATCTCGCTCAACCAGTTCGGATTCACTTGTTTCGACCGTAACTTTTTCTTCGATACTGCCAACCGTAAGTGTAAAATTTAAAGTAGTTTTCGCACCGATATTCAAAGTAATTCCCTCACGAATCGCACTTTGAAAACCTTGCTTGCTGATCTCAATTCGGTATTTCGCTGGTGCAAGTTCCGGCACTAAATAAAAGCCGTCGCCATTGGTTGTAACCGTAATTTTTGCATTAGTTGCGATGTTGGTAAGTTCAATTTTTGCACCTGCGACAACTGCGTTATTTTTGTCTGTAATACGTCCCGAAAGCGTCGCGGTCGTTGATGCAAAAACGCTTGAAACTGATAAAAATAAAATTGTAATTACTAATAAATATCTCGTCATTCTGAAAAAATCCCTATTGATTAAAATTGCCTAAAGCTCTAATCATTCATTTATATTTATGAACGATGAATAAGCTGAAATGATTAACAATCGATAAGTTTATGTTTATTATAATTACGCAGATACGTTTATTTTATGAGTAGTTGGTTTTAGCAAATAGACGGTTAGAATTTTGAAAGACTGTGTTTAATGCAAACAATTAAGTGCGTCAAGATTGCGGCAAGTAAATAACGAGACCTTGAATTTAATCTCAACTTTTTAACAAATCCGTTATGGTTGCTGCCGTCTGCCATTTTCCTTTTTGTTTGATATAAAAAGTCGTCGATTGAAACGTGCGTTTTTCGGTGCCGAAAAGCAGAGTTGTTTTGCCGTTTGCCGCTGCCGCGTTTTTGTTAAAAACATTGACGCGAATTTCTTGAGGCTCGACATCTTCAATACTTGGTTCGCCTTTCACAAAAATGCGATGCGTTCTTTTTTGCCGTCAACTTTTTCGCTGGCGTGCGTGTGCGTAAAACTTTCGGCAAAGTATTTTTCCAACGCAGAAGCGTCTTTGGTTTTTACCGCTTGGCGAATTTCGGTTCGCAGATTTACGATTTCTTTTTCAGTTTTGGTGTTGTTGCTTTGTGCTGAAACTGCCGAAACCATAAGTAAAATAGTCAATAAAGTTAATAGTTTTTCATTTTTCCAACCTGTAATTTTTTAATTTTCCTAACGCCAAATACATCAATACTGCTGATGCAAGCAACAAAAACAAGACACCGTAAACTGTTCTGTTTAATAAACTTCCAAAAGATTCTTCTTGAAATTTGAAACGTGGAATTTGGTCAAAATCGGTTGCGGTTAAATTTTCGTTGCGGAAGATTCTCTGGACAAAAAAACTATCCCAAGTTTTGTCGAATTCTTTTGTTTGGCGGCGAAAGTTTGTGTAGCGTTCCAAACCTGTTCCGGCAATGTCGTTTAAGGCTTCGTTGGTGATGATTGACGGCGAAAGAAACCGCAGGTTTTTAACCAAGTTTTGTTGGTTACCGAGTTGTTCGGCAAAGCGATTTTCGACTTCTTCAACCCGTTTTTTCTGCTCACGTTGGACATAAATGAACGCTAAACCGAAATCTTTAGTATTCGTTTTGCCGTCTTTTGGAATCATTTCGGGATGGTCTTGGTAAAATTCCGAAAGTAGTTTTTCGCCGTCGCGTCGCATATCAAGATTGACGTTTCGAATTGCCGAAACAACCTCGCTTCTTGGCGGAACGGGATAAATTGCGGAAATCGCCACATTTAACAAAGTTGGTAAAATTAAGACCAAAACCAGCCACGAAGCCGATGAAATTACGGCATTAGTTGACGATGAAAATCCAAAAGAATTAACTAAAGCGGCGAGCGAGAACCAAAAAGTCGTGTAAGCCGAAACGACTAATATCAAAAGCAAAGTCCCTTGCCAAAAGTCAGCGTTAAAATTCTTGACCGTCAAGAATAAGCCGATGATTGTGAACGCTAAAATGATTCCCAAGATTAAAATAAACTGTGCTGTAACCTTTGCAAATAATAGACTTTTAAGGCTTAGCGGATTTGCCAAAAGCAGTTGCAAAGTGCCGTTTTCGCGTTCTCCCGAAAGCAAATTAAAGCTCATTGCCAAGACAAAAAGCGGCAAAAGATAGACGATGACAAACGATAAATCAAACTTTCCTGTCAAAAAACTAAGCGGATTTTCAAAGCCTTCCTTGTCAGCTTGCGTGCGTTGCAAAGTCGAAATCGCAATGCCCGCATTATTCGATAACACGTCAGATTGTCCGACCGAAAAAATCGCCGATGAAGTGAAAGGAAGCACGACATAATGCAAATTCATGGCAAGATCATACGGATCGCCTGGATGCGGAACGGGATTTTTCGGATCGTCCGAAACTTTTACGCCTTGCCGGACTTTTTCTTGCTTTTCGGCGAGATTATTTTCGTGTTCCGTAATCAATTTTTGGTTTTGTTCGCTTCGATTATTTACCCAATTTGAGCCATTAAAAATCCCGTAAAAAATTAACGCAGAAAAGAATACTGCTAAAATCAGAAAACTCTTTTCGGCAAATATATTACGCCATTCGTTTTTAATAATTTTTAGAAACATAAAATATTTGGAACTCGGACACTCTTTCCATAATTCTTAAAATTAACGCAACATTAAAGTCAGAACTAGATTTTTCCATCGTTTGCTTCGCACGCACGGATTTGGACAGGAGTGTCCGAGTTCCATTTAGTAAGCCCTCATTTTATTTGCCGCCAAAACGCTCACCGCCAAACTTCCGAAACTCCACAAAATCAACATCAATATATTAAAAATCTGACTTCCGAAAGCATTTGAAGTATTGAGCGAAACGTATTCAAAATCAGGTGTTTTCTCCCAAAATGTTTTGCCGACTTTGTAATTCATTCCATCCTTACCGGTTGAATTATTGGCAAAATCATCGTTCAGCATTTTCTGCAAATCGCGGCGATATTGTTCAACTGAGTCCGTGAAATTTTGTTGATGACGCAAATCCGTTCCCGCCATTGACATCGAAAACCCGCGAATCGGTAAAAATGGTGAAATAACGCCGAAAAATCCCTGAAACCGCTCTTGTGAAAGATGTTGATTTTTCAAATTGGTGTAGTGTTTATCATAAATTTCGTTGCCGTGTTCTTCGCCGGCTTGAAGCGAAATTCCGGTAAAATTTATCGGCAAATCTTCTTTTTTGGTTACGCCATATTGAGCTAAAACCCTTTCTTCCAGTTCTTTAGTGCGTTTATTGGCAGAATCGTGTCCGTCAATTCCTTCTTTCATATCTTTGTTGACGGCTGCCCAAAATTCGCTTCCGGTCGGAGTTTTTACCGAATTTGTCGCTAAATCATTGGTTAAACGCGGAATCAGCAAACAGCTTGCAATCCAAAAAGTGAGCAAAATAATCAAAGAAGTTCGTGTTGAATTCGCAACCGCTGAGACCGTCAGAGAAATTCCGATAAACGCAACAAAATACAGTAGATAACCAACACACATCAACGCAAATCGCGGTAGGCTCAATAACAAAACATCGTTTCCCGAAGCCAACGCTAACGCTGAAATCCCGATCACAACCGAAGGAATTAAAAGCAGCAACAACGCCGCTAAAACTCCGAGAGTTTTGCCAAAAACGAGTTGTGAACGCGGAACTCCCAACGACAAAATTTGTCGCAAAATTCCGCTCGTGCGTTCGCCCGCAAAAGCATCAAACGTCAGAAAAATAATCAATAGTGGAAGTAAAAGTTGTAAAATTCCCGCCGCCGTCAATTCACCGAATCGTTGCAAGGCAGTCGCATCTTCAATCGGACGATTTCGAGCCGGATTTTGATAATGTGCCTCAACCCATATCGAATTTCCCGAAAAATTATCGAGTCCCGAATCAATCAACGACAACGGCATTTTCGGCTTGAACGCATAAACGCCAAAATGTGCCGCCGAATGCGGATTTCGCTCGCCTTGATTCTCCCAACTCTTTCGCGAATCAGCCTGAGCCGCATCTTTTTCACGCTTAATGGTTGTATAATTTTTCCAACCCAGCCCAAGCGAAACGAGCAGCAACGCAAAGACAATCAACGCCGTCCAGCGAAATCTGCCATCGCGTAACAGTTCGGTAAATTCTTTTTTTGCAATCGTTTGAATCATAATTACTTCATCCTAAACTTTTTCAAGTTTCCCCAAAACAATAAGCCAAAAACAGACGCGATGAATAAAAGTGAATATGAACTTTGCGACAAATTGTTTGCTAAGTTCTCGCCACTAAATTCGTGTTTCGGCAGATTTTCCCAACCTACCACTTCAACTTTGGCATTCCGGAAAATTTCCGGATAGAAAAATTCACGAATTCTTCTATGATAAGTTCTAACTGATTTCAAATATTCGAGATGATTTTGTAAATCGTTTTTCGATAAGTTGTTAAAACTCAGTTGAGCTTGAATTGTCGGGAAAAATAACGCTGTGCGGTTTGTCCACAAATTTCGTAAGTTTAATTTTTCTATGTATTTCTCAGTCGAGTTTTCCGCTTCAAGGTCGCCCATAAAATTCATTGCGTAATACCAGCCCCACGAAAATTTGTCTTCGGGAATCGGAAAAGACTTATATTCGGGATAAATTTCGTAAAATTTTTGCATTGTTTCAGCCTTCGATTTGTCCCATTTGTTGTGATAGCCTTCGCGTTGTTTGACGGTAACTTCAAACGATTCGGAAACGGGTAAAGTCGTTGAAATTACAAGGTTTAACAACGCAGGTGCGAGAATCGCCAGAAAAATCCAAATGCCTAATAACGAAAGTGCGTTAAAGGTTGAAGATTTTTGAAATGAAATGACGAAAGCCGACAAAGCAAACCAAAATGTCAGATAAGAAAATGCAATCAGCAATGCGTAAAAAAAACGAATATCAAACGCACTTTGCAGATAAAAGCAACTCGCTGTAATCACGGTAAACGCAAGTATCAGAACAATTACAAACCTTATTAACAATCGCCAACCGATGATTTTTGCAATAGAAACAGGTTGCGAACTAAGCAAATTCCAAATGCCGTTTTCTTGATCGGCAGAAATTAAATTGTGACAAAATGCGATGATTAAGAGTGGCAATAAAAACACGATAACGAACGCCAAATCAAAATTCCCGTAGAGCAAAGTTGTCGGATTCGACATCTCGGAATCGTAAATTTGACCTTCGAGCGTCAGCATTTTTACCTTGATATTGTATGGATTTACATCGCGTTGACCGATAGAAAATGCCGCCCAACTTGAAGGTTGATGAACCGTATTGTGCTGTAAATAATAAAGCATGTTTCCGAACTCATCTTTGTTTAGTTCGAGTTGTTTTTTGAAATGTTCCGCTTGAAACTTAGGGATTTCCGCGATTATTGCTTGTTGTTTGTCAATCGTATTCTTGCCATAGAACATCGCGTAACAGCTTGCCAATAATAGACATAACACGGCAACGAGAACGGTTTTACCGCTCACGAAATTCTTTACTTCAAGTTTTAGAAAAGTTGACAAATTCATCCGGCAGTTACCTTTTTTGGCAGAAAATAAACCGCCAAACACGCAATTAGGAGCCAAAATATTACAGAAAAAATTGCCAAATACTGCTTTTGAAGCGACTCAAAAACGGTCGGTTCACGATATTCAAATTTCGGAAACTCTTGCCAATTTTCACTGCTGATCTTTTGTGTTCGATCATTTTGCGATTTAATTTCGTTGGCGTGTAAATCATTAAGTTTTTGCACCATATTGAAGCGAAAATCTTCGGCTTGCCATTGAAAATTTTCGTAGGCTGAAAAATCCGATCCGGCTGTTGCCATTGAAAAATGTCGAATCGCCAAATATGGATTCAGCAAACTTGCAATTTCTGTTACGCGGTTTTGCAGACGAAATTTTGCGAGCAGTTCGCCGTAATGTTTACGGAAAATTAACGAACTTATTTCCTCCGCTTTGCTCATCACAAATCCGCCGTAATTAAACGGCAAGTCTTTGACATCATTCACTTTATACTTCGCCAAGGTTTCACGTTTCAGATCGGCAAATTTTGCATCATTCGCATTATGACTGTCGCCTTCTTTGGCTAAATCGTCCTCTAAAATCTTCTCAAATTGTGACTTAGAAGCCGTCGGATAAACGCTCGCACCAAGATTCTGCATCGCTCTCGGCATTGCAATCCAAAACATTATCCAAATAACAAGCAGCGTGATTAGAGAATTTCGCGAAGTTTTTGTGAACGATGAAATTATCACTGCAATCGCCGCACAAACTACAAAATAGATTGAATAACCGATGAGCAGAAATGCAAGCCTAAAGATTGAATCATAAGTGATTTTGAAATCATTGAGAAAAAGCCACAAAGCTATTGAAATCAACAATAAAGGTGTTAGTAGTGCAAAAATTACAGATAAAATTCCAAAAGTTTTGCCGATTAAAAGCTCTCGCCAAGAAACGCCGCTCGATAAAATTATTGCCAAAATTCCGCTTTCGCGTTCGCCCGAAATTGCCGCAAAACCGAGAAAAAATATCATCAAAGGAACGAGAATTTGTAGAATCAACGCTAAATTTAATTCACCGAAACGCAATAAACCGTTTGAATGCCTTGCTTCGCTAAAATTTACTGTGTTTTGTCGATGCGGTTCGAGAAAAATCGAAGTTCCTGCAAAACTATCAACGCCCGAATCAAAAAAACTCAAACTCGATTTTGGACGAAACGCCAAATAGCCGTAATGCGACGAACGATGCGGATGTCTATCAGGTTGTTCGAGCCAATTTGTGCGAACTAAGTCTTGATATTTTTCGCGTTCTGCATTGAGTGTTTTGGCGTTTTGCCAGCCGATAAACAACGCCGAAAGTAAAGCGATTCCCAAAACAATCGCCGAAATATAAACAACCTTTGTCCTAAAAGCATTGCGACTTTCTTGATATGCAATTCGTTTGATATTTGAAAAATTCATTTTAGATTTGCACCACAAAAACACTGAGTTCACAGAGTTTTGTTGTAGATGTTCTTCGTGTTCTCCGTGTCTCTGTGGTGAATATTCTTACCTCTTCACAAACGACAAAATCGTCAAACTTGCCGAAAATGTTCGCGGTTGTCCCGGGAAATTTCCTGCTCGGGCGTTGAAAAGCGAACTGACGGAATAAACTTCGTTACCGACATTTTCCATCTTCAAATTCAGCCGAAAACGCTTGAGAAATGTTTGGTAATAATTCAAATCGAAAGTTTTATAGGCAGGCGATTTCAGATTCGCAAAAGGCTCGATTCGATCGTCAACAAACTCGCCGCCGACTCCAAAACCAATCGAATTCGTCAAATCATATCGCGTAAAAAACCCAAAAGTATTCGGTGAAACATTCGGCATCGCTTTGCCGACAACGCTCGCAACATTGTCTTTTGTAATTCGCGAATTGATGTGCGAATAATTCATCGAAACATTCCAACGCCTTGTGATTGCACCATTTAGATCAATTTCAAAACCACGATTGCGAATCGCTCCAACGCTCAAAAGTGCATTAAAATTATTGCCGCTCGGACCGAAGAGCGGATCGGCACGAAGAACATCAGTCTTATCGATTTGATAAACCGAACTCGTAACAAACAATTTTCGGCTCAGCAATTCGAGCTTTACGCCGCCTTCAAATTGTCTTCCTTTTTCGGGCGAAAACGGTCCGTTTGCTGCCGGAGTTTGTGCCAAAATGCTCGGACGCGTGTAGCTGTTTGAAAAATTGCCGAAAATTGAAACATTCTCGAGCGGTTTGATAACTGCACCGATTCTGCCCGTAAATGCAGATTCGCCGCCGTTGAGCTGAACGCCCGAAAATCCTGTGTCGTCAAATTTTTCAATTCTGCCGCCCGCAACAAACTGAAAATATTTGTTGATTTCAACTTGATCTTGAAAGTAAAAACCTATTCTGCTTGGTTTTGCCGTGTCCGTTGAAATGCGTGAAAGTGTGTAATTCAAACGATTTGCTACGCCGTAAATCGGATTTATAATGTCGATATTCGGCACGCCAACCCTCGCCCGATTAAAAATAAATTGATGATCTTGCGTGTAATATTCCAAACCTGCGTTGAAAATATGATTACCTAAACTATTTGTCGATAACGGTTTAGTAAAATTTCCCGTAAAACTCCAATCGTTATTGGTGCGAACTTGGTCACGATACTCGCGGGTCAAAGTTCTGCCATTGGCGAGTAAAGTTCGCGGTTCGTGATAATTTTCAAAACGGTCGTTGGTTAAATATCGAAAAGTCGCTTCAAAACGTGCATCTTTCCAAAAATCCTGACTCAAACTTGCTTGAAAAACATTAGCATCGAGCTTTACAAAATCGTTTCTTTCAGTCGCGGTGAACGAAATATCCGTCAAAAATCTGCCGTTTGCATCAACCGGAACGCCACGTAGCCGATGTCCGCGTTGAAATTGTTTGATGTATTCATATTCAACATTTACGCGGGTTTTATCCGTCGGTTGCCAGAGCAAATTTGTGATGTAATTTTGATTGTTTAAACCTGCATTATTGCGAAAACTGTCGCGGTTTTCAATAAAAGCCGCCACGCGAGAGTAAAATTTTCTGCCAAGCGGAACGCTGACATCGAAGTTTCCCGAAGCCAGCCCATATTCACCAAAACGAAATTCCGCCGAACCATCAAGCGTAGTTTTGGGCTTTTTGGTGATAAAATTGATAATTCCGCCAGGTTCGGCTGAACCGTAAAGCGTTGACGACGGACCTTTCAAAACCTCGATTCGCTCGACATTTGAAAGCCGCAAAATACTCGTCGAAAAACCCGAATTATTAACATCGCCTTCCAAACTTCCGTAAGCATTTCCGCGAACTCCATTGAAAAGCGTCTCGCGTTGCGTAAAGCCGCGAAAGACGACAGCACTATAAGTTGTCTGGTTTAATCCCGCGACATTTTTGTAAATATCATTAACATCAGTCGCCATTCGGTCGGTAATCATCTGCGGCGAAATCGAGGTAATTGACTGCGGCGTATCGAGTAATCGCGTCGGAATTTTGGTCGCCACAGTCGTATCTTCTGTGTGATATTCGCTGATTCGCCCAACAACATCAACCGTTTCAGACAAAGTTTGAAGCGTGATGTTCGACGAATTTTCGCCGTTTCCAACCGTAATTTTTACCGATCGCGGTGAATACTCGTTGCTCGTGATAATCAAATTATATTCGCCGCCGGCAACATCATTCAAACGAAAACTTCCATCCGCCGAAGTCAGCGTTTTGCTCGAAGTTCCTTCAATAATCACCGTTGCACCAACGACAGCTTTGCCGTTTGAATTTGTAACTTTCCCGCTGATAGTGCCTGTGTTTTGCCCGAAAACGGACAGTGAAAATATGCCGATAAACAGCACATAAAATAGCTTTTTCATAGTTTAATTTGTTTAATTTCTGATGTGTTCTAAATAGATTTTTTCTAAATCGCTGTGTCCTATTTCTTCGGTGTTTAATTCCGCAACAAGTTTTCCGCCGTTCATAATCCCAATTCGCGTTCCCGTTTCCTTAGCCCGAAAAAGGTCGTGAGTTGCCATTAAAATTGCTACGCCTTGTTTGCTCAATTTGGTTAAAAGTTCGGAAAATTCGTTTGAAGCACTTGGATCTAAACCACTTGTCGGCTCGTCCAATAATAAAACCTCCGCTTTTTTCGCAACTGCCAAAGCAATTCCAACCTTTTGTCGCATGCCTTTTGAATATGTCGAGATCCGGTTGTTTATCGCATCTGATTGCAAGCTTGATTCGATTAGAAAATTGCGTAAATCATCTTTGGAATAATTAGTTTTTCCGGCTAACGAGGTAAAATATTCGAGATTTTCCAAACCCGATAAGTTCTTGTAAAGATTGACTTGTTCGGGGATATAGGCGATAAATTTTTTTGTTTCGAGCGAGTTTTTCGTGACATCCAAACCATTGATTTTCGCTTCACCGCTTGTCGGTTCGATGAAGTTTAAGAATAGATTTATAGTAGTCGTTTTGCCTGCTCCATTGGCTCAGAGTAGGCAGTAAATTTCGCCGCTTTCGATTCGCAAATTGAGTGAATCAAGAGCGGTTGTGCCGTTATAGGTTTTGGTTAAATTGATTGTTTCAAGCATATTTATTTCGATCGGCGTTGGTTGTAGTCAAACTTAATGATTGATTTGAAATTGTCACTTATTGTTAGTCTTTTCGTTGTGACTCGTTGGTTTTGCAGGTCGAAAATTTTCTACTCACGTGTAGTTGTTACCCGAAACTTACGGGCTTTTGACTCAAAAATAGTCACAATGAAATGCAATTCGGCGAATCTTCGAGACTAGCAACACCTAATCAAATGACAATCTGATTTTTAATAAATGGTGGTTTTTTACGAATGAACAGAGGTAAAATCGATTTTAACGTTTTTTATCTCACCCAATGGGATGAGGAAAAACTCACCTTATCTAATGATTACAAAGTGTATTTAATTTTGTATTCTGATTAGAACTTGGAGGTTTTATGATTAATATCAGACGAAGCAAAGATCGTGGACATAATAATTATGGCTGGCTCGACACACATTATACGTTTTCATTCAACAACTATTACGACACAAATTTTATGGGTTTTCGCTCATTGCGAGTGATAAATGAAGATTTTATTGAACCAAATCGCGGTTTTCCTACTCATGGGCATGAGAATATGGAAATAATTTCTTATGTCGTTTCGGGCGAGCTTTCGCACAAAGATTCGATGGGAAATGGCGAAACGATTTTCCCGCACGAAATTCAGCGAATGTCTGCCGGAACTGGAATTACGCATAGCGAATACAGTTCGCCAACTGATAAAACGCATCTTTTGCAAATTTGGCTTTTGCCCGAGAAAAACGGCACAGTTCCGAGCTATGAACAAAAGCTAATTTCGGCTGATGAAAAACGTGGAAAACTCAAACTTATTGCATCGCGAAACGCTGTCGGAGATTCGATTATGGTTTATCAAGATGTTTCAATGTATGCTTCAATTTTGAACAAAAACGATGCAGTTTCACACGAAATTGCAGCTAACAGATACGCTTGGATTCAAATAGTAAAAGGAAGTTTGGAAGCAAACGGCGAACTTTTGAACACTGGCGATGGTGCGTCAGTAAGCAACGAAATTTTACTAAAAATTACTGCTTTTGAAGATGAAACTGAATTTCTTTTGTTTGATTTAAAGTAAATAACTAACCACGAAGACACAAAGAACACAAAGATAAACTTACAACTTTGTGTTCTTTGTATCTTCGTGGTTAAAATTATTGAGTGAATATCAAAGACGCATCAGCAATAATTCTCTTAAAAGACGATAAAGTTTTGCTTGCCCAACGCAATCCGAACTTAAAATTTCTCGGCGGTTGGCACGCTTTTTCTGGCGGAAAACTTGAAAAATCTGACGCTGAAGTTGAGGTTAAAAACTGTGAAGATATTGATTTACAACAGTTTATAGTTTGTGCTGTTCGCGAACTATTTGAAGAAGTTGGTGTTTTGATTGTTCGAAACGGAGAAAAGCTAACTCGAGGTCAGAGAGTTTCGCTTCACGATGATTTGATTTCTGGACGTAGCACTTTCGTGGAAATTCTCAATGATTGGGGTTTATGGATTGATGCGGCTGATTTTGAATATACAGGTTTTTGGACAACGCCAAATTTCTCGCCGCTTCGTTTTAAGACACGTTTTTTTATCGCAAATTGTCCGCCAAAACAAGAGCCTTACGAAGCCATCAACGAGATGCAAAACCTCGAATTTGTAACACCAATTGAAGCTCTAAACCTTTGGGAAAAAAGCGAGATCTTGATTTCTCCACCTGTTTTAATTACGCTTCAGGAGCTTTCAAAGTCTTTAGTCTATAGTCCTTTGTCCTTAGCCAAAAACCTGCTTGAGAAGTCGCAAATGTGTGATGGAAATATAGATTATGTCGAGTTAAATTCTCGTGTGATTGTTTTTCCGCTTAAAACTCCGACTCTTCCGCCAGCAACTCACACAAATTGTTTTATTGTTGGAAATAAAGAGTTTATTGTTATTGACGCAGCTTCGTCACACGAGTCTGAACAAGCAAAATTGCACAAACTTATTGATCAATTAATTATAAACGGTGGCGTTTGCAAAGAAATTATTGTTTCGCATTTACACAACGATCATCACGGCGGAGAAGTTGCTTTGCAACAATATCTAAGCGAAAAACACCGATTAAGTGTCCCGATTTCAACTCACAAAATCACGTCAGAAAGTTTGTCGCATATCAAGTTTGATAAATTTATTGAAGATAGTGATGTTTATAATTTAAAAGATAATTGCGGTGACATTTTTCAATTTAAAACACTTCATACACGCGGACACGCACGAGGTTTATTAGCGTTTTATGACGAAGAATTTGGATTTTTGCTCTCAACTGACAACGTTGTTGGCACAGGTTCGGTCGTAATTGCACCACCGGAAGGCAATATGTCTGAATATTTTGAAACGCTTGATCGCTTAAAAAATCTGCCCAATTTACGCTTTCTTTGTGGCTCGCACGGCTCTGCAATTTATGATGCAAAAGGAAAGATTGATGAATATATTTTGCATCGAAATGAACGCGAAACTCAAATTTTGCAAGCGTTTAACGAAGGTGCAAAAACATATAGCGAAATAGTCGAAAAAGTTTATATTGGTTTGCCTAAAGATTTAATCAGGCTTGCAGAAAAATCAGTTGAGGCACACTTGGAGAAACTGAAAAGAGAATTTCGAATTGCTTAAGTAAATAAAATGCAAAAACTATAAGCAGTTGCGTCTAAAGTTTATCAGGCAGAAAAAGCCTTTAAAGAGGAATTTATATGCAGGCAATTTTAGAACAAAATTTTATAACAAATTCGATAACCGAAAGACAAAACGATGAGAAAATTGGAATAATCGCCACACTTTTCGGTTGTTGGCACAAAGATCTCGGTCGCCCTTTTTCTAATGGCAACGAAACGCATCGTTCTTGCCTCCAATGTGGAGCGAGAAAGCACTTCGATTCTCAAACTTTGAAGACTTCAGGACCATTTTTCTACCCCCAAAAAGTCTCGAATATTAAATAATATTTGAGATTCCCCAATAATAACCAACCAATAAATAACCTTCCAAGAGCGGTGCCAATGCCGCTCATTTTTTTGCACAAAAAAAGCCATTCATTTCTGAATGACTTTTTTATTTAAAAACTTAAATTAACTGATAAAATTAAGGCGTTTCGATTCTGCGATTGGGTAATTTGGAAAAACTTTGTCTAGTTTTGCATTTCCCAAATGTTTTGAAGCAACTTCAGCAAAAACATCGCGAAAATCGGTAGTTACAGCTAAGTCTCTGCCTTCATTAAGATTAGAGTTGCTCAAGCCTTTCCATTCGCCATAAACTTTTCCGCCTTTTACCGAATTTCCAATTACAAACATTGCGTTTCCGTGTCCGTGATCAGTTCCGCGTGAGCCGTTTTCTTTGGCAGTTCGTCCAAATTCTGACATCGTTAAAATTACAACATCGTCCATTTTTTTGCCTAAATCAGTTGATAAAGCCGCAATACTTTGTCCAAAATCACGAAACAAATTTGCAAGCTGACCTTGCGAACGATTCTGCGGATTGACCTCGTTTGTGTGTGTGTCCCAGCCGCCAATTTCGGCAAACGCAACTTCTAAACCAACTCCGGCTTTAATCATTTGCCCAATTTGCTTTAAAGAATTTGCAAAAGAACTGTTTGGATAAACCGATCCATTTTCAGGTTTAAATTTCGCCGGATTTGCTTCTTTCAGATAATTTACCGCTTCAAAAGTTTCTTTTCCGGCTTCGCCAAGCGAATCTTTTGTAGTTTCATCGAAAATGGCTTCAAAACCACCCTGCACATTTTTCGAATAAACACCTGCTTTTATCGAGAAATCAGCAAGATTTGTCATCGCAATTGAAGGCGATCTACCGAGCAAACTTCGCGGAACTTGTTGAGTCATCGAAACTGCCCGAAATGGCGAATCTTCTTTGTTTGTTTTTGTTTGCAAAACGCGATTGAGCCAGCCATCGCGAGTTCCTTTGTTGCCGGGAGTTCCTGATTCCATATAGTCTTGGGCATCGAAATGCGAGCGAGTATTGTCCGGCGAACCGGCAGAATGAATAATCGCCAACTGTTTTGATTTCCACAAACTTTCGAAAGGTTTAAGAGCCGGATGAAGCCCAAAATAACCGTCAAGATTTACAACACCATTGGTTTCATTTGGTTTCGGAATAGAAATATTACGCCGTAAATTGTAGTAATCGCTATCGCCATAAGGAACAACCATATTTAAACCATCAACTGCTCCGCGTTGGAAAATAACGATTAAAGTTTTCTTTTTGCCGTCTTTTTTTGTTAAAGTTTGGGCGTTAGCAAATTGATGTAAAAACGTTGGCGAAACGCTCATTAAACCAAAACTCGCAAGTGCGATTCCGCTCGATTTTAAAAAATATCTTCTATCCATAATTGCAACCTCAGTATAAATAAATCTTACTGCTGATTTTCGCAGCTATTTTTTAGACGCTTTGCTTTTACAATTGGTCAGTTTTTATTTCAAATTTCCAAATTGTTTCTTTTCCGCCAATCAATAATGATTCATTGCCAGCTTCATCAGGAACAACCAAAATAGTATCTGCTTCTTCAGGCAAAAGTTCGTGATAAACAAGATTTCCGTTTGCTTCATAAAGATAAAAATTCGCACGCGGAGTTCCGATAAATGAAGCGATAACTGCAAGAAATTTTGGTTTATCTTTTTTAAGTTTTATCCATAAGGCTTTTGGAGAATCAAGACTTTCTGTATCTTCAAAGGTGTCAAACTCTTCTACTTGCTTAGTTGCGATGTGTGGTGCCGGTCCAACCGGAGCATTATAATTTGATGGTTTTATACGTTTTGTTTCAGCTCGTGTTCCGTTTTTATCAACATTTTGTGATGGCTTTGGTAGCTCTTTTTGGTATTTTGCTTTTGGTTCGTTTTTATCTTTAATCGATTTAACTTTGCTTAAAGGTGCTTCTAATTCTTGCAATATTTTATTGTTTAAATCTGAGATTTTTAGTTTGTCGTTATCAATTTCAAAAAAGCGAATTCCTTTTATTTTTGTTTCATTTTCGAAAGGCAAAATCTCTTTTTGCCATCCATTAATTTCAACATTTTTAATGACATTTCCACTTGTTTTATCTCTTATTTTTGATGACATTCCCTGAAATTCGAATATTTCACTTTTCCCATCGCCGTCAACATCAATAAGTTGTAAATTTGCGGTTGGATCCTCATCGGTTTGAGTCCATTTTTCGTCAAAACTTGAATTAAAAACTTTGATACCTTTATCTTTTTCAGAAACAATAAACTCTGAAATTCCGTCACCTTCAATATCAAAAACAGTTGCAGCCGAAATATAAGATTCTTTACTTATTTTCGATTGTTCTTTTTCTTTCCAAATTTTCTCTAAATCAATTTCCTTCATTCTCTGACCATATCGCCACAAACCGTTTCCTTCGCTATCGAAAACCGCAAATCCATCTACTGAGCTGTAAGAAGTAAATTCACATTTTCCATCGTTTTCAATGTCAATAATTCTAATGTTATTGGTAGTTCCGTGATAAACAAATTGTTTCCACCACCAAACTTTAACCATTTGTTCAGTTGGCTCAAACCAGATTTCACGTGACAGATTTCCGCTTTTATCAAAAACATAACCGCCATTTTGGGCAACGACTACAATTTCATTTCCGCAGATTTTCATATCCGAAAATCTAAAAATTCCTTTTCCGCTTTCGTGTTCTAATCGTTTGGTTTTTTCTTTATCATCGGAAGCAGTTGCACCAATCGAAACGCCATCCAAAAATTTACCTTTTTTGAGTTTAAAAAAGTCGCTTTTAGTGAGAAATTCAAAACCTTTCAAGACTCTTGGTTCGCGTATTTCTTGCGGAATTGCAGCTTCATTAGTTTTGCCAAAATCATCAATTGAAGTAACGATTTTCCATGTAAAAAAAGCCACAAATCCAATGGTGCAAAGTATTAAAAGCGTTCCGCAACCGAGTAAATATTTTGTTTGAGATGAAAGTTTTGCCATAAATATTGCGATTTCAACTAGAAGTTTTACTAATTAAATTTTCGGCTTCTTTTAAAGTTAAGCCAAAAAAATCCCCTTCGAGCCAAGATTCTTTTTTTGGGTCAAAAACATAAAGTGAAATTAATGACGAATCTTCGATAGAAATTTTAATCTCGAGTAAATTGGAGTCTGTGTTTTCAATTGAAGTTAATGTGATTGTTTTTCTTTCAGATTCGGTTTTTTGGTGTAATTTTTGAATTGCAAGAATTGATTCAATAGGGTTTAACGCATCTTCAAGACCTGAAAGTCTGCGTAAAGCATGACAACGATCGCTTCCGGCTTCAAATTTTCGGCATGCACTTGGTCTGTTTTCGTAAATTGTGCAGCCGACCTTTTCGCCAACTGTGCCGGAAAGCGAGACGCAACTTCCGTTTTCACCGCTTCGTCGTAATAATTTATCAACAACAATTTCCTCTCCGATATTTGTATTAACTGTTATTTCCCAATAGTTTGCGGAAGAAAGAATGTCTTGTGATGTGAGCTGAACAGATGGAAACATTGAGCAACAAAGTCCGCAGGTTTCACAGTTTGGTATTTCATCAAACTCATTTCGAACAACACTTTTATCAAAATTTGAGGAAAGTAAACCGAATGGAATTTGTTCTTCAATCAAATTTCCCCAGATTTTTGTTTCCATCAACACAAAAAAATCACGCAACTCATCTTTCGATACTTTGCTTTTTCGCTCAATTTGAAAAAATTGTTGAGTTTCCATTTGATAAGTTTTACATCTTTTTTGCAAACCATTTTCCGGGCATTGAGCGAATTAATTCTCGCATTTCAAGTCCCAAAATCGCGTAATTTAAATCGCCAAAACTCATTCCGCAAACCTCAGAAAGTTGATCAATATGCACAGGCTCATCAGCAGAAAGAAATGACCATATTTTACGTTCTGCGTCAGTTAAATCTGCCGGCAATAACTCCGGTTGACGCTCAATTTCTTGATTGCTATCAGAAGTTTTTGGAGATAAAATTTGATCGGCAATTGATAGTTCGGCGACAACATCTTGCCAATGTTGGACCAGTTTTGCACCAGATTTTATCAAAAAATTTGTCCCAAATGAATTTTTGGAAGTAATGTTTCCGGGAACGGCAAAAACCTCGCGATTTTGCTCTAAAGCAAGCCGCGACGTAATCAGCGAACCGCTTCTTTCTGATGCTTCAATCACCAAAACACCTAAACTTAAGCCGGAAATTACCCGATTTCGATAGGGAAAGTTTTCTTTCAAAGGCGGAGTTCCGAGAGGAAATTGCGACACAATTGCTCCGCCAGAATCCAAAATTTCGTCAATCAATTTGGCATTTTCTTTCGGATAACTTTGGTCAATTCCGGTTCCGAGAACGGCAATCGTCTTTCCTTTTGCCTGCATTGCTCCACGATGTGCAGCTGTGTCAATTCCGCGTGCAAGACCGGAAACTATGCAAACGCCTTGATTTGCAAGGTCACGACTGAGCATTTGCGAAGCGTTTTCGCCATAAGTTGAGCATCTTCTTGAACCAACGATCGCGACACACGGAGCTTCAAAACATTCACGCCAATTTCCTTTTACATAGAGCGTAATCGGCGGATCGTGTATTTCGCGAAGCAAAAACGGATAACTTCCATCGTCTAAAATCAAAACATCGCCACCTTGATTTTTAACGTTTTCAATTTCCTCATCTGCCTTTTCGTGAAATTCTTTTTTAAGAATACTTTCAATTGATTCTGCTTTGAGGCGAAGAGATGCAAGCTCGCTTAGTGTCGCGAAAAAAACAGCCTCAGGCGAACCAAACCTTTCAAGCAACTTAGTTGCTGCCCGAGGTCCGATTTGAGGTGTCATATTTAATGAGATCCACTGCTTCATAATGATATAGGATTGGGGATTTCTGATTTGGGATAACGCTTTTGCTTTGAAGTTTTGATCGATGAAACCACAATTGAAAGAATTTCGTCACACTCTTTGAGAAGACTCTCGACCAAGCTCAATTTTACTAATTTAGCTTCAACGAGCAATTCTATCCAATACATTGATTCGTCAATACTTAACTTATGAATAAAATCCGCGGTCGATTTTGCTCTGCATGCCGCACGATAGTTTGCTCCAACAGAGGTTCCTGAGCGTAAAAGTTGATTTGAAATAATATTTCCCGCCTTTGTGTTTGGCAATGTTTCAATCGATCGAATCACGCGAAGTGCAAAGTTCTTCGTTCGAAATTTTATTTCATCTTGAGTCATTAAAAGTTTCCCTTAAATTTTAATCGATTTTGTTAAATCGTAAATCACCAATCCCAAATCCAAAATTGATTGGCGGAGGCGTGTGGGAATCGAACCCACCTGAGCCTGCTCTCACAGTCTCACAGACGGTTTTGAAGACCGTGCCATTCACCAGAACAGATTCGCCTCCTCGCATACCTTTAAGCTAAATGTCTTAACAAAAAAGGTCAAGCCGATTTGCGATTTGAGTTGATAGATTTTAGATTTAAGGTGAATGTTTATTACTGAAATTGATTTTAATTTGCCAGAAGATTTAATTGCTCAAGAACCACTCGAAAATCGTGATAGTTCGCGAATGCTTGCCTTAAATCGCGAAAAAAACGCTTTCCATAACGATGAGTTTCGTAATTTTCCGAAGTTTTTGCGGAAAGGTGATGTGATTGTCGTTAACAACACTAAAGTTTTTCCGGCAAGACTTTTTGGTGTTTCAGAAACTAGCGGAAAAATCGAATTATTTCTCGTTAAAAATCTTGAAAAGCAGACTTGGGAAACTCTCGCACGTCCGGCGAAGCGTCTCAAAATTGGGAAACGAATTTCATTTGGAGATAATCTCAACGCCGTTGTTTTGGCAAAAAATGAAGATGGAAAAGTTGTTGTCGAATTTGAGTTTGAGGGAGATTTCCACAGCATTCTTGATGAAATTGGGCAAACTCCGCTGCCGCCTTATATCAAACGAGAAGTTGGAGCTTTGGACAAAGACCGCAACCGTTATCAAACAGTTTATGCGAGTGAAAAAGGTGCAATTGCCGCTCCAACTGCGGGGTTGCATTTTACGCCAAACGTGATTGAAGAGATAAAATCTGTCGGCGTAACTGTTGCAGAAATTACACTTCACGTTGGTTACGGAACTTTTGAGCCAGTTCGAGTAACTGATTTAGCGGAGCATAAAGTGTTGCCGGAGCAGTTTGAAATTACAGCGGAAAATGCGGAAATCCTTAATTGTGCTAAACAAGAAAATGCGAGAATTATTGCGATTGGAACAACTACAACGCGAGCGTTAGAGTCAACTTTTTCCACAAGTGGAAAATTTCTCGCAGGCAAACAAACGGCAGGTTTAACGATTACGCCAACTTATAAATTTCAAGCTATTAACGGATTATTGACCAATTTTCATTTGCCTCAATCTTCACTTTTACTTTTGGTTTCTACTTTTGCCGGATTTGATTTAACAATGAACGCTTACAAATTTGCGGTCGAAAATCGCTATCGCTTTTATAGTTATGGCGATTGTATGTTGATTATTTGAGGTAGAAACGCGAATGTTAGGAAGCGTGTTGCGTTGGTTTTGTGATTTTGCGTTATATTTGTATTTAATCTATGGCAGTTTTAGAAAGAATCAGATCAATATTTCGTCCGCTTCCAGAGCCTGAAATCGTAATTCCGGCTCCGCAGATGAATTATGGAATCCGTCCGCTAACAACAAAACAGCTTGAGGAAGTCGTAAAACTAAATCGTCGTTGTTTTTTAAAAGACGAAAGCTATTCTCGAAATACATTTAGCTATTTACTCAAAAATTCGAACACTTTGGCTTATCAAGTTGTCACTCCAACTGAACTAATAATTGGATTTATCGTTGTTACAGTTGGTGAAGATCGAGTTGCACATATCACCACAATCGGCGTTGCCCCTGAACATCGCAAACGCGGAATCGCAAAAAAATTATTGATATTTACCGAAAAATCATTGCTCAAACGAGGAATTGGAACAATCCGTTTAGAAGTTCGCGTAAGCAATATCGCCGCTCAAGAACTTTATCAAAATCTTGATTATTTCATCACTCAACGCTTCGAAAGTTATTATAACAACAACGAAGACGGCTTTATTATGGTGAAATCTCTTTTTTAAAATTGATATGAAACTGCCGCGAATTTATCCAATTACAAACACTGAAATTTCTATATTTTCACACGTTGAGCAAGTTGAGCAGCTCATCTCGGGCGGAGCAAAATTGATTCAACTTCGCGATAAAAAATCTTCATCAGTAGAGTTTTATGAGCAAGCAAAACTTGCCGTAAATCTTGTAAACAAACACAATGTAACGCTTTTAATAAATGATAGAGTTGATATTGCGTTGGCGGTTGAAGCCAACGGAGTTCATCTTGGGCAGAATGATTTATCGCCAATTTATGCACGAGAATTGCTTGGCGAAAGTGCAATTATTGGTTATTCAACTCACACAATTTCGCAAGCAATAGCCGCCACAAAACTTCCAATAAATTACGTCGCTATTGGTCCGGTTTTTGCGACTTCGACCAAAGAAAACCCTGACGAAATTGTCGGGCTTGACGGTTTGAAAAAAGTTCGCGAGGCGATTGGCGATTTTCCGTTAGTCGCGATTGGCGGAATTACTCTCGAAAACGCCGCTGAAGTTTTGCAGTTTGCAGATTCTGTTGCGGTAATTGGTGCAATCCTCAAAAATTCGAAAGGAATTACTGCCACGACAAGCGAATTTACCAATCTATAACTTCGCTCTCAACTGTAAAAATCTCATAAAATAGTGTAAAATATAGGTTAATTTTAACGTTAGAAAAGAGGTTAACAAATTGGCAACATCACCAGAGCAAAGTTACGATGAAGATTCGATTACCGCGTTAGAAGGACGCGAAGCGGTTCGTCTCCGACCGGCAATGTATATTGGTTCAACCGGCGATATTGGGCTTCACCATCTCGTTTATGAAGTTGTGGATAATTCGGTTGACGAAGCACTCGCCGGACATTGCGACACAATTGAAGTGACGATTCACATGGACGATTCGATTACGGTTGTTGATAACGGACGTGGAATTCCTACCGGAATAATCGAACAATTTGGCATTTCGGCAGCAGAAGTTGTTCTGACTGTTCTTCACGCCGGCGGCAAATTCGATTCAAATTCTTACAAAGTTTCCGGCGGACTTCACGGAGTTGGCGTTTCTTGCGTAAATTTTTTGAGCGAATGGATGAAAGTAGAAATCTGGCGAGAAGGTAAAACCCACGAAATGGAATTCACCACTGGAATTTCAAACAGCAAATTGGTTGAAACCGGAAAAACCACAAAACGTGGAACGAAAATCACTTTCAAACCAGACGGAACAATTTTTGAAACAACAAAATATAGCTTCGAAAAACTTTCTGAACGTCTTCGTGAAAAGGCTTTCTTGAATAAAGGAATCAGAATCCACATCAAAGACGAACGCGAAGAGCCGGAAAAAGGTCACGAATTTTACTACAAAGGCGGAATTGCCGAATTCGTTACGCATCTTAATAAAAACAAAAACGTTGTTCATGAAGCACCGCTGTATTTTGAATTGATTGCTGATGATCTTTCGATTGAAGTTGCGATGCAATACAACGATAGCTACGACGAAAAAGTTTTTTCGTTTGCTAATAACATCAATACGATTGATGGCGGAACGCATCTTTCCGGCTTTCGCGGTGCAATCACGCGGACAATTAATGCTTACGCAGAAAGTTCTGGATTAACCAAAAATTTTAAAACTACGCTTTCAGGCGATGACGTTCGCGAAGGTTTAGTTGCGATTATTTCCGTGAAAATTCCGCAACCACAATTTGAAGGACAAACCAAAGGTAAGTTAAATTCGCCTGTGAAAGGTGCGGTTGAAAGTTTTCTTAATGAGAAATTTGGTGAATATTTCGAACAAAATCCGATTATTGCGAAAAAAATTGTCGGGAAAGCCTTGGACGCGGCACGAGCGAGAGAAGCGGCACGAAAAGCCCGCGAAATCGTTCGGAAAAGTGCTTTGACAACCTCGACGCTGCCCGGAAAACTCGCTGATTGCCAAGAAAAAGATCCGGCTTTATCGGAAGTTTATCTAGTAGAAGGAGATTCGGCGGGCGGAAGTGCAAAACAAGGTCGCGACCGAAAAAATCAAGCTGTTTTGCCTCTCAAAGGTAAAATTCTCAACGTAGAAAAAGCTAGATTCGACAAAATGCTTGGTCACGGAGAAATCAAAGCTCTGATTACTTGTCTCGGAACAGGGATCGGCAAAGAGGAATTTAACGTCGAAAAACTTCGTTACCATAAAATCTGCATTATGACCGATGCTGATGTTGACGGTTCGCATATCCGCACATTGTTGCTGACGTTTTTCTATCGACAAATGCCGGAATTGGTTGAACGCGGACATATTTACATTGCTCAACCGCCTCTTTACAAAGTGAAACGCGGCAAACGCGAAGAATACATCAAAGACGAAAAATCGATGTTTCGTTTTATGATGAAACAAGCGACTGACGAAACGGTTGTAAAATCAAACGGCAGATTGGTTGAAGGACGCGAACTCTCGAAAAATCTTGAGCGAATTACCGAATACGAACGTTATTTTAATCGTTTCGCACGCCGTACGAACAACGATAAATCGCTTTTAAATGCTTTAATATCTGGCTTTTCAGAAATTTTACTTGAGCAAAGTATTAGAATGCGTAAAATTTTTGGAACAGAAGAATTAATGTTGCGTCTTGAAGCAAAAGTTGCCGAAGCAAACCCAACTTACAAAACTGATTTGCTGACAGATGAAGAACATGGCTTGCAAGAAATTGAAGTAACTTATCCAAATGGCTCGAAATTTATTTTCGACTGGAACCTAGGAAGTTATGTCGAATTTCAAAAAGCGGTTGAGCTGAAAACCACTCTTGAACGCGATTTTCCATCGCCCTTTACACTTGGTTCAGACGAAAAAGAAGAAGAAGTTTTAAGTCGCGAAGAACTGCTCGAAAAAATTATGAACGCTGCGAAAAAAGATTTGCAGATTCAGCGTTACAAAGGTTTGGGTGAAATGAACCCGGAACAACTTTGGGAAACAACAATGGATCCAACCAAACGAACGTTGCTCCAAGTAAGAATCGAAGATGCCATCGAAACCGATCAAATCTTCACAATTCTCATGGGCGACCAAGTAGAACCAAGACGTAAGTTTATTGAAGACAACGCTTTAGACGTGAAAAATTTGGATGTTTAGATTGTTAGTAATAATTCCATAAGTAAAAATAGGCGAGATTGAATTTTTTCAATCTCGCCTATTTTTTGATAATTTCAATCTATTTTATCGGCACATCACCCAACATTCCCCATTTTATCGAGTTTGTCGCACCGTTTTGACTATTTTTCGAATACCAAATTCCTTCTGATTGTCGAAATACAGCAATATCGTTTTTGCCATCGCCGTCGTAATCGTTTGGATTTGGAATGTCATCAGGTAATCCAAATTGTTCATACCGGACAGAATTGTTTCCGCTTTGCAGAATATACCAAACACCGTTGCTTGGTCGAAAAACTGCAACGTCCGATTTTCCATCGCCATCGTAATCGGCTGGAACGGGTTTATCTTCCGCAATTCCGAAAGGTTGTGCGTAAACTTGATTCGTTAGACTTAGCAAGATATACCAAGTGCCGTTTGAAGGTCGGAAAACGGCGATGTCGGCTTTTCCGTCGCCATCGTAGTCGGTTGCAATCGGTTTGTCTTCGGCAATTCCCCAATTTGAACCTGTGATTTGTCCAATGGCATTTCGGATATACCAAGTTCCTGTTGATGGTCGAAAAACCGCAGTTTCCATCAAACCATCATTGTCATAATCAGCCGGAACAGGAATGTCTCCGGTTTGTCCCCAAAATTCAGTTCGAATTGTGCCATTGGCACTTTGTTGAATATACCAAATTCCATCACGGAAAACGCCGAGATCGGTTTTGTTGTCGCCGTCATAGTTTCCGTTGACAATTTTGTCGGTCGCTAAACCGAATTGCTGGTTTCGAAACGAATTGTTTCGGCTAAAGAGAGTCCACCACATCCCATTTGATGGGCGAAAAATCGTGAAATCTGATTTCCGGTCGGCATCAAAATCAGTGTAATAGCGTTGCGGGTTTGGAGTGTTGAGTCGAACCATAACACCTCCAGCGGTTGATGCGAGGTCTAATTTTCCATCGTAATTTAGGTCAACGTTAATTCCACCGAATACACCGATATATGAAATCAATTCTGAAAACGAAAAAATACCTGATGCATTTCCAAGATAGATTTTCATATAATCGTCCGTGTAACAATACAAATCCATAATCCCGTCGCCGTTCGAATCAGCAACTTGTAAAAATTGAAGAGCAGAATTATTCTGATAAACTACAGGATTCTGCGGAAATCCGGTAGCACTGTTGAAAAAAATACGAAACTCTTGGCTGTCTCTCCTAACGACAAGAATGTCTTGTCTTCCGTCGCCATTAAAATCTCTGACATCTAAGACGATATTTTGGATACCCAGATCTAATTGGTCAGTACTATTAGGGAATATTTGATTGCTTCCATAGGCAATCAAAATTCCATGATCTAGTGTTGTCATTACGAAATCGACGAATTTATCGTCGTTAATTTTTGCCACCGAAATATCTACGATATATACGCCCAAAAGTATTCTGCCGATATTTTGAAAAAGACCGCCGCCTAGATTCTTTATTATCTGAATTTTTGAGAAATCAGAATTTATATCAATACCTGCAACTACATCTAACAACCTGTCAGCATTAACGTCTACCAATTCAAAATCAACAATATGATTTCCGCCGCCCGGTTCATGGAAAAAATTAAATCCTTCCGCCTCTTGCAGCGTGCCATTCCCACTTCCCATTAAGATAGTAATCATCACATCCGCACGATTGACGAAAGGAATTGGTCCGTCAAGATGAGAAACAACTACGTCGGGATTCCCATCATTGTTCATATCGGCGACTTTAATTTTATATACATAGGGAGCAGGAAAGCTACTCTGGTGGTAGCCAACCCTATATTCTCGCCTCGGATGAAAATTACCGTTTCCTTTTCCGAGCATAACGTATATCTTCCCACTAAATGGTTCGGTATCAACCGGATTTCCGCCGACGATCAAATCGATAAATCCATCGTTGTTTAAATCTCCTGAAGCAATTGTGCGTTGAACCGATGGAAAGGTTGTTTCACGCGGTGAGTTGAAGACTGTTGCTTTAGAAATTAGGACGAAACTAAAGAAACAGATTAGGAGAAGTATTTTTTTGTGAATTTTTATTTTAGTCATTTAGCTTCAATCAACCTTCAAATCTCCTCAGTTCTTCAAAAAAAACTACAGCAATTTCATTGACGTTATTTTCCAACCGTTTTCATTTTTCTTGTAACGGTAAATGTATCTGCCCACATGTTCAATTGGCATACTACTATCCGATTCAAATCTGAGTCTTAAAATGAACTCAATACTCGCATCATTACCATTCGTTTCTATATTTTCTTGCACCGATTGAAATCAACCAAAATGATTTTCTTGAGTACCTCTTCTCTTTTGGTTAAATAATCGTCCTTACTTAACAATTCAACCTGCCCTTTAATCACAAATTCGATTTCATCGGCTAAAATATCGCGGATTAAATCGGTATCGTTGTTTAACAATGCCTTATGAAAATCAGCGTGAACTTTTAGCAGTTCAGCGTTTGTTCCATTTGTTTTAAATTGCCCAACAAATAACAAAGCTAGCAAGGTTATCGAAATTGCTAGTAGTGACTCAATAATACTCTCATATATTTGTAACAAAATTATCATGTTGCTTCACCTCGTTAACAAAAATTCCCTCACCTTGTCAAAATCATCGGTCGCATATTTTTTGAAGCTTTGATTATTCATGTTTCGAATCGCCTTATCTACGCTGAGTAGTATTGCCTCTTTATTTGAAATTAATTCTTTTTCGTGTTCAGTCCCTAGTAACTTCTTCAAAATCATAATTAGAGAGTATTTATAATTTTCGTCGGTTTCATTGTCAAAGCGTTTCAGAATTGCGGGAACCACGTCATCTTTTCTTTGTGAAATTAAATTTCCAAAGAACACTTGTAGGTATCCAACAAGTCCGCATTTTTGTAAATCGAGCATCTCTTCAATCGTTCGCTTATTAAGAAGTGGTGGATTATTAAAATAAACGTCGATTCCTTCTTTGCATTCGGGGGACATTACAGAAGACCGCCAAGGACAAGCCGTGCAAACAACAGCAATTAGCAAAACGAGATAAACAACGATATTTTTCATACAAACCTAACTCAAGTGACTCCACTTTATAGAATACTCCAATTTTTACTTATAAAAACATTTTCTGCTGATTTCGGACACAATATCTTTTTGTACGAACAAATTCGCTATTATTAACTCAATATTTTGCTACAGCATGTTCAAAACTTCGTCAACGTCGATACCAAACTTGAATGTGTAGAACATTGTTAAATAACGAAAATACGCGAAATAGTACAATCCGCAAGACTAGAAGTTACCTAAGAAATAAGGTCGGTTTTTACCGAAAGACCTAATTTCGGATTGATTCCATTACTGATAACTTTCTACTTGCCTACGAAACATCGAGATTCAATTCGTAGATCCCAGACTATTTTTCCGGACAGCTAATCTTGTTAGCTTGAAAGTATGCTTCTGAAAGATCTTCGTTAACATAACCACGCTGTTCAAAACTATTACCACCACCTTTCGCATTTCCAGATTTTAAGTATTGGGCGATATACTTTGCCTCGAAGCTGGCAACTTCCCTATATTGCATTACATGTGTAAATTCGTGAACAATTAATGCAAGCCCACTAAACCAGTTAGGGTTATATCTATCTTTATTGAAATAAATGTGGTCGTAAAATGTGAACGCCCAGACCTCAGAATTAGCAGGGAAATTGGCATACGCTGGAAATAACGATTTTGGAAAACCATAGGTTGTGTAGGTGACCGCATCTAAGGCTTTTTTAACTTGTTTAAGCCTATCCTCAGAAGAGTTTCCAACGGATTCATAAAATTTATAGATTGCATCTTTAACACATTGACTCAGTTTATTTACTTTGTCATCGTCAACAAATGAAAATAGCCCTGAGTTATTTTTCCAAGCCTTGAGCCGATTAAAAATAGAGTTCTGTCCGGTAATTTGGACATTGAATCCGGCGATTCCGACGTAGACATTTTTGAAATGCCCTTGGAATCCGAAACTGAACGGAATGCCTTTGTAGTTGAAATTAAAGTTGAAACTTGTCTTTTTGAAGAAGCCAGCAATGAATCCAAATAATGCTCCCCAGAATAGTCCATCAGGATCGGTTCGGTTGATCGGGTCATTAGCTGTATAGGCATAAAGATTCAATGTTTGCGGATTCATCAAGCTTGCTGCTTTCATCTTTATGGGGTCAACTTGTTTGAATCTCCCTTGCGATGAATCATAGAATCGATTGGTTGCAGAGTCCAGTTAAATTTACACTTCTTAATTATTTCTAAACCCTATACAATCAACGGTTTAGAATTCAAATTACTTACGAAATACGAAAACAATTTTTTTGAACATAAAAACCCGGTTGCGGGTATTAGATTTAAGCTCCATGCGTTAACGTGGAGTTGAGGTCACCGTAATAACCAGCCAGTTTTGCGGGCGGCAGATGAGATTTTAACTGCGATTATTTATATATATTGTCCGCAAATGGATGTTGGAATCATCATAATAAAATTTTAGTGAATAATTAAGGTTAAAATAAATAATAAACTCTTGCTCAAAAGTCTTAGATGTTGGAAAACCGACTTAACTTCGTGGATGATTTCGTTTAATTTCGATACAATTTACTTATGAAAGCTATAACTCAAAATGAATTTCGCGTTCCGCAACGCTTGCAGGGAATCGAGAAGTCGATGATTCGCCAAATTGCCGACCGTGCTTTGCCAGATTCGATAAATTTTGGTCTTGGTGAGCCAGATTTGCCAACGCCGGATTGCGTAAAACAAGAAGCGATTCGTGTGATTTCAGATGAAATGAATGGTTACACGCTGCAAGCTGGAATGCCGCCGTTGCGAGAGAAAATCATCTCAAACTATCCGCATCTTGATCTATCTCCTGACGATGTGATCGTTACAGTTGGCTCTTCTGAGGCATTGTTTGTTGCACTTTTAACGCTTTGCGAAGAAGGCGACGAGGTTTTGGCACCGAATCCGTGTTTTCCGGCTTATCCCGGAATTACGAAAATGAGCGGTGCAAAATTTGTCCAATATCGCTTGCCTGCGGAGAAAGGTTTTGCGTTTGATATTGACGAATTTAAGGCGAATCTAACTGAGAAAACTCGCGTTGTGATGATTTTGAGTCCGTCAAACCCGACTGGTCGCTGTCACACTCGAGAAGAACTTCAGCAAATCGCCGACGTTTTGAAAGATACTGGGATTTATGTAATTTCAGATGAAATCTATTCTGACATTTATTTTACCGACGAAAGACCTGCTTCGATCTCGGAATATTACGATAAAACATTGATTGTAGGTGGTTTATCAAAATCTGTGAGTATGACAGGTTGGCGGCTTGGTTGGCTTGCGGGATGTTCGGAAGTGATGAAAAAGGCGTTTATTTTGCACGGTTATAACGTAACTTGCACAAATACAATCGCCCAAAAAGCGGGAATGATTGCTTGGACAGATGCTGGGAAACAAGCCGTTGCCGACGCTCGCGAAATCTACAAAAAGCGACGTGATTTGCTTCTAAATTTGATTGAAAGCGAACTTGGTTTGCCAGCAATTTCACCCGAAGGTGCGTTTTATTCGATGTTAGACGTTCGTTCGATTTGCGATGATGAAATGGAAATAGTTGAAAAATTCTTAAACAATAGAGTGGTCACGATTTGCGGTTCAGCTTTTGGAAGCGAAACAAAAGGCTTTTTGCGAGTTTCTTTTTGTGCGGATGAAGAAAAAATCCGCGAAGGTGTAAGAAGGATGAAAGAAGCTCTCAGAAAATAACAAGCAACAAAGGCAAAAAGCACAATTTATTGTAGAATCTTCATTTAGAAAAATTATGAAAAAGTATCGTGTAGGAATTTTGGGTGCGACCGGGACAGTTGGGCAGAGATTTTGTCAGCTTTTGGAGAATCATCCGCAGTTTGAAATAACTGCTTTGGCGGCTTCCGATCGTTCAATTAACAAACCTTATGTTGAAGCAACGAGTTGGAAGCTTGCTACGCCGATGCCTGAAAGTGTTAAAAATATTGTTGTCACGCCGATTGAACCGCCGCTTGATTGCGATCTTATTTTTTCAAGTTTGCCGTCATCGGTTGCCCGCGAAACTGAATTAGCGTTTGCTCGTGCAGGTTATCCGGTGATAAGTAATTCGTCATCGTTCAGAATGGATGAAGATGTTCCGCTTTTGATGGCTGAAATAAACCATGAACACATTGGTTTAATCGAACGCCAACGGGAAAAACGCGGATTCGGCAAAGGTTTTATTGTAACAAATCCGAATTGTGCCGTTGCTTCATTTGCTCCGCCGCTTGCCGCTTTGGAAGCTGCATTCGGAATTGAATCGGTTTTTGTAACCACGATGCAAGCAATTTCAGGTGCCGGTTATCCGGGCGTTGCGAGCCTTGATATTACCGATAACGTGATGCCGTATATTGCCGGCGAGGAGCCGAAAGTTGAAATTGAAGCACAGAAAATCTTAGGTAAATTAATCGGCGGTCATATTGAAAACGCAGATTTTGTTGTTTCCGCACAATGCTTCCGCGTACATGTTACGGACGGACACACAGCGTCTGTGCGTGTAAAACTGCGGAATAGTTCGACACTTGAAGAAGTTGTCGAAGCAATGCAAAATTATCCGAGTTTAGATTTGCATTCGTCGCCGAAGAATTTTATTGTCGTCAAAGACGAGCCTGACAGACCGCAACCTAGACTCGACCGCGATGCCGGAAACGGAATGACCATCACCGTCGGACGTTTGTTTCCTGACAATATTTTCGATTATCGTTTCGTTTGTTTGTCGCACAACACGCTTCGCGGTGCGGCAGGTTCGGCAGTTTTGAATGCTGAGTTGTTGATTAAGAAAGGTTTTATTTAGGGCTAAGGAAGTTGGGTCAGATTTTCTCAAATTTTGATTACGTATGATTGATTCATTTTCGGAGCGAACTTATATTCAAAAGGTTCTGATTGCGGTCGGAATTGTTCTTTTCACATATCTTCTTTATCAACTGTTTTTCTCCGTTTTTGATATTATTCTGCTGGTTTTCGCCTCGGTTTTGCTTGCCGTTTTTCTACGCGGATTGGCTGATTTGGTCAATCGTTACACGAAACTTTCAGAAACAATGGCGGTTTTGCTTGTTTCTGTTTTACTTATCGCAATTCTTGCCGGCGTAATTGTGCTTCTGGCTCCGAATGTTGCCGAACAAGGCAAACATCTGCGGGACGAACTGCCGAATTCTTTCCAGAAAGTAAAGGACTTTATTTCTCAATATAATTGGGGCAAAACGCTGATCGAACAGTTGCCGACAAGTGATCAACTAAGCGAAAGGCTTAAAAGCATAGAGCTTTCAAGCGTTTTTTCGCGTGTCGGCGGATATTTTTCAACGACTGTCGGTGCCTTAGGTAATATTTTTATTACCATTATGCTGGCGATATATTTGGCAACAGAGCCGAAATTTTATTCTAACGGGCTATTGAAACTTTTTCCGCTGTGGGTTCGTCCGCGTGCGACTGAAATTCTTTCCGCGATTGGCGAAACTCTTAGTTGGTGGCTGATCGGAAAAGTTGGTTCAATGATATTCATCGGCGTTTTGACGTGGATCGGACTTTCAATTTTAGGCGTTCCGCTGGCTCTTACGCTCGGACTTATCGCCGGACTTTTGTCGTTTATTCCGAATTTCGGTCCGATCTTTTCGGCAGTTCCGGCAATTCTGCTGGCGTTTATTGAAAGTCCGATGAAGGCTGTTTATGTTTTGGGACTTTTTATCGCTGTGCAGTTGATTGAATCTAATATTGTTACGCCGATAATCGAACGCGAAACGGTTGAACTTCCGCCGGCACTGACCATTCTTTTTCAACTTGTTCTCAGTGTGCTGATCGGAGGTTTGGGTTTAGTTTTGGCAACACCTTTGCTTGCCGTGATAATGGTTTTGGTACAGATGGTTTATATTCAAGACATTCTTGGTGATAAAAATACTGAAGTTGTTGAAAATGATTTGACCGGAAATGAAGACGAGGCGGAAATCTTGAGTTGAATATATCCGACGGCAATGTACTTAAGTTTATGATAGAAAGATACACATTACCCGAAATGAGCGAACTTTGGTCGCTTCGTAACAAGTTCCAAAAATGGCTTGAGGTTGAAATTGCCGTCTGCGAAGTTCACGCCGAAGACGGCACAATTCCGAGCGATGCCGTTGAAATTATCAAAGCGAAAGCCGCATTTACGGTTGAAAGAATCAACGAAATCGAGAAAACTACTGACCACGATGTTATCGCTTTTACCACAAATCTGGCGGAAAATATCGGCGAATCGGCACGTTTTGTTCATTACGGCTTAACATCTTCGGACGTTGTAGATACCGCAAACGCTTTGCTGTTAAAAGATTCGTGCGATATTTTGCTGCCGAAAATTGATGCTTTGCTTGCAGTATTAAAACGTCGTGCCTTTGAATTTATTGACACACCGCAAATCGGTCGCACACACGGAATTCATGCTGAACCGACAAGTTTCGGTTTAACTTGGGCGTTATGGTTTTCGGAATTTGAACGTAATCGTGAACGTCTTTTGAAAGCGAAAGAAGCAATTTCCGTCGGCAAAATTTCGGGTGCAGTCGGTGCGTTTGCACATCTTTCGCCTGATGTTGAAGAAAGAGTTTGTGCAAAACTCGGAATAAAAGCGGCGGACGTTTCGACGCAAGTTATTCAACGCGACCGTTACGCCGAATATCTTTGCACGTTAGCAATTATCGCATCGAGTTTGGAAAAAATCGCTTTGCAAGTTCGACATTGGCAACGCACCGAAGTCCGCGAAGCACAGGAAAAGTTTAAGGTCGGGCAGAAAGGTTCATCGGCGATGCCGCACAAACGCAATCCGATTATGTCAGAACGCATTTGCGGAATGGCACGAACAATTCGTGCAAATTCGATTGTTGGTTTGGAAAATGTCGCACTTTGGCACGAACGAGATATTTCGCACAGCTCCGCCGAACGAATCGTCTTGCCAGATTCGTCATCAGCTTTAGATTACATCTTGGCAAAAGCCACAAGTTTGCTCGATGGTTTAATTGTTTATCCTGAAAATATGTTGAAAAATTTGAACGCTACTCGCGGTATTGTTTTCAGCGGACAACTGATGTTGGCTTTGACTCAAAAAGGTGTAAACCGTGAAGACGCATACGTTTGGGTGCAACGAAATGCAATGAATGTTTGGGACGATGCGACCGAAACATTAGAATATAAAGATTTAGTATCGAAAGATAGAGATGTTTCGGCTCATTTAACGAATGAGGAAATTGAGAAAGCCTTTGATGTGAAACATTATTTGCGAAATGTCGGGAAAGTTTTTGATCGCGTTTTCGAGCAATAAAAAAAACGAGAGCCGAAACTCTCGTTTTTTTATTTAAATTGTAAAAAATCTAGTTTGACCAGTTGTCAGCCAAGTTTCCGATAACCGGAATTTTGAAAATTTGACCTTGGAAAGCTTTTACTGCTGCATAAATAATGAATCCAAGCAACGCAACAACGTAAACAAGAGCAACTAATCCAATGACCATAGCAAGCAAACTGGAATTCGCCGCAGCGGCAATCCCAACTAAAACTTGAAGAGCAAGTCCGATTACGAGTCCTGCTACTGAAAGCAGAATAGATTGAAAAGCATGAAAGCGGGGAAGTTTATTTGTTTTGTCTGTTACAACAACAATGATGCTGTAAATCAAGCCAAGAGCACAAACAAGGTTCCCAACATAACAAATTAGAGCACCAACGTTATTATCTAGACCAAGTGCAGTTTTACCGTTTTCCATAATGAAAAATCTCCTTTTAGGGTTTATGTTTTTTATTTTTAATGCCGAACGTGGCACAAATATACATTAAAGACGTTTTCTTGACAACGTTTTGCGTGCTATTTTTAATATTTTAAGATTACTAATTATGAAAGCAAGAGTTTATGTAACATTAAAGCCGAGCGTTCTTGACCCGCAAGGCAAAGCGATTCAACATTCCGTTGAGTCAATCGGTTTTTCACAAATTGAAGAAGTTCGACAAGGAAAATTTTTTGAAATCGCATTAGATTCAAGTATTTCTGAATCGGAGGCGAAAAATATTTCTGAGCGAATTGCGAAAGAAGTTTTGGCAAATCCGGTGATTGAAGATTATCGAGTGGAAGTTTGTCCATAGTCCTTTGTCCTTAGTTTCAAACGAACGACAAAAGACAAATGACAAAGGACTAATTTTATGAAATTTGGTGTAATAGTTTTTCCAGGTTCTAATTGCGACCACGATGCTTATCATGTTGTTTCTAAACACGTTGGGCAACCGGTCGAGTTTATTTGGCATAAAGAAACCGACTTAAGCGATTTTGACGCTCTGATAGTTCCGGGCGGATTTTCTTACGGCGATTATTTGCGATGCGGAGCTTTGGCGAAATTTTCGCCGGTAATGCAATCTGTGAAGAATTTTGCGGCTGAAGGTAAGTTTGTTTTTGGCATTTGTAATGGTTTTCAAATACTTTGCGAAGCCGGACTTTTAGACGGTGCATTGCTCAGAAATCGCGATTTACATTTTATTTGCGATCACGTTAATTTGCGTGTTGAAACCAATGAATCGCCTTATACAACTGAGCTTGAAACCGGAAGAGTTTTGTCGATTCCAATTGCACACGCGGAAGGAAACTATGTTTGCGATGATGAAACTTTCGAGAAACTTGAAGCAAATAAGCAAATTATTTTTCGCTATTGTGATGAAAACGGCGTTGTAAACGATAAATCAAATCCAAACGGTGCGAGATCAAATATTGCCGGAATTTGTAATAAAACGAGAAATGTTTTAGGAATGATGCCACATCCGGAAAGAGCCTGCGAGGAACTTTTAGGTTCAACTGACGGAATAGATGTTTTTAAATCTTTAACTAAGGCGATAAGTGCTAGTTACGATGAATAATGAATAATGAAATATGAAGGACGAAAACTTGTTCATCCTTCATATCTTTAATTTATTTATTTTGTCCAATAAACCTCAACTTCGTAGTCTTTTGCACCACTTCCGCTGTCAAGAATTTTAATCAAAGTAGTGAAATCATTGAATCTATCTGGTTGTTGGATAACTATTGCGTTTCCACGCCCTTTCTTTTTGTTGACGTAAACCTGCACGTTTTGATTCGGTAAAGGTTGAACGAAATTAAAAGTTCCCGGACCGTAACTTTGACCGGCAAAAATACGTGTTTCTAAAGTGTTATTACGAATTACGAGATGAACTTCGTTATCGACCGTTCCACGCCACGAAACACGTCCGAGAACCGGTTTATTAAATCCGCCGCCATTGTTTCCGCCACCATTTCCCCAACCGCCGCCATTTCCTGAACCACCTAGTTCGCGATTAATATCATCAATTGAGCGTTGTACATCTCTCCAATAACTATTGCTTGAACCAAAAGTTGGAGCCCGACGAGCAATTTCAGTAAGAAATGTTCCGGCATCACGCAATTCAGAAGCACGACGGTTATCGCGAACCATTTGTTGAAAAAGTCCGGCACTTGCGTCAAGCTGAGTGGCTAAAAATGCTGCCTCAATATCGCTTCGGCTTGCTGAAAATCCACGAGAAATTGCCTCTTGAGCTCTATCAGCCAAATCAACAGTTTGGCGTTTTAATTGGGTTGAAAGATTAGTTAATCGCGAAGATGAAAAATCGGTGCTGTCTTGTGCAGAAACACTGAAAGACATCGCGAAAATTGAAAGTAGTGTAAAAAGTAAAAGTTTCTTCATATAAATTCTCCTAAAATCTAAGTTTAGGGGAGAGAATTCTCAACTTAGAAGACGTTAGATTAAAATGCGTTTGCTGTA
The DNA here is from genome assembly GCA_031415455.1 of Acidobacteriota bacterium. Lineage (GTDB taxonomy): Bacteria > Acidobacteriota > Blastocatellia > Pyrinomonadales > Pyrinomonadaceae > JANNVK01. The sequence goes on along the minus strand of JANORS010000005.1, from coordinate 55,236 downwards.
ATCTTTTGAAATATCCGAATAGTAGATTCCGTCTAACTGATACAGCGATTTTTTTGAGAAATTGGTATCAAAAAATTAGAACGTAAAGTTTAAGACAATTATCAAAATCTTTGCGTTCCAATATTTTCTAAACTTCTAGCTTTCTTTGATTATCAAGCCATCCAAAGAAACTTTCCAATCCAAAACTTCGGCATCCTTTTCGGCTCGTAAAGCATTTTCGACTTGTGATTTTTTTCCTTCTTCGCAGAAAAACGCGATACAACCGCCGCCGCCGGCACCGCAGACTTTTGATGCAATCGCACCGTTCGAAAGAGCAACGTTGATAAGTTCGTCCATTCTCGGCGTAGTGATATTTGGCGATAAGCGTTTGCGTTGCGGAGCTGCATTTTTCAAGATGTCGCCTACTAAGTTCCAATCTGCTGCCAACATAGCTTTTCGCAGATTAACTGCCGTGTCGCGGATTCCATCGAAAATTTCAAAGAGTTCTTTGTCGCCGTCGATATGCCGTTTGGTAATTTCCCAATTATTCGTTCCGGAATTTCGCGGCTCGCCCGTGTAAAGCACGACAATTCTGTCTTCAAGTGTTTTAATATCAACATTTAGAGCTTCGCGTTCCATTCCGTCCGTCCGGAAATGGATTGATGCAACTGAACCGAATTGTGCTGAATAATAATCTTGAAAACCTGTCGGAACTTTTATTACCTGACATTCAACATTTGCCGCAATGCGAATAAAATTATCTTCAGTATAACGATTTCCAATGAGTCGGTTTAAAGCTCCAATACACGCAATGTTGAGCGTAGAACTTCCGGCAAGTCCAGCACCAGCAGGAGCTTGCGACTCAGTTATCATATTAAAACCAACTTCGGGCTTAAAAAAATAAATAAGTTTTGAAAGTAATTCTAAACGCGGTTCACTGTAAAGTTCGTTAATTTTCTCAACCGAAGTTTCAAATTTTTCTTCGCGGTCGATTGATTCAATAATAATTTTTTTGTCAGTTCGCGTTTCTATCCGGCATTTTGCAAGTAAATCAATCGCGAAATTAACTGTTGCTGCACCTTCATGAAATAAAAATAACGGCGGAATATCAATAGTTCCGCCAGCTAAATCGACTCTAGTTGGTGCAGAGGCTTCAATAATCATAAATAAGTTTTTTTGTCCTTAATCTTTAATCTTTTGTAATTAATTCTTCTTTAATTTCTCTTTTAACTTTATCGTGTTTGTGTGGTATGTGAAGTTTGTCTTCTATAACGTGCAGTTTTTCTTCTAATTTATGAATCGTTTCAGCCTCAATTTTTTCTACACGTTTTGAGAGCCAGATTCTTTCAATTAAATAAAAAGCGAGAATTCCAATTGCGACAACAACTAACAAAGCAATTCCAATTTTTTGGAAATCGCCGATGATACTTATTATCAATCCGCTAAAAAAATAACCAACGCCAGCGAGCAACAAAGCCCAAATCGAACAACTAATTATGTCATTAATCAAAAATCTCGAAAAAGGCATTTTGCCAACGCCGCTTGAAATACAGATCGCAACTCTGACACCATAAATATATTTTGAAACAACAATTGCCCAACCGCCAAATTTATCAACCAATCTTTCGATTCTTGGTTGTGATTTCTGATAAAACTTATAATTTTTTATTCTAGCCGCGAAAAATCTGCCAAGCCAATAACCAAAACTGTCGCCCGCAACGCCGCCAGCCATTCCAAAAAGGAAAACCCGCCCAAAGCTATATTCACCAAAAAAACGGCTATGAGCCATAACACCACTAATTAAAAGTGTGATGTCGCCTTCAACCATACAGAGCACGAAAATTGCGTAAACTCCGTAACTTTCAATAATTTTGTAAAAATAGTGATCTTCCATTATAAAGCGAGCTAATAAAAAGATTAACTTTCTATCGCTTTTGAGTCAAAGAGATAGCGAAATTAACATATTAAATTGAGTTTAAAATAACGCAAAATACTATTTGACAGTTAGTTACCTACTTAAATACAATCGTGTTGCGTTACCTGCCAATTTTCTGAGCAAAGTTTAAAAATGAGTGATTCAGCTGAAACGAATAAAAGACTTATTGGTGTCGAGATTTCAAGTAAATCCTTGCATATAGTTTGTCTTGATTCGGAAAATAAAATTATTGAATTTGAAACATATACTTTCAGCGATGAAGGCGAAATCATCTCGCAAGTTGTTGAATACACTCAAAGTTTTATTTCAAGAAATGGAAAATGTGAAAAAATAGGCGTTGCTGTCTCAGGTTTAATTGACCGAAAAACAAATCGTGTTAGACTTTCTAATCGAAACCCACACCACGTTGATCTTGACTTAGCTGGCGAATTAAAAAAATCATTAAACATTGAAGTTGTTTTAGAAAATGATGCAAATGCTGCGGCTTTTGGTGAGTTTAAACTTGGTGCCGGACTAGGAAGCGAAAATATGTTTTTTGCAACGCTCGGCGACGGAGTTGGTGGGGCAATTATTTTAGGTGGAAAACTCTGGCGTGGAGCTTCGGGTTATGCCGGAGAATTTGGTTTTACTGCAATTGACACCGAAGGCACAAGACTCGAAAATGTTGCTTCTGAAGCTGGAATTATTAGAAGAATTAACAACAGATTAGTTCAAGATCAATCTTCATCTTTAGGAAGTATTGAAAACATCACTATTGCGGACGTTGTTAGAGAAGCAAATAGTGGCGACGAATTTGCCCAAATGATGCTTCAAAGAACAGGCAATTTTGTTGGAATTGCAACGGCAAATGTGATAAATTTTCTTAACATAGAAAGAATTGTTTTTGGCGGAACTGTAATGCTTGCAGAAAATCACGTTCTTAATTCAATTATTGAAAGTGCCAAAAATTTATCATTTGAGCCTTGTTTTGAAACAACTAAGATTTTTACGAGTGAGCTTGGAGACAAGGCGGCAGCTATCGGTGTAGCTCTTTTAGCTTCTGCTGAGTGAAGTAAAAGTCAAAACTTTAATCAGAATTATCAGCTAAACTTATTTAGTGAAAACTTGCACAAAGTAAAAATTCGTAGTATTTCTCTATATAGAAATTAGTAAAGTTCGCTTTTTTCAGTAGTTTGCGAACTGTTCTTAAACACAACTTTTAGAAACGAACCTTATTACTTTGATTATTCATAAATTTGAACAATCTGAGGTAAGGTGTAAAATAATTTCAGACGATATATGTCACAGATATTCAACAAAGGTGCGAACAACATTGCTAAAGCGAGTATTGCTGGTGCGATAATTTTGGCAGGTTTAGCCGGACTTATTACAACCCAAATTGCTCGTTCTTCGTGGATTACCGGGCAATATTTGGAGCGTCAGCAACCGGTGCAGTTTTCACACAAACACCATGTTGGCGACGATGGTATTGATTGCCGATATTGCCATACTGCGGTTGAAACTTCTTCATCTGCTGGTATGCCGCCAACCCAAACGTGTATGAATTGTCACTCACAAATTTGGGCGGAAAGCGAATATCTAGAACCTGTTCGTGCAAGCTATCGCGATAACAAACCGATTGAATGGCAGCGTGTTCATGATTTGCCAGAATATGTTTATTTTAATCATTCAATTCACGTTGCAAAAGGCGTAGGTTGTTCTACTTGTCACAATGACATTGCGAATATGCCGAGTGTTTATCAAGCAAATAGTTTGCAAATGGAATGGTGTTTATCTTGTCATAAAAACCCAACGCCTAATTTGCGTCCAAAAGAAGAGATTTTTAACACAAGTTATAACGTTGGCAATCAATCTGCCGAAGAGCAAGAGAAATTATCAAAAGATTATAAGATTCGCGGTCGGGCGATGATGACGAGTTGTTCAACTTGTCATAGATAAACGAAAACTGAAAAGTATTTTAGAAAGTAAGGTTCGAGGAACTTAAACAAACATGGCTAGCAAGGAAAGTATGAGCAACTTTGCCGGATTAAGGGATAAAATTCTTAATAAGACTGGAAAAGATTATTGGCGAAGCGTTGAAGAATTTGTTGACGCACCTGAATTTAATGACTTTGTTAATAAAGAATTTCCGCAACACGCCGATGAACTAAAAGATTCGGTAAGTCGGCGAAATTTTATCAAAGTTATGGGTGCATCGCTCGCTCTTGCCGGCTTGAGCGGTTGTGTTATTCAGCCTGCGGAAAAAGTTGTGCCTTATGTCCAGCAACCTGAAGGTTATACGCCCGGAAAGTCACTTCTTTTTGCAACAGCTATAACTTTAGGCGGAATTGGAAATGGTTTGCTTGCTCGAAGCAATGATTTTCGTCCAACTAAATTAGACGGAAATCCAGATCACCCAGGAAGTCTCGGAGCGACAGATATTTTAACTCAAGCTGCATTGCTTGAGCTTTATGATCCGGATCGTTCGCAAGAAATTTCTTACCGAAGCGAACCAAAAACTTATGGTGATCTAATTAAGCAACTTAGAACTGCGGTTGATGAAAGCCGAAAAGATGGCGGTGCAGGCGTTAGGTTTCTAACAGAAACAATTTCTTCGCCAACATTAATCGCCCAATTTAAAACAATTTTAGGCGAATTACCGAATGCAAAATGGTATCAATATGAGCCGATAAATCGTGATAATGCGATTGCCGGAGCGAAACTTGCGTTTGGTTCTGCAGTAAACACAATCTATAACTTTGAAAAAGCTGACAGGATTTTGTCACTGGATGCTGATATTTTCTCGGGTTTCAATGTTCGATACATCAAGGATTTTAGTAAAAAACGCGGTGACGAAAAGTCGATGAATCGGCTTTATGTTGTTGAATCAACAATGTCTTTAACTGGTGCAAAAGCAGATCATCGCAAAGCAGTGAAGCCAAGCCAGGTTGCTGAAATTGCTAAAGCAGTTGCAAAAGCGGTAGGCGTTTCGGGGGCAACTTCAACTTATACAGACAAATGGGTTGATGTAATGGCGAAAGATTTGCTTGCATTCAAAGGCAAATCTTTAATAATTCCCGGAGATGCTCAATCGCCAATCGTTCACGCACTTGCTCATGCAATCAACGCAAGTCTCGGAAATGTTGGGCAAACGGTTACATACACTGAACCTGCAAACCCAAACGCAGACAAATTACAAATTGATGGCTTAAAAGAATTAATCAAAGATATTGACGGCAAAGCAGTTAAAGTCTTGACGATATTGGGCGGAAATCCTGTTTACAATACGCCTTCTGATTTGAAACTTACGCCTGAGCGAATGAGTAATATTCCGCTTCGGCTTCATCTCGCATCACATTTTAACGAAACAGGAGAACAATGCCATTGGCATATTTCAGAGAAGCATTTTCTAGAATCATGGAGCGACACAAGAGCTTTTGATGGAACGGTTACGGTAACTCAGCCATTAATCAAGCCGCTTTATGACGGAAAAAATATTCACGAAATTACACAACTTTTCGCGAAAGAAAATTTTGACCGAACTGATTTAGACATTGTTAAAGATTACTGGCAAAAAACAGGAATTGGTGCTGCAAAGGCTTCAACGGCTGTTGCTAATTCTAATACAGTACCTGTTTCAACCGCTGCTCCGAAAGGTTTTGAAGATTCGTGGAGAAAAGTTATTCACGACGGTCTGATTGCGAACACTACTTTCGCCTCCAAATCAGTAACTTTGAACACAGCATTTTTAAGCCAACCTGAAGTAAAGCCTGCAAGCTCCGGCAAATACGAAATATCAATTTTGCCTGATCCGTGCGTTTACGACGGACGCTATACGAATAATGGTTGGTTGCAAGAGTTGCCTAATCCAATTAACAAAATCACATGGGAAAATGTTGCTTTGGTTTCGCCCAAAACAGCTAAAGAACTTGGTGTTAATCAAGGTGGAGACGAATCTGAATATGTCGGCGGAACTCAAGGAACGAGTTTTATCGACACGAAAGGTGGAAATTTATTCTCCGATTTCGTTAAATTAAAATATCAAGGCGGCGAAATTTTAAAAAATGTTCCGATGTGGATTCAGCCAGGACAACCAGATGATGTAATTACAATATATCTTGGTTATGGTAGATCTCGTGCTGGAAAAATTGGCACCGGAATTGGTTACAACGCATATGATGTTCAAACATCAGATGCGATGAATTTTGGAACCGGAGAATTGACCAAGGTTGGTGAAAAAACAACGGTTGCATCAACCCAAACTCATTTCAACATGGAAGGACGCGATATTTTGCGTGTTTGGGACATTGAGGAATTTAAGAAAAATCCGGATATGGGACATCAGCACGATGAATATGACGCTTCGATGTATCCGCGATTTTCATACGATGGTCACAAATGGGGAATGACCATCGACTTGAATTCGTGCGTAGGTTGCAACGCTTGTGTTCTTGCTTGTCAGGCAGAAAACAATATTCCGGTAATTGGAAAAGAACAGGTTGAACGAAGTCGTGAAATGCATTGGATGAGAATTGATGCGTATTATGGCGGCGAAGATATGAACAACCCACAAGGTCCATATTTTCAACCGATGTTATGCCAACAATGTGAACAAGCACCGTGCGAAGTTGTTTGTCCGGTTCATGCAACTGTTCACTCAGCCGAAGGGTTGAATGATATGGTTTATAACCGTTGTGTTGGAACCAGATATTGTTCAAATAACTGCCCGTATAAAGTAAGAAGATTTAATTTCCTTTTATATCAAGACTGGAACACGCCGCAATATAAATTAATGCGAAACCCTGAAGTTACTGTTCGTAGTCGTGGTGTGATGGAAAAATGTACTTACTGCACACAAAGAATTGCGGCAGGAAGAATTACTTCCGAAAGAGACGGAACACCGATAAAAGATGGTTCGATTGTCACTGCTTGTCAAGAAGTTTGCCCAACGAATGCGATTGTTTTTGGTGATTTAAACGATAAAACAAGTAAAGTTGCAAAGTTGAGAAATGATCATCGTAATTACAATGTTTTAAATGAGTTAAACACGCAGCCGAGAACTACATATTTGGCAAGTTTGAAAAATCAGAACAAAGAAATGCCTGATTACCAAGCTCCGAAGAAAGATAAAAAAGCAGAAAGTCATTAATTTTGTAAAATGAACGCGAAAAACGTTTATTGGAAGATGAAAGCTAAATAAGCTATGCAAGACCTAAAAGAAATCCAAAGAAAAATCTATCCGCCAATGGTTGATGCCGAGCATTCATTTGCCAGTGTTACCGACAAAATCAGCGATGTTACATTAAAAAAGAAAACACCATTTACTTGGTTTGTAGGCTTTGCTATTGCATTTCTTGTCGCACAACTTCTTTTGATGTCAGTTACCACACTCTTGGTAAAAGGTATTGGAATTTGGGGAAACAATCAGCCGATTGGTTGGGCTTTTGACATTATCAATTTCGTTTGGTGGATTGGAATTGGTCACGCCGGAACATTGATTTCGGCTATTTTATTGCTTCTTAATCAAAAATGGCGAACATCTATTAACCGATTTGCCGAAGCAATGACACTTTTTGCAGTTGCTTGTGCTGGACTTTATCCGCTTTTGCATACTGGTCGTCCGTGGTTAGCGTATTGGTTGTTGCCATATCCAAACACAATGGGAATGTGGGTTAATTTCCGAAGTCCTTTAATTTGGGACGTTTTTGCTGTTTCAACATACGCGACTGTTTCTGCACTTTTTTGGTATGTTGGGTTAATTCCCGATTTAGCAACACTCCGCGACCGTGCGAAAAACCCTTATTTCAAAATGATTTACGCTTTGCTTTCATTGGGCTGGCGTGGATCTGCAAGACATTGGCATCGTTATGAAATCGCTTATTTATTACTTGCCGGAATTTCAACACCACTTGTTTTATCTGTGCACTCAATCGTTAGTTTCGACTTCTCCGTCGCACAACTTCCGGGTTGGCACGCAACTATTTTCCCGCCTTACTTTGTTGCGGGTGCGATTTTTGCTGGATTTGCGATGGTTTTGATTTTGATGATTCCATTGCGGCACATGTATCAAATGAAAGATTTAATCACCAAAACTCACCTTGTCTATATGGGTAAAGTGATGCTGGCGACTGGTTTAATTGTTTGCTACGGATATTTTATGGAGCTATTTTTTGGTTGGTATAGTGGAAATCAATATGAAGAATATATGATTGCTAACCGAACTTGGACAGGTCCATATTGGTGGAGTTATTGGTTGCTGATTTTGTGTAATGGAATGTCGATTCAACTTTTGTGGTTTAAGCGTTTTCGCGAAAGTGAATTCTGGCTATTTTCGATTTCAATTGTTGTGAGTATCGGAATGTGGCTCGAAAGATTTGTAATTATTGTAACAAGTCTGCACAGAGATTTTTTACCATCATCTTGGTCGATGTATTCGCCAACGATATTTGATTGGTCAATGTTTATTGGAACAATTGGAATGTTCTTTACTCTAATTTTCCTTTTCGTAAGATTTTTACCAATCATTTCAATTTTTGAGGTGAGAACGCTTTTGCCAGATGCACATGTTGATGGACATGGTCACGCTGAAGCCAAAGAGGAAGCTAAAGCACATTAATTTTTGATTTTGATAATTTGATTTTGCAGTTTGGATAGTTTGTTCGCGATTAATATAAAAGGACAACTCATCCATGTCACGTTAGTTGCCGACAAGCTACCTTCTGCATTTTTTGGAAGTTTATGGATAAACAAATTTACGGTTTAATGGCAGAATTCGACACGACGACCGATATCGTGAAAGCCGCTGAAAAAGTAAGAGACGCCGGTTTTACAAAAACCGACGCATTTTCGCCATTTCCAATCCACGAGATGGACGAGGCTTTAGGTATCAAGCGAAGCATTTTGCCGTATTTAGTTTTCGCTGGTGGCATTGCTGGTCTTTTGCTAGGTATGGGAATGCAGTATTACATGTCTGTAATTGATTATCCGACAATGGTTGGTGGACGTCCGCACTTCAGTTTGCCGGCATTTATTCCACCTGCTTTTGAATTAACCATTTTACTCGCAGCTTTTACGGCAGTTTTTGGAATGATTTTGCTCAACGGTTTACCAAGACCATATCATCCGGTTTTTAACATTGCCCGATTTTCATTAGCTTCGCGTGATAAGTTTTTTCTTTTAATAGAAACTGAAGACCCAAAATTTAACTACGAAGAAACAAAGAAATTTATGGAAAGCCTGAATCCGCAGGAGGTTTTTGATGTTGAAGACTAAACTTCAAGCGGAAGTAAAAAGTAAAAACAATCAATTTTCAAAAATTACTTTTTGTCTTTTGCTTTTTACATTTACATTTGCCACAGCCTGTCGATATGACATGCAAGATCAGCCAAAATATAAGTCTTACAAAGAGATGAAAGACGGAATTGGTTCGCGATCACCTGTTGACGGAACAGTTTTTCGAAACAATCTTCGTGAAGATAAAGCACTTTACACCGGAAAAACCGAAGTCGGTGCCAATGAAGTTCAGCAAACAACAGTTGATAGCAAAGGAAACACGATAATAACAAGTTTTCCTGGAGCAATTGAGGAATTTCCGATTGCAATTACTGAAAAAACAGTTGAAAGAGGTGAACAAAGATTTAAAGTTTTTTGTGGTGTTTGCCACGGACAACTTGGAAACGGTGATGGAATGTTGATAAGACGTGGATTTTCTGCTCCACCTACATATCACGATGATCGTTTAAGGAACGCTCCGGTTGGACATTTCTATGATGTAATTTCAAATGGTTGGGGAAAAATGAACGGTTATGCATCACAAATTCCGGTCGAAGACCGATGGGCAATTGTTGCATACATTCGGGCTTTGCAAATTAGTCAAAACCCAAACGGAATGAAGCCTGTAATTACAAAACCAATTGAATCTATGGCGACTAAAACAACGCCTGAAGTAAAAACAGATATAAAAACAGAAGCTAAAAATGCAACATCTGCTAATTCAAATGTTACCCAAAAAGGAGGAAAGAAATAATGAACCATTCATTTGACGCACCTCCGGAAATTACCCGTTGGCAGAATCTCGCACTTGGAGTTGGTGCAATATTTACAATTATTTGGCTCGTTGGTTGGTTTACAAACCCAGAACAAGCTTATCGTTCGTGGTTACTTGGTTTTACATTTTGGGGTGGAATTGGAATCGGCTCACTCGGTATTTTAATTCTCCAATATTTAACCGGTGGTGCCTGGGGCGTAGTCATTCGCAGATTTGTCGAAGCCGGTTCACGCACAATTCCGATGATTGGTTTAATGTTTATTCCGATATTATGGGCTGTTATCACTAAAAGTTTATATTGGTGGAGTGCAATGCCTGACGACAAAATTGTTCAGCATAGAGCTTTGTGGATGAACATACCGTCCTTTGGAATTAGAGCAATTATTTATTTTGCACTGCTCAGCATAATGGCTTATTTATTAAACAAATGGTCGCTTCAACAGGATAAAACCGATAATCCGGAAGATTCCGCAAAATTACTTGGTAAAGCTACGGCATTTTGCGGACCAACAATGGTTTTCTATGCCTTAGTTGTTAGTTTTATGGCGATTGATTGGCTAATGGCACTTGATCCGCATTGGTTTTCAACAATTTGGGGCTTGCTTTATGTCGTTGGTTGGGCGTTGAGTTGCTTTGCATTTTTGATTGCATTATTAGCAAATCTTGCACATAAAGAACCATTAAATAGAGTTCTAGGTAATAAACATTTTCACGATATTGGGAAGTTGATGTTGGCGTTAGTGATGGTTTGGGCATATTTCAATTTTTCTCAGTTTTTAATTATCTGGTCTGGGAATTTACCTGAAGAGACTGGTTGGCTTTTGAAACGGATGAAAGGTGCTTGGGGTTATATGGCGATTGGTCTGATAATATTCCATTTTGCCGCACCGTTTATACTTTTGTTGTCACGTGACTTTAAAAGAAATTCGAGACTGCTTTCTTATGTCGCGTTATTCATTTTGTTTATGAGATTAGTTGATATGTATTTCCACATTGGACCTAGTCCGATGATGGGAGCAGATATCAAGGCATCATTTCAATATGCCGCATTTAATTTGAATTGGATGGATTTTGTTGCTCCGGTCGCAGTTGGTGGAATTTGGTTGTGGGCATATTTTGGTGAATTGAAAAAACGACCACTATTTCCGACAAAAGATCCATTTTTTGAGAATGCAATTATTCATGGAAAAGGACACTAGAAAGTTATGTCGAAAGAATTAAAAAATAAAGGCTACGAAGAAAACGACATTAAACTCGGTGGAATTCTCGGCTTTGGCGTTGGTTTGTTAATTTTAGTTGTTATCACGTTTGTTTTGATGGCAATTATGAAAAACGTTATGGAAGATCAGTTTGCCGCAACTGACAAAATTGATCCGATGGCTTCAACGAAGCCAAACGATAAACTTCCACCTGAACCAAGATTACAAGGTGCACCGGGATTTGGTGTTGACGGCAAAGACGGTCGTATCAATTTAGAACTCCAAATTCCGCAATCAGAATACCGTGAGCTTGTAAAAATTTGGGACGATTTGGAACAAAATGGTCATAAAGATTCAAAAACCGGAACTGTTATTACTCTTCCGATGAAAGAAGCAAAAAAAATGTTTTTACAAGAAATTGGTAAAAGCGTAAAGGTTCGCGAATCGGTTAAAGAAGAAATAGTTGTTGAAGCACCAAAAGTTGAAGAAAGTCATTCGGATGGTGGTCATAACTAGCATTTAGGATTTATAAATTAATCAGAAAACATATTATGAAAATACGAAAGAGCAGTTTATTTTCGAGCGTCAATTATGGTGTTTTCGTTTTAATTCTTTTAGCTGTGACAAGTGTCTCAGCACAGCGTTTGCAGCATTATAATTCGCCATTGTATGCACCAAAAACATACGATCCGAATGTGACAACCAGCAATGGTTTGCCACCGGTTTTTGATGAAGTAGGAATAAAACAACGCTTGAATGAGCAAATTCCACTTGACGCAGAATTCAAAAATGAAGACGGTAAAATTATTAAACTTGGTGAAGTATTTAACAAACGTCCGGTTATTCTTGCTCTCGTATATTACGAATGTCCGATGCTTTGCAATGAAGTTTTAAACGGTCTAATTGGTAGTTTAAAAGGTATAGATTTCGAAGCCGGAAAAGATTTTGACATTGTTGCAATTAGTTTTGATGCCCGTGAAAATGACAAGCCAGACTTAGCTAAACGCAAGAAAGAAGGTTATTTAGAGCGATATGAAAGAAAAGATGCAGCAAAAGGCTTTCATTTTGTGACCGGAACGCAAGATTCAATTGATAAGGTGACAAAGGCTGTCGGTTTTAGTTATGTTTTTGACGAATCGACAAATCAATTCGCCCATAATGGCGGAATTATGATGCTTACGCCAGAAGGAAAAATTTCACGATATTTTTACGGGATTGATTATGCCGCGAAAGATTTGAAATTTGGAATAATGGAATCATCAAAAGGCAATATAGGAAATCCGGTCGAGCAACTACTGCTTTATTGTTTTCATTATGATCCGTCAAAAGGTAAATACGGATTGGCAATTTTAAACGTTATTCGTCTCGGCGGTGTCGCCACATTATTCGGGCTTGGAACATTTTTTTACGTTTTCTGGCGAAGGAATAAGAAGAAAGGTATGAGTTAGTTTTTGTTTTAACTAACATTTTTCAAAGATATGCAAAATAATTCTTGGATTCCATTATTTCCCGACCAAGCGTCAACATTCGCTTGGCAAGTTGATTCTCTGTATTTTTATTTACTTGCAATCAGTGTATTTTTTACTGTAATTATCGTTGCCGGATTGGCTTTTTTTGCAATCAAATATCGTGAAAAAGAAAAATTCGCAACACCAGAAGAAATTCATGGTTCTATGGCATTAGAAATCGCTTGGTCGTTTATTCCTTTTGTAATTTCAATGACCATCTTTCTTGGCGGAGCAATAATTTTTTATAATCAATATCGAATACCGGCTGATGGAATGGAAGTTTATATTGTCGGTAAACAATGGATGTGGAAAGCCCAACACCAAACAGGGCAACGAGAAATCAACGAATTGCACGTTCCGGTTAATCGAAACATAAAATTGACGATGACCACAGAAGACGTTCTGCACGATTTTTACATTCCTGCATTTAGAACAAAAGCTGACGTGGTTCCAGGAAGATACACATATCTTTGGTTTAATGCAACAAAACCAGGCAGATACAGATTGTATTGTGCTGAATATTGCGGACTTAATCACTCTGGAATGGGCGGCTGGGTAACTGTCATGGAACAAAAGGATTTTGATAATTGGTTGAGTGGCGATATGTCAAACTTGACACCAGCACAAGCCGGAAAAGATTTGTTTGAAAATAAATTAGGTTGTGCTTCGTGTCATGCCGGTCAAAATCAGAGAGGTGCAAAACTCGAAGGATTATTTGGAACAGATGTTAAGTTGGCTTCAGGGCAAACCGTAAAAGCGGACGACCAATATTTGAGAGAATCAATTTTGAATCCAAGTGGACAAATAGTTGAAGGTTATTCGCCGATAATGCCGACTTTTAAAGGACAAGTTACCGAAGAACAATTAACAAGTTTGGTTGCATATATTAAAACTTTGGGTGGAACGTCTGCTGGAAGTGTCGCACCTGCGACGCCCGCGACAGCTCCTCAAACAACAAAGCAACCGGCAATCGACACAACAAAGGGTGGAAAGTAGTATATGGAAACAGTAGTAACAAACGAAATAGAAAAACCGAGAACGCATTATATCAACAATGGTTACAGCGTTGCTTCATGGCTTTTAACAAAAGACCATAAGCGTATTGCACTTCTATATTTAATAACCGTTTCCGCATTCTTTTTGCTTGGAGGACTTTATGCGGCTGCGATTAGAATTGAGCTTTTAACTCCAAACAGTGACCTTCTTGAATCAGGAACATACAACAAAGTATTTACTCAACACGGAATTATCATGGTTTTCTTTTTCCTTATTCCGGTTGTTCCGGCAATTTTAGGAAATTTTCTGTTGCCATTGATGATTGGTGCAAAAGATTTGGCACTTCCAAGAATCAATTTACTGAGTTGGTATTTTTATATGATTGGCGGTGGTTTAACGCTTTTTGCTTTGATACAAGGCGGCGTTGACACTGGTTGGACATTCTACACACCATACAGCACAACATTTTCGAATGGCTACGTGATGCTCGCCGGACTTGGAATTTTTGTTAATGGATTTTCGTCAATTCTAACTGGTTTAAATTTCATCGTAACCGTTCACACGATGCGAGCTCCGGGAATGACTTGGTTTAGATTACCGTTATTCGTTTGGGCTCATTATGCAACAAGTCTTGTGATGATTTTGGGAACACCTGTAATTGCAATTACGATTTTGTTGTTGGCATTAGAAAGAATCGCGAAAGTTGGAATTTTTGATCCGTCAATTGGAGGCGATCCAATTTTGTTTCAGCATTTATTTTGGTTTTATTCGCATCCAGCAGTTTACATTATGATTCTTCCGGGAATGGGCGTAATTTCTGAAATCATTGCAAATTTTTCTCGAAAGAAAATTTTCGGATATGAGTTTGTTGCTTTTTCTAGTATTGCAATTGCTGTTTTTGGTTTCCTTGTTTGGGGACATCATATGTTCGTCAGTGGACAATCAGCATACGCTGGATTAGTGTTTTCATTTCTAACAATGGTCGTTTCTGTTCCTTCAGCAATCAAAATGTTTAACTGGACAGCAACTCTCTACAAAGGCTCAGTTTCATACGACACGCCAATGCTTTATGCAATTGGCTTTATGGGACTTTTTCTAAATGGCGGCTTAACTGGATTATTTTTAGGAGCAATGGGCTTAAATGTTCATTTAACTGATACATATTTCATTGTTGCTCACTTTCATTATGTAATGGTTGGCGGAACAGTTTTAGCTTATCTTGGCGGCTTACATATGTGGTGGTCAAAAATTACCGGCAAAGAATATTCTGAGTTTTGGAGTAAAATTGCTGCAATTCTCGTGTTTGTTGGGTTCAACTTAACGTTTTTCCCACAATACATTTTAGGATATATGGGAATGCCAAGAAGATACGCTTCATACTCCGAAGAGTTACAAGTTCTAAACATATTTTCAACCGCCGGAGCCAGCGTTCTCGGAATTGGATTAGTTTTACCGTTGGTTTATCTGACATATTCAATATTTTTCGGGAAGAATGCGAAAGCAAATCCTTGGATGTTGCCAGGTTTAGAGTGGAGAATTCCATCACCGCCGCCAACTGAAAATTTTGACAAAACACCAGTTGTAACTTGGGAAGCCTATGAATTTGGCGAAGAAAACGGATTAGATATTGAAGAAGCTCGAAGACAATTAGCAACAGCTTAGAGTTACTTAAAAATAAGAAAACAAATGGCTACACATAATAACGACCATTATCATCAACCCGGATTGCAACATCAGTTCGATACGATGGAGCAACAACAAGATTCGGTTTCAATCGGAATGTGGATGTTCCTCGTTCAAGAAATCATGTTTTTTGGGGGACTTTTCACGGTCTATTTACTTTACCGTTGGAAGTTTCCAATGGCTTTTGCTGCAGGAAGTAATCATCTCGATGCATTTCTTGGCGGACTTAACACTTTAGTTCTCATCGTAAGTAGTTTAACGATGGCACTTACGGTTTATTATGCTCAAAAAGGCAATCGCAATATGCAAGTAATATTGATTGTCTTGACGATGGTTTTTGGAACAGTATTTTTAGGTGTCAAAGCGGTCGAATATGCTGACAAATATAATCATGGTTATATTCCTTTTGCTGATTGGAACAAAAAAACTCGTGGTGCAGTAGAGCATAAAGACGCAAAACACGAATCAGCTATTGAGCATAAATCAGATGGTAAAGCTGTTGAACACGAATACAAAAGTGCGACCGGTGTTTTTGAGTGGAAAGATATTACATTAGCTGAAAAAGCTCAGAAAGAAGGTTTTCTCACCGAATGGGAAAAAATCGGGTATTTTTCTGATAGTAGCAGTATTCCAATAGCGGAACGAAAAATTGATCCATCGAAGTTTGAAAGTAAAGTTCGAATATTCTTCTGGATTTATTTTATTATGACCGGCTTACATGCAATTCATATGATTGTTGGGCTTGGTATGATGGCTTGGTTACTGTGGAAAGCCTGGTTGAGTAGTTATTCTGCTGAATATTACGCACCAGTTGAAATGGCAGGACTTTATTGGCATTTCGTTGATATTGTTTGGATTTTCCTTTTTCCTTTACTTTATTTGCTTGGCAGACATTTTCTCGCTGGAGGTGGACATTAATGTCAAATAGTCACGAAGAACACGCACAACATGACCACATGGATATTCCGAGATATATCGGCATATTCCTAGTTTTGGTAGTTGGAACAATTTTAACTTATGTTACGTCTCAATGGGATTTAGACCATTATTTTGCAGGTGCAAACACCCTTTTGGCATTAATTATAGCTTTCGCCAAAATGTCCTGTGTTGTTTTATTTTTTATGCACGTCTGGTGGAATTCTAAATTGATTTGGTTGACCGCACTAGCCGGATTTTGCTGGATGGCAATTATGTTTGCTTTCACAATGCAAGATTATTTTACACGCGGAGATGGTGTTTTTAACAAATAAAAAGACTTATTATTTAACAAAATGCGATACGAAAGGCAGTCTGCTTTTCATATCGCATTTTATTTGTTTGACGAATCGTGTATTATAAAAAATTTGGAGTTTTCTAAAGTGGTATCAATACAACAAATCAAACATAAGAATCATCAGAGAATACTTATGTTAAATAAACTTACTCTTTTTATAGCTGTCATTATTGTTTTATTTGCAAGTGGTTGCAATATTGTCAAAAAGAAAGACGACACACCGGTATTATTAAAAACTGAGGACGCTACTAAAGAAGAAATTCTTGCGGAAATCAATCGATTTGCCAAACTTACGTCGATGCGTGCAAAAATTGATCTCAAGTTTGAGGATAATTCTTATGCACAGCTTGGCAATAAAGAGGTTTACATTACGGTTCCGGGCGAAATAGTTGTTCAGCGTCCCGCAAGTATTTTGCTCAAAGTTCAAGCACCAGTTTTTAACAGCGACATTGCCCAAATGACTTCAAATGGAGCAAGTTTCCGCGTGGCAATTTTACAAGATGGCGGTGACGGAAAAAACAAAAAGTTTTTGAAAGGTTCAAATGGAGCAGACTATACAAGATTGCAAAAGAATTTAGAAAGTATTGAAGTTACCGGAACTGATAAAGATAAAACTCTCAAGAAAAATGTTAATGCTTTTGCCAATTTGCGGCCGCAACATTTTACTGATGCAATTTTAATGCGTCCGATTGATCCTTCTGACGTTTACGTTCAAAGCACAATTTCTATTGAAGAAACAGATTCGAGCCAACAAAAAAAATCTAAACTATTGAGAGTTATCCGCGGATATTATTTACTTGATGAAATTGGTAAATCAACTGATGGTAATTTTAAGGTAATGAGAAGATTTTGGTTCGATCGTGTTGGCGGAATAAGGCTTGCAAGGCAGCAAGTTTTTGATCCGAAAGGTGAGATTGAATCAGATATTGTTTACGGGAACGTTGGAAGTCTTGGCACAGGTGAAGATTATAAAAATCTCCCAATTCGTATTCAATTAACACGTCCAAAAGAAAAATATACAATGAAATTAACATATCAATCACCCGAAAACATTTCGCTTGGTAAAACTTATAAACAAGAAGCCTTTGAATTGGTAAATTCTTGGGGTTTGGAAGAAGTTGATTTAGATCAGAAACTTAGCGAATCGCTCGAAAAAATTTCAGCAAAAGTGCAATAAAACTAAATAATGGCAAATTCAATTCTGCAAACTGAAAATTTAACAAAAACCTATAAGATTGGGAAAATGGATGTTCCTGCACTTAAAGGAGTTTCGCTCGAAGTAAATGAAGGTGAATTTGTCGCTATTATGGGACCTTCCGGTTGCGGAAAATCGACAATTTTGCATCTTCTAGGTGGACTTCTTTCCCCGACAAGTGGAAAAATTATCATTGATGGCGAAGATTTATCGACTGTGTCTGACGCACAAAGAACCGAAATTCGACGTCGAAAAATTGGTTTTGTTTTTCAGCGATTTAATCTTTTTCCAACTCTTTCGGCTGAAGGAAATCTTCGTTTGGCAGAGAGAATTCATTCAGGAAACACCAAAGCTAACGGCGAGAGGCGACGTGAAGTATTGCGTTTGTTGCAATTAGAAACTAAAATGCATCATAAGCCGCTTGAAATGTCTGGCGGTGAACAGCAGAGAGTTGCCCTCGCACGAGCGATTGTCAACAATCCGGCAATTATTTTGGCTGATGAGCCGACCGGAAACCTCGACACTGAAAATTCAAAAATTGTTCTTGATATGTTTAAAGATTTAAACCAAAAGTTTAATCAAACAATCATTATGATTACACATAATCCGGAAGCTGCTGAAAATTGTTCACGGATTATAAGAATGAGAGACGGACACGTTATCAACAATTAAATGGACATTATTAAAGGCATAATTCAATGGAAATATGAGCGTGCTTCATGGCAATGGGACGTTTTGTGCATCTTAATTATGTGTTTTATTTTTCTAACGCCAAAAAGTTGGTTTGATAAAAGAGACAATTTAGCAACCCTAACCCAGACTTCTAGCGTCAAACAAACAGATACTTTTTCAGAAAGCACTGAAAAGAATCTCAATTCAACAAAGTAAATCAAATCGCGGCACAATTCGTTATCATTCTTAAATAAAATACGCTGAGATTTGAGACAAAAAATGGAGTAATTTATGAACAGATTAGTAAAACTAAGTTTTATCTTAGTTATCAGCACGTTTTGTTTTGGAATTTTATCAA
Source organism: Acidobacteriota bacterium (assembly GCA_031415455.1). GTDB lineage: Bacteria > Acidobacteriota > Blastocatellia > Pyrinomonadales > Pyrinomonadaceae > JANNVK01. The sequence goes on along the minus strand of JANORS010000005.1, from coordinate 36,411 downwards.
CACAAGCAAACGCCCAGGTTTTGACAAAAATTCTCAAGAAAATGGAAGACCACCGAATTGCGATGACATCACTTCGTTCTGAAATCACAATGGTAAAACGTGATAATAATCTTGGCGAAGAAGATGTTTATAAAGGCAAGGTTCAATACTTTTCAATACGCGATAAAAAATCAGGAAAAGACGTTGATGCATTGGTTAGGCTTGATTGGCAAACTCCCAAACAAGAGATGATTTCGATTATAAAAAAAGAATTTACATCTTATGATCCGAAAGCTCGCCAAGCATTCACCGGCAGATCAGACTCTAAAAAAGTTGGTGAAAAAGGTGGCGGAATGGTAAAACTTCTTGCTAATCCTTCGCGTGACGATATTAAGTCAAAATTCGATGTCGATTATCTTGGAGAGGAAAAACTTTCAAGTGGAATTCCGGTTTGGCATCTTAAATTAACGCCAAAAACAAAAGCAGATTATAAATATTTAGAACTCTGGATTGATGGAAACGGAATGCCACTTCAAGGAATGATTGTTTCTTTAAACAGCGACACGCAAACAATCGCTTTTGCTAACTTAGAGAAAAACATCTCTTTAAGTGGACAAAGTTTTGTAGTTGTTTTGCCAAAAGGTATAACAATAACTAAAGTCTAATAAATTTTATTTGATAATATTTTATCAGGAAAATTAAGGTTATTTTATGAATAATGTAGTTAAGTTTTGTTTTATTATTGCAATTTTTACAGTTTCATTTGGGTTATTAGCAAACGAGGTAAATGCACAAACTGGTGTTAGATCTATTGTTACCAAAATGGAAAAACACCGTATCGCAACTGAATCAATACGTTCGTCCATAATAATGCAAATGTTCAACGCGAATATTGACGAAATAGATGAAAAAACAGGAAAACTACAATATGCCGCAATTCGTGACAGGAACGGAAATGATACTGACGTGCTTGTCAGACTTGACTGGGAAAAACCCAAAATAGAATTACTTTCTATCGTAAATCGAAAATTTACTTCTTATGACCCAAAAGCACAACAAGTGTTTCAAGGAAGTTCTAATTCAAAAAAAGTAACTGAAAAAGGCGGGAATTTAGTAAAATTAATTGCAAATCCTTCAAAAGATGAGATTTCAGAGAAATTTGTAACAACAACACTTGGTAAAGAAACGCTCAATGGTTTGCAGGCTGATCACTTACGATTAACACCAAGAACAGCAACAAATTATCAATATGTTGATCTTTGGGTTAATAATAATGGAATGGTTATTCAAGGAATGGTTACCGCACTAAACAAAGATACACAAACAATACGACTCACAAACATTGAGGAAAACCCATCACTTGTTAGTGACAGTTTTGTAATTATACTTCCGAGAGGTATAAAAATAACAAACGTTTAGTAAATTATTAAAAATCAAATAAAAGGCTTTGGCTGAAAAGTCAGAGCTTTTTTTCTATGTGTTTGAAAAGAATCTCGGTAAAAACTATAATCAAAGGTTCGAGAGATTGAAAGAGGATTCATTATATGCCCAAGGCAAGCAGTTTTAGCAGATTTACGCGAGGAGTGAAGCATACGGTTCGCACCTTTGCGTCCACCAAACATCCGGTTTTAGTTCATATTGTTCCAATGCGGCGTTGCAATTTGGCGTGTACTTATTGCAATGAATACGATAAAACAAGCGATCCGGTAGCGATTGACGTTATGCTCAAACGCATCGATAAACTTGCGGAATTTGGCACGTCAGTTATTACTATTTCGGGTGGCGAACCAATGATGCATCCTGAAATTTATGAAATAATTGACCGAATTAGGCATCACGGAATGATTGCCGGCTTAATTTCTAACGGTTATTATTTTCAGCCCGAAAAAGTTAAAAAGCTCAACGAAGTTGGTCTCGATTATCTTCAAATTTCGATTGATAATGTTATTCCTGATGATGTTTCGAAAAAAAGTCTTAAAGTTTTAGACGGAAAACTGATAAATCTTCGAGATTATGCCAAGTTTAAAGTAAATATAAACTCGGTAGTCGGCAGCGGTGTGGCTAATCCGGATGATGCGTTGACTATTGCCAAACGTGCGAAAGAACTCGGATTTTCTTCAACCGTTGGCGTTATTCACGATGGCGATGGCTTGCTCAAACCAATGGGCGAACGCGAAGCAAAAATCTACAAAGACATAAAAGCGTTAGGCACATCTAGTTACGCACGTTGGAACTGGTTTCAAGACAATCTTGTTGATGGCAAAGCCTACGAATGGCGTTGTCGTGCCGGAGCGAGATATTTGTATGTTTGCGAAGAAGGTTTAGTTCATTGGTGTTCACAACAACGCGGAACGCCGGGAACGCCTTTGCTCGAATATACACATAATGATATGGCTCGCGAATATATTACCGAAAAATGGTGTGCCCCAACTTGCACAATTCAGTGCGTTCACCAAGTTGGACATTTAGACGCATGGCGAGATCCACAAATTTCTATCACGGATTTTAATAAGAAAAATGGCGTAAATAAAGAGACAGTTGCAAAAATTTTGGCTGATTAAACTCTCAAAAAACAAGTCAAAACACACAAAACCGGTCTTTTCGTAAGTTACTAACTGATTTAATTTTCAGATACGAAAGATCGGTTTTTATTAATAAAAAATATTGCTTTTTACTTGTTATATTATTTCATAAATGGCACAATGTTTCTCCAGTTATGATTTCAAGCGACGCAATTGCCTTGGTAGATTGCAACAATTTTTTTGCTTCGTGTGAGCGTTTGGTTAATCCATCGCTCAATAATCGACCTGTGGCAATACTTTCAAACAACGACGGCTGCATAATTTCTCGTAGTGATGAAGTGAAAAAATTAGGTGTGCCGATGGGTGCTCCGTTATTTGAGTATCGTGAACTTTTGGAGAAAAACAATGTGGCGATTATTTCGTGTAATCACGCACTTTATTGTGATATTTCCTATAAAGTGATGGAGGTTTTACGTGAAGATATTGGCACCGAAGCGATGGAGGTTTATTCAATTGACGAAGCGTTTCTTAATTTTGGTGTTGCAAATAAGTTAGAAATAATTGGCAATCACATCAAAAATAAAGTGTTAGAAAAATCAGGAATTCCGGTTTCGGTCGGAATTGCAGAGACAAAAACTCTCGCTAAAATCGCTAATAAACTTGCTAAAAAATCTATTAAAGCCAATGGAATGTTAAATTTATACGCTTCGCCTTATTTAGATTATGCATTAGGAAAAACTGAGGTTGGTGATATTTGGGGAATTGGTCGCCAAAACGCTAAACGCTTGAAAGACTTAAATATATTTACCGCACTTGAATTAAAATCTTCTGATCCGACAGTTGTTAGAAAGCACTTGAATGTTTTTGGTGCAAGAACCGTTTTAGAATTACGTGGAATAAAATGTTTGCCACTTGAAATCACTTACGCTGACAAAAAAACTATCGCCCACACACGCACTTTTGGTTCGACTATTTCACGCTACGAAGACGTAAAAAACGCCTTGGTTTATTTCACGATGCGTGCGGCTGAGAAGATGCGTCGCGATGGTTTGGCGGCAAAATCAATATCGTGTTTTATCAAAACAAATCGCTTTAATAAAAACCAAGATTACTATTCAAACTCGTTCGGAATTGATTTAATTTATACCACAAATGTCAACAACGAACTTTGCCAATGGATGATAAAATGTCTTGATAGGATTTTTCGCCACGGTTTAGATTATAAGCGTGCGGGCGTTGTTTTAGGCGGTTTGGTTTCTTCTAAGGAAATTCCATTGCGGCTTTTTGAACAAGAAAACTACGAACGCTGGCAAAAATTAAACAGCATTATGGACGAAGCAAACTTCCGATACGGACGAGATTTTATTCATTTGGCAAATCTGAGAAAAGATGGGCTTTGGCAAAGTCACAGCACTCACCATAGCAACGACGGCAATCAGGTAATTGATCGTAAAAACCTCGGACTTGGTGTAAATTTAGCACATTTTCGAAGGTTTATTTGAAATCAAAATAATGATATTATTCAACAAAAAGGAGAAAACATTATGGGATTCCCAAACATTTTTACAAAAGAAGTTTCTGACGAAATAATTACCCGAATCAACCAATTAAGACCTGATTCGCAGCGGCAATGGGGCAAAATGGATGTTGGCAAAATGCTAGCACATTGCAGCGTTGCATACGAAAATATTTACGAACCAGGCAAACACTCGCCGCCGAATTTTCTAATGAAATTTATTTTGAAAACGTTTGTCAGAAGTGTAGTTACAAACGACAAACCTTTGAAAAAAAACAGCCCAACAGGTAAAGAATTTATCATCACATCAGACAAAGATTTTGCTGTCGAAAAAAATCGTCTAATTGAATATATTCAAAAGACACAACAACTTGGCGACTCAGAATTTGACGGAAAGGAAAATCCGGCATTTGGTGTGATGAACAAAACCGAATGGAGCAATATGATGTATAAGCATCTCGATCATCATTTGCAACAATTTGGAGTTTAAAAGATTTATATAATTACAAAAAAAGAGCCTGCAAACTAAATCTACAGGCTCTTTTTTTATTAATTGGTTTTACCAGATTTTACAAGCTGTTTCTCTCACCATTTTTGTGCCTTCTTTGCAGCCAAATGCTTTTGAAAATTGCTCCATATTTGACATCGGACCGTTCACTCGCCAGCGTGCGTGTGAATGAGTATCAGTTAAAACTTGCTGACGCTCAGCTTCAGGGCGAGATTTAGTTGCCCAAACTTGTGCCCAACCCAAGAAAAATCTTTGCTCTGGAGTAAAGCCATCAACATTTGCCGGTCGCGGTTTTCCTTCTAAAGATTTCATATAAGCTGTGTGTGCAACGCTCAATCCGCCGAGGTCGCCAATGTTTTCACCTAATGTAAATTTACCGTTAATAAATAAACTTGGCTGAATTTCATAGCCATTAAACTGTTTAACGACACAACTTGCACGTTCGTCAAACTTCGCTCGATCTTCAGTTGTCCACCATGATTTAAGGTTTCCTTCCGCATCATATTGGCTTCCCGAATCGTCAAATCCGTGCGAAATTTCGTGACCAATCACACCGCCGATTGCTCCGTAATTGATTGCATCATCAGCAATCGGATTAAAGAAAGGTGGTTGCAAAATTCCCGCCGGAAAAGCGATTTCGTTGAAAAGCGGATTGTAATAGGCGTTGACAGTTGGCGGCGTCATTCCCCAACGTGTTTTGTCCGGAGCTTTATTTATATCTTGCAGGTTTCTGGCAATCTCAAATTTCCCAACATTCCAAGAGTTATCAAGATAAGATTTGCGGTTTATTTTTAGTCCATTATAACCACGCAATACATCTGGAAATCCAATTTTACGTTTAAATGTTGCGAGCTTTGCCTGAGCCTTAACCTTTGTTTCGTCAGACATCCATTCAAGACCATTGATTCGAACTTTGAACGCAGCAAAAAGATTGCTAATAAGTTCGTCCATTTTCTTTTTGGCTTCAGGTTTGAAAGCCGCTTTAACATATTCAGTTCCGAGCGATTCACCAACCGCACCATCAGTCGCGTTTACACAACGCTTCCAACGAGGTTGTTGCTCTTTCGCACCGCTCAAATATTTGCTGTAAAAATTAAAATTTTCATCAACAAATGCTTTCGAGAGTCTCGGAGCAGCAGAATTTGTCACCATAAATTTTAGATAAATTTTCCAATCATCAAGCGAAACGCCGGTAAGCATATCGTTCATTTCAGTAAAAAATTCAGGATTGCCAATGTTTACATCTTGAACCGCCGGAACTCCGCGAATAGCCATATAATTTGTCCACAAAAAATTTGGAGTCATTTGAGCTAATTCGGCTAAGGTCTTTTTGTTATAACGCTTTTGCGGATCGCGTTGTTCAACCGGACTTCGCGAAGCTTTGGCAAAACGCATTTGAATATCCATCAAAATTTTTGTGTTTGCAGCGGCTTGTTCAGGCGAATTGCCGATAAGTTTGAACATATTAGTTGCATACTCGAGAAACTTAACACGTGTGTCTTTCGACTTTTCATCCATTTCGAAATAGAAAAGTTTATTTGGCAAACTCAAACCGCCTTGGTTGGCATTTGCAATAACCATTGAGCTGTTTTTTGCATCAGGACTGCCACCAAAACCGAACAATGCAGGCAAACCGGCTTTGTGCATTTCAGCAATCTGATTCTGCAAATCAGACGTGTTTTTCATTTTATCAATCTGCTTAAAGATTGGTTTCAAAGACTTTGCACCTTGCTTTTCAATCGCCGCTTCGTCCATACAAGACGCATAATAATCGCCAATTAACTGCATATCGCTGCCTTTTGAGGCTTTTGATGTTGATGCAGTTTCCAAAATCTTTTTCAGAATATCTGTGTTGTTATCAGCAAGAATATTAAAACTTCCCCAACGTGTAAAAGCAGGTGGAATCTCAGTGTTTTTTATCCAAGTGCCATTTGCATACTCAAAAAAATCATCACAAGCATCAGCTGAGGTGTTCATCCGCGACGGATCAAAACCGCTGCTTTGTGCCAAAGAAACAGTCCATAATGACAACAAAATTGTTGCCGCTACAAAAAAACGAAAAACTCGCATTTTTTAATTTACTCCTTAAAATTTTAGGTAGATTTATCTGAAATTAATACGCCAATTATAACAGAAGGTTTCGGTTCTAGTTGCTTGTCAAAAAAACAGTTACAATTCTGAAGTAATGAAATCGAATAAACCCAAAACCGAAAAACTTTTTGCATTGAATCCGCAGCTTGAAAAAGACACATTTTTAATCGGTTCGCTAAATTTATCTGATATTTTGCTGATGAACGACAGCCGTTATCCGTGGATTATTCTTGTCCCACGATTTGCTGAAGCGGTTGATATTACAGATTTGTCCGCAGAAAACCGTCTTATTTTCACCGAAGAAATTAACCAAATCGCAGTTTTAATGAAGCAACATTTGCAGCCGGACAGACTCAATATCGCGATGCTCGGCAATATCGTTCCGCAACTTCATTGCCACATAATTGCACGCTTTGAAACCGATTTCGCCTGGGCAAAACCAGTCTGGGGAATCGGCGATGCTGTGAATTATACGAAAGAACAGCGAAGGGAAATTATGGAATTGTTTCAATCTGTGTTGTGATTCGCAACGATTCTCTTATCTGATAAACTGAAGCGGATGTTTTGGCTGATTTGGATTTGTTGTGATTTGCGACGATTCTCTTATCTGATAAACTGAATCTCGTCTTTCAAATCGAAGATCATCGTTGTGATTTGCGACGATTCTCTTATCTGATAAACTTAAAAAAGAGAGATCCATATTGTTAATCGTGTTGTGATTTGCGACGATTCTCTTATCTGATAAACTTCGAGGTTTCCACAGGTGAAAAGGTTTATCGTTGTGATTTGCGACGATTCTCTTATCTGATAAACTGCAAGTGCAAGTCGAACTTGACTCGTTAAAGTTGTGATTTGCGACGATTCTCTTATCTGACAAACTAGAGATCTTTGCCGGAATAATGCTTATGCGTTGTGATTTGCGACGATTCTCTTATCTGATAAACTAAAGTTTGCTTCGTGTGTGCAGTTATCAGAGTTGTGATTTGCGACGATTCTCTTATCTGATAAACTGTTTGAAGTGTTGTCGATTTCGGGTTTGGCGTTGTGATTTGCGACGATTCTCTTATCTGATAAACTATCCAAGGTGAAAGGGATTTCTTGATCGCAGTTGTGATTTGCGACGATTCTCTTATCTGATAAACTGTTCGTTATACTTTCGAAGGATTTGCTGCGTTGTGATTTGCGACGATTCTCTTATCTGATAAACTTACCGTGTCAACTGTATCAACCGTCATATGGTTGTGATTTGCGACGATTCTCTTATCTGATAAACTTAAACAACAGACTCTCTAGCTTCTCGCATAGTTGTGATTTGCGACGATTCTCTTATCTGATAAACTGACAACGCTATCACGACACCGCCGTTTGGGGTTGTGATTTGCGACGATTCTCTTATCTGATAAACTTCGGCTTTAATTTGCCCTCGCAACGAATGTTGTGATTTGCGACGATTCTCTTATCTGATAAACTTCTTTTTGTTTCTCTGTAAAATGGTCAATTGTTGTGATTTGCGACGATTCTCTTATCTGATAAACTAAGCCGCTAAATAGTTGTCGTGAGTTTGGTTGTGATTTGCGACGATTCTCTTATCTGATAAACTGACAATCAGTCTGGCACAACTTGGTGCGGGTTGTGATTTGCGACGATTCTCTTATCTGATAAACTAGAAATTGCTTTCACGTTAGATGTTTTGTCGTTGTGATTTGCGACGATTCTCTTATCTGATAAACTTACTGTTTAGCCAGTTCATTCCAAGCAACGTTGTGATTTGCGACGATTCTCTTATCTGATAAACTTAACAGGTCTCGCGATTCGTGGCAGGTCGGTTGTGATTTGCGACGATTCTCTTATCTGATAAACTATGAATATTCGCAAGGCTTAAATGACCTAAGTTGTGATTTGCGACGATTCTCTTATCTGATAAACTGAAATCTTGCTCCAGCAGGAACTTGATATGGTTGTGATTTGCGACGATTCTCTTATCTGATAAACTGTATGTTTCGCGTTCCTTGCACGACTGATAGTTGTGATTTGCGACGATTCTCTTATCTGATAAACTATCGACTATCGACTAAAATTGATGCACCGGTTGTGATTTGCGACGATTCTCTTATCTGATAAACTCAACTGGCGTTTCTAAGGTGTGATGTCATGGTTGTGATTTGCGACGATTCTCTTATCTGATAAACTAGATGAAGTAGCGTTAGGAACGACCGGAGGTTGTGATTTGCGACGATTCTCTTATCTGATAAACTTTTCTCAATTTGAGTAATCTTTGCACCCTCGTTGTGATTTGCGACGATTCTCTTATCTGATAAACTACGTCAGCCGTAACTGGTTGAAAACAATAGAGATGCTGCTTTTTTGCTCAGAAAAAACTGAGTTGTAACGGCGGCTTTTCTGTTTCTTTGGGTGCTTTTCCATAAAAAGTTTTCATTCGGGCAAATTGTTTTTCCGTAACTCTTAATATACGGACATTTCCGGCTGTCGGCAAACCGCCGACAACTCGCTTTTCGTGAGTATCGGCGTGTTCTTCGCTCGCACAATGCCTGCCATAGATAGAAAATTGCAACATCGAAAAACCATTTTTCAATAAGTATTTTCTAAAAATCGTATATCTTTTGCGGTCTTCCTTCGTTTCGGTCGGAAGATCAAACATTACAACCATCCACACAGTATCAAGTCCTCCAAAAAATTTCATAACGTTGGAATCAAAGGTTTCTTTGTTTCTCCTGTAATTATTTGCTTAATGCTCGCCACGTATAAACCAATCGCAACCAGCAAAGGTTGTTTACGGCTATCCAAAAAACAATCTTCCGCCAATAAACTCAGTAGTTCGGCTTTGGTTTCCCGATTCAATTCAAGTTCGATTTCCACATCTTTTTCTGAATGATTTTTAACAATCGAATAAACTTTGCGGTCAACAAAAGGACGAATCGGTTCCATCAAATCATCGGCAAGCGGAAACGGATTGTATTGATTTTTATGATGAATTCCGAAACTCGGATGCAAACCTGTGCCGACAATCGCCCGTGCAACTGATGCCCGAATAATTGCGTAACCGTAATTCAAAAGCATATTTGCATCTGGATTTTCGCGATTTCGTCGAAAATCATCGCCAAAAAGTTTTCGCCAATAAATTCTTGCCGCGTATGCTTCAAGATTCTTCGGGTCGCCGCTTGGCACATTTTTGGAAATTTCACGCAAGCCGATTCCGTCTTTGCCGCAAGCCTTAAGATTGTCTGATTGATTTAAGATTTTTGCCGAAACAACGCTTGCCCACATACGTTTTTTGTTTGGAACGGAAACGGCAATTTGATGACTTAAGATTTTGCTTTGTAGTGTGTTGGCGACAAAAGGAATTGTCAGCGAAGAAGGAAGGTGTTTTTCGTTAGTAAAAATTAAAGCAACATTTGCTTCGGCAAGTTGGGAAATAAGGCTTGAAGTAATCGTCATATCTGAATCGATTATCAAAACACCCAAATCTTCAATCGGAACACTGCCAAGTTTTTCACCGTCTTTTTCGATGATAATTTGGCAATGTTCCGCGTGAACAAAACAACCGCGTGTGGAAATTTCAACCGTTCTTTTAATCATTTGCTCGGTCGAGATGACCAAGCGGACTAACTTGAAGTTTGCGAATTATTTTCTTAAAGCTATTTTTCCCTTCAATGTTCAGAGAAACTCCTGAAATATAATCGCTGCCCGCATCATTAAGAAGTCGAGCTGTAACTTTCGGTCCGATGGACATCTTCTGCACTCTATAAATGCGTAATGTTCCGTCGTCTCCAAGAAACTCGATATAATCATTCGGGCAAAGCGAAAACAGAAAACGCCAATCGTCATCTTCTCTGCCGATAATCGGACTCGGCGATTTACCTTCTTTTTTCGCATCAAGAATTTTCTTCGCCGCATAAAATCGCGGAACTAATTTTGCTTCGCGGTCGCCATCCGAATTTTCATAAATTTCAACATGATGATTTCCGCCAAGTGCATAATATTTGTAAGGTTTTCCGTATTTATCGTAAATCGGAACAACCGTTTCACGCGACATCTTTTCATAAATTCGCACAGTCTCAATTTTTGTCTTGCCGTCTTTGTGAAAAAGTGGAGTTGAGTAAGCCTTTTTCGCATCGTCGCCAAATTCTTCAAGCCGATTTTTGACTATTTCTTTCACGCCCGAATCAATAATTTTTTCAATTTGCTTTTGATTCGTAAAATACTCGACACTTTTCCGTGTTGTGTAAACGCCTTCGTCGTTTGTTCCGCCATAAGCAGTTGCGGCAAGCAATTCTCCGCGAACTCGCCGAATCGGAGCGTGAGAAACAACGATAGAATTTATTGATTCGTTTACGTCATCGAGAAAACTTTCCCAAGGCATTTCCATTCCTTTCAAAATCCGTCGCATTTTATCGCGGTTTTGTCCTGCGAGTTTAGAAATCTTTTGAAATAAACCTCGTGTTGTTAAGGCAATAACAATTGCGTCTATAGCGTGATGTCGATGATCGGTTCGGTTTTTGAGGTCAACATCGCCTTCAGCAAGAATAGAATTCAAACCCCAAGAATGCCGCAGTAAAGCAGTTGAACCACCTGCGACAACTTGCACATATTTATTTTCGTCAAAACTATACGGATAAAGCTGTCGCAAATATCCGCGAGATTCACGGCATATAAATCGCGTATCTGAAAGCAGACGACCAGCCCAATCAACCTCATCAACATCTTTCATTTCAAACTTTTTACGCTTTGCAATCGGGAAAAATTCGATTCGTTGAATAAGCTCAAAATACTTTTGTTCATCACCGCTAAAAAGTTCAAAAGGCGTTTTATTTTTCTTTACATCACGATTAAAACCTGCCAAACAAATTGTTTTGTTCATATAAGAATCGTCAAAACAACGACTGTAAGGAATAATATGTTCTATGTCGATTTGGTCGGACAAAAGCATTTCTGGCGGAATTGTCTCGCCTGTATATGGACACATTTCGCCAGATTCAAGCCACAAACGATATTTCAATTTATCAAGACCTGAAACATTTTCTAACCCAAATTTCTTTTGATAAAAGTCTTCGGCATCTTCATTGTCTTTTTTGTTTTGATTCTGTTGTTTTTGGAATCTTTCCTTTTGGATCACCGTCATTTTCAAATCACGAGCCATTTCAAGCCGAATTTCATCGGGTTTTCCATATTCACGAATAATTGCATTCACAACTTTGCGTAGTTCGTGCAAGGCTTTGGAAACAATTGGATTACGCAAATCTTGTGGCGGCAAAGGAAGTTTTTCAAAAGCGTCAGAATCGGCAATTTTGCGATGGTCGCCGTAAATTTCAGTCGCGGCTTGATCGTATCGTTTTCCTTCTTTAAGCAACGGCAACATCTTATTGATTGCTTTGAGCGAACAACGGCTGTAACCTTCTTCAAGCGAAAGTTTGAGGAGTTTTTCAATTTGTAAATCGTTGAGATTCCAAAATTCTTTAAGCCTTTTTGATAAAGAAATCTCGCTTTCAATGCGAAACATTTCTTCAACTAACCGCTCTTGTTTTTCTTCGCCCAAATCATCCCAAGCAGTTTTCAAAACGCTGCGAAAAGCAACAGCGGTCTTATTTCCGAACATTTTTTCTTTACCGGAACTAAGATTAAAGCGAACATCGTCTCTTAATTTCAGCAGTTTCGGAACTGATTCAAACTTTACTTCTTTCGTTTTTTCGAGTTTTTCTGCAAGTATCAGTTTTTCTTCAAGAGTTAATTCACGCCAATTTAAGGTTTTGCGGTCTTGAATTTTCAAATTATTCAAATCTTGCCAATACCGAAATCTTTGTGCAGATTGCCGTGCCAAATCGCATCGTTTTTTATCGGGTTCAAAGCCACACTTTCCGATTAAACCGCGTTGACTTTTAATGGGACGTTGATAAAAAACAATATATTTTATTTTTGATTTAAGAACATCGGTAAGTATTTCTGGATTAAATTTGCTTTGAGCCGACCAAAATTGCTCTAACTCATTTTCAACCATATCGCGGGCAGTATAACGACCTCGTTTTTTGTCTTGAGTATTTAGAAATTGACCGAGTGTTTTGAAATCTTTAGTTTCGAGTTGCTCCTTTAAACTCGCAATTCCACCCAAAACTACACCATCGTCTTTTGATTTACCTGATTTTCGATTGCTCAAAAACCCACGTCGCTTGGCAATGTGAAAAATAGCTCGACCAATTTCAAAATTATCTAATTTTTCTTCTAGTCCGCGAACACGCAAACCAAAAGGATCACCGAGTTTGTCAAACTCAACCGAATCATCAGCTTCAAAAAGTGGCAAAAGATTATGTTGTGTGAGTAATTCGCGTAAATTGGTTCTGCGTTCACGTTTTCGCCTAAGCAAACGCCTTGTTCCGCGAGATGTTCGGCGACTCCAATTCTTTGGTGTGCTTTTTGTGCCTTCCGTAGTTGCCGGAAATATACGAACGCCGGATGCAACAATTTCAGCTAATAAAGTTTGCTCAATATCATTAACAGTAAGTTTGATTAACGACCAACCGACTGATGTTACTCCTAAATCTAAACCGAGTGTTGTGACAGACATGGGAAATCTCCTTGAGAAAATATATGAACTTGAAAAAAGAATTGGTTTAATATAGCATGAAATTAGTTTATCAGATACGAGCATCGTAGCTTTTTATAACAAGATGTATATCGTAGAATTTCCGTGAAAACGGTAAAAACCGCCCGCGTATGAAAATGCCCGGGCATTTATTTTTTAAGGTTAAAAATTTTAGAATTATTTCATTTGAGTAAAAGACTCGCTCACGGCAGCATGAAGTTGTTTTGCTAAATCTTTGCGGTTATCGGCTTGAATCGGGTTTTCGCCAAAGGTAATAAATGCTTCAAAGCCAGGCATTTTAAACATTTCCCACATGTGTCCGACCAAAGTTGATTCCATTCGCCACCAGCAGACCGATTCGCCAGCGGGCGGAAATCCGTCTGGAGTTTCGTAACGAATTGCGGCGTAATAAACAGGCAAATCTGCGGCTGAAGCAAACTCGAAAAATGATGACTTGAAAGGTAAAACGCTTGAACCGTTTGTAGTTGTGCCTTCCGGAAAAACAACTACGCCTTCGCCCTGATTCAGTGTTTCCAAAATTTCACTTCCGGCACGTGGAATATCTCGCTTATTACTTCGATTGATATAGATATTACCAAAATTTCCGATCATTGTTCCGGCAAGTGACCAGCTTTCAATTTCGCCTTTGGTGACAAAAATATTTTCTAAAACTGAGCGTACAAGTGGAATATCAATATAGCTTAAATGATTTGAAACGAGAAAAAATGGCGGTCGCGGGATTCGTCCTGAAACGATGACCTTAACACCTGCAATACTTAAAAATCCTTTTGCCCAATATCTAAAAATAAGTTGTCGCCAAAATGGTTTGTTTGGAATAAAAAAGTCGCCAATAAACCAAACGGCATAAATCCCGAAAGTTAACGCGAAAAATAGCGGAATACGAATTATAGAACGAATGTATTTCATTTACTTCAAATATTCAAAAGGCAGGAAAAACATATTATAATAACGTTCTTCCATCGCTTCAACATCAATGATAACAAAGAAATCAATCGTTTTAAATTGGCGGTCGATAACAGGTTCGCCACAAACTTTTGCACCAATTCTTAAATATGTGCCGAAGAGTTTTGGTAATTCAATATCTTCATCAGAATCTTCGGTGAGAAAATCGACAGGTTTACATTGGCAATCTTCACGTGCGTCAACACGAAAATTGTCGTGAATATGATTACCGCGTTTGAGAATTCGTGCAGCACGTCTGCCTTCGCTGCAATCGACTGTAAAAAGTGAACAGCAACCAAACAAATAACGTTTGCGAGATTTGGTTGCATACATTGCTAGACCTTTCCATAACAGAAACAAAACACGTGAGTTACGATGTTCGCGAGAGATGCATGCACGTCCAATTTCCATTGCTTCATTAAGCATTTCAGAAGGTAAATTTTCAATCATAAACTCGTTTGCCGAGTAGAAACCACGAGCAGTTTTTGCCATTTCAATCGTGCGAATTCGATATGTGCCGACAACTGTGTTCGTATCTTTTTCAATTACAATAAGATGATGACAGGTTAGATCGAATTCATCTTCATCGCGTTCAGTAAGAAATGACGACTCTAAACCTTCGTGCAATTCGAGATTAAAAATTTCGAAACGCAATCGCAACGCCGCGTCAATTTCTTCGGGCGTGCGTGCAAAACGTGTAATATATCGACCTTCGGCTATTTCTTCTGTTGGAATATTTTCCATACGAAAAGGGTAATCAAAAGATTTTTGCAAATCGGGTGCGGTTGATTCGTGTATAGAAGTTGACATTAGGTTTACTCGTTTTTCTCAATCTTCTTAAAATTGTAACGTAATAAAACCCGAATCGGCAATGTTTTACCGCTTTTCATTGCCGGACGCCAATTCATTTTTTTTACTGTGTCAGTAACTGATTCGTCTAACCCAAAGCCTGCCCAACGAACAATTTCCGTTCGCGTAATTTTTCCTTTTTCATCTAAATCAACTTCAATATCAACTGTAGCCGAAACTAGAAATAAACTTGCAACTTCTGTGTATAAAGGTTTTAAGCGTTTAAATGGTAAAGGTGAGCGATAGTTTTTATCATCTTCCGGTAGTTCTGCGATGATTGGTTTATCAAACTTTTCACTTTTTAGATTATCTTTTATCTCTGTGACAATTATGTTAACTGCAGCAAAAAGTTTCTTGTTAGAAATTTCTATTTTCGTATCTTCAAAATTGTATAATTTCCAAAAAATTAGATGTCCGGTTCGAGAATTTACCAGATAAACCGCCGCAAAACTTTCAAAATAATTATCTTTTGCAAAAGACGAACGTTTGAAGTTATCAGCACGTATAATAACAAAAAACTCGCATCCGACAGTTTCGCCTATTAATTTCGCTTCGGAGTTTGAAAGATTATAAATATTCTCGTAAGTTGTTGAACGAAAAGCATTTGCAACTAAATCAGAATCTAATGAATCTAGTTTTGTTGATAATTGTGAAGAGATATTTTCAGAAACCGGATTGTTTTCCGGCGAAAGAATCGCAATTTTTTGTGCATAAACAGATTGGAAGCCGAAACCCAAAAGCCAAACTCCCAAAATCAATTTAATTATGATAAAGCAGGGCAATTTCATTTTTTAATTCAGATGGAAAACAAACACGATGAATTTCGTATGCTTTTTGCAAACCGCGAACTGCGGCACTTACCTCAGAAATTTCGCAAATTTTCGGATGCGAAAATCCGCTTTCGACATATATCAAATTTTTTGGTTCAACCGAGTCTTTTGTATAAAAATAATAAGGAACATCGCCTGTTCGGTCTTCTGCAAAGTAATAATTTGGATCAAATCCAGAATTTTCAACCAAAGTTCGGGTATTTAACAAAAATTCTTTTTTCATTTCGTCAGGCATATCAAGGTCGAAAGCCTTAAATAGTCTCCGGTTCATAAACCGTTTTGATAAGTCTGACAAAATTGCATCATCAGACTTTTGCCATTGCTTGATATGAAATAAAACATCAGAATCGTCTAATTCGAGATGTTCTTTTAAAGTGAGTTTTTGCTTTTGCAATACTTTTTCAAACGCAGTTTCTTTGGCAAACCAAAGATTTCCACCTGTGGAAAAAATATCTAAAGCACGCTTAACTATTGACCGCAAAACGACTTCCGCCGAACGCAAGGTTCTATGAAAATAAACTTGCCGAAACATATAATATCTGGCTTGAAGATAATCTTCGACCGCATGAATTCCATTTGCAGAAACATAAAGCCGGTCATTCGCTTCGTCAATTTCAATCGATTTTGCAATCCACTCAAGGTCAAAAACTCCATATTTTGCACCTGTCATCAGCGAATCGCGAAGCAAATAATCCATCCGATCAACATCGAGTTGCGATGAAACAAGTTGCCCCAAAGCAGCCGGCTTAAATTGCCCTCGAATAATATTTGCAACATCTTCTTGCAAAGTTGGAGAAAATTCTCGTAAAACTCTACCAACCTCAGTTTCGTCGCTCAAAACTGCTTCAATCGTAAAATTTTCGTGATGAAAATCCAGAATTTTTTCAATCACATGCGAATATGCACCATGCCCAATGTCATGAAGCAAAGCCGCAACTCTAACCGCGACAATTTCATTCTCAGAAATTGAATATTTTGCCTGAAGTTTATCTAAAACCCGAGTCGCTAAGTGTAATGCTCCCAACGAATGAGTGAAACGCGAATGCTCCGCACCTTGATAAGTAAAATAAGCCAATCCAAGCTGCTTTACTCGCCGAAGCCTCTGAAACTCAGCCGTATCAATAAGTCGAATAAGGAGCTTTTCGGCTTCGGTTCCGCTCTTGAGGCGAATTATATTGTGGACTGAATCTCTGTAAAATTTTTCTGACAAATATTTGCTCCTAAATTATTACTAAAGACATTTTGATGGAAAATTTTCAAAACTGCAATGTTGAAAATATTCACATTTTTTTGTAATAAAGTTCAAATAATTGGAAATTCCAAGTTGTTATATAAAACTACATTATTACTCAAATGCTATAAAACGCTTTATTTGCTGTATCATAAGGACTTATAGGTTTTAATGGAAAAATCAAAAGTTTGGCTTTCAAATTGCTTTAATTATTTTATAGGTTTTTTGAAAGCCTGTTTTTTAGGTGGCTATATAGCCTTAAAACATTCAAGTAAAAAATAGATTAGGAGATAAATAATGAAGAAAACGTTTAATTTAATTTCCATGGTTGCCGCTCTTATCCTTAGCTTTTCAATAGCTGGATTTAGCCAAGAAACCACTGGGAGTATTGAGATTACTACGAAAGATGCAAATGGTGCTGTTATCCCAAACGCATCTGTAACAATAACCAGTGTTGGTTCGACTGGATTCAAACGAACAATTACTACTGACAGCGATGGTTTTCAAAAAGTCATCCAGATACCACCAGGTATATATTCAATCAAAGTCGCCGCGACTGGCGGATTCGCCGCAAAACAACTTGATAACATTCCAGTTGTTTTAGGAAGAGCTACCCCGGTTAGTATTGAGCTTGGCGGTCAAATAGGTGCTGTAGTTGATGTTACATCTGAAGGTGTTTCAATTGATACTACAGACTCCAAAATTCAAACTAACATTACTGCAAAAGTTGCAGAAAATCTTCCAAAAGGAACAAATTTTACTAGTTTGTTGAAAATATCACCAGCCACAAGACCAGAACCTTTGACAGGTGGTTTTCAAATTGATGGATCTAGCGGTGGAGAAAACACATTCATCGTTGATGGACAAGAAGTAACTAACGCAAGAACCGGTGTTCTAAACACAAACAGTAACTTGCCATTTGAGTTGATTCAAGAAGTTCAAGTCAAATCAAGCGGATTTGAAGCTGAATACGGTGGAGCAACAGGCGGTGTTATCAACGTTGTAACGAAAGGTGGTGGAAATGACTTTCACGGCACATTTGGTGCTGGGTTTGAGCCTGGCGACTTGCAAGCACGTGGAAGAAACATTTTAAGACGTAGTGGTGCTACCGGTGGTCCAGAATATGTTTCGCAAGGACGAGATCAATATTTAGCTTTTCTTCCAACTGCAACTTTAGGCGGACCAATTGCTAAAGATAAACTTTGGTTTTTTGGTAGTTACACACCTCAAATATTTGAAACAACAAGAACAATCAACTACTTTACTGATACTGTTGCACGACCTTTTCGAACTTCAGAAACTTACACAGCAAAACAAAGAAATGAGTATATTTTTGCTAGAATAGATGCTCAACCTTTTAGTAAATTGCGATTAACTGGAACTTTTACTTCTTCACCTGTTGCTGTAGAAGGTAGCATTCCTGGTTATGGAACTCTATACGATTCAGTCCCTTCTGGTAGTGGGCTTACTGGATCAGCTTTTTTCAATACACTTGGTGGCAGACAAAACGCTACGGACTATACGGTTCAAGGCGTTTATAACGTTACTAATAAGTTCTTTATAAATGCAAGATTTGGAGATCATTTTCTAAACGAGAAATTAGGTACTTATGGTGTTCCAAATGTAAGCATCAACCGGGTGCTTTGTAGTGCAGCGGCAGGCACAACAACCCCTCCTGCAATAGCTGGTTGTTCACTTGGACAATCGAATGGTATTTCAGTTTTTGATGCTAAACGCTTTGATGCTACTAAACGAAGAACTTTTGATGTTGACGGTACGATATTATTTAACGGTGGCGGTCAACACGAAATAAAAGCAGGTTATCAATTAAATAAAATTAATAATGATTTGTTGAGTGTTCGGACAGATCAAATTGTTTTACGATACGGTCAAACTATTGCTGCTTATGCTGGTCGTTCAAATTTAGTCACTAATCCAGCCGCAATTGGGTCAGGTTCAGTTATAAGATTTGCAGAGCAAGGAAGTGTTAACGGTCGCAACATCGCAGTTTATTTACAAGATAAATGGCAACCAGTTAGACGTTTGACTTTTAACCTTGGTTTCCGAATTGAAAATGAAAATGTTCCTAGCTTCGTTCCGGGATTACCAGGATTAGAGTTCGGTTGGGGAGAAAAACTTACTCCAAGAGCTGGAGTTGCTTATGATTTAACTGGTGATGGAAAGACCAAAGTATCTGCTTTTTATGGCTGGTTCTATGATCGTTTTAAATATGAATTACCACGCGGCTCATTTGGCGGACAATATTTTCACCAATTTTTCTTTGACATTCTTCCAACAGACGGTGCAGCTTTCGCGTTTAATCCTTCAGCAGTTTTAGGTAATTACGCAGGAGCAGTTGGTGGCGGATGTCCAAATACAGGAACACTTGGCAGTGGTAGAATTCGTTGTGATTTAGACTTCCGAATTCCTTCTAATGCTGGATTAGGGCTTGAGTTTGGTGCAATTGACCCTGACCTCAAACCGTATAGACAAAGCGAACTAACTTTTACTTTTGAACGGGAATTAAGTAGAAATTTCCAACTTAGTGCTCGATTTACAAGAAAAATACTTGATGAAGCTATTGAAGATATTGGTGTTTTAACATCAACTGGTAGTGAGGCATATATTATTGGTAATCCTGGAAAAGGTCTTGCTAAGTCTGTTAATGATGCAGGTGGAACTATTGCTGCATTACCAGAGCGAAAATATACTGCTTTTGAAGTAAGTATTGCCAGAAATTTTGCAAACGACTTTGGTTTTAATGCAAATTACACTTACAGCCGTCTGAGAGGTAACTTTTCAGGTTTAGCACAAACTGATGAGAATGGTAGAACAAGCCCTAACGTTGGTCGTAGTTTCGATTTACCACATGTTGGGTTTACACTTGCTGGTGGACCAGATAACGGACCGCTTGCTACAGACCGTCCACATGTTTTCAAATTCTCAGGTTCTTATGACTTCGACTGGAACAAGCGTTTTGGTTGGGGTGGTAAAAACAATACTGTATTTAAAGTATTTAGTACTGCACTTAGTGGAACACCTTTAACTAGCACAGCAACAATTCTTGGGATTCCAATTCCAATTACAAAACGTGGTGATTTAGGTCGTACACAAATGTTAACTTCATCTGATTTTGGTATCAGTCACAGATATAAATTTGGTAGTGATAGTAAGTTTGAAGTGACTGCTGAGTTAGATGTGCTCAATGTTTTCAACGAAAACAACGTACTTGGTATTGACACACAAAAGGGTGGATTCAATTTTGACTTAAGAAATCCTGCATTTGGTGTTATTACTGTTGCTGAAGCAGCACTACCGACTGCTGAGAATTTAGCACTTTCGAGATTGCAAAGAAATGGAGCACCAGTTGTTTTAGCTCTATTCAATAACAACGATAGTTCAATTCAACCAAATCCGTTGTATAGACTATCTAATTCGTTCCAAGCACCACGCACAGTGAGATTTGGATTTAGATTTAGATTTTAACCTATACAAATTTAAACCTAAGACAACACGAAAAATCTTTTTTCGTGTTGTTTTTTTATGGGTTTTAATAAGACTCTCCATTAAGTTCATAAAATAAAATTAAAAATTTAAATTCTCAAAGAAAACATCTTTACAAAATCAATAATTTTCCTTAATATTCAGAGGAAATAATACATCTATTAGGAGATAGCTAAATGAAAACATTTCATTACTTTATTCAAAATTTTTTACTTTGTTTTTTTCTCGCAATAACTTTTTTATCACTAGTAACAGAAGTTAATTCCCAGTCACTAACTAGTCTTGAGAAAGGGCGTGCAAAGGACATGCTTAATGCAGTTAAAAATGAAGTAAAAAATAATTATTATGACAAAACATTTCATGGAATTGATTTAGACAAAAGTTTCAAAATTGCTGAAAGTAAAATAGAAAATGCAACCTCCTTGGGGCAAACTTATGGAATAATTGCTCAAGCCGTTCTTGAATTAAACGATTCTCACACCTCTTTTTATCCACCTCCTCGTGCAAGTAGATTCGAATACGGTTGGCGGATGCAAATGATTGGTGATAAGTGTTTTGTTGTTGCAGTTAAGGCAAATAGCGACGCGGCAAATGTTGGGTTGAAAGTTGGAGATGAGTTGATTAAAATTGAAGGCTTTAAGCCTACTCGTAAAGAAATGTGGAAAATAAATTATTATTATAATGCATTAAGTCCACGAGTAAATGTAAATATTTGGGTTAAAAGTCCATCTGATAAAGATTCAAGAGAACTCAACATTACAACTAAAGTTACGCAGCTTAAAAAGTCATTGAACATAGCCGATTTAATAAGAGAGTTTGAAATCAATGAGGGCTACGAATCTGAGAATCGTTTTATTAATGTCGGGAACACAGCGATTTGGAAGATGCCTACATTTTCGATTGACCCTGCAAGAATTTCCGATTTAATGAATGAAGTCAAAAATTCGAGTAATTTAATACTTGATCTACGCGGTAATGGTGGTGGCTATGTTGTAACCCTTGAACAACTAACTGGTTACTTCGTTGAAAATGACACAAAAATAGCTGATCTTAAAGGTCGAAAGGAAATGAAACCCCAGTTGGCAAAGACTAAAGGTAAAAATGTTTATAAAGGTAATTTAATTGTTTTAATTGATTCGAATTCAGGCTCAGCCTCCGAGATATTTGCACGGTTCGTGCAATTAGAGAAAAGAGGAGTAGTTCTAGGTGATGTATCGGCAGGAGCAGTAATGCAATCGAGAGGTGTACCCATGAAAATTATTACAGGAATTCAAGATGAATACATACCTTATTATATGAGTATTACAAATGCTGATGTAATAATGAGCGATGGGATAAGCCTTGAGCATAATGGAGTTACGCCTCAACTGATACTAATTCCAACAGCTGAAGATTTATTTATGCAACGTGATCCTGTTTTATCTACCGCTTTAAAACTTTTTAATCATACTATTACACCTGAAGTAGCTGGCAGTTATTTTCCATTTAAGTGGGAATCACGTTTTCGAATTTAACAAAAGTTAATTATAAATTTCATATTAACAAATGAAAAAGTTGTAAATTAAAAATATTTATTAGATTAAAAACAATTATTTCTATTTTAAACTCAGACTAATAAAGATTATGTTTCAGGACGGTTATTTTACTTTTTTCCTTAAACTCAAAATTAAATCTTTGATTCGTAAAAGGTCTTTAGGGCTTGGTTTAATAATCAAAAAAACTTCAAGTTCATCGGCGGCTTCCTTGTTACGTCCAGTCTTTTCATAAAGTAAGGCGAGTTGCCAATGAACTTCTGATTTGGGGTTGCTCTTAGTTAAAGCCTTAGCTTTTAAGAGAGCAATTTCTGAGTCTTTGAATTTACCCAAAATTCTTAAAATCATACCGTATTGTGTAATTGCATAATCAGAATTGGGGTTAATAACTGTTGCGGCTTGAAAGGCTTTTTCAGATTCATTAAATTGTTTTAAATTAAAGGCAGAAACTCCAATTGAAAGAAATCCTAAAAAACTTCTTTTATTTATGGTTATAGCTTTTATAAGATAAGGTATTGCATCATAAAAATTATTTCTATTTACATATTCAACGCCTAAACGCAGTGTAGCATCATAGTAATCAGGATAAAGAAGAATTGCCTTTTTGAGACTATCCATACCTAAATCAGACTCTAAAGGAGTTTTCAATTGAGTAATTGCTTTTTTGTAGAACTCTTGAGCTGATATAGGAACCTCCTGAAGAAAAATAGATGATGGCGAACCTTGATCTGAAAAGCCCACCTTTCGTTTATCGTATCTTAAGTAGAAATCAACCATTGCATTATCTAACGTTGTGGAGTTTCCTATTTTTATGCCAGAAATATCTACATCTTTACTTTCTTCTTGAAAATTTGTACCAAATGCTAAAACCTTAATCTTGTAATTACCAGAAGCTAATCCTGTAAATGCAAATCTACCAGAAGCATCTGTCTTCTTTCTCCCAAGTGTTGAATATACATCATTCGCTAATTCGACATAAATATCTGAAACAGGACGGTTATTAGTTGAATCATAAACCATCCCAGTGATTGAATTTCTATTTTGTTGGGCAATACAAATAGAAGAAAGAAAAATTGAAAACAAAAAAACTGAAAATAAATGATTCTTTGGGTTAGTCATATAATATATTCCTTTTGTGTTGATATTAAAACTTTACATTAAATCAGAGAAAAATTAAATAGTTTTAACAAAAATAACCTGAATCCAGTAATAATTTATAAATATCCCCCAAAATATCTAAACGAAGTATTTTTGGGAAATACAAATTAAACAGGGCAAATTTTTATCTACTAAAAAGTTTGGCAATCAAAAAAAGACTGCCTTTTCAGGCAGCCTTTAATTTACTTTGGGGTTGAATTGCAAACCTTAAAGATCATCATCGTCCATATCAACAACTTCCATTGAGCTGTCGTCCATTTCGAAGACTTCTTCAGTGTCCATGGCGTATTCGTCAACAATCATTGGCTCGTCTATTTCCTCATCTTCACCGCTTTCGATTAGCGGAATGTCCATAGGAAGATCGAGTCCGCCGGTGATGATCGGGAATTCGTCCATTTCTTCTTCGCGTTTTTGATTGACAGTTGGATCATAATCAATCTCAACATTTCGATAGAAACGCATACCTGTTCCGGCTGGAATCAAACGACCCATGATGACGTTTTCTTTCAAGCCGCGGAGATAATCAATTCTTCCCGAAATAGCTGCTTCGGTCAAAACACGAGTTGTTTCTTGGAATGAAGCTGCTGAAATAAATGAATCGGTTGAAAGCGAAGCCTTCGTAATTCCGAGTAACATTGGTTCAGCACTCGATGGTTGTTTGTCTTCATCAAGAACACGTCGATTTTCGTCTTCATAACGGAAACGGTCAACTTGTTCTTCAAGTAAGAAATCTGTATCACCTACTTCTTTGATTTTAACCCAACGAAGCATTTGTCTAACGATAACTTCGATATGTTTATCATTGATCGTAACACCTTGCAAACGATAGACTTCTTGGATTTCGTCAACTATATACTCTTGCAAACGTTGAGTTCCGAGAACCCGCAAAATATCATGCGGATTAAGCGGTCCATCCATCAAAGGTTCGCCAGCCATAACGGTGTCTTCTTCTTGAACGTTAATATAAGTTCCGCGTGGAATGTCATATTCGCGTTCGCCGCCATCTTCTCCGGTAACAATAATTTTACGTTTACCTTTAGTAATTGGTCCAAATTTAACAACTCCATCAATCTCAGACATAACAACTGGTTCGGCTGGACGACGAGCTTCAAATAATTCAACTACCCGCGGCAAACCTCCAACGATGTCCTTAGTTTTTGTTGTTTCGCGTGGAATTTTAGCAATAACGTCTCCGGCATCAACAATATGTCCGTCTTCAACCAATAGGTTTGCACGAACAGGTAAGTTGTATGTTTTCAATACTTTCGAGCCATCTTTAATTTCCAGACGCGGCTGACGTTTGTCATCAGGAGAATCTTTTACAACGAGATTTTTGTTTCCGCTGATCTTATCGAATTCTTCTTCAATCGTCACGCCTTCTTTCAAATCTTGGAATTTTACAGTTCCAGAGACTTCAGAAAGAATCGCATAAGTAAATGGATCCCAAGTTGCTAGAACATCATCTTCCTTAACTTTCGTGCCATTTGCGACCAGAATATGTGCACCATAAACCATTTGATAAGTCGCGATTTCTCGTCCTTCATCATCGGTAATAGCCAAAATCCCAGTTCGTTTCATCGAAATAGTTTGACCTTTTTTGTTCGTAATAGTTCGAAGATCAACATATTTGACAGTTCCTTCCATTGAAGCAACGTGTTTCGTTTCTTGTTCGAGACGAGCAGCTCCACCTACGTGGAAAGTTCTCATTGTTAGCTGGGTTCCAGGTTCACCAATCGATTGAGCGGCAATAACTCCAACCGCTTCACCGATTTCTACCGTTCGACCGGTTGCCAAGTTTCGTCCGTAACATTTGATACAAACACCACGACGCGATTCGCAAGTTAAAACTGAACGAATCATCACTTTTTGGATTCCGGCAAGTTGAACTTTTGAAGCTAAATCTTCATTAATTTCATCGCCAGATTCTAGAATTGAAGTTCCGTCGATTGGATCAAAAATATCGTCAAGCGAAATACGACCTACTATTCTGTCTCGCAATGATTCGACTTCCTCACCGTTTCTCACAATTGCTTCAGCTTCAATTCCTTTCATCGTTTCGCAGTCGTCTTCCGAGATAATTACATCTTGGGCAACGTCAACGAGGCGACGCGTTAAGTAACCCGAGTCAGCAGTTTTCAGAGCTGTATCAGCCAAACCTTTTCTCGCTCCGTGAGTAGAAATAAAGTATTGAAGAACGTTCAAACCTTCGCGGAAGTTAGCAATAATAGGCGTTTCGATGATTTCACCATTTGGTTTAGCCATCAAACCACGCATTCCAGCTAACTGACGAATTTGTTGTTCCGATCCTCTAGCACCGGAATCAGCCATCACCAAAATCGGATTTAGCTCATTGCGTTCTTGCTCGCGTTCGTCCATTGCAATGAACATTGCTTTGGCAACTTCATCGGTTACATCAGACCAGATTTTTTGTACTTTGTTGACTCTTTCGAGATCGTCCATCATACCTTCGTTCATCTGACGTTCTAAATCGTCAACTGCAACTCTCGCATCAGCAATCAATGTTTTCTTGCTTGCCGGAGTTACCATGTCGTCAATTCCAATCGACATTCCTGATTTGGTTGCATACAAGAACCCAAGGCTCTTCATATCGTCAAGCAAAGCAACTGTGTCGTCATGTCCTAATCTCAAATGACAGAAGTTGACGAGCGATTGCAAACCTTTTTTCTTCAAAGTTCCGTTGACGTATGGCAAACCTTCGCGACGCAAACGGTCGTTAAATATTACGCGACCAACTGTTGTTTCAATTGTTCGTTTAACATCAACCTGAACTTTTGCACGCATCACATCTTGGTCGTTATGTTCAGTTGTGAGATCAATTAAATCACCGCTCCAACGAAGCTTGATGATTGATTGTGTTTCAACAACTTTCGCATCAATTGCCAAAATTACATCTTCAACCGAGTTAAATGCTTTATTTTGACCTTTCAGACCTTCTCGACCACGAGTTAGATAGTAACAACCTAAGACGATGTCTTGCGAAGGAACTGTAATCGGCTGACCGCTCGCTGGCGATAGCAAATTGTTTGAAGCCAACATCAAAACGCTTGCTTCAATTTGAGCTTCGGGCGAAAGCGGAATGTGAACAGCCATTTGGTCGCCGTCGAAATCAGCATTGAAAGCTGTACAAACGAGCGGATGAATTTTAATCGCTTTTCCTTCAACCAAAACAGGTTCAAAGGCTTGAATTCCAAGTCTATGAAGCGTTGGAGCTCGGTTTAATAAAACAGGATGTTCACGAATAACATCTTCCAAAATATCCCAAACTACCGCTTCTTGGCGTTCAACCATTTCGCGAGCTTGTTTAATTGTCGCGGCGTGACCATCTTTTTCTAATTTATTGTAAATAAATGGTTTAAACAATTCTAAAGCCATTTTCTTTGGCAATCCGCATTGATGAAGTTTCAATTCCGGACCAACAACAATAACCGAACGTCCCGAATAATCAACCCGTTTGCCGAGCAAATTCTGACGGAAACGTCCTTGTTTTCCTTTCAAAGTTCCAGATAGCGATTTGAGCGGGCGATTGTTTGCACCACGTAAAACTCTTCCGCGACGACCGTTGTCAAACAACGCATCGACAGCTTCCTGCAACATCCGTTTTTCGTTTCTAACGATAACTTCCGGTGCACGCAATTCCATGAGTTTTTTCAAACGATTATTACGGTTAATTACGCGACGATACAAATCATTCAAATCTGAAGTCGCAAAACGTCCACCATCGAGCGGCACAAGTGGGCGAAGTTCAGGCGGAATTACTGGAATTACGTCCAAAATCATCCATTCGGCTTTGTTCGTCGATTTCATAAACGAATTCGCTACTTTTAAGCGTTTCGAATATTTTAACTTTTTCTGTTGTGAAGTTTCTTCACGCATTCTTTGGCGAAGTTCAACAACAAGTTCAGGAATCTCAACTCTTGAAAGCAAATCTTTAATCGCCTCAGCTCCCATTTTCGCGACAAATTGATGCGGATATTCACGCATTAATTCACGATAACGTTCGTCAGTGAGAAGATCTTTTTCCTTCATTCCCGGAACATCACCTTCATCAATGACAATATAAAGTTCAAAATAAAGAATTTTTTCAAGGTCGCGAAGTGTGATGTCCAAAAGGTGACCAATTCTTGATGGCAAACCTTTAAAAAACCAAACATGCGAACACGGACTTGCGAGCGAAATGTGTCCGAGTCGTTCACGTCGGACTTTCGCTTGTGTGACTTCAACGCCGCATTTATCGCAGATTACTCCGCGATGCTTCATACGTTTATATTTTCCGCAGAGACATTCCCAGTCTGAAACCGGTCCAAAAATTCTTGCACAAAATAGACCGTCACGTTCGGGCTTGAAAGTGCGATAATTGATAGTTTCAGGCTTGGTTACTTCACCTTTTGACCACGAAAGAATTTTTTCCGGCGAAGCTAGACTAATTTTAATAGCTTCAAAATTTGGAGCTGTTTGTGGTTTATCATTCTGAAATCGAAACATCTTTTTCTCCTATCGTGATTTTTGAAATTAGCTTTAATCTGCGATTGGAAAAATAACAATTATTTTCCCAATCGCAAATCGTAATTCAAAAATCTATAATTACTCAATTCCGCCAACGGTTAAAACTTCACCAACGCTAGCGTTTATCTCGCTCACGTCAACTTTGTCGATCAATTCAACATCGAGACAAAGCGATTGAAGTTCTCTCACCAAAACATTAAACGATTCGGGAATTCCCGGTTCAAAGTTTGATTCGCCTTTGACGATTGATTCATAAATCTTAGAACGACCTGAAACATCATCAGATTTACAAGTTAAAAGTTCTTGTAAAATATGGGCGGCACCGTAGGCTTCCAAAGCCCAAACTTCCATTTCTCCAAAACGCTGACCACCAAATTGTGCTTTACCACCAAGCGGTTGTTGCGTAATAAGTGAATATGGTCCAATTGAACGAGCGTGAATCTTGTCATCAACCAAGTGAGAAAGTTTGAGCATATAAATGTAACCAACCGTTACTTTTTGCTCAAATAATTCACCTGTTAAGCCATCATAAAGTCGAGTTTTTCCGGAGAGACCAACCGATGGTGGAATTCCCATATCATCAAATTTATCATTTGCTAGTTTGATATAACCCTTGATTTCTTCTTCGCTGGCACCATCGAAAACCGGAGTTGCAAAATGAACTCCTAAAATTCTCGCTGCCCAACCAAGATGTGTTTCAAGAATTTGTCCAACGTTCATCCGTGAAGGAACGCCGAGCGGATTCAAAACAATATCAACGCCAGTTCCATCAGGTAAATATGGCATATCTTCTTCCGGCAAAATACGTGCAATTACACCTTTATTACCGTGTCGTCCAGCCATTTTATCGCCGACAGAAAGTCTTCGTTTCATGGCAATAAATACTTTCACGAGTTTAATAACTCCCGGAGGTAATTCGTCGCCTTGTTTCAACTTCGCAATTTTCTCGCCATAAATATCACTGAGAATATTAATTTGACGTTCTGTGCGTTGCTCATATTCTTTAACTTCTGCCGAAATATCTGATGTTGAAGAAACAACTTCTGCTTTTCGTAGTAATTTTACATCAACGCCATTAAGCATTTCACGAGTAATGGTTTCGCCTTTTTTAATAAGAACTTCATTAGCCCCAACTAAATCTTTGACAAATTTTCGACCATCAAAAAGCTCATAAATACGCTCGTTTCGTTGTTCGGTTAAGATACGAATTTCGTCTTCAAGGTCACGACGAAGTTTGTCTTCTTCTTGGTCTTGAATATCAATAGAACGATTATCTTTGTCTTGTCCTTTACGTGTAAAGACTTGAACATCAACAACTGTTCCATCAATTCCCGGAGGTGCAGTCAAACTTGCGTCTTTTACATCACCGGCTTTTTCACCGAAAATTGCACGTAGAAGTTTTTCTTCAGCCGTTAATTGAGTTTCACCTTTTGGCGTAACTTTTCCAACCAAGATAGAACCTGGTTTTACTTGTGCACCAATGCGAATAATTCCGCTATCATCCAAATCGCGAAGCATATTTTCGCCAACGTTTGGAATATCACGTGTTACTTCTTCAGGTCCAAGTTTAGTATCGCGAGCTTCAATTTCGAGTTCTTCGATGTGAATTGAAGTGTAATAATCTTCTTTCACAAGTCTTTCCGAAACCAAAATCGCATCTTCAAAGTTGTAACCACGCCACGGCATAAATGCAACCATCACGTTTCTACCGAGAGCGAGTTCGCCTTTATCAGTACAAGGTCCGTCAGCGATAACTTGTCCCTTTTTGACGCTTTCGCCAACTTGCACAATCGGTCTTTGATTCATACAAGTGTTTTGATTAGAGCGTTTAAACTTAGTTAAGTTATAAATATCTGCGGTTACTTCGCGTGAAATTGTGCCGTCAACGTTATGGTCAGCTTTTACGATAATCCGTTCAGAATCAACATAATCAACTATTCCATCACGCTTTGCACCAACAACCGCACCCGAATCACGAGCCGCGATTCGTTCCATACCGGTTCCGACATAAGGACTTTCTGCACGAAGCAAAGGAACTGATTGACGTTGCATGTTCGATCCCATCAATGCCCGGTTAGCATCATCATTTTCCAAAAATGGAATTAGAGAAGCCGCAACAGAAACTAGTTGTTTCGGCGAAACGTCGAGATACTCGAGTTCATCACGATGAGCTGTGATAAATTCACCTTTTTTACGAGCTGCATTTCGATCATTGACGATATAACCATTGGCTTCAAGCTCAATATTCGCTTGACCGATAATGTATTTATCTTCGTTCCAAGCTGTTAAATAAAAAGGAAATGGCTCAAATTCAGCATGCTTTTGTCCGGCTTTCAATTTTCCATTTGCTGCTTCAACATCTTCTTGGCGAACATGTTGTTTTGGCTTAAATGTTGTGTCTCCACCGTTTAGAACTTTTACATACTCAATAACTCGACCGTCTTCAACCTTTCGGTAAGGCGATTCAATAAATCCAAATTCATTGATTCTCGCAAAACAAGAAAGCGAAGAAATCAATCCAATATTCGGACCTTCAGGTGTTTCAATTGGACAAATACGACCATAATGAGTTGGATGAACGTCACGAACTTCAAATCCCGCACGTTCTCTCGAAAGCCCACCAGGTCCGAGAGCTGAAAGACGACGCTTGTGCGTAATTTCAGAAAGCGGATTGGTTTGATCCATGAACTGCGAAAGTTGCGATGAACCAAAAAATTCACGAACCGCCGCCGTTACTGGTTTAGCGTTGACTAAATCGCGTGGCATTGTGGTAAACATGTCTTGTTGAATCGACATTTTCTCCTTAATCGCACGCTCCATTCTTTCGAGACCAATACGGAATTGATTTTCGAGGAGTTCGCCAACAGCACGAACACGTCGATTTCCCAAGTGATCAATATCATCTTGAAGATAATCTTCCGAATTACCTTTCATTCTGAGCAAATAACTGACAACTTCAACAAAATCACTAGCGTTAAGAAGCGGATCATCAATGCGATCGCGTTCTTCTCTGCCCATTTTGATGTTGTATTTCAAACGTCCAACTCTCGACAAATCGAAACGACGAGCGTCAAAAAACATTCCTTCGAGAAGTTTGTAAGCGGTCGGCACAGTTGGCGGATCGCCGGGACGAACTTTTCGATAAATTTCCAAAAGTGCATCGACTGGTTTTGAAATCGAATCCTTCTTTAAAGTATCTGCAATAATTTTGCCGATAATGTCTTTTTCTGGGAAGAAAACTGTAAACGATTCAATACCGGCTTCGACAATTTCAAGTAATTTTGCCGGAGTAATTTCAATTCCACCATCAACAATTACATCACCGGTTTCGGTGTTGACAACATCATCAAGTGCGTGTGCACCTTCAAATTCGGCTTGTCCAACCTCAACTTCTTTAACTCCAAGTTTACGAAGCTCTTTAATAGTTGACGCTGAAATTTTCTTTCCGGCTTTAACAACAAAATCGTCTTTGCCTTTGATGTCTTCTTCTGAACGCATTCCTGTTAAACTGCTATCTCCGGATTCTTTTATAGCTACAACAAGTCTGCCTTTTTTAACACGAACTTCATCATTTGTATAAAACAGACGAATAATGTCGGAATTTGTGAAACTTGCATTCTTAATAACATCTTCAAGCAAATTGTCAGGCAATGTTTTCATTTCAACTTGCGGATTTAACCACAAACCTAATGCACGCAAGAAGATAGTTGCTAAAATTTTGCGTTTGCCTAAGCGTGAATAAAGAATACCTTTTTGGTCATACTCAAACTCAATCCATGAGCCACGATAAGGAATAACTTTACCAACATTTACCGTTCCGCCTTTAAAGAAAACTCCCGGACTACGGTGAAGTTGCGAAACAATAACACGTTCAGTTCCATTAATCACAAACGTTCCGTTTGCAGTCATTAAAGGAATTTCGCCAAAGAAAACCTCTTCTTCTTTAATGTCACGAATCGTTGATATATTTGTTTCCGGATCTTTTTCGTAAACAGTTAAACGAATTTTTACTTTCAAAGGAACGCTATAAGACATACCGCGTTCTTGACATTCTTGTTGGTCGTGTTTGTGTTTAAGTCCAACGGGTTCTCCACAATTTGAACAGAGTTTTGGTCGGACAGAGTTAAACGTGCCGCAAGAATTACACAAAACATCAGCTGAGCTAAATGGATCTACTTTAATTTTTGATCCACAGTCTTTACAATTTGCACGCAAATGCTCAAGACCTTCTAAAAGTCCGCATTTACATTGCCAGTTTCCAATTTGATACTCAACATATTCTAGCGTTGCAGTCCCGCGAAAGTCAGAAACCGGAAAAATTGATCCGAAAACTGACTGTAGTCCAACTCTTTGTCGCTCTTCCGGTAATGCGTCCATTTGCAAAAATCTGTTATAAGATTCGCGTTGAACTTCAATTAGATTCGGAATTTGAGCCGTTGTGTAAATTTTCGAAAAGTCCACTCGATTCGGCGTTTCGCTTGTTCTGAGTCCAATTCCATGTTTATTGTGTTGTAATGGGTTAGCAATCATATCTTTTACTTAAACTTTGCCCTATGGAAATTCTTTTGTTGTTGAAATTCTATATTTCGTTTAGCGTCTTTTGGTGATTTTACCTTTTGTGGTAATTTCATTGCGGTTTCAATTGAATCGGCAAGAAAAGACGGCAAATGCGGTCGTGGGTAAAATCCGCCCAGACCGCTTACTGAAAGCAGCTTTCGCTGTAGAAATAAATTTTCGAGAGTGCCAAAACGACACCAACTCTCCCAGTTTTGTTAAGAGAAAAAATTCTCTAAGCTCGTAAACCTCAGAAAAGGTTTGTTTAAACGTTTTTGAATTGCAAGTGTTTAAATTTAAACACTTGCAATTAAAGTTTATCAATGAAGTTATTTAACTTCAACTTCGCCGCCGGCTTCAACCAATTTGGCTTTAATTCCATCAGCTTCGTCTTTAGTTACGCCTTCTTTAATAGCTTTTGGTGCTCCATCAACTAAATCTTTCGCTTCTTTCAAGCCTAAGCCTGTGATTTCACGAACAACCTTGATAACTGCAATTTTTGCAGCACCGGCTGAGGTTAAAATAACATCAAAAGAGTCTTTTTCTTCAGCTGCTGGAGCGTCGCCGCCGCCAGCTGGTGCCATCATCATCGCAGGAGCTGCGGCTGCGGCTGAAACGCCGAAGATTTCTTCTAATTCTTTAACGAGTTCTGACGCTTCTAATAACGAAACGCCTTTCAAATATTCGATTACATCTGCTTTTGTAGTAGCCATGATTATTAATTTTCCTCTCCACTAAGGGTTCTTGTTTGTTTTTTTAAGTTTGCCGATTCGAACCCGCGGGACTTTTTTTGTTGGCTTGCACCTCCAACTCCAATCGTCTGAGCCGCAAAGCAATTTGACTTATCGCTTCGCACTTTTTTACCTTGGTTTACGGCTTAAGAAACTGTTTGTTGAGCTGAAAGGATTCAACGATTTGAAATCTTTCACCCAAATAATAATTATCCGTTTTTTTCGCCAATTTGTTTGACGATAACTGCCAAATCGCGTGGCACAGCATTGATAACTGTAACAATACGTTGAGCTTGAGCATTGATAACGAAAAGTAATTTCGAAATCAATTCTTCTTTCGAAGGTAGGCTCGCAATAGCTTCGATTTGATTAAAGTTATAGACTTTGCCTTCGACAACTCCAGCCTTAAGTTCATAAAACTCTTTGTTCTCTTTAACGAATTTTGAGATTAGTTTTGAAAGAACAACGGCATCGCCGTTCGTCCAAGCAATTCCTGAAACTCCTTTGAAATGCTCAGTTGCACCTTCAAATTGTGTTCCTTTAATTGCAATCTTAGCCAAAGTGTTTTTTATAACTTTATATTCGGCACCTTCGCTCCGAAGTTTATCCCGAAATTCTAAGTCTTTACTTACTTTTAATTTTGTAAAGCCAACAACCATTGCAGAACTTGCATTTTGCAACTGCTCGGTGAGGGCATTTAAATCATTTTGTTTTCTTTCTCTTGTTTTCACTGTGTTTTTTGCTCCTCACTTTTATTTAGCGAAATTTGCTTCATCGAGCAATACGCCCGGACTCATTGTTGACGCTAAGTTGATTTTCTTTAAATAGCGACCTTTAGCTGTTGAAGGTTTTGCTTTCATTACCGCATCAATAAGTGCTTTTGTGTTTTCGACAAGTTTGTCTTGATCAAAAGATACTTTACCGACAGGTGAGTGAATAACCCCGGTTTTATCGACCCGATATTCAACCTTTCCAGCTTTGGTTTCTTGAACAGCTTTTTTCACATCCATCGTGACAGTTCCGGTTTTTGGATTTGGCATAAGTCCGCGAGGACCTAGTACTTTACCTAAAACACCGATTTTACCCATCATGTCTGGAGTTGAAATCAACGTGTCAAAATCAAGCCAACCGCCTTTAATTCTGTCAACAATGTCATCAGCTCCGGCAAAATCAGCACCAGCTTCTTCAGCTTCTTTGATTTTGTCACCTTGAGCAACAACAACGACAATTTTTGCTTTTCCGCCTAACCCGTTTGGTAAAACAATAGTTCCTCTTACCATTTGATCAGCTTTTCGCGGATCGACACCAAGCCACATCGTTAATTCAACTGTTTCGTCAAACTTCGCGAAAGCAACTTCTTTAACTAAAGAAATTCCTTCAACCAGGTCATATTTTTTGTCTTCCTCGATTTTTGCCAAGGCAGCTCTGTAATTTTTACCTTTTTTAGCCATTTTATGCCGAGGTTCAAGCGAAATGTTTTTAAATTTACAACGCAAGTTGTAAACACTTCTCCCTCATTTGAAATACTATTCTATCGTTAAACCCATACTTTTTGCTGTTCCTGAGATAGTTTTAACAGCAGCTTCCAAGTTGGTTGTGTTTAAGTCTGGCATTTTCATTTTCGCAATTTCTTGAATTTGAGCGAGCGTGATTGTTCCAACTTTGACGCTATTTGCAGTCGCAGAACCTTTTGGAATACCAGATGCTTTTCTTAAAAGATCAGCAGCCGGTGGAGTTTTTGTTTCGAATGTAAATGATCTGTCAGCGTAAACGGTTATTACTACCGGAACTTTCATATCTGGATCATCGTTTTGCGTTTTAGCGTTAAACGCCTTGCAAAACTCCATGATGTTTACGCCATGTTGACCAAGTGCAGGTCCGATTGGTGGAGCAGGATTTGCTTTACCAGCCGGAATTTGTAGTTTAATGTAGCCTGTTATTTTTTTAGCCATATTTTGATTTACGATTTCGTGAAAGGTTTATAAACAGCTAATCACGAAAATGTCCTCTTTTTTATTCGTCGTCAGAAAAAGTAATTTTTTCGACGTCTAAGAAATTTAATTCAACCGGAGTTGCCCGTCCAAAAATTGTAACTGTAACTTTCAAAACCATTTTTTCTTCGTTAATCTCTTCAACCTTTCCGGTGAAGCTGGCAAATGGTCCTGATTTAATTCGGACAACTTCATTAACTTCATAAGAGAATTTAGGTTTTGGTTTTTCAGCCGCAACTTCAACATTGTGGACGATTTGATCAACTTCCGAGTCAGTTAAGGGCGTTGGGTTTTTTCCACCCAAAAATCCTGTTACTTTCGGTGTTGCTTTAATAGCATGAAACACGTTATCCGGTATTCGTGAACGGTCATCGCATTCAACTTCAACTAAGACATAACCCGGATAAAACATTCGTTGCGATTCAATGCGTTTACTTCCTCGCATTTCAACCACAGTTTCTTTTGGCAACAAAACTTCAGTTATTAAATCTCCGAGTTCCAAATCGCGAATGCGTGCATTGAGACTCTCAACAACTTTGTTTTCGTGTCCTGAATATGTATGGATAAAATACCACTGTCTCATTTATAATCCAACGGTCTTATTGACCAACCATTCCAGACCAAGCAATATATAGTTCCATCCTTGGTCAACCAAAAACAGAAAAATTGCAAAAAAGATGACGTTGAGAATAACAATGATAGTTGTTGATCTCACATCATCCGAAGATGGAAACGAAACCTTTTTCAGTTCTTCGCGTGTTTCGCTAACAAACTGTCCAGCTCCGACCTTTTCACTTTTTAGGGTGTCAACTGTTTCTGACACTTTATTTTCTCCTCAAGTCTTATTTAGTGGCAGGGGTACCAGGACTCGAACCCGGACCTACGGTTTTGGAGACCGACATGCTAACCATTGACACCATACCCCTAAGACTGATATTCGATTTTTGACTTTTTATATTGTGCTTTACTTGATAAATATTCAAGTAAAGCACAACTTAATGATCGCAAATCGAAGTAATGTTTATTTATTTTCTTTATGCAATTGGTGCTTTCTGCAGCGACTACAATACTTACTGAATTCTAACCTTCCGGGAGAATTCTTTTTGTTTTTAGTCGTCACGTAATTGCGTTCCTTGCATTCCGTACATTGCAAAATTATATTTTCGCGTGCCATTGTTCTCTTGCTCCAGCTTATTCAATAATATCGGAAACTGTTCCAGCTCCAACCGTTCTGCCGCCTTCTCTGATTGCGAATCGCAATCCTTTTTCCATTGCAATTGAGTTGATTAATTCAATATCCATTGCGATGTTATCTCCGGGCATTACCATTTCT
>JANORS010000004.1:0-86512 GCA_031415455.1 Acidobacteriota bacterium | reverse complement strand
ATCTGCCTCCAACGACCCCGACGTTAGAAAAACCTGGTCTCTCCTCGGCGACCCATCCATCTCTGTGAAATAATACTTATTCCACTCAGATATTTACCCCCAATCAGGCTTCTCGTTCATCCGAGTAGCCTTTTTTTAGTTTTGAAGAAAAATTTCGCGATTTATTGATGCGGGATTTCCGACAACAACGAAACGGATATTTTTCATATATTTTTCTGAAACATCTTTGACATCTTTTGGAGTAACTTTTTTTACACGGTCAATAAAACTCAACGAGTTTTTCCAACCGTTTCCAATTAATTCATACTTTGCAATTTCTCCGGCTTGGGCAGCGTTGGTTTCTTGGCTCAAATAATACGAGGTGAGAAATTGTCCGGCGACTCCGGAAATATCGCTTTCTACTACTAATTCCGATCGCATTTTTTTGATTTCATTGAGCATAACGCCAATTGAACGATTAGCATCAACAGCAGAGACAGAAATATTTGCGGTGTTTGCAGCCGCCGAACCGATGTCTGCATTTGGTGCATAAGACAAATTTCGTTTAACGCGAACTTCTTGAAAAACTCTACTTTGTAAAATCGACATTGCAACTCTCATTGCTTGATAATCTGGATTCATCAGATTTGGTGCTGCAAATTCGCCTTGAATATAATTTGTCGGCAAGTCACGAGTCGCGACATCAACAGTTGGTTTAGAAAAATTTATTGCAGAAACGGGCATTTCTTTGTAATTTCCGCGTGGTAATTTTCCGAAAGAATTTAGGACTTTCAACTTTAAATCATTCAAATCTAAATCGCCGACGACAACTAATAATAACCGCGAAGTTTGCATTAGTTTTTGATGATAATCACGAATATCTGCTGCCGAAAACTTTGCGATTGTTTCGGCTGAACCGCGTGGATCATTAGAATAAATATGTTTTTCGTAGATTGTTTTATTTACTAAAAGCCGTAAATAATTTTCCGGATCATCAGTGTCATCACGTAAACCCGTTAAAATTTGTCCGCGAATTCTTTCAAGATCTTCGTTGGCAAATGCCGGATTAGTCACAACATCAGTAAATATTTCCCAGCTTTTTTCAAAGTTTTGACGTGTTGAACCGAGTGAAATAACGCTGAAATCATTTCCGGCACTCGCACCAATTCCGCTTCCGGTTCGTGCAAATTCTCTTCGCACAGAATCTTTTGGGAACTTTTTACTTGCTTCGGTGGCAACGCTGAGCATTAAACTTTCAATTCCGGCAGTTTTTTCGTCAATATTTCTAACACCGCCACGGATGAATAATCCGGCAGCAACTGTTGGTGAATTTGCTCTTCGTTTAAATATTACTTTTAAACCGTTGACATCAAACTCTGAAACTAATTTTGCTTGTGCTTCAACATTGAGCGAAGCCTGAGCAAAAGTCGAGACAAAGATGCCTTGTATAATCAGCAAACACAATAAGATAGCAACTTTATTCCAAACTTTCTGCTTATTTTTTCTGACTAAATTCATTCTATTTCACTCCTGTTAAATCGTTTGCCGAAAGTTTAATTTTTGATTGTGCTTCGCTCGAAATAAGTGCGACTCCAATTCGCGGTTTGTTCTGAATATACGTCGAAACGTAGCGTTTAATATCTTCACGCGAAACTGCACGCAGATTTTTTTGATAACCACGAAAATATTCAATTCCGGTTGATGACCACCAAAAACCAAGTGTGTGGGCATATTCGCTGAGTTTTTCGCGTTCGAAAAGATCACGCGATTCAAGTAAACTTTTGGCGTTTTCTAGTTCTTCATTGGTGAAATAATTTGTTTCATTAAACTTTGCTATTTCAGCGTGGGCAACTCGAATTGCTTCTTTAGCTTTTTCGGGCGAAACTGCCAAAGTCAGGGTAATTGGACCAACATTTCTTTGCGTATAGTATGTAATATCAGCAATATTCGTCAGACCAGAATCAACTAAATTTCTCTGAAAACGCGAGTCTGGTTGTCCTAAAATATAAGAAAAAACATCTGCTGCGTAAGTTGCCGCATCGTCTTTTCCGATTGAAGGTCCGTGCCAACCAACTTGAATCAACACATTATTTACCGGTTGTTCAACAATAAAA
Source organism: Acidobacteriota bacterium (assembly GCA_031415455.1). GTDB lineage: Bacteria > Acidobacteriota > Blastocatellia > Pyrinomonadales > Pyrinomonadaceae > JANNVK01. Next base: position 84,419 of record JANORS010000004.1, on the reverse strand, counting down.
CCTTCACTTTTCTTAAGTGGCGGATGTTCTACCAATGGAAATTCTTTGAACGGATCAATTGAACGACGCTTCCAAACTCCAAAATATTTTTCAGCAATTGCGAAAACTTCCGCAGGTTTTACATCACCAGTTACAATTAATGCTGAATTATTAGGAACATAATATCTACTTTGAATTAGTCGCATTTTTTCGGTTGTTGCCGCATTTACTGTTTCGCGAGTGCCGAGTGGATTTTTTCTAGTTGGATATTTCGAAAAAAGTTTGTCAGACATTGTGCGGCTCAAATAAAAAAATGGATTTGATTCGTTTCTATCAATTTCGCCGATGACAACTTGTTTTTCACTAGCAAATTCCTCTTCATTAAATGTCGGACGCAATGCTGAATCTTTCATATAACGCATTGCAGTGTCTAAATAAGGACTTGTTGTTGTGAAATAATAATTAACAACTTCCTCGCGAGTTGTTCCGTTATAAACAATTCCGAGTTGGTCAATATCACGCAAATATTCTTCGCCGTCAACAATCGCTCCATTTGGCTTAAAAAACATATGTTCGTAAAGATGCGATAAGCCGTTAAGTTCAAGTGGCTCAGTAATTGAACCGTTTCTTGCAACAAGTTCAATTGTGACTAGCGGAACCGAATTATCTGCCAAAACGATAATTTCAAAACCATTTGCCAAAACTTTATTAACAAATGGAACTTCAAGTCCTTGTTGTTTGACGATTGGTTTTTCTGCTGTTGAAACTGTAGGTTTGACAACTTTTTTAGGTTTTGCATTTTGTGCAAAACCAGAAGCCGTAAAAATTGAAGCAATTAATAGCGAAACAAAAATTCTTTTCAAAATAAACTCCTAAAATGTAGATTGCGTTTTTACGCAAACTTGACGAATATAGTTATCAGATTAGCATAAACGAGGTAAAAATATGGAACGCGACAACTTGATGCACGGTGCAAGAACGGCTTTAAATCATGACCAAGATATTAGAGATTGGTGTGAAAATTACTTGAAAGAAAAATTTAGACTTGAAAAACCTGAGATGAACGAAGAAGAATTTGCAAAATTTTGGCGTTATCACAGACCGGAAATTATGCACGAAGGTGCTATTGAAGCAATGCAAGCCTTTAAATTAAGAGAAAAATAGAAATTAGAAATAAAATCTCTTGACATACACACTTCACGTTTAAGATAATAAAGAATGTTAAACTTTGTTGTCTTGGAGTTTCTATGTTAAGAAAATTATCTATAAATTTGACACTCATTTTTTGTTTTTGTTGTTTTGTCATCTCACTTTCTGCTCAAAGTCGTTTGGTTGTTGAAGATTTAAAAAAATCTTTTACAAACGTTGAATTACTTGATTTAAACACCAAAGAATTACTTCAAAAAGTAAGCGAAAATGGAAAAGTAAAAATTGGAGAATTTACCCTTTCGCTCACGCCACGCGATCTTCGTGCGAGAAGATATAGAGCTGAGGAAACTAATCAAGACGGCGGAACTGTTCTTCCTCGAGACATTGTAAGAACATACAAAGGCGAAGTTGTCGGCGATTCAAAAACAACAGTTCGGCTAACAATTGACGAAACAAAAATCGAAGGGTTTATCTTCACACCAAACGGAAAGTTTTTTATTGAACCAGCAAAAAAACATTCCTGGTTGGCATTAAATTCTGATTTTGTTATTTATCGCGAAGGAAGTTTGATAAAAAGCGAAGACATTTCTTGCCCATTAGATATTGGCGGAAAGCTCGAATCTGGCAAACAATTTGTTTCAAAAGAAATTAGCACGAATGCAATTATCGCCAAGGTTTTAGAAGTTGCGACCGAAGCTGATTTTCAATACGTTACTGATTTTGGTGGTTCTGCACAAGCAAATAACGATATTTTAGAAACGCTAAATATGGTTGAAGGCGTTTACGAAAACGAATTAGGGATTACAATTGATGTAGTTTTTCAACACACATGGGCGACTTCTGATCCTTATCCGATAAGTAACGCCAGCGATGTTTTACAAAGTTTTAAATCATTTTGGAACGCAAATTATCCAACAAACCAAGTTCCGAGAGATATTGCACATATTTGGACCGCAAAGCCAAATGCTTCGTCGCAAGGAATTGCTTTTTTTCAAGTAGTTTGCAACAGTCCTGCTAGTTCTTACGGATTAACCGGAAAACTTGATTTAGTTCCGACCAAATTTATTCTCACTGCACACGAAATTGGACATAATCTCGGTGCAAATCACGCTGATTCGGGTCAAAGTTGTGCGGATACAACAATGAATGCGATTCTGAGCAACATTACGCCATTCACATTTTGCGGATTTTCACGCGGTGAAGTTGCGAATCATATAACAATAAATAACGGTTGCTTGAGCCAAAGAAACCTAAATCCGACAAGATTTGATTTTGATGGAGACAGCAAGGCTGATATTGCTTTATTTCGCCCAAGTAACGGAATTTGGTTTAGTTTAAATAGCAGCAATTCTAATTTTGTTGCAACGCAATTTGGTGCAACTGGAGATAAACCAGTCGCCGAAGACTACGACGGCGATGGAAAAACAGACATCGCAATATATCGAGGTGGTGCTTGGTATCGTTTAAAAAGCACGAACAACACATTTGATTCGATAAACTTCGGCACAGCGACCGATATTCCTGCTCCGGCAGATTTTGACGGCGACGGAAAAGCTGATGTTTGCGTTTATCGAAATGGAACTTGGTTTCGGCTCAATAGTTCAAATGGAGCTTTTGACGCGACAGTTTTTGGTGCAGTAAACGATACGCCTTTGCCAGCAGATTTTGATGGCGACGGAAAAGCAGATGTCAACATTTTCCGACCTTCTAATGGAATTTGGTATCACATTAAAAGCGGAAATGGACAAGTTGCCGGAACACAATTTGGACAAGCCGGAGACAAACCGCTCAACGGCGATTTCGATGGCGATGCAAGAGCAGATTTAGTAATTTACCGAAACGGTGTCTGGTATATTTTGTTCAGCGGTAACGGTAACTTCACCGCAATTTCTTTCGGAATTTCAACTGACATTCCAACTCCGGCAGACTTTGACGGCGATGGAAAAACCGATGTTGCAGTTTGTAGAAACGGACAATGGTATCGTTTAAATAGCTCCAACAATGCATTTGTTGCAACTCAGTTTGGAACAACTAATGATGTTCCGGCTCAAGCTAAATAAGTGCAAACCAAATTTTAAAAAATGAATTCGTAGAATTTTTTTACTTTCTATCGCAAAGTTCTCGAAAATTACAATAACGGCATAAAATCAGCTTTTCTGTCATTGGAAATTCCACTTTCGCGAGCGGAATATTGTCCTCTACATCTTGGCAATATTTATACATTTCTTCAGTTTCGCTTCTAATTTCATCTGAAAATACTTCAATATCGTCTTCGCTAACTTTAATCGAGCGTTCATTATATTCCGGCAAAAGATATGCGACCGCAGGCGTTATTTTGGAAAACTCTTTCTCGAAGTGAAAGTATGCCCAAGCAACATATCCGCGAAGTTGTTTGCCATGTTTCGCATCGTCTTTTTTACCCGTTTTCCAGTCTAAAATATAAATTTCATCGCCAATCGGAAACAAAAAATCAACTTTGCAATAAGCCTTTTGGTGATCAATCCGGCATTCGCCATAACCTTCCGGATCAATAATCCATTTATCTTTTGTTGCCAAGGCTTTTTCAAAAAGCCATGCTAAACGCTCACTTTTTAACAAATTTTCCAATGCAGCCGTAACTTTTGGCAAAATCAAAATTTCTGCATCAACAGTTTCCAATTGTCCGTAATGAATCTCAGCGAACTCTTTTTCCTCAAGAATCTTCAACATTCGGTGCTTTGTAAATTCAAAAAACTTCACTTCATCAATATTCAGTGCAGACTTCTGCATCCGTTTCAGAAGGATTTCAATCACCTTGTGTGTGACATTTCCAATCTCCAAAGGAATTGTCGTTAAACCTTTCAAGTAATTGATTTTAGGCAAATTATCGCGATCGTGCTTCCCGTAATATTGATAATAATATTGCCGTTTACAAGCCGAAAAAGTCTCCCAACGGCTAACCGACCAACCAAGAACTGAGGTGAATTCAAATTTTCTGACCATAATGATTTTGCAAGCTAACTTGTTGTATCATAATTGAAAGAGAGTTTTCGGTAAAGAATTCAAGAATATATGTATTCATCAATCCATTTCACTTCAAAAGGTCGAATGACCACAAATGCTTCAAAGGCTGAAGTTATCGAAAAATTACGCCAAATAGTTGGTTCGGAAAACATCTTGGTTGAACCTGAAAAGGTTGAGCCTTATGGTGCTGATGCCGTTAAAGAAAAGTTTCCGCCAGAAGCGGTTTTGTTTCCTGAAAATACTGCACAAATTGTCGAGATAATGAAACTTGCGAATGTTGAGAATTTTCCCGTTACGGCTCGCGGCGGCGGCGTTGGTTACACGGGCGGAGCGGTTCCGGTTGATGGCGGGATTGTTATCGGCACTGATCGGATGAACAAAATTCTTGAAATTTCTGCCGACGATTTATACGTTGTTTGCCAGCCTGGAATTACGACTTGGGAATTGCAGCAAGCGGTCGAAAAACACGGCATATTTTTCCCGCCAGATCCGGCAAGTTACAAAGACAGTTTTATCGGCGGAAATATAGCCGAAAACGCAGGCGGAATGCGGACTCCAAAATACGGCAATACGAAACGTTATGTTCTTGGTTTAGAGATAGTTACCGCGACAGGCGAAATTATCCGAACTGGTGGAAAGACCGAGAAAAATGTCGTCGGATTCGATTTAACCGGTTTGATGTGCGGCAGTGAAGGAATGCTCGGAATTATCACTGAAGCAACGCTGAAATTATTGCCGTCAACCGAAACAACTTCTACCGTGAGGGCTTCATTCAAATCGATGGAGGAAGCGTGTCAAGTTCTGACAAAATTCACACCGGAAAGTATTTTGCCGATGGCGATGGAAGTTATTGACAAGTATTGCATCGAAGCAATTGAGCAGAATTTCGCGTTTGGTTTGTCGAAAGATGCGGCGGCAATTTTGTTGGTCGCGGTTGACGGTTCAAATGAAGAAGTTGCGAGAAACGCGGAAACAATCGAGCGGATTTTAGGCGAAAACGGCGGTTTTGAAATACTTCGAGCAAAATCAAAAGAGGAAGAAGATAAACTTTGGGACGTTCGGCGTGCAATCAGTCCAAGTTTGATGAAATTCGGCAATTTAAAGATAAACGAAGATGTAGTTGTTCCGCGTTCGAAAGTTCCCGAACTCGTTGCGAGAATTGAAGAAATCGGTAAAAAACACAATACATTTGTTGCCAACTTCGGACACGCTGGCGACGGTAATATTCACGTTAATTTTGTCATCAACCGCGACAATCCTGACGAAATCGCACGTGCGAGAGAATGCGTCAAAGAAACCTTCAAACTATCGGTCGAACTCGGCGGAACAATCAGCGGCGAACACGGAATCGGTTATGTAAAAGCTCAGTATTTAGATTTAGCAATCGATAAACCGACGCTCGAAATTATGAAGGCGATTAAGAAGGTTTTTGACCCAAATGGGATTCTGAATCCTGGGAAAATGTTTATATAGCTTTAAAAATCATTTTAATATAGCCAGACTTATCGTAAATATTTAGTAAGTTTTAGTAAAATGTTGCATAATTATTTGAGAAAATTATGAACATTAAATTTTTGATAATCGCTATTTCGCTCTCGGCTTTTGGGTGTAACTCAATTAGCTCAAATTCAACAAAAACTGTTGCGAACGACAATAAAACTCCACAAAATGTCGTTGTAAATTCGACACCAAGCGTTGCTCAAAGTCCAACTCCAAATACTAACACCGCAGTTGTCGCAAAAAATTTCAATGGCACAGGAATCATCACTAAAATCAATCTTGAACTTGTTTCTGTTGAACTAAATCATGAAGAAATTAAGGGCTTGATGCCCGCGATGATTATGGAATTTTACGTGAAAGATAAAAAGCAAGTAGAAGTTTTAAAAGTTGGCGATAAGGCAGATTTTATTCTTGAAGATAAAGCAGGAAACGAAATTATAATTGATATAAAAAAGGCTAAATAATGAATCTTTTTGAATTAACAACTAGATTGATGAAAATTCCATCGATTTCCGGCGACGAACTCGCAGTTGGAATTTTTCTTCGCGATTATCTCGAAAGTCTCGGCTGGACGGTCGAATTACAACCAGTTTCTGAAAATCAGAATAATATTATCGCTTATTTGAATGAAACACCGCGTGTTTTTCTTTCAACTCACATGGACACAGTTCCGCCATTTATACCGCCAACTGAAGACAGCGAAACAATTTACGGTCGCGGTTCGTGTGACGCAAAAGGAATAATCGCCGCTGAAATTACCGCCGCCGAACTCCTTCGAAGTGAAGGAATTACAGATATTGGTTTGCTATTTACAGTTGACGAAGAGCAATCTTCGACTGGTGCGAAAGTCGCCAACGGGCATCCGCTTGCTGCAACGTGCGAATATATGATTAACGGCGAACCAACCGACAACGAACTCGCCATCGGCTCAAAAGGTTCGTTGCGGATGTTACTGAAAACAAAAGGAAAAGCGGCACATTCAGCTTATCCGGAAGAAGGCGAATCGGCGATTGAAAAACTGCTCGACATTTTAAATGATGTTCGCGAACTTCAACTTCCAACTGATGAATTTTACGGCGAAACGACGCTTAATATTGGTCTGCTTTCAGGTGGATTAAAAACCAATATAATCCCGCCAAACGCCGAAGCCGGATTACATATTCGTCTTGTAACGGACGAAAAACCTGTTCTCGAATTGCTAGAAAAAGCTGTGAAAAATCGTGGTGATTTAGAAATTTCTTCATTTAGTTTGCCTGTTAAAATGTTGGAAGTAGAAGGTTTTACGCAAAAAGTGGTAAGATTCACGACGGATATTCCGCATCTGACAAATTGGGGAACGCCATTGCTTCTTGGAGCCGGTTCGATTCTTGTGGCACATACAAAAGATGAATTTGTGAAAAAAAATGACCTTAAAAAATCGGTTGAATTATATGTCAACTTGGTAAAAAAATTATTATGATTTGGCTTGAAAATAGCGACATTTTAGCAAACATCGGAGAATTTCTGAGCGAAGATCTCGGACGCGGCGACATCACAACACAATCGACAGTTCCTGACGGCATTCGCGGAATCGGTAGGTTTTTGGCGAAGGAAGATTTGGTAGTTTGTGGTTTGGCAATTGCTGAAGCCGTGTTTTTTCAACTCGACGCGGAAAGCCCCGAACTCGAACCAACCGCCACCGAAGGTCAAGAAATTGAAGCTGGAACTTCATTTGCAACGATGAAAGGTTATGCTGATATTCTGCTTGGCGGCGAACGAGTTGCGTTAAATTTGATTCAAAGAATGTCTGGTATCGCGACGCTCACTCGTCAATATGTTAAGGCAATTGAAGGCACAAATGCCAAGATTGTTGACACCCGAAAAACAACGCCAGGATTAAGAATGTTAGAGAAATACGCCGTCAGCGTTGGTGGCGGAAAAAACCATCGGCTTGGGTTAGATGATGGTGTTTTGATTAAAGACAATCATATTGCACTTGCTGGCGGTGTGAAAGAAGCGGTGACAGCTGCGAAAAATCACGTTGGGCATCTTCACAAAATTGAAGTTGAAATCACTAATTGGCATCAGTTACGCGAAGCAATCACCGCCGGAGCCGACATAATTATGATCGATAATCAAACTCCGCAAGAAGCTCAAAAACTTGTTGAAATGTCTCGAAATCTTAACCCTAATGTATTAATCGAGGCTTCGGGAAATATGAGTTTAGAAACTGTCAGAAGTTATGCGGAAGTGGGAGTTGACCTCATAAGTGTAGGCAAACTCACACATTCCGCGAGAGCTATGGACATTAGTTTTAAGATTCAAACAATTTAAATATTTTCAAAAATTGGCGGTGCTGGTGGCGATAAAAATGATTTTTCCTTCGGAATTTCATTGCTTGTTAATTCCAACATTTCCTTGTCTGCCTTGATAAATGGCAGAAACCAGACAATTAACATCGATACAAAAAGTGAGATTGTGCAAGTAATTCCGCCTTCAATACCGTAACTTCCACCAGTGAGCCACGCTGGACCTTGATCGCTAAATTGCAAAACAGAATGTTTCGTCAAATTAGTTAAACCGCTGATTGGCAAGCCGAGAAACGAACCTTGAACAAAATTCCACGCAAAATGAATTCCTAAAGCGAACCACAAACTTCGTGTTTTGAGATAAGCCAAACCGAGCCAAACTCCTGCTAGTGCTGTGTTTATCGTTGAGATAATTTCTGCATTTGGGTTTCCTAAATGAGCAACAGCAAAAGGGAGCGAGGTCAGCAAAATACCGAGCCAAGCGAGTTTTGCACGGACTAAGGTCTGCAAAATATAACCGCGAAACAAAACTTCTTCTGACGCAGCCGCAATTAATAAAATAACTGCCGAAACTGCGATTGACGTCAAAAGCGTAGAAAAATCAGCCGATTGACTTAAAGAAAAACTCAACCCACCACTTGGCATTGCTAAAATTGACGCGAAAATAATAGAAAATGCTCCGATTAATAAACCCCAAATTGTTTGTTTGATCCATTCTTGATGAAACGCCCAGCCTAAGGCTTTTAAAGGCAAATCTTCGAAATATTTTCCGCAAAACCAACCTAACAATGTTGTAAAAGTTAAACTGAAAAAAGATAGAACTGAAACGCCAATTGGCGACACAAAAAAGGTTCCGGTTTTGTCATCTGGTAAAAAAATTAAGACAACAGAAATAGATATAATTCCAACAAAAGCTGTAATTACAGAAAATAAGACTGAAAATATTATAAATCGCCAACCGCTGCGAAGGCGTCCGAATTTATTGAAAAAAATTTCGTTCATTGAGATTTATGCTAAACTAATTTCGTGAAAAACCAAAACAAAAGTCAGATAATTCGCGGTAAATCTCTGTGGTTAATTGGCGTCTTAGTCGTTGTTTTGCTTACACTTCTGATATTTTTACAAACCTCAAATGTTTGGAAAATTTTAACAATTGAAACAGTCAACAGCACCATTTTGCTTTTTGCACTTTCAACCTTAAACTTTATTGCGTTTATTATTTTCGCGTTTATTTTTATCCGTAATATCGTAAAACTAACTCGCGAGCGTCGGGCTTTACAACTTGGGGCAAAGCTCAAAACTCGGCTGCTAATTTATTTTATTGGCTTGAGTTTGTTGCCGATTATCGCGATGGCAGGATTTTCTCTGCTGTTTATGAATCGTGCATTGGATCGTTGGTTTACACAAATCCCCGAAAATGTAATCAGGGAAGCGAAAAAAATTCATATTTCGAGATCAAACGAAACTGCCCAAATATTAACTAAGCTCATAGAAAATAAAGATTTAAACGATGCTTTGCTAAATGAAATTGCCGAAAGTGGAAACTTTTTGTATATCGAAGTTGATTTGCCAAACGGTGATATTTTGGCAAAAAGTAACAATAAATTGAGTTTTGATAAATATCCTGAGTTTGAAAAAACGCTCAACGCTCTTCGGCAGCCAAAAGTTCTCGAAACAGATATTTTAAACAATCAAACTTTTGTTGCCGTAACTGCAAACTTTGCTGATGGCAAAAAACTTTTACTTTTTCCTAATGAAATACCAAAGTCGAACGTTTTTGATAAGTCTTTAGTCGAATTAGATAATTTAAAAAATCAACAACAAAACGTCCGCCAGATTGGTTTTTCGACGCTCGGACTTCTCACATTTTTATTAATTTTTGCTTCTTCGTGGACAGCTTTTTACATTGCTCGCGGGCTAACTGCTCCAATTAAAGCAATTGCGGAAGGTTCTAATGAAATTGCCAAAGGAAATTTTTCGCATCGTGTAGATGTTTTTGCCGAAGACGAGCTTGATTTGTTGGTAACTGCTTTCAATCAAATGTCTTCAAAACTCGAAGAAAACTCACAAGAATTAAGCGAAAGGCGAAAATATACCGAAACCGTTTTGCAATCGCTCTCAACCGGCGTAATTTCGTTTGACGCAACAAACAGCGTTACAACCATCAACAATGCGGCAATACAAATGTTTCGACTTGAGGCTGAACATTTTGAAGGTTTTACGCTTGAGGATTTGCTCGGCGAGGAAAATCGTCTGATTTTAGAAAGATTATTGAGTCGTGCGAAAAGAATTGGACACGCCACAGAGCAGACAGTTTTGGCACGCGAAAATACTAATGGAAGTTCAGAAAATGGAGAAACGATGCCAGTCGCATTAACTGCCACAGCCTTACCGGAAGAAAATGGCGTTGTTCTTGTAGTTGAAGATTTAACAGAGCTTATCACCGCTCAGCGTGCTTCAGCGTGGCAAGAAGTTGCACGCAGAATGGCTCACGAGATCAAAAATCCACTTACTCCAATTCAGCTTTCTGCTGAAAGAATTAGAAAAAACTTCTATCGAAATTTGTCAAAAAATGATGGACAATTCCAAAAAGTTGTTGACGAAAGCACCGAAACAATTCTCCGCGAAGTTGATTCGCTTAAAGGAATGGTTGACGAATTTTCACGTTTTGCACGTTTGCCTGATGCGAAACTCGAAATTGGAAATTTGAACAACTTAATTGTCCAAGCGGTTTCTTTATTCGAAGATAGAGGTGCAAAAATTGAAATAAGTGTTGCCGAAGATTTACCAAATGTTTTATTTGACGAAGAGCAAATGCGGCGAGTAATTGTAAATTTAATCGAAAATTCCTGCGAAGCATTTGATGAATCGCAGGAAAATAAGTTCATTACTGTAAAAAGCGTTTATTCAGTTGGTCGCGAGCTGGCGATTGTCGAAGTTTCTGACAACGGAAAAGGAATTGAGCCACGCGACATTCAAAAACTTTTCCAACCATATTATTCAACCAAAGGTCGCGGAACTGGCTTAGGTTTAGCAATTGTCCAACGAACTCTTCTTGACCACGGCGGCAAAATTATCGCTTCAAACAATCCAAATGGCGGAGCAAAATTTAGTTTTGAGCTCCCGATCCTCCGGTCTGTTTAAGCGGTGTCGCGGTTCCTGTCGGCAAACGTGTTGTGGCACTAAAACTTACAATTGTTGAATCGTCAGTTTGATATAAAACACCAAGTTCATTCGTCCCAAAATCTCGAGTTCCGGCTCCGAGAATCGGTTGCGAATTTGTATGATTTTGTGGACGAGCAGTTGCCGTAAAAGTAGCTGCAGAGCTTGCGGATCTTGCGGTCGTAACTATGTTAAATAAGTATCGATCTTTTCTAAATGGCGATGTGCCAAGAATTGGATTAATATATCCGGCAGTTCGAAGCTGAGTTAATGATGCGTAATTTCCACCACCGAGCGAAGCTGAATATAAATGCTCACTCATGGCAATTACACGCAGACTTTGAATCGCCGATGCTTCATTTGTCAGACGCTTGGTCGCAAGCAAATTTGGTAGTGCAATTGCAGAAACAATCGCCATTGTAACCATCACAACTAATAACTCAATCAAAGAAAAACCTTTTGAATTTGAAAGTTTTTGATTTGTTAAATTTTGGGGTAAACAAGTTTTCATAATTAAACCTCAGTTTAGGCTTTATTGATAATTGCAATCGCCGTTCCACTCCTAAGTATTTGATTTTATTGGGTTATAAAAAATGCCATCGCTCAAACTGACATAATTTGTGACTTTTTGACTGACTGAATTTTGACTTTTTTGAAACAAATTTTTGATTTAATTTAAATTTAACCAAAAATCTAAAGTTTCGTAGCTTTATAGAATCCGCTTTGCGTTATATTATTCCTTACAATATTTTTTATGAGCAAAGTTTTAATAGTTGATGATGAACGCGGTATTCGCGACACGTTGCGAGGTGTTTTGGAAGATGAAGGTTTCGATGTCACAACCGTCGATTCAGGTGAAAATTGCCTAAAAATTATTGAAGAAGAATTATTTTCGTGTATTTTGCTTGATATTTGGCTCGGAAAAGGAATCGATGGGTTAGAAACTTTAACTAAACTTCGTCAAGCCGGAAACAATTCGGCAGTTGTGATGATTTCCGGTCATGGAAATATAGAAACCGCTGTGAAATCTACAAAACTTGGTGCTTTTGATTTCATTGAAAAACCGCTGAGTTTAGAAAAAACGATTCTCACGGTTCGAAATGCAATTAGAAGCTACGAGCTTGAGCAATCAAATCTTCATTTGCAACAAAAATTATCGGCAGAATACATAATGATTGGCGATTCTGTCGCGATGCGAGCTTTGCGAAAGCAAATTTCAATTGTGGCACCAACTGACGGAAGAGTTTTGATTTCCGGCGAATCAGGAACTGGAAAAGAACTTGTCGCCCGTGCGATTCATTCACAATCGAAACGCAAAAATTCTCCGTTTGTTGAGATAAATTCTGCCGCAATTCCCGAAGAGTTAGTTGAATCTGAACTTTTTGGTTACGCGAAAGGTGCGTTTTCCGGTGCGATTGCCGCAAAAAAAGGAAAATTTCAGGTTGCTGACGGTGCAACTCTTTTTTTAGATGAAATTGGCGATATGAGTCCGAAAGTTCAGGCGAAAATGTTACGTGTTTTGGAAGAACAACGCTTCGAACCGGTCGGTTCAAACACACCAGTAAAAGTTGATGTCAGAATTTTATCTGCTACAAACAAACGACTTGACGAATTAATTGAAAATGGAGATTTTCGCTCAGATTTGTTTTATCGGCTAAATGTAATTCCTTTTCAAATTCCGCCATTGCGAGAAAGAGCCGAAGATATTCCAATTTTGGTTGAACATTTTAATCAAAAATTTTCGTTAGATTACGGAAAAAAGCCGAAAATATTTTCAGCGGAAGCGATTGAGCGTTTGCAAAATCACAATTGGTTTGGAAATATTCGCGAACTAAAAAATTCTATCGAACGAATTGTGATTATGATTGCGAAGCAAAAACTTAATACAAATGATTTGCCAAATTTTGATGAAGCAACTGAAATTCCCTCGTTTTTGTATAGATTTCCATCGTTTAAAGAAGCAACTGATTCATATCAGCGTGAATTTATTCTCCATAAAATCAACGAATTTGATGGAAATGTGACGAAAGCGGCAGAATCAATGAACGTTGATCGCAGCCATCTATATCGACGAATGAAAAATCTTGGCATTCAAGTTAAAGAAAAATAAATCGAGTTTTATTGCGTCAAATTCTGCTAAGATATGTTTAGGCAATCTTGCCTTTGAGTCAAAATAAATGAGAGATTGGATTACCACTGAATCACGCGAATCGCAAGAATTACAAGCAATTACAGCTTTTTCTGTTTCACCAATTGAGAAGATTAAGCAGCTTCAATCTGCTATTGAGCAAGTTATTAAAGGCAAATCTGAAGTTGTGAAACTTACTTTGGTTGCACTTCTCGCCAAGGGACATTTGCTGATTGAAGACGTTCCGGGTATCGGAAAAACTACGCTTTCAAACGCTCTCGCACGCACGCTCGATTTAACTTTTCAACGAATCCAATTTACTTCTGACCTTTTGCCTTCTGATGTTGTTGGGCTTTCGCTCTATAATCAGCAGAGTGGAAATTTTGAATGGAAAGCCGGAGCAATTTTTGCAAATATCGTTTTGGCTGACGAAATAAATCGTGCAACGCCAAAAACTCAGTCTGCACTTTTAGAAGCGATGGCTGAAGGACAAGTTACCGTTGACGGAATTTCGCGAAAATTGCCGACACCTTTTATGGTTGTCGCCACGCAAAATCCGACCGAACATCACGGCACTTATCCGTTACCTGAATCACAACTTGACCGATTTATGTTGCGTTTGCACATTGGTTATCCAAGTAAACAAGACGAAAAACAGCTTCTTAACGACAGAAAAACTGATAATCCGATAGATTTATTGAACGCTGTAATGTCTGAAACTGACATTTTAGAACTGCAACAACTCGCAACTGAAGTTCGTTTTGATGATTCTTTGACTGATTATTTACTCGAAATTGTTTCGCTGACCAGAGCAAATGAGCAAATTGAACTCGGAATCAGTCCACGCGGAAGTCTTTCGCTTTTTCGTTCCGCACAAGCTCTGGCGTTGATTGAAGGCAGAAATTATTGCATTGTTGACGACATAAAACGACTTGTTTTACCAACATTTGCTCATCGGATTATTGTTAATTCGAGATACAATGCCTCAAACCGCAGAAGTGTAGAAGCTGAAAGAATCTTAAAAGAAATTTTGCTCACGATTAAGGTACCGACTTAGCCAAAACCTTCTCATAATACTCAATATATTGTGGAATCACTTTTTCAGTATTGTATCTTTCAATCGCAAGTTCGCGTCCGCGTTTGCCGAATTCAAGCCGTAAATTATCATCACGCAATAATTTCACAACATCATCCGCCATTTTTTCAACATTGCCGACTTTGCTCAGAAAACCAGTTTCGCCGTCGGTTACAACTTCAGGAATTCCTGCAACGCGAGACGCGACAACCGCAACCTCACATGCATGAGCTTCTAACGCCGCAAGTCCAAAACTTTCCGTTTCAGAAGGCAAAAGAAAGACATCAGCAATTTCCAGATAATCGACAATCTTCGGCTTCATACCAACAAATTCAACGCTTTTAGAAATCCCAAGTTTTTCAGCACGCGATTTAGCCGCGTCCAATTCCGGTCCATCGCCAACCATAATCAGCCGTGCTTTTTCACCGCGTTTCAAAACAACAGCAAGTATTTCGATACAATCGACTGGACGCTTTACAGGTCGCATATTCGAAACATGAACCAGCAATTTTTCATCGTTTGGAGCGAATACTTTACGCAAAGGCGAATCGAAGTTTCGACCAAAAAGGCTTGGGCAAATAAAATTTGGAATAACTTCTATATCATCGAAATCGAAAGTTTCGATCGTTGCTTGTTTCAAAAATTTCGAAATCGCCGTAACGCCATTTGATTCTTGCAGAGCATATCGTGTGATCGGTAAATACGAACGATCAGCACCTACGAGTGTGATGTCCGTGCCGTGAAGCGTTGTAATTACTGGCAATTTGTATTTTGATTTGATTGATTCGCGGGCAAGAATCGCACTAATTGAATGCGGAATCGCATAATGAACGTGCAGCAAATCGAGATTTTCCGAGCGTGCGACAGTTCCCATTTTGGTAGCGAGTGCGAGCGTGTAAGGCTGATGATCAAACAACGGATAATTCATCATATCAACCTGATGAAAATGCACTCGCTCATTCAACTCCGTAAGTCGGGTAGGCAAGCTTGAGCCAATAAAATGGACATTATGCCCACGTGCCGCCAACTCTCGACCAAGCTCCGAACCGACAATTCCGCTTCCGCCGTAGGTTGGATAGACTGTGATTCCGATGTTCATTGATGTTATTTTACAACAGATATGTAAGGTTAAAGAATTGCTCTTAACTAATTTCCGAGCATCGAAAGCCTTTCTAAAACATCGTTTAGCTGTTCGTTTATTTTATTTCCTTTTGTAGAATCATAAGTGTTAAGTTTCGGATTTTCAGATAGATAAACGAGGTTTTCTAGTTTAGAAACAAGGTGTTTGGAAGTATTTTGTGGAACATTTGCCAGCAAGTTTTTAAGCTCATCAATTTTTTCTTTAAGGTTTTCTTCACGACAACAAATTGATTTAAGTTCTTTTAGCAGAATTCCAACTTTGAAAAGCCAAATTTTCTTTGGTTCATTAACCAATTTTGCTTCTAGTATTGAACGCAAAGTTTGAAGAATTGAGATTCGGTTTTCGTAATTATCAGTTTTGTATTGTTCGTAAAGCTGTTTTTCTTCGGTAAAATTACTCGGAAGCATTTCAGTAAATTTTTCATTGACAAAAGCATTTCCGATTTCAAGCCAGTTGTAATTATTGGAAACAAAACTATAGATAATTTGTCCTTGAACCGTAATAGGTTTTCCACTCAATTCATAAGGTTGAAAAGTCGATTCTAAAGCAGCTTTAACAGAAACTGCTTTTAGCAATGGATGCCCAGAATATGCTCGAGCTTCGATTACTTTTCCGTTTTCATCAATTATAATTGTAACCTTAACTGTGCCTTTAACACCGAAATTGGGAAAATTTGGTTTAACTAAATTTAAGGCTCTACTATTCAAAACTCCAAGCGAAAAAATCTTTTTTTTGGTAATTACTTTTTTACTTATTTTGGATTTCGAGAAAGTTTTTATTTTGCTACGTTTAGTTTGTGCAGATAGTGAAATTGTAAAAGTCAAAATCAACAAAATAAGCGTTAATTGTTTCATATAAACTTTAGACACCGAAAACCATTGAAAGTTTCACTCAGGTTACCAAATAGTTTTCAGAAAAGTAGAATTTTGAATCTTCGTATCAGTAGTAATAAGTTCTAAATTTAATAGTTTTGCGGTTGCCGAAATTATTCGGTCGTGAAGTTCGGGAATGTCATTTATTTGCACGGCAGATTTAATAACGTCAGAATTTATAGGAAGCTCTTTGAAGCTTGGAAATTGTTGAAATAACTGAAAAACTTCCGACAAGGTTGAAGTAATTCTCTTCTTTTTCAGACAGATACATAATTTCAGCCAAAACCATTGAAGGAATATAGATAGTAGTTTTTCCCGCTTTTGCTGAATTGAAAATTTGCTGCGAATAAATTCCAAGTTGGCGATTTTCAAGATAAATTATCAAGCCGACTGTATCGGTAACGTATTCATCGGCGAGGATAAAGTTGCTCATAATTTTCAAATTCTGCTTCTAAATGTCGGAGTTCGCTTTCGTCCAAAATGCCTAAATCTTCAATTATTGAATTTTGATAATGTTCATCTGCAAAGGCTTGCGGATTTTTAGTTTTCTTTCGTAAAAAATAGACAAAATCAGCGACTTCACGCAAGGCTTCGCTTGGCAAACCGTTGATACCGTTCAAGATTAATTTTTCATAATTTGTTGTTTCCATTGTCGTTCCTCGAAGTAATCTTAGTCTAAAAACAAAACTCTATCAATATTTTCACGAATAAAGATTCATCGGTCGAGTCAGTAATTCAAACGGATTTTCTACGTTCAACGCCTCACGCACATAAAACGGTTCGCCTGCCTCGACGCCGATTAGCGAGCCGAAATATGTCATCTTGGCTTCGATTTCTGAGAAAAATCTTTTTGAGGTCAGCATTGTTTCAGGTTCGATGGATGCGGGATCGTGGAACTGCGATTTATGAGCTTTCAACGCAGCCATTTTTTCGCTCGAAAAATCAGAAACATCGACAATAAATGATGGAACAACCAATCGCGAAAAGACCGTGTGAGCCACAATCGGTGCGGGAATTCTTTCGTCTCCCGATTCAGCATCATACTTTCTTAGGCTTGCTAATCGCGAAGCTTCTCGCACTAGATTTGCAATGTGATCGTGATCAGGATGCGAATCGTTAAGCTGGTGCGTAAACAATACTTTTGGTTTTAAGCGGCGTAAAACTCTCACTAATGTTGTGCGAGTTTCTTCGGTCAGCCAAACGTGCCCATCAGGCAAATTAAGATTTTCTCGGATGTCGAGTTTCAATATTCTCGCGGCATCTTCCGATTCTTTCGCACGAATCTCAGGCGTTCCCCGAGTTCCCATTTCGCCGCGTGTAACATCTAAAACGCCTGTTCGAAGTCCAAAAGATTTGAGCTTCAAAAGAGTTCCGCCAATGTAAAGTTCAACATCGTCTGGATGTGCGAAAATTGCTAAAACATCAATCATAAAAGTAGTTAGTTCAGTTGTTTCGGTCGCACGTAATATACGATTCCTTTATTATCATCACTGAACAAAAATGTATTTGGTGAAAGTTTGAAAATGTCGCAAGGACGACCAAAAACTGTTTCACCTTTTAAAAAACCTGTGATGAAATCCTTATTTTTCTGTCCTTTTCTTGCGATTACAATTTTATAACCTTTCGCCATATCTTTGTCCGAAGAACCATGAAGTGCTACTAAAAATGAATTTTTGATTAAAGGATCAGTAGTTTTTGCGTCGAAATAGTCAAAACCAAGTGCCGAGCTTCTCGCAGGGAAAAATGTATAGCTGAGCGGCATACTTTTACAGCCTTTTGCACGTTTTAATTCAGGATCAGCAATTATTTTTCCATTCGCTTGATGGCAAAAAGCCCAACCATAATCTGCACCGCTTTTTAGTGCGTAAAATGTCTCGTCCGGTTTGTCAACGCCGAGATGATCCGAACCTTGATTGGTCGCAAACAACGTTTTTCCGATTTGTTTTAACCCAACCACATTTCGTAAACCTTTCGCAAAAACACGCAATTTCTTTCCGTCTGGCTCCATTTCCAGCACTGTTGCTCGAACATTTTCTTTTTCAACGCAAGCATTGCAGCTTGAGCCAACCGAAACATAGATCTTGCCATTTCCACCAATCGCAATCGTCCGCGTGAGATGCCAACCGCCATATTTATAACTCAAACCATAATCAGGAAATTCTGCCAAAACTTGAGCTTTTCCGCTTGGTTTTACTTCACCTTTGACAAATTTTCGGCGAGTTAATTTGTCAGTTTCAGCTAAATAAACCCAATCTTGTCCTTTTTTATCGGTATAAAACGCCAACGAATTAGGGTTTTTAAGATTAGACATATAAGTTAAAACTTTGCCAAATTTTCCTGTTTCTTCATTCCATTCGTCCAAAATATAAACTTTACCGATATTATTATCGGTTAAATCGTGCATGTCGGTAACGAAAATTCTGCCATCAGGCGATTTCGCAAAAAAACGTATTCGTTTCATACCTTCCGCCGCAGGAATTATTTCGTAATTAGCCGGCAAATTAAGCGAAAACGTTTTACCCGATTTAAGCGTTACTTTTTGTGGAACAAGTTTAGTCTGGGCAAAGATTGCAACAGAAAGAAATATAATAAATGTAAATAATTTCAACATAATTTTCTAACTTTAGGCGGAATTTCTGCCTGCATTAATAATACCAAATGAGCACCGCAAAATTAGTTTTTCGTAACTATCTTTAAACTCAGAATCGCTTGAAATTTTGCTTAATTTGGCGAGTGCGAATTGCTGAATTGTCGTCAAAGGTAAAACAATTCGCTCGCGTGTTCTGACAGATTGTTGCTCAACCGGATAGTCTGACATCAAACTTTCTTTTCCCGAAATTTCTAAAATAAGTTTTTTAGTCAATTCATATTCGATATAGATTTTTTGCCAAATTTCGCCGTAAGTTTCATCATTTTTTAAATGAAATGTCAGTGGAAAAAAGCACTTTTGCATTGCCATTTCACAGTTATCAATTAAGGCTTTAAAAAAACCATTTTCTTGATACATACCTTTTATTTCATTGAGTTTACCATCTTTTTTTGCACTATAAATTGCCGAACCGACACCGTAAAAACCCGGCACATTTTGCTTGATCTGGCTCCACGCACCAACGAACGGAATCGCCCGCAAATCTTTTAATTCGAGTTTTGCCGAAGTTCCGCGTTTGCTCGGTCGGCTGCCGATATTTGTTTCCGCGTAAAATCGCAGCGGACTAACCGCCGACAAGTAATCCATAAATTGCGGATGATTTTTTAATCCTAAATACGATTGAAAACTTTCTTCGGCAAGATTTTCGATCAAAATTTGTTCTGATTCAGAAAAAGTCTGTTTGCGTGCGGTAAATAAATGATTGTAAATTCCGGCATGAAGCAGCTGTTCGATGTTGTATCGAGCTGCGTCAATCGTTCCAAAGTTTGAGCTAACTGTTTGTCCTTGAACGGTTAATTGAATCGCATCGTTTGCAATGTTTTTACCCATTGATGAATAAAACTTATGAGTTTTTCCACCACCGCGAGCAGGCGGACCGCCGCGTCCATCAAAAAATATTACATTGATTCCATAATCGCGTGAAACTTTGGTCAATTCGTCTTTGGCTTTGTAAATGCTCCAATTTGCCATCAAATATCCGCCATCTTTTGTGCCATCGCTAAATCCGAGCATTATTGTTTGCGTTTCGTTGCGACGTTGCAAATGTTGGTGATATTCGGGTGTTTCGTAAAGCGTTTTCATCACTTTAGCGGCATTTTGCAAGTCAGTAATTGTTTCAAAAAGAGGCACAATATCAATGTCTAAATCGTCTGCTGACCATCCACCGAGCAGAAATAAACCGTAAACTTCAATAGCGTGTAAAGCACTCTGGCATTGGCTGATAACATATCTTTCCAAGCCTTTTTCGCCATTTTTTTTTCGAATTAGTTTAATTGCTCTGATGTTTTCAATTGTGTCTTTGGTTAATTCATTTGTTAAATTTTGCGTTCCAGGCGAAATTTTAATATTTACTAATTTTTGAATTTTTTCAGCTTCATTCAAATCCGCATAATTATCCGGCAAAGCATCAGTTAAAGTGGAAAATTCATTTATTATTGCTGAGTGAACGCTTGATTCTTGACGAACATCAAGCGAAGCGAAATGCAGCCCGAAAATTTCAACTTTATTTATTAAATCTTCAACTAAATGGACGAACAAACCATCGTGTGTCGCTAATAAAATATCACGAATTTCAATAAGTTTATTTGAAATGTCGTTGCCTGAAATAATTTCAGCATCGTTATTTTGATAGGCATTTTGATAGATTGAATTTTCGAGTTCAGAAAGCTTTACGTCAACTTTGGTAAAAGTTAATCGACGTTTTAATTTTCTTACATCTTGGTAGTAACACTTTAAGATAGAACGGTTTAGAGCATCAGCAACTTGAACAGTTGTCTCGGTTGTAACAAACGGATTGCCGTCTCTATCTCCGCCAGACCAAAAGCCCATCTGAATTAAATTTGCTAAATTTACGTCATTTTCAGGGAAGTTTTTTTTCACTTTTGAAACCAAATTTCCGACCGCGTGATAGAAAATATTTTCGAGATACCAAATCAAACTTGTCGCTTCGTCAAAAGGTGTAGGTTTTTGTTTTTTGAAAAAAGGTGTGCGTCCAAGTTGTTGCAAATAACTGTTTATTTGCGAAACATTATTCGCAGAAATTGCATCAACTAAATCGTTGATAATTCCCAAAACTGAACCTGGATAAAATTGAGTTGGATGTGCGGTTAAAACCAGCCGAACGCTGAAATTGTTAATTTTCTTAAGCAAATCAGAGGTTTTTCGGTTTTGTGAAACGGCTGTTTCAAGTTGCTTAAGCGTTCCCGCACCTTGCAAATCGTTTAATTCTCCAAAAGCTGCATCTTCAAGAGCGTCAAATAAAACAACCTGTCTTTCGGTATATTGAACAAATCTGAAAAGCAAAGCGACTTTTTCTTTTTCAGTAGCAAAGTTAGCGTGACTAGCAAAAAAATCTTCAATTATTTGTGTTGGACTTTTTTCAACTGCAAAACCTTCATCGCAATTATTGTTAAAAAGCGAGAGCAAAATGCCTGTTTTATCAATTCCATAAAAAGGTAGAGAAAGAAACAAACTGTTATAGAGCTGAAATTTTACACCAACTGAGTCGTAAAATTTTTGCAGCGAATCAGAAACTGGTTGCATATAACCAAGATTCTAACCTAAGAAACATCATTTGGGGAATTATTATTTATTGCCGTGCAAACTTAATGTGTGAAGTGCCTGATTCTCGTTAAATATCAAGTTTAACCAATATCTTATTAAAAAGTTAAAGATAAAAATTGATTAAAAAAACTTTGCCGCATGCACACCAGCAAGTGAAAAATTTTGAATTAGCCGAAATCTAACTAATTCGAGATGAACTTTTCGTCCAATTTCTAAAGGAATAACTTCTTGAGTGGTTCTTTTAAATCGAAAAACCGTAAACTTTAATCGTTCGCTACTCAAAGTTTTATTTTCCATGAAGTTCCGATAACATTTAAGTCGCCTGGACGTGAGTTTCCGTCATTTTGCCGCATATAATAAATATCAAGTGAAAGTTTTTTGGTTAATGTTTTATTGATGCCTACCGTAAAACGATTACGGGAAAATTTTTTCAAAATAGAATCGTAAAAAGGTTCTTCTGTAATATAAACCTTGGCATTAAATTTCTTCGGAAATTCTTTTTCAAAAGTCAATGATGGTCGATAACGCCACGATTTTCCGGTATTTCTGATTCGATATTCAAACCAACTGCGATGTGATAACCCAAATGTCTTTGTCGGAAATTTAAAGCCAATTCTTAAATTAAGACGATGTTCTGTCCGAAAACGACTTCGTGAATCTCTAGCCTTAATGTTCCAATAAAATGGATGAAACGACCAAGTTTTATTGGGTTTAAAAGAAAACCCAAACTGATAACGTGCGTCATTTAGTCGTGAAATATTTTTACCAAAACGCCCAGTTAATTGACTTACAAAATCAACCTTTTTCGACATTGGAATGGTTAATTGAATGTCGTTCCAAGATTGAACATCGTCTTGTTCAACCAACGGCGGAGTTTGTGATTTGACCGAAATAAGTCCGCAAAGAAAAATTAAGAACCCTGCTAAAATGTTTATTTTCATCAACTTCTGAAACCTTTTCATTTGCTCAAACCTCCGCAATTTCAAATACAAAAAAAGATGTGAAGTCCACGCTTCACATCTTTTTAGATACTTTGGTCGTGTCCTTCTTCGATAACGCCTACGAGATTAGCTGACGGGCTGGAAGCGAAGAAGTCTTCTGCAAAATAAACTAAAAATACTAGTTTGTTCGCTACGCCCCTGTTTTGTTTTCGCAAAACTAATTGGTTTTCCCGTGTTGTTTTCGCAAACAACTTCGGCGACATTGAATTTAATTTGGAGAATAGCAAATGAAATTTGATTTGTAAATACTTTTTTTCATTACTAGGTTAACGCCTTAAGACTAATTATTAAGCTATTTAAAAGAAATGGTAAAAAATATTGAAATAAAAATTATGAAATGCTACGATACATAACTTTCATTTATAGATACGCAAAAATATCTAAAATTAGTGTCGTCAAATTTCTTATTTATGAAAAGTGTTGCTGAAGCCTATTCAAAAACCGTAGTCGCAGAAAATGTAAGTATTGAACCGCAAGTTTTTCCGCGTGGAGCAGAAGTATTGGTGAGAGCTTTGATTAAAAACGGAGTTGACACAATTTTTGGTTATCCCGGCGGAGCGGTTTTGCATATTTACGACGAACTTTGGCGTTTTCGCGATCAAGTTTCACACTATTTAGTTCGTCATGAACAAGGCGGCGTTCATGCGGCTGAAGGTTATGCAAAAGCGACCGGAAAAGTTGGCGTAGCACTTGTAACATCAGGTCCGGGAGCAACAAATGCCGTCACCGGAATTGCCGATGCTTTTCTCGATTCAGTTCCATTAGTTGTGATTACAGGGCAAGTTCCTTCGGCGTTGATTGGAACTGATGCTTTTCAGGAAGTTGATACTTTCGGGATTACTTTGCCAATCGTAAAACACAGTTATTTGGTTAAAGACGTTAGATATTTGGAAGCGATAATTGACGAAGCATTTTTGCTTGCTAAATCGGGAAAACCAGGTCCGGTTGTCGTCGATGTTCCAAAAGATATTACTGCTGAACTCTGCAAAGAACCACTAAAACTTAATCACGAGTTTTTGTTTGAGGAAAAAGAACAGCCGATTGACGATGAAGTTGTTTCGAAAATTGTAGATCGGTTTTTAAATGCCAAACAACCGATTTTCTACGTTGGTGGCGGCATCGTAACCGGAAACGCCTCTGATGAACTTTTTGATGTCGTTCAAATGCTTCAAATGCCAGTTACGCCTACGCTTATGGGTCTCGGCGGTTTTCCATCAGTTGATGATTTATGCCTAGGAATGCTTGGAATGCACGGCACTTATGCAGCGAATATGGCGGTCGCAGAAAGCGATTTGCTGATTGCTATCGGCGTGAGATTTGATGACCGCGTTACCGGAAAACTCGCAACTTTTGCTCCAAATGCAGAAATTATCCACATTGATATTGCGGCTTCAAACATCGGGAAAAACAAAAAACCGCACATTCCGTTGCTCGCTGATGCCAAATTCGCATTAAAAGCCATCGGCGAAAAACTCAAAGAAGTTGAAAAAGCTAAGCTCGAAAAAAGCATCAAAAACCGCGAAGATTGGTGGAAAAGAATCAACGAATGGCAAGCTGCCGTTCCTTTGTTTTGTAATTATTCCGACACTGAAATTAAGCCGCAACAAGTAATCGAAGAGCTTTATCAGCTAACCGATGGCGAAGCAATAATCGTAACGGACGTTGGGCAACATCAAATGTGGGCGGCACAATTTTATCCGTTCAAGCGTTCGCGGCAATGGCTAACGAGCGGCGGACTCGGGACAATGGGCTTCGGATTGCCAGCCGCTTTGGGTGCACAGCTTGCTTGTCCTAATGTGCAAGTTGTTGCAATAGTTGGAGATGGCGGTTTTCAGATGACAAATCAGGAGATTATCACGGCGATTCAATACAACATTCCGCTCAAAGTTATCATTATGAACAATGGCTACCTCGGAATGGTTCGCCAATGGCAAGAGATGTTTTACGACCGAGCTTATTCAGAGGTTGATCTTTCAATTTCACCCGATTTTGTTAAATTGGCGGAAGCTTATGGAGCACAAGGTTTGCGGGCGAGCAATCCCGCGGAATTGCGTTCTGTTTTGGAGGAAGGTTTGAATTTTAAAGGCGTAACGATTTTCGACATCGTTGTAAGCAAAGAGGAAAATGTTTTTCCGATTGTTCCAGCAGGCGGAAATACCGTGGATATGATCCTCAGATAATTGTGAATTGTGAATAATTAATTGTTAGTTAAATACATTTATTTTCTTACGTTTATCGTTAACAATTAACCATTAATAATTAAAGAGATGCGGCATACAATTTCAATTTTATTGGCGAATGAAGCGGGCGAATTGTCGCGTGTTGTAGGACTTTTTTCGGCTCGCGGCTACAATATCGAAACCATTTCGGTCGGGAAAACCATTTTGCCTGATTTTTCGCGTTGCACGATTGTAACCGAAGGCGATGAAAAAACGATCGAGCAAATTGTGAAGCAATGTTCGCGTCTCGCACGAGTTCGCGAGGTCAAAGCAGTTACCACTTTGCCGCATATCGAACGCGAAATGGGCTTGGTTGATGTCAACGCAAAAACTTCAGCCGAACGCCAGGATATTATGAATTTGGTCGAAATTTTTCGTGCGAAAGT
This sequence comes from Acidobacteriota bacterium, assembly GCA_031415455.1. GTDB lineage: Bacteria > Acidobacteriota > Blastocatellia > Pyrinomonadales > Pyrinomonadaceae > JANNVK01. The sequence continues at coordinate 59,304 of JANORS010000004.1, read as the reverse complement.
CGTTGATATCTCACACGATAGAATGATTTTAGAAATTTCGGGCAACAGAGAAAAAGTTGACACGATGATCGATTTGTTAAAGCCTTTTGGCGTAAATGAAACTGCCCGAACTGGTTGCGTAGCGATAAATCGCCTGTCGCCGTTGGAAAAATGACTAGAACATAATCGAGCCGATTGCGTTCCAGTCCAATTAAAAAAGGAAATTGTATGAAAGTTTATTACGATAAAGACACTGATAAAAATTTCTTGAACGACAAGAAAATTGCCGTCATCGGTTACGGTTCGCAAGGACACGCACACGCGAATAATTTGAAAGATTCGGGCTTCAGCGTTGTCGTCGGATTGAGCGAAGGAAGTAAATCTATCGCCAAAGCCGAAGCCGCCGGATTAGAAGTGATGTTCACGAAAGACGCGGCAGATTGGGCAGACGTAATTATGATTTTGGTGCCTGACGAAATTGCCCGAAACGTTTTTAGAGACAGCATTGAGCAATCCTTATCAGCTGGAAAATATCTATTGTTCGCACACGGATTTTCCGTCCATTTCAATAAAATTGTTCCACCGAAAGACGTAAACGTTTTTCTTGTTGCCCCCAAAGGTCCGGGACATCTTGTCCGCAGCGAATATGTAAATGGTCGCGGCGTTCCGTGTTTACTTGCCGTTCATCAAGACGTTTCGGGCGAAGCACAGCAAGTTGGTTTAGCTTATGCCTCGGCAATCGGTGGCGGAAAAGCCGGAATTATCGAAACAACTTTCAGAGAAGAAACGGAAACTGATCTTTTTGGCGAACAAGCCGTTTTGTGTGGCGGCGTTTCGGCATTGGTTCAAGCAGGTTTTGAGACTTTAACCGAAGCAGGTTACGCACCTGAAATGGCTTATTTTGAATGTTTGCACGAACTAAAATTGATTGTTGATTTAATGTATGAAGGCGGCATTCAAAATATGCGATATTCTGTTTCAAACACAGCTGAATATGGCGATTTGACACGCGGAAAACGCATCGTCAATGATCAAACGAAAGCTGAAATGAAGAAGATTCTGGGCGAAATTCAAAGCGGCGAATTTGCTGATGAATGGCTCGCCGAATGCGATAATGGTAAAGTTAATTTCAACCGAATGGAAGCCGCCGGAGAAGCCCACGAAATCGAAAAAGTCGGCAAAACTCTACGCGGAATGATGCCTTGGATGAAAGAAAAAGTGTTGGTAAATAAACAAGTTAATTAATTTTTGAAGTATGAAATACGATTGGAATGAGAAAAAGGGACGCACCGAAGTTGATGGTTATAGCCGCGGAGTAGCGGTCGGCGAGAAGATTATGATGGCTCATGTTCATCTTGAAGAAGGTGCGATCACAAAAGCACATAAGCATGATTATGAAGAGATTCTTTATGTAGTTTCGGGCAGTTGGAAAATCCATTTTGGCGAACGTGAGTTTGTTATTGAGGCGAATCAGAGTCTTGTAATTCCGGCAAATGTTGAGCACTCTTCGGTTGCACTTTCGGAAATGATTGCGGTTGTCGCGACAAATTATCGCGAAGACTGGAACGATAATCAAGATTTTTGGCTACATTATAATCAAGAAAAACATCTTTGGGCAGTATAGAAAGTTGGCAGCAGCAGTCGGCAGGAAGCAGTTTTTAACTAGCTTCGATTTCGACTGCTAACTGCTACTGCCAACTGCCACTTTTTATGTCTTTAAATCGAATCAGCAAACAAATAACACAAGGAATCGAGCGTTCGCCGAATCGTGCAATGCTTCGTGCGGTTGGATTTACAGACGCAGATTTTAGTAAACCGATCATTGGCGTCGCCAACGGACACAGCACGATCACGCCTTGCAACGCGAGTCTCGGAACGCTTGCCGAAGGAGTTGTTAACACGCTTCGCGAATGCGAGACAATGCCGCAAACCTTTGGCACGATTACAGTTAGCGACGGAATCTCGATGGGAACAGAAGGAATGAAATATTCGCTGATTTCCCGTGAAGTTATCGCAGATTCAATTGAAACCGTTTCTCGCGGACAATCTTTCGACGGTGTTTTGGCAATCGGCGGCTGCGATAAAAACATGCCCGGAGCAATGATCGCGATTGCCCGGCTCGATATTCCAGCGATTTTCGTTTATGGCGGAACAATAAAAGCCGGACATTACGGCGGCAAAGATTTGACGGTTGTTTCTTCGTTTGAAGCCGTCGGGAGCTATACCGCAAACAAAATTGACGAAGCCGAATTAACCGAAATCGAGCGTCATGCGTGTCCGGGAGCAGGCTCGTGCGGCGGAATGTTCACCGCAAATACAATGTCTTCAGCAATCGAAGCGATGGGAATGAGTTTGCCGTATTCTTCGACAATGGCGGCGGAAGATGCTGAAAAGCTCGAGAGTGCAAAAGCTTCGGCGAAGGCTTTATCTGAAGCTGTAAAAAACAATTTATTACCAAGCCAAATAATGACTCGAAAAGCTTTTGAAAACGCTATCGCAGTCGTGATGGCAACCGGTGGTTCGACGAATGCCGTGCTGCATCTTTTGGCTATCGCACACTCCGCAAACGTGGAATTATCGCTCGATGATTTTGAGGAAATTCGCGGACGCGTGCCTGTTTTATGCGACTTAAAACCTTCGGGGAAATATGTCGCGACCGATTTACACAAGGTTGGCGGAATTCCAAATGTGATGAAAATCTTGCTTGCAAACGGTTTGATCCACGGAGATTGCCTAACAATTACGGGCAAAACTATCGCCGAAAATCTTGCCGAAATTTCGCCCGAACCTTTACCAGATCAAGACGTAATTCGTCCATTTGATCAACCGATCTACGCCGAAGGTCATCTCGCAATTTTGAAAGGAAATCTGGCTGAAGAAGGTGCGGTTGCCAAAATTACCGGCATCAAAAGCCGCGAAATTACCGGCGAAGCAAAGGTTTTTGATTCGGAAGAATTAGCGATGAAAGCGATTTTGAAACGCGAAATTAAAGCCGGCGATGTCGTCGTAATTCGCTACGAAGGTCCAAAAGGCGGACCCGGAATGCGTGAAATGCTCGCTCCAACCTCGGCAATCATCGGACTCGGTTTGGGCGATTCAGTTGGGCTAATTACTGACGGCAGATTTTCGGGCGGAACTTACGGAATGGTCGTCGGACACGTTGCACCGGAAGCGGCTGTCGGCGGAAATATCGCACTTTTGCAAAACGGCGACACAATCACAATCGACGCCGATAAACGACTTTTGCACGTTCATCTCACAGATGAAGAACTCGCCGAACGCCGTAAAAATTGGACGCAACCAAAATCAAAATACACTCGCGGCGTAATTGCGAAATATGCGAAACTCGTTTCTTCGGCTAAGTTTGGGGCGGTTACGGATTAGGATTTAATTAAATTTGAATAATGAAGGATAAAGTTTTAGCTTTGTTCTCTTTATTTTGAATCCAAATAGTTTATATTTGTGTTACACGTCAAGATATGCACAAAAATCAGTCATAACCACAATATGATAAATAAAACACAACTAAACAAACTTAGAACCTTAATTGACAAAAACAAAGCTTATTTAGACCCAAAAGTTAATCCAAAATTGAGTGATGAACAAAAGTATTCTATGGCATTAAGTATGTCAATATTAATGGAATATGCGTCGTTAAACCCGTATTTGGCGTACGACTCATTAACCGATGGTAGCGGAGATAATAAAATAGATGCTTTTTACTTCACCGACGATGAAAATGAACTATCTGAAGTTACAATTATTCAAGCTAAATACAAAGTAAAAGATGGAGATAACGATACATTTAATGAGGATGAAATAATACGCTGTATTACAAAATGTGAAAAATTTTCACGGGGAGAAAATTTTCAGACTTCTAGCGAAAAACTAGAGAGTAAAATAAATGGATACAGAATACTGCTAAAAGAAAACGACTATCCTCCTATTTCAATAAAACTTTTTTTTGCAACTAACGGTATTATTCACGAAGGGCATAAAGAGTTAAAAGAAGTTTTAGGATGCTTTGAAAATAATATAACTCCAATCTTTGTTGATGCCACAGATTTTGGTTTTTCATCGTCTTTCCAAAAAGGTGAACTTTTAGTAAATCTTAAAAATAGCTTGGATGAAACAGATAGCATTTTTAGAATAGAAGACGATCAGTATTCAGGAATGATTGCATCGTGTTCATTACTAGATTTAATGGAGTTTTATAAAAATACGGGAGAACGACAATTATTAAATACAAATGTTAGGTATCTAATTAAAAAAAGCCGAGTAAATCATGCAATCGAAACTAGCTTTAAAGAAGACCCAGTAAGATTTTGTTATTTAAATAATGGTATAACTATTTTATGTGATGAATATGACGTTGAATCAACAGGTCATCCCAAAAACAAAATAATTTTAACTAAGCCAAGTATAGTAAATGGTGGTCAAACTATGGCAACTATTTATTCTCTTTTTAGAACTAAATACGAAGAACTCAAAGATAATTTCATGAAGGCACATATTGTGATACGTATTTATAAATCTCCAAAAGAATACTCATTAAAAATCGCAAAAGCAACTAATTCACAAAACCCGATAAACCCAGTAGATTTAAGGGCGAATGATAAAGCTCAAGGAATTGCAAAAGAATTTTTTGAAAAACAAGGAGTGGGACTGTTAACGAAAATAGGAGAGGAAATAACTTTCTACGATGACACTATAACAAATGAGTATTTATTGCAGTTATATGCATCTTTATATTATGGTGATCCTGCAAAAGCCAAAACAAGCAAAGCCGCAATATGGAAGAAGTATTACGACCTTGTATTTAAGGATTCAATTGATGAGCAAGTTTGTAAGAAATTATTTAGATGCTATAAATTGGAAAAATTTGTTTTTAACCAAACCGACAAAGACCAGATAATTTTGCAAAATGCACAATTTTCAATTATTTATTCAATGAGTAAATATAACAAAAATGTTAACAACGAACATATCCCAAATGAGCAAGTTGAAGCTCACTTTGTATCAAGTTTTAAATTAGCGTATGAATTAATGGAGAGAATTATTCAAAGAAAAACAGATGAATTAAAATCAAAATTTTCAATGAACAACTTGTTCAAAGGTAGTGAAATAAAAGATTTAATCGATTTAGAATTTGAAGAAAATTTAATAGTTTCCCAAAAAACTATTAACACAAATTAAATCAGTCAATAACATAGCCAAATCGCAAGTAAAATCATAAACTGTCAGAAAAGTAAAAGCCTATATAAACAAAACAACAAGATTGGCGAAAAGCAAAAATCTTGGAATGAAGTTCTGCGAAACAGTCCGCTTGTCGACGTTGAAATAGATATTTCAAGACAAGAAGACTTACCTCGTGATATTGATTTTAGTTACTCAGAATGTGAAGAACTTTCAAAACTCGAAAGTTTCGATCCTCAATTCTTGGGATAAATAATCCAATTCCTTTTCTTATTTTGCCCTCGCTTCCAAAATCTTTCGTGCATCCGCAAAGCGTTTTCGTAAATTTTCTACGGATGCACCTTCATATCCTTGATTCATTCTCTTTTCGGCGACATCCATCCATCTGAGCAAATCCTGTGCGGAATTTTTTGCACTTATGGCATCCGAACTGCCGATTTTATTGAACCAAATCGGTGCGGAATGGGCAAATGGATAGCTGTCTGTGAAAGGAGGTTTGGTCGCACCGCCGTAGATTCGGGCGGCAATCCAACCGCCGTTTGGAGCATTGATTTTACCTTCAAAACTTTGTTTGCCCGTAAAGCCTGCACCGCTCCACGCAACTTTTCCGTTGACAATTATTTCGACTTTTTCGACGGTGTTCGGCGAAAAGGCTTCGATTTTCCAATCAACTGATTGACTGTTTGCAGTTGTGATTACATCGCCGGATTCTTTTCCATTTACCGAAAATTTCATCAGCGGACCATTGGTCACAAAACTCTTTCCTTTTTTGACCGCAGTAAGAAAGTTTTGCAGATTCATTGCTCCGTCAGGTTTGGCATAAACTCGTGTTGAGCCGATGGGCATTGTCCGATAAAGATTTTGCATCGTGTCGCTTCCCGCACTTGGGGCAATAGGCACACCTAAATTCAAAAGCCGATACCAAGCCTCGCTCGTTCCGATTTCGTCGCTCCACAAACAAGCAATTTCGAGTGTGTCAACATCACCGAGCAACGCATCAGGCACAAGTTCGAGTGGCAAACCGCTTGGCTCGCCGTTTGCGGGAAACGGATTATTGTTACTAACAGGATGCACATAAGAATTCAATCCGCCGTGATTTCGGGCAAACTGCAAAGCGGCTGAATTCGGCAAATCAATTTGGCTATAAACGGGATAACCGGGACCGTTATACCATGGAAAAAAGAGCGAATCCGCTCCAACAATTGCAACGTGACCGAGAAAATGCGAGCGAACTTCCTGTGCAAAATAGATTTGCGGTAAAGTCGTTTTTCGCCAATTCCACCATTCGACATCGTTAAACCGAGTGTGTAAATTTGCAAGTTGCGGCGTGTTTAGATCGAGCGTTTCGCCCTGCATATCAAGCACGATGTCTTCGGGCGTGAGCAGGTAAGGTCCGCCGTAATTCAGATGTGAATGCAAATCTGCCGAATACCAGCCTTCCGTTGCAGGATTCCAAAGCGGTGCAGGAATATCAAGCGTAATTTCCGCATTTTCGCCCGCACGAACTGTTTTCGCCGTTGTTACTGCCGAAGTGCCAAACCCTTGTGTAGCCTGAACTTTTATCTCGCCTTGCGGAACTTCAATCGCGACCGTTCCCGGCGTGTAAAAATAAACCTGTCCGTTTTGTCCATCAAATCTGGCGAATCCAGTTTCAGCCAAAACAGGATGTCCGTTGCTTGTTACAACTAAACGTGCTGCCGCATTTTCCTTTGAGTTCGCCTTTTGAGTTTTGACAATTACACGGTTTGTCGGCTCGCCGTAGTTCCACGAACTTGGCGAAATTTTTTCTGCTTCACCGCCGGTTGATTTGATGCGGAAAAGATGAAAACGCTCGTCTTTATCCGGTTCAGAGTAGTAAACAAACGCACCGTCGGAACTCCAAGCCGGCATTTGCGGATACCGAGCGTTGTGGGCAATTTGAACCGGCGGTTGTCCGCGTAAATCAACTAGCCACAACTGCCAACGGTCCTGAAACGGAATATTTACCGCGTAATTTTTTCCGTCTTTTGCAAAAGCAGGACGCATTTGGGAAGCAATGCCTTCGTCGCGGACAACTTTTTTTGCGTTGTCCTTAAAATTCAAAGTCTGAATTGTATCGGAACTACCGGAAACCTTTGCCAAATAAAAAACACCCGAATTATCAGGAAAAGGCTGCGGCATCATTTCTTGTCCACGATCCGTTGTTAGACGCCTTTTCGCACCTGATGCAACTTCAATTTGCCACAAATCCAAATCACCGCTTTCAGCCGAAGTATAATAAACGATTTTTCCATCGGGCGAAAAACAAGGGTCGAGGTCAATCGCCGGCGAATCAACCAAAACTTTTTCCGTTTTTGTTCCTAAATCAAGCAAAACGATGCTCGTGTCTTTTGAATTATCTCGCACAAAGGCAAACTGTTTTCCATCAGGCGACCACGTTGGGCGTGCATCAACCGCACTTGTTTTCGTCACGCGTTTTGCCTCCCGAGAATTCAAATCCATCAGCCAAATCCACCCGCGAGCCGCAAAAGCTACCGAGCGATTATCAGGCGATACCGCCGGATCAGTTGCTCCTACATTCATCGTTGGCAAGTTAAAGCCTTCCAGATAAACGTGATGCGAAACGTTCGCCAACTTCGGATAACGATTAGTCCATTGCCCGAAAACCGAGACTGTTAATATCAAAAGCGTTAGCAAGCCGACCAAAAGACGATGTTGAATTTTCATGTCTTCAAAATTTAACATTTTACTTTTGCGACTGCAATTAACTTATAGCAACCGCTTTTGACCTATCTGATAAAATGGAAAAACAGAAATTATCGCGGACAACATTATTTCGTAGTTTGAATGTAGAATTGTCAACAATTAAGAACCGAACCATGCTGATTCAAAAATATCAAAAAAAATTGGATTTTAGACTTCAATAAAATAAGCAAAATAATCGATGACTCGATGATTAATCTAGATGTTTCAATCGAACATATCGGCAACACGTCTGTTCCAGGATTAGCCGCGAAACTAAACACTTATTAATTAAATCATTTGAGTTTAACAATAAAAACTCAAGAAAATACTCACAAAAAAGCCTGCGAAATTAATTCCACAGGCTAACTTAAAACTGTCAACTTACTTCAGAACGTGACAATATTCCTTAGGTTGATTACTGCAAAACTGCATCATCAACTCGGAAAGTTGTTGTCAATGAACTGTCATTTGTCGTTCGGAATTGAACTCTAACAGTTTGACCTTTGTAAGCCGCTAAGTTCAACGATTTTTGTTGATAACCGGCTGGGGTTTTGTTCAAATTACTATAAGTTGCCAAGGTTGCGAGCAACGTTCCGCTAGTATTTCTGACTTCAATAAATAATTTGTCGTATTGTATCGTAGTCGTTGTTTCAGCTGAAGTTGTGTTCATCCAGAAACTTAAAGTTCCAGTTGCTGTTGTTGGAATTGCGACAGTTTGATAAGCAGTTCCAGTTCTGTTATTTCCGCCACCGAAAGAAAAATAACCAGTTCCGGTGCGTCCTAAAGTTCCGCTTGCAGTGTAAACCGAACCTGTTCCGGAAGAAACCCATGGCGAAACGCTTGTTTCAAAACCACCGTTTACCAATAAGTTGGTTCCCGAAGGTGTTGGAGTCGGTGTCGGAGTTGGTCCACCCGGACAAGTTCCAACGCCAACCGCACACCAAGCTGTTGCAATTGTATTGTATTGTGCAGATGTAGAACCAAACAAATCTGTTGCTGAGTTTAACAAAGCTGTTCTAGCAGCCGCAAAATTTGTTCCCGCTGTCATATAAACAGACAGACCACGGAAATATATTTTTTCTGCGTCAGTTGCCCCCATTCCAGTTGTTGTGACACCACTAACGTGATGAGTTCCACCTTCAGATGACAAATAGAAAGCTTTGTTAAGGATTCCCGAATTTGTATGAACACCGCAATAATCATTTCCCGAACTCGGACTGCATGCACTTTGATAAAGTCTTTCAGTGTAGTGATCCGGATTTCCTCCAGTTGTTTGAGTTCCGTTTCCGTGGGTGTTCGCCATATAGCGAAGTGCATCGCCAGCGGTGGAAGGCGTATAGATTTGTTCGCCGATTTTCCATGTGTCGGAATCTGTTACTCCGCCGCGAGAATATCGTTCAACCATTGCTCCGAATACATCCGAAAATCCTTCATTCAAAGCTCCTGATTCACTTGCATACGTTAAGTTTGCAGTTTTTTCAGTTACTCCGTGTGTCATTTCGTGTCCGGCTACGTCGAGAGAGGTAAGCGGCGAAAATGTAGTTCCGTTTCCGTCACCGTAAGTCATTTGATTGTTAAACCAAAAAGCATTGTTGTATGCACCGCTGCTTCCGAAATGAACGCGGGAAACAATCATTGCTTGACCAGTCGCCGCCGAAGTTGTTGTTCCGGGACCGCCCAAACCGTCAATTCCATTGCGTCCGTGAACTAATTGATAGTAATCAAAAGTTTTTACCGCACCATATTGTGCATCAACACCAGCACGGTGAATCGCTGCATCCCAAACATCATCTGTATCCGTGTATCGCGATTGTGTTCCGCCTGTTCCGGTTGATTCATTGCCGGTGCTGTTCATATTGAACGTGCCGATTTTTTTGGTTGTATCTTCAAGGTAGAAAGTTGCACCTACGCTACTTGTGTTGAATGTTACCGTTCCGCTGTAAAGCGAATTGCCAGTTGCAGTTTTCAAATTATCGTAACCCCAAACTCTTTTTCCGGTTTGAGCATCAATAAAATCAACTGGTGCCGAAGTTCCTTTTGAACCATCAACTCTCGGTGTTTCAACACGATAAACGAGATGATCGCGATCTACACCGCGGAAAATCCACATATCAACTTTCGAGCTTTCGGTAATTTTCGCTTCACCAGCATAATTTCCAGTCGCTGCAGATATTGCATCTTCTTTCGTCAAACTTGGTTCTGTATTGACTGCGATTCGCTCGTGCAATGCATCAGTTACGGTCGAAAGCGAACCATCCGCTTTCAAATGCACAATCGCTTCGCCTTCCCAAACAGGAATGCCGCTAACCGTTTGTTGAACCTTGGTGTGTGCCATTTTGAGGCTGTCAATTTGAACATTAGTAACCTGAAACTCGTCCACATTTCCAACCGCACTTCGAGCCGCACGATCTCGTAAAACGTCTAAACTGATTCGTTTAGCTGTTTCAAGCTCATCGCCTGTGCCTTTGTCAAAGAGTGGCTTGCTTGCATTTGTATGATTTGAAACTAAACCAAAAATCACCATCGCAATGGCGATTACCGAAAGAATACCTAGAATTTTTTTCACGCTCAATTGTCTCCTTGGGAATTAAAATTTTTCGTTTTGCTGATTATTTTATCAAGCCTTATAAATGAAATTTAGTCCAAAAAAAGCGATTACGGCTTTGGTTTATATAATTTAGTCGAAAAAACGAAAACTTTGGGTAGAATAAACTGGGATATTAAGTTTTCGGGTTTTTTATTCGAAGTGTAACGATTATTAACATCAAATATTATTGTGTCAAGTATAAACAAACAGAATGAAGATATAAATGGAAGTTTTGAAACAATGAATGGTTTCGAAGGCTTTATGTCATGGAATGAAGTGTCGGAAATCCACAAAGTCCGAAACGGAATTTATCAAAAAAATGGCACGCTAATCTCGCTTCTTACCGATTTCGGCAAAATAACCAAATGCTACACCGATTTCAAAGGCGAATCATCAGACACAATCTTCTACACCGGCTCCGGCAGACGCGGCGACCAGAAACTAGACGTTTTCAATCAAGCCCTAATAAACGCAACCGATTCGAAACACGCCATTCCGCTATTCTGCAAAATAAAAATCGGACAATGGAAGTTTTTAGGAAATTGGAAGGTAACGGAAGCAATGTATATATTCGACGAAAAAGGCGAACGAATGGTTTGGAAGTTTACACTAAAAAGACAAAATACTTAATCTAAACCTCAAAAACTTAGTTCTACAATTTACCATTCACAATTTACCATTTACCATTATCTTTATGACAATCGATGAACAAATTGCATACTTAAAAAAAGGCACGGTTGAACTTATACGCGAAGAAGATTTGCGGAAAAAACTCGAGCGTAGTGCCAAAACCGGCAAACCTCTTCGCATCAAACTCGGAGCTGATCCGACTGCTCCCGATATTCACATTGGACACACGGTTGTTATCCGCAAACTTCGTGCTTTTCAGGACCTTGGACATACGGTTATTTTTCTAATTGGTGATTTTACTGGACTTATCGGTGATCCATCTGGCAAAAACTCGACTCGTCCACCACTCACACGTGAGGAAATTAACGCAAACGCCGAAACTTATAAAACGCAAATTTTCAAACTTCTCGATCCTGAGAAAACCGAAATTCGTTTCAATTCAGAATGGTGCGATTCACTCGGTTCGGTCGGATTTATCAAGCTGGCTTCAAGGATTACGGTCAAACAAATCCTCGAACGTGATGATTTTGAAAAACGTTTGCGTGAAGAAAAACCAATTGCATTGCACGAACTTCTTTATCCACTTGTGCAAGGTTACGATTCAGTCGCACTCGAAGCCGATGTTGAACTTGGCGGAACTGACCAAAAATTCAATTTATTAGTTGGTCGAAATTTGCAGCGTGAATACGGGCAAGAACCGCAAGTTATTATGACCACGCCGCTGCTTGAAGGCTTGGACGGCGTAAACAAAATGTCGAAATCGCTGAATAATTACATCGGAATCAACGAACATCCAAACGAAATGTTCGGCAAAGTAATGTCAATTTCCGACGGTTTGATGTGGCGATATTACGAACTTATGACAGATTTAACGCCGACGGAAATCGAAAAGATGAAAGCGTCTGACGAAAATCCGCGTAACTTGAAAGTAAATCTGGCGAAGCTAATAGTCAAAGATTTTCATTCAATTGATGACGCGAACAAAGCCGAAGAAAACTTTATCAATCAGTTCAGCAAAGGAAATCTGCCGGATGAAATTGAGGAAAAATCAATTCTCGCAGGAACTTACAAGCTGATTGAATTATTGCTAAATACAAATCTTGTCGCTTCAAAAGGCGAAGCAAAACGCTTGATTGAACAAGGCGGCGTAAAACTCAATGGCGAGAAAGCGACAAATTCCGGTGCAGAAATTGATTTGAAAGGCGAGATTTTATTGCAAGTTGGTAAGCGTAAATTTTTGAAAATTAAAGCAATGTGAAAATTCTTTCAATAATCATCGGAGTCTTAGCAATTCTGTTAACCGTCAAACCTTTTATTCGCAGTACGAATTGGTTTATTCGGTTGGGCGATTTTCCGCGTTTGCAGATATTGGTATTGTTAGTTATTTCGCTGATTTTACAGATTTTAACATTCACAATTGCCGATTATTTTGCGTATGTTTTTATCGGGATTTTGCTGATTTGTATTTTTTATCAAAAAAGTTGCGTTTTGCCGTTTACGCCAATTTCGTGGAAGGAAGTTCAAGACGCGAGAGAAGCAGACGAAGACAGCACCAACATTTCGTTGTTGATTTTTAATATTTTGATGGAAAACGACAAATATTCAGATGTTGTCGAACTAATAAAATATGTTAATGCTGATGTTGTTTTGCTTGCTGAAACGAATAAACTTTGGGCAGAAAATCTCTCAGAATTAGATGAAATTTATCCTAATCGGATTTCGCATTTACTCGAAAATCATTATGGAATGATGTTTTTTTCAAAGCTCGAAATTCACGATAGTGAACTTCAATTTGTAATCCAAGACGATATTCCGTCCGTTCACACCCAAATAAAATTGCGTTCGGGCGATGATATTGCATTTCATGGCGTTCATCCGCGACCGCCTGTGCCTGAGGAAAAAGGTCGCTCGACAGAACGCGATGGCGAACTTTTGTTAGTCGGCAAAGCTGTCCGCGAATCAAATTTACCTTGCATTGTTGCCGGTGATATGAATGATGCGGCGTGGTCAAAATCAACCAAACTTTTTAAGCGAATCAGCGGTTTGCTCGATCCACGAATCGGTCGAGGTTTTTATAATACTTTTCACGCTCAACACAAATTTTTTCGGCTTCCGCTCGATCACGTTTTTCATTCACATCATTTTCGCTTGATAAAAATGGAGCGAGTAAAAAATTCGTGCGGTTCAGATCATTTTCCGGTATTTATTAATTTGAGTTACGAAAAATCTGCGGCAGCTGAACAACCAAAACCTGTCGCTGATGCTGCCGAAACACAAGAAGCAAAGGAAATAATCGGTACAGCATTTAATGAGAATCGTTATAAACGCTTGTCTTTTGGTCGTTTGAAAGAAAAAATTGCGAAATATAAACAACGAATTTCACGAAAGAAGTAGATTCAAATATAATTAAAATTATGGCAAAAAGCGATAAATACACAATCGGATTAGTGCAGATGGCAATGTCTGCCGATATTGATGAAAATTTAAGTCGTGCAGGCGAGTTTGTTTTGGATGCAGCAAAGCGTGGTGCAAAAATTATTTGTTTGCCCGAAATGTTTCGTTCGCAATATTTTTGTCAGCGTGAAGACGTTGATTTATTCGACTTAGCGGAGACAATTCCCGGACCTTCGACAGATTATTTGGCGAAAATTGCACGCGAGCAAAATGTTACGGTTGTCGCACCGCTTTTTGAACGCCGAGCGATGGGAATGAATCACAACAGCCTCGCGGTTATCGGCGAAGAAGGCGAAACAATCGGAATTTATCGGAAAATGCACATTCCGGACGATCCTTCTTACTACGAAAAGTTTTATTTTACGCCCGGAGATTTAGGTTTTAAGGCGTTTGAAACCGCTCACGCAAAAATCGGCACGTTAATTTGCTGGGATCAATGGTTTCCCGAAGGTGCGAGATTAACCGCACTTCGAGGTGCAGAAATTCTTTTCTACCCGACAGCAATTGGCTGGCATCCATTTGAGCAAGCCGAAGTTGGAGCATCGCAACAAGATGCGTGGCAAACAATTCAACGTTCGCACGCGATTGCAAACGGGATTTTTGTCGCGTCGGCAAATCGCGTTGGACACGAAATTTTTAATGAAGGGACTGACGGAATTCAATTTTGGGGACACAGTTTTGTTGCCGACCCATTTGGTGTCGTCATCGCTCAAGCAAGTTCCGATAAAGAAGAAGTTTTGGTCGTAGAAATTGATCGGGCGAGAATGGAAGATGTGCGTAGAAATTGGCAATTTTTCCGCGATAGAAGAATAGATTTTTATGGCGATTTGCAGAAAAGATATATAGATTAGAACTCAACGGAAAATTAAATGAATTCCATTTCCCACTTTCCATTTATGAAGCAAACTCAGCTTGAAACAAACTTTAAAATGCCTGCCGAATGGGAAAACCATCGAGCGACTTGGATTGGTTGGTGCAGCAACGAAGACGATTTTCCAGGTAAAATTGCTTCGATTCACTGGGTTTACGGCGAAATTACACGGAAACTCGCTGAATCTGAAACTGTTTGCATTTTGGTTCAGGACAAAAAACACGAAACAAAAGCTCGAAATATTTTGAAGAAAGTTGGGGTTGATTTTAATCAAATCGAGTTTTATCAAATTCCGCATAATCGCGGTTGGATGCGAGATTCAGGTCCGATGTTTGTCAAAAATGATGCAACAAATTCAGTTGCAGTCATCAAATTTAAATTTAACGCTTGGGCAAAATATGACGATTGGCAACTTGATAATGAAGTTGCCCGAATTTATGCAAAATCGGCGAATCGCAAAATTTTTGAAGTTGAGTTCGACGGCAAAGAAGTTGTCTTAGAATGGGGAGCAATCGATGTAAATGGTGAAGGCACATTACTTACAACTGAAGAATGTTTGCTTGATTACGAAACGCAAACTCGCAATCCGCATCTTTTGCGTGCAGATTATGAAGAAGTTTTTCGTCAAAATATCGGTGCAACAAATACTTTGTGGTTAAATAAAGGAATTGTCGGCGATGACACGCACGGACACATTGACGATTTTTGTCGTTTCGTTAATAAAAATACGATTGTTCTCGCCGAAGAAAAAAATCAATCTGATGCGAATTATAAAATTCTTGAAGAAAACCGCGAACGGCTCGAAGGTTCTAAGTTAGAAACCGGCGAGAAAATTAACCTTATTCGGTTGCCGATGCCAAAACCGTTAACCTTTTCAAATCAAAGACTTCCGGCGAGTTACGCTAACTTTTACATCGCCAACAAGTTGGTTTTAGTCCCGACTTTTAACGACGAAAATGACCGAATCGCACTCGGAATTTTAGCTGAACTTTTCCCGACAAGAAATGTTGTCGGCATTCACGCCGTTGATTTAGTTTGGGGTTTAGGCACATTACATTGTTTAACTCAGCAAGAACCGGCTTAAAAAATATGTCGCAACTGATTGAATCGCAAGAAACTTTGATTATCGAAACGCCCGAACGCGTTCAGCTTGAATTCGCTTTGGCTTCAATCGGCAACCGTTTTTTAGCGTGTGCAATTGACCATTTAATTCAGTTTTTGGCGATGATTTTGGTCTATGTGTCGGTTGTTTTACTGACAAACAATTTTGGTATAGATAGAAATGAAGGTACAGCAGGTGTAATTGCCGAATTACCAAAATGGGTTATTGCGATAATGATAATCGTTGTTTTCCTTTTATTTACAAGCTATTTTGCGTTTTTTGAATGGCTTTGGAATGGGCAAACTCCAGGTAAAAAACTTCTTCGACTTCGTGTGATTCGCGAAGACGGGCGACCAATTACACTTTGGGAATCGGTTGCGAGAAACTTGCTCCGACTCTTCGACATTATGCCGCTTCCTTTTTATTCAATCGGATTTATTGCGGTGTTTTTGAGTGGTCGCGATCAGCGAATTGGCGATTTATTTGCGGGAACTGTTGTTGTTCGCGAAAGAATTGACGAAGCACCGACATTCGATGATGTTTTTGCAAATCCAACTGCCGATTCTGCTTTTCGTCGTCTGCAAGTACAAACAAGTTTTACAGCAGATTTGTCTATTTTGGCTGATAAAGAAATCGAAGTTATCGAGACATTCTTACGAAGACGTTGGGATTTACCAGAAAAACAAAGGCTTTGGATGGCTTGGCGAGTCGCAATTCCGATAATGTTTAAGCTCAAACCAAATTACGATTCGACAACTTTTACTTACGAAGGTTTTTTGGAAGAATTAATTCATCGTATTGATTCTCGAAATCGATTTGTAAATTAACTAATTTATTTTACATTTGGCGGTTGAAAGGCTTTCGTGCGGATCGTAATTCCTTCGTCACCGATTAAAAAAAGACGTTTTGCATCAAAAGAAGAAGTGTTGCTCGGAAAATAAGAAAGCAAATAGCGATTTTTGCGAAGTTCATCACAAATTGCTTTTGCAGCAGTTTGTGATTCTTCAAAAGGAAACGCTAATCCGCCGGTTCCGGTTGTTAATTCTTCAATAACCTTTGCTGCTTTCGGAACATTTCGGCGAAATGCACCGCCAGTTCTGTCCGGTAATTGCAACGCATAAACTACAATATTTTCGTGCTGCAATTCAGCAAGAATTTTATCAAATTCAATTTTGCTGCCTCGGTCTAAACCATCAGAAATCAACACAACCGCAGTTTTTCGCGTTCCGGGCATTAACGGACGCAAAACTTCGCTAATGCTGGCTGACAATGCGTCGAACAAATATGGATTGTCTTTTTTGCGAAATAATCCGAGAGATTTTTCGAGTTTTTTGACATCGTCAGTCCATTCCTGCACAATTTCGGCTTTTTCGTCGTAAGCAATTAGAAAAAGCTGGTCACCTTCAAAAATTTCATAAGCAAACTCCTTGACCGCATTTTGTAATTTCTCAACATCTGCACGAAGTGTCAGCGAATTATCAACCAGCAAAACAATTCTCGATGGTGATGGATCAAAAACCAAGTTTTTAATCTTTTGCTCAATGCCATTTTCGTAAAGAAATAAGTCTTCAATCTTTATTTTCTCTTCTTTTTTCTCTTTTCGTGAAGCCACAACGCTCAAAATTGTGCCACCATCCTCAGAAGTTTTCACGCTATGCCGAGATTGCGAACTAGCAGAAACAACAAGTGCAAGAAATAAAAATGAAGTTAAAATTTTATTCATCAATAACCTTTAAAAAAACTATTCGGCTTTGGAAACTTTAGAACTTGTATCTTTTGATGCCGAAGTTTCGGTTTTAGTTGATTCTGTTGTAGAAGTTTTTTCACTCGATTTTTCAGTCGCTTTAGCTGTATCAACTGAACTATCTGAACTTCCTGATTCAACTGAATTAGTGTTTCCGGCAACAGTAGCCGAATCTTTGCCTTTCTTGGCATAATCAGTCAAATACCAACCTTCGCCTTTTAATTGAAAACCCGAAAGTGACCATTGTTTTTCGAGTTTTCCGCCGCATTTTTCGCAAATCGAAAGCGGATCTTCTGACATTTTTTGCATTGCTTCGAAATGATTTTCGCATTCGTTGCATTTATATTCGTAAATTGGCATAAAATTTTATTCGTTATCTGCGAGGAATCTTTCGGCATCAATCGCCGCCATACAACCTGTTCCCGCGGCTGTAACTGCTTGTCTATAATAAGAATCTTGTGCGTCACCGCAAGCAAAAACGCCTTCAACATTGGTCTTCATCGAACTTCCTTCGGTCTTTAAATAACCGACATCGTCCATATCTAAAACTCCGGCGAAAAGATCCGTGTTTGGCTTGTGACCAATTGCCACAAAAACGCCTTCGGTCGGAAAAATGCTCTCTTCATTCGTTTGATTATTGAAAATCTTTATTCCCGTAACGCCTTTGTCTTTCTCACCGAGGATTTCTCTAACTTCTGTATTCCACAAAAATTCAATCTTCTCATTCTTCAAAGCCCGATCTTGCATAATTTTTGATGCCCGAAGCGTATCTTTCCGATGAACAACCGTAACTTTTGAGGCAAATTTTGTTAAAAAATTAGCTTCTTCCATCGCCGTATCGCCACCGCCAACAACAACAATTGGTTTCCCGCGGAAGAAAAACCCATCGCAAGTTGCACAAGCCGAAACTCCATTTCCGCCAAAACCATTTGGCACCGGATCTTCGCCCGGAACTCCAATCCATTTTGCAGATGCTCCGGTTGAAATAATCAAGGTTTCTGCTTTTACAATTGCCGTAACCTCAGTGCTGTCAACACTTGCCTTGCCGTAAAGCGTAAAAGGTCGGCTCGATAAATCAACTTTATCAATCCAAATATTTAAAAACTCAGTTCCAAATCTATCAGCTTGTCCGCGAAATTCTTCCATCAATTCCGGACCCATAATCCCCTTCGCAAAACCCGGATAATTTTCAACATCTGTGGTAATTGTGAGCTGTCCGCCGGGTTGCGGACCTTCAATAACCATCGGCTTTAAATCTGCTCGAGCCGCATAAATCGCTGCAGTCAATCCCGCCGGACCTGAACCTAAAATAACAACTTCTTTGTGAATTTCTGACATAATTTCTCCTAAATACAGTATAACTTCCAGCAATGTTCAAGTCGAATACAAAAAGAATCGACCTCAATACTGTTAAATCTAAATTTGGGAATAATTATTCCTTGAGAATAAAACTAATTTTTGGGTGTTAAACTAGAGTGTCGCGTTTTTCTAACCATTTTCCGCGTGTAAAATCTGGAAACTTAATTGGCATCGAGCCTTTGGCGACTGATTCGGCACTCATTGGCATTGGAGCAGACCAGCTTGCACCGTCGTAAACGTCAATATCAGGCATTAAACCTTCATTGAAATATTGGACAATTCGCCACGCCATCACGAAATCCATTCCGCCATGTCCGGCACCGCGAGCTTTTTCGCCAAGTTTTTTCCAGAGCCAATGTTCGTGCGTAGTTTTCACTTTATCGAGCGTTGTCCAACGATGTCCGCCTTCTTGCCCATCAAGATAAAGTCTGCCCGGAAAGTCGGTAAATGCCCCTTTTGTGCCTTGAATATGGTTGTGTCTCGTGTAAGGTCGCGGCGTAGAAACATCGTGTTGGAGCATAATTGTCACGCCTTTGTTTGTTTTGATAATCGAAGTATTCATATCGCCGCAAATGTATTTTTCTCTCCATTTCGGCGAGTCTTTTTTCTCAGTTTTTTCACGGTAAGCGTCTAAAGATTTTTGCGGCGAACTCATTGAAACGAGATAATCAAATTTATCGCCCCGATTGATGTCAAGATAATTAGCTACTGGACCTAAACCGTGTGTTGTGTATAAATTAGCATTCATTCGGGTGTGCCAAGCACGTCGCCACAAACCTTCACTGCGACCTTCGTTTACTATCGAACGCAAGTCGTGAATATAAGCAGCTTCGGCGTGCGTTAGTTCGCCAAACATTCCAGTCCGAACCATATTTAAGACCAATAACTCGTTATAGTTAAAGCAACAATTTTCGAGCATCAAGCAATGTTTACGAGTTTTTTCCGATGTTTCGACAATTTTCCAAAGGTCATTCATCGTAGTCGCCATCGGGACTTCTACGCCGACGTGTTTTCCATTTTCCATCGCGGAAATCGCTTGCTGTGCATGCCATTCCCAAGGCGTGGCAATATATACAAAGTCTAAATCTTCACGCTGAACCAGTTTTTGAAAAGCAAAATCGCCGTCCACATAAACTTCAGGCGAAGGTCTTCCGGCTTTTTCGATAATCGCTCTGCATTCTTCGGCGTTTGCCTTGACGTTATCGCAAATTGCTTTAATTTCAATATTTTCAATTCCGAGAAAGTCGTTAATCATTGACTTTCCGCGTTCTCCGCAACCAATAATTCCAAAACGAACTTTATCTTTTCGCTCAAAAGGAACGCCAATCATTGAAAATGCTTTTGGTTTAGCTTCAATTGAATTCGTCAAAGTTGCCGCAATTGTGGCAACTGCACCTGTTTTAAATAAATCCCGTCTTGATATTTTGCTCATATTTTTTTTCACTGGAACGCAGACACTCTTGTCTGCACGGACGCGAAAGCGTTCAAGAAGTGTTTCGCTAGATTCCAACTTAATTTTTACCAAACGCAGTCATATTGCTCTCGCAATCTTGCAGACAAGAGTGTCTGCGTTCCTGATTTTAATGCACCAATTCGTTGCCGTAAATTCTTCGTAAACCGGTTCCTTTTTTACCCCAACGAAGATTTAGAACGCCATTTTCATTTGTTTGAAAATACTTAAGCCTTACTCTATGAAAGCCTTTTTTGAGTGGAACAACGCCACGATCTGTAATATCAGGTTGAGATTTGTCGTTGCCAACAATTGCTTCTTCGTTTCCAATCATCAAAAAAACACCGCTTGATTGTGTTTCAATATGAAATTCATAGATTGCATCTTCTAAAACACTAATATAGCCGTCAAAAACTACAGCAAAAGGCTCTTTGAAATCGTTGGTTTTCGACTTAAACTGAGGAAGCTGGATTGATTTACTCTCACCTGATTCAAATGGTTTAGTTTCTAAATCTAAGTCTTTTACACTAGAAAACGTTCCCTTAAAGAGTTTAAAAAAAACGCCGGGACGTTTATCTGTCGGCTCAACGCCTTCAATCATTTCACGTTTAAGAAAAATTGCGGAGTAAACCGAACTTTTTCGTCCTTTTGCGTTTACGACAATCGTGTCTATTTTTTTGAAAACTTGATTAGCTTCAAATTCAATTTTTATTGGAGATTTATATACAGTTGGAGACTCGTCTAGTCCAGCTATATTTTCTGCATATAAAATTTTTGATTTTTCCGAAAAGGGTTTTAAATCAAGTGCAAAACTATCTCCTTTGGGCAAAAGATAATTTGATAAACCTTCAGGTTCAGGAATCCGATAATTGACGTTTTGTTTATCAAGCCTTTCAAACTGGGAATATGCTCTAACACGGAAATCTTCGTAGTTTTTATTTTCTTGCGGCGACCAAGCAACTTCTGCAAGTGCCAATGCACGCGGAAAAACCATATATTCAACCTTTTCAGGTGTTTTCATATATTCAGTCCAAACATTTCCTTGAACACCGAGAATATATTTTTGCTCATCAGCATTCAATTCCTTTGGCATCGGATTATACGAATAAACTTTTTCCAATGATAAATGATTTCCAATGTTTAATGGCTCACTGTTTGGATCTCCTTGCCCATAATCGAGATAGCAAAAATCGGTCGGAGTCATAATTACATCGTGTTTTGCCTTCGCGGCTTCAATTCCACCTTTCGTTCCACGCCAGCTCATCACCGTCGCATTCGGGGCAAGTCCGCCTTCTAAAATCTCGTCCCAACCGATAATTTTTTTACCTTTCGAATTGATAAATTTTTCCATTCGGCGGATAAAATAACTCTGAACCTCGTGTTCGTCTTTCAAGTTTTCTCGTTTCATCAACTCTTGAACTTCTGCCGATTCTTTCCAATGATCTTTCAAAACTTCGTCGCCGCCGATGTGAATATATGGCGAATCTGGAAACAGTGCGATTGTTTCGATCAATACATCTTCTAAAAAATTGAATGTAGTTTCAGTTGGGCAAAAGACTTCTTTGAAAATGCCCCAAGTCTTTTGAACTTCATATTTAACATTTTGTTTGCAGCCTAATTCTGGATATGCGGCGAGTGCTGCAGATGAATGTCCGGGTAATTCAATTTCGGGAATTGTCGTAATTTTGCGATCTTTTGCATACGCGACAACTTCTTTAATTTGTTCTTGCGTATAAAAACCTTCAATCGGAATTCCATCGCCTTTGAAAGTTGTTGTATAACGACCTTCGTGAGACTCTTTGCGTTTTGAGCCGATTTCCGTCAACTTTGGATATTTTTTTATCTCGATTCGCCAGCCTTGATCGTCAGTCAAATGCCAATGAAATTTATTGAATTTATATTGCGACATTAAATCAATAAATTTTTTGACAAAAGTTACAGGCATAAAATGTCTGCTCACGTCTAAGTGCATTCCGCGATATTTAAAACGCGGTTCGTCAATAATTTCCATTCCCGCGATTTTAGTTTTTCCTTTAAATTCAACGGGCAAAATCTGCATCAAAGTTTGAATTGCATAAAACCGACCGATGTCTGCACCATAAATTTTCACTTCGCGTTGATTAACATTTATCGAATATTTCTCACCTTGTTCTTTGATAGGTTTCGCGTTTTGTGCGAGAAAAATAATGACATTGTTTTTTGGTTGTTTAGAAACATACTCGAGCTTAAACCCATAATTATTCATCAATAAATCGTTTAATAAGCTCGCGGCTTTTCGCCCTTGTTCATCAGTTGCGTGAATTTTTGTTTTTAAGTTAAATTCAAAAGGTAAACTTCGAGTATAGGTAAAAGATTTTGGTTTTGGAACAATGTTAATTGACTGTGCGTTCACAAAACTCACACAAAAAGCTACAATCAGCAGAACATAAAATTTAATTTTCATAAAAATAGGTTGGTTGGAAAAATGTTTAAAAAACTTTCTGTAATTATTTGCTTTCTTGCGATTTGCGTCAATGTTTCAGCTCAAAAAGATTACACAAAATATGTAAATCCATTTATCGGCACAGGAGGACACGGACACACATTTCCAGGTGCGACCGTTCCTTTTGGTGCGGTTCAGCTTTCGCCCGATACGCGGATTGATAATTGGGACGGCTCAAGTGGTTATCATTATTCCGACAACGAAATTTTCGGCTTCTCGCACACACACTTAAGCGGAACTGGAATTCCAGATTACTGCGATGTTTTGTTGATGCCGACAGTCGGCGATGTTGATTTTAATAACTTCAAATCGAAATTTTCTCACGCGAACGAAAAAGCAGAAGCGGGCTATTATTCGGTCAAAATGGATAACGGCGTAACGGCAGAATTGACGGCAACAACACGAGTCGGCGTTCATCGTTATACCTTTCCGAAATCGGATAAAGCTAATATTGTCTTGGATTTGAAATGGCGTGATAAGGTTTTGGATTCGGAATTGAAGATTGTTGGACAAAAGAGCATAGAAGGTTATCGGCGTTCAAGCAGTTGGGCAACAAACCAAGTTATTTATTTTGTTGCGGAGTTTTCAAAACCGTTTGACTCAAGTTTGTTAAATGGTAATGGCATGAATCTTTCATCACGAAATTTCTCATTTCAAAATGGAACAGACGTTAAAAGTCGATTTCAATTCAAAACTTCTACGAATGAACAAATCATGGTCAAAGTCGGAATTTCTGCTGTCAGCATCGAAAATGCAAGATTAAACCTAAAAACCGAAGTTCCGCATTGGAATTTCGATAAAGTTCGTGCGGACGCAAAAGACATTTGGAATAAAGAACTCAGCCAAATCGAAGTTATGGACGATAACATTGATAATCTAACCAAATTTTACACCGCACTTTATCACACCAAGATTCAGCCGAACGTTTTCAGCGATGTAAACGGCGATTATCGCGGAATCGATAAGAATGTTCACAATCTTGGCAGAACCGCGACCGCTAGGAAGCGTCAAAATGAACCCGAAAATTACACGGTTTTTTCACTATGGGACACATTCCGAGCCGCACATCCGCTTTACACAATCATCGACGAAAAACGCACCGTCCAATTTATCAATACGTTTATCCGCCAATACGAGCAAGGCGGTCGTTTGCCCGTTTGGGAACTCGCGGGCAACGAAACCGATTGTATGATCGGCTATCACGCCGTTTCAGTTATCGCCGACGCAATGGCGAAAGGCATCAAAGGTTTTGATTACGAAAAGGCTTTTGAGGCAGCAAAGCATTCGGCGGAATTAAATCATTTCGGCTTGGAAGCGTATAAAAAGAAAGGCTTTATAGAAATGTCGGACGAAAATGAATCAGTTTCTAAAACGCTTGAATATGCTTATGATGATTTTTGTATCGCAATGATGGCTTCAACTCTTGCCATGAATTATAACAATCTAAGTCTTAAGCCAAAAAACAAAGAAAATGCTTCAAATTTAAAAAAGGACTACAACAAATTTATAAAACGCTCGCAATCTTACGAAAATCTATTCGATTCCGAAACAGGTTTTATGCGTCCGCGACAAAACGGCGGTTTTATTTCGCCATTCAAACCGAATGAAGTTTCGTTTCATTTTACCGAAGGAAATTCGTGGGTTTATTCGTTTTTTGTTCCGCACGATATTCGCGGTTTGATTAATTTACATGGAGGAAAAGCGAATTTTGCCAAGAAATTAGACGAACTTTTTACCACGAAAGACGCACTGACAGGACGCGAACAACCGGATATCACAGGACTTATCGGACAATACGCACACGGCAACGAACCTTCGCATCACATCGCATATCTTTACAATTACGCCGATCAACCTTGGAAAACTCAGAAACTAGTAAGGCAAATTTTGGACGAATTTTATAAGAACGATCCTGATGGTTTGATCGGAAACGAAGATTGCGGGCAAATGTCGGCTTGGTTCATTTTGAGCAGTTTGGGGTTTTATCAAGTAAATCCTTCCAGACGTAATTACGACATTGGCACTCCACTATTCAAGGAAGCGAAAATCCGACTAGAAAACGGAAAGACGTTCACCATAAAAGCACCGAATGTTTCACCGAAAAATATTTTTGTTAAATCGGTAAAGCTTGATGGAGATTTTCATAGACTAACCATGTTTTCGCACATCGATATAAAAGCAGGAAAAACTTTGGAATTTGAAATGTCCGATAAACCAGTCGAAAATTGGTTCAGTAGATTTTCGCAGCAAGGAATTAGTGTGCTTGGATTTGTTGCTGTGCCGACAATCAACGTTAAAGAAAGAGTTTTCAAAGGTTCAACAACCATTTCAATTGGATCGAACACAAAAGGTATAAAGACTTTTTATTCAATTGATGGAAGCGAACCTAAAACGGAGTATAAGCAAGAATTTACAGTTGAAAAAGATGCGAAAATCAAAGCAGTTTCGGTCAATTCCAAAGGCGAAAAAAGCCAAATAGTTGAATCAATCGTCCACAAATTACCGCACGATTGGTCAGTCAAGCTTTTTTCAAAATATAACCGACAATATACAGGCGGCGGCGAAATCGGTTTAATTGATGGAATTCGCGGCACAACAAATTTTGCCTCAGGCGAATGGCAAGGCTATCAATCGCAAGACTTTATCGCGGTTATCGATTTGCAACGCGAGACCGAAATCAAAAAACTCGGCGGCGGATTTTTACAGGTTGCACGAAGTTGGATATGGCTGCCGACCAAAATCGAGTTTGAAGTTTCAAACGATAATGTAAAGTTTACAAAGGTTGCGGAAATCAAAACGGACGTTATGCCGGAAGATATGAAAGAGCAATTTCGTGATTATCAACAAAATATAGAACCGACCAAAACTCGGTATGTGCGTGTGAAAGCAACGAATCTCGGCAAAATTCCTGCGTGGCATCCGGGAGCGGGTTTTGATGCGTTTATATTTGTTGATGAAATATTTATTGAATAAATTTTTAGTATTTTGCCAAGCGTCTTGCGGCTTCGACAATTTCTGTAACTTGTGGCAAATAATAGTCTTCCATTGTTGGAGCAAATGGCACAGGCGAATCAATTGACGCAACGCGGATTGGTGGAGCATCGAGCCATTCGAAGGCTTCTTCGGCTATAATTGCAGAAATTTCTCCGCCAATTCCGCCGGTTAAACTTGCTTCGTGGAGAATCATTACCCGATTTGTTTTTTTCACAGTTGCGAGAATTGCACCTTTATCGAGCGGCGAAAGTGTCCGCAAATCAATAACTTCAACGCTCAAATCGTTTTCTTTTTCGAGAATTTCAGCAGCATCGAGAGCGTTCAAAACTTGTGCTCCAAACGTAATAATTGATAAATCTTCGCCTTTTCTAGCAGTGCGTGCTTTACCGATTTCAACAATATAATCTTCTTCCGGCAATTCTTCACGAAGTCGTGGAAGTCGATATAACTTCTTGTGTTCAAAGAAGATAACAGGATCGGGATCGCGAATTGCGGCTTTGATTAAACCTTTTGCATCATACGAATTAGAAGGTTCGACCATTTTCAAACCTGCGGTGTTGAGGAAAAAAGCCTCGGCGTTTATCGAGTGAAACGGTCCGCCGCGAACGCCAGAACCGCAAGGTCCGCGAAAAACTGCTTGAATTGCTCCGCTTCCGCGATAACGAGATTTTGCCGCATAATTTGTCAGCATATCAAAGCCGCACGAAATGAAGTCTATAAACTGAAATTCCGCGACAGGTTTCATTCCCATCAACGCAGCACCGCAAGCCGCACCAACGATTGCAGCTTCTGAAATTGGTGTGTCAATTATCCGATTTGGTCCAAAATGTTTGAGAAATCCTTCGGTTAGTTTAAATGCTCCGCCATATTCGCCAACGTCTTCGCCAATTATAAAAACGCTCTCATCACGAGTCATTTCTTCCCAAATTCCTTGCCGAATAGCTTCGACCATTGTTACCGCAGTTTCGGTTTGTTTTGTTGCTGTTGCCATTTTCAAAAAATATTGCGTTCTATTTTGTCAGTTTTTTTGTTTCGTCCACAAATAGCTCATTTACAGAAGTTAGCGGTAATTGATTTTCGCTAATCGCGTCAGAATTTAAGAGCAATAATGCCGTTTCTGCACGTTCGCGATCGTTGCGTTTTACTTTAAGTGAAACTTTTCCGTCTTGATAAGGAAGTTCGTTGAGTTTTGTAAAATTGTTAAGTCTGATTTCTATTTTAGTCGAAAAAATGCGTTCAATTTTAGAATTAAAAACGCCATTTTTTAGAATTACATCCATAATATCGGCTTTCGAAATTCTAACTTCTTTCAAACCTGTCTGCATTAAACCAAAGATTTTTGCTTCAAATTCAAGCACAATTCCAGCCGGACTAAATTTTGCCAAACCTTCAACGGTCGATAAACCGCCGTGCATACTATCTATTTTGAATGGAACGCTGATAAATGACTGCATTTTTATAAAAGACTCTACTAAATTACAATTTGTGATTTTACAACAAATTGAAACGAAAATCTTGCGGCAAAAGTTTATTTTTCAACATTAAAAAGTCGCCATTCACCTAAATTGTTGAAATTTTCGAGTCCAATTTCCGCAAAATTTAGACCTGAACCGGCAACCAAATCTTTCACAGTCCGTGAAGCGAGAATCTCCCCAATTTCAGCTTTATCCGCAATTTTTAAAGCTAATTCTATCGCAGTGCCGCTATATTTTTCGTTTAAAACATTACATTCGCCGGTGTGAACGCCAATTTTTATAATCATATTTAAGCGAAATGCAGTTTCTGCCAAAGCGATTGCACAACGCACCGCACGAGCCGGACCGTCAAATGTTGCTAACAATTCTCGTTCGTCAAAATCAATTGTTTTTCCTTTAAAAAGTTCAACTTGTTTTTGCCAAATGTTATCTATTTCAGATTTAGAATCTATTATTTTAAATGAAACAACCGTTTTCAAAACGCGATCGTATTCATTCTGATACCTAACGCCAGTCAGAAAATTTTCAATTTCATCTAATATTTCGTCTTGTTCGCCGACAAATGGCAAATGATCGATTCCTTCTAACTCAACATATTTACAAGCCGGAATCAGTGATGCTACGAATCTGCCTTCTTCCACTTTTAAACACAAATCGCCGCTGCGATGAATAACCAAACTTGGAACTCGAATCAATGGCAAAACATTGCGAACATCAATTTCGCCGTTCATCTTGGTTAATGCAACGGCGGCAGCCGGACTTGCTCCCATTCGCAAATATGTAGCCCACCAATTTCGAAAATCTTCATCTTCAACCATACTCGGGGCACGTGTTTCAATGCCGACAGCTTTTCCCCAATCTTGCCGAATTATGTCTAAGAAGTTTTCGTGTTGTGGCAATGTTGGAGCCCACGGATAATCTTCTTCCCAAATTCGTTTGGCGTAGGTTCCAAACATAATTAATGCCGACGTTTTTTCCGGATATGTCGCAGCAAAAAGACTGCACATTGGTCCGCCTTCACTAACGCCGATCAACACAGCTTTTTCTGATCCAACTGCATCCATTACGGTTCGAACGTCTTCCATTCTCTGCTCGAGCGTAGGCAATTGATTGTTCGGAACTCGGTCAGAAAGTCCGGTTCCGCGTTTGTCAAAAACAATTAAACGCGAAAATGAAGCAAGTCGATTGAGGAAATTTGCAAAAGATGGATGCTTCCAAAAATATTCAATATGCGAGATCCAACCCATCACAAAAACGATGTCGATGTCGCCCGTGCCGATTACTTGATAGGCAATATTTACATCGCCATTTTGTGCATATTTAGTTTCGGGAACGAATTCCGGTAACGAAACTGCCTGATTTGGTGGAAGGTTTTTGAGCAAATTTTGAACATTTGATTCGAGACTGTCCGTTTCATCATCGTAGATGATTTTTGCACGGATTTTTTCGTGAATAATTGTTTGATTCGGTTGCTTGGCTGGCAGATTAACCTCGCCGATGAAACGATAACCTCGTTTTGGAATTGTTTCGATTACGTTTTCGCCTAGTGTTCGCCTCAAGATCGAAATGTTTTGTGCAAGATTGTTTTCCTCGACAAATGCTCCTTCCCAAACTTTCTCGAAAATCTCTTCTTTAGTTAGAATGTGTCCGCGATTTTCAACTAAAAACAGCAAAGTATCAAACGCTTTTGGAGAAACCGAAATAACTTTTGAACCTTGAAACAAAAGTTTTTCTCGTGCATCTAAGCGAAAAACTCCAAATTCATAAATCTCTACTGGGGCAGTATTCATAATTTTCTCAGAACTTTTTCAGAAATTTCTCAACAAAATATCAGAGTTTTCTAAAGATTTTAATATTCGAAAAAGCATTTAATGGCTTCATTGGTGGGAAAAGCCAAGACAAACATAAATAACTTTTGAGGAGATTACAATGAAGAAAACGAAATTTACAACAATATTAACCTTAGCAAGTTTGGTTCTTTCGATTATGATTCCGGCGAAAACTGTCGTCAGAGCCGAAACGATACAAACGGAAAGCCAACCTGAAACGCAAAAGTTGCAAGCGAATTACGGCAAAATGCCGATGCTTTTTGAGCAAAACAAAGGTCAAACCGACAAAACCGCGAAATTTATCTCACGCGGAAAGGGTTATATGCTTTATTTGACGGAAAAAGAAGCGGTATTTCAATTGAGGGAAAAACGAGCCCAAAGTCCAAAGTCTGAAGTCCAAAACACCAAAACCACATCCGACATTTTGAAAATGACGTTCGCTGACGCAAACGCAAATCCAACAATCAGCGGAATAGACGAAGCGATTACAAAAACGAATTATTATATTGGTAAACAAAAATTCGAAAATCTTTCAAATTATCACGAAGTTAATTACACAAACATTTACAAAGGAATCGACGCAGTTTTCTACGGCAATCAACAAAATCAACTCGAATACGATTTCAACGTTTCGCCGAATGCTGACGCGAATCAAATCAAACTGAATTTTGATGGAGCGAAAGATGTTTCAATCAATAATGACGGCGATTTAGTTGTCAAAACTGAAAACACCGAGTTGATTCAGCAAAAACCGATCGCGTATCAAATTATCGATGGCGAACGAAAAGAAGTTTCGGTTAGTTACAAATTGATTGAAAACCAAGTTTCGTTTGAACTTGGCGAATACGATAAATCGCAAGTTTTAGCGATTGATCCGGTAATTGATTATTTAAGCTATATCGGCGGAACAGCTTTTGACGATGCGTTTGAAGTTGCGGCGGATAATGCCGGCAATGCTTATTTTACTGGATCAACTGCTTCGTTGAATTTTCACGGTAACTCCAGAAATTCAAACGACAAACTCGGTGTATATGTTGCCAGCCT
The DNA here is from genome assembly GCA_031415455.1 of Acidobacteriota bacterium. GTDB lineage: Bacteria > Acidobacteriota > Blastocatellia > Pyrinomonadales > Pyrinomonadaceae > JANNVK01. The sequence goes on along the minus strand of JANORS010000004.1, from coordinate 29,384 downwards.
CAATCGGTTTGGAAATTTTATCTATCTGACAATTTTAGAAGGCAACGGTGACGATAGCGGCTTCGGAATTGCCGTTGATGCAGGCAGAAATGCTTTTGTAACCGGATTTGCATCGCATTTTTTCCCGACAACTTCCGGTGCTTACGACACGGTTCACGGAGTAATAAGTAATGAAGATGTGTTTGTTGCAAAACTTAATGCCACGGGCGGACTCGTTTATTCGACATTTCTGGGCGGAACTGATTCAGACGTAGGTTTTGATGTTGCAGTTGACGTGAACGGCAAAGCGTATGTCGTTGGAGGAACTTTTTCAAACTCGGCTTTCCCGACCAAAAATCGTTATCAAGGCTGCGGAATCGTGTCACCCGTCCAATCCTTTGATAGTCAAGATGCTTTTTTGACGGTGATGAATTCATCAGGAAGCGACATTACTTATTCTTCCTGCATCGGAAATACCATCGGCAGAATTGGTGCGTCCGACGATTCTGCCTTTAGCGTTGCCCTCGATTCATCAAGTAATGCGTATGTTACGGGCTTTACAAATTCAGATAATTTCAAAGTAAAAAATGCCTTTCAACCGAATACCGGTGGTGGAAGAGATGCTTTTGTTGCGAAATTTATTCCAACACAAAGCGGCGATGCTTCGGTCGCTTATGCAACTTATCTGGGCGGCAGCGGAACTGATCAAGGCAACGGAATCGCGGTTAACTCAAGCGGGCAAGCAGTTGTTGTCGGCTTAACAGGCTCAATAAATTTTCCGTTGGCAAATGCTTTTGATACAACTAATCAAATCAATGAAGGTTTTGTTTCAGTTATCAGTGCAAACGGAACTTCGCTTGTAAATTCAAGTTTTCTCGGTGGTTCTGATCAAGATCAAGCCTTTAATGTAGCACTTGGCAATGGCGGTTTGATTTATGTTACGGGCAATACGCTTTCAGATAATTTTCCGTTGGCTTTGCCGTTTCAAGCGACTCGGGCAGGCGTTAGAGATGCTTTTGTAACCAAACTAAGATTTGGTTCGGGCGTGCTTTCATCGAGCTATCTTGGCGGAAATGGAAATGATTCAGGCAACGGAATTGCGGTCAAAGGCAACTTTATTTATGTTGCAGGAAAAACGGCGTCAAATAATTTGGCGACGACAAGCGGCGTTATTTCACCGGCTTTCAACGGCGGAAGTGATGACGGTTTTGTCGCCAAGATTTTGGATACAGCAGTTGATTCAGTCGGCGTGTTTCGTCCTTCATCAACCTTTCAAATTACGCAATCTACAACCAATGTCGTCAGCCAAACCTTAACCTTTACATCGCTGTTAGCTGGTGCAAGAGGCGTATCAGGCGATTTTGACGGCGACAGAATTACGACAACAGGTTCATTCTCAAACGGACTTTGGAAAATCCGCAACGCTAATTTTCCATTTGTAAATCCATTTAGTGTTACAACAACTAATTTTGGGGTTGGTGGAGATTTGCCGGTTGTTGGTGATTGGAATGGCGACGGAATTGACACGACCGGCGTGTATCGACCATCAGTTGGGCAGTTTTTTCTTTCGAATTCGGTCGTTAATCCGGCGGTTGATTTCACGATCAACTTCGGAATTGCGGAAGATCTTCCGATTGCAGGAGACTGGAATGGCGACGGAATCGATACGATCGCAGTGTATCGACCAAGCGTTGGTCAAACATTTTTCACTAATCAAAACATTCTTAATCCACCCGTTGATATAACCGCGAACTTGGGTGTAGCCGAAGATTTGCCAACTGCAGGAGATTGGAATGGGGATGGAAAAGATTCGCTCGGTTTGTGGCGACCTTCGATAAACACTTTTTTCCTTTCCGATGATAACGCAACACTGCGTCCGCCAGTAGTTTTCGGACAATTTGGCGACCAACCGCTCGCAGGCGACTGGGACGGGAAACCTAATCCTTAAACGACAAAAACGACAAACAATCGATCACTTTAGGCAGACTTTCGGGTCTGCTTTTTATTTTGTCTATAAGATTTTCTTCATAACTTTCTCAGACTTTTCTCAGAAAAAATTCAGACTTTTCTAAAGATTTATCGCTCGATGATACCTAGTATTGATCTAACGAAGCTCTGCGATTAGATATTGACTGTTTCGTTTAAAGACTATTTAAAATCGAGGAAAAAAATGCTTACAACTTTCAAATATTTGATAACGCCCGGTTATGGGTATAAACACTATCAGTCGTTCGATCTTTTCATACAGAAGAAAACCGTTGGATGGATTTGGACAGATGTTGAATACGTTTGGTCGTGTTTGCCTGGTTATATGTCAGAAAATAGCGGTTGGATCGACATAAAGCCGATGAGTGACGGAATGTGCTGCTTTGAACTATGCTCAAAAAATGTAAAATCTCAAAACTATTCGGGAAATTCTTGTTTCGCTAAGTTGTATGGAACTTCTATGAATTTCAACATAGGAGATGAAAATCCGGCTTACTTAAGTTACGGTGGCTACAATTCGAGTCATCTCAAAGGAATTGAAAAAGACAGCAATGATGTCATGGCAAGGTGGAAACTCATTAATGTGTATTAACCACCAAGAGCCGAACGATTGCGATTTGACCCGCTAACTTAATCGCTTCAGTGCTTTTAATTCTTAGCTTTCCTTTTAATTCAGCATAGTGGACTTATGTAATTTAGCTACTTATGGCTTTTCTATCATAATTTTTTCATAAAAAATTCAGACTTTTCTAAAGATTTTTGGTTTGCGAAAGCAGTAAAACTATATGTGTAAAAGCGAAATCAAGTATCGCACTCAAGTTTAAGGAGAAAATATATGTTTTGTGACGAATGTGAAAAACCAAAGCCGGAAAATGGCTATCGACTGGAAAATAAGCCATATCGAATTTGTTTGGAATGCTACATTGAGGCAAAAGCTACCGTTCAACTTGGAAACGTCAGAATTTCGTCTTCTCATCAGCGAATGTTGGTTCAACGCGAAGATTTGAACGACGCGAGAGGGAATCAACTGAGCTTTTAGAAAAAAAGATTCGAATTTAAAAAATAAGGAGAAAAAAATGATTGGATTCAGATTAACAGCAACTAGCAATACAAACTTTACGCGAAATTATGAGACATACAATGAAGGCGATTTTTGGATATCGGATGCAATTTCAGTTATGTCCAAAATGCCAGGACTTGGTGTAGCGGGCAAGGTTATCGGACAAGGTGCAAAGAGCAAGGATGCAATCAATGCAGCATTCGCCGGACTCGCGGGCGGTGCATTGATCGAACTCGGCGATGTCGATAAGCAAATAGGTGTTACGGTTCACGGTGTTGGAGATTCATTTTTTGCTCATGGAATTCTTAATCATAATGGCGATTCCGGTGTTTCAACTATTCAGCGGTTTGTTATGAATCTAAAACGTGCAACTGACGTTTACAATCAGGAAATCGGCGATCAAGTGATGATGCAAATCTGCAAAACCATCAAAATGTTTTCCTATCATTTACGTTCAGATGTGTTTGGTCAACTTTGGATTGAGATTGAATTCTAAAAAGCGGCTACGGGTGAAAAATATCAACGCAAATGACCATCGAATTGAAACTCAAATAATGAAACGCGAAATAATTATCGAAATAGAGCGAACAACAATTATCTGCAATCAATCAGCCGAAACTCCTTCAAATCAGAACGATGATTTTATCGAAGTAAAAGTGATTGAAATACCAAATGAACCAACAGAGATTAACGCCAAGCAATTGTTAGATTTATCGAAGGAGACAAAAAATGAACGGAAAACTATTAAAAATAAAGGATAGCGAATTTGATTCAATAGTGATAATTCCAAGAAAACCGACCGTTGTGATATTTACCGCCGAATGGAGCGGACCGAGCAGAATGGCAAAACCAATCTTGGAAGCCGCAACCGAAAAATATGCAAATCGGGCGACATTCTACGAAATGAATATCGACGATAATCCAGAAATGGCACAAAAATATGGCGTGTCCAACGTGCCAACAGTTTTGGTCTTCGCTTATGGACAGCTTATCAACAGATATGTTGGCAAAGTCAACCGTGATCGAATCAATGAATTGGTCGAAAAAATAATCAATTCGGGCGAAATGTATAAAACAGCAATGGCATTTGGAAGAAAATTGTCATCCCGCTTCGGCGGCAGATTTGGAGTTTAACAACAAACATTAGGAAAAATATTATGAAAAATAGAATAAACAAAACAATCAGCAACATATCGTTGAGCATTTTCGCAATGCTTTTGGCAGTAACCACAATTTCAGCCGCACCGGTTATCCGTGATGCAGGCGGAGCAAATCCGGCAGCAATTCAGGCAGCCGTTGACCTCTTTCGTGCCGATTTAGGCGGCAACAACAATGGTGTCGGCAGTTCGTTCACGACCGGCAGACGCGAAATTAATTGGGACGGCGTGCCTGATGCTTTCGCCGAACCTAATAATTATCCGAATGATTTTTTTAACGTCAACAGTCCTCGTGGTGTCGTCTTTCAAAGCATTCTTTCAGGCAACACTCAAGCTACACAATTTAGAGTTAGTGCGACTCAAGAATCAGGGACAGCAGTTAGATTTGGTAATATTGATGCCAGCTATTCGACCGCTTTCCAAACATTTAGCACACAAAGATTGTTCCAACTAAAAGGTAACAATATGATGGAGATTTTGTTCTTCGTTCCCGGCACGAAAATTCCTGCCACCGTCAGCGGCTTCGGAGCAGTATTTTGTGATATTGATCTTGCTGGTGCTACAGTCATTGATTATTTTGACGGTTCGGGCAAACTACTTGCCCGCATCGCTCCCATTAACGCAAATAACGGACTAAGTTTTGTCGGGATTTCTTTCAATGCGGGCGAACGAATTGCCAAGGTGGTTATTAAACTCGGCAATGCAAATCTGGCAAGCGGCACCGTGGACGGAGTGAACGGCGTTGATGTCGTAGCAATGGATGATTTTATCTATGGCGAACCGCGTGCAGCTGAATATCACACGAGCGATTTTGATGGCGATGGCACCACTGACACCGCAGTTTTCCGACCATCAACAGGACAATGGTTTGTTTTAAATAGCGGATCAAATACTTTTAATGGTGTCCAATTTGGACAAAATGGCGATGTTCCGGTCGATGGAGATTTTGATGGCGATAGACGCTCTGACACAATAGTTTTTCGCCCAAGCACAGGTCAATGGTTCAGTCTTGCAAGTTCTACGGGTGCATTTTCAGCTGTTCAGTTTGGCTTAAATGGCGACAAACCAACTCCAGGCGATTTCGATAAAGATGGCAAAACAGATATTGCGGTTTTTCGTCCATCAAGCGGAAATTGGTTTCATTTGAGGAGTTCTAATGGACAATTTGTCGCAACCCAATTTGGACAAAACGGCGATATTCCAATCTCAGTTTCCGGGCAGTAAAACTCTACAAACTCTCATACCCCAAAATGGCAACGAGGAAACTTGTTGCCTTTCTATCTTTCCAACACTTTTTTCTTCAAAGCAGGTGGCATCACCGAATTATCGTAAACTTCGTAAGCAGCAGAAACTCCTTCGGGAACTGGCAAGTTTTCAACGCTCTCAAATTCTGACTGCAAATAAACAGCAATTTCTGCTGCAATTTCATCCAATGTTTTTCTTGTCGTGATTTTTTGTTGAATTAAATAAAGCTCATAGCGATCAATCGGATCATTATTTTTTGCCCACCAATCTATTTCGCCTTTTGGAACATACGACTGATTATCGTGTTCCGCGTGACCTTTGCGTCGATAAGTTATGGCTTCAATCAGCACCGAACCTTTGCCGCTGCGAGCGTGTTCAACCGCCGTTTTCATTGTTTCATAACATGCAACAATATCGTTTCCGTCAACAGAAAGTCCGAGAATTCCATATCCGACCGCTTTATCAACAAAACTTTTCGCCGCCGTTTGCATATTTACGGGCGTTGAATAGGCGTAACCATTGTTTTCTATAATCGTAATTAGAGGAAGTTTTTTTACTGCCGCAAAGTTAATTCCTTCGTGAAAAGTTCCGGTCGAAGTTGTGCCGTCGCCAACGTATGCAACCGCCACTCGATTCTCGTTTTTCATCCGCGAAGCCAGCAAAATTCCATCCATTACGGGCAACATATCGCCGAGATGCGAAATTGGACCAACAAATCCTTTTTCCAAATCTGCGAAGTGAAATTGGACATCAGTTGCTCTCGAAGGTGCATCTGCAATCCCTAAATATTGGGCGAAAATTGTTCGCGGTAAAATTCCTTTGACAAAAACTGCACCAATATCACGAATCAGCGGAGCGATAAAATCTTGCTTTTCAAGTGCGAACGCCGTGCCGACCGCCGTCGCTTCTTGTCCGAGCGAGGTGAAAACTCCGCCAGTTAATTTTGATTGCTTTTTGAGCAAAACGGTCTTTTCATCAAACATTCGCGTTAATTTCAGATAACGATAAAGTTCAATAAATTGCTCTTTTTTGAGCGTAGTTTTACTTGTGCAAGTTAATGGAGTTTTACTCATTTTAAATTGTTTTATTTAATTAATTCACTGCAGTTTGCAGCTTCTAGTTTACTAATAAATGCAAGAACAAATCGATAACCGAGATAAACACTTTCCATATTAATTTTCTCAAGTTTGTCGTTTTTTGAGTGCAAATATGTCTGCCATTTATTGTCTAAACCACTAAAGGTTATTGCCGGAATTTTATTATTTTTGAACGATGAAGAATCAGCATCAGCTCCCGGAATCAAAACATCATAAAATTTCATTTTGTTTTCTTCGGCAACAGTTTTTGCTAGTGAAACCATTTTTGAACTTGATGATTGCTGGAGCGAAAATGGAGTTGTGAAACCAAAGCTGTCAATATTTACCATCGCACAATATTGTTTTCGATTTTCTTTTGGAATAGTTTTTACCATTGCTGCTGAACCAAGAAGACCTTTTTCTTCTTGGTCAAAAGCTACGAAAACATAAGTTTTTTCCGGCTCAAGTTGGCGAAGTGTTTTATAAAGATGTGCAATTGCCGAAATTCCTGTCCAGTTATCTATCGCACCACATCCATCATCAGTTTTATCGTAATGTGCACCAATAACAACTATTTCATCAGTTTTACCTTTTCTTTTAACAACAACATTTTGAATCTTGTCTTTATTAAATTTTTCAATAGTTATTTCTTCGTCTTTTGCACCCATTTGTGAAAAAAGTTTCTTTACAGCTTCTAGCCTGTCCTCAGATTTGCAAGGTGCTAAATTTACACTTTCTGCAATTGATTCTTGAGTTGAAATCAGTTCCGTCTTTTGCTGAGCAAAAACACTAATTGATAAGATGATTAAAATAAAACTAACAAAAAATAATGATTGAAATCTCATAACGAGTTCTTTTTTACAAAATATTTTACAATTCCAAAAAGGCTAATTAAAATCCAAAATAATTCTACGATGAAAGCTGAAAAGTTAAAATTGTAGATAAGCGAAATTATAATCAGGCTTGCACCAAAGGCGTTGAGCAGCGAATAAATTAATGAATCGCTTTTTATTTTTTCTATCTGAAGCGATACATAAGTGAGAATTATCACCGAAACACCGACCGAGCCGATAATGTCATACCAAGCAAATTGCATAAAAATTTAGCACTTAAGGCAAATTTAATGTCCGTTTGCGGACATCAGAGTAAAGCTACACGCGTGAGTGTGTAGAAAAATACGATACACAAACAGCTTGTTTACCAGGCGGCAGAATTTTCTATCTTCCACAAACAGACTAAGAATTACTTTACTGAAAGCCATTTCAGACCTTCAAACTTACTGATTCTTCCCTTGTCGCCGACTGCCCAGATTACGTTTTTACCTTTTGTTTGCAATGCGTTGTAGCTTTCTTTGTCAAGATTTTTCCACGTTTTACCGCCATCGATTGAAATATCTGAACCAGCTGAACCAGCGACGATTAGCGTCTTTTTGTCTACATAAGATGCCGCTGAACGAAAGCCGCTGAAACCTTTGGTCTCTTTCCAAGTTTTTCCGCCGTCTTTTGTAAACGCTAAGTTTGCAACTATTTCGTTTGGCTTGGCATAATCGCCGCCGACAATCACACCGTTTTTTGCGTCAAACATTGCGATTCCGAAAATTCCCTGCGAGGCTTCGCCTTTTATAATCGGCGAATCCGCAACTAACCAAGAGCTTCCCTGATTATTTGAACGAAAAACTCTCGCATCTTTCCCACCCGAAACGAGAAAAACATTCTTTTTTCCTTGAGTGATAATGCACGTTCCGCTGGCGGCAAATGCGGCTTCGCCATCTTTTGCGGGTATCATTTTTTCGGTGTCGAGTTTGTTCCAAGTTTCGCCACCATCGCGTGTTCCAAACAAATAAAAATAACCTTTGACCGGATCAGACATCGCAATTCCGTTGTTTTTGTCCCAAAAAGCAATCGCGTCAAAAAACGCTTTGGGTTCTTTGTTTTGAAATTGTAGCTTCCATGTATCGCCACCGTCAATTGTTTTGTAAATCCGCGAACTCTCGCCTTCGCCTATACTTACAACATATGCAATGTTTACATCAAATGCTTCAATGTCGCGAAAATCGAGTTTATCAGCTGCGGGAACTTTGATTATTTTCCACGTTTTTCCGCCATCAATTGTTCGAACAACCGTTCCGCCTGTTCCGGAAGCCCAAATTATATTTTGGTTGACAACTGAAAGTCCTCGGAAACCTGCGGTCGTTTCAATCGTCTGCTTTTGCCATTGTGCAATTGTTGGAGCACAAAAAAATAAAACCGCCATTACAGCGGTTAAAAGTGAAATTGATTTTGATTTAGAAACTTTCATTAAAACTAACCTCACCTGAAACGCCCATTTGATAAGCCGAAACGCGACGTTCGAAAAAGTTTGCAAGTTCTTGCACATCTTGCAAATCCATAAATGAAAACGGATTTTTCGTTCCGTATTTAACTGGCATTTCGAGCATCATAAATCGTTGATCTGCCACAAACTCAAGATATTGCCGCATTTCACCAGTCGAAAGTCCGGCAACTCCGCCACTCAAAACATCGTCCGCAAAAAGTGTTTCACATTCGATTGCGTCTTCAATCATTACTTCAATTTGATGTTTTAATTCTTCATCAAACAAATCAGGTTCTTCCATTCGAACTTGCTTAATAACCTCAAAGGCAAAGTTCATGTGAGCCGATTCGTCGCGGAAAACCCAGTTTGTTCCCGCCGCGAGACCATTTAAAAGTCCACGCGAACGCAAAAAATAAACATAAGCAAATGCTGCGAAGAAAAATAAGCCTTCAATGCAGGTCGCGAAACAAATTAAATTTAACAAAAACTGTTTGCGATCTTCTTTGGTTTTTAGTTCGGTAAGATTATTTATCGAATCAATCCAACGCAAACAAAATTCACCTTTGCGGCGAATTGACGGAATGTTCTGAATTGCATCAAATGCTTTTTCACGTTCTTTCGGCTCGGAAATATATGTATCTAATAAGGTTAGGTAAAACTGAACGTGCAACGCTTCTTCATATAGTTGCCTTGAAAGATACATTCTCGCTTCGGGCGAATTTATATGTTTATAAAGATTTAAAACAAGATTGTTTGAAACAATCGAGTCACCCGTTGCAAAAAAAGCAACAAGGCGATTAATTAGATGGCGTTCTGCTTCACTTAAACGGTTGGCAAGATCTGCAACATCGGTTGAAAAATCAACTTCTTCAACCGTCCACGTATTTTTAATTGCGTTGCGATACATTTCGTAAAATGCTGGATATTTCATTGGTCGCAGCGTTAAATCAAATCCGGGATCGAGTATCATTTGTTATTTCTCCTAAAACTTACTAAAAAAAATTATTAATTTACAGAACCGCTAATTTTACGATAGGTTTGACCAATCTTGTCCGAAACATTATAAAGGCTTCGGAGCGGTAAAACATTAAATAATTTGTAACTGCCAATTGCCGCAAGTCCGGCGGACGCTATACATCCACATTGTGAACAATCAGGTTCGCCACCAAATTGACAAGGCGTTACTTTGTTTTTCAAATCTGCTGTTAAATTAAGCGTTGTGCGTGCAAAAATGCATTCTTCCGGCGATTTTGGCGGATGCAAATATCCTTCAACAACGTGTTTTGGCATAACTAATTTTGGATAGCTTTCGCGTAACGATGCAAGTTCCAAAATAATATGTTTTCGCACATCAGGAGCGAGAATTTCTTCTGCTTCTGCACCCATTTGCGGTGTAAATAAACTAAACCAAACTTGCCTAACTTCTTCTCGAGCAGTCCAAAATGCTAAAAATTCTTCATAATAACCTGGACGTTTAGCGGTTTGCGATGTTACCGTGCAATGAACCGTAATCGAATGTCCTTCGATGTTTTTTAGAATTCTTTCATAAGTTGCCGGCTTTCGTCGTTCGTCATGTTCCGGTTGCAAACCGTCAATTGAAACAACAATATACAAACCTTTAATTTTCGCCCATTCTTTCGGAATTTCTCTCACCGCACTCGTTACAAGCTGAACGGCAATGCCCATTTCACCAAGTTGTGGCAATAAAACATTGAGTTCACGAAATCTTACTAGCGGTTCGCCACCAACAATAGAAAGATGAAGCGGTTTATATTTCCGCACCAATTTTAAGACATTTTCTACTAATTCATCGCCTTTAAAATCGCTCAAAGTTCGCAATAAACCAACGTCTTCGGTCAAATGTTCGGGTTCATAAGCATAACAACCCGGACAGCGGAGCGGACATTCGCGTGTAATTTCTATTGATAATGTTGGAAAGCGTCCTGTTAAAATCCTTCCCCAAGCCCGGAAAACATCTGTTTTTTTCACAATTTTTATACCTCAGTTTATTTTTAACTTATGTGTTTTGCTTAAGTTAAAAACTCTCTAATAAGTTTCGCGATGACTTTTTTTTGGTTTGAATTAAAACTATGGAAGGAGATTTTGCGATAGAAATATCACAATAAAACTCTGACCATAGCTTCAAGCCGCGAAAGCATCGTCAATTCGAGAAAGGCAGGTCTCCTGACTTGTAACTGTTTTTCTACCGCCCTTCCCATTTTTCGATAGTGGACATTTTTGGCAAAAAACAATTGCGTTACTTACAGTTGCGGGACAGCTCGCGATTCGAACGCGATTCCCTATTAATTTGCGTTAAGCAAAACCTTTCTTATTTGATAAAGAAATTTATAAAGAACTCTTTAAAATAAACTAACAGATAGTTCACGTAACAACAATGTTAACAATTTTCCGCAAATTTGATTTTCAATGAACTTTTATCTGATTTATTGACACGCTTCGCACGATTCCGGATTTTCTAAAGAACAAGCTAATGCTTCCGATTCAGTGTAAACGTTTTCAACTTCTCCGACTTCTTTGACTGATTCAACTATTTCAGCAGCAAAATTAGTTTTATTGATTGAAGTTGCCGGACGCGAACGCAAATAATATGTTGTTTTCAAGCCTTGTTTCCACGCATACATGTACATTGACGAAAGTTTACCGATGCTCGGACTTTCCATAAATAAATTGAGCGACTGACTTTGATCGATAAATGCTCCGCGTGCTGCCGCCATTTCAATCATCGATTTCATTGGCAATTCCCAAGACGTTCGATACAAATTGCGAATTTCTTCAGGAATCTCTGGAATACTCTGAATCGAGCCTTCGCCGACTTTAATCTTGTTGCGAACTTCTGCAGTCCAAAGTCCTAATTCTTTCAAATCTTTTACCAAATATCGGTTGATTTGAAGGAAATCGCCGGACAAAGTTTCTCTCTTAAATAGATTCGAAACTTGTGGCTCAATGGATTCATAAGAACCGACAATCGACGCAATTGTTGCCGTTGGTGCAATCGCAATCATTAGCGAATTACGCAATCCAAATTCCTTGATTTTTACTTTCAAATCGTCCCAACGTTCCGTGTTTTCCGGTGTAATATTCCACAAATCGAATTGCAAATCGCCTTTTGCAGCACGAGTTTGACTAAAAGTTTCGTGTTTACCGAGCGTTTTTGCCAAATCGCAAGAAGCTGTCATGGCGTTGAAATAAATTTCTTCTTGAATTTTTGTCGAAAGTTTCAAAGCTTCCGGCGAATCAAATGGAAGTCGAAGTTGGAAAAATACATCTTGCAAACCCATAATTCCGAGTCCAACCGGACGCCAACGCATATTTGAAGTTTTCGCCTGCGGAATTGTGTAAAAATTGATGTCGATTACAGAATCAAGCTGACGAACCGCAAGACGTGTATTTGTCGCCAATTTCTCGAAATCAAAAGCACCTTCGCTCACATAACGCGAAAGATTTAGCGATCCAAGATTACAAACTGCCGTTTCTTTTTCTGACGAAACTTCGATAATTTCCGTGCATAGATTTGATAAATGAACGACATTTCCGGCTTCAGCTGTTTGATTACATTTTTTGTTGCTCGCATCTTTGAAAGTCATCCAACCATTTCCGGTTTGAGCAAGAGTTCGCATCATTCTCGAATACAAATCGCGAGCCTTAACTTGTTTCATAAACGTGCCTTGCTGTTCGGCTTCGAGATACGCTTTTTCAAATTCGTCACCAAATAAATCAGTCAAATGCGGAACAACTTTAGGATCAAACAACGACCAATCGGCATCTGTTTCTACGCGTTTCATAAACAAATCCGGAATCCAATTCGCGAGATTTAAATTATGTGTGCGGCGAGCTTCATCGCCAGTGTTATCGCGAAGTTCGAGAAATGCCTCGATGTCCGCGTGCCAACTTTCAAGGTAAACACAACACGCACCTTTGCGTTTTCCGCCTTGATTTACGGCAGAAACTGAGGAATCGAGAGTTTTAAGCCACGGCACAATGCCATTAGATAACCCATTAGTTCCGCGAATCAGAGAACCTTGTGAGCGAACTCTGTGATAAGCGAGTCCAATTCCGCCTGCAAACTTCGAAAGCATCGCAATATCGGCATATTTTTGATAAATCGCAACTAAATCGTCTGCTGGTGAATCAAGCAAAAAGCACGACGAAAGCTGTTCGCGATTCGCACCGGAATTAAACAAAGTTGGCGTGCTCGGGATATAATCGAGCATCGAAAAAAGGTTGTAATACTCAATTGCTTCGTTAATATCACGAGCCAAGCCGCAAGCCACACGCATGAAAAAATATTGTGGAGTTTCAATTACAAGCCTAGTTTCAGGTTCTTTGAGCAAATAACGATCATAAACTGTTTGCAGACCAAAAAATTCAAAAAGCTGATTTCGTTCGATTTTTACTTTATCATTTAACTTTCGACTGTTTTCAAAAACGATCTTTGCGGTGCGGTCATTTATTAAACCAACTTTGTGCCCAATCGCTATTGATTGCGAAAACGACTGAATGTCTTGATTGCGGACTTCTTTTTCGATAAACGTTGCCAATAAACGAGCAGCAAGTTTTGAATATTCAGGTTCTTCGGCGATAAGCGACGAAGCCGTGCCGATTGAGAGTTTATCAAGTTCTTTTGTCGTTGCACCTTCATAAAGTCCGCCAATTGTTTTAGTTGCCACTCGAAGTGCATCAACTTGCGTTAAACCTTGCGAACATCTGCCTACCGCACGGACGATTTTATTAACATCGACCGGCTCGAGGTTGCCGTTTCTTTTGTTTACACGCATTGTTGTTGACATATCGTTTGAGTCTTTCGCTGTTTGCGTTCCCGCAGTCTCCATGTTTTGTCTCCGTCTATTTTATTTTTTTGGCTGTTGATTTACGGCAATTTACAAGATAATTTTGGGGACAATTCTCTCTAAATTTTCTTTCAAAAACTTCCAGTTTAAAACGTTTAAATAATCCAAAATTTATGTGGTGTATTTACTTTTCAATAAGGTGAAAAATAAACCTGATTCCGAAAGAATTTCACAGACTTTTTTGCACATTCGGGGATAATTTTATTACAACTTATCCCGATTAATTTTTCTGATGTTACTTTTCGGTAAAACCTCAAGTGATACCTAAGATAGTGTGTTGTAAATGCAATGTCAACCCAAGATATAGTGTTTTTCGTAACATCTTGAAAAACAAAACTTTAGCGATTTTAGTGCAAAAACAAGACATTTTAGCCCAATTTTGACTAAACATTTTTAACAAATCCGCTAAGTTGTTTTCACGAATGATGTTAAAAAATGTTGCTCGTTTTTTTAACCAAAAAAGGTTTAATTTTTGATAGAGAAATGACTGAGAATTATTGTTTTTGAGGGAAAATATATCGTTAGTTTCCAACCGACTATCGTGTTGTGTTTATAACTTACGCTTTTCAAATTCTAAATTATTTTCTGGCTTGAGAGTGCTCGCAAAACTTCAAAATTAACGACGATTCGAAATTAATAAACCAAACGAGTTTTTACAGTTCCTTTTACTTCTTTCAAAATTTCAAACGCTTCGTGAGAAAGTTCGCGGTCAACATCGAGAATTACATAACCGATTTCGTCGTTCGTTTTAAGAAATTGACCCAAGATATTAATTCCACTAGCTGAAAGTTTTGAGTTTATTTCACCTAAAACTCCCGGAATATTTTTGTGAATATGCAAAATTCGATGAGTTTTTGTTTGTGCCGGAAGATTTAATTGTGGAACTGTGTGCGAGCCATCTGATGTTCCTAATTCGACAAATGTCACGAGTTTTGACGTTACATCTAAACCAATATTCGCCTGTGCTTCTTCCGTCGAGCCGCCAATATGTGGCGTAAGTATCACATTTGAAAGATTTTGCAACGAACACTCAAATTTGTCACCATTTTTTTCCGGCTCACTCGGGAAAACATCAATCGCCGCACCCAAAATAGTTCCATTATTGATAAATGTGCGAAGCGAATCTAAATCGACAACCTCGCCACGCGAATAATTGATAAAAATCGAACCGTATCGCATTGCACCAAACGTCTCGTTATTAAAAAGATTTTTTGTCGAATCGAGTGCCGGAACATGCACCGAAACAATGTCTGATTGCCCCAAAAGTTCGTGTAAATCTCGCACTTGTTTGGCGTTCCCGTGCGGAAGTTTGGTCACAACATCGAAGTAAATTACATTCAAACCCAACGCTTCAGCCATCACCGAAAGTTGCGTGCCGATATTTCCATAACCGACAATTCCGAGAGTTTTTCCGCGTAATTCAAAAGAGCCTTTGGCATCTTTGAGCCATATTCCATTGTGTGCTGCGAGATTTTTGTCCGTAATTTTACGAATCAGCATTACGCATAATCCAATTACCAATTCGGCGACAGATCGAGTGTTCGAATAAGGGGCGTTAAAAACTGCGATACCTTTTTCAGTCGCAGCTGGTAAATTTACTTGATTAATTCCGATGCAAAAACAGCCGATTGCAAGAAGTTTGTCAGCATTTTCCAGAACATTTGCCGTAACTTGAGTCTTCGAACGAATTCCCAAAATATGCACGCCTTTAATTGCCTCGCACAATTCGGCTTCGCTAACCGCACCTTTAAGCTGTTTAATTTCAGCGTATCCGGCATCAATCAGTTCTTCGACCGCCGCTTCACTAATGTTTTCGAGAAGTAGAATTTTAATTTTGCTTTTTGGATAAGAAGTCGTTTGTGCTTTCATAGAATGTGCAATTATAAACAAAAACACGACAACGGAAAATCGCTCTCGTGTTTTATTTTTATTTCTAAGATTTTTTCTATCATTTATTCTTGAATAGAACTTCTAAATTTTCATTTAATCGTCGTTTGTCTTCAACCCATTCTTGGATTGTTTTTGGCATTTTATCAGTCCATTCAGCAACATTTGAATAATATCGAATCGTTGATTTACTGTCGCCAGCTTCGATGACCGCCGCCCAGAGATTATCGCGTTTATCAAACATAATTATCGCCGCATTATACGGACAAATTCCTCTGATGCAGCCCGAAAATACTTTTGCTTCCAAATTGTCTTTTCATCTTCGCCAGCCAAATGAAAGGCGTTTAGAAACGATTCGTATTCTTTGGTTCCGACTAAAACCTTGAATTTATTATCAATCGCCGCATTTGGAAAAACTTCTATCTGAACAAAATTTTGCTCAATTGGCTTAGCTTTTCCCTTCGAATACTCAAGCCCAAAAGCAACTCCGACACCGCCGTAACTACTGCAATTCTCTTCGTCAACCAAGATAGACTTCGCTTTTTTCGTGAAAATCAGACGACAGTTATCGTCACGTTTCTTATTTCTGTCCGAAAAAGTTGCCTTATTATCTTTGATAACCGCAACGCCTGAAACTTCACCATCATGCGTTCCGCTAAGTGCTTCAATTGTAAACCTAAACTTAGTAGCTGAAAGGGTCTTGATTTTTAAGGTTGCTGATGAATAACGCGAAGCAAATGTCCAAGTGCCTTCCCAGTTAGCTTGTTGCCCGTAAACATTGACGCAAGTCAGTAAACCAAAGATCAATCCGACAATTGCCGAACGCGAAAATTTCGAGATAAAACTGCGATTATTTGATCTGTTTTGCATAAAAATTTCTTTATCAATTATTTAATTACGGGGGTAATATTTATCATCCAAATCAAGAGACGTAAACCCATACCATTATTGCGTAAAAACCACCGAAAACCTGTAAATAATTACAAACTATGGGGTTAAAGCGAAAATCTTGTAGAGGAGAATCATTGTTAATCCGCCGACACAATCAAGCACCACATCAAATAATGAACCAACCCGATTAGAGTAAAAGCTTTGCTTAATTTCATCGGTGGAAGCGATTAACAAAACGGTTAAAAACGCGGAAATATACCAAGAATCAGCTGTAAAGAAAACTGGGGAATTGTAAAAAGCCAACGACGCAAAGAGTGCGAGAATCCCATAAGCCGCAAGATGGCAGACTTTGCGAAGATAAAGATGGTAGATTTTTAGTTCAGCCGATTCTTTATTTGGAAAAAACAAGCCAAAAAATGGACTTAAATACCTCGAAGTGTTTGAAATTGAACCATTATCCGATGAAAAATAGAAAATACCGCCGATCCATAAAATTAGAGGCAGGTAAAGCCAAAGATTTTCTTCCATAAAAAATTCCATAAATAATTATACGTTGATTCTATTTTCTAGGTTCGAGATTTTATAAGTTAAGGAAGTTAATTTGAGCGTTTGCAAAGATCTTGGCACGCCAAATTCCAATCAGCAAACTTAAATTCAAATCCAGATTCGAGCAGAATATTTGGCACAACGCGGCGGCTTTTTAGGATTAGTTCCGTTTCCGTTCGCAAAAAAATCGCACCAATTTCGAGCATTAATTTTGTCGCAGGTAAACCAATTTTTGTGCCGTAAGACTCGCGGAAACTCTTCATAAATTCGCGATTTGGCAGAGGATTCGGCGAGGCAAGATTTATTGCACCGGAAAGTTCTTCGTGCTCAATCAGCCAATAAATCGCACGAATAAAATCTGCTTCATGAATCCATGAAATATATTGTTTGCCATCGCCCGCCGTTCCGCCAAGTCCTTTTTTTACAAGACCTAACATCACATCAAAAATTCCATCGCGATCCGGACTCATCGTCATCGCCGAACGCAAAAGCACTTTGCGAGTGTTTGGTGTATTCGCGTCATTCGCCGCTTCTTCCCAAGCTTTCGCAACTTCAATACTAAATTTCCAAGTGTCAGGTGCGTCAATTTCGCCGCCGCCGATAATTCCCGTGACATCATCATTCGCCACGTCAAATCGGTGTGCATAAATCGTCGCTGTGCTTGATTGCAACCAGACTTTCGGTGGATTTTTGCACTTCGAAATTGCTTCGCCAACAATCTTCGTCGAATTCACCCGCGAATCCATTATCTGCCTTCGATTTTCTTCGTTGTATCTACAATTCACACTTCGCCCAGCGAGATTGATCACAACATCAGCATTCTCAAATTCCGACGCCCAATCACCGATCGTCTCCGCATCCCAATACAAAACCCGCCACGGAGCTTTCTCCACACTACGACTCAAAACAACAACTTCGTGTCCATTCGAATGAAACGAACGTGCGAGAATTGTACCAACTTGTCCGCTGCCACCGGGAATTATTATTTTCATAGTTTCACCTTTAATTGTGTTTGCAAAATCTCAACAAATCACAAGAGTAAAACTGCAAATAGAGTGCCGAAGTCATTTCATTGATTTTATTGGGAAATAGGAGATTGTTTTCTAGAATATTTTTGCAAAACGCGAATCCTTCTTATTTTGCGAAGACTAAACATCGGGCAAATTTCTTTAAGTGAACATTTTTCATAAAAAGAACACATCGCCACCAATTACCTGATTCGCGGAAAATCTTCAGCTGAAAGTTAAAAAAGAATTGTGCCAATTCTAACATTGTGAAGCCAGCAACAATTCATTGTGTTAAGCGATTCTCCAGATAATTGAACGAATTTCAATTAATACAAATCATTTTCCCAATTGCTAATAATATTCCGCAAGGATTCTTTTAGTTTTTTGCTTGTTTTGATTTTCGAATTTTCAAATTCAATACCAATGTTGCACATCGCATAAAGTAGACCGCTGTCTGAACCATTTTCAATTACCTTTTTGTCTAACTCGGAAAGCGTTTCCGCAAAAACAACGGTTGATTCTTCTTTCAAACCAATCTCGGCAAATTTTCGGGCGACAATTGCGTAAACGTCGAATCTTTTTGAATCAAAAATATCTATCTTTTTTTGCCGTAAAAATGACAAGGCTTGTTCCAAATATGAGTTTAGTTTTTGTCTGGGAATTCGTTTTTTATTTAGCGAAACAAATTCTGTTAGAATTAATGCTCTCAGATATGGTTTTTTCAGTTGCGAAATAAGTTCCAACGCTCGTTTATCAAGATGCATATCGATAAATCGAATCGCAATTTGTGATTGATATCGAGCCTGATCCCATTTGTTGGAAGTCGAAAGTTGACCGCTTTCGGCTTCGCTTATATCTATTTTATTTGTTTTCCGAAGTGCAAAGTTCAGAATTTCCAAGGCTTTTGCGGTGTTTTTCTGTTTGATATAAAAATCCGCAATCTTTAGCAAAAGACCTTGTTGGGTGTAGTTACTGCTTGTCAAACTTTTGGTCAGTTGTTCTGCTTTTTCAATTTCGCCAAGTTTTAGGTGAATTTCAATGAGCCTTTGCAGATCGAAAACATCGCTGTATTCGTTTGGATTTAATTTGCTCAAAACGCTTTCAAAAAGTTGGTTTGCTTTCACCGAATCGCCTTTCGACAAATAGTTTTCACCAATTTGAATCAGATTTCTTGGTTCTTCGGCAAGTCCTTGTTTGGCTAGTAACTGATTTGCTTGGTCGTTTTTACCAAGAACCCGATAAATTTCAACAACTTTGTCGATTATTCTAGCCTCATCATATTCTGGCTTTCCGGTTTTCCACTTCAGATTCTTTAGTGATTCTTGCAAAAACCTTAAAGCCTCAGATTCTTTTCCCAGTTTAGCGTAAATTAAACCTAATTCAGCCTTTTCTTCATCATATTTAGATTGTTCAACCAAACGTTTGAAGGATTCAATAACGCTCAACGCCTTTTCGTTCCGTCCAAGTTCCAGATAAACATTTGCGAGTTCAAACGAGCCGTCGATTTTGTCCGAATCATCAAATTTGCTGACAATCTGCAAGGCTTCATTGTCTTTGCCCAAACGTACAAGCGGTCTGAGCGTCATTTGAAGTTTATCTTCATCGGATTCAAATTTCACTATTAAAAAAGCAAGAAATTTTGCGGCTTCCTTTGTCTTCCCTTTTGAAATCAAATCGTTCACTAGAACGACGAAATGTTCATCAACATAACTTTCCTTTTCAACCATATTTGCAACATCTTCCATCTGATTGAATCTGCCGACATTAGCCAACGATTTTGCGAGGCAGACTTTTTGGTCTTCTTTTGAATCTTTGTCGGTTGTGGAAAGCAAATAAATAATGGTTGAGAGCGGATTTTCCTCGGCTTGTTTGCGTGTAACCTGAGCAAAAAGCGGCTGAAAAAATATAACGGTCAAACAAGCAAAAATGAATGATTTTTTTATAAACATTGTGAATCTCTAAATATTATTGATGCGAGTATTTCACGGAAAGTTTGTTTCACCAGAAAAGGTCAGCAGAATTTCTCCATCTGACCATTAATAATTAACCGTTTACAAGCAACAATTACATATGAATCGTCAAATAATGAACTCCTTCAGAGGATTCCCTCATTGATTTCGCAATCATAATTTATCAAAATCTTCCGCTTCAATATCAGGTGCTTTGGCTAAAATCTCGCGTGCTTTTCCCAGTCGCCGCTTTTCGCACGTTCTGCAAAATTTCTGCCTACATTCCAACTTGAAATTTGGCTTACCAACGCCAAAGAAATAAATTCGTCGAACGTAATCTCTTCACTTTCAGCGATGGTTTTGGCTTGACGGAGAAGTGTATTGGGGATTTTTGTGATTATTGTAGCCATATCTAAATCAACGCAAAATCCCTACTTACAACTTGATATTTCAATTTATCGCCGATTAATTCTTTTGTAACATCAAGATCATAATCAGTTTGCAAGCCCAACCAAAACTGCGGTGAGTTTCCGAAAAACTTTGCCAATCGAAGTGCTGTATCTGCCGTTATACTTCGTTTCTTCAAAACAATTTCATTGATTCGGCGTGGTGAGACGCTTATAGCCATTGCTAATTTGTTTTGGCTTATTTCAAAAGGATTTAGAAATTCCTCTAAAAGAACTTCGCCCGGATGAATTGGTGTTAATTTTTCCATAATCTTTCTCCTTTAATGATAATCAATAATTTCAACATCGTAGGCATTGCCGTCTTCCCAATTGAAGCAAATTCGCCATTGATCATTTATTCGAATGCTATATTTATTGGCTAAATTTCCCGAAAGCTTCTCCAATCTATTCGCTGGAGGAATTCTTAAATCGTTAATATCTTTCGAATTATTCAACATTCTAAGTTTTCGCAAAGCAACTTGCTGAATGTCATTTGGTAATCGTCTCGAACGTACCAACTGATATACCTTTTCCGTTTCTTTGTCGCCGAATGACTTAATCACAAAATAATTTTATAACGCCATGCGTTACAGGTCAAGCGTTATAAAATATAAATGGTCAGCCGAATTTCTTCAACTGACCACTAATCATCGATAATCACCGACCACTGTACACTTATTTACATATGAATCGTCAAACCATGAACACCTTCCGCGGCTTCCATTACGCTTTCGGAAACGGTTGGGTGAGCGTGGATCGTGTTTGCGAGTTCGCCGGCAGTGCATTCTAATGCCATCGCAACGCAAGCTTCGGCGAGTAATTCGGTCGCGTGTGGTCCGATGATGTGAACGCCGAGAATTTCGTCGTACTTTCCTTCGCTGACGATTTTTACGAATCCATCTGTTTCGCCCAAAATACGTGCTTTTCCAGATGCTGAGAACGGGAATTTCCCAACTTTCACATCATATCCGGCTTCCTTCGCTTTCGCTTCCGTAAGTCCAACTGATGCAACCTCAGGATCGCAATATGTGCAATTCGGGACGAGATTTTGTTTGATCGGTTCGACCTTTTTGCCCGCGATTCTTTCGACAACTAAGCAACCTTCTTTTGAGGCTAAGTGAGCGAGCCACGCGGTATCGATCACATCGCCAATCGCGAAAACGTTCGGTTCGGCAGTTTCGCAATATTCATTTACTTTAATTGTGCCGCGTGGATTGATAACAACTTTTGTATTTTCCAATCCCAAACCTTGCGTGAATGGCATACGACCAACCGCTACAAGCAGCATTTCAGCCTCAAAAGCTACATCCGCACCTTTTGAATTTTTGCCTGTTACCTTAACGCTGTTTTTGGTTTTTGTTAATTTATCGAGCTTGATTCCGGTTTCGCATTTGATTCCGCTTTTCTTGAATGCACGAGCGAGTTCTTTCGAAACATCTGCGTCTTCGATCGGAACAATTCGATCCATTAATTCAACAACTGTGGTGTCGCAGCCAAAACGCGAATAAACGCTTGCGAACTCAACTCCAACCGCTCCCGAACCCATTACGATCATTGATTTTGGAACATGATTTAGCTCGAGAATTTGGTCAGAATTTACAACCAATTTGCCATCAACTTCGAATCCCGGAATTGGTCTTACGACTGAACCTGTGGAAATAATGATATTTTTTGCTTCAACGGTTTGTTTTTTTCCGTCTTCGCCGGTTACTTCAACTTTTCCTTTGCCGACAATTTTACCGAAACCATTGAAAACAGTAACTTTATTCTTTTTCATCAGGTAAGAAACACCAGCGGAGTTTTTCGCCACAATGTCGCCTTTTCGCTTTTGAACCTGCTCAAAATCGAATCCCAAATTTTCGATTTTGATTCCGTGTTCAGCAAAATGCGATGCTTTTTCGTAAAGATGTGCTGATTGGAGAAGTGCTTTTGTTGGGATACAACCGCGAAGTCCGCAAGTTCCACCCATTCTTCCGCCATTTTCTTTTTCAATAATCGCCGCTTTCAAACCCATCTGTGATGCACGAATTGCCGCCACATAACCGCCTGGACCTGAGCCAATAATTGCTACGTCAAATTGTTCTGCCATTGATAACCTCTTTTGTTAAAATGATTGCTTTTTTGATTATAAGTTTTTTGCATCAAAAAGAAAAAGAGGCTGTCTAAAAAGAGAAATCCTTAAAGTCGCCAAAGGTGACAAATTTAATAGCGGCGGGTAATGCGAGTTTTGCGAGCGACACCCGCCGTAGTTTGTGAGTTCTTCGCAACGCTGTAAGTGTTGCATTTGCTATCGTTTAATTCGACTCCTTACAGAGTCGGAAAACTAAAACAACAAAACGGCGGGTGTCGTAAAACTCTACCCGCCGCTATTGAATGTATCGCTTTCAGCGAATTTAAGGACTTTTCAGACAGCCACTTTTTCTAGTTTAAAATTAAATTAATTTATTTGAAAACATCACCATATTCTTTGACCAATGCAGATAATTTGTCCATTTTCGTTTTATCTGTTGCAAGTTTTCCAACATTTTTCATCATCGAACTTTGCAATGTTGACATATTTTTCGTGACGCTGGCGGTTAGTTTTTTTGTAGTTTCTTCACTTACTTGAAAGCCGCGAGCGGTTTTAATTCCTTCAAGTTTAGTTTTAAAACTGTCCTTTTTTGAATCAAAAGCTGCTTTTGCACCATCAATATCTCCAGCGTCAATTTTTGCCGCCATATCGTTTGTGATGCCATCAAACTCAGCAATGAAAGCGTTTATCTCGCCGTCTTTGCTACATCCAATCATCGCAAAGCAAATTGTGATGACAATAAAAAGTGTAAATTTTTTCATTTTAGGTTTCTCCATTTGTATTTTGTATTTCTTCGAACTTACTATGTTTCTTAAACAATAGCTATGTATAACCTGTTAAGACATTTTGGGAAATACATTTCACTTTTTTGAACGGCTAAATTAAATTTTATTGCAAAATATTTATGAAACATTCTATCGAGTTTGAGCAAATTGTCGATGATGCAAAATCTAGAGTTAGTGAAGTTACGGTTGAAACAACAATTGAAAGGCTTTCAAAAGGAGCAAACCTAATTGACGTTCGCGAAGATAATGAATTAAACGCCGGACACGCAAAAGACGCGATTCATCTCGGTCGTGGAATTATTGAGCGAGATATTGTCGAGCAATTTCCTGACAAAAATAGCGAATTAATTCTATATTGCGGCGGCGGTTATCGTTCTGCTTTGGCGGCTGATAATTTACAAAAAATGGGTTATACCAATGTTTTTTCGATGATTGGCGGTTGGAAAGCCTGGAAAGAACATCACAATTTGTAATTCGCAAACAAAAAACTTGCGGATTTAAGAAGTTCGGTTATCATTGTTTTCAAATGAAACAAGCAGAAATTAAATCGGTCGGAGTTGTCGTTAAACCCAATCACGCTGAAGCCTTGCAGACAGCTTCAGAACTCGGAGAATGGCTCGCAACCCGCGATATTTCATTAGTTGGAAAACCGCATGCTTTCGATGATAAAAGCAGAGAATCTGATACAGAATTCATTGAAGCCTTTTCAAATGTTGATCTTGCTGTTGTTTTAGGTGGCGATGGAACGATGATTTCTGCGGCTCGTTTGCTCAAAAATTCTGAAGTTCCGGTTTTAGGAATCAACTACGGAAGTTTGGGTTATCTCACCGAGTTTCGGATTGAAGAGCTTTACGAATCTATCGAACGAGTTTTAGCTGGCAATTTTACGCTCGATTCTCGGGTGACGCTTGACGTGACTCACGAAAGAAATGGCGAAAGGCTTTCACAAAATCGCGTTTTAAATGATGTTGTCATTAATAAAGCCGCTTTAGCAAGAATAATCGAAATTGAAGCAACGCTTGACGAACTTTACGTCAATGATTTTCGTGCGGACGGTTTGATAATCGCCACGCCAACCGGCTCAACGGCTTACAATCTTTCTGCTGGCGGACCAATAGTTTTTCCATCAATGAACGCCGTTGTGATGACACCAATTTGTCCGTTTACACTTTCAAATCGTCCGATTGTTGTCCCTGATTCGGCAGAAATTGAGTTGAAGTTAAAAACCGAAAATGAAGAAGTTGCACTAACTCTCGATGGACAAATCGGTTTTGTCTTAACGACTGAAGATATAGTTAGAGTTCGTAAAAGCAAGACAACATTGAACTTAGTGAAACCACTTAATCGAAATTATTTCGATGTTTTACGAAACAAACTTCAGTGGGGAAGATAGAGAAAGGCAAAAGTAAAAAAAGTAATAAGGCAAAATTCAGAATTATTTCAATTATGAATTTGGTTTAGTTCTATGAATGAAAAAGATGCTGCACTTAAGTTTTTGAAAAAAGAATGGAACACTCTTCACGAACTGGAAAAAAATGCGATTAAAAATGTTATCAATCACAAACCGACGAGCGATAATGCCAGCAAAAAATTTAGCGACGAACGAACTTTTGGTGAAAAAATCGCCGATTCAGTTGCGACATTTGGCGGTTCTTGGACGTTCATAATTATTTTTTGTACCGTTTTGGTCATTTGGATAATCTTAAATTCATTCATTCTAGCTAATCGTGGCAACGAATTTGATCCATATCCATACATTTTGCTCAATTTATTTTTATCGATGACTGCCGCACTGCAAGCTCCGATAATTATGATGTCGCAAAATCGGCAATCAGCAAAAGATCGGATTGATGCCGCACACGATTACGAAGTGAATCTTAAAGCCGAGCTTGAAATTCTCAGTTTGCACGAAAAAATCGACGAACTTCGCGATAAAAAATGGCTTGATTTAATTGAGTTACAACAAAATCAGATTAAGATGTTAGAAAAACTGTTGGAGAAAAAATAACAAAAATATGGCTGAAAATAACTACGAAAAAGAATTAACCACCGATTTGGACGATGACACACGCGATAAACCCAAAGGAATGGCACTTCATACTCGGATTTTACTTGGTTTAGTTGTCGGCGTTATCGGTGGACTTATCGTTAATAACGTGTTGGGCGGCGAAAGTGAACAACTTAAATGGTTTATCAGAAACTTCACTGAACCAATCGGACAATTATTTCTAAGTTTTCTGCTGATGATTGTTGTGCCACTTGTTTTTGCCTCGTTAGTTGTTGGAGTTGCAGGCATTGGCGATGTCCGCAAACTCGGTCGAATTGGACTAAAATCTTTCGCTTATTGCTTAATTATTTCGGCAATTTCTGTAGTTATTGGTTTAGGTTTGGCGAATACAATTCGTCCCGGCGAGCGAATCAGTCCTGAAATTAAAGCTAAGCTCGAAGAAAAATTCAAGGGCGATGCTGTGAAACGTGTCGAATCTCAAGCAAAAACTGACGAAGCCGCGAAATCTGATTCAGCTTTGATGTCCGTCGTGAAAACGGTTGTGCCAAAAAATGTGTTTAACTCAATTTCGGGCGAAAATCCGAATATGTTGCACATAATGTTTTTTGCATTAATTATTGGAATTGCAATAACTCTACTACCGACAACAGTTTCCGCACCGTTTGTGAGTTTTATGGAAGCGGTTTTCGCGATAACTTCAAAAATAATCGATATGATTATGAAGTTTGCTCCTTACGCAGTTGCGTGTCTGATTTTTAATAATATCGCAATTTTCGGGCTCGAACTTCTGCAATCGCTTGGCTGGTTTATCGTGACAGTTTTGCTCGGCTTAGGAATTCACTTTTTTGGCGTTTATTCGCTTTCAGTCGCTTTTCTTTCGAGAATCAATCCAATCGAATTTTTCAAGCGAATCCGCACAGTAATTTTAACCGCATTTTCGACCAGTTCTTCAAACGCAACATTGCCGACAGCTTTGCGTGTCACGGAAGAAAATCTTAACGTTCCAAAAGAAATTAACAGCTTCGTTTTAACTGTCGGTGCAACTGCAAACCAAAATGGCACAGCACTTTACGAAGGTGTCACAGTTTTATTTCTCGCCCAACTCGCAGGTGTTCCGCTAGATTTTGCAACACAGTTAATGGTCGTTTATTTAGCAATTCTCGGCGGAATCGGAACGGCTGGCGTGCCGAGTGGTTCAATTCCTTTTATCATCGGAATTCTCGCAATGATCGGCGTAAATCCGGCTTTAATTGCGATTATTCTTGGCGTTGACCGAATTTTGGATATGTGTCGAACGACATTGAATGTGGTTGGCGATATTACAGCTGCGACTTTTGTGGCACGTAGCGAAGGTTATAAACTACTTGATAAATAAAGATAAAAATTATGTTTCCAATATCAGATGACAACTCGGAAGTTCGCATTACGCCAGTCGTAACTTATGCGATTATTGCACTTAACGTTTTGGTCTATTTACTTTTACAGCAAATAAATTCAAATGTATCTTTCGATGGAGCTTTTTCGCTCGTACCCAGAGAGGTTGTTGACGGAGTTGATTTGATTGGTGAAATTGATTACAAAAGCGAATCAGGAAAAATTCTCGGACAGATTCAGCATTTCGCCAACCCAATTTCGGTCTATTTCAACTTTTTGAGCTCGATGTTTATGCACGGAAGCGTCATGCACATCGGCGGAAATATGTTATTTTTATGGATTTTTGGCGACAATATTGAAAACCGTATCGGACACATTCGCTTTGCAATTTTCTACGTTCTTACTGGAGTTATCGCAGCTTTAGCACACATTTTAACTGATACAAATTCGGTAATTCCAATGCTTGGAGCTTCGGGAGCGATTTCCGGCGTGCTTGGCGGATACTTGCTTCTTTTTCCAAAGAAACAAGTTAGAGCAATTATGTTTAGCTTTATGATGACGACAGTTCCGGCATTCGTCGCATTAGGGGCTTGGATTGGACTGCAACTTTTACAAAGCTATCTCGGCACTGGCGGCGGCGTTGCTTATATGGCACACATCGGCGGATTTATTGCTGGCGTGGCTTTGATTAAAGTTTTCGCGATTGGCAAAAATGGGTAAATTCAACCGCAAAGACACAAAGTTCACAAAGGTTTTTAACACCAGATTAATTAGTCTTCCTTCGTGTTCTTTGTGCCTTCGCGGTGAAAAATCAATATTGAAACCATTCAGTCGGATCTTTGTGAAATGACAAAGTAACATTTGATTCGCAGCGATTCGGACGCATTTGAAGTGCAGATTCAGCGGTTAATTTTGCAAGGTGCGGTTCATTCGCCTGTTGCGAAAGATGTGCGAGAACAATATCGCGAGCTAAACCATCGTAGTCATCAGTCAGCCAATCAGACAAATCTTCGTTTGATAAATGTCCGGTTCGCGAAAGAATTCGCTGCTTCAAATCCCAACTGTAAACTCCGCAAGCCTTGAGCATATCTTTGCTGTGGTTTGATTCGATCACTATTCCATCACAACCGCGTAGTTTTTCCTTAATGAGAGTTGTGACATGCCCGAAATCCATCAGAGTTGCGACCTTAACCCCTTTGCTTTCAGCAACAAAGCCAAAATTATCAGCAGCATCGTGCGGAACAGAAAACGGGTGAAAATCAACGTCACCGATGCGAAAATCGTTGCTTGATTCAATCGTTACACTGCGATTTTTCATTACATCACGGCGTTTTTGTGATTCACTTTCACCATTCTGAACGCCTTTTCGAGTCGCAAAATAGGCATTTTCAGTTTCACCAGAAATATAAACCGGACACGTTGCGTGGCTCATCAAAACACGAAGTCCGCCCGCGTGATCGCCGTGTTCATGCGTAATCAAAATTCCATCAAGCTGATCGACGGGAATTCCAACAACTGAAAGCCGCCGGACAATTTCTCTCGCACTCAAACCTGCATCAACGAGAACGTTCGTTTTTTCGGTAGAAATTAAAACCGCATTTCCGGTTGAACCGCTACCAAGAACTGTAAATTTCATAATGTAAGTTTGAAAATATATTCACCACAAAGGCACTAAGATCACAAAGTTTCTAAATCCTTTTTTTTTCTTCTTACCTTTGTGTCTTCGTGGTCTATATTGCTAAATAACCGTTGTGATAATTTCCCGAATACTTCTCTGAAGTTCGCGATCATCCGTAATCGGCGAACAAAGTGCGACTTCGGCTGCATCAATCGGCGAAATTCCTTGCGAAATCATTTGTGCGGCGTAAATCAAAAGCCGTGTTGAAACGCCTTCTTCTAATCCGTGACCACGTAAATTTCTAATTTTGTGTCCAATCGTCACCAAATCTTTCGCGGTCGATTCATCAATTCCACCTTCTTTGGCAACAATTTCCGCTTCGCTTTCGCCATTTGGATAATCGAATTCCATCGAGATAAACCGCTGCCGCGTTGATTGTTTCAAATCTTTCAAAACCGATTGATAACCTGGATTATATGAAACAACGAGCATAAATTCCGGCGGAGCTTCAACGATTGTTCCGCGTTTCTCGATTGGTAAACGACGTCGGTCATCGGTCAAAGGATGAATAATCACGACCGTATCTTTTCGTGCTTCAACAACCTCATCGAGATAACAAATCGCACCACTTTTGACTGCTTTCGTCAGCGGTCCATCGTGCCAAACAGTTTCATCACCTTCAAGCAAAAATCGTCCAACCAAATCTGTCGAAGATAAATCTTCGTGGCAAGCTACTGTAATTAAAGGTCTTCCGAGCTTCCACGCCATATATTCAACGAATCGAGTTTTCCCACAACCCGTTGGACCTTTGAGCATAACTGGCAATTTTGCAGCATAAGCGGCATTAAAAAGTTCGACTTCTTGTCCAACAGGCAAATAATAAGGTTCATTTTCGACACGAAAATCTTCAATCGCTTTTTCCATAAAGTATTACTTTAACATTCGTCAAAAATCGTGGCAAATACTTCTTTTCAAAGAACTAAAAAAAGGCTACTCGGATGAACGAGAAGCCTGATTGGGGGTAAATATCTGAGTGGAATAAGTATTATTTCACAGAGATGGATGGGTCGCCGAGGAGAGACCAGGTTTTTCTAACGTCGGGGTCGTTGGAGGCAGAT
>JANORS010000003.1:0-70480 GCA_031415455.1 Acidobacteriota bacterium | reverse complement strand
TCGATAACGAATTCGCTCGGGCAACTGATTCGGATTGATGAACCGACTGGCAACAATGATTTGGGTTCGATTGCCGAGCCAAATCAGCCGACATTTTACAAATATAATCCGCAAGGCAAGATGGTTCACGTCCAACAAGGCGTGCAGAATCGCTACTTTTTGTCTGACTTCCTCGGGCGACTTATCCGCGTCAGACAGCCGGAACAAGAGGTCAATCCGGCACTCGATAAAGCTGATTTGGTGACGAATAATAACCAATGGACAGCGGCGATGGAATATGATTTCGTCGGGAATTGGATAAAAACGACAGATGCCGAAAACAAGCAAATCACGAACACTTAAGACAACGCCGGACGAGTTAAAGTCAGAAGTTACAGCAACTTAGACACGCCAGTCGTTCGATTATTGTGATTCTATTTTTTACCTCAAAAATAAACAAACAAATCGTTGATCCATGCCGATCTCACACATCGACATGAGAAATAACTATCATTTATCTCCCAAATCTATGAAGCAGCCGCGAATACAGAATTAGCTCGCGAATCGAATAGTGCAGTCTCATCCTCGGAAAGCGTCTTGAATTTTTTCATAATGCGGGAAAGAGTTGAATGAGTTGCACCCATTTTTCGGGCGGCACGGCGGAGATTGCCGTTATTCTCAGAGAGCACTTTTTCGATGACATTTCCGGCGGCTTTTAGATAAATACTGTTCAGGTCATCGGTTTTTGGATCGAAGGTAACGGTTACGAGATTGGTGGCGAAGTGATTGGAATATTGTGAAGCTGTTTCGGTTGATTTTCCAAAACGCGAATAATTGATGCGTTTTCTCATCACACCTTCGACCGTTTCAAGTGAAATTATTTCGTCATCGAGACATTCAACCGCTAAGCAGGTCGCGAAATTCTGAAGTTCGCGGTAGTTGCCATACCAATCGTATGCTTCGAGCGACAAGATAGCATCTTCCGTGATTTCAAACGGTTCAGTTCGTCCATTTGAGACACATTCTTTGTTCAAACCTTTTAACAGAAGCTCTTTGATCTTTTCTTTTTGCAAACGAAGCGGAATAGTTTCGAGATTGAGAATATTGAGACGATCAAAGAGATCCGCACGAAAACGACCTTCGATCACCATTTGTTTGAGATTCTGTGATGTAGCGGTGATTATCCGAGTATCAACAGTGCGTTCGACATTGCTGCCGACTCGACGTATGCGTTTTTCTTCAACTGCTTTGAGGAGTTTTGATTGCAGATGCAACGGCAATTCGCCAATTTCGTCAAGAAAAAGCGTGCCGCCATTGGCGATCTCAAAAAGCCCGATCTTCGGCATCGTCGCACCTGTGAAAGCTCCTTTTTCATATCCAAAAAGCTCCGATTCGAGCAATTCTTGAGTAAGGCTCGCACAATTTAGATTGACGAATTCCCTCTTTGCCCGCGGACTTTGCGTGTGAATCCGACGTGCAAGAGTAGTTTTCCCGGTGCCGCGTTCGCCTGTGATCAAAATGTAGTGTGAAACTCGTGCGAACTTCGTAACCTTTTCCTCAAGTTCTGAAATAAGCGATTTCCCGTAAGCGAAGTTTGCGATGGTCAAATTATTCATTTTCGTTTTCCCTCGTGCGAAGCTGTATCGAATTGTTTTGGAATATTGCAATTCAATTCGCGTGCCGAACTTTCAGGAAACATGAAAAATGACTTTTGCTAAGTAAAACAAGTGTTTGGGGACAATTGACTGATAAATGTTTCGTGGCAAAGTTAGAAAAACTGTCCACGATGGGAACAGTTGGTGTTTACGGTTGGCACACTTTGGTAGGATTCAGATTGCTAAAGGAAAAGCGAAATACAGTTTTTAATGACAGATAAACACAGATGAACACAGATTTAAAAAAACATTGATAAAGGCACAATAAATCTTAATCTTGATTTTATCCATGTCTCTCTGTGTGCATCTGTGGCTAATTTTTTTCGTTTTTTTCTCTAACACCAATTCAAGTTTTAATGAGAATATTCGCAATTTCATCTTTTGATGGCTCGATTAGCCAAGAAGGAAGCTGAATTGGAGTTCGTTCGGGTTCTAATTTGCTCATATTTTGCTCAAAAATGGCGTTTGCATAGCTTTTTGGCGTTTGAAGCGGAATGTGTAGAGCAAAAAGTCTCTCAAGCGTCTCCTTCGCCTTTATTTCGTCATCGGGAACAAAAAAGCGGTTGCGGCTATTTTGGATGATATTTACAAAACCAATTTCACGGAGTTCGAGGATTTGTTCGTAGCTCGCGGGAACGACTTCAATCGCTGAAATTCCTTGAAAACGGGTTTTCCGAATCTTGATTCCGCCAACCAGTTCGACGGTCTCATTTTCACGGGAAACAGCGTCGATGATCTCATCGGCAGTTTCGGCTATATTCTGCCGGACACCAAACATTCGTCTGATTTCTCCGATAGTTTCTGTAGATATTTTTACGCCAACGATCCGTTTTCCGTCGTCGGTTGTCGTTCGGATAATATTCAAACCAGCTTGCGAGAGCATTTTTAAATTCTTCCAGATCGGGAGTAATGCACCGCTCAAGAGATGGATGGTTTTTGTTTCGATCGCGGGAATTTTTTGTTCTTCCTCACGCCACCAAATTCCGGCACGACTTCTTGCGACGAGTTTGTAATTTTGATTCAATTCGCTGTCTCGGAAATACGCGAGATTGTAACCAGTTGGACGACTCACGGAAACCATTTGATAGCGGTCGCCGGTTTCAGGATCGGTATGTGCGAGAGTCTGCCGAGCGGCGATAAATTCTCCGTTGCGGCGGTTTTCGTAAAAATAAACTCCATCGAATTGCGAGATTCGTTCGAAAAGTGCCGGACGAGTTGGAACTTTTATTTCAAGTTTGTAGTAAATCGTGGTTGCTCCGGTGAGTTGATCAGTGTGCAAAACCTGCGGTGGCTGTGAAATCACGACCGAAGTCGCTTTAAGGTCTTCCATCCCATCATTTAACTTCCCTTTCGCCTTCAGATGCTCGATGGTTTCGAGAAAGGTTTGGTAAAAATATTCGAATAGAGCATTTTGGCGTTCTACTTCAAGCGAAAGTAGACGATTGAGAAAACGTGGGATGTTGGTTCGCTCTTTCGCGGCGATGTCGGCAAAATTTCCATCGTTATTGTTTGCAGGAAGAAGTCCCATATCGGTCAGAGTTTGGCGAGCATCGGACAATCCCGGAATTTCGGCTCCGTTTAAGATCCGTGAAAATACTACATTGAGAGCGGCTCTACCTTCCGCCGATTCGAGATTGTATTTGTCAAGATTTCCGGCTTTTTCGGCTCGTCGGTCGCCTTTGGTCAATGCTCCCATATTCCCGAGGCGTCGGGCGATTGTCGATGAAAATCGTTTCTCTCCGCCGAGTTCGGTAAAGAGCAAAAGATAGACGGGCGGTGCGACTTGCCCTGTGCGGTGAGTTCTCCCGAAATCCTGAACTTGTTTGTCTGCCGACCATTTTAGCTCAGCGGCGATATGAAGGCGGCGTTGCTGATTTTTTGCTTTCTTGCTCGCGTGAAGACTGTCGCCTGTTGCTGCAACTTCAGACATTATCGCGATTCGCTTTTGTTTATTTTGAAAACTATTTTTCTCGTGGAGATTTATCAGGCGATTTGGAACACCGGGAAGCTGGCGAGCCCGATACTCGAGTTTTCCGCTCATTGTGCGAATTAGACGTTTTTTCCGTCCGGTCATTTCGGCGACATTTTCAGTTCCGAAATAGTTGACCAATTGATCGAGCGGATGTTCGGGGACTTCAAGAATCGAAAGCCGATCGAGTAGTTCGCGTTTGAGTTCGAGTGCGACTCGCGAATCGATCTGATTTCCGTTTTCATCCAAAACCGGAGTCCAAACGGTTGTGCCGCTGTGAATGTCAGTTTCTTCCTGAAAAAGTTTTGTCGGAAAGCAATTTTCAACAAGGCGGGAGAGCGTTTCGCGTGGGCTGAAATCAAGCTCGTCGATGGCTTCTTCCTGGTCAATCGCCTGACCAATTTGTTTCTTCGTTTGAGCTTCGCCAGTTCCGGTAATTGAGATAACAATCGAATGTTTGTCGGCAAGTGCGTTTTCAACTTCACGAATCAGAGTAGGGACTTTAAAGGCTGTGATGAGATTTCGAAAACACCTTTGATGCTCCGCCCAAAATTGGCTGACAAAATAACGACCGGCAACTTTCGCGGAATTCGTGATCTCGAGTGCTCGCGTGAAATTCTTCAAAACTTCCTGCCACGCTTTTGCCATGCTGTTATACATCTCGCGTTGGCGACCCGTGAGAAAATGTGTGACTTCGCGGTATTCGACAGCAAGCCCGGATTCGGGATCAACGCCAAAACTCAGATTACCGCAAAAATATCTGCCCATTGCTTTGAGGTCACGAGCGGTCATTTCCATTGCACCAACTCCGCCCGATTCGATCTCTTCGGCGAATTGGGCAAATCCACGCGGAAAACTTGTGCCTTCGCCCCACAAACCAAGCCGAACTTGATACGCCAAATGCCGTACTTCGCTCGCGGCGGTCGCGGATGAATAGACGACGCGAATATTTGGATATTTTTCAGGATCTTGAATTTCCAAGACCGCAAGACCAGTCTGAGTTGCTTTCCCGCCATCATCGGCGAATGCGTGTTTTGCACGATGTCCTTCATCAAATATCTCTAATCCATCCGTCCCGAGCCAAGTCATTATTTGATTTACTCGCCGATTCCCTGTTTTGGATTTCGCAATCAGTGATTTGTAGGTGCAAAAGATAATTCCCTCTTTGAGCAAAATGTTTTGATCGGTGCTGTATTCGTTGATTATTCGAATTGGGATATTCAACCCAAGGCGTTCGAATTCCTCGCGGACCGATTCGATGAGATCAGCTTTCACTGAAAACCACATGGTTCTTCTTCGACCTTTGAACCAATTATCGAGAACGATTTCCGCAAGACTAGACGTTTTGCCCGTTCCCGTTCCGTCGCCGATCGAGATTCCGGCTCTTGCACCATTTGAAAGTCGCTGTGCGTGAGCTTGCCCGGCGTAGATTACGCGTTCGATTTGGAATGATGAGAGAATTCCATTGTCGCTTAGTGATTTCGGTAAACTCGGACGATACGTGATCGGCGGCGGCGAAACGTTTGCGAGACCTGCTGTTTCCACGATAAGTCCTGGATGTTTTGCTCCGCCTTCGATCCAATGCGGCGTGTATATTTTCGGTTCGTTTTTCGACTCGATTGGTTCTGATTGCGAATCGATCTCGGATTCTTCGTTTTTTAAGTAAACTGGTATTTGCACTTCGTTTGAAGCGACGACGCTAGATTGATTCATAGGTGTTTTGTTATTACTGAAGGCGTAGGTCGAATTTGCTCAAAGCAGAAAATCCATCTTCGACGCTCGCGAATGAGAGCGTTATGATTTCGCTCGCAAACGAATTGTTTTGATATTTATCTGGGGTTTGCTTTTTATTTCCGATGATCAGATTTACATCGACGCTTGTTCCATTTTTTGAATATTCCTTTCCATCGATCGTTAGAATTGCTTTGACCGACACTTTTGCCGAAAGCTTTTGCCAGAATTCCCTTCCAGTTTTTGTTTCGAGTCCGCCCGATGCTCCGAGTATGATTCCAAATTTACCGCCCGGCTTGAGTCGTTCAATCGCTGATTCGACATGACGGAATCCGAATTTACTCGAATTGTTTTTTGTGCGTCCGCCATTTGATGAGAACGGTGGATTCATGAGGATGCAATCGGGTTGTATATGGTCTGGGAGAAAGTCATGAATAAATTCTGCATTATAATTCGACGGCTTAAAACTGAGGATTTCCATTAGTTTGCGTCGATCTGAGTCGATCTCGTTCGTGTAAGTTTTGGCACCAATACAGCTTGCCCAAATGGCGAGACTTCCAGTTCCTGCTGACGGCTCGAGGATAGTTTCAGTATTCTTAAAATTCATCAAGTAAGCTAGGAACGAAGCTATTGTTGGCGGCGTCGAAAATTGCTGCCATTTGTTCTGTTCAACACTTCGCCAAGTTTGTGTTGGAAGACTATTTACGAGAGGTTTTATGGTCTCTTCATATTCGTTGATAGCGTTTTTCGACTTTAATAGTTTTAGAGCGTATTTATTTTTTATAAGGAGGTTCATCGCAGTCTCAACTATTTCGTGGTAAATGTGAGAGTCATTTTCAGCGTTGAATAGTGGAATTTCTCCGCATATTTCTATCAAGCGTCGGTTAGTTATTTGCTCTGATTTATTTTCTAGAATGCCTGTTATTACTAGAATTGCCTTTATTACAGCCGCATTGTTTATCTTTGTCATATCGAAGAACCTATTGTTTACAGTTTCATCCTATTTGCCTACCACTTATTTTTCCTCGTTTGGTATATTTAGTAATATTAGTAATTTATGTAACATATATAGTTTCTGTTTTAGTTGTAATAGTTTTTGTTACTTTTGTATGAATTGTAAGGTTTGTAAATGATAACATCTTGACAGTTTATAGAATCTATTATAAAACTTAAGAAATAGTTACTCTAGCTAAAGTAAACAAACCGATAAGAATCACAAAAGAGGGAATAATTTAAGACATCAAATGACAAAACAGAACAATGAAAAAACAACAGCTGGAAAAATCCTCACTTTTGTTAATCAAAAAGGCGGAGTCGGGAAATCGACACTAACGACTAATATCGCCGCAATACTGAGCGAGAAATATAAAGTTCTTCTCCTTGATACTGATAGTCAGGGAAGCAGTGAAGATTGGGGAATTGCCCGAATCAACAAACTCGAAGCAAAGAACAAATTGCGAGTTTTCAGCAAACATTATCGCGGAATCAAAAAAGCGACGGAAGTTTCAATGGATCTCGAAGAAATCGCAGCGTCTTATGACATTGTGGTTGTTGATACACCTGGAAGAAACGAACTCGTTTCGCTTGGTGTAATTGCCGCATCGAATCTTGTCATCATTCCACTAACCCCCGGAAACTTTTCCTTTTGGAGTTCTGAGATCACAAGAGAGCTAATCCAAAAGGTCGCAGTCGCCCGCCCAAATGATTTTGCAGCTAGGCTTCTGTTGAATATGCACGACAAACGCAAGAAAATCAGCAAAGAAGCCGAGATCATGCTCACAGACCTCGAAATTCCAGTGATGAAAACATCCGCTGGACATCGGAATATCTTTGAATCTAGTTCTGAAGGTTTATCCGTAATGGAACTCAACGCGAAGACAAATTCCGACCGAGAAGCCCAACGAGAAATACTTGCACTAATTGGCGAAATCGAGGAACTTTTAGGTTTCCCATTGACGAAAGAAATCAACAAAAAAGATAAATTAAAAATGAATTAAACCGAAAGACACACACTCATAATTGGCAAGAATTAACCGACACGACAAAAACTAACGAGGTGAGAAAAATGGCATTGATGACCCGCCCGAGCAAAAAACTAGAATTATCGAAAATTGATGAAATTCAAAATGAATTTTTTCACAACGAAACTAACGAAACGCCAAAAAGTTTGGAATCTTTAGCGACTAACGAAAAACCAAAAACTGCTCCGGTAGTTGCTAAATCCAGCGTTGTGAAGGAAAAACCTATTCCAGCACAAACAAAAACAACAATACCAACGCAAAAAACTATAATTAAAAAACCGATAAATAACGTAAAATTAGAAAATTCTGATAATATTGATACCGAGCCGCAAAATATGTCGATTGCGGCAATGCTCGCGACAGCCAAAACGGTTGGCGTTCGTCATACAAGCAGACCTTATACGGTGCCAAGAAGTTTAACAATCGACCTAAATCGTTTGAAATCAAAATTTAGAACCCGAAGTCTTCAATACACACAAAATGAATTGATGGACAAGATGGTCAATGAATCAATGGCGATAGTTGACGCGGACAATTTTCTTGAAATGCGTGAAAAAGCCTTAGCCCTTGTAAAATCTCCAGAGCAATGCTCAAGGCGTTCGGTAACATTGACGGAAGAAACCGCCTCCGACATGAACGAGTTAAAAGCTGATCTCGCTTTAAAATACAATCGTCGATTTTCGGCTGATGAGATTTTTATGTCTTTGCTTGCCGTCGCGTTTATGCCGCTTTATGAAGATGGTTTGTTATAGAGACTCAAATTTAATAGAATGCAAAACTTTTGTGACCTCATTTTTGCAACTACTGCTCAATTGCTCGAACCATTTAAAGACAGAGATTTCGAATATCTTGCTGTTTTGCAACAAGGCATCGTCAATTCCTTTGTGTCCGTTGTCCCAGCACATCAGCTTTAAATCAAACTCGTAACAATACCTTTCGCTGTCGTTAAAACGCAAAAATATTAAGTTAGCGATCGCACGAGCGATATACCGATTGGTTTTCGAATCAATATCAAACGCCAAGATTACAGGGCAAAACCGAGTAGCGGCGATAATCTCCGCGTGTGATAAATTAACGCCTGCGATAGCAATAATCCTAAAATTTGGTTCAATGGCTTTTACTGTGTCGGCTTTAAGTGCACCTTCAGTAATAATAATTGGGCGTTTACCTAAATCATCAAAACCCAACTCATAGTGAAGAGGCGAACCACAACTCAACCCGTTGTTTTTTTTCGGCGTTGAAAGCCAAAGATAGCGGAGCGAATCCTTCTTCACTTCGTATAAATCTCCCATTAGTCGGATTTGGCACGCCTGAATCATGCCGAATTTATCTCGGTATGGAATCAATAACATCGGAGTTAAAGAATCAGTTTCAAGCCAAAGACGAGCTTTTCCAGTTTTGTCGATCCAGAAACCTGGAACTCGCGTTATTCCTAACAAATGCTCTCTAACGAAATCAGGAAAATTTGCGTTTATTGAATGTCGAAGTTGTTTCGCCAATTTGTCTCGATCAATGTGTTTTTTAGGCAGCGAGCCGTAATTACCGAAATCGAGAATCCCTCGTTCGCGTAAGCCTTTTGGTCCAATAATAATTTCTTTTGATGCTGTTGCTGGTGAAAGCTCAATCAATTTTCGATAAACGAAATCGCGGATTTCGATCGGTGCTAATTCGGGTTTCGTGATTTCGGGCTTAACAGCGAAGGGAAGCGGAGTCTTGGGGAAGGGAAGTTTCTCGTGATAAAACACTCCCCAGCCGGTGCGACTGATCCGGTCGGCATTGTCAACAATTCTTGCACAAAAAGATATATTTCCGTCAGACGAATAGCTGCACCAATCTGGCTTACCACAAATTAAACAAGTTCGATGGCGACTTACGCGTTTGTAATGGAATTTCACAATGAGTTTCGAGAATCCTACGATACTCGAAACTCACCAACCGCTATTTTTTTCTTTCTGGATCGACGAAACAAATTTGCCTTAATACTTGGGCTTCATTTCCTCGATTCGACGATCCATGTCGCGAAAGAATCCGCTGACGACGCTCGACATCATTCGCATGTGTGCGGCTTCAGTCGAGGCTTTTTGATTGATGGAGGCAGCTTCGATTCTTCCATCGAAATTAATTTGGTTTGCGTGTTTTTCCATTCCGGCAGATTTGTTGATTCCCGAAGTTTGAATTCCGGCACCTTGTCTTGCGGCACCGCTCGAAATTCCCGCTCCAGTGTTTATCGCTCCAACTGTTTGTGTTGCTTGATTTTCAAACGCGGAATTCATTTCGCCCTGATAAGCGTTCGAAGCATCAGTTCTTTGGTTTGTTACATCTTGCGTATTTTGGTTTTGCAGTTGTGTGGTTTCGAGAGTCGTTGAATTCATCATATTCGTTGACTTCTGCAATACGTGTTCGTTTTTCGTCCAATCATTGAATTCAAATCCTTTTCTAATCGGAACACTCGTCCCCAAAACCTGACTTCCTCCCGGAATCGCTTCGTATTTCATCATTCCAAATTGCTGATTTGTTCCTTGACTGCGGAGACTCGTTTCCTTCGCTGCGTCGAAAACTCGACTATTTTGCACACCTGTCGTTTCGGCATTCATCCCTGCGATTTCACGACGCGTAGCGGCTTGGCTACTGACCATACCAAATGTTTTATTGGCGTCGGTGATTAGTGTCTGAGTTACCTGATTCGCACGAATTTGTCCGAGACTGCTAGCAAGTCCTCCGTCAACTCCTGCGACTGACGAGATACGCCGAGCTTCCGTCGAGATATTTGCGGCTTCTAAGCCTTTTTTGGCACTAACTTGTTCGGCACTTGCAATTCCTTGAATCTGTGTATTTTCTGCTTGGCGATTTATAGCTGCACCCGCAACGAGTCCATAAGTTTCGAGTGCAGTTCCGACACTCGACAGCATCCAACCCATCGAAATCTGCGAAACACCTTCAAAAACCTGCCCACGCAAAACGCGATAACTCAGCCACGGCACGAGGATAAAACAAAGGCTTGAAACAAAAAATAGGAATGTCACAATCAACGCACTGCTCGCGGGATCATAAGCACCGCTCGTGATTATTTGAGCAGTATTAGGGTCAAGTGTGAAAACTGTTTCGCCGTTATAGATAGAAAGCCCGATTAAACCGATTCCATAAGCGACATAAGCCGTGACTTCCTTAACAATCGGAAAAGACAGCGAAAACGTCGCTACGCCCCAGCAAAACGGATAGAATATCTGGTTGGCAAACTTCTCATCGAAGCCAAAAGCTGAAAGAACCGGTGCGGCGAGTTTGAGACCGATCAGAATAAACAGCCCCGCAATTGCTAAAAACAAACCGCCGAATTTGATGATGTTTTGCGAGATCACCATCGCCGTAAACATCCGCGGCATATTCCAGCCCAAGATATTTAGCTCTGAGGTGACATCTTTCACACTCGATTCCTTGTCAAAAATTATCCCAACTAGTCCAGGTTCACCATTTGGGAGCGTTTCTGCGAGAAGTGCATTTGGATCCTCAACCGCGAAATTTTTTCTCACATATTGCTTCATCTTTTGATCAAATTCATCGACAAGATCCATATTGAAACTTTTTATTGGTCGGGCAATGAATTTCCCGGTAACTGTGAGTGCATCAATAAAAAACGGACTTCCACCGATTAGAACCATGAAAATGACAGTTCGAATTCCCCAGCGGACGAGTTGTTCGGGTCCGATGCCTTTGTTGTCAGAAAATCGCCGCAAGAAACCGATACCAAGAACGAAACTTGCGATGATCCAAGCAAAGAAGGTCAAAGTCGGCATCAGCGGTTTGATAATTACATCGAGAAGTGATTTGAAAAGCCATTCCTGCCCGGTTTTCATCAGGTTCTGGATCTGGATGCTGAAACTCGGTGCTGGTCGTCGCGGCGTGATCGTCGGCGTCGAATTTGGAACAGGTTCGGTTGGAGAATTAGTCTGATCTGGATACTTGGCTTCAAATTGCTGAAGAAAAGGTGCCGGACTGCCATCGAGCGGCGGCATAAATGGCGAATCGTTATTTATCATCAGTATCAGATCATTACCCGTGATCGGTTTCCCATTCATTGTCCCAACTGTGGTTTGACCTTCAACGCGTGGCGGTCTGACAGGTCGTCTTTGCCCAAACGCATCGGGCGAAAACAACAAAACTGTTCCGAAAAACATCGCAGACAAAACAATTCGAGCAAAAAATTTTCCAAATTCGATTCGCATATTTATTCTCCGAACACCAAAAGTTGTTTGTTAGGGAAGTTGGTTGTCATAAATCTCCGACCGCCAAACGTCGTACTTTTCAAGTTCCTGCATAAATTCGTCGCTCGCTTTCGTGATTCCGGTCATCATTTCGCTTGATTCGCGGATGTCTTTTCCGAATTCGGTCATCTGTTCGATCTTGAGTCCATATTTAACGAATTTTTCCTGGATCTTTTCTTCGAGTTCGCGAAGTTGTCCTTCGACCGTTGTGATCCGCAGATTTACGGCGGACAGCTGATCGATGAGTGATTGAAGTCCATCGCGGTCGGCGTCCGGTGCGGCTTCGGCTTCTCTGATCTTCACGGCGAGTTTTTCCCGTTCCTCGTAAAGCTTGGCGATATCGAGCAGCATTATTTCGCGGTCGTAGAGCATCCTTTCGAGTTCGGCATCGAGTTTCGCGAGGCGTTCAAGATTTTGGAGTTCGGCATCGGCTCGCCGCCCGATCGAATGACGCAAAAAATCGTCGAGATCACGCTTATTAGCGTCCATATCGAAGATCCCATTTCGCAAGCGGCGTGAGATATTCACGACCGAATGGATCTGGCTCGTGATCGTGTTTTCGATTCGCCGCTTGAGTTCGAATGTTCCGCGGATAAGTTTACCGAGCGTGGCGTAAGTCGAAACCAATTGCTTGTGACGAGTAATTTGTTCGTCAACCTTATCAAGAATTCCGCGAAGATTCGTCACGGTTTCAATCATTTTTTGGTATTGCTGAGCGGCTTTTTCATACATCGCAACATACTGATTTACCGTTTCTACCCAACGTGCCGCTTCATCGATCTTCTTGGAAATCTGAAGGTAATATTGCGAAGGATCAAAAACTGTCCATTGTGCTTGAGCTGGTTTGACCTCGAAGCCGATGAGAAACGAAGTCAGCAGTAAGCTCATCAAAAATTGTCTAGGAAAAGATACATCTCTCATTTTTAATTCAAACCTCCATTTTGCAATGCAAAAACATCGTCCGGTAAAAGATTGGTGAGACCAGCCGCCGTTAATCCTCTTGGATATTTCTGTGCGAGCCAGCTGACGATAAGAGCCAACGGCATTTCCGGGTTCAAGCTTTCAACAAAACTCCTCGCATTCGCTTCGTTCGTGTCGTTTGTATTAGCCCAAAGCATCGTCGGACTCGCGTGAACTTCCGCCATTTCGATAATTTTGTCGTTGCCGCTGCCGATCACCATCACCCATTGGGTGTAATTGCCGTATTGATTGTTGATCGCACGAATCGCGGCGATCGTTTCGGGCGGAAGTTCGCAGTCATCAGCGAGAGATTCAAAACTTCCGATCTGTTTGCCGATGATCTTCACGCCCGAATTTTTGACGAGATCGATGCCCGAAACATTTGGTCGCTCTTGAGTTCCCGTGAAATGCTCGTAAGCTTGCGAAAAGAGAATCGTCACCAAACCTTCTTTTCGTCCCGTAACAGAAGCTTCCGCCATCAATTCCTGAATCGCGGGAAAATGCTTATTGATTTCGCGGACTTCATCGCAGATAAATAGAATCGGAGTTTTTTGTCCATCAACGTCTTCTTCACCGATTTCCTGCATGATTTGGGCACTGATTCGAAATCCTACCGATTCGCGGATCTTC
This sequence comes from Acidobacteriota bacterium, assembly GCA_031415455.1. GTDB lineage: Bacteria > Acidobacteriota > Blastocatellia > Pyrinomonadales > Pyrinomonadaceae > JANNVK01. The sequence goes on along the minus strand of JANORS010000003.1, from coordinate 57,276 downwards.
TCATCGAGCGTTGCAATGGTCGAAAGTTCGAAAACATCAAACATCGAATTTGTATCGTAATCGCCGTGAGTGGGAGCATTGAGCCACGGATCTTTGCGGTAGATATTTAGTTTGAGATAAAGCTCATCGGCACGGTTTTTCTGTGCATCGCTCCAATGGAAACTCTTCAGAACATCGAGAAAATGTCCCAATGTCGGCTGAAACTTCGGTCTTCCGACACCATTTCGTGCTGACGACATTTTGTAAACTTCTTCGATGACAGTCGAAGCTATCGCACTCGAGATCGCGTCGGTTTTTGGAGTCTTGCTGAGTATTAAAATATCGGACAAAACCATCGCGAATTGTCTTTTTGAGGGCATCTTGCCGGTTTCGATTCCCGGGAAATTCCAGATATTTATCGGTTTCGGTTCGCGTTCGTTGAATTCAATATGCCTTCCGCCAAAAAGCCGGCAAATCGGTTTGAAAGAATAACGATAATCCATCACACGCACTTTCACCTGCCCGCGATGGGCACGAATATCCGTGATGAGCGATGCCGCAAGAAAGGATTTTCCTTCGCCGGACGCCGCTGTGACGATAACGGTCGGTGATTTGATCAAAGCCCGATCGTAAAGATCGAGACCGAACATCGTCCCGGAAGGCGTCGTGAAAATACTGTGCGGACGCGGACTTCCTCGCCAATTCGTCTCGGTCGGGACGAACGCGATCACCGAATCCGCCGTTTCGACCAATTCTTGTCCCGTTTTTCGCGGAGAAAGTTCGCCCGCGAGCATTCGCGGATAAATCGCTCTCTGGCGTGTCGCATCTTCGCGAATCGCATCGGCTCCGGTCTTTTTTCTAATCGCCGCCACGACTTCATCGCAGCGGTCGTCAAGAATCCGTGTATTTTCGACCAATTCGCTTTTCCCAACCGGTTTTCCGCCAAAAACAATGACATTCATCCGCAGCTGACAAATTTCCTCATTGTCGCCTTCTACTTGCTCGAGGAGATTCTCGAGATTGCTTTTTATCACGATTGCGTCTTTTTTTAGCTGCCGAAAACCAAGCCACGTGTTGCGAGTGCCATCGACCCGATCGATTCGCTTTTGCAGGTCTTTTTTCGCCGCAGTTTTTTCAGTCGTCATCAGATCGACAACAATTTCGTACGGAAAACGCAGATTTCTCGTCGCCGTCAGATATCGCATCGTTTCTGCTGTCACAAATCCCTGCGGAAGAGTTTTAAGGCTCACGAGACTGCACAGAGCACGGTTGTGCTTCACACAAGCTGATTCACCCGACTCGATCTCTGTGCTCGCGAGATATCTTCGAATATCAATTCGTTTTTGATTCGGCAATTTCGGCGGAATCTGATGGTCGCGTCGGTGACTCAAAAACATCTCGTTGAAAACTTCCTGACCGGAAAGCTCACGAAGGCGAAGTTCTTTTGGAAAATTTGCTTCAAATCCTTGAAAAACTCTCAACGCCTGCTGCCTGCAAAACCTCTCGGCATTTGCCTCGCGTGACAAAAACGTTTGAACGAATACATTCTTTCCCAAAATAGCGGGCGAAAAAAGAAACGTAAATAAATTCCCGGATTTCATTTCGCTGACAATCGACGGAAAAATCTGCGACAAAATGCTTTTGTCATTCAAATGTTTTGTCGGAACTCTGATCCAAACGGTCGAAGTTTGTGTTTTAATTTCGCCGCTCTCGAGTGCCGCTTCAAATACAGCGAGATTCGTCGCCTGAAGCAGGGAAGCGAGTGAATCGCTTTTTTCAGTGTTTCGCGTCCGCAGATGATTCCGAAGCGTCGTCCCATCGTCCGGTTTATTCACAAAACGAAATTGAATGATCGTTTTTTCAGGCTTTTCGAATTTCAGAAGTGTTTTGAGTTCTTCAATTCGCTGCTCTGTAATTTGTCCGCTATCAAACAAAGTGTTTGCGGGCTCAAACTGATAGCATTTTCCAAAACTACCGTCGCGATAGCGGATAATATTTCCTTCAATACCGAGAATTTCAGTCGGAAACAAACGTCCGGTCGATTTAGTTGGATCTTCGACCGTTGAATTTTCCAGATCGCGTTTTGGTTTCACCGAGTTTTTGCCTTTAATACTGGCAAATGGCAGCAATTTCCAACCGATCGCCAGACCAATTCCGCCGCACACAAAGCTGCTGAGAATCGTCGATAACACTTGAATGAATGAAAGATTTGCGGTGTCCATATTCTGTTTACCTTGTTTTATTTTGTTTTGTGACCCAATCCGTCTGGGAAAATTCGTCGTTTATCGGTGCACGAAATACCGTCCAGCCATCAGTTGCCGCATCAAGCCGGTTTTTGAGCCAACATTCGGGTTTGCTCGCACGCAGGAAGTTGAATGTTCCGAGCAAAGTGATAAATGTCAGAAGTCCGAGCGGAAATCCGGCTGGAATGTAATAAATCCAAATCCCAAAGGCGAACGGCAGGAAATATATCACTGCCGTTGGGATGAGTATGTATTTCCAGTCGCCCTGAAAAACGCCGAAACGCTTTAGATTTCGGAAGATATTCGGTCTTGTCTGTCGTCTTCGCATGATGATTGCCGCCTTAGAAATTGGTATCGACGCTCACCGCTCTGCCTTGTGCGATTTGCCAAAAGACTGCAACGATCGTCCCAAATCCAAACGCCAAAATCGCACCAAACGCCTGGCTGCCCCATTCCTTTCCGGTCATCTTGTTAAAAATCGCCCACGCGATCCCGACCGCACCGAGACAAAACAAAACGATCGCCATCAATTTCAAACCTTCGCGAATGATGTTCGACAAATTCCCTGCATCACCCGTAAAGATCGGACCTTGTGCGAAAATCGCCTGATTGAAAAAAAGACTGATCGCGAACACCAAAAAGACGGGAAGTCCCACTTTTCCATATAAATAGACTGTTTCTTTTGCCCTCGGAAGGGTATTTTGCAGCCTCACCGCCAATCTCACGGCACTTTTGCAGATTTCTAGTTTGCTCTTCATCTATTTCTCCTGATTGTTTTTTGTAATAAATCGCAAGGAAGAAATCAGCGAAAACATATCTTCACGAATCTTCACAGAGCGACTAACACCCACAATGCAAGGAGTGTGCCGATGGCGGAGCGTAGGAGTTTATTGAGTTTTGGGGATTATTTTGATTTTAGAGGAAGTGATTCGATTTTGACTGATGCGAAAATCGACCAATTGTGCAAAAATTCGCCGGAATTGTTTTGTTCAAAGTTGCTCAAACAACACTTTCGAACAGAGATCTGATTGCTTCAACAATCGTGAATGTTTTGATGTGATACGCGACTTCTCTGGATTCCGAAACCCTATGGCTTTTCCGGAGAATCAAAATCTAAATTTTATCTTAAATCCAAATATTTGAATTTCATCATCTTTTTTAAGTTTAGTTTCATCAGGAAAATCAGGTTTGCCATTTGAAATAACAACCTTACCTACTTTTGTAATATTTTTGTGTAATGCCTCAACCGTAATATCAGATTTAGACTTGAATCTAATTGCTGTATGTAAACTGCTAATTTGTTTATCCTCTGTTTTTAGACGAATGTTTGCTGATTTGTCTTTTGTGTCACGCCCGATTGTGATTTGATTTTTCAATATTGGGAATTCTTCCACTTTCTTTTCATTTTCCCAAACTTCTAAATAATAGAGTGGCTCAAAATCAACTATATCAACATCAATTGTGCCTGTCGGAGATTCGATTGTTCCTTCAGATTGGCTATAAGCCAGATTTCCTAGTTCAATAGTATCGTCAACATTGTCAGAGTTTCTTACTTCAATTTCGTTTGTTGAAAGAGTTCCATCTTCGTAAATTTTAACTTCAATTCTTTCTGTAGTTAATTTTGATTCACCCGCAAGGTCTTTTGCTTTTGCTAAAATAAGTTCTTTTAACTTCTTTTCGACAAATTTCTTCTCTGAATCCAATAAACTACTAAAATCCTCAGAACTTAAATAGATTTTATAAACGCTTGGCAAATACATTTCTCCATCGATTCTAATTATTTTTCTATCTATTGCCTTTCTCTTAATATTTTCCAGAAGCTGGTCAAACCGCTGTTCCGAATCGGTTCTTTTGCGGACAATAGCCTCTATTACTGGTTTATCATCACCATCAATAAATTCTCTTACGGGTTCAAGTTTTTCGTTTGCTTTTTTCCAAAGTTCTTTAATCATAATTTTTATCTGTTTACACTTGAAACATTACTATTATTTCTTGTCGCGTTAATATTATTGATTTGTTCTCGCAGTTTTTGTATATCTGCATCATCCAATGGAACAAGTATTGGCACATTTGTCTTATCTTTCAATTCTTTGATTTTCTTCGTAGCTTCATCTTTTCTGAAAACAGCATCTTTTTCATTATTATTTTTATGTTTTTCTAAATACCAATTTAAGTTTTCAATAGCTTTGTTAGGGTCACTCTTTGCATATTTTTCCTTACTAAGGCTGTAAATCATTCCAATAAAATAGTAAGGCGAAGCAGCAGCATGGTTTGCATTAGTAGCTTTTTTATAAAAATCAATAGATTTGTCATAATCATGATTACCATATTTTTCATTACTATAAATGTGTCCTAAATTACTTAAAACTGCTGAGTTCGGCGGAAATTTCTCAAGATAGCTACTATAGTTTTTAATCGCCTCTTCATAGTTTTCTTTCCGATTGTATGAGTAACCCAGTCCAAATAGTGCTGATGAATCACTCTGATCTTTTTCTAGTGCTTTTTTATAGTGTTCAATAGCTTTGTCTTGATTTTGATCTTTGTCATCTAATTTATAACTGTAAATATCACCAAGTAGAACGTAAAATCGGGAGTCCGAGGGAAACACCTTAATAGCTTCTTGATAGGTAGAAATAACACAATCAAAATCTTTCTTTTCTTCGCAGTAATCAGCTTTGATAAAATAACTACGGGGTGACAAATTATAAATCCATAAAGCCCCATAGGGCACAATTCCAATTCCAATCAACGCAAAAACTAATTTACCAAATGCTGAGAAAAATCTAGATTGCTTCTTTTTTGGAATTTGACCAGATAGATTAGAAATCTCTTTATTTTTTTGATTCAACTGAGAATTAAGATTTATCTTTTCCTCTTGTAACTTTACTTTTTCAGCTCTTTCATAGGCAAGGTCATCTATAATATTCCTTGCTCTGACGAGTTCTTCACCTGCTACAATTGCATTTGATTCGAGTTTAGAATTTTTTGTTTTAAGGCTTCTAACTTCTTTTGATAACTCTTTTTCTTTTGCAAAATACTCTCGCTCAAATTCTTTTTTGGCTTTTTCAAGATAGCTTTGCGAACTAAGCAGACCTATTTGACCTTCTAATTTAATAATTTCATCATCTCTGGTTTTTATCTTTTTCTCGAAGCTTTCTGTTTTCTCTTTCCAAGAGGAAATTTGTGAATCTCGTTTAAGAATCTGAGATTCAAGACTTTTATTCATTTCTTTGAGGACATCAATTTCATCGCAATATTTCCCATTTAGACTGATAATTTCATCATCAAGTTTCTGTCGATATTCTGTCTCAAATTGTTCTCTGGCGAGTTGCCTTATTTCCTCTATAACCTGTTCCTCTTCAATACGCTTTTGTTCAATTTCTTTAAGGCAAGTCAGCATTTCTTCAGCAGATTGAAACCGATTAGACTTCTCCTTTTGAAAGGCTTTGTCAAAAAACTCAATTAAATCAGTTGGAAAATTAGCTGGTAATGGTTTGCGTTCCGATCTTGCCACAAGACTGCCATAGGGAGGAGTTTGAGTGTGCAAACTATAAGATACAGTTGCCGCAGCCCATAAATCATCATCAAAAGTTCTTTCATAAATGAACTTTTGATTAGCTTCACTGTTGATATACGCCATCGCTAATTCAGGAGAAAAGTAATCTCTTGATCCACCCACTGCTATGGTTGTTTGAGTGCCGTCTTTATCCCTAGCTAAGCCAAAATCACCGAGGCACGGAATACCTTTTCTTAGTAAAATGTTGTCTGTCTTAATATCCCGATGGACTAACCCTAGTTTGTGAAGATGATCTATCCCGCTAATGATTTGTATAATTATTTGTAGTGCTTCGTCCGGCTGAAATTCTTTGTTTTTAAGTGAGCCGCCATCTGCATAATCTAGAACAATAATAAACTTACCCCGCTCAATGATTTTGTCGTGAATAGTGAGAATATTTGGATGTCCGTTGGCTTTTTTCCAAGAATTTACTTCCTTATCAAATTTCGATTTATCAAATCCTTCATTCCCCCTTACTAACAAAAACTTCAGAGCAAATTCAGCCCCGTCTTTTTCGGCAAGCCAAACTTTTGCGTTCGCTCCTTCACCTAGCTCCTTTTTGATATAGTAATCTTTGTAAGTTTCGCCAACATTCATAAATTGAAGATTTTCTTTTGGTTGCGATTTTATATCAAAAAAAACTCTAAATCAACATTTTACTTACTTTAGGACACAATTTAAGATTATCTAAAATAAGGACTTACTTAGTTTTTGATAAACCATTGAAAAACATCTTTGGTTTTAGTTTATTTATACATTTTTCGCTATGAAATTTTAAAATCTTTATGACAAATCAACACAGTTTTACCGACGAAGAAGAAAAAGAAATTGAAGAAATATTGACTGAAGCTTTTGGTATAAAAGACAAAAAGGAACAGGAAGCCTTCGTGGCAGAGAAATGCAAGAATAATGAACGAATGTGTGTTCGAATTTTATTTGATTTAGCTCAGTTTAGTGAAACTCTCTTTGGAGATGCAATTTGTGTAGGAGATGTATTACGCGGTCATACCATTTTGAAAAAAATAGAAAACGAGAGCGGTTTCGCTAGCCTTTACGAAGCAAAACATCAAGAATTTGACAAACTTCGAGCAATTAAAATATTTGATAAGAAAAAAGACACTAAGAATTCCATTTTTAAGATTAATGAATATTCCTGGAGAAATGAACAAAAATCTTTAGATAGCTTTGACCGAAATGACATTGTAAAACTTTATGATGGAGGCAACCATGAAAAATACGGTCTTTTTCTAATAATTGAATATGTCAAAGGAAGCATTCATATTGACGATAAAAAACATGAGGCAAAATCGCTACTTGAACTTTTGAATATATTTAAAAATCTATGTGATGTTGTTGCCTACGTTCACAGCAAAGAAATCGCTCATCTTGATTTAAAGCCTGATAATATTCTAATCGACCCATCAACTGGAAAAATTAAGCTTATTGATTTTAGTTCAAGTAAAAAAATTAAAGAAAGATTACAAACCAAAATCTCTGATTTGATAAAACCACACAGCCCTAAATTTGCTTCTCCCGAACAATTTAGTTCCTATGAAGACTTAGATCATCTATCAGATATTTATTCATTAGGAGCTGTATTTTACAAGCTTTTAACTGAAAAAGTTCCTTTTGGTGAAGATGAGACCGACAAAGTCAAAATTAAGAATTTCGTAGAAAATGCGAAATTAATTGCACCTAGTGAGCGAATTCTCGAACTCAAAGAACTAGAACTTAAAGAAGACGAAAAATTTGGTGTCTCTCGTCAAGAATTGAGCAATCTCTTAAAGGGTGATTTAGACGCAATAATTAGAAAATGTCTCCACAAAAACAAGAAGAAGCGTTATCAAAGTGCATCGGCTATTAAAAAAGATATTGAAAACTATCTCGAAGGAAAAGTTGTGACTGCCACGCTAGAAAGCCTTGGAACGTGGAAGGAAAAATTTGAGTATAAATCTTATAAGTTTTTCACAGATATTTTTACGATCAAACCAGGGCTAGCTGGATGGGATAAATGGAAAATACCACTTATCAAATTAGCCTTAGCAGGCATTTTTGTTTTTCTTTTTGGATTTTTTTGTTTCTATTTTGGTCGATACTTATTCAGGCAAATTAAAGGAGATTTAAATCCATCTTTTGTTGTTTCCGAAAAGTCCTATAGAGTCAGGCATAAAGATGTGGTGACGGACGATGTTTTAATTAAAGAAGTAGCAACTTTGTCTTTCGACGGCAAAATATATTTCAATCTCGTCAGAGTGCCTGATAAATCTGTCTATATGGGGAGATTTGAGGTGACAAACACTCAATGGAATTTGGTTGTTGGAATGAAGACGGTAGATATACCATTAGCCAAAAAAGCTGATGATAATTCTCTTCCAAAGACTGACATATCATATGCTCAAGCTGTGGAGTTTTGTAAGAGGTTGAGCATCCACCTAAGTAAGAAGTTCAACTCCACAATAATCGTCCGCCTCCCAACTAGTAGCGAATGGGTATTCGCCTGCTTGGCAAATACAAATTCCACGTATGGCGGAGGCGACAAATTTGATGTTGATTTTGTAAATTCAAAATTTACTTTCAAAGATTCCAAAGATTCTGAAGCTACCAAAGATTTTCAAAACTTTGTTGTAAAAAACTTAGGTTCTACTACTTTACCGGATTCTAGTTTTGCTTCAAATCATTGGGGCTTAGCATCTATGAGTGGGAATGTTTGGGAGATGGCTTCCGAAGACATTAATAATAATATCTACCGTCTTCACGGAGGATCTTTTGCCTCAACTGATGCGAAGTGTTCTTTGGTTATTGATACTCCTTCTCTTACGTCATCAGGGAATAACCAAATGGGGTTTCGAATAGTAATCGAAACAGATGGCGTCGATGATGTTATCTCTCGTTCCGAATCTGTTTCAAAATAACTTCGATTTGCTTTATTAAATTTTTGTCGTCAGGAAATGACTCTTGGATAAAGCTATTTCGTTGAGTCGTGTTTGTTATCTGCACAGCTCTATCAATTAATGACTTGTATTTTATCTCACATTTTAGTTTAGCTCTTACTGCGGTAATATTTCTTGCTACTTCAGTTTCGTTGGTTCTGTAATCATGGGCAATTTCTTCATTTGTGAGACCAAATTCAATTTTTTGCCTAAACATCTCGACAGCTTCTTCAAACTTTTCAGAAAGTTTGGCAATTTTAGAAAGAACTTCTTCTGCAAGGATGCATAATTCTTGATAACTGAAATCAGATTTAAAGTTTTCAAGAGAAAGATGTTTTACTCTTTCTACAATCATTTCAGACTGATAATCGGTTGAATGTTCATTCTTGGTTGAGCTTTTCCTTAGAAAGTCGATAAGCATTCCCGTCATAATCTTTCGGCAAAGTTCATAAAATTTTGATCTATTTTCAAAACCGTGAAAGTTTGAATCACCAATTTTACTAAGTCTCTTGAATGTATCATGGATCATTCCATCTGTGCATTTAACATCACCGTAATTAGCCTTAAGCATTTCGCGTTTGGCTTTTCTCGCAATTATTTGGAGGTCTTTATAAGCCTTTTCAAAACCAAAAACATCGAATAAAGCTTTTTCCTTAGATTCTTTCCAAATAGATAATATATCTGTTATTTCATGCTCATCATCTTGATCCATTATTTTCTCCTCAGATTTTTAGCAAATACAGAGGGAAGGACTTGCTCTCCCTCTGTATGAGCTTTATTAGGTTTGGTTATCTTTATTCTGGTAACTTAGTGATTGCAGCCACAACCTGAAGATGTGCCTTTGCTTTTCGGTTTGGCAGCGTTCAAAGAATAGCCTCTTTTTCTTCGTGCGTCAGCGAGTCTTTCTTCTGCATTTATGAATACTTCGCCGAAACCACCTTTGGCAAAATCTTTTCTCATTTGAGAAATAGGATACACCTTTCTAGGGGTTTGAATGTGAACATAGTCCTTCTTATTCCAAGTGCCACCGGATTCCATTCCGTATTTTTGCACAACTTTCGTGTTTTCACGCCAAAACTTATAGTCATTAAATACAGGTTTTCCATTTTTGAATGGTGCGATGTCAATCGCTTCTCCAAAATTATGATAACTCTGACCACCTCTTGCTGGAGTTATTCCCTTTTTGAATAATCGGTTCTGATGTTCAAAAGTTCGAGGTCCTGAAATCACTTCGACTTTGTATTTTGGAAACTTCTGCTCCATCTCTTTACTGTAGGGCTGGAAGAATTCCTTTATCTTAGGATCAACCGAATCAAGCCGACGTGCTGTCATGTTGTTGTAAGCGAACGCTGTTGAAAATATGCTGAAGATTAGCATATATGCCATCCATGGTTTAAATTTACTCATATTTTTCTACTCCTAAATAGTTGGTTTAATTTGAAGTTTTTCGCCTTCAATTACATAACCGAGACAGAGTTGAAAAAAAGCCATTTCCTGAGAATTAATTTTAAATAAATTTTCGAGAAAGAGTCTTTTCTTTTCAATTCTTTTGAAATAGTGAGCTTTGCAAAGAATTTGAGATATTTTATTTTCTCAAATTCTTTGTCAAAACTAGAATGTAATTTTGTAGGCTAGGCAGTCTTGCAGTATAAAATTCCGTTCTTTAACCGACATACTTGACCCGGTAATTCACGAAAGACAATTGGCAAGCCAGTTTGCAAAGACGTAACTGAGTTGGTGTTTGGCGAGCTGACCAGAGTTGGCTTAACCTTCAAATTATCATTCTTCGGAGTCTTCTTGCTGACTACAAGAGGTGTCGTAACTGCTTGGTTCGCAAAGTTTGTTTTTGAGCCACCCAAGGCAATAATCTTTGAAGCTTCGGATTGGTTGCAGCCATTGTAACCACAAAGTTTTTGTAGAAATGACAGTTTATATGGAAGCTGAACATGCCCCAAATCAGGAAATCTTTTGAAATCTCCTCCCCAAACTAAGCCGTTTCCTCTCACAATTCCAGCAAACCGATTCAAAAATACACGGTTTTTCCAAATATTCCAATCCAATCTACCGTTGCGAAAGACTACAAAATCTGTCGCCCCTAATGCTGTGTGATAAGTTTGCCAACATCTTGCATTTGTCACAATCGGTCCTGGTTTACTTCGACCTTGTCTAAACAAATCCATTTGCTCTTCACAGGTTCGTTGTCCACCTCTCCATCCAATTTCAAATCTCACCTCTGGATAAAACTTTTTCATTTCGTTTGAAACCTCAAAAAAATTATTAACCAGTCGTGGATGAACTTTTGAAAGTTCTTTTTGAGTTTCTTTTGAGTAAGTAAAACCTGAAACGGTAAAACTTACTAAAAGAATCAAAGTTAGTGTTGCATTGAAAAATCTACTTTTCATTTTTTTGCTCCTTTATCGGTTTATTTTGATTTGAAGTTTTCAACTTCACTTATATGACCGAGTCAGAATCAGAAAAAAATCAATTTGTAGTAAAAATTAAAATAATACTTCTTTCGACCTGTCGACCCAGAGTCGCTCGAAATATTCGGAATTACCTATCGTCATGATTTTCTCAGCGAATACGGTTGTTGATTGCCACGAACCACCCGGTTCAAAGAGCATCAAATTAGATGCGATTGTTTGTGATTTTACGTTTTTGAGATCAATTTGGGTAGCTCGTATATGGATACCGCGTTAATTCACATTTGAAATACAATTGGCTTGATTAGGGGTCATTAAGTTACATCGACACGTGGCGAGATTTCAAACCAATGGTTATTTTTTGCACCACGCCGCTGCCTCATTCTGCTAAAATCTCGAGTTTTCCCGTCATACTCTCTGGCATTAATCTTGCACTTACCTGTTTCCGGAAACGCGATTTTCTAATTTTACTGCGTTTCGAGCGAAACAGATATGAATAGAAATTTATCTCAAGATTTCGGCGAACAACACACGAGCGATGGCGGATATTCTTCCGTTAATTCGGATCCGACTTCCGCATTTGCCCACAATTTTAGTGAAGATGTAGAGGTGATGCGTGATCCGGTTGATACGTTGGCGGCGTCTTCGATCAACGACTAAAAAAGAGCAAGTCAGGTATTTTCCCAAGTTGCTCTTTCTTTACGCAAAAACGAAATAGTCAGTAAGACTGTCGTTCTCAAATTTAGAATCTAAACTACTTCGTACTGCAATGTGTAGTCCGACCCATCGCCCGAGAATGAGATTGACCGTTCGCCTTTTCCTTTACTTTTTGCTCTTGCGGTATGTTGTCCGATCCTGTCTCGGAAACAAAATAAGATAATTCTTCCGATTTAGTTTTTGTTGCCGCTATAATGAAAAATAATATTCCAACAATCGTCAAAATCGTTTAGATCAGACATGAACGAACGAGCTATGTCTATCTGAATGGTTCCACCTAAATTGTTAAAAATACAGGCTTTTGGAGATATTGAGGTCGTTGCACTACCTTCACTTGGTGCACACAACTGAGAAATCGGACTAATTATTGGACTCCCGGTGCTGCTTATGAAATTTAATGTATAAAGTGTTCCAGTCCCTGGTAAATGGTCAGGATTTAGAAAGTCGATTTTGTAAATTTGTAGAGTAGTTTCAGGGTGTCCCGCGGGAAAGTTAAACGTCGAAATACTATTCTGTATCCGAGGGTTACCAAATACTGTGACAATCTGCGTCGGAACATTACGACCGGCGGATCTCCCTCCTCGACCTTCCAAAATACTTTTTAAGTGCGGTTTTCGTAGATTATGGCTATCGGACCAACTTCGCATTTTTGATTTCTCCTTGAAATTTATTTCTCATCTTTTCAACTTTTGTTGTTTTCAGGTGAATTACAACTGACTGTTATTTATATGTGTTCGTTTCGCACAAAACGTAACAATCTCTTTTTTGGAGTCTTATAATTGTGAGTCTCTAAAATTTGCAAGGACCGCTGCTAATCTTAGGTATTTTCGAATTATCAAATAATATCTGAAGCACAAAGCAGAACATACTTGATGTTCAAAAGCCACGACGTTGCTATTGAGAGGTCTCGATTTTGCATTAGCCGTTCGGATAACTGAGAACGTAACTAAGAGTCTATTTTTCGCTCTCCCCGAATTGCTTCACGATAACTCGTTCTCAAGTCGGCGAGTTTTCAATCCAACGGTCGTTTTTTGCACCCTAATCTTTGCACGCCGTAACAAAAAGCCCTATTTTGAAGGACTCAGCTCTGGCACTCATCTCGCACTTACAAGTTTCCATAAACGCATATCTCAATTTGCCTGCGTTTCGAGCGAAACAAATATGAAGAGAAATCTATCTCAAGATTCCAATGAACAACACACGAGCGATGACGGATATTTTCCGTTAATTCGGATCCGACTGCTACATTTGCCTACAATTTTATCGAAGACGGTAAGGTCATGAGTGGTCCGAATGATGCTTTGACAACTTCTTCACGGCTAAGGTTAGATATTTCCAACTTGTTTGAAACGCCCAAAACCGATTCGCAGAGTGTTTTTCATAATAAAATGGAATTCCAATAAGTTGCTTTTGGGAAGAAGTGAAACATCTGTGAGCCCGTTATGAGCCAACATAACCCATTGTGATTCCGCTTAAGCTTATCCGCCATTTATCCGCCATTTTGCATCTTTTCAAATGCCAAATGATGCAATTGTGGTGCAATTAACGCAATGAAAATGTGCAAATATTGTGCAACTTGTGCAACTATTGTGCAATTAAGGCAAGGTCGTAAAAGACGCTTGCACCTTTTGTTCCAATCTTGCGAAAAATGGATAATTGAACTAGATCTGTCAAATCGTTACTTGCTGTATTCCTTGAAACATCAAATAATTCCTGATACTTTTTGTTATCAATCTTTCCATATTCAACCACAAATCGAACCGCTTTTATCTGCCGTTCATTCAAATCCAATTTTCGTAAATTCTCTTCGTTGTAGCGATGTTTGAAAACTTCGACCAAAAACCCGCCGAAATCTTCCGTAATCAAAGGTTCGGGCAGCTCGGATTCGCGGCAAACACTGATAATTTTTGGAATTCCGCTGCCCCACATATCAATAAAACCGCCTTTGAAACAGACTTCGGCAATCAAAGGATTTCGCGGGTATGAAGGATGCGGTATTTTGAGCATTTCAACCGTCACATTAGCCGAAAGTGTGCATTGACTCCAAATTGTTTTACGACGATTAGTTCGTCCGTTGGCGAGTTTTCAATCCAGCGGTCGTTTTCTGCACCAAAATCCTTGCCCATCATCACGAAATCCTCTATTTTTCCTTGCTAATCTCTGGCACTCATCTTGCACTTACCTGTTTCCGAGAACGCAAATATTTCAACTTCCTGCGTTTTGAGCGAAGCAAATATGAACAGAAATTTATCTCAAGATTCTAGCGAACAACACACAAGCGATGGCGGATATTCTTCCGTTAATACAGATCCGACCGCCCAAGTTGCCCATAATTTTAGTGAAGATGTAGAGGTGATGCGTGATCCGGATGATGCGTTGACAATTTCTTCGCTTCTGAGGGCGGTTTGGGCTTTGCTGCTGGTTTTGAGCGTGAGCATTGGGACGAATGTCTTCCTGGCGGTTCGCAAGGCTGATCGGATCGTGGTCGATAAATCGTCGGGGCGAGTGGTGGAAATCAACAATCGTGATTACGGGACGACCGAAAATGTGCAGATCACGCCTGATCGTCCAAATGATACTGACAAGAAATATCTTGTGAAGGAATTTTTGAAAGCACTTTATGAGGTTGAGCAAACGACGAGGGAAACGCAGGTAAACAAATTGCTTCGAATGCTCGACGCCGATCTTTCGCTCTCGCTCGCCACTCGGCTCAAGCAAAACGGACTGCTCGCCGCGGAAAAGGCGGAAAGTGTGAATTCAAACTGGGAATTGCAGGATCTCACCGTGGACGAACGCGATCCTTACATCCTGCGTGCGATCGGAATTCGGAAGATCCGGCGGAAATCCGGCGGTCAGGATGTTGAAGAATCTCTGCAACTCAAATGTAAATTTCTGCTCAAAGACACGCCCACTTCGCCGGCAAGAAACGATAACAATTTGCGGACCGGTTTTACTATCCTGCGGTTTCGTGTTGAACCTGTGAGCGGAAAAACATCATCGCCAATCGATTTGATCGCAGATACGGACGAGAAGACGGTTCAACCTGAGCAAATTCTTCCCGAAGACATAAAACTTCAAAAACCGGAGTAATTTTCTCAAAGCACAGCAATTCACGGAGACTTTTATGCAAACACAATATTTTCAGCGGTTTAATTTCAGCGATATCCGACCGCGGCATATCAATTTAATCAGATTCATACTTCTCGCGTTGGCGATTCTGATTTGCGGGGCGATCGACGCCTCCGCTCAAAAGGCAATTTCGAATGAGAAAATTGCGTCGAAAAAGGCGTCCGAAAAATCAGTTTCCGTGATAAATGCTCCAACGATCGACTATTTATCGGGCGAAGCGAATGTCACGGTCAATCCAAAACAGCCGACTGTCGTGAGATTGGGGTTGGCTCAAAATGCCGTTTCGATCGTGGAATTTCCGTCGGCTGACGGCGTTTATTATATCCACGAAGGAAACCCGAAAATGGTTTCGGTCTTTCAATCACCGACACGGGAAACAGATCGTTCTATCACGATTTATCCGGGCGAGGAATTTTTGATTGGCGGAAAGAAAGGTGAAGTCGAACTTTCGGCGACAATAACTCTGCAGATGCGTTCGGGGCTGATCTTGATTTTGGAATTCGTGCCGGTCTTGGAAGTTCGAAAGAATGCTCATCGATGCGTTATCAATTACAAACGCGACGAGGTCGTTGCTGCTCGCCGTTCCGCCGGTCTTGCGGTTGATCTAGGAGAAGAGACGAAACCGATAGACGTGAAAGACGATGTGAAAAACGATATCGGAAATTCGAGCGATGTTGAACCGATTTTGCGGAAAGAGCCAAACGACAAGAAGGCTGGATCAGAAACTACACAGGTTACGGATAACGAGAAAGAAGAAACGCGAAATGAAACCGAATCGTCGGAATTAGTGAGTGACCGTCTCGCTGAATGCATCCGAAATCCAACGAAACATCTCGGATCATGGTCAAAATCGACAAACAATTTGAGTCTCTCCGTTTCGCGAGTCACAGAAATTGATGCTGAAAAGCGTCTGGTGATCGTTGGTGTCCGCAATGATTCGATTTCGGGCTTGCGGCTTTTGCCCGAAATGCCGGAAGTCCAACTTACAACCTCGGATAAGAAAGGAAATATCGTGCAAACCGAACGAATCGAGCGAGAAATTGCGGAATCAACGACTCCCGAAGATGTTATTCCGCCCGGCTCAACCGTTTACTTCGCAATTGTTTACACGTCGCCCGTGATGTCGTCGAATCAAGCACTGATGGTATCAGTCGCACATCGCGAAGCCGCCGATACGCCTGCCACGATTCGCATTTCGAGCCGCAAAAAAGGAAAGGAGAAATAGGCAAATGTCAGTAAATACAAAAGAAATCAGGGACATTCCGGCAGCTCTGCCGTTTGCAGAAAACGACGAAGAACGCGAAAAGCTCTTGAGAGATTCCGAAAACGAAAATCAGCCCGAAGCTGTAGATATGGAATGTGACGACGAAGAAACCGAGTCTCTGGCTCAACACACCAAACCTTCAAAGAAAAAACTGTTTTTGGCATTCGTCGGATTCGTATTTGGGTTCGTTTTGCTCGTGTTGCTGATGAGTTGGTTTTTCGGAATTGGCGTTTTTGCGGCAGGGAAGACCCAAACGGTTGACCGCACCGCAAAGAAAGAATCAGCAAATCAGACACCAGTGAGCGAAGAAGAAAAGCTCAAAATGGCACTCAATTTGGTTGCGGAAAAGAATCCGACTCAGCCAAGCGACCAGACCGGAAATCCACTTCAAACAGAAGCGACCACGATGAATTCGAATTCATCGGTCGATCTCGCATCGACAAAAGCGACTGATCTGAATGAACCGCCGGTCTTACCGGATTCTAATGTCGCAACGAAGCAAAACGACATTGCTTCTTCGAGCGGTTCGGCTTCGATCGGCTCATATCGACCGACAAATTCATACGCAAGACCTGAAAGCCCTGCGGCTTCGATTGAAACAAATACAAATTCAAAGCCAATCGAACCAATTCGCGAAACAGCAAAAGCACCGATCGGGCGAACACTCTTTTTCGGCGTTGAAAAGAAGCAAAAATCTGAGGCGAATAATAGCAGCCAACCGGCGAAACCATTGGCTTCATCCGCAAGTATCGCTGCTATTGCAACGAAGACGCCAACAAAACAAATTCCATTCGGAAGTATGCTCCCGATTCGCTTTCTCGGTGCGGTTTACACTTTCCGTTCATCCGGCGGGTTGGTGCGAATGGAGCTCGCACGGAAATTATCGGTTGAAAATATTGAATATCCAGCCGGCACGGTGATCGTCGGCACACTTCGCGGGAGCGAATTCACACGTGCATTCATATCGATAACGGGTTTGATCGATCCAAAAACCGGCGGACTCATTAAGTTTCAAGGCGAAGTTTTAGGAACTGACGGTGCGTCCGGCGTAATTGGTCGGCGGCGGCAAGTGAAAAGTGCTTGGTCGCGTGTCTTCGGCGGATTTCGCGATGCCGGAGCGGTGATCGTTAATGGAATCGGAAACAGGCGGTCGGGCGGAACTGTCGTAATTTCAGATTCCGCGACACGGGCTTCGGGCGTAATCACTGATGAATTATCGGGTTTGGTCGGAGAAAAAGGAAAGATAAATGAATTCGTCGAGATCGCGGCGGGAACCACCGGTTTTGTATTGGTCACTGATCTTCCGGAAGAAGTTTCAGTTTCAAACGCTCAAATAGAGACGACAAAATCCGCGACCGGTTTAACCGAAGCCGAACTCGCCGATCTTTTTAGTGCCGGTTCAGACGGCTCAAATGAAAAACTCCGAGCCGCAATGACGCGAATGACGCCGGAATTTCGCAAGCTCGCAGAAAAGGTTTTGAAAAACCAATAAAAATAAATTCGCAAAATAGAGTCGCAAAGTAGATTTTATGATTCCGCACGACAAAAATCGACCACAAATCAATCCAAGAAAGCTCGTTTTGGAGCAAAGGGAAAATGAACTTTACCAACTCATTTGTAAAACCGGCTATGTTCCGGAAGAGCAAAATTTCTCAGATTTTTGCCAATCGCTCAAGTCGGGACGAGCATGGCTTATTTCGGGCACTCGCGGAAGCGGGAAAACCGCGTTTCCGGAAGCTCTGGCAGAGTGCTGCAATCTTACGATCTGCATCGTTTCGGGACGAGATGGACTCAAACAAGAGGAAATTCTTTACGACTGGGACGCTCAGGAGCAATCCGCATGGATGATCGAGAGTCTTAATCTCGCCAAAGAATTGCCGGAAATTGAGCGGCAATCATTCCTGCGAAAAGCCCGAAACGAAAAGTGGAAACGCGAATATCTGATCCTTGGCGAAATGGGACTCGCTTATGATCTCGCGGCAAATAGTGCGACAAATGCGGTAAATTTCTCGCCGCCGATATTGATTCTTGACGAAAGCGACAAATTCGGTGCTAGTATTGAAGATTCAATGCTAATGTCGCTCGAACGAGGATTGATCTACGTTCCAAGGCTCAATTCCGGTGCAATCGGTGTTTCAGATTGGCGATTTCGCCCGATAGTTGTCACTACTTCGAATGATCTGCGGCACAAACTGAGTTCGCCGTTTATTTCGCGTCATATCTTCAGCCGATTTTCTACGCCTTCATTGATCAAAGAACTGGAAATATTACGTGCGAGATGCCCGAATGCAACCTCAGTGCAGCTTGCACTTGCGATAAAACTCCTCGATGGCGTCCGCGGCGTTGCCGGACTCGAAGATTATCCGAGCTTGCGGGAATCGATCGACGTCGTTGGGGCATTCGAGCGAGACGAAATTTCGAATCTCGATGAACAATTGCTCCTCCGCTATTTTTGCTATTTCGTAAAAACGAGCGAAGCACAGGAATTTCTCAAGATTCAGCTTGATTATCTGCTCCTGATGGCAACCGCCTTCAATCCGGATATCGACGAATGGCTCGCTGAGCGAGATGAAAATTATGCAATGAGATTTAACGGAAATCGGACATTCGATCTCCTCGAACCGGAAACCCACAATTATCGATATGAATGAAAACTCGAAACAAAAAATCAACCTTCGCCTTCGAGTGAAATCTTCGATCAATTCAGCGACCGCTTCGCCGTCAATCAATATCGCAGTTCTCGTTGTTCTTTTTATATCGGTTTTTGCCGGACTCCGGCTTTTTTCAGCTCGCGAGCTTCATTCACAGCTAAAATTCGTTGAAAACGATCGTTTTGCAGAAAGCGAAAAACCCGAATTTCAGACCCAATTCACGACCGAAATATTCAGTGGTGAAGTTTACGATACGTCAGTTCGCTTGAAGGAAACTGGTGCACTCGGAATGGCAGTTTCTCTCGCGGTGTTTGCTAATGTCTCGGAAAAGGGAAGCGTGCCGCCGAATTTGCAGAGGATTTGGAGTTTCATCATCTCAAAAGGCTTGATGCCGCCCGATTTGAAGTTCGAAAATGGTGAGATCATTTCGCCGACGAGTTTGTTCGTCGTTCGTTTTCAAGCTGAACCTCTCAGATTCGAGATCCTGTCGCGTCCAATTAAAGGAACGGAAAGTCCGGCAATTCTGCTTCGTTTTCCGCTCAATTCTCTCGATGGGCGGACGATTACCTATTTTCAAACAGCTTCGGTGAATCGTTTTGATATTCCTGCTCCATTTGCTCCGCTCGAAAATGTAGTTGCTGCAGGTTGGACGATTGAACAATGGCAAGGCGAATTGCTGCCTAAAAATGAAAATACCGCTCAGCTTCTGACAAATGAACAAAAACTTTTAAGGCAATTAGTAAAAAACTAGCGAGAAATATGTTTTCCCTTGAATGGATCGAAAAATTCGACGCGACACACGGCATTCCGCGAAAAGCGAATGAGCAGTATTTGCCTGCTTATCAAGCTTTTTGGGCGTGGACAAGTGATATAAGCCAGTCGATATTCTTTTTTCTTCTCGGAATTTTTGGAGCATTCTTGAGCCTCTTCGCCGGTTATTTGTTGAGCATTTCGGGTTTGATGTGGCTCGTATTTTGGTCGCTCGCACTTCTTTCGCTCGCGGCGGCGTTTATCGATTCTTATTTCCTTTGCTTTTCGTATCGGCTTTGGACAATGAGCACTTCGCACGGCTCGGCTCGCTGGGCGAATTTGAAAGATTTGATTGCAAAGAAACTGGTGAATCGGCTAAAAATTGCACCTTTACCGAAAAATTCTCTACCGATTGCGAAAATCTTTGGAGGACACGATTTATTTTTGCCGCGAGATCAATGGCTGAGGCATTTCGCGATGTTTGGTCCAACGGGTTCGGGTAAATCGAAGACTTTCTTTATGGCGATGATTCGTTCGATATTGAAACATTCATCGTGTCTCGTTTACGACCCAAAAGGTGAACTGATCGAGCAAACAGGGAATTATGCCCGGAAAATATATCGTCTCGATTTAAACAATCCCGAAAAGAGCGACCGTTGGAATTTTATCCCAAAGTGTCTCGAAAATCCTTCATTTGCTTGCCAACTCGCGGGAATGATGCTCGGTGCGGAAAATCGCCATAAAACCTCGCAAGATCCGTTTTGGGGCGAAGCAGAACAACTCGCTCTGACTGCGATTCTTTTACATTTGGCATTTGTTTACGGCGAAAAAGCGATTCCGGCATTCGCGGCAGACTTCCTGATCGGTGTTGGCGGAAAGGAAGATAATTTCGCCTCTGCTCTTGAAACGAGTCCTAGCTTTTTTGCAAAACAAGCATATTTCGCGTTTCGCCGTTCGCCGCCTCAGACTCACGGTTCTGTGCTGATCGGACTTTACAACAAACTTCGTCCGTTCACACTTTCACCAACTCGAATGGTCACATCTTCGCCAACCAAATCAGAAATCGAAAAAGGTTGCCGAATCGTCAATTTTAGCGATCTGCGAAAAAAGGGAACTGCTGTTTTCCTCGTCGTTTCTGAAGGTGCGGCGGAAATTTACAAAGAATTTATCGCGACATTTATTGGGCAGGCGGTTTTGGAAATGCGGCTCGATGGTGTAAATGAACCTGAAATTCCGTGTTTTGTCTTAATCGATGAAGCCTATCAGCTAAATGTCGCCGAAGTAAAACGCATTTCGGGAATCGGACGCGGGCGTGGCGTCGGGCTCGGGCTTGGCTATCAGGATTTGCCGCAAATGTATGACCAATACGGAAAAGAACAGGCGAACGCGATTCTCGGCACTGTGATGACAAAGATTTTCCTGCCCGGACTCGATGACGTGACCGCAGAATACGCTTCAAAACAGCTTGGCGAAACGACAATCTTTGCCAAAACTTATCAGGATTTCCCTGGCACAAAAAGCGATAACACCCGTTATGCAGAACAAAAACGCTCACTGATGCTTGGCTCCGAAATCCGGCAGATCGCGGCACACAAAGAATTGCTTATCGTTAATGATACCGCTCCGCCGATCAAGGCTGCTTATCCGCCGCTTGCCGTTTTCAAGCTAAAATTCGTTTCGCCCGAATATGGACTTCCGCGAATTGGCTATCTCGGCGATATCGATTCGAGATTTAGGTTTGGCGATGAAACTGAATCGAATGAAGCGACTGAATCGATCGAAAATACGCAAAATCAGAATTTCGACGAACGCCAAATCGAGGCGATCATCGACGAAACGATCGCCGAGGTATTTAGCGATCCAAATATCTTTGCGAAAAACGAAAATGAAACCGTACAGAATTTCGACGATTATCTGACCGACGGCGAAGATATCGCGTCGCGATTTGCTATTTCAATGGTCGAAGACAATTCAGGTGACTCGGAAGAAACTAAACCTCTTGAAACGAAGCCAACGATCGGTTCAATCGCCGATGCCCTAAATGGTTTGAGTGATGACGTTCGTGCGGTACAGCAAGAAATCTATCGCCGTTCGCTGCTCGATATCAATCGGAGTGTGATTTGAATATGATGGGAAGCAGAATCAAACTTTCGCTGATCGTCGCCGCTCTCGCGTTGGTCTTGGTGATCGTTTCGTATATTTTTGTGCTTTGGTCGTCTGATCGACAAAAGGCAAATGATCTGCCGGTGGAAGCGGTGTCGATGATGATGCGTGATCTACTCAAATACCACGAAAAACGCGGCGGATTTCCCGAAGATCTGAAAAAACTCGAAGGTGTTATCTGGGAGAAAAAACAACGCAATTTCTCAATCGAAAATCGTGCCTTCACCCATAAAAATTATTACTACTTCTACACCCAAATCTCTCATCATCAATTCACGCTCTGGGCAATCCCAATCGGAAAATCAAGAGAAGAAGCCCCGACATGGTTTCTCGTAACAACACCCGAAAAATGTCGCCGCTGGAAAGGTGCTGCACTTCCACTCGAGCAAATCGATGGAATCAAAACGAATCCAACTACTGGCGAAATTGGAGTTTTGGGATTGGTTGAACAGCCGTTCATTGAATTGCGAGCAAAACAGAAATCAGCGAATGGATTCGTGACCAACCGATAGTGTTCCAAATCCATCATTGATTGAAGTTAAATGATTTTCGAAATCATACCTTATCTTTCAATATTTTATCTTATATGAACAAAATCGCGTTTTTCTCTTTCTTGGTTAGTTTTACTTACAGCAACTGAGTTTTCCCGAGTTAGGGTAAGTTCATTTGATTCATTGATTGTTCTGTTCGGATATTCTGCCGACCTAGTTTGAGCCTCATGAATTTTCTCGGATATGTTTTCGCTAAGAGACTTAACTACTTGAGAGTTTTTCTCTTTATTATTGATTCTATTGTGTCTTAGATGATGTTCTAAATGTTCGGCGATTTTGGTGGCGAGATTTGGATCATTTTCAAAACTATGTGATTTCTGCAACTCTACAAGTTCGCCTTTAATTATTGACTGAAGATTAGACATTTTTCCGTAATTATCAACTCGGAGACGGATTTTACTCAGCGAAGCGGTTTCACGATCTAGTTCTGAAAATGCATTTTGTATTTTTAAACGATCGGTAATTGTCTGGAAAACATGACTCGCCCGTTCGAGTTGTTTGTAGGTCATAATCGCCTGACGAGTAAGTTCCGTTGGCAGTTTAGGATTATCGAGCAGGAGTTCTTTCGGCTCTAGTCTTTCTTTCACGGTATCAATTGCTCTCGCTCTTATTTGTACCAGTTCTTCAGCTGTAAAAGCCTTTCTTGGATCAAAGCCTTTATCTGACTCACGATTAGACGTCGATTTTTCATTCGAACTTTTCGCAAGCAGTTCTTTTTCGGCTTTCTCAAACTCTCTTTCAAAGAGACGCAAAGATAGCGGCTTCTCAGCAGTGATTTTTAGATTGGAAAGATTTTCAGTTGCTTTTTGATAAACGAAATCTTTCTCAAATGGTGGCAGGGTAGTGTAAACCTTCTGATGATCAAAGGTATTTTTATATTTGAGTGATTCGTTTGGTGTTTTAATACTTTCGAAAAAGTGCTTCGTTGCAGATATCGAATCCTTAATATCGCGGCGATTGAGCCTCGATTCTAGGCTTTCGATTAGTTTTGTCGCTTCCGGACTCGGTTTCAACTCCATTTTTTGCAGAGATTCTGTCATTGAATGTCGGCTCTCTCCGGTGTGAGAAAATGATATTTTGAGTGCGGTCATTTCTGTCGTGAAATGCGATGGAGAACTTTCGGTAAAAAGAAACTGCATTTCCTTTTGGGTTAAAGGACGCGATTGTTTTGCCTTTTCGACTTTGTCGAAATTTTTCCATTTCAAACCAATCGAAGCATTTTCAGCACGAATTTCGGATGCGGTTTTTGCGAGTCCGAACTTTGTAGTTTGTCCTTCAATTTGTAACGCATAACTTCTATATCGTTCATTTTCGTGTCGTAGTTTTGATTCTGGTTGCCGAAGTTGAAAGTTAATATATGAAGCGACAAAATTTCTTTCAGCTACTGATTCTGCCGACGGAGTTCCAATAATAATCTCGCGAGAATCATTCATCTTGAACGCAAACGATGGTTTTGATTCCTGAATTCGGGTCAGTTCTTTCTTGAGTTGTTTAGCCTCAGATTTGTCCTTCAACTCTGAGGATAGTTCTCGAATCTCATCGAGTTTTGAAATAACTCTGGCGGATTCTTGCAGCTTTCTACCATAAAATGCCTTGACCGCTATCTGCTGTGCATCGTGAAATTCCTGCGGATTGTTGAGTTCAATGATGTTCTGCTTATCAAGCTCGATTCTCTCGATTTGAGCGTCAAAAGATTCGGAAATTGATTTCGTGTTGATGGTGTTTTGAAAGGCTTTTTCGAGTTTGCTAAACGCATTTTCGTTTGCACTTTGTCTGATATTTTCGTTGAAAGGCTTTAAAATTTCATCTCTCGCGACGCCGTTTTCGAGTTTTCGGTCAATCTCTGGGAGAATATAATTTATCAAATGTTCGATTTCTGCTTTGGAATAATGAGCGGGAATTGTAGGGATATCGCGATTAAGGTCAATACGCTCAAAAGCAATCGTTGCCAATCGTTCTTGTGATTCTTCTAGATCCTTTTCGGCTGCTGAAATTTGTGTCAAAGCGTCCTTTTCAGGCGACTCGAGTGCATACATCTCGTCTGCAAGAAAACCGAAATTCGCGAGAGTCGCTTCGAATGTTGGCGGCTCTGCCGTTCGCTCGTTTTCAGAAACTTTAAGAAACTCCGCTTTACCTTCAAGCGAATCGTAAACCCAATTGAAAACTTTCAGCTTCGTTTCGCCGTCCGAACCTTGTCCTGCGATTTTGTCCGCATATTCAATCACGACTGGTGCGATCTCTTTTGCTTTCGATTCATCTTTTAGAATGTTTCCGATTCGCTTTACTGCATAATCTTGAGTAGTTATCGCTAGAGGTTCTGACATTATCAGTTTTTCTTGAGGCAAAACTAGTTTGCCGCCGACAATATTTGCACCTCGTTCGTAAATATCTCTGATAAACTGCGATGATTTCCCTAAATATGATGCTTGCTCGCTCCTATTTCTTCCGTCTGTTTGATTGATTTTTTCAAGTAGCAAGTCACTTTCGTTGAATGCTAAGATTTCGTTGATTGCCCGTTGCGTTCGCGGATTCATTAAACGCTCTTGTTTTTGTGAATTTTCCTTTATCAGAGAGCTTTTTTCGTCTCTTTCAATTCGGTTGGTTTCCTGAAGTTGCTGATTCTTGATATGTAAATTGACTTTCTCGATTGCCAGTTTGACGACATCGGCGTGACACATTTCGCCGTTTCGACAAGAGCATGTAACCGTAATCTGTTCACCTTTATCAAGTGAATCACTTAACAGCTTTAGTCCATCACGAAAACTGTCTTTATTTTCTTTATAGTCGCCACGAAGCCGATCCGCATATTCAACCAAAGCACTTTTACGATCAGTTTTTAATGCGTCGATTTCTTTTTCAGACGGCGACAGAGGTTGCAAACTAACTGTTTGGATATTGTTCAAATCAAGTATCCGTTTCGCCGTTGTGGTATTTTCCGACACGCTTTGCACAGCAACTTTATTATCTTGATTTGAACGAACATCATCTTGGGTGATATGCTCCCTGATTTCAATTTTTCTTGATTGATTGTTTTCAGTTAAATTCGGCATACATAGAATTAATATCTCGTTCGATAGCAAATTCTTGTGTGCAATTCTTATGCCTTAATTTTTAACAGCCGCATTTGTGATTTAAATAAATCCAAGGTTCGTTTCTGAAAAAAGAAAGTTGACACTTGTTTCATTTGTGCAATAAACTCTTATTCACGGAACAATGAGAGCGAGCAATCTACAATTAGTAAAAAGCCTGTCTTACCTCAAAGAAGAACGAAAATATTCGGAAGAAACTACTATTGAATCTGACGGATTTACCTTCTCAAGAGGTGCTGTAAATGAATTGGTCGGATCAGCGACAGTAGGAAAAAGTTCGATTGCATGTTCTTTGCTGGCTAAGCTAACACAAAATGGCGAGATTTGTGCAGTTGTTGATACGGTCAATAGTTTTGATCCGTGCACGGCTATTCTTGCTGGTGTTTGCTTGGAAAATCTACTTTGGGCGAAATGTAATAATGATGTTGAAAAGGCATTTAATTCGACTGATTATCTGATTCAAGCGAAAGGATTTGGGGCAATTTGGCTCAATTTGAGCAATGTTTCGTTGAACAATTTAAGATTCATTCCTCGATCATATTGGTATCGTTTTCGCACAAAAGTAAGAGATACGCCAACCATATTTCTAGTTACAAGTGGTGCCGAATCAATTGCTGGTTCGGCAGCTACAAATTCATATTTATTGACCAGAAAGCAGACAGTCTGGTCGGGTATTGGTCGATTCAAACTTTTAAGAGAATTCCATCTGCGGACAAATTCGAGAAAACAATTCCAGGAAACAATTTTCAGCAAAATTGAGTGTTCATATAACGATGTCTAAACTATTTGCGTGTGTAATTTCAGATAACAAACATCGAGCAGAGTTGCTATCCGTTGCAAAACAATTCGCGTATCGGATTGAAATGCTTGAAGACGGAATTCTGTTTGATGTCAGCGGACTCGAAAAGCTGATAGGAAATGATAAACAAATTGAAGAAGATATTAAAAAAGAATTAGGCAAACATCAAATTTTTGGAAGCGTTGCAGTCAATTCCCACCTCAACACATCAATTTTATTAGCACGGCAGAATCAAGATTTGAGTTCTAAGTCTAATATACTCAGCAATTTTGGAAAACTTCCGTTACAAAACCTTGAAATTGACCGAAACACTTTAGGCGTTTTTAATGCACTCGGCATCAAACGCATTGAAGAACTAAAAATGATACCCAGCGATCAACTAATCTCACGTTACGGGCAAGAATTTAGAGATGTAATTGATGTAATATGCGAAAAAGACCAAAGATCTTTAACGCCGAATTTAAAGGAAAATAATATCGCTTGGAAATTTGAATTGGATGAATCAGTGACAAATTATGAGCAACTTGTTTTTCTACTCAATCGCGGATTAGACGTGCTTTTTCAAAGTGCAAAAAGCTATGGTTTTAGCACTGAACAGATTGATGTTTGCTTCGGATTAATCAATAAAACCGAAAAGCTCTACGAAATTAAAACCTCTTTTCCGACGCTTGAGAAAAAATTTTGGCTCAAATTAATAGACCTCCGAATTTCATTTGAAACGCCTGAAGCAGAAATAATTTCGCTCGGGGTTACGCTCCATTTCGCTAAATCGCGACCCGTGCAAACCACACTTTACGCCGCACCGAAGCCTACGCCCGAAAGTCTTTTGCTGACGGTGAATAAACTAAAAAAACTGCTAGGCAAAGAGAACGTCGGCGTGCCTGTTTTGCTCAATCAGCGGCTCACCGAAGCCTTTACGCTTGATGCTGAAAAACTTCCAAGCGGCAAGGAATCAAAAGAATCGACTACTGAAATCGCATTTCCAATCGTCGCTTTTAGTTATTTCAAACCGCCGATTTCCGCACAGGTTTTAATCCGCGATAAGCGTTTGATCTATCTGAAAACCGACCGATTTTGCGGCAGAGTCGAACAATACTCAGGCGTTTGGAAAGCAAATTCGCGTTGGTGGAATGTGGTTTGGCGAACGAACGAATGGGACGTAGAAATTGAAAACGGCGGCGTTTACAGGCTTTGCAAAAGAGAAAAAGATTGGTTTGTGGTTGGGGAATATGATTAGGGTTTTGAGAGTAGAGACTAGGGTTTAGAGAAGAAAATACACCCCACACCCAACGCTCTAACCCCCAAAAAATATGAGTTTTTACGAACTTCACACACGTTCGGCGTTCAGCTTTTTGTCTTCGGGAAGTTTACCTGACGACTTGGCTATTTGTGCTGCCGAACTGAATATCAAAGGCGTTGCGTTGCTTGATCGTGACACAGTTTCGGGTGCTGTAAGATTTTATCTTGAGGCAAAATCGCAGGGAATTAAGGCGATTATCGGTTCTGAAATCACTTTAGAAGATGGTTCGCTTTTGCCGTTAATTCCGCTCAATTTGAAAGGTTATCAAAACCTTTGCCGTCTGATTACAACCATCAAACTTCGTGCGAAAAAAGGCGAACATTTTGCGACACGGCGAGACATCGAAGAACATTCAGAAGGGCTTTTATGTTTCACTGGCGGAAGTGATGGATTTCTGCACAAAAGCATCAAAAACAAACAAGGACAAGAAAATCTGGAGTGGTTAAACTACGTTTTTGAAAAGCGTTTGTATATTGAATTACAACGCCATTTTCTGCGGAACGAAGAAAATATTAATCAGCAACTTTTGGCTCTTGCCAACAAAACTCACGTGCCGTTTTTCGCATCAAACGGAGCTTACTACGGTCATCAACGCGACCGCGAATTGTTCGACGTTTTCACTTGCATCAAAAATCACACAACTATTGAAAATGCCGGAAAAATCCTTTCGGAAAACAACGAGCGATTTCTAAAATCGAAAGCCGAAATGCTGCATCTTTTCGCCGATTACCCGCAAGCCGTTGAAATCGCCAATGAAATCGCCTCGAGAATTGATTTTTCGATGGACGAACTCGGCTACACTTTCCCCGATTTTCCAGTTTCCGAAGGTGAAACGATGGATTCGATGCTCAGAAAACTTACTGAACGCGGTGCGATTTGGCGTTACGATGGCTTAACGCCAAAGATTCAGGCGAAGCTCGATCACGAGTTAAATCTTATTGAAAAACTAAAACTCGCCGGATATTTTCTGCTCGTTTGGGACATTTCAGAATTTTGCCGAAACAATGGAATTATGTCGCAAGGACGCGGTTCGGCTGCAAATTCGGTCGTTTGCTACGCTTTGGGAATAACGGCGGTTGACCCAATCGCGGGCGAACTTTTGTTTGAAAGATTTTTGTCAGAAGAGAGAAGCGAATATCCTGATATTGACATTGATTTGCCTTCGGGCGATGACCGCGAGCTTGTAATCCAACACGTTTACCAGAAATACGGCTCACGCGGTGCTGGAATGACGGCGAACGTAATTACATATCGCGGACGTTCGGCTATTCGCGAAGTTGGCAAAGTTTTCGGGTTTGAAGCGGACGAATTGAGCAAAATTTCAAAGCTCATTTCACCTTATGGAGTAACGAATCACGAAGATTTTATCGAACATCTGAAAGAATTAGGATTTAATTCAAACGAAAATTTCCGCATCGCAAAATTTATGGAAATGTATGCCCGAATCTTAGATTTTCCAAGACATTTAGGACAACATTCGGGCGGAATGGTGATTAGTTTGGGCAGATTGGACAGCGTTGTGCCACTCGAACCAGCTTCGATGGAAAATCGCAACATCATCCAATGGGATAAAGATGATTGTGCAGAAATGGGCATTGTCAAAGTAGATTTATTAGGACTCGGAATGATGGCGGTTCTGCGTGATACGCTGACTTTGATTAGTGAAAATCACAACAAAACTGTTGACCTCGCGAAGATTCCAAAAGACGATCCACTCGTTTATAAAACTTTGCAAAATGCCGACACAATCGGAATGTTTCAGGTTGAAAGCCGTGCTCAAATCGCATTTTTGCCAAAATCGAAGCCTGAAAACTTTTATGATTTAGTTGTGCAAGTAGCAATTATTCGTCCCGGACCAATTGTCGGGAAAATGCTTTCGGCTTACATCAAACGGCGGCAGGGAAAGGAAAAAATTGAGTATATGCATCCATCGCTTGAACCGATTCTAAAACGGACGCTCGGCGTGCCTTTGTTTCAAGAACAACTTTTGCGAATGGCGATGACAATTGCTGGTTTTACCGGCGGAGAAGCAGAAGAATTGCGTCGGGCATTGGGTTTTAAGCGAGCGGACAGGCGTTTGGATAAAATTAGTGCAAGGCTCGAAAGTGGGATGACAGAACGCGGAATTGACCCGCAAACACAGGAGAAAATCACAAATAGCATCGTTGCTTTTGCCAATTACGGCTTTCCTGAATCTCACGCCGCGAGCTTTGCTTTGCTGACCTATGCTTCCGCATATTTGAAAGTTCATTATCTCGACGCATTCACCGCTGCGATGCTCAATAATTATCCGCTCGGCTTTTATTCGCCCGCAACTTTGGTCAAAGATGCACAGCGACACGGATTGAAATTTCATCCGCTCGACATCAATAAATCGGATTATTATTTTACAATTGAGCCGAATTTTTCGGTGCGAGTTGGTTTACGATATATCAAAGGATTGCGGAAAAGCGTTGGCGAAATGATCGTTTTTGAGCGTGAAACAAACGGTGATTATCAAAGCATTCAGCAATTGATCGACCGTGTTCCCGAAATTAACAAAAAGGAAATTAGAGCCTTGAGTTTGGCTGGTGCGTTGAGTTTTGAAAACGTTCATCGCCGTCAAGCACTTTGGCAAGCCGAACTCGCCATCAAACCGCAGGGCGAGCTTTTTCAACAGATAAACGAAAAATCAACCGACTTTTCGTTCATCAAAAAAATGGACGAATTGCAGACAATCGAAACCGATTTGATGACTACTGGATTAACCGTCGGCAAACATCCGATGGCGTTTATCCGCGAAGAATTAAGTCGTAAAAATGTGCTTTCAGCTTCGCAAACATTGAATTTGAGAAAGAAGGATGTTGTGACAGTCGCGGGAGCAGTGATTGTCAAACAACGTCCGGGTTCGGCTCATAAAGTCCTTTTTATCACGATGGAAGACGAAACAGGCTATTCAAATTTTATTGTTATGCCTGATGTTTTTGATAAATTTAGAAACGTTATTATGCAAAACAGCTATCTTCTCATCAAAGGAATTGCCGAAGAAGGAAATATGATAAAAGGCTTGTATTTTGAATCAATAAATGATTTCAAAGTTGTATCACACGATTTTCATTAAATTTTATTGAAAAAGGATTAAATTATGTGCGGAAGAATATCACAAAAAGGCAAACGCGAATCGTTTAAGGATTTTGTTTATAACTTTGAACCGGATGATGATTTAGATCGTCCTAACATCAAACCAACTTCATATGTGCCGATTGTTGTTCATGAAGACGACAATGTCAAAACTATCGACGCTCGATGGTGGTTTCAAAAAAACGGAGCTACTGCATTTGAAACAAAATATACTACTTTCAACGCCCGTGTCGAAAATATTGAAACGAGTTTTCTTTACAAACCGTCTCTTAAAAACAAAAGGTGTATTGTTCCGATTTCCAGTTTTTATGAATGGGACGAAAAAGGAAAACCGCCATTTGAGATTTTTGCCAATGGAGATAAGCCATTTTCACTGGCTGGGCTCTGGAGTCATTGGTTTGAAGAAGGTAAAAGGCTGTATTCATTTACGATTATTACCTGCGAACCAAACGATTTTATGAAATCTATCCATAACAGAATGCCAGTAATTTTAGATTCCTTGGAAAGACAAGAAGAATGGTTGAAAAGTGGTTCGAAAGATTTGCTGATTCCTTTTACACAACCAATGCACAGCCAAAAACTACCTGCACCGATTGAGACTTTTTATCAATCTTCAAAGTGACATAGTTCGTCAATATTTTATTGTTCTCAACGTTCTTTATTGATGTCGATGTTTTCTTTGACCGTTCGCAGGTTTGTTTCCCTTGATTCGATTGATTCGATTGGACTTTCCGTCGCCGTTTTGGCGAAAATTTGCTCCAATGAAATATCTTCGAGAATCGCGGCGAGATTTCTGGCTTTTGAATGGTCAAGCGTATCTAGCAACGTTTGCAGTTTTGAGGCTTCGCGGTTCGTTTCGGTTTCCGAAATTCTGAGTTCAATTGTAAGTAGTTCTTTCGGTGTGAAAACAGGCTCAACGCCAAATTTTACGGTGCTGAAAATTGATTGTGATTTGTAGTTTATTGTTTCTTCACCTGCGGTTTTGAGCATTGCCTTTGCCGCCGCAACATCATTTTTCAGTTCAATCTCTTTCTGTTTCGCAATGTTTTCAAGTTCCTTTCGCATCTGCCGC
Organism: Acidobacteriota bacterium; assembly: GCA_031415455.1. Lineage (GTDB taxonomy): Bacteria > Acidobacteriota > Blastocatellia > Pyrinomonadales > Pyrinomonadaceae > JANNVK01. The sequence continues at coordinate 25,540 of JANORS010000003.1, read as the reverse complement.
TTGTCGCGATTCTCTAAGAAATATTCGAGAGTCTGGTCGAAAATTGAACCACGTGAATTGAATTCGACTTCCTTCAGACTTACGAATTGCAAAGTGTTGGTTTTGGGATTCGTAATCTCAAATTTTTGAAAGACTTTGAATTCCTTAAATTTCGCCAAAATCTCTTTCGAACGTGCGAGTTCAACCTCGCATAATATCTCTCGGGCAACTGCTCGTCCCGCAATAATTTCGTTTACCTTTTCGGCAGTCTGATTTTCGACATCATTGCTTACCAATGAGCTATCTGCGATTGCTTTTTGGTGTTCGAAATTATCGCGATAAACATCTATGAGCTTGAGATCAAAAGATAGCCTTTCGACCTCTGCCAACTCAAATGCTGTGAATTTCGGTTGAATCGTTTCCTTCTCTGGATACGTTTCTCTTTCCAAAAATCCGTTGAGCATTTTGTGAATCGATTTTTCGCGTTTCTGCTCCATCGAAATCTGCTCAGATTGATCATCCAACTTCTCACTTATCTGTGACTTTATCTCCTCAAGTTTCTCTTGATTCAATACCGATTTCAAAAGACCGAAGTTGCTGAGAACATTACCTATTTTTCCACCGACGGTTTTATCCGAATTCGCTTTCTCATCAGCAAACTTATTAATCTTTGCGAAAGTCCATTTAGTGCCATCAATATCAATTACGAAGTGTCTTTTTTGATTCGTAAAGTCAGCGAGTTGTTTTTCGCGAGATTGAATTTTTAACCCGAAAAGAACTTGAATTGCCTTAAGTTTCGCAACTTGATCATAATTGCGTTTCGGAATTCCAAGTTCTTCCGAAACTGCTTCGCGAACTCTCTCAAAATATTCTGATTTGCGAACATCGCCTTTTTCGATGCTTTGAGCCTGAAGCGTTTCAATTTCTTCAAGAGTCAAATTCGGAATAGGAAGTATTCGGTTTTCACGGCGATATTGAAGTTTGATTTTTTCGGCAAGTGGTTTTATTTCGTCGTATTTAGTTTCGTTTTCTTTTAAAAGCTGATGTTCTTTTACTGTCAACTTATGAAGAATGGTTTTGATACGCTTGATTCCATCGATATTCTGCGACATTTCTGCTTCAATAAGTCTCGCTTTTTGTGCTTCGTGTTTTATCGGGTCAGTAATGTCCTTGAGTTTACGGTTTTGTTTCGTGTAATTTTTTGCCCGCCGTTCAAGATCGAAAAGCGACATTAAGCATGTTTGCCCGGAAATAGCATCATTGATTTTGAATCTCCGTTTATCGCCATGGTTTTCAAGTGAATCGAGATTATCGCGAGATATTTCGAGATGGTATTTTGCGAGAATCGCTCGGGCGAGAATATCTCGTTCATAATTATTGCTCTCTTTGGAACTACTGTGATGCTCTTTGACTTCATTTTCGCGAGACGGCAACTCAAAAGTCCTTTCCTTTTTGGTAATGATTTCGTCGAGTTTCTCCACAGAAGCGGCAATCAATATCCCGGAGACAAAAATCTTCGATTCGCCATCTTTTTCATAGTGTGGGAGCAGTACATTCGGGATTTTCGCGAGTGTTTTCTTCTCTAAATTTTTGTCGAAATATTCCTTTTGAATCGCGATATGAACGTGCGGATTTTGTGTATTTCGATGAATTCCGGCAGTCCAAGATAATTTGTCGGCTCCGATCGAATCAGCAAACCTTTCCATCGCAACACGTGTGATGGTTTTGAGAGAATGCTGCCGCTCGGGTTCGTTGCTTCCAAGTTTTTCATAATCATCAGCTTTTAACGATATAACAACGTGATGCAATTGACTGTTTTCGGGACGCTTTTTTTCAACACCTGTTTTGAGAAAATCGTTAGCGGTTTCAACCGAAACATGATCGGAATATTCCGTGAAAAGCTCGCGGGTTTTCGGCTCCTTTTCCGAATCCGTTTTGCTATGTGCAATATAGTGAACCAGTCCACGGGAACTTTCGCGTTTTGCCTGAATACTGACGATTATTCTCATTTTGGTTTTTGCATCATTACTTTTCGTTCACTCCTAAATCCGACAAATCTTGGGATGCTTGAAGTCTCGCTTCGATTTTTTCAATTTTAGTGAAAAGATAAAGTATTTCAGAATCAAACGAATCGAAATCAAACTTGTGGTGAAGCGAGGTTTTGTCGAATTCAGAAAGCGAATGCTCAACGAGTCCAAGGATATTTCGATTTGCAAAATCAATGCTGTTCTTTTTTTCTATTTCGATAGGAGAAAAATATTCAATGAGTTTTGTAAAAATCTGATTGAGATATGACATACAAATATTTGCGAGACAATATATTTCGCTCACAAGAATTCGTGTGAAACGGGTATTTTGAGCGATATTTTCAACGAATATTTCCATTGACTTTGCGTGTTCTTCGAGCCTTTCAAATCGTATATCTTGAACATCAGTTTTTGCCATTTTATGTCGCTCGTTGCTCATCAACCAATCGAGCCGCTTTAACAAATCACTTTCGTCAGCAAAATCATATTGCTTATTTGCCAACGCAAGTCGAATGAGTTTTTGGGCGATCTTTGCTCTTTTCTCGCCTGTTGCCTTCGAAATTGCGTTTATCATTTGGTCGTCTGATTCAAATGGTCGCAAGTAAAGTGTTTCGCCGAAACTTTCAGTCGGCACCGCTTTTGTTTTTTTAATTATTCTTTCAGTTTTTCTTGTCTGCATTTTTCTTTTTTATTCCAATATTTGTTGCTGTTAAGTTAGATTTTTCTAACTGACGTAAGTAAAACAATTGCAGCATTTAGAAAACTCGATGTTTCTTTGAGTTTCGCTAAACCAAATAAAACACACCTCTTACGCTGTTAGAAAATCCTTCCATTTTCTCTAATGCAAAATGTGTTCCTAAAATGGCTTGGATAAAGAAGTCTGAAGAACTGGAAGCAGGGTTCGTGAACAATTTTTCGGCGATTTTTTAAGCTGTTAGAAACTAACTAGCATAAACATTTTATTTACAACAATTAGTTTCTAACGAGCGTGCAAATTTGCCCTATCCTGTCATACCAGACAACCACATATTTCCGTTTTGAAAACTCTTCGAATATTTTGCTTTCTTTTTTGGTCAATTATAGTGAGTGGCACAGAAGTTGAATTATGAAGAAATTGCTATTCACAAAAGTAATAGTTAAAACAAAAAAGCGAGGAATACATGAACGAAATAGATGAAAAAAACACCAACCAAAAGACAAAAACTGAAATGCCAATTTTGCAACTCAACAGACTAAGCTACACCAGAATCAATGGAAGAATACTCGAATCAACGAATACCCGACTCGACAAATATATCAGCTTTGCGACTGAAAGAATGAAGACAGAAATCACCGCCGGCGATGTCATCGAACACGGACTGAAACTACTATTTGAGCGAGACATTGGGTTTAAAGACTGGCTCAAAAAGAACTAAGTCTGACGATTCAATAAATGACTAAACCAGTAAAGCAAGTTCCGCGTCGAATTTCAAAATCTGTGTTCGATACTTCGAAAGAATCTTGCGTGCGAAAAGTGCTTCGGAAACGGTTAAATCTGCTTTGGCAGCAAACCGTTTCCCGAGTTCGCTATCAAATTTACTAAAGCCTTTCCCATCAGAAAGTTGTGCACCATCACAATCTGCGGCTAGAGTTTTCAGTCCGCGATGAATCAACCCAACCGTATTTGTATCAGGTGTTCCGCAGAGCATTAGTGCAATTCTATCGAGTGTGATTTTGTCGAGATTGTTCTTCGCGGTTGCCGCCGCTCTCGAGATTCGATCTGATGTTTCCTGAAAAATATCCGAATGTCCGCGAACCCATATCCATTCAATTTTGTGAGTCAGACACGCATTTACAAGTCGCTGCCAATATTCACGATTTTGCTTCATCAGATTTCTGCCAATCATAGTGTCGACGACATATTTCGAATTGGAAAACACACGCACTCTTGTTGGAGTTTTCAAAGATTCAAGCCTGATCGCACAAGCCAGAATTTCAGCCTTCTGATTGGTCAAGGCTCCAAGGTAAGCTGCTTTAAGTTTGATACTTTGAGTGCAACTCGACAATATAACGATTCCGGCACCTGCCTGAGTCGTTTCGCTTCCGTTTCGTAAACAACTTCCATCCGCAAAGATTGATACTTCGGAGTCGTTCGGGTCGTGAGCGTCTCGATTTGAAACTACGGATTTCAATAAAGAATGTGCGTTAATCATAATAAACCTCCGTTATTTGTTAAGAACGATAAAACAAAAAGGGAAGCGAGAACTATACATTTCCCGCTTCCTATTTTGGTTTTCTAATATTGTCCGGCAAAGGATTCATCGGTTGCGTCTGTTTGATTCATTGCCGCCAACATTTCGGCTTTTTCTTCCGAATCTTCAATCGCTTCGTGTGATTCCATTTCGGGATCTACACCTTCAATCGGCGAAGGCTCTTGAGCTTCCGCCACGTCTCGTTTCCCACTTCCGGCAAACTCAAAATCCTGCAATACTACATCGGCATTCACTCGAGGTTCGCCTTCGCGTGTCTGCCAAGGACTCAATGAGAGCTTCCCGCGAACTAGTATATGACTGCCTTTGGTCAAATATTTTGCAAGAGTTTCCGCTTGTTTCCCGAAGGCGGAAACATTGAACCAATTCGTGATCTCTTTTTTGCCTTCCTTTGTTTTGCGGGTTGAATTCGACGCGATAGAAAAATTCGCGATTGCTGTGCCTTGAGGTGTATATTTAAGTTCGACGCCTCCTCCGGTGTTTCCTAAAATTGAAATTGATGTAGACATATTTTTGTTCTCCTTAATTTTTGTTTTTTTGTAATTTCGGCTGAATCAACAGTTCTGTTTCAGCCTTTCTTCTTGACTACTCAAGTGCCAAATTGTGATTGACGCATCTCTGCTAACCGCTCATTTTTGTATTCAAATTCGAGACTTACACAGGTCGCGGATAAACTCGAACTACTTGCTTCTGAACACTCGTTTGTCGCTGCAAAACGGTTGGATGAATCGAAACGTTTTGTGTTTTTGGACTAGTAATCGACATATTGAGTTCAGTTTCGCGGCTACGGATCGCATCCCAAAGTTTCTGTTTTTCTTGACGCGGAAGAATCTGTATTTCAAGGTCGTTGTATAGGAAATATTTGAAGTATCGAAGCCGGTTTGCTGACGCAAAACGAATCTCGGAAAGAGTTTTTCGTGCCGCCGTTGAGATGGTCGCGGAAAGTCTTGCTTCTTGAGATTTCGCTGCCGTATTGAGAGAAGTAAATTCTTTGAGCGACAATTTTTTAGCCTCTTTGAATTCATCAAACGCCTGTTTCTTAAGTTTTGCGACATCCGCAGTATCGACCGTTTTGCGGATTGCCAGATGGAGATTCTGATACGATTCATGGCGAAGACTGCGGAGATGAAAATCCGACTGCATTTGATTCCATAATATCTTGCCGACTGACATCACATATTGAGCTTCTTCAAAATCAGGATTTATCTCGTGAGTCGTCTGATATTCAATCGTGATTCCGGCTTTGTTTGTAATCAATCGCCGAACATTTCGCTTCACTCTATCTGGATAAAAATAGTCGATTTTTGCAGCCAACCATACATTGAATTCGTAATCGGAAAACGGTGCATTTGAAAAGGAGTCGGATTCTGAAATCATAGGCAAAATATTTGGCGAAGAGAACTGTCTCGAATCAATCATCTGATTACCAAAGGCTTTCTGTATCTCAATAAATTGACGGGCTTTTTGTGCAGACGATCCGCCAATTTTGTGACCGACAAAAATGAGGTTCATTTCTTTTGCCAATGAATCGACATGTGCCGGCAGATATGAAGTGTCAACTTCACTGCCAAAATCGTAAACAACCACCGAATGCTGTCCATCATTCATCGAAAAACCGACAATGCCATTTTCGTCATATTGCTCTAATTTCTCAAAACTCTCAAAATCTGAATCGAGTTCTTCGAGTGTTTTTCCATCATCGTTGAGATAGAAGTCGGCAAACGCATCGTTGATAGATTTGGTAATTTTCGAGCGACCAATCCGTGCAAAAATTGATGCCATTTCTTCGTTGAAATTTGGTGTCGAATCAGCGACACGCGGGAGATTTCTTTGGTGAATTCGAAGTCGTCTTTGCTCTGAAACCGTCAATTTTTGCTCACCGTTTTCGACTTCAATAAAATCAACTTCGCGGTCTTTTATCGTTGCCGTAACTGCTTCGAGCTGCATTCCGAGCAATCCCATTTCTTTGAGAACTTCGCCCGCAGTGCGACGACGAATTTCAAAAAAATAATAGGCAGCAATCTGTTCGAGTTCATATTGGCTTGCATCAGGACTCGCAATAGCTTTGATTGAGCGAATGAATTCTTTTGCGTCAATTTCATTGCCTAAAACCTTCACTCCATATTCAAGTGAAAGGATTTTAACGCGGTCGATTGGAGCGGGTTCGGTGCCATTCGCAATCCGCAAAACGACATCGCCAAGAATTGAAAATTCCTCGAGTTCGCGGCGAAAACGAGGGAAAGCTGCCAGATGTTTTGACCAATCTTGTTGCGGTGAACCAGTATCTATTGGACGAAATGCCAGAATCGGACTGTTTGGTGCAAATTCCCGAAGTTGATTGATGTTTAGAATATATTGAACTCCCATTTTAACCTCTTTTTTGAAACCAACTGATTCGTTGGTGCAAGTGTTGATTCGTTTGTAGGCGACACTTGCCACTCGCCTAAATTATAAAAGCACTCCTTTGCAGACACCGAAAATACCTCGCCTGTCTCGCCTTGCTCAAGAAAAGAGAATCGCTACCCGTTCGAGTTTCGGCGGATAGCGATTCTGATAAATTGATTGATGAAGCGTATCTAGTTGCTGTATGCCTGATTTTGGATTTCCTGAACGTCGGCGGAAATTTCGGTTTCGACTGAGTGTTCGGGTGAATATTCTGCTGCGTATTCATCTGAAGCAGCAGCAATATCTGTATTTTCGCCCGATTGTGCTTTTTCATTGCGATCATCACGACCGCCAGCGAACTGGAAATCCTGCAAAAGAAGGTCGGCACTAACCTGCGGACTTCCTTGACGATCCATCCAAGGATTCAGCGTGAGTTTGCCTTGCACCAGCAAACGATCGCCTTTTTTCGAGTGTTTCATCAAAGTTTCGGCTTGTTTACCGAATGCGGTTACGCGAAACCAATCGGTCTTTTTCACTTCGCCGTCTTTTGTTTTTCGAACCGTATTCGATGCAATCGAGAAACTCGCGATGACATCGCCTTGCGGCGTCACACGCGATTCTGGCGTGCGTCCGACATTACCTAAAATTGAAACATTTGCTGACATATATTTTGTTCTCCTATTTGTGTTGTTGTTGAAATCAGCGGAATCAGTTTTATGTTTGTTTCCGCCGCTAATTGTTTGATTAATTGCCTCGTATTGGCGTGTTTTGCTAACCGCTTCTATTTTTTCTTAATCGCCGGGAACCTCGCCGATAAGAAAAATAAAGAGCAATAAAATGCTAAAACTGATGCTCAGAATGAATAGTTTTGCGAAGAAAATGAATGGTGTTTCACGCTGTATCAACTTCCAAAACACCTTCCAAAGAAAAATCGAATCAAGATCTTGTGGTGTTATTTCAATGTCGCGATTTGTAATTTTCATGGGTTGTAACCTCTTTTTTTCGAAGAATTTCGTATCCAACCCGATGCCTGCCGCTTTCTTTTTTGGTTTTTTAGTTTTTGTAACTTTCGTAGTTTTTGTAGTTTTTGTATAGGAAATTCTCCCTCAAGCGAAGAATCTCAAGCCAGGAACCGTCTTTCCGCTTCGCTTTGGAAGCGTGAAAACGGTCAACGAAAACGAGTTCAATTGCTCGATTGGCGGGTAACTATTTCTGAAGTCCCGATATCATCCGATTCTAAGGAATTCGTGAAGTTCGTTAAATTAACTGAAAAGTTTTGCTAAGGTTGGAGAATTTTTTCGCCGTTGGAGTATTTCTGCACCAAAATAATAAAACTGATGTAGATCGAATTAGGAATCATTTGATAGTAAAAGGTCGCTATCTTTTTAGATTTGTCCAAAGCTCATTAATAGTATCTTTTCAACATTATACGGTTCATAATATAACAGTCTTGTAATATTTTTATTAAAACACTATAGTTGTGATGGAGGTGAAACCTGTGAATGGTGTTCAATTAAGACAAGCTAGAAAACAAAAGAGATGGACTCAAGAGATGTCGGCAAAAAAATTGCGGCTGACTCAAGGTTATCTTTCTATGTTAGAGAAAGGCGAACGTGTTTTAACTGACGAAATCACCGAAAGGGTAGTTCGCGTATTCGGACTTAAGTCGGTTGATATGCCGATCAGAATAGATCTCACGAAACTAGCATTTACCGGAGACGAGAATTTATCCTCAAATCTGGCTACAATTGGTTATCCAGGGTTTTCACATATTGCACCATCCAGATTGAAGAATCCGGGAGAAATCTTGGTTTCAGCACTCTCTGCCGACAATTTAGATTCCCGAATCGTCGAGGCACTTCCTTGGTTGGTAGCTGAAGTGTCAGAGTTATCTTGGAGCAAAGTAGTTTTGGCTTGTAAGGTCAAAAATTTGCAAAATCGTTTAGGTTTTGTGACAACGCTCGCAAGATTATTAGCAGAAAGAAGAGGCGAAAAACAGAAAATTGCTGCCTTGATGAAAAGGGAAGAATTGCTTGTGGATTCGCGGCTCCTAAAAGAAGACACCCTGTGCTCTGTCTCAATGACCGAAGCAGAACGAAATTGGGTTCTTCAAAACCGAACGCCGGAAGCGAAATTTTGGAATATTCTATCGGATTTAAAAGCCGATCATTTGAGTTATGCAATTTGATTTGTTGCCAGAACCGTGGCTTGGTTTTTATCGGAGTTGGACGACGTTGCCACCCAATCAATAGATTTGCATTGTTTGGGTGGATTCGTTGTCACGCAAATTTATGGACTCGACCGAACAACTTCAGATGTCGATGTTTTGCTGTTTGTTCCAAATGGTGAGGCTAATATCCTGATTGATTTGGGGCAAAATGGATCGGAACTTCATAACCGATATAAAATATATTTGGATCCCGTGACAATTGTCTCGCCTCCTGATGACTACGACCAAAGACTCATCGAAATGTTTCCCGGAACATTTAGGCACATACGCCTTTTCGCACTCGATCCTTATGATTTAGCGTTAACAAAAATGGAACGCAATTCACCGAAAGACCGAGCTGATGTCAAATACCTCGCCAAAACAATCCCTTTTGATACATCCGTTTTGTCTGACCGATACTACAACGAGCTTAGAAATTATCTATCCCCCCCAGAAAGAGAGGATTTGACCTTGCGGCTGTGGATTGAAATGATCGAAGAAGAACTGAACATCTTAAATGAAATAAATAGATAACTTCGAGTGTATCGAAGCGAAAACACGGTCTTTAATGACAAAACCGCTTCAACTTTTTAATCAATCCCGAACGGCTTATTCCTAGTTCACGTGCAGCTCGGGTTTGATTGTTATTATGCGTGTCGAGTGCGGTTTTTAGTAGATGGGTTTCGATTTTTTCAAGGTATTTCTCCATATTTTCACCGGATTTTAATGGCGATAGATTGCTTGGCATCTTGAAAGGTTCAGCGGAATTGGCGATTCTGTAATTTTTTGCAAGTTTTTTTAGAATGGAAGTCGAGGTTAGTACAATTTCGTCAGCATTCGCTTGGTTTTCTTCGAGGTCAAACATTTCTTCGAGGCAAACTTTTTCCACGAATGAGCGGAGCTCTCTGACGTTGCCACGCCATTCGGCATTTTCCAAAAGTCGAAGCACATTATCGTTAGCAATCACATTCCTTCCGGACTTGTTGCTAAATTCTTGCAAGAATAGACGTGCGAACGAAATTATTTCTTCGGTTCTTTCGCGTAATGGTTTTAGGTGAATCGCGTGAGCCGCAATCCTATACCGCAAATCTTCTCTAAGAGTATTCAAATCTCGATGTGTTGCATAAATAATCCGGACATCAACTTTATGAGAACGATTGCCGCCAACTCTCGTAATCGATTTTTCTTCTACGACCTTCAGCAGTTTTGCTTGCAGGTTGGTTGGAAGTTCTCCTATTTCGTCGAGAAAGAGCGTTCCGCCATCTGCTGCCTCAAATTTTCCAATTTTTGTCGTGACCGCACCTGTAAAAGCTCCTTTCTCGTAACCAAACAACTCTGACTCGATAATTGAAGGAGTAAGTTCGGCACAATTTACTGAAATAAATGATTTGTTGGCACGCGGACTCAAGCGATGAATGAGTCGTGCGGTGTGTGTTTTGCCAGTTCCGGTTTCCCCTAAAAGACACAGATCGAGGAAGTCGAAACTGGCTAAAAGTAAAAGGCTTTTAGTTTCGCAAGTTTCTCTCTGCATTTGACTTATGGAGTTTTGTTGGTGCAAAATGGTTGCACATTCAACATTAGCTTTGGCTTGTTTTCACCTTTTCCAAATCAACGAAAACATACAGCCGAATTTGTAAACTCTAAATATAAAAACCCTGGCTGACTTGTAAGGTTACTTTTCAAACTCAGAATTTGAAGATTTTTATCAAATCTTTCAAAGAAGCTGAATTTACAGAAACCTTGAAGAAAACCAAAAAGAATATTTGGAGAAAACGCCGATTTGTCTTCGTTTGTGAGAAATCATAGATGAATATGCAGTTAAAAAGCATCTAGTCGTTTTAAGGTTTAATGATTGATCCCCTTTTCGAAGAACTAGCACCAATTTCGAGCGATAGCTTAAAGGCTGCGATATTGACCGATGTCTTAGCTCAAAGGTCGAACTCTGACGATTCGCTAATCGCTTCAATCCCGATTGTTCAAAAAATCGCCCAACGTAAGTTAATTAATTCTTGGCAGACCGATATCGCTGATCTCGTTCAGACCGTTGCTCTAAGATTGCTCAGTTGGAAAATGAGATACGCGGAAAGAAGCAAGGCAATGTCTCCCGCCGATTGGGATTCATTTTCCGCCCGAGCTGCATATAACGAAATCAATCGTCATTATTCAAAACAAAACGGCTTAGTTTTGCCAATCGATACTATTAACGAAATTCCGGCTCAGGAAAAGGTTGAAGGCGGATCGACAGCGGAAGTTTCTTCGCTTGTTCGAATCTTTTGGCAAGAAATTTGCAATATGTCTTTGCGACAACGTCACGCAATTATTCTATTTAATCAGGAACTCGTCGTTTATCTGTTAGCAGATTCTGTTACCGATTTTGAATTAGCGAAATCATTGAATCTCAAGATTGATGAATGGAACGAAATAAAAGAGCGATTGCCACTGAGCGATTTAGATATTGCCTCAATTTCACAAGAGATGGCGAAAAATAAAATGGATGGAAAGAGAAAAAATGAAGCGAAAAATTTAGTTTCTGCTGCTAAATCAGTTAAAAAGGCAAGATTTGAAGCTCGAACAAAATTGCGGAGGTTGATACAAAAATGAAAAAACTTGAGCATCTAACGCAAATTCAGATTTTAGCTTATACCAATGGTTCTCTTTCAACCTCGGAAACACACGAAATCGGCAAGCACTTACTATTTTGTCAGAATTGCCGCGAATTGCTTCAGACTCCAACACTTCGGCAACTTCAGGCGACAATAAACACTGACAACGGTTTTGGCGTAATTGAGACGCAAAGTAATAAAGAGAGTTCGGGATGGTCAATCTTTCCAGACATATACTTAATTCGGGCATTTTTGAAACGTCCGATAGCTTCGATGGCATTGACATTTAGCACTGGGGCGTTCCTTATAGTAATCGGCTGCTTGTTCGCGGTTTGGCTAACTTCGCGGCATAACGAAAACACGATTGCCAAACTGAACGAAATTGAAATTCCGGCTAACGTGCCAGTCGAGAACATTCCAACGCCAGTTGATCCAAAACCAAACAATCGAACATCGATTTCCGCTAGTTCCAAGAATGAACCTAGAACTAAGAAATCGCTTAAAACAAACCCTGAGAAGCCAAAAGCTGGATCAACTGTTCAAAAATTATCAGATAAACATATTGCGAATCAAACTTCTTCAAAAATCATCGCGAAATCACCAAATACAGCAGATGTTCGCGGAAAAATAGGGAAATGCGTTGAAGAAGCATTATTCGAAAGCGAATTCACTTTGAAGAATTCGAAGATCGTTTTTACGTGGAAAAAAATACCAAATGCGAAAGCCTATCATCTGTATATTTCAGACGATAACGAGATATTGATAGATGAATTCGAAACGGAAAGTGAAACTTCATTTGTTTCAAAAATGACTCTCGATCCGTCCAAATCTTATAAATGGAAGATAATTGCGACTTTGGAAAACGGTCAAACAGTCGTTGGACCATCATTGAAAGTTACTTCTAAAGAACTTCAAAATACCCAAATCAAATTGGAAAAAGCAAATAAGAGACAAATTCGTTGTTCGGAAATTAATTAGCGAGAAAAGTTAAGATTTATGAAATATAAAATATCTAGAAAAACTATTTCAAATAAGGTTGGTTATCAATTGATTGGAATCTTTTGGTTGCTGTTCTTGTCCGGATTTGATTTGCCAGTTTTATCTCAAGAATCCGAGTATCTCGCCGTGCCAGAAAGCTACAAGACTGAAGGCATACCCACAATCAAAAATTCTGAAATCGAGGGATTATTCTATGATCCTGCATCAATTCGCAGCAACTTGATTTGGGATGCAGATCGCAAGAATCGCCGAATGCTCGTGACAGACGTAACCAATCATGTTTATCTACTCGATTCACCGATGGCAACGCCGACAAAATTGATTGAAAAGATTGTTCCAAACTCCGTAAAGGTCAGCCCAAATGGAGATTCGTTTGTTTATACATCCGATCAGGAAGATCAAGATAACTATCAGCTTTATCAGTATAATTTCAAGGAAAATGCGTCGAAAAAATTGGTTACACTTACGGGTAAAGACGAATCAATCAATACTTTTGTGTGGAGCAAAAACGGCGATTCTCTATTTTTTGTACGAGTTGATTACGAATCAAAAACCACTCGATTGTGCCGATTCAATTTCTCTATCGAGAATTGCTATCCCGAACAATTAAAGGGAGTTTGGGACATCATTCAAGCTGGCGAAACTAAAATACTCCTGAAGTATTGGAAAGCATCAAGCAGCCAACTTGTTTATGCCTATGATTTGAGTAAAAACAAGCTGATTCCTATTGACGAAAAGGGAAATAGCCGAAAATCGTTTATGACAGAAGATAGTGTTTTTTGGACGAGTGAAGGCAATGAAAGATGCAAACAAGAGCCTTGTGTTTTGTCGTTCAATTTCAAAACTAGCACTACGAACTTGATAAAACTTCCGTCCGAAATTGTAAATCTCTACGATATTAAGGTCTCGCCAAATGGCAAAAATCTTTTACTTCAAGAAACCAAAGACGGGATCGACAAGTTGCGAGTATTTCGTATAAAAAACCAAGCGATTGCGAGAGAAATTCAGTCGTTCGTTAAAGGTTCGTATGTGGTTTGGAATACACGTTGGCTTTCCGACAAAGAAGTTATCTATACAATTGAGAATATCGGCAAACCAGCTTCGATTCAATCGTTTGATATTAAAACCAAAAAGTTGACTGATTGGACAAAAGAATCGCTTCCGCCGCGGCTTGAAAACAAGGTCAAATCACCAGAGTTAATAAGGTGGAAATCGTTTGATCAAAAGGAAATTACTGGTTATATCGTTAGACCAAACAGCGAAGTCAAGAAAACTCCAGTTTTGATTTTTGTCCACGGTGGTCCGCAAATTCTTGATCGACCAGTGTTTAATTCCCAAGACATTCGATTGGCTTCGAATCTCAATCTCGCCGTTATTCATACAAACATCCGAGGTTCCTCTGGATTCGGAAAGGAATTTATTGATGCGGACAATAAAGAGAATCGGGGCGACGCCGTTAAAGACATGCAGGCTTTGTTGAATTGGATTGAAACACAGCCGAATCTGGACGCAAATCAAATCTATCTTCGAGGCGAGAGTTATGGTGGATTCGTCGTTTTGGCAACTGCCTTGCAAGAACCAAAACGACTCAAAGGAGTTATCGCGGAGTATCCGTTAATTTCCATTCGAGGATATCTAGGACAGAGCTGGATCGATGAATTTGCAAAAAATGAATACGGCGATCCAAAAGATGAAGCTCTGATGACGAAATTAGACAAACTTTCTCCATTGAACAACACAAAAGATTGGAACAAGATTCCGCTCTTTATGACTCGGGGAAAGCTTGACGCAAGAATTCCTGAAAAGGATGTGATTGACCTAAAAAATCAATTACAAAAAAACGATACTGAAATGTGGTTTATATATTCAACCGAAAACGGACACGGATTCGGTGGAAATTATGTCTTCGCATCAATGTATCAATTTCTAAAAAAACAAGTAAAAAAGGAGAAATAGAAAAAATGAAGAAGTTAAAAACTATGATTTGCATTTTAGTTTTGTCGATCGGTTTGGTAGGCAATACGTTCGCGGGTGACAGCGTAAATGCCGGAATTACGGGCATTTTTAACAACATTGTGACTACGATAATGTCGGTTGTCGGCGGATCTGACGATTGTCCGGTTCGTGATTGTAGTAACTGCAAACCCGGGGACAACAACACAGGAAACTGCCGACCAACGGACAAATAAGTTGTATGACTTTCCAAATAAAAACAAAGCAGATCTGGCTTTTACTTTTTCTGCTTTGTTTCTCAATCATTTCTAACGTTTCTGCCAAATCGGATGATGTATCGGGGCTCTTGAAAAAAGCTCAGTTTGAATACGATAATGGCAAATTCGAACGCTCGATTAAACTCGCGAAACAGGGAATCGAGCTGGCTGAAATCCAAAACTCTAAATCGTTTGTAATAAACGGCTTGGATATCATCGCATGTTCACAAATTTCTCAAAACAAATACAAAGATGCTGAAGAAACACTAAATTCGATTGTTCGGTTACTTCCAAACGAAAGTAATCATTCGATTCGACTCGCTCGAGTTTATATTCGATTTGCGTGGTTGTGGAGGTCACAACGGGATTTCAAGAAATCGATGTATTTTATTAGAAAGGCACGAGAGTTGTCATTAGGATTCCCACAAATTCAAGGCGAAGTCTATCTCAATATAGGTCGAATATTCTATACGACTGGTTACGATGCGTCTGCCATTATTTGGCTCGAAAAAGCCGAAAAGGTATTTGAAAATGAATCTCAGTCATCGGCAAAAATTGAAACACAACGATTCTTAAGTCTTGCTTGGTTGTCAAAACTAAACTTTCAACTTTCTATTAAGTCGGCGGAAAAAGCGATTAGGTTATCGGAAAAAACTCATTTTAAACAAAAGTATCGACTAGCAGTATTTGAACTCGGAATGGTTTTGAGTGCAGCTGGGCAATCAACACGTGCACTTAAGAAATTTGAAAATGGCTTAATTATCTCTAAATCTCAGAATGATATTTATCAAACCTGTAAGTTCTTATCGACGCTGGCTTTGAATTATCTATACGTATTTGACACCGACAAAGCCGAATTCTACATGAAACAATTGCAAAAACTCGATGCAAAGAATGAATTTTTAGATGACATATTGCTTTCGAAAGCAGTTATTTCCGCGTTTCGAAACCAGTTGGAAGAATCGAATAGAATGTTTTCTCAGCTTGAAACAATGAAAGTCGGGTCTGATTTTATTGTTCCTCGTTGGAAACTGAACATTGCTAAAAGAAATTGTGAATGGGAAAACGTATTAAAATTCAACGAAAAGATTCACGACTTAAATCTCAAAGCAAATTTTCGAGATGATTTTCCAGCAATTTATCTTGATTTCGCTGTTGCCTATTTCCACCTAAAAGATGCCGGTAAATCATTGGAATACATAGAGAAATGTATTGCGATGGTTGAAGAATTGAGAAAATCGGAAAATAGCAGCCTTTCGTTTGGTATTCTTGATACTTATCACTCAGCTTATCGCCTGCTTGCCGAGTTAAAATCCGATCAGCCGCATTTATCTTTCGAGTTATCAGACTTCCTCAAAGCTCGGCAGCTGAAGGATAAAATTAACAATTCTCCTACAAAGTTCGCTCCAATAATTTCGACGGACATTCGGCAAAAACTTGAAGAATTGACATTGCAATATGTCAATTCTGAGAGCGGTTTGGAAAATATTAATAAACTTGAAAAACAGATTACAACTACTTTGCCAGTATTGAATATTGCAAAACCAGATCTCTCGAAATTAGACGAAATATCGAATCTCAAAAACGTGGCGATTATTTCATATTTCTTCACGCTTGATAAAAAACTGATCGCCTACGTTAAGGAAAATGGCAAGGCTCTTAAAACCGTGAGCCTTACATTCAGCGAAGCGGAAGTTGATCAATATGCAAATTCGACCCAACAAAAAATCAAAACTCGAATCTTCTTTAAGAAGGACGGCAAAGAGCTTTACGACAAACTATTAAAGCCGCTCGATTTATCAGCAAACCATTTAATAGTTATCCCGGACAAATCACTTTGGAAAATACCTTTTCAGGCGTTTAGTGCTGATGGCGAAAGATATTTGATTGAAGATAAATTGATCAGCTACGCTCCGTCGGTTTCAGTGCTTCTCAAGCAAATTAGTGGCGAAAAACCAGTTCGACAAACATTAAGGGCATTCGCAAATTCATCGTTTGAAAATCAGAATTTGAGATTTGTCGATGTCGAAGCCTCGGGAATCGCTAACATTTACAACTCGAAACCGATGCTAAACGCTACGGTTGCGGATTATAGAAACAACGCACTTGATGCAGACATTCTCCATTTTTCGATGCATGCCCAAATAGACAACGAACAGCCACTCGATTCATTTTTGGGTTTTCGAAAGTTTAGCGAAAACAACGGTCGTCTAACGGTCAACGAAATTCTTGATATCAAACTCAAAAAGGGAAGTCTCGTTTTCCTCGCATCTTGCGATACAAACAACATTCTAAACGGCGAAGGCTTGGTCAGTCTCGCGTGGGCAATGATGGGCTCAGGTGCAACTTCTGTAATTTCGTCGCAGTGGGAAGCAAACGACCGCTCGACCGAGATTTTCACAAAAGCCTTTTATCAAGAATATAAAAAGGGAATTTCCGCCGCTGAATCATACCAAAAAGCATCGATTGAGTTAATCCGAAATAAAACACGAAACCTGCACGAGCCTTACTATTGGGCAGCATTTACTCTGAATGGAGATTTTCGTTGAGTTACGATGTCGATTTCAGTTTCTTTATGAACCTTGCTAATTTCCCGGCAAACTTGCCAATCGTTATAAAATATCCAAACTATGAGACGATTCCTTTTATGAAAATTACTCTACTAAATACGAGCATATTAACTGCATACGGAATATTCGAATTCCAACCACTAACTCTCGAAAAAGCGAGATCATTGGTGCTTGTAAACGAAGTCGTTTCCGCTATAGGTCATCAGGCAACCGCTGAAATACTTTCTGATCTTTTGGGAATTTCGGTAAATGCAAACCGAATCGAATATATTCAGAGCGTCGGAGAAACTGCTCTGATCTTTAAATTGAAAAACCGCATCCCAGAAGGCAAAGTTTTGAATCGAACAGAAATTGAAGAAATAGGCTATGAATTTGGAATTTTACGGAGGTTGAAATAATGGATGAAAAATTACTTTGGGAATGGCTTGGCAGAATTGCGGATTCGCTCGGAACAATTTCCGTGTTGATAACACTTATATTTTCCGGTTTAACATATTTTGCGGTTAAACGTCAGCGACAAAAAATGCTTGATAACATTCGACAACATTCTCATAAATTTGAAGATTTCGAGGAGTTTGTACAAATTAATCAAGGAGTAACGTCAGAAAAACCGGTCGCTTTAATGATTTCTATTACACCAAACAAAGATTCGGTAAAACCAAACGTCGAGACTTTCTTTAAGGTAGAAAAATTGAAAATGCCGACAAAAGAAATAATACTGAACGGTCTTAACAGCAACGAAGACATCAAGATCTTTATTGAAAGATTAAACGAGAAAAAACGCGAAATACAAGCGGAAGAATTTACGGAAGTTCACCTTTTTATTAACGCTCCTATTTTTGCGTGTGTTCAAATCGGCTCTGTCTTAAAAAATCTGATGCCGATCAAGATTTATCATTTTAATCCAACTTCGGCTAAATTTTACGAGTATAAAACTCCATTGGTATAACCATTATGAAACGAAATATTTTATTGTGTGTTGCAGGTGGAACCCCTGCAATTATTACCGAATCTCTTTGGGCTTTGATGAAAAACAACGAAAACGTTGATGAAATTCGTGTGATTACAACCAGAGAGGGTCGAGAAAAAATGTTGACAGGTTTTTTGAACGGCAGAGGTAATGCTGATGAATCCTTGCTTGATTCGAAACAAGGCAAGTTTTACAAATTTCAAAGAGATTTTCGTGAATATGCCAAAAATATCAAGTTTCAGTCTCCTGAAAGTTTCTATATTCTAACTAATAAAGAATCAGGTGTTCCGAATCCGCGAGATGACGAAAAAGATTGGCTCGATGACATTTTAACAGATGACGATAATAAGAAAATCGCAAATCAAATTTGTGAAATTGTCCGCGAACTTTGTTCGGATGAAAATATCAGAGTTCACGCTTCAATTGCCGGCGGACGAAAAACAATGGGTCTTTATCTGATGACCGCAATGCAATTGTTCGGACGAAATTGGGATTCAATGTCTCATGTTCTGGTAAGCAAAGAAGTTGAATTCGGAGCTCCGAAATTTTTCTATAAAACACCAACGCCAGAAACTGTTTTTGCCCTAAACGGCGAGACTAAAAAGAATAACGATGGCACAGTTTTGACAACTGACGATGTAAAAATTTACCTTGCTGATATTCCGTTTATCCGTTTAGGGGGTGTAGGTTCTGTTTTATTAGATCAAAAATTTGTCAGTTACGCTAAGGTTGTTGACCAAGCTCAAGAACAACTGGAAAAACATAATATCCTTTTTAACTTGAAAGAAGGCACATTTAAAGTTGGAAACAGAGAGGGGAAAACTTTAGAGAAAGGTAAATCGTTAACCGAACGAGACTATTTTGTTTTTGTAATGTTTGCTTATCTTTGTTGGAAAAAAAGAGGGAAAAACGGATTTTTAGAGGTTACAGAAATATCTATGCAAGATTTCGACGAAGTTTGCCGTTTATATTCAAAAGCTAAAGGTGACGAGAGAGGTTGTCAAGAATTTTTACTCAAAGGTGATTCATTAGATAAATTAAACTATCAATTTTTGAGGCAACGCAAGCCGACACAACAAGCTGAGTCTGCACTTTTCTATGTCAAAAGCACTTTTCAAGATTCAATCAGTACTATAAAAAATCATCTAAAAAAATGTGGAATAAGCGAAAATTATGCAATCAAAAATGAAAGAAAGTTTCAGAAAAAAGTTGAGCCTCTCTACGGTTTGGATCTTGATAAAGACCAAATAGTTTTCAAAAATTAATTTTCATTTCAATCTTTCATCAAACAAAAACTTCTGCGGCGTTCCGATAGAAATCTTGGTAAAGTCCGGATGCAACGGGTTTAGCAAATAGTTTTTTTCTATCGGAATAATCGAAGTCGGAACTTCTAAAACCGGCGAAATGTTTGATTTTGCCCAATCATCGCCAAGTTTTTGCGTTGCAATTGGAGCGGGCGAGTCGTTCCAATCTTTCGGCAGTTTACGAAAGTCAGGAACTTTCAAGATAAATTCCGTCGGGATTTGAACGGAAATGTAAGAATATTCAAACAACAACGAATCATCGTCGAGATGCACCAACATTTCTAATGCGGCGAGAGACAGACTTCCGGCAACGTAAATGATGTGTGTTCCGCGTGAGTTCCAACGACCGTTGAAACGAAACGCACCTTCGCCGTCAAAAGCCGTTGACGCATATTTTGTTTTACAGATTCTGAAAACCGTAATTTCCGTTGACATTTTTAGCTGAAAACTCCGTGTTCAAGTCTGCCGATAAGGTTTTCAACTTCTCTTGTGCCGGTTTCGGTTGCCGCCATTTCAAGCGGCGAAATACTTCCCAAAGCCCGATTTGCATTAACAAACCAACGAAATGCTTGAGCTTTATCGCCTTCAAACAGTTCGACCGAGAGCGATAATAAACGCGAAATTGAAACTAAACGATCAGATTCCGAAGCCGTTAATTTGTTTTCTTTTTTTCTGCGGGTTAAGGTTCGCGGACTCATTCCGATTGAGGCGGCAAGTTTTTCAGTCGGCAAACCTGTTTCACGACGAATCTGCTCAAACTGTTGAAAAGAAAAGCCTTGTTCGATTGTTTTGATAAGTTGCAAAGAATTATTCGGTTTAATACCCAACATTTTTGCAAATCCGGCTTGAATTGAATTTTCCGCTTCTAAAACTATTGTCGCCATATTTTTTCTTCAATCTTTCTGCATATATAATTATACGCCGATTGACTGTAAATTATACGCCATTCGGCGAACGTTCGGCAAGTTTGCCAAACATCAAACATAATAAATGTTCAGTTATTCTAATCTCAGTTTGGAGGAAATTATGACTGAAATGTTCGATAAAATCGTGGAAATCAAATCGCTTTACAATGCTTGGCGAAAGGTTCGGGCAAATAAAGGTTGTGCAGGAATCGACCATATTTCGTGGTTTGGTTTTGAACAAGGCTTGGACGCGAATCTGGCGGAATTATCACGAAATCTAAAATCTTTGACTTATCAGCCGTTGCCCGCGAAGTTTGTGCGGATTGCCAAAGCGAACGGAAAAACTCGTGAACTCGGTATTTTGGCGATTCGTGATCGCGTGGCTCAACGTGCGGTTTTAGATGTAATAGAGCCAATTTTCGAAAGCGAAATGAGCGATTGCAGTTATGCTTTTCGCCCCGCAAGAAATATCGAATTTGCGATTCAGCAGTTAATTGTCCAACGTGCGAACGGAGATTTATGGACGGTTGAATCCGATATTCAAAACTATTTTCCTGAAATTGATATTCGTATTTTGCTCAGCGATTTACAAGCTAAAATCAAGGATGAGAAGGTTTTGCATCTAATCGAACTTTGGTTAGAAGCCGGAACTTTGCGTGAGACAGACGCGGAAACCGAAAAATCTTGGTGGCAGATTACGCAGGCGAATTTAGCCGAAATGCAAGATGTTCTAGGCGAAACAGTCAGCGGTTCGATTGACGAATTTGTTGCCTCAAAACTCGGTTTATCGTCTTATGAAACTGATTTTTTGCAGATGAATCCTGAAGTTCAAGATTTACTTTCGATGCCGGAAAACGAAGATGTTTCGGCGAAAATTAAGGCGGAAATGAAGGACGCAAAATCTGGCGTAAAGCGTGAAGCTTTGAAAAAATTATTGGAAAGCGGTTTGCTTTATGCGGTTTCAAATCGGGCGATGTTGGCGAAGTTTTTGGGAATGAAAGCGTTCGGAATAGGCGGCGTTGTGTTAGCCGGCGGTTTGTTTGCTCCGAAGGTTTTTGAGATGGCGAAAGAATATTTTCGGACTCGAAAAGGTGTTTTGCAAGGTTCGCCGATTTCGCCGCTACTCGCAAATATTTATTTGACCAAATTCGATAAAACGTTGACATCGCAGGGTTTTAAGCTGATTCGCTATTGCGATGATTTTGTAATTTCGTGCAAAACGCAAGCTGATGCGGAAACTGCTTTGCGGATTGCGGAAAGAGAATTGGGCAATCGAAAATTGACACTTCATCCAGATAAAACTCGGATCATTGAACCCAATGGCGAGCTTGAATTTTTGGGTTTCAAGTTTGCGGAAAACAAAATTGTTGAGATGCCGAACAGCGTTTCGAGCAAAGTTGCGGAGCAAATCAAAAAGGCAAGTGGGCAAATTGCAGATTTCGGCAATGTTCAAAAAATGCGAACTTGGGAAAGTTTGTTGAAAATTGTAAACAGGAAAAGAGAATAGATTATCTGTTTGGGAAAACTTCAAAAGCCTTTTTATCATTGACTCGATAAACAAAAAAATCAGCGGACATGCATCAGTTAAAATCACGGCAACTTTATTCCTTGCTTGGCAAATTTTTTGGCAAGAGCTTGACCGAATTCGGTGGTTACAGATTTTTTGTCAGATATTTTTGAACTGTCAATTTTACCGATCAGGTTTTTAACTAAGTCGGACAGTAACGGTTCAGTTTCGACTTTGTTTTGTGAATTTGAAATTACATTTTGCAGATAAACTTCAACTGGAACGCCGTTTGTATGTGCGTTTGAAAAAATATTTTGAGCAATTTCAGGCGTAATATTTTGCATAACAACGTTATTTTAACAAGGTTTTTCGATTATTTCAATAATTATTATGTCAACACTTTACATTACAACACAAGGTTCAAACGTCCAACGGCGAAGCGGGCAAATCATCATCGGCAAAGGGAAAGATATTTTGCAGAATGTGCCGGAAACGCATGTTAAGCAGATGATTTTGGTCGGGAATATCAATCTTTCAACCCCGACTATTTCGTTTTGTTTGGAGAAAGATATTGAGGTTATTTATCTTTCGCAAGGCGGAAAATTTCGCGGTCGTTTGGTTGGAAATGGGCGAAAATGTGCAGAAATTCGGGTTCGTCAATATGATTTGGCGAGAGACGAAGTTTTTCGTTTGCGGCAGATCAAAGCAATTGTTAGCGGAAAAATTCAAAATCAGATTGATATTGCCGTCAGACAAAAGGAGACGAATGCCAAAGAGATGCTGACCTTAAAGAAAATGTTAAATAAGGTTGCGACAGCGACTAATGCCGAATCGCTTTTGGGAATTGAAGGTGCGGCTTCGGCAACATATTTTACGATGTTTCGGCGTTGGATTCCGCTGCCATTTAAGTTTGAAAAACGCAGTTCTAATCCGCCAAAAAACGAAGTCAATGCGTTGATGAGTTTGTCTTACACCCTAATTTATAATCGTTTAGAGAGTTTGCTAAATCTCGCCGGATTAGATGCTTATCAAGGATTTTTTCATGCTCCGAAAGACGGACACGCTTCTTTGGCTTCAGATATGACTGAAGAATTTCGCTCGGTTTTTTGCGATGCGTTGGTTTTGAAATTGATACGCAGAAAGCAGTTGAATCTAAATCATTTTGAGAAAGCTGATGGCAAAATTCTTTTGAGCAAAGAAGGTTCGAAGATTTTCTTTGGCGAATTTGAGGCGAAAATGTCGAGCCAAAGACAAGCGGAAACAGGCGTTTCGGTTTCGTTCGGCGAAATTATGAAACGACAGGTTTATCACCTTGCAAAGGTCATAAAAGGTGAAGAAAAAGTTTATAAACCGTTTAGACTTAAATAATGGTGAATTGAGAATTGAGAATTGAGAATGCAGAATTGAGAATGGTGAATGGTGAATGGTGAATGAATTTTTTCTACTGCTTACTGCTAACTAATATGAAATACGTTGTATGTTATGATATTCCTGAAACAAAGCGGCGGACGAAGCTCAGAAAAAACCTGTTGCGGTTTGGCAATCCGAAGCAGTTTAGTGTTTTTGAGTGCGATCTCAGCCCTCGAGAATTTGTCCGGATGAAAAAGACGATTAAGAGCATTATTTCGATCAAAGAAGATAATGTGCGGATTTATCCATTGTGTGGAAGTTGCCTCAATGCGGTCGATTTTTTTAGCGGAAAACCTTTTGAAACTGCTGAGTTGATTTATGTTGTCTGACCAAAGAATTTAGTCTATAAAGTGCGTCTAACAAATGTGTTGACAACAACTTAACTCGCACATTCGGACGAACCTCAGTAAAAAAGTTTTGCAATAGCGAAACAAAATGTCTAACTTCTCTGTTTTCTTTTGCTTACACTTGAAAACAGTTTGCACAGGTTGGGACTCGTTGATTTTATTGGATTTAAGTGTGTTTTTATGTTACAAAATATGTGTCTGCCAATTTTGAAAACTAAGGTCGGGGAAAACGGTAGTTTAAGTTACTGTGTTTGTTGGAGTTGCAAAGGCGGCTATTGGCAGACATATCGCGTTTAAAGCGGATTGAAACTTTTCCCAACAGACAGTCCTGCTCCTAGAATGCCGATTGGCAGACATATCGCGTTTAAAGCGGATTGAAACTTGGTCCATCCGTGGTGAGAGTGGGCGGAGCCCAAATTGGCAGACATATCGCGTTTAAAGCGGATTGAAACTTTCCGAAATTCCCGTGCGACACGGGAAGTTTTGATTGGCAGACATATCGCGTTTAAAGCGGATTGAAACTTAACTCTAGGATATTTCCCTTGACTTCGACCCAGCATTGGCAGACATATCGCGTTTAAAGCGGATTGAAACGAATAGTTAGACGAGTCTTCCAAATACTGTTTTGGATTGGCAGACATATCGCGTTTAAAGCGGATTGAAACTTTTCCTAGATTTAAATTGTATTCAATTTTAAATTTGCAGACATATCTCGTTTAAACCGGATTGAAAACAATATAGTTCTAATGTTCCCGTGACTCCTCAGCTGGATTGGCAGACATATCGCGTTTAAAGCGGATTGAAACTCCGCCACCAGGATATAGATCCAAATAGCAGATGATTGGCAGACATATCGCGTTTAAAGCGGATTGAAACGTTTGCAGGAGCTTTAACCATCAATACGCCATTCAATTGGCAGACATATCGCGTTTAAAGCGGATTGAAACTAGTAATAGAGTAAAACAAATACCCGCATTCCTCACTTGATTGGCAGACATATCGCGTTTAAAGCGGATTGAAACAAAAGTACCGCCATCTATTAGAAATAGATGGCGGTTTTGATTGGCAGACATATCGCGTTTAAAGCGGATTGAAACTTAAACATCGGAAATAACTCCGAAAAATACTAATAATTGGCAGACATATCGCGTTTAAAGCGGATTGAAACTCTAGGTCTAATTCGAATGATCCCCAATCTGAATCATTGGCAGACATATCGCGTTTAAAGCGGATTGAAACTTTTCTGAGGATTCAACTTCACCATCCGTTTGGCGATTGGCAGACATATCGCGTTTAAAGCGGATTGAAACTCCTCCTCCTCTAACTTACTACATGAATATACCTTATTGGCAGACATATCGCGTTTAAAGCGGATTGAAACCTTTTCAACAATGCTTCAAATTGTTCCAAGTTTAGCCATTGGCAGACATATCGCGTTTAAAGCGGATTGAAACTTTGATTGTTGTGGTGTTAGTTCTGAATGTTGCAAATTGGCAGACATATCGCGTTTAAAGCGGATTGAAACTGATACCGAAGCAATGATTAACATTGCCAACATTAATTGGCAGACATATCGCGTTTAAAGCGGATTGAAACATTAATCTAAAGGCGATGGTGCACGCCTTTTTCTGATTGGCAGACATATCGCGTTTAAAGCGGATTGAAACTATCTTCCGCCACCAGGATATAGATCCAAATAGCATTGGCAGACATATCGCGTTTAAAGCGGATTGAAACAAAAATTTAACAAAAGTTGTTCTAACGTCTTACGGGTTAAAATTGGCAGACATATCGCGTTTAAAGCGGATTGAAACACTTCCTCTTGGTTCTGAATCTTGAAGGGGGTTATAAATTGGCAGACATATC
>JANORS010000002.1:0-369416 GCA_031415455.1 Acidobacteriota bacterium | reverse complement strand
TTTTTTTCAACTTATTTTCAGACAAACAAAAACTCTTCGTCTTTTAAATACAAAAAAGCCGAAAAGTTGAATATTCTTTGGGAGAAATTATTCATAACGTTTATGCCATTCAAGCTATATCAGTTGTTTGAAGTTGTCAAGCAGTTTTCTATAACATTCAATGCAGTTCTGCGACTCTTCAAGGAACTTCTTGAAACATTCACCGAGTGTTTGCAAATATTGATGAGACTTCTTGAAATGTTGAAGAAATGGTTTGAGGCATTGCAACCTAAGTTTGAAACATTGCACCTAAGTTTCAATTGTTGCTGATGATTTTTGAAACATTGCGAGCAAGTTTTTTATGTTTGCGAGATGTTTTGGACACATTGCGACAGGTCTGGAATGCTCCGCGAAACTGCGGAAACATTCCAAAACCTTTTGGAAACGTTCCAGAAGTGTCTTCAGTTATTTACAAAATAGTTGCTACTTTTCAAAGTATGTTTTAAGGAGAAAGTATATGTCAACAAATATTCCGCAAGATAATAATGGTCGTTTAGCGTGGTCTTTAAATTTTGAAAATAAATTTCCAACATTGGCTGAAGGTCTCGGATTTGGCGATGAAGAAGCCAAATCGTTGATTGACGATAGCCGAATGATGCGGTTTCTTATTTTAAATTCGCAAGTTTCATCAGCGTTTTCAAAAACCTGCACGGCATTTAAAAACGAAATGCTCGGCGGAGTTGGAGAAGGCGTTACAGAGCCGCAAATTCCCCTCTATCAGCAACCATCTACACCCACAATTCCAGTAAAAGCAAACATTTTGGAGCGATTGTCAAACGCTTTGCAACGTGCGAAATTACATCCAACTTTTAATCAAACAATTGCCGAACAACTACTTTTTGGAGCATTGGCAAATTCTCCCGCAAGCTCTTTTGCTGATTCAAAACCAAAAGCAACCGCAACCGCTTTAGTCGGCGGAATTATTCGTCTGGATTGGACAAAAAGCAAGTTCGATGGCGTTTTTATTGATTCTCAACGCGGAAACGAAACCGATTGGAAACGACTCGATTTTGATATGCGTTCCCCTTTTGAAGATGTTCGTCCACTTGCGGAACCAGGAAAACCCGAGCAACGGCACTATCGCCTAATCTATTTTATTGACAATAAACCAGTCGGTGTCTGGTCTGACACTATTAACATAACCGCTACTCCATAAGTCTTTCTTATACAAAGGAGCGACTGCATTTTCTGCAATCGCTCTTTTTTTGGTTTACTTTCTAGGGCAAATAATAACTCGGCAACGGCAAATCAGTTCCTGTTCCGAATTGTTGGATTTGCAGCCCCGCGGTGCTTCGATTTACATACCAAACTCCGTTCGATGGTCGAAATACTGCTTGGTCAAATTTGCCGTCGCCGTCATAATCGCCGATTGTTGGCGTGTCTGTCGAGATTCCGAATGGCGAGGCGAAAAAGCTCGAATCTTCGCTTCTCAAGACAAACCAACTTCCAGTCGATGGACGGAAAAACGCGAAATCTGCTTTGCCATCGCCGGTGTAATCGCCTTGCACTGTTTTGTCGGTTGAACTTCCAAATTGTGCTCCGCGGACTTGTGAATCGCTGCTTCTTAGGTAATACCATTCGCCAACTGACGGTCGAAAAATTGCAATATCTGACTTTCCATCACCGTCGTAATCTGCCACGACAGGTCGGTCACCATTGGTTCCGAATGGCTGAATCGTTGTTCCGCCAGTCGATCTGTTGATATACCAAACGCCGTTTGATGGGCGGAAAACAGCTTGATCAGCCTTGCCATCTCCATCGAAATCTCCAGCTATTGGAATGTCTGTCGAAACGCCAAACGGAAAGGCAAAAAAGCTCGAATCTTCGCTTCGCAAGATAAACCACTCGCCACTCGAAGGTCTAAAAAATGCTAAATCAGTTTTCCCATCGCCGGTGTAATCAGCCGGAATCGGTTTGTCTGTCGAGCTGCCAAATTGTGCTCCGTTGACCACCGAATTTGAACTTCGTTGGAAATACCATTCGCCGACACTTGGGCGGAAAACGGAAATATCAGTTTTGCCATCGCCGTCAAAATCCATCGGTGATCGGCGAACAGAAACTGCGTTAATAGTAAAATTCGTATCCGAAACGTCAAAGAAAATTTTGCCTTCGCCTTCTACTTTGATTCGTGCCGTCGCACTAGATGAATTTGGTAAATTTATAACTTCTGCACCATCATTCAGTGTGCTGTTTATTAGAACCGTAGGAAAAGTTTGTCCGCCATCAGTTGAAAGCAAAATTCGGACATTCGCAGCCGAAACCGGTGCTGCGGTTGTGTTCGCAACGCTCCAAGTTACATTCAGCGGAACATTAGAAGGTGCTGTAACATTTGTATTCGGAGATGTGATAACAAAAGGTCCACTCGCTGCATCGACTATAACTGATTTGGTTGCGGTATTTATTCCGCCGCCGCCAGCTCTATTATCTCTCGCAACAACTTGAAAATTCATCGTTCGGGCAATTGCGGGCATTAGTTCGCCAGTTAAACAAGGTGTTGCACGATTGCAGTTGTAAGTGGCAGGTGGAACA
Organism: Acidobacteriota bacterium; assembly: GCA_031415455.1. GTDB lineage: Bacteria > Acidobacteriota > Blastocatellia > Pyrinomonadales > Pyrinomonadaceae > JANNVK01. The sequence goes on along the minus strand of JANORS010000002.1, from coordinate 366,848 downwards.
TTTGCGTTGTTCAAAATATATTGGAGCGATGGGAAATAGCGAATTCCGCTCGTTGTCGGCAAGTAAGGACGAAAAACAGGTCTGACACCATCAGCATCGGTATTTGGAGCAAGAGCCGTTGCAGCACCTAAATTATATTCCTGCCAATCGTAAGTTATCGCATCGTTATTAACATCAGTTGTTGCGGCGGTTAAAGCAAAAGGCGTTTGTTTTGGAACATTGAAAGTGGCAGTAGAAACCGTCGGAATTTCTGGCGGCGTATTGTTAGTTGCGGTATTTACTGAGCAATTTCCGCTTCCGTTGATAAATGCGACAATTTGCTCGAGACTTTTAACGTGAAAAGTGTCAATACTATTTCGTGCTAAATCTTGCGTTCCGCAAATTCCGGCATAAGCCATAATTGTTATTCCGCTTCCAGTTTCGTATGCCGCAGAAGCACTCCTGTTTCCACCGGAACAATTTCCAACTGAACCGTTAAATGTATGCAAACCACCAAATTGATGTCCCATTTCGTGGGCAACATAATCAATATCAAACGGATCACCAACCGGACTGCCTCGACCAGTCAAACCTCTAGCTTTACCTCCGCCACAAGGAGAATTTAGTGACGCAACACCGCCACCGCCAGTTCCAACTAAATGCCCGATGTCATAATTTGGCGAGCCAATAACAGCGTCAATATTCGTTTGATTCGCTCCTAAATCGCTGGAAGTATTGGTGTATGGATCAGTCGCGGCATTTGTGTAAATCAATACATCTGTGTTTGCAACTAAAACCATTCGCACAGAAACATCGCGTTCGTAAACAGCATTAACACGATTCATCGTTGTGTTTATTGCCGCCAATGCTCTCGCGACTGCTTGAACATCTGTGTCGCCCGCTTGCCGAAAAAATGTTGTGTATTCTGCGGTTGCTGCCATTGCGAGTCGATAAGTCCGCAAAGTTGTGCCATTAATTACGACATTCGGTGCCGAGAAATCAAAAAATCCTGATTTTGGTTCTTCGAGAAGCGGATTTCCGCCAACTAAACATTCAAACGAATCGTCTTTTTCGACAACGTCTTTCTTATTAAAACTAATATAATTTGACACATCACCTTTGGCGTAAGGTTCAACTAAAGTAGTTCCTTTTGGAGTCAAAATTATTGCACGAAAGCCGACCGGCGAAAGATCAAAACGTGTTGTGGCTGTTGGGTCGTCAATTCCTTGCCCGATAAAACTCGTGATTTCAGGATATTTTGCCGCAAGCTCAGCTTCCATAATTGAAGAAGATTGAATTCTAAAACGTGAAAGACTTCCGTCAGGCATCGGCAAAGTTAAAACGACTTCTTCATTTTTTTGCAAGCTAAACGTTTCTAAAGGTGCATTTTCTAAAATTTTATTAAGTTCATTTTTGTTGAGTTTAAAGGTTTTATAAAATTCTGGAATTATCAAGCGTTCGTTGCTTCGTTGTTTTAAAACAACATCATCAATTTCTCGCCAAATTGCGTTTGGTTCAATATTTTTTGCAGCAAAAATATTTGAAAACAGTAACAAAGATAAAAACGTCGCAATTACAAACAAAAATCGTCTTGTCATACTTAACTTAACTCCAGATTTATATATTCAATTTTTTTGAAACCAATTATTTGAAATTTTTGAATTGGGATTATATTTATTCAAGTAATTTTGGCTAACGAATTTTATTATTGCAATAAACAGCTCGCTATGTAAACAATAAAATTTTTTCAAGTTGTTTTGCGTCAACAGAAAAGAACCAATTTTACTATAGCGATGAAAATTTTTGATGTTTGAGCTAAACTGTATTTTTTGAATGAAACCCGAAACAAGCCTAACAAAACCTGAACCCGCACTTCTTCCGTCTCGCGAAGAACTTTCGCTCATTTCTGCAACCGAACGCATTGGATTTAAACTAACAAACCGAATGAATCAAGGTTTTTTAAAAAAGTTGATGACATTTTGCCAACGACATATCGGTTCGCTTTGGATAAAAATTTCAACGTATAATTTGATGCAGATTTATGGGCTTGAAAATTTTGAGCAAACTGATTCATCGCGTCCGATTTTGTTAGTTGCCAACCATCGTTCATTTTTTGACCTTTATGTTGTTTCGACAGCACTTTTTCGTCATACAAATCGCAAATTTAATCTCTATTTTCCGGTTCGTGCAAAGTTTTTTTACGATTCGCCGCTCGGTTGGATTGTAAACTTGGGAATGGGTTGGTTTTCGATGTTTCCGCCGTTTTTTCGTGAAGATCGCGAAGCTGTAAAACGAGAATTTGATAAATTTTCAATGAAACGTCTTGTTCAGATTTGCACGGAACAACAACCAAACATCATCGGACTTCACCCTGAAGGCAAACGAAATTTTTCCGATAATCCTTACGATATGTTTCCGGCTCAAACTGGTGTCGGCAAAATCGTCATGTCCTCACATGTTCAAGTTGTGCCGGTTTTTGTTGCAGGTTTAGGTAATAATTTGGCAAAACAGGTTTTAGGAAATTGGAATGGCGGCGAAAAAATTCGCGTTCATTTTGGAAAACCGGTTGACCTTTCGGATTATTACGACAAGCGAGATTCGCTTCGAACTCATAAAGAAATCGCTGATTTTTTGATGTCGAAAATTGCCGAACTTGGTGAAGAAGATCGCAAATTTTTTGGTCGGTAGTTGCTCGCTTAAATATCTCTCGTCGAAATTCGGATCCTACAAAAATCTGATTCCTGCATTCAAAAAAAATTAAAGTTCTGCAAAAAAGATCCGGTAAGAAGACAGCAGGCTCCCACCTGCAAAATTCACGAGGCAAATTAAGTCGAAGAAGAGCAGCCCATAACTCTGCGTGCATTGGTAATTGACGATTCTCGCGTTATGCGTGGAATGGTGATGGAAAACTCAAAGAAGACGTAACTTGCGGAATTTATTTTCACCCAAGCTGGAAGCGGACGCGAAGCCTTGGAAGTTTTTAATCCTGAAGAAACGGATATCATTTTCTGCGGTTGAAATATACCGGAAATGAATGGCATCGAATTGGCACGCCAAGTTCGCTCAGTGATCTGGACGACTCATATTCCAATTGTGATTTTGGCAGTATCTTCTGCTTTCGGAACGCTGAATGAACGAATTTCCTGAGCTTTTGCCAATATGCAAATTGAACGAATCAATATCAATAGAGTAATAAATTCGTTTAAAAGCCCTGTTATAAATTCGCCAAACGCTATGTTGGAATGGCGATACAAATCATAAGATCCTTCATTTCCCACTATCCTAATCCGAGGTTTTATCAGCAATCTTTTTCGCCAGCGTTTTTAGATTTTCAACCGATTTTTCCGATGAATTTTCTAAATGTGCAATGACCAAAAAAACATTTTTACCTTTTCTGACCGTGAGGCTGTTTTTTTTGCCCGAATCTTCGTCTTGAGTTAAATAGGCTTCGTCGCCGATTCCTGAAATATCAGTTTTTGAAGAAGATGTTCCCTTCATCCGCTTGAAATGTTCTTGAGCTTCCTGCTCATTTTTACCTTCGAAATCAGTCCAGCGGAGCGACGGAATATCTATATGCTCATCCGCTGCAAGACTACAGCCTCTAACATTCGGCATATTTTTTCCTTCTTCGACTGGTGATTTTGACTTGCCGCTTGAAAAAAGTTTTCCATTTCCCAGAAAAACTTTCGCGTCTTCTTCCGAGATTTCGCATGTGTTTTTCGGAGCAACTTTGCAACTGAAACTGAACAAGGCGAACGAACTCAGAATGGTTATACCGATAAATGCCGAAAGACAAGATTTGATTAATTTATACATATTTAGATTCCTTTTACTGATCGGATATCGATTTTTTCGAGCCGCATAATTTGGAATTGAAAACGACAACGCGGCTACTGCCAAGCCTAATCCGGCTGCTTTGAGTGCAGTTTTTGTTTCTTTTTCGTCAAGAATGTTTGAACCAAAAAGCAAACCCATAAATCCTAAAATAAGAATCGGAGCGAGTGTCGTAATAAGTAAAGAATCGGCAAATTTCGGTAGCCAGTCACCAAAAAGAAGCAAACAATAGCCAACCGGAATCATTGCCGCGGCAGCAAACCACAATCCTGCAAATAAACAACGTCCTAACTTTGTTGAAAATAATAGTTTAAGCATCTTTTTTAACATTTACCCTTCGAAGTAAAACCTTCATTATTGCGAACAATAAACCACCTATCGCACCCGGAAAAATCGCGATAATTCCGATAACATATCCGACATAATATGCCGATGGAATATACGCCGCGTTTGGAGAATCAGGGAGCAAATTATTGTAGAAAGCCAAAACCAATCCGCCAATCGCACCGAATAATGAGCCTATAACCATTGCCGCAATTGCTCCCGCAAGTATATAAACGAGAGAGCTTCCAAACGTTTTAATGTAGTCATTTATCAAAGTTGTTCTCCTAATTTTTCAGAAACAGGCGTGGCGGACTGAAAAGCAAAAGCAATCCGCCCGAAATTATCGGTAATAATCCAACAACAAAGTGGCAAATAACGATTCGCCAAAACAAATCGCGTTCGCTGACAATTTGATGACCCTTGAAAATTGTTCCGCCTCTTGCCAAACCTTCGTTTATTTCTTTTAGCGGAAGCGTGAGAAAAAGCAATCCGAGTAAGAATAGCGAAATGGCGATGCCAAAGTAATTATTAGACGCGATTTGGTTTTTTTTGACTTTTCTCATTTAATTTCTTATCAGGTAAATTTTGCCCTTAATTTTTCGCACATCTTCTGCCTTCGGCAAAGTAATTGAAGTATCATTCTGAAACGCCATCGCAGCCATTGAAGATAAACATATGAAAAGTATTAAGTAAGTAAATTTCATTTAAGTTTTGTAGATATCAATACTCTCCGTTCTTTATTTGCCTAGTTCCAATAAATTTCCGAAGTCATTGCTTTTAATCTCATGTAAATTGCCAATGTCGTTTCAATCAGTCGGTCGTAACCTGCATCTTCACTCTCAATCCCATCAACACAGATGTATAATCGGCTTGGATTGGATTTATGCGAGTATTTTACGCCTGTATGATTTCCAAACCGGACTTCCGTTGCTTTCCCGAATTTCAAGAGGTCACTTTCAACTTCAGGTGTCAATACTTTTTTAATGAAGTTGGCATCGTTGCCTTCAAATCCAAATTCGGGAGACAACCTGCTAACAATTGTTTTTATTCTTGAGAAACTGAACACTGCTTTAAATTCTTTGCTTGCAAGTCTGAAATTTTTGTCCGCAAAGAAGGTCGATTGGAACGTGGCAAATGTTACAGAAGGATTACCTTTGCTTCCTTCATCAATCGAAACTGAAAATTCTGTTTCATCGAAAACAAACACCATAATCGGTTTTCGAGCGGAAACGCCTTCTTTCATTACGCCGCTATGTTTAACTGCCTGAACCGTCAAACATTCAATCGCCTTTTTAATTTTGCACGGCAGCGGTGCGTCTTTTTCAATCGTATTGTTGACGACTACAATTATGAAATAGAAGACAATACCGGCTGCTAAAGCGATAACCATAACTGGTATAATCGAAAATTCCGCGAACATTATGAAAAATAGAATCATTTTTTTGCCTTACCTTATTGGAAATGGACTGTTGTTATTTTCGGTTCTAATTACTTCAATCTTCATCCCCGCAGGCGAGCGAAGCCGCAATTTCACAAAGGTTTTCGCATACGATTGCTCAATTGATGTTGCTTAAATTATTGTTTTGGCTTATTTGAAATCGTCATTTTCCAATCATCGCCTTCTTTGACAAAATCCATCGGTTTCCAGGAACCTTTTTCATCCAAATACTCTAAAACAGCTTCATTGCCGGAAGTCTTTTCATTACGGACTTCAGGAGTTTTGGCTTGCGGTTGTTTAACCATTTCTTTCAACATATCGTCAGCCGTTTTCTTTTCCATCTTGCCCATTTCGGTAAAAAATTCGAGCATATCTTCCGATAATGCGAGCTTTAGTCCCTTGACATCTTTTTTTTGTCTGGCGGCAAACGCGGTTTTATAAGTTTCAGCCGGTGTTTTAAACGAACCGATTGAACTCTCAATAGTTTCTTGCTTGATCGCTTCCGGCGTTGGCGTATTAGCGACAGTTTTTACGTCTGTTTGCGTATTGACCTCTTTTTTTGAAGAAGTCTCCGTTTTTTGACAAGCGGCAGCGAATCCTAAGATTGCAAAGATTGCCGCTGTCAGTAACATTAAGTTGATCGTTTTCATAATTTTATTCCTTGAAAGTCAGAACCGCTTGCGGTAGCAAGTGGTTGAACTTCACCAGCTAAGTTGTAAAAATCAACCATCCGCTACCGCAGATAGTTCTGATTTTTTTACTGTTCCGCGACAAAATTCAGTCCGTCAATATCTTCCATGACTGAAATTACTTGCGTTGGATTGGCGAACGTGAATCGCTTGGCAAAAACACTGAAAATATAAGTTTCACCTGCCAAAACTTCGTTGAAACGAAAATAGCCAAACGGGCTTGAAATTACCGTCCGAGTTTCGCCGCTTGGGGACGCTAAAGTTATGCGAACATTGCGGATTCCGCGTCCGTTTGCCGTCAAGATTCTGCCGACGATCGAAACCGAAGAGGCAGTTGGAGCATGCGGTTGAGCTGTCCAAAACCCGGGTTTGAAATTAAAAGTCGCGGCTTGCTGATTCGTTCCGGCGGCGGATTGTCCGATTGTGCCTTCGATAGAATAATTTCCGCTAATGCTCGCACCGTTTCCGTTTGCACCGCCATTCGCAATTGTGGTTTGGGTCAGCGTATAGTTTCCACCGCTGGCGATTTGGGCGTTCGTCATATTTGTCACGGCTAGGATTAAAATTATAATACCGAGTAATGTTTTCATTGTTTTTCCTTTTGCATCTAACTAAGATTGTGGTTCGCGAATAACGAATTCGTCTTTTGCTGAATTGCTAACGATTTTTTCGAGCCGAAATATCGAGAATTTAAAACTACAGCAGTTCAAATGCCCGAAACGATTTGGAGCATTTGCATCATTTTGTTCGTTTGTTGCGTAGAATTTGCCGATGAGCGTAACATCTTTTCTGCCGAAACCATTTAGTTGGCGATTCAATTTTGCTTCGTCGGAATCACCTTTTGAAACGAAAGATTTGTCCCATTCTGCCCAAGTTTCTGCCGGAACTTTTTCGGGTGCAGACGGCGGATGATTCGTTTCACAAGTTTCGTCGTAAATATACATTTTCTCGAAAGCGGTGAAAAAAATAGCTCTGACACGAACGACTTTCTTGTCATATTCAGTAGAGTTTTTAATCAGTTCGCAGTAAGTAACGGTCAGAATTTTTGACAACTCGAGCGGCGAAATTTCGATGTTTTGGTTGGTATTTATCGGCGTAGTCATCGGTTTTTTGTTTGCCTTGTTCGTTTGACTAACGACAATCGTAGGAATTTCTGTCGAACGGCTGCAACTAATCGTCAAACTGATGGTCAGCAAAAAAGCGGTCATCAATATGTGGTTTCTTATAATAAATAGTTTTTTTTTCATAAATATTTACTTTCGTTCAATTCTCTTCCAGTTATCGCAGTCGTCCAGTTTCGCTAATTTATTTAAATCCCGCACGAACATTTCAAAATATCCGCAGGTTTGGCAGATATAAGAATTCATTTGGGAGCTGTCAATATCGGGAATCCATTTGTTATCTTTGTAGATATTTAGTCGCGGACAGCCGTTGTCAGTTCTGAGTCCGCTTTTAATATCATTCGCGTCTGAAAAATAGACAGTTTCGGCATTGCATTTAATACATAGACCGTTTTGCATTTTAGTTTCTCCTCAAAATAATCGAACGTTTTTTTTCGTTGCGAAGCTGCGAAAAAAACTTGAAAAAAAATATGTAAACATTGAAGCCGATTTCTTTTGTCGTCAGCATTTCACGAATTTAGAATCTTCTGCAATCGAAAAATCACCTCGCTCGAAACTTCGATTCCGTGTGCTTGTTCGGGAAAGTTCGTCACACTTTTCAGATTCGGCAGCAACTCTTTTGCACGTTTGATTGTTTTTTGAAACGGAATCAATCCGTCTGATTCGCCAACGATCAAATGCGTTTCAGCCGTCAGTTTTTTAATTTCCACATCGTTCAATTTCGTTGGATATTCGCCCGCAAATTGAAAGTTTTTGACAGCGTTTTCAATAAAATCTGCAACGTTCAATTTTGTTTCTGCACTAATTCCATCGTTCGGTGCAAAAATTATGTGTTTCAGAAAATTATCCACAGTTTTCCGATTCGGGAAAATTACTGGTGCAAGAGTCCGATACAGATTGAGCGGAGCAAAACTGATGTTGGAAAAACCAATCGGATTCATCAAAACAGCTTTTTCGATGCTTTCAGGTGCGACCGCCGCCAGTTTGATAATTATTTGCCCGCCAAATGATGCACCGACAAAAACCGCCCTCTCGATTTCGAGTTTTCGACAAACTTCGTTAAGCCAAACGCCGTAGCTGTCATCTTTCAAATTCGGGCAGTTGCCATCGCTCATTCCGATTTGCCCGACAACATCGAGCAGGTAAATTCGGTATTCACCGCTCAAAATTTGCAGTTGATTCGAAAGGTCGAGAAATGCACCGCAGGTTCTCGCACCGGGAATATAAATCAACGTTGGCAAATGCTTTTCCTTGTGATTAACCGCCAAAACACGTGTCTTGCCGAACGATGTTTCAACGTCTAACTTTTGATATGTTAAAGCGGATTTTTCAATCGTTGCATCAATCCATTGTTCGACAAATATATGTGCGGCTTGATTTTTAAATTTTGATATTTTCATTATAATTGCTCTCTGAAACTTTGGCAGCGACTCAATAAAATGCTGCTTGAAATATTTATTTATTGACGACAACGGCTAATCCGGTGATGGCGAAAATGACTCCGAAAACCAACACGGCAAAGACGATTAATTTATTACGCTTGCCGAAAATAATCTGCCACAATCCGCCCGCCATCGCCGCAAGACTGATCGAGATCACCAAATCGAAAATGAAAATGATAAACATCAGGTCGCTCCGGCTGCCGTTGAAACGACTGCCGGAATTTCCCGTGTTCGACATCGTGCCGTAAATCCAGAGCGACAGCCAGCCCATAATTCCGAGCAGCGAAGTTCCCGCAACGACGAGGAACACGCCCAAAGCACGGACGGTTGAAACCTTTTGCAAAACCTTCCCGCAATCGGTGCAGTTCGTCGCGGTGGTTTCGCGGATGTCGCCGCATTTCGGACAAGTGCGGCGAAGAATTTTCGACGAAGTATCAATTGTAATTTGTTGTTGATTCATTTGTCTTCAAATCTATTCAGACGCAACGAAATTCAAGTCCGTTAGATCTTCATTAACGGATACTACGAGCATCGGCTGGCTAAAGGTGTATCGTTTTTTGGCAAAAACGCTGAAAATATAAGTTTCACCCGCCAAAACTTCATTAAAACGAAAATAACCGAACGAACTTGAAAGCACTGTCCGAATTTCGCCGCTTGGAGCCGTCAAAGTTACGCGAATATTACGGATTCCGCGTCCGCTTGCCGTTAAAATTCTGCCGACAACATTAACTGAAGAGGCAGTTGGAGCAAGCGGTTGAGCCGCCCAAAAATCCGGGTTTGAAGCTGTAAATTGCGTTTTGCTGATTCATTCCTACGACTTATTGTCCGATTGTGCCTTCGATAGAATATGTTCCGCCAAGACTCGCACCTTTTCCACTTGCACCGCCGTTCGCAATCACGGTTTGCGTCAATGTATAGTTTCCGTTGCTTGCGATTTATGCGTTGGCAATATCGCATAAAACTAAAAGAGTCGCACTCAAAATCATCAAATTAATAATTTTTTTCATATTTTTTCTCTTTATCTCCAATACATCACGCTGGCATCGCAATTTGTCCAAACATCGCCGCGATCTGCAAGCCAATCCACTGTTCCGTCAGTCTCCAATCCACCGTAGTTTTTCCATGGATTGATATACTTAATTTTCCCTGTTTCCGGGTTGCAGCCGGTCACAACGATAACGTGATCGCAGTTCATATACCATCTGCCTGCAACCCAGAGCAGACCCTGATGTTTTAGTGCGTAAGTCAAAACTTTGGCATCAATAATTTTCGTGTCGCCCGCAAAGCCGAGTCCTAAATATTGTGCCGTTTCCTTGCATTCTCTCACTGCGATTCCTTTTGCCTTCATCTCCCAAGGTTCAAGATAGGGCGATTCATTCATAACCGACAAAATCGAACTGCTGTCTTTCGATCTGTCTCCTTGATCGTTTTTCCATTGATATAGCATCTCTAAACAGGTCAGCCAACAGGAAGTCGCAGTAGGCTGCATACGCGGCTGGACAGATGGTGAAACGTGAATCATAGACATAGTTTTTCTCCTTAAATTTTGTTTGTTTTTTTGTAAATTGACGATACTTCATCAATTCTTAAATAATTATCTGTGTATTTTGCTTTCGCAAGATGCGATGTGTGCAGATGCGAAAGAAACAATAAATACCGCATTGACACAAAGCACCGCGACCGGATTGTAAATTTTCGGGTTAAATAATTTTTCATTTAATTTTTTTTTCTGACACCTTTGGAAACGACATATTTACTATGCCGTTCCCACCCGCGACAAAATTTACATTCTCAAATTAAAATGTTTTATTTGCAGTTACAGGAATATCGCCCGTTTGCCCGAATTGTTTGATTTGAACTGCGTTGTCGCTGCTTTTTAACACATACCAAAAGCCGGTTGATGGTCGAAAAACTGCGGTATCAAACTTTCCGTCTCCATCAAAGTCTCCTGTAGTCGGAATATCTTCGGCAATTCCCCATCGGATTGCTTTTACTTGACTGTCAGAGCTTTGCAATATCCACCAAATTCCGATTGACGGTCGATACACCGCGACATCTAGAATTCCATCTCCGTCATAATCAGCCGGAACAGGTTTATCGCCCGATTGACCAAATTGTATTTGGTTGAAGCTGTCTTGATTGGCATTGTTGCTAATCCGTTTTGTGAAATACCATGTGCCGTTTGCGGGACGAAAGACGGCGACATCAGCAAATGTGTCAGGACTGTATTGTCCGGGAACGGGTAAATCGCCATTTTGACCAAACTGATAGTACCTGACGTTTTCTGACAAACTGTCAATATACCAAATACCGTTTGAAGGTCTGAAAACTGCGATTTGGGTATTTACTCCGCCGCCGAAATTTGACGGTGCTGGAATATCATCTGCTAACCCAAACTGGAGATAGCCATTCGACTGACAACAAACCGGTTGGTTATACCAAAAGCCGTTTGAAGGACGAAAAACTGTGTATTCATTCGTTCCGCTACCGCTGTTGGAAAATACAATGGGAATGTCGCCATTAAATCCCCACTGCCGGACAGCGATTTGTTGGTCGCTGCTGCGAAAAACATTCCAAGTTCCTGTTGTTGGACGAAAATACGAAAAATCGGTCATTCCGTCGTTATCGTAATCTGCACCTTGATACTCAAATGAAGGCTGAATATCGAGCGTGAAATTTCCTTCTGCGGCTTGACCGCTATCTGACGAACCATCGATTGCAATTAAATATGTAACGCCCGCATTGATCTGTGTTCGTGCAAAACTACGCAAGTTTGCAGGTGGATTAATGCTATTGTTTGCACTTACAGAAGAAAGTGAGTTTACTTCCGAACCGGTATAAATGTTTAGAAGTGTGTCGATATTAGAACCGCTTCGGTTTGTAGTAAAAGACATCACACGCGACATCGGAGCAGTCCATTTAAACCAAACCGATTTCCCGCCGGGATTATTAGCGTGATTCGGTTCACCGACTTCTTTTGTTGCATCAACGTTTGTTCTTGTAAGATGCACAGCGATTCCGCTGACAACTTCGGCATTCACAAAGTCGTTGTTGGTTGGCGGAACGGCAAATACGTTATTACTAAATGCCGTGACAAGAATTGTTACTGCAAAGATGATTGCGATTAAGTTGAATTGTTTTATATTTTTCATATTATTTTCTTACTTACTGTTTATTTCGAGCGAATTACCGCAGACGAGCGAACCTTTGTCGGTTTGAATCATGTGAACGCTATTTGTTTCCACTTGTTGCTAAATTAACTGAAGCTGTTCAAGCGATAGTGCCGTTTCCGCTGTGCACGTCGAAATTTGGTTTGAAGCGTTACGGCAGAGTACAATGCCGCCTGACGAGCCGAGACCGAAAATACGGACAGTATCGCTTCCATAGGTTGTTGCAGTTCCTGCGTTAAGTCCTGCGAAAACGTTTCCGCTGCCGCCGCTCAAAAATCGGCTTCCGCCAATATTAAACTGCGTTCCGGCATCAACTACATTTCCCGAAACAGTTCCGCCGACTGTCGCGTTTCCCGTAATGCTAAAATATGCAGCCTGCGAAACTGCCGCTTGATTTTGAATATAATTGGAACTTCCCGCGAGCGGATTGCGGTCGTCTGCGAGACGCGGATCGCTTGTCTGCACATACTGACTTGCGGGAACACCGCCAAGTGCACCGGAATCTCCGGCAGTTACCGCAACATCTGAAAATCCGCTGCGAACCGCTAAAGGTGCGGCTGTAATTTGCTGACGAGGTCCAAGAACCGTAAACGCCGCCGCACTTCCAACCGGACGCACGCCGATTTCAATAAAGATTGAATTTGCCCGAAACGCTCCGCCGCCGAAATCCAGTTGAACGGTAAAAATTCCGTTGACCACCGAAACGCTCGAAACGCTCTGCGTGGTTCCGTTTTGCAAACCTGTTCCCACAATTGAAGTATCGAAAAGTTTATACTCCATTTCGTAACTGCCGTTGGTCGGCTGCGGCAAGGTCGAATCGGTGAATCTGCCTTGATAAGTAAATGCGGTGGTTTGTGCAAGCGTTGCCGTCGCACAAATAATAAGCACCGCGATCAATGTTGAAAATCGTAAAAAGTTAAATGTTAGTTTCATAATATCCTCAAAAAATGTAATTTGTTTTGGTTAAAGGCTTCGAATTACTGCTCGGCGAAAAAATCGGCATCGGTCAAATTTTCGATTGCCGAAAATACAAGTGACGATGCGAACGTATATCTTTTACTTACGACCGTGATGACATAAGTTTGTCCTGCCGGAATTTCACTGAAACGGTAATAACCGAAAGGATTTGTGCGAGCGGTTTGTTGTTCGCCATTTTGATTTGTAACAGAAATTATCGCTCTTGGAATTGCACGTCCGTTTGCGTTTAGCACTCTTCCGCCGATTGAAATATTTGCCGCCGTTGGACCGAGAATATTCAAATTACCGTCCGTAAAACTTGCCGCGAGCGTAACTGCATTTGCATCCGAAACTTTTCGGATTACCGGAGAATCGCCGAATGTTAAGGGCGATAAGCCACTCGCTGCATTCGCTAAAACATTAAACCGAATCGTCACGAGTTGTTTTAATCCTGCCTGAATCGTAGAACCGGGTGAAAAAGCAATGATTACGCCAACTTTTCCGGCGGTGTTTGTATTCGGGATTAAAAACGTTCCTTGTGCTCCTGTTCCTGCGGCAACGAGCGGAGCCGAGAGCTTTGTTTGATCGTAATTGAAGGTAAATCCGTAACCATTTTCGTCGCCCATCGCGTCTGTTTCCACCGACACGAAAACTTGCGTTCCCGGAGAAGTCGAATTATTTACAACCCGGATATCTCTCGGCAGAGCGAAACTGTCTGTCAACAATTTTTCAAATGTTAGCGAAGCCAAACCGCTGAATTGAGTTGCACCACCCGCTTTTTGGCTTGCATCAAGACCGGCGGCGTAGCGTCCGGCTTGTGTAAAATCATCAACCGCAAGCACGCCATCGCCTTTATTTCCTCGCGGCGAACAATCGGCTCGCTGAAATTCGTTGGTTGAAACGGGCGAATCGGGCGTGTCGAGTCCGGCAACAAATCGCCCGACTTGCGTGAAATCATCTACTGCCAAAAATCCATCACCCGCCGGACGACTTGCCACATCGGCTTCAAAACCTTGCGAAAATCCAATCAACCCATCTGAATAGGAAGTTGGCAATCCGCTTGCGTTTGCGTCCGCCGTTTTTCGTAGAATCGGCGAATCGCTAAATAACAGCGGTGTGCTGAAAATGGATGTAACTGCCGTATTGAATGTGATTTTTATGATTTGCCGACTGCCTGCCGCAAATGTTTGACCCGCAGGTAATGCGAGAATCATTCCGAGTCTGCCGGCTTGTGCATTATTTACGATCAATGTCGCATTTGAAGCGTCCCCGCCGAGTGAAACTTGCGGATTAAATACCAACGCGGCATTGTAACCGATACTAAAGCCGACACTATTTTCGTTTCCTTGGCTCTGCAAAAGAACTTCGGTTGCCGCATCTTGACCGCCGATTGTTCCATTTGAAACGATCTTTAAATTCCTCGAAGGCGTTCCGGTCGAAGCCACGAAATTCGCATTCGTGATATTTGCCGCAAGATTCGTGAAACTCAAACTTTGCGGTTCAAATGAATAGCCGCTTAGGGTTGGTGTGACGAGAAAATTGCCGCCCGCAGGAAGATTCGTGAACGAATAATTTCCGCTTGCATTGGTCAATGCGGTTGCAGATTGCGAACCGTTTAGTGTGACCAAAACATTCGCAAGCGGCAATGCGTTTTCCACTATTTGTCCGCTGACCGCAACATTCGCGGGAAGTCCGCCATCGTCATCAAAAATCGTCAATACAGCATTGGTTTGAGTTCCCAAAGCTGCTCCGCCGAGCGGACTTGAAATCGAAACAAAAACCGTTTCACTTGCTTCACCTGTCGTGTCTTGCAGTATCGGAATATTGAACGATGTGCTGGTTTGTCCATCGTTAAATGTTGCCGTGCCGTTCGTTGCCGTGTAATCGCTGCTGGCGGTTGCCGTTCCATTTGATGTCGTGTAATTTACTGCAACTGCACCTGCCGAACCGTTTGTTCGCGTAAGTGTGATGATTGCATTTGATGAACCTTCCGCGACGCTGTAATTTGGAAAAGCAAACGCGATTTTGCCCGGATTATCGTCATCTAACATTGTGCCGATTGCTTGCCCATCGTTGATTGTCAGATTGGTTGGCGTGGCGAGATTGATGAAAAATGTCTCGTTCAATTCGCTGATTAAATCTGTGTTGACCGAGACTGTTGCGGTTTTCAAAACTTCTCCGGCGGCGAAATTAACCGTGCCGCTGGTCGCCTGATAATCAATTCCGGCGGTCGCCGTGCCGTTCGCGGTCGAGAAATTAACCGACGAAGCAATAGCCGAAGCGGTGGAAAGCGAAACATTAAAAGTGAAAACGGTCGTTCCCTGATTGCCTTCCAAAATCGAAACGTCATTGATTGAAACAGTCGGCGGATTGTCGTCGTCGGTTATCAATTCGATGTGCGACGACGGATTGACGACGAACGCACCGCCGGTCGGATTGCTCAAAGTGACGTTAAAACCTTCCGCCGGTTCATCCAATGTGTCATTGATAATGGGGACGAAAATCGTTTTGCTGACTTCGCCGTTCAGAAATGTCACCGTTGCCGATGTCGCCGTGTAATCTTGTCCAGCGATCGCCGAACCGTTTGAAGTTGTGTAATCCGCCGTGATAATGCCGCTCGAACCGTTCACGCGGTCAATAACAATCGCCGCACTGCCGGAATCTTCGTTTGTTCCGAAACTCACGCCGGAATTAAAAACGATGTTGCCCGGAGCATTCGTCGCGGTCAGACACGGCGAAAATTCCGAGGTGTTGCCGAGCGAGTCGGTCGCCGTCGCCGTGATTATTTGCCCTACGGCGATTGGCAAGCCGGTCAGATTATAACTCGTGTTACCGCCTGCATCAGTCGACAGATTGACCGAACCTACAAGAGTTTTGCCTTCGCCATTTCCGGATGAATCGCACGTTGTATTTTGGAAAAAATCGACTGCGTAAGTTTGATTCGGCTTGCTGTTGAGCGTGCCGTAAAGTTGTGTCGGCGATGCTTTTAACAATGTCGGGAAATTTTGCAAACCGTTCGGTCCGGTGTCACTATCGCCTATATCATTAGTCGATACACCAAGCGTTCCGGCAAGATCAATTCCTACGCCGCCATTTGAATAGATCGAATTTCGTCGCACCGCGACATTGATATACGCCGCCGGAATGCTGACACATTGCACCGTATCCCACGCAAAAACGCCGTTGATTCCGTTATAGGCTATCGTGTTCGCAGCTCCCGAAATCGCCGCGTCTGCTCCGATTCTGACGTTTGCTCCGCACTGTGCAACAAAAACACCTGCCGAGGCATTGCCCAAATTCGTGTCGCTTGCG
Organism: Acidobacteriota bacterium; assembly: GCA_031415455.1. GTDB lineage: Bacteria > Acidobacteriota > Blastocatellia > Pyrinomonadales > Pyrinomonadaceae > JANNVK01. Next base: position 350,582 of record JANORS010000002.1, on the reverse strand, counting down.
TTCGTTCCGATATAGTTGTTAAAAATATCTACACCGGTCGAATGCCCCGTAACCCAAATACCGTTGATAGCATTACCGCTGATAATATTGATTGAAGGAGCGTTGTTGGCGAATCCGATTCCGATGTTGTTTGCTTTCACGACAACACCGCTTTGTGTATTAGGAATCGTTGCCGTTGTTGCAAGATTCACACCGATTTTATTGCCTTCGACACGAGTGCCGTCTGCCCCGACATCGAGCGTAACGCCGTTTGTATTTCCAGAAATCAAATTTCCTTCGCCCGCGTTACTGCCGCCGATGTAACAATTTCCAATTGGAAAAGCGTTAATTGTGAAGAACCGAACACCGTCAAGCGAATTGCCGACTGCCGCCGTGCCGAGAGCATTTGTGCCGATTCGATTGTTTTGAACAATGGTAAACGACATCGCCGATTCGATTCCGTAACCGTTATTGCCCGAAATAACATTTCCTTCAAACGCACCGGTGCCACCAATTTGAATATCGGCATTACCGGTAGCTGTCAATTTAATGCCATCCAAAGCATTTCCCAAATCAGCCGTTCCACTCGAGTTTGTGCCGATATAGCTGTTTTTTATACTGAGATTAACAGACGTTGTATTAGTAAAAATCCCACTTGCACCGTTGCCTGAAATGACATTTCGGTCAGCAAGAGTCGGCGGTAGAGACGAACCTGCAAATCCTAGATCATTGCCGATTTCAATTCCCAAACCGTTTTGTGAGCCCGGACTGTCTTCGGTGGAAATTCCGTTGAGCGTATTGCCAATCGCCGCCGCACCGAAAACATTAATCCCGATATAATTATTCACAAAAGCAACGGTTGAATAAGTGTAATCGGAACGGCGAAGCAAGACACCGTTTTTTCCGTTGCCCGAGATGATGTTGCGTTCGCTTGCCAATTGTCCGCCGATGGTAGAATAAGCAATTGCCCGATGAGGTTGATAATAAATGCCGTTTCCGTTGTTCGGACTCGCGGTAATTCCCAATTTATCAATGCCGATATAGCTTCCGGTTACAAAAAGTATGTTGTGTTCAAAATCTGCACAACCGCCGAACGGACAAACAGCTTCAATTCCGTTTCCGCCAAAGCGATTTATAATCAACGCTTTAACTTCAAAATCTCCAACCCGATTTGTCAAACCATTCGCGGCTGAACCTGCACTTGCACCGTTCAATTCAAAAAGCGGAGTGCCGCTATAACCTGCTATTGTTGTTCCATCAATTTTCAAATGATATGTAATATCGGGTAAAGGTGATGTCAGATTAACGGTTCGCACGACTCCGCCAGAAAAGTTGAAATTAATCACATTCTGAACGCCGCCAACGCCTTGAGCAGTATTCGAATCAATAATTGCTTGACGCAAACTTCCGGCTCCAGAATTGTTGACATTTGAAACTGTAAAAGTCGCTGCTTGCAAAGAATTTGCGTTGAGCAATAAAAAGCTGAACGCCAAAAAGCACAATAAAAAAGAGCGGTTGATTGAATAAAAGTTTTGTATATTTAACATAAAGGTAGTTTTTTAATTATTAAGTTCGAGCGAATTTCCGCAGACGAGCGAACCTTTGTTTGTTTGAATCAGGTGAAAGCCATTTGTTTCGACTTGTTGTGAAATTACTTCAAGCTGAACAAGCGAAAACGTTGTTACAGATTTTTCGCAAATTCGGCAGTAAATCGGATTCAGTCTGCCGGGCGAGCGGATTGTTGTAATTTTGTGTTTTTCAATGCTTATTTCCCTTCGTCGTATTTGTTTCGTCATTTGGTTATTAGTTCGTTTTTTAACTTCGAACTGTGTTAAAATTGGTTTTCTTTTATCCGTTTGACACAGTCTTTCTCGAACGTTTACGAGTTTGGATTTAAACCATATTAAAAGTCCTAAATTTGTAGGTTAAAATTTCCAAAAGTTTCCGAAACGTTATGAAACCGTTGATAACAAACAACTTTCGCTTTTCTGAATTTGAGCTTGATAGCACGAAAAGGCTTTTGTTTAAGGAAGGCGAACAGGTTGCACTCAATCCTAAGACATTTGATTTGCTCGAATTGTTAGTCGCCAGACGAGGCGAAATTTTAAGTAAAGATGAATTGCTGCAAACGATTTGGGAAGGGCAATTTGTTGAAGAAAGCAACCTTACTGTTCACGTTTCAACACTCAGAAAAACTCTCGGTGAAGCTCGAGGCGAAAATCGTTTTATTCTCACAATTCCCGGCAAAGGCTATAAATTCATCGGCGAAGAAATTGTTGTAGAAGACGAAATTACAATTGAAAGTCACGAAATTTCCCGAGTTTTTATTGCCGAAGAGATAGACGTAGTTGAAAATAAGCAACTTAAATTAACAAATCAAAGCCGAAATTTTTCATACTATTACCTATTACCTTTTGTCTTTTTACTTTTATTGAGCGGTTATTTTTGGTTTCGCAGTGAAAACCAAAAATCGTATGTGCCATTCACGCGGATGCAAATTCGGCAATTAACCAATAACGGTAAAGTCGAAATTGCCGCACTTTCGCCCGATGGAAAATTATTCGCTTATGCAACCGATGATTTTGGTAAAAAAACTTTATGGCTTGGGCAAACAGAAGGCGGCAACAGTATCCAACTTCGTCCGCCAAATGAAACGATTTACAGTTCGCTGGCATTCTCACCCGAAAACGACAAACTTTATTTTCTAATCCGCGATGAAAACAATGAAAATCCGACGCTTTTTCGGATGCCTGTTTTGGGCGGTGCGTCGGAAAAAATTCACGAAAAAATCAACAATTTTGCTCTTTCGCCTGACGGCAAACAAATTGCCTTTGCAAAATTCAACTATGAGGAAAAGAAGAATATTCTGGTTGTCAGAGATTTAACGAGTGGTTCCGAACTTGAAATTGTTTCGCCGTTTCCCGTGCCTTATCCTTCTGTTTCATTTTCGCCCAACGGAAAAATGCTCGCTTTCAGTTGTGCGACCGAAGAGTTTATTCATAATGCTTACACGGTTCAGATTTCAAGCGGTGAAATTAAACAAATTTCCAAGCAAAATTTCGGCGAAATAGATAAAACCGCTTGGACGGCAGACGGCAACAATTTAATTTTAACGGCACGAAAAGCACAAGTCTGGTCGGGAGTTCCGCAATTTCACGTCTGGAATATTGCCATTCCGAGCGGTGAAACAAATCAAATCACAACTGATTTGAGCAGTTATCTTGATGCACTCAGTTTGTCAGGCAACACTCTGCTGACAATCGAACATCGTCAAATGGAAAATATTTGGCTTGCTCCGGCTGAAAATCTGAGCAATGCGAAACAAATCACTTTCGGTTCGTTCGGCAGATATGATGGTTTGTGGGGTTTGGGTTGGACGCCGGATAATCGGCTGATTTACAATTCTTCAAATACACAAAGTCAAGTTATTTCAGAAATGAATGCTGATGGAAGCAATCAAAGAGAATTGACTTCGCCTGGTTTTGTGGATAGTGCACTAGCAGTTTCAAGAGATGGACGTTACATCGTTTTTCACTCAACCCGCAATGGCGGATTTGATATTTGGCGAATGGATATTAACGGAAATCGCCCGACTCAACTGACTTTCGGGAAAGAAAATTATCAGCCGACAATTTCACCCGACAGCCTATTTGTCTATTATAAATCTAATGAAATCGGCATCGGTGAACTACGCAGAATTTCGATTGACGGCGGAGAATCGGTCGCCTTAACCGATAAAGAAACTTCGTGGAGTTGTGTTTCACCCGACGGAAAATTTATCGCAGCATTATATCGAACTGATAAAAGACGACTTGCGATTTTGCCAATTACAGGCGGACAACCTATTAAATTTTTCGATTTACCAAAATCTGCCACCACTTTTGGTGGCACACATTGGACACCTGACGGAAAAGCGATTGTTTATTCCGACACGAATTACGGATATTGGAAACAGACGATTGATGGCGGCGAACCAATCAGAATGGAAAACTTGCCAAAAGAAAGACTCTACAATTTTGCTTGGTCAAATGACGGCAAGCAGTTCGCTTTTGTGCGTGGACAAGAAGTTCGCGATGTTGTGTTGTGGTCAAACTGACTAGAATCAATTTTTAGCTAATCCCGCCTGTAAAATTTGCGAAAGCCGCCAAATTAACTCTTCTGCTTCGCCGTCCCAATTGTAATGAACTACCGGATTATCGTCAGTCGTAATTGCCATCACAATTCTTCCGCGTCGCGTGTAAATAATGCCAACATCGCTTCTTAAACGATCAAGTGAGCCTGATTTTGAAGCTATCGGAACTGTGTCGAGCAGGTTTCTCCCAATTAAATCGGTGTATTGCTGCCGTTTCAAAATTGCAATCATTTCTGCCGATGATTCTTTGTTGACAACTTCGCCTTTCTCTAATTTTTCCAACAACATAACCATATCTTTCGGCGTTGAAACTCCAATGCCGAAAACTTTATTCACTGGCTCATCATAAGCCTTCGAATCTCCGCCACCACCAATTTTTCTTAAACTAAGTGTGTTACTCAAACCCAAAGTCTTCATAAAACCGTTAACATTATTTGCTGAAACTTTGTCCAAAAGAATATTGGTTGCAGTGTTGTCAGAAATAACAATCATCAAGTTATTAAGAGTTTTAATATCAACTTTTGTGCCATCCGTAAACTCGTTTAAGATGCCCGAACCACTCGTTTTATTATCTTTCGAAAGGATTATTTCGTCTGTCCATTTGAGTTTTCCTTCTGCAACCTGACGAAAAACTTCTGTCATAATCGGCAATTTTATGGTGCTTGCGGTGCGAACTTTTTCATCGCCACGCAAAGAATATTCTTTGCCACTATCAAGATTTTTCGCATATATCCAAACGTTTCCCTTAAAACTTGTAATTTCATTTTTTACTTTTTCATCAATTGTATCTTGAACAGGTTTTACTTTTTGTCCGAAAATAGACGAGCCTAACAGAATTATTGACAAGCAAATTAACAATTTTCTAAACATTCTTAACTCCAATTTTTATCAAAACATTCCAAATACAAATGAACGCAAAAGCCTAGACTTTTACGTTCATTTCCAAAGAGTAAATATTTTTATTCTCCCAAATATGCTTCTTTAACTCGCGGATCGTTTGCCAAAACTTTCGAATCGCCTTCCATCACAATTCTTCCGGTTTCTAAAACGTAAGCACGATCTGAATGCTGCAAAGCACCGTAGGCGTTTTGTTCAACTAAGAGAATTGTTGTTCCTTTAGAGCGGATTTCGTCAATCGCTTCAAAAATTTGATGAACAACTAAAGGTGCGAGTCCGAGCGAAGGTTCGTCAAGCAAGAGCAGGCGTGGACGGCACATCAAAGCACGAGCCATCGCCAACATTTGCTGTTCGCCGCCGGAAAGCGTTCCTGCTTTTTGCGATTCACGCTCTTTCAAACGAGGAAACATCGCAAAACCTCTTTCCATATCATCTTTAATTCCGGCTTTATCCTTGCGAATATAAGCTCCCATATCGAGATTTTCGCGAATTGAAAGATTCGCAAAAACACCGCGACCTTCTGGCGACATCGAAATTCCCATCGGCACAAGTTTGTGCGTTGCCATGCCGCTAATATCTTTGCCTTCGTATGTAACTTTGCCTAATCTCGGCGAAAGCAAACCTGTAATTGTCCGCAAAGTAGTTGATTTTCCCGCACCATTTGCACCGATAAGAGTCACGACTTCGCCTTGTTCGACACGCAATGAAATATCCGTCAACGCCTCAATCGCACCGTAATTAACTGAAATATTTTCTAAAACTAGCATCTTTTGTTAATTGTTAATTGTTAATTGTTAATACTGGTATTTATATTTACCATTCACAATTAAACATTAACTTCCTAAATAAGCTTCAATAACTTTTGGGTCATTCTTAATTTCTTCGGGATTGCCGAGAGCGATTGATTTTCCATAATCTACAACCTGAATTCGGTCGCAAACGCCCATTACGACTCGCATATTATGTTCGACCAAAACAACTGTCAAATCAAATTTATCGCGAATTTCTTTAATCAATCTGGTCAAATCTTCCTGCTCAGAAGGATTCATTCCAGCTGCTGGTTCGTCTAAAAGTAATAATTTAGGCTTGGTTGCCAAAGCTCGAACAATCTCCAGGCGGCGTTGATTTCCATAAGGCAAACTCGTTCCGCCTTCGTCTTTATACTTCGCGAGATCAAAAATTTCTAGTAATTCCATCGCAAAATCACGATGCTCTTTTTCATCTTTAAAATATCTTGGAAGACGAAAAATAGCTTCAACCATTGTTTGTTTTGCATGACGATGACAAGCTGTAATTACATTTTCCAAAACCGTCATAGACGGGAAAAGACGTATATTTTGAAACGTGCGAGAAACTCCAAGTCGTGAAATTTGATATGGTCGCTTGCCGTTTATCCGAGTTCCATCAATAAAAATGTCACCGGAAGTTGGTTCGTAAACTCCGGTTAAGAGATTGAAAACAGTAGTTTTACCGGCTCCGTTTGGTCCGATAAGTCCGAAGATTTCACCTCGGCGAACATTCATATCTAACTCTTTAACCGCAGTTAAACCGCCAAATTTGATAACCGCTTTATTTGTTTGCAAAACTAAATCATCTGTTCGGCTCATTTTGTTACTGCTCCTTTACGTTTAAAGAAGTCCATAATTTCTTTTGTTCCCAGAATACCTTGTGGACGTAAAATCATTGTCAAAATCAAAATCAGAGCAAAAATGACAAGTCGCAAGTCAGCAAACTTAATAACTGTTGCACCAATTTGGATATCAGGAAGTTGTCGCAAAAGTTCGGGCAAAAGTGTAACGATAATCGCACCCAAAATCGCACCTGTCATCGATCCCATTCCGCCGATGACAATCATGATGATAATTTCGAAAGACTTAATAAATTGGAAATCGTTGGTGTGAAGAAATTTGTTGTAGTGTGCGAAAAGAACACCCGCAATTCCGGCAAATGATGAGCCGATAATAAATGAAGTTACTTTGTAGCGTGTAGTGTTTACGCCCATTGCTTCAGCAGCAAGTTCGTCTTCACGAATAGAAATCAAGGCTCGACCAGTGTCAGATTTAACGATGTTGTGAACCACAACAACCGTAATTACAGTAAATACCCCAATCCAAAGAAAACTTGCGTAACCTGGAACGGCATAACCTGTCGCACCGCCAACGGCGTCAATATTTAGAATTACGATGCGAATAATCTCAGCAAATCCAAGCGTCACGATTGCTAGATAATCACCTTTGAGACGCAAACTTGGAATGCCAACAATTGAACCTGCGATTCCGGCAGAAATCGCACCAATGACTATTGCAATTAGCAGGACAATGCCAATTGCTATATTTTCACCCAAAAAACCAAAAGTTCCTTCGAGGAATTTTCCGTAATTTACAGAAAAATATGCCGACGAATACGCTCCAACCGCCATAAATCCGGCGTGACCGATTGAAAATTGTCCGGTAAAACCATTTATCAGATTGAGCGATGTTGCCATAATCATACTAATGGCAATAAACACGAGAATTCTTCCAGTGTAATCATCAACTCCGAATTCAAAAAATCCGGTTTTGCTTAGCATTTCGTTCAAAACGTAAATCACCGCGAGAGCCACGACAACGCCTATAATTGTTTTTATCCAATTCATATTTGAAGGATTAAGAATGAAAAATAAAGGATGAAAAATGTTTCGTCATCAAATATTCTACATACTTTTCTTAAACTTTTTCCTGCACGTTTGAACCCAAAAGTCCGGCAGGTCTTATTAAAAGTACCAAAATTAAAATTGCGAACGCGACCGCATCGCGATATGTTGAAGGAATTCCGATATAGCTACCGTAACCGACAACCAAAGTTTCTGCCGCACCAATAAGCAATCCGCCGAGAACTGCTCCCGGAATGTTTCCAATTCCGCCCAAAACCGCCGCGACAAAGGCTTTCAAACCATACATAATTCCCATCAACGGATCAATTTTAGGGTTATATTGTGCAGTTAAAACTCCGCCAGCCGCTGCAAGTGCAGAACCTAATGCAAAGGTAAATGAAATAACAAAATCTGTGTTGATTCCCATCAATTTTGCCGAAGCTAAATTGAAAGAAACAGCTCGCATTGCTTTTCCGATTTTTGTATAGAAAATAATGTATTGCAGAGCAATCATTAGTGCTATCGAAACTAAGAAAATTACAATCTGCGAAGTTGAAATTTGTGCGTTTCCAAAAAGCGTATATGTATTGTTCGTAATTAGTTGCGGAAAAGCCTTCGGAGTTCCGGAGAAAATAAAAACGAACAAATATTCAATTAACAACGACACACCAATTGCTGTGATCAGCGTCGTCATTTTTGAAAACTTTCTAACCGGACGATAAGCAAATCGTTCAATTATCATTCCCACAATTGCCGCGACTAACATTGAGCCAAGTAGTGTTACAGCAAATCCCAAAGCGGACGGACTTGCGGCGAAGCCAAGTGCTGTCGCGAGAATAAATCCGGTATATGCACCGACCATATAAATGTCGCCATGTGCGAAATTTATCAGCCGCAATGTCCCATAAACCATCGTGTAACCGAGGGCAATGAGTGCATAAATCGAACCAATCGTTAAGCCGTTGATAAGTTGTTGAACAAAAGTGTCCATAGTATTCAAAGCAATAAGTCTTAAAACGGAGTTTCGAGTTTTTTTAGAACTCGAAACTCCGAAATTTTAACTTCAAATTTATTTAGTTGCGTTTGTGTTAGTTGTAGGTTTATTTGCATTAGCAACAGGCATTGCATTGCTATTCGCGGCTGCTGCGGTTGTTGACGGCGGAGTCATTCCCTCAGGATAGATTGTTTCCTTAAACGCAAATTTCGCACCTGCTGCGTCAAGTTCAAGAACAACAGCAGGCTTGACCGCATTACGACTTCCATCGAGAGTTATTTTACCCGTTACGCCTGGAAACTCTTTCGTTGCGTTAATCGCATCTTTTAATTTTGTACTGTCAGTTCCGCCTGCAACTTTTATTGCATTTGCCAAAACCTTAGCCGAATCATAAGCAAGTGCCGCGAGAGAATCAGGATCAACACCAAATTTTGCTTTATAGCTTTTTACAAAATTTTGGATTTCTGGAGCAGGATTATCTGCCGAATAATGATTTGAGATGTAAGCATTTTTCAATGATGCTCCGCCAAGTTTCCAAAGTTCAGGCGAATCCCAACCATCACCACCCAAAAGCGGCATCGTCATACCAAGTTCACGAGCTTGTCTGGCGATAATTCCAACTTCTCCGTAATAACCCGGAATGTAGATTACATCAGGTTTTTGGTCACGCATTTGTGTCAATTGACCTTTGAAATCTTGGTCTTTTTGTGCGTAAGTTTGTTTGGTAATTACCTTTCCGCCGAGCTTTGTAAACTCTTCTTCAAAAAATTTGGTCAAGCCTTTGCTGTAATCCGAACTGTTATCGCCAAGAATCGCGGCAGTTTTCGCTTTCAATGTGTTTGCGGCAAATTTAGCCATTACCGAACCTTGAAATGGATCAATAAAACAAACACGAGAAATATAATCGCCCACTTCCGTAACTTTCGGATTGGTTGACGAAGGAGTAATCATCGGTATTTTCGCTTCTTGTGCAACCGGTGCAGCTGCAAGCGAGTTAGACGAAGCAACTTCGCCTAAAACAGCCACAACTTTATCTTGGCTTATCAACTTCGAAATAACTGTTTTAGCTTTTTCCGGTGTACCTTGATCGTCTTCAAAAACCATTTCGAGTTTTTTACCATTCACTCCACCGGCAGCATTGATTTCTTCAAATGCTAATTGAATTCCGTTTTTGGTTGATTGCCCAAAACTCGAAGTTGCTCCGCTTGTATCACCGTAAACGCCAACTTTTATGACGTCGCCAGTTGGTGCAGTTGTTCCGTTAGTGTTTCCACCTTTTTGAACACAAGCCACCGAGAGAATCATGGAAATTGCTATCGCAATACTTAAAACAGTTCTTTTCATACTTTCCTCACAAATTTTTTTGAAATTATAAACCTAATTCAAGAAGCGACAAAAATCTGAATTGACTGAATATCGCTGAAACATTCTCATCTTCTACGCAAATCATTCGGAAAAGGTTGCTTGAATTCGATTTAAGAGATGTTATTATTACAAAAATTAGTATACCGAAATAAGTGAAACTGTCGAGTTTTAAGAACCGAAAAAGTCTGTTTTATGCAAGAAAATTCTTATTTAAAAAATTTGATACCTGAATTTGGTGATATGCCAAAAGAAGATTTTCGTAAATATGGCTACGAAATGATTGATTTTATCGCCAAATATTTTGAAAACCTCGAAGATTTTCCGGTTTTATCTCAAAATGCCCCAAATGATTTAAAAAATGCCTTGCCTCTTTCAACTCCAAAAACGGGCGAAGACTTTTCCGATATTTTTGCTGATGTTGAAAAACTTATTCTGCCCGCCGTAACTCATTGGAATCATCCAAATTTTCATGGTTTATTTTCAACTTCGACATCTTCAGTCGGTATTTTTGCTGAAATGCTTTCCGCTACTTTTGATATGAAAGCGATGCTGTGGCGAACTTCTCCGGCTTCGACCGAACTCGAGGAAATCGTTTTAGATTGGCTGCGGCAAATGATGAACTTGCCCGAATCTTTTCGCGGTGTGATTTACGATACAGCTTCAATTTCTACGCTTCATGCAGTCGCGATGGCGAGAGAAAGGTTAAATTTAGACATCAGAAAACGTGGAATGAGCGGGCGAACCGATCTTCCGCTTTTGCGAATTTATTGCTCTGAACAAACTCATTCGTCAATTGATAAAGCCGTTATCCTTCTCGGACTCGGCACAGATTCGATCGTAAAAATTCCGGTAAACGAAAAATTTGAGATGAAACCGGACGAACTTTCGGCGGCGATTTTGGCGGATATTGCTCTCGGATATTTGCCGTTTTGCGTTGTCGCGACAGTTGGCACAACTTCGACAACAAGCGTTGATGATGTCGAGGCGATAGCCGAAATATGCCAAACACACAGTTTATGGCTTCACGTTGACGCAGCTTATGCAGGTTCGGCGATGATCGTTCCTGAACTTCAACATCATTTTCGCGGTGCAGAAAAAGCCGATTCAATTGTGACAAATCCGCACAAATGGTTGTTTACGCCTTTTGATCTTTCGGTTTTATACGTTCGCGATCTTGATTTATTGAAGCAAACTTTTTCGCTTGTCGCTGAATATTTGAAAGTTACGGAAGTCGTAAATAATCAGATGGATTATGGAATTCAACTTGGTCGGCGTTTTCGCTCGCTAAAACTTTGGTTTGTTTTGCGATATTTTGGGCAGGAAGGTTTGATTGCCAGAATTCGTGAACATTGTCGGTTGGCAAAACTTCTCGAAAAATGGGTTAACGAATCTGAAGATTTCGAAATGATGGCAGACGTTCCGTTTGCACTTGTTTGTTTTCGTGCGATTTCAAAAGATGTCGAAAATTTAGATTTACTGAATGAAACATTGATGAATAATATAAACGCCAGCGGCAAGGCATATATTTCTCCAACCAAATTAAACGGTAAAATTACGCTTCGTGTTTCAATTGGAAGCATCCATGTTGAAGAAAAACACATCGAAAATCTTTGGAATATTCTGAACATTGAACTTAGAAAATTATGTTAGTATTTTGCTCGTTATGAAATCAAAATTAATTTTATTTGTGCTTTTTTTATCGCTTTTTTCAGTTTCTTTTTCGCAACAATCTGATGAAAAAGCCGAATTAATCCTCAAAAAAGCTATCGAAAAACTTGGTGGCGTAAATTATAGCAATGTAAAAACGATTGTTGGGCGAGGTTTTCTGACACAATTTCGCGATGAAAGACCATATTCTGAAAGCAATTTTCTTGATATTTTAGTTTTTCCAAACAAAGAAAGAACCGAATTTAAGTCTTCCGGCGAAAAAACAGTTCAGACTAATTTTGACGATAAAGGTTGGATTTTCGAAGGCGGTTCGCAAACTATTCGCGATCAATCAAAAGAAGAAATTACAGGTTTCAATCAATCTCTCCGCACAAGTTTAGATTTTCTCTTGCGTCGTAATTGGGTTGGTAAAGCAAAACTTAGTTATGTTGGACGGCGTGAAGCGACTTTAGGCAAGCGAAACGAGGTTGTGAAACTTACTTTTGAAGATAATTTTTTTATTGAATACGAGTTTGCGGCGAGCGACAATCTGCCAATGAAGGCAATGCACAAAAAGAAGAATGCTGCCGGTGAAGAAACAAAAGAAGAAGATCGTTACGCACAATTCGTTGAATTTCAAGGAGTTTTCTTTCCTTTAGTAATCGACCATTTTCGTAATGGAAAGCAAACGAGTCGAATAAATTATCAATCAGTTGAATTTAACAAATCAATCTCTGATTCTATTTTTTCGAAGCCTTCAAACCCAAAAGAATTGAAGAAAGATTTGAAATTTTGATTTGAAACTTAAGAGCAGTTATAAATTAGATAAAATGAAATATAGGTTTCATAAATTGCCCTTAAGAATTTAGCCACGAATTAACACAAATTTTCACGAAACATTTTGGCGTAAAATTGTATTCATAATTAATCTTTGCTTTTTGCTTCATCACCCGTGTGACCTTTACAATTCAAATATTTACTTCCCAATTCGCTCGAATACCATCTCGCCCGATAATATGTCAGCCCGATGTCTTTGTCGAATTCTCTTCCGGTGAATTGGTAACGTGTTGATAAATTTCCGGTTGCGTTTCCGAAGCTGTCGTAAGTTGCTGATTCAATTACGCTTCCGCTTGAATTAGTAAGTGCCGTTGTGCTGCCAAGATGATCTTGAAGGAAGTATTTTGAAACTCCATTCGTTACCATTTTTAGCTTGTTATCAATGCCTAAGCCGTTTTGATATTTCGTGATTCCGGTGTTCGAATCTTCATCTAAAACAACATCTTGACCATCGTATGTAAATCTCGTAATTCCACGTGTTCCGGCGTTTCTCATAACACGCCTGCCGAGTGCGTCAAACACATATCGAACCTTCACCTTCCGATTATCTGTCGCATATACGAGCCGATTTTCGTAATTCCAAGTGTAATCCCAATTAGATTTTCCTTGAATTTTACCAATCATATTCCCATTGGGATCAAAAGTGTAATTTGCTGTGTTAGTTGATGTTAGATGATTATTGGCTTGATATGTGTAAGCATTTGAACGATGCGAGCTCGTCCGATTCCCAACGCAGTCAAACGCATAATTCTCAATCGAACTTCCCGTAACGCCTGTCAAACGGTCAACATTGTCATAGCCGAAATTTTTCGTTTGGGTTGAATCAGCTATTAGCAAAATTTTGTTTGAGACGGATTTCACAATTTCTCATATCATTCAAGTCCCCTTCGTATTCTAATAAACCTTTATTCACTAAAACATTAACTCTATTAGCAAAATATAAATCATTTTTGTCGCCTATTTTTTGAGTATCAGTTTGACTTATAGAAAAACCAACCACACGAGCCACTTTTCGCCAAATTTTACTCGAATTAGCAATTATTAAAAAGTCAACTTCTTCATCAGTAATCATAAATCTACCTTTTGTGAATTAAAATTTCTGACAACTTAGCTTCACGTTTTTTTACAAAATATGTAGCCGCTTAAGTTTCTTTGGCTAAAAATTCGTAAGAGTGTTTACTTATTTTTTCTTCTCAATATTTCTTCTCTTAATTGCATTGCGTTACACATTCCAACATCTGGAATCGGCATGGCTACATTCGATTCAACATTAGCTGCCTTTTCGAGATACAAATCCGCTTCATCAAAATGCTCTAATTCCATTTGAATATATGCAATATAAAAAAATGATGCGGACTTAAACCAAGTTTCGTTTTGTTCATCCCCCATTTTCAAGACAATTAAGAACCCTTCTAAAGATTCCGTGAAACTTTCACTGTGCAAGCCCCAGTAAGCAGCAAGATAATAGTCAGCGATTTTACCTTCGCCCGTCGAAAAAATAGTTTCATAGTCTATGATCGCTAATTCATAATTGTCGATTAATGCATATATTTTTGATCGTTGACGAAGAATGTCACTTTTTCGGTCTGCTTCAATTTCTAAAAGTTCTTCGCATTTACTTAACGCTTCGTCATAACGTTTTTGTTGTATTAATGTTTCGATTTCTTTGAGTTTCATTTTATATCAACGCGTATCTATCACCGACTCTTATACCCTTTCCACTTTGGTTCGCCTCCGCATCTTTCAGAAAGGCAATTTTTCATACATTGAGTCATGCTCCCTCCATAGAAGTGTTTTAGAGATGGATCACCAACTGCTTCGGAACAACGTATTGCACATCCTTTTTTTTCTTCTTCGCAACCATCCCTATTATCTTCTGGATCTTCCTCTGGTGGCGTTCGAGGAGGGAAACTCGGCGGAAATATTGGTGGCGTGATCGGCGGTGACTTTGGTTTCTCATCACAAGATTCGTCAGGCTTTGCATCCTCGTATTGTTCCGGGAATCGTTTTCGGGCAATATATTCGCCTAAGTGCCAACTTCCATAAATTAAAACACCCCCACCAGCAGCTACAGCTACAGGCGGAGCTGCTGCTGCGGCATATCCACCCAAGGCTTTTAATGCACCAAAAAATGCTCCACCTGTAACATATGGTAACCATAATGTTTCACCATCAGTGCCTTTTGGGTCAACAAACTTCATTGGACTGTTCCAAACATATCCATAAAGATTTACATCTTTTCCACCAAACCCAATCGGGTCTTCACTCACAAATCTTCCCAACTCTGACGAATACCATCTCGCCCGATAATATGTCAGCCCGATGTCTTTGTCGAATTCTCTTCCGGTGAATTGATACCTTGTTGATAAATTTCCGGTTGCGTTTCCAAAACTGTCATAAGTTGCTGATTCGATTACACTTCCCGAACTATTTGTCAACGCTGTCGTGCTACCAAGATGGTGTTGAAGGAAGTATTTTGAAACGCCATTCGTTACCATTTTCAGCTTGTTATCAATGCCTAAGCCGTTTTGATATTTGGTGATTACGCCGAAATTATCGTCTAAAACGACATCGTTTCCATCATAGGTAAACTTCGTATTCTCTTTACCACCAGCAATATACCGACTTATCCGGCGACCCAAAGCGTCATAACGATAGCGAATAGTTTGCTTTCTCGTTGACGCTGTAACCAGTCTGTTTTCGTGATCCCAATTGTATCGCCACAATCCCTTTCCATTTTCAAACGAACTCGTCATCGTGCCATTTGCGTTATACGAATAACCACCTGTCGCACTTGAAGTTAGACGATTATTTGCTTGATATGTGTAACTCGCACTCTGGCTTGAACTTGTCCGATTCCCGACAGAATCGAAAATATCACTCTCGCTTGCTGAACCTGTAACATTCGTCAAACGGTCAATATTATCGTAGCCAAATGTTTTTGTCTGCGATAATCCGGCGATATTCGAAATCTGATTCGCCGGATTGTAGGCATAAGAATTGTCCGTAACAGTCGAAGTTCCTTGATGTTTGAGCCGCGTTAATCTTTCCATTCCATCATAATCATACGAAGTTACGATGTTGTTTGGCAATGTTTTTGTTTTGAGTTTGTTCGTTACGTCATAGCCAAATGTAAAATTCTGACTCGCTTCATCAGCCAATTGTGTCAACCGATTTACTGCATCAAATTGATAACTCGAATGTGTCGCTCCATTTAAATTCAATGTTGTCCGATTTGGCATTGAATCAAATCAGTTCTAGCTACTTAGATGAAATGGGCGAAAAAGCCAAGTCGCTATCGCTCCGTGTTCTTATTTACCCGAAAAAAAGAGCGGAGTTTTGTTGATTTACATTCGCAGTAAATCAACAAAATTCCGCCCAATAATCGCATAAATGCTTTTTAATTCTTAAACAAAAGCAAAATCAAACTGTTCTTGGTGAACAGAAGCGTCGCTGGTTACATCAACATTCCCGAGATATGCTTCAATTTCTTCCATCAGAACTTTTTCTTCGTTTCTCAAGGCTTTTGCAACCTCAATATTTACCCGCAAAGTTGTGTGATGTGCGTCTTTCATGTGTTTGCTTAATCTTCTTGCTTCTTCTAAAATCTCAAAGCAAATAGTTTGTGCAGATTTCACCAAACCTGAACCTGTGCAATATTCGCAAGGCGAACAAAGTGTTCTTTCGAGCGATTGTTTAACACGTTTTCGGGTCATAATAATCAAGCCAAAGTCGTTATAAGACAATACTTTAGTCGGCGATTTATCACCTTCAAGACTTGCTTGGAGAGCTTGCATGACTTTGTTTCGATTTCGTCGATCTTCCATATCGATTAAGTCGAGAACAATAATTCCGCCCAAATCACGGAGACGAATTTGGCGTGCAATTTCTTCAACTGCTTCCATATTTGTTTTCGTAATTGTGTCTTCTAAACGATTTGCACCTTTTCCGACGAATTTTCCAGTATTAACGTCAATCGCAACTAAGGCTTCAGTTTGATTTATTACCAGATAACCGCCCGATTTGAGCCAGACTCGTGGTTTAATCGCTTTTTCAACTTCTTCTTGAACTCCAAAAGCCTCAAGAATCGGCTGATCGCGAGTGTAAAGTTTAACCCGACGAACCATCGAAGGCTGAATTCGGTTAATAAACTCAACAATATTTTGATATTCCTCTTCAGAATCTACTCTGATTGCAGAAAAATCATCACTCAATTGATCGCGTAAAAGTCTTTGAATAATATCTAAATCTTGATGAACAAGAGCAGGCGACTTAGATTTTTCAGCTTTCTTCTTAATATCTAACCAAGTGCTGACGAGGTATCTCGCGTCTTGTCGCAGATTTTGCTCAGGAATTCCAATTCCGGCTGTGCGGACAATAAATCCGCCTGATGGCACAACTTCTTCGGCACGAATTTTTGTAATTAATCCGCGAAGTCTGGTTCTTTCGTTGCCATTTTCAATTTTTCGCGAAACGCCAGTGTGGTCAACCGTAGGCATATAAACGAGATACCTTCCCGGAAGTGAAATATGCGAAGTTATTCTCGCACCTTTTCGGGCAATTGGTTCTTTCGCAATTTGCACAAGAACATCTTGACCTTCACGTAGCAAA
This sequence comes from Acidobacteriota bacterium, assembly GCA_031415455.1. Lineage (GTDB taxonomy): Bacteria > Acidobacteriota > Blastocatellia > Pyrinomonadales > Pyrinomonadaceae > JANNVK01. The sequence goes on along the minus strand of JANORS010000002.1, from coordinate 333,488 downwards.
TCAGAAATTGTCGGTTGATTTCGTTGCGAAGAATGCGATCTTCCACCGCCACGTTGGTCGCGTTGTGCGGTTGGTTGAAATTCGGCATCTTTAGTTTCGTTTTCAGAATAACCAGATTCATTTGTCTCAGAATCTTCGAATCGTTCTTCTTTTTTATAAGGCGTGTCTTCCGTTTTGTTGCGATTATAGCCACGAGTTGGGCGACCACCACGTCGAACCGCCATTTCTGCAACTTCACTTTTCTCTTTCAAACTTGCATCGCCATCTTCTAAAACAGCTTGTTTTACAGGTTTTTTACCTTTTTGATTCGATTTTGGTTGAGGTTTATTTTTTGCAGGTTTTGGTTGTGCTTTTGCCTCAACTTTTTCAGCTGGTGAAACAACTACTTCTTCTTGTTTTAGCTTTTCTTCGACTACAACTTCTTCTTTAGCAACAACTTTCGCATTTGGATTTGGTTTTCTGTTTCTATTATTTCTATTACTTCCCTTAGGTTGTCCTTGTTTTTGTTGATTAGCCTTTTGAGGTTGAGTTTTTACTTCAGTTTCCTCATCGTCCGCAATTCTTTCAAACTGACTTTCGGTTTCAACTTCTCCCATTAATGAACCAACTTCAGCAGCCGCAACGCTTTCAATGTGAAATTTCCCAACTTTTACTTGTGTAATTTCAGGTTTGCGAGATTTGCTTGGCTTAGTTTTTTCGTTCAAATCTTCATCGTCGATAATTCTTTCAAACGGATTTGGTTCGTTGGTAACAAACGCGGGTTCAACAAATTCTATTTTTACACGAGACTCTTGCGAATCTTCCTTGTTATCACTTATTTCAGGAGTAACAAGTGTTTCATCAGAACTTTCAGTTGAAACGCTGGTGTTGGAATTTTGTCGTTCTTCTTCGCGTGCTCTTTTTCCGCGTCGATTTCTATTATTTCTTCTACCGGTTCTTTCTGGTTGTGTAGCAGTTTCAGTTGAAGTTTCTTCAATTGGGTCGATTGCTTCGATGACTTCAATATCATCAGAATCATCTGAGTCAGAAATTTCGCCCAAAATAGGTTCAACTATTTCCTGCATATCTTCAATCTGTTTTTCACGTTGAAATCTTGCTCGCGAAACTTCTTCAACAGCTTCACGTTCGGCTTCCGGTCGGTCAGCTTTCTTAGATTTTTCCTGAATAATTCTTTCTAATTCTTCTTCTTCATCAAAAAAGTCCGAAACATATAAAAACGCATCTCTTTCTAAACCAACTTCAACAAATGCCGATTGCATTCCAGGTAAAACTCTTTGAACTTTACCTTTATATATATTTCCAACAACGCCCGAATTTTCTTCGCCTCGTTCGATATAAAATTCAGTGACTTTTCCGTTATCAACAACGGCAATCTTTTTTTCGCGTCCATTTACGCTAATAATTAATTCTTTTGACATATTTCCTCAAATATTCAGCGAGAAATTTATCTCGCAGTTTTTGAAAAACATAATTAGAGCTTATCGTCAACCAAATTTGCGATTCAGAAACACAAATTGTAGAGTTCACAACTGCTAATTAATTTTTCAGCTTATATTGAGCTTGGTGTGTTTTTCGGTCGAAGAAGAAATGATTTTTGTCTGGTTTTGCTTTTTGTTTTTTAAACAAAAGGCTAGATTGCGGTATGAAATTAGAAACAAAAACAATATGAAATTCTATAAGCTTTCAGTTATAAAAATTTTTCTAAGGAGTTTTCGTCGAGCAAGGAGCAACAAGCAAAATATTAATTTTCTCGATTTAACGAATTATATTTCGAACTATGCTCAAACTTGCAAATATCTTCAAAGGTGCGATCTACGGTGTAAATTAAAATGTTAACCGACTTGTTCAATCTTTTTCGTCTGCAATGCGTATTCTAAATTATACGTTTTCTACTTTTTAGCCAACAGTTTAGCTAAATTCCCAAGCAAACTATCGTAAGTATATATGAATATTTGTCTTACGTCTATGATTATTATTGGATAATTGAAAAAACTTAGTAGATAATAAAAGGCACAACAATATTATGGAAGTATATTTTCAACTAATTAAAGATGCTGAAGCTCTCAGAAAAGCCTGCGAAGAACTCGAAAAATATGAAGTTCTTGGCTTCGATGTTGAGACAACAAGCCTTGATCCTTATGACGGCGAACTTCGTCTAGTTCAGCTTGCAACGGCACATAATAAAGCCCAAGTTATTGATATTAAGGCGTTTCCCAATGCGAAAACTAATCCTGACCTTGAGCCTTTACGAAAAATTTTAGCTTCAAAACATTCGATTAAAATTGCACATAACGCTAAGTTCGACACAAAATGGTCTAAACATCATCTTGGAGTTGAAACCGGAAACGTTTTCGACACTTATCTCGCAAGCCAGTTAATTTCTGCGGGCGAACAAGATCGCCGACACAGCCTTGCCGAAGTCGCAATTTTTTTTATCGGACAAGAGCTCGATAAAACCCAGCAAATAAGCGATTGGAATGCAGAATTATCAACCGAACAAATCGAATATGCCGCAAAAGATGCTGCAATAATGATTCCTTTGCGTGAGAAAATGGTCGAAAAATTGAAGCAAGATGAACTCGAAAACGTTGCAGATTTAGAGTTTAATTGCGTTGTGCCAATAATTGCGATGGAACTGACAGGAATTTTTCTCGATAAAAACCGCTGGAATGAACAACTCGATAAAATAAAAAAACTTCAAATTAAACTAGCTGATGAATTGCAAGATTCGCTCTCTGCAGGAGTTGCCCAAGCATCGCTTTTTGGTCGGGCAGAAATAAATCTCGATTCGCAAACACAGGTTTCCGATGCTTTAAAAAATCTCGGTGTGCCAATGCCAGACTCAACGCGACATTGGGAACTTCAGCCTTTGGCGGCAGATTATCCGGTAATCGCGAAACTTCTCGAATATCGTTCGGTTCAAAAATCTTTGACGAGTTTTGGTGACAATATACTCGAATTTATTAAATCTGAAACAGGCAGAATTCACGCAGATTTTCGCCAAATTGGAGCAGCGACCGGTAGAATGAGTTGCAACAAACCAAATTTGCAGCAAATACCACATGGCGACGAATATCGCAGATGTTTTCGCGGTGAAAATGGCAGAAAACTAATAATTGCCGATTATTCTCAAATAGAATTGCGGATTTTGGCGGATTTTTCTGATGACGATAACTTCATAGAAGCCTTCGAATCAGGTGCAGATTTTCACGCGATTACAGCTTCGCAAGTTTTTGGAATTTCCGCGGAAAACGTTTCTGCAGAACAACGAAGTTTTGCAAAAAGATTAAATTTTGGGGTTGTTTATGGCATTGGAGCTCAGCGTTTTGCATTAATGACAGGCGTTTCAGTTAAAGAAGCCGAAAATATGATGCGGCGATATTTTGGAACTTATACCAAACTCGATTCTTACTTGCGTGAAGCAGGGCAAAACATTGTCAAAAATCAAGTTGCAAGAACAGCAACCGGTAGAATGTTGCGTTTGCGAATTCCTGAAAATGATTACAAAGCAATTGCTTCCGCGAAGCGATATGGAATAAATATGCCGATTCAAGGGACTTCTGCTGATATTTTAAAACGAGCTTTACGACTTTTACATAACGGAATTGTCGGAACTTCTGCGAGACTCGTAAATATTGTGCATGATGAAATTGTGGTTGAAACTGATGCAAATGAAGCCGAAAACATTGCGTTAATTGTTGAAAAAGCAATGGTTGCCGCCGGAAACGAGATTGTAAAAAAAGTGCCGATTAAAGTTGATGTCAAAATTGCGGACGAATGGGCAAAATAGTTTTATAAAAAAATAAAAAGGTCGTAAAATCTGCTTTTCAGACTTTACGACCCTTTTTTTTATTAAATTCTAGTTAAGCAGTTGCAACTTCACTCAAAATATAAAGAATTCTCGTGCAACTTTCGCATTTGATGATTTCAGTTCCACGGCGAAGTTCAACCATTTTTTGTGGGCGAAGTTTCATAAAACACGAACTGCAAGAATCGTTTTTAACTTCGGCAACCGCAATTCCATCACGACTTCTTTGTACTAAACGATTGTAAACTCCAGACATTGCCGGCGGAACGGTTTTGAAAACTTCCTCGCGTTTTCCGTTTAAAGATTTCAAAGCCTTAACATTTTTTGCTAATTCAGTTTCAAAATCGCTGATTGCTTTTTGAAGGTTTCCTTCAAGACTTTCAATTTCTTCTTTTCGCTCTTCCAAAACCTTTCCAATCTCATCAATCGCTGTTAATTTCTCCAACATTTGAGTTTCTAATGCAGCAATTTGACGCTGTAATACATCAGTTTCACGCATTGCAGCTTCATATTCTTTTTGGTTTTGGGAATTTTTGAGGTTTCGGTCAGCTCGTTCGAGTTGGGTTTTACTTTCGTTTATATCTTTTTCAATCTTTGCTTTTTCAGTTTTTTCAGATTCAGCTTGGTTTTGAATCTCTCGGATTGACGATGCGTGTATTCCAAATTCTTGCTCGATCTCTGCACGCTTTTCGTTTGCTGATTCGATATATTTCTGGTGTTTTCGGATTTCTGTATCCGTGATCTGTAAAGAAACTAACTTTGCTAACTGAGTTTTCACTTATTGTCTCCTGCTCAAAAACTTTTCATTAATTATTTTACACGACATCTGATAAAAATAAAAAAGTAATAGTTTGATTGTTTTTTCGGCAACTTGTTTTGGACTATAAGACTATGAAAATTTAAAAATTCTTAACTCACAAAAATATGAAAGTGTGTTTGTAAATATTCTAGCTTAACGAGTTGTTCGTTTCCAAAAACATCAACTACAAACCATTGCGGAACAGTTTCTGATTTTTTTAAATGTAATTCGTGATTATTTTTCACCATTCCAAAATGCGAAATTTTGGCAAAAGCAAGTGCATTTCCTCGCATAAAACCATCTTTTGGAGTTCTCGTCCAACCGGCTTCGACATCTAAACATCTAAGCCCGTGTCGAAATCTTAATCTTGAGCCAACAATTGTGGCTTTTTTCATTTCAAATTCATGCGGATTATTTGTTTCAAGTTCAATTAAGGCATTTTGATGATGATTCTGGAAAATTTCGATAAAAGAATTGAATAACCATTTTGAACTTTCGGCACGAATCGCGTCGTTCGACATTTTTAAGGCAAGATATTCTGCAATATCGTTTCTGCCGGAAATTTCTGCATGCAAAACAGCCTTTTGCATCTTTTGTTGCCAAATTTCGTCGAGTTCATCCATTCATCAAGAATAGACGGAATCTTTAAATAACTCAATTTTGTGTTAAAATTGCTAAATAATGATTAATAAAATAATTAAAAACATCTCAACTCTACTTTTTATTGTGGCATTTTTTTTAACTGTCAACTCACTTTCAATTTCCGCACAAAAAGTTAAACCAACTCCAAAACCTTCAACAAATTTAAAGCCAAAAGCAACGCCTAAACCGAAAAAAACTCCTGTTGTTCTTGACGAAAAAAAAGAGTTTGAGACTGCAAAAGCAATTACTTACGCACCTGAAAGAATAAATATGTTACGAGGTTTTAAAGCAAAATTTCCGAATTCGGAGTTGCAAAATCGTGCTTCTGAATTAATTGTCAGTGCTTATGCCGAACTTGCCGAAAATAGTTTAAAAGCCAATGAGTTAATTGAAGGAAATAACTTTTTCAAACTCGCGGTTAAAGAAATTCCGGCTTTAGTTTCTGATGAACTTTTCGTCAATATAATATTGCAGTTTCCGACCAATCTTTTTTATCGCGGACAGCAAGCCGAAGCTGTTGAACTCGCAAATTTGATTGAAGAAAAAATTGGCGGAACGCCGAAATATTTACTCGGTTTAGCGACATTTTATCTCGGGATTGAAAATGGTGAAAAAGCCAAAAACTTAGCCGAAAAAGCAATCACCTTAGATTCAAACTCATTCGCTGCTTATCAAACTCTCGGCATCGCAAGTCGGATAAATTTTGACCTTCAAAACGCGGAAGTCGCATATACAAAAGCCTTAGAGCTTGACTCTGAGTCGATTGTCTCAAAAAGAAGCCTGGCAGAAATAAAACGAAGCGTCGGAAAACCGCTAGAATCAGAAACTCTCTATCGTGAGATTTTAGACAAAAATCCGGATGATGTAATTTCTCAGACCGGTTTAATTATTGCTTTATTTGATGCAGGAAAAAAAGTAGAAGCTGAAGCAATAATTGACAATCCAAACGCGAAGTTTCAAAAAAATTTACAGTTTCTTGTCAGCGTTGCATATTGGTATGCTGCAAATAATAATAGCGAAAGAGCGTTAGAATATGCCAAACAAGCTGTCGAACTTGAGCCGAGATATGTTTGGGCTCAAATCGCACTTTCGAGAGCTTTGCTTTTGCAAAATAAACCTCTCGAAGCCGAGCGTGCAATGTTAGCCGCGAAGCAATATGGCAATTTCCCGACGCTTAGCTACGAACTCGCCGCAACTCGTTTTCAAGCAGGTCTTTACGAAGAAGCTGTGACCGAATTAAAAACGAATTTTTCAGTAAATGAAAACTTAATTGAAACAAAACTCGGAGGTCGAATTCCGCAAAAAGCCGCAACATTTATTGATTTATTATCAGCGGAACGTCGTGCAAGTATTTTCCAACCGATGGCAGCAGATAACCTTGAAACTTCCGAAAAACTAAAATATTTACTCGATTTCAATCTAAAATTAAATTCTCCAACGCCTTCAGAAACCGAGCTTTCCAAACTCGCAGATGATTTCACCGCCGGAAATGACAAAAATCAAGCGTTTCGGCAACTATATATTGCAAGTCGTTTGCTAGAAAAAAAAATCGCTTACGAGAAAGTTTTAAAACTCACACAACTTGCAACTAATAATGTTGACACTTCGCTCGGTTCGCCTTTTGCTTCTTCAGCAATCTTGGCTGACGAACTAATTCAAAGCAGAGCATCGGCAATTTCCCGCGGAATTACGGTAGTAATTCCTGAAATTCCGCGTTTAACTTTGTCAAATATAATGCGTTGCAGAATTGAAGAAATTACAGGTTGGACTTTTTATCAACAAGGCAAATATGTAGAAGCAATCACTCGTCTCAAACGTGCTTCCGGCATTGCACCCGAAAAAAGTGCGTGGTGGAGATCTTCAACTTGGCGACTTGGTGCGGCATTTGACGCAAATTTAAATCAAAAAGAAGCACTCGAAAACTATGTTAAAGTTTACAAAAGTAGCGAACCAACTTTTGCAAGACGAGCAATAATTGAAATTCTCTATCAAAAAATGAATGGAAATTTAGATGGGTTAGATGAAAAATTAGGCGACAAACGCCAAGTCGAAACAGTCGCAAAAAACATTCCGAATCCAACGCCTGAAGTTACACCAACGCCGATTTCAACTCCTGAACCAACTCCAACACCAACACCTGAGCTTGCAAAATCAGAAACAAGTAACCTGCCTGAGAATAGTGGCGAATCGCGTCCACGTGTAGTAATTACAAGCGATTTACCGCCGCCGCAATGTTCAATTGTGCTGAGCCAAGAAAGCGTTTCGTTAATTAGCGGAAGACAAATTGGTGTTTTGATTGTGATTCAAGGCGAAGGCAAAATCGATCAGCTTTCAGTTACTTCAAGCAGTCCGCTAGACATCTCCGCCAGCCTCGAAACTGATTTTGTTAAAGGTTCAAATCGAGGGTTTTTCACCTTCAAATCAATCAGTGAAAAAACAGGTGAGTTTAAAATAACTTTCGAATTACCTTGCGGAAAGAAAGAAGTTTTGGTGAAAGTGCGATAAAATATTGCACTTATGGATTCTAAAAAGTTTCGCAGCGGTTATGTTGCTTTAATTGGTCGCCCAAATGCCGGAAAATCGACCTTGCTCAATTATTTGGTTGGAGAAAAAATTGCTGCAGTTTCGAACAAACCGCAAACAACTCGCCACAAAATCAAAGGAATTGTCACTACTGATGAAGGTCAGATTGTTTTTGTTGACACGCCAGGCGTTCACAAACCCGGATATTTACTCAATCGGCGAATGATGACAGCTGTTCACGATGCAATCGCGACTGTCGATCTTGTTGTTTTAATGCGTGACGCTTCAGTTCCGGGCGGAAACGGCGATAAATTTGTGCTTGAATTAGTTAAACAATCAGAGCAACCTTCAATTCTCGTCCTCAATAAAATAGACAAATTAAAAGATAAAGTAACTCTTTTGCCAACGATTGAATATTATCAAAACGAGCACGAATTTATGGAAACGCTTCCAATTTCGGCTCTCAAAGGTGAATCAATCGATTATTTTCTCTCGCAAGTTATCAAACATTTGCCTGTCGGAGAACCGATTTTTGCCGCCGATGAATTAACTGACCAATCAATGCGAAATATTGTTGCGGAAATGGTTCGGGAAAAAATCTTGCTCGGAACAGGCGACGAACTTCCTTATGTAACTGCAGTTTTAACTGAACAATTTGACGAAACTAACCCAAAAGTTACTGTTATTCATTGTGCAATTTATGTTGAAAAAACTTCACAAAAACGAATTATTATCGGCAAAGGTGGTTTAAAAATTCGCGAAATTGGAACGTTAGCTCGAACTGACATCGAAAAACTTCTTGGGAAAAAATGCTTTCTTCAACTTTTTGTGAAAGTTGTTGACGATTGGCGAAACATCGCACATAAACTAAATGAAATCGGAATTACAGAATAAAATTTGGTATGCAGCAGATTGCGTTGTGAAATCTAATGCCGCTGAAGCAGTTGAATTTGCCTTAATGGAAGCCGATGCAAATGGGATTGAAACAGATTATCTCGGCGAACTAATTGTCGGCGTAAAAGTTAAGGTTGTTGGCTATTTTAACGTTGAACCAAAAATTGAGTTTCTTCGCAACAAAATTTCTGAATCGCTGGCAATATATTCATTTGATGAAAATGCAATCGAAGAACTTTCTGTTCGCGAAGTTGAAAATCGAGATTGGCTTGCTGAGTGGAAAAAATCTTGGAAAGCGACTGAAACTGCAAAATTCATCATCGCTCCACCATGGCAAGTCATTGAAAACAAAGAGAAACTGGTTATTCAAATTGAACCTGCGATGGCTTTTGGAACCGGAACTCACGAAACAACAAAACTTTGTATAAAAGCAATTGAAGACAATTTTGTTTTAGGCGAAAGTTTTTTTGATGTCGGAACCGGAACGGGAATTTTGGCATTTGCAGTCGCTAAACTAGACACGAAAAATACCAAAATTGTAGCTTGTGACAATGATCCTGATTCAGTGAAAATTGCTTCTGAGAATGCAGAGTTAAATAAAGTTGCAGAAAATATCCAGTTTTATGTTGGCTCAATCGAAGAAACTTCCGCTAATTTCGATTTTGTTTGTGCCAATTTAACATCTGATGTAATTCTGCCGATTTTGCATTTGCTAGTCGCTAAAATTAAGAAAACACTTGTTTTATCTGGAATACTTGCAATTCAGGAAGCATCAATTACAACCAGACTTAACGAACTTGGTGCAAATAATTTCGCAATTGAAACTGACGGTGAATGGATTTCGGTTGTTATTAAAAAATGAGACGGTTTTACACATCACCTGAAAATTTTAAGGAATCGAAAGTAACTCTCGATTTGGAAGAAACTCGGCATTTACGTGATGTTTTGCGTCTAAAAATCGCAGAAACAGTTCGCGTCTTTGATGGTCAAGGCAAAGAGTTTTTGTGTGAAATTGAGGAAATCTCAAAAAAATTCTCAAAATTAAATATTATCAACGAAGTTTCGCCAATTTCATCCGAATCTAATTTAGAATTAACGCTTGCCGTTGCACTTTTAAAAGGTGACAAACTCGATTTAGTTGTTCAAAAAGCTGTCGAATTAGGAGTAACAACTTTCGTGCCAATTGTTACAATTCGATGCGACGTAAAGTCGTTTAGAGCAGAACGTTTAAACCGAATTTCACTTGAAGCAACAAAGCAATGTGGTCGTGCAAAGCTGATGCAAATTAAACCGCAAGTTGAGTTTAAAGATTTTATAAATAATTGCGAAAGTGAGACATTTTTGTTTTCAGAGCGAAGCGGTGAAAAATTTGTAAGCATTAAATCTGACAAAAAACTAACAGCAATAATTGGCTCAGAAGGCGGTTGGGAAGATTCAGAAATCGAGTTAGCGGGAAAAAAAGGAATTCAAATAATAACGCTTGGCGGAAGAATTTTACGAGCCGAAACCGCGGCAATTTCGATTACATCGCTTTTGCAACACAATTTCGGCGATTTAAAATAATTATTGAATCATCACAACGCGAGTTTCGCTTTTCACTCTTTCACGATAAAAAGCATCACCGCGAGCTTTCATTTTGGCTTTTTCGCCAAGTGCTTGAATTGCCTGAGCAACAATTTCTTTGTTATCAAGTTTAAAATTAGTAATTCCTTTCGCATCTGAGTCTGCGTCGTCGAACTGAATAACAACATAACGACTCGTTTTTCGCATTAATCCAGCCAAACCGGCACCAGGAAGTGGAATCATACTAACAACTTGTCCAGTCGTTGATGAAGAAGTTTGCGAACTCGGGAAAACAACAATCATTGATTTATAAGGAATTGAGAATTTTTCTTTTTTATCTTTGCCAAAGAAAACCAAACGCTCATTTTCGTCGTCAAACTTTAATATTCCTTTTTCACGTGTGCTGTATCCAAACAAACCACCTTCATATTTTGCTTCAACTGAGGTCATTGTTGAAGGTTTTGCAGGAATGTCGCTTGGGTCTCGAGGCGTTATTTGTGCAAAATTAAGTGTTGTAAAAACAAACAGAAAAGCTGCAATTGATAAAATTTTTCTCATATTTTTCTCTTTTTTTGAAAAAGTGTAAGTGTAACTAATATTATAGACGCATTCCACCAACAGTTCGTTGCCAAACGAGCGAATTTTTTAATACGCTCAACCGCTGAACATCTTCAGGCAAAGCGATTTTTGTCAGTTGATCGAGAATTGCCTCAATCAACGGAATACCGAAAAGTGCTGTGTGAGCAATAACTTGCGAGTAATAATGAATCTGCAAACTGCCGGATCCATCTGCGTGAAAACTTTTTATTTGAGCTTCCGACATTTTTTCAACTTTCTGTCCGGCTGAGACAATTCTCCTTGGTAAACCTTGAACAGATTTGCCGTTTTCCAAACTTCCGAGTAATAAAATACCTAGCAAAATTCCCTGCTCGTTCAAATAATCAGGACTAAAAGAAACAAGTTCGTTTTTCGGTGAAAGTCGCGGACCAAAATTTGAATACTCTGGATTTACGAGAATTGAGTCATAAATTATTCCGCAGATTGAGTTTTCTTCCGAGATTTTCAGAGAAACAAATTGGGCAAAACCATAATCTTCCGCACCCGGCGGATTATTAGAATCCATTTTATCAATCACGCGGGCGACGTAATCAACGTGAGAATTTGAATTGATAATTTGGGCAATTTGCATTCGTGATATTTTAATTTCTATTTGCCACAGATAACCACAGATTTAAGATGATTATCACAGATTTTTCTTATGATTTATCTGCTTTTATCCTCTTCTATTTGTATCCGAGTTCATCTGTGTAAAAGTGCTTTACTCATCCCTGTTCGGAATTTCAACTAAAACGCTTCCCTTGCGATTCTTAATTGAATCTAAAATTTTCCCAGCCGAACCCATTTCTACACGCGACGATAAAACACGCGAAACTCTTTTAGGTAAAAGACTTGGAGCAATACTCGCAATAGAATTTGCCAGCGAAACAATGTCGCCGCCACCAGACCAATGTTGGCGAACAACGCTTTCATCTGTTCTGTTTAACAGACGTAGAAGTGTTAAAGCCACAACATAAATATCGTCAACCTGCCCAATAAACGGGAAAACGTCAGGAATAAAATCGAGCGGTGAAATAACATAAACAATCGCCGCTGCAAACAAAGCTTTTTCGGTCAGAGGAACACGACTGTCGGCGAGCAATTTGCCCATGAGTTTCACCATATTTGGCAAAAACATTAGCAAATTCTTCATTCTACCTTTAATCTGAATTTTTCCTTCAGATTTAACTTTCACCATTTTAGTCGATTGGCTCATAATATTTCTCCTCACAAGTTCAATTGAGTCTAAACAAGACCGAGCGTTAGAGCAAGTTTGTATGAAATTAGTTGTCTATTTTCGCAGAAAACATTGAAAAACTTTTGAGCTGACATAAGAAAGCAAAAATTCTGAAAAATGTGTCAATTCCAAATAAGAAAAATTCACGCATTAATTCACCCTCGACATTTCAATTTCATCTGCGAAATGTAACCGATGCCCAAAAACTTTCCCACTCCAAATTTTCCGTGTCGTCGTGACGGCGAATATAATGAGTTCTGATAAAACAATGTCCGTTTTGCAAACTCTCAACTTCGGCAAAACCATTTTTATCCGTTCGCGTATGGGCTGATGTTTCAATTGCAAGCGATTCATAATTTAGCCCCAAACTAACCGCACGGCGAATGTTTAGCTCATCAAACGGAGCGATTTTTAGATTAAAAAACAAACTCGGTCCGCCGGAACTTTTGTCGCTCAGTTTGAAAAAAGCATCGTTGCGACCTTCGACCATCCGTTTATTTTGCGTCTGCGGATAAAGCGAAATATCGGCTTCATCGTTCTGCACCGCGAGAATTCTAGCTTGCGGATCGCTGACGAAAAGTATCGAAACTTGCTCAAAAATGGGCTTGCATTGCCAATAAGTTTCGTTTCGTTACAATGTCATTTCGCGTTCATCAAGCCAAACAATTTTATATGCACCAGTGTAAACTCAGCTATTAGTTAGTTTAAGTGAATCTTCATCCGCGTTTTCAACTGTTTCAACATCGTAAATCGGAAAAACAGTTTCGTCCGCCAAAGCTGACAGAATGCTCGGATTCGGCGATTTGGCGGTTAAAATAACTTCGTTGTTAGCGTTTGATTTGGCAGATGCTTCGCCGACAACCGATTTTGCTTCGGGTGATTTTTCGATTTGACGGTTCATTGCACGGGCAAAAGTGAGCGTTGGGTTTCGACTTTATTTTTGCCATAACTTCGCCAAAACAAACTGTAAACAATCAAGCCGCTCAACGCTGTCGGAGAAAAACCAACGACATAAAAATCGTCACAACTATTTGCCGCGTAAAGTTCGGCATTCCGGCAAATTCGAGGTTGTGAAAATTGACGAAAGTCCATTAAAACCAAGATTTACGAGTTTCAATCAACGTTCCGAGTTTTGACGAACTTGTGTCAATGTAGGCTTTAATTCCATCGCCGCGTTCAAAAGCAACTTCGTAAACCGGCAACAGACCATTGACGGCTTTATATTCAAAATCAAAATCTGCGATTATTTTCGTCGATTTGTTGTTTGCCTTTTTTTCATCGGCGAAATATCTGGCAAGATATTCGGCGTATTTTTCATCGCCTTCTGTAAGTTTTTCGCCGCTTGAAACGCTCAAATAAACCGGCAGCTCGGCAGAAATTGTGTCCGAAATAATGCTCGAATGACAACTTTCACCTTCGCCGTCTTTTGGCTGAAACATCGTAATTTCTTTGTTTTCAAGCAAAATTTGATAAAAACTATAACTGTTGAAACTGACGATGTTAAAACCGCCGAAAGTTTTGATGTTGTTTTTTGTTAATGCTTCGCTCAAAGAAACTTTGAAATTATCGGCTTCAAGCGGCGTTAATTTCAGCGAATTCTGCGTTGGTCGCGACTGTTTCCAAGACATAATCGGATGCAAAAATCCGGTTAAGCTCCAAGCAAAAACCGCCAAGCACGCCAAAATTCCAAACCATTTGTGAATAAATAAAAGTGCTTTTTCATATTTGCCCCTAAAATTCTAAACGCAAAGCAATTTGCATTCTTCTCGGGTCAAACGCCGATGTGTATCTGCCGAAAGTAGCGGAAGTCATAATGTTATCAATCGCTTGAAAATTTGTCTGATTAAAGACATTGAACATTTCGCCGCGAAGCTGAATTTTACGTTTTTCATCGATTCTGAAATCTTTTTGTAAAGACAAATTCCAGTCTGCAACTTTATCGGTTCGTTGCGTATTTCTGCCGAACGTTCCGAAAGTATTTGTTGCCGGATGTAGAGTTAGAGCATTAAAGCCCGTCGCGTAAGTTATTGCCGTTGCTTGATTTGGTGTAAATATTAAACTTCCGTCAATCGCATTCGGACGTTGATTATTGGTGCCGAGCGGCGTATTTGTTCCAGTGTAAATCGTAAACGGCTGACCGCTTCTGAGCGTTGTAATTCCGCTGACAGTCCAACCGCCGAGCAATTTTCCGACAAGATTATTTTGACGAAAAATCGGTAAACGATACGAATATGTAAACGTCAAAATCTGCGGAATATCGAAATTTGAAACACCGCGATCTAGAAAACGGCGAGATTCGTCAAGCGGCGTGGCATCGCGTGCAAGATTGGTATTTGCAATGATTAAATCCGAAACTTCGTCGATAAATTTTGAATAAGTATAAGCCGCCCGAACTTGAAAACTGTTCGTAAATCGTTGTGTGTAAGATACTTGGAGCGAATTATAATTTGAGTTTGCAGATGTTTCCAAAATATTTACCACGCCGACGGTTGTGTCGGGACGCAAATTTTGGGCAAGTTGTTCGCCGCCATTCGGTCGGCGTGTGCGAGAAAGTTTCCTGCCCAAATTGCCGACATACGAAACCGTCAAACTTGATTGCGGATTAAATAATTCGCGTTCAACCGAAAGGCTCAAATGTTGTGAATATGGCGTTGCCGTATCTTTGTTCGGAACAACTAACCCGCTCGGCAAACCTGTCGCGGCAGTTGCCAGCAAGTTAGGAAATGTCGGATTGACCGCTGTAAAACTACGGATAAACGGCGGATTAAAACGAGTTAAGCCTAAAAAAGTAGTTTCGACAACATTGTAGTAAATTCCGTAACCGCCGCGAATTACTGTTTTCGGCAACGCTTCCCACGCAAAACCGAATCGCGGTGCAAAGTTATTTTTATCGTTTTCAAGCAGATTTTTTGCTTCTAATTTGTTGTCAACTTCACGCGGTGCAGTGAAAACTTCGTATCGTAAACCGAGATTTAGCGTCAAATTCGTGCGAATTTTCCAATCGTCTTGAGCGTAAAGTGAAATTTCTTTGCGTCGCAAACCGAGTTGCGGATTGCCGACATTTCGCGTGTAAGTTTGCGGCGTTCCGGCAAGAAATTGGGCAACCGAATTAAACGTCAAAGTTCCGCGAAAACTGTTGTCCACATTTCCGCCGTTGACTTTAATCGAACGATAATTTCCGCCAAATTTAAAAGTGTGATTATTACGCAAATAAGTTAAATCATTGCTTAAATTAGAATTATTTTGAAAATTATTGCCAAAAAGAAACGCCGGAATTCCGAGCGTCGGCAAACCAGTTACACGAAGCGTTCCGAGTTCGCCGTTAATAACCGGATTTCCTAAAAGTATCGGATTTGTTTGCTCAAAATCATCGTCTTCAACTTGGCGATTGTAACCAAGCCGCAATTCATTGATTATATTCGGCGATAAACTCCAAGTATGCTGAAGCGTTAAACCCGCAGTTCGCCTGTTTCCGGGAGCCGCACTCGTCAAAAGATTACCAACGCCTAATTGATTTCGCTGTGATTTTGTATCCGAACCGCGAAACATTAAACGCTGCGAATTATTAATTTGCCAATCGGTGCGAAGCAGATAAGTGTATTGATTTGTTGCAGATGGAACGCCTTGCGAAATGAATCCGCCGCGAGTTGTGGTTGTCGGGAAAAGTGCTGCAAGTGCGGCAACATTCGGATTTGCCGAGGCTTTATCGGCAGCAGTTAAACCTTGATAAATACTTGGACTTGTTCCACGAACACGAAAGGTTTCAAATTGCCCAAAAGCCCAAAGTTTGTTTTTTACAATCGGCGTTCCAATCGTGAAACCTGACAAATTTGAAAGGTTTACAGGCTTTTCACCTTGAAAAAAATTGCGAGCCGATAGAGCCGAATTATTGTGATACCAAAATGCCGATCCGCGAACTTCATTAGTTCCAGATTTCGTTACGAGATTAACGATTCCACCCGAATTTCTGCCGTATTCGGCTTTCGCATTGTGAGTAATTATTTCAAAACTTTGCACGGCTTCTTGCGAAATAATTTGTTCAGTCACGCCGCGACCCGAAATTAAACCCGTGTTTGCATCAGTATTATCGACCGAATCAACCAAATAATTGTTGGAACGCGGACGATTTCCCGACACGGCAAACGGTGCGTGTGCCTGAGTTGTTACCGCAACGCCAGGAGCTGTTCGGGCTTGAGCGTAAAAATTTCTGCCTTGTCCGCCGGCTTGGACAGGCAATTCGTTCATTTCTTCCGCCGAAAAAGAACGTGATTGCTTCATATTATCAGTCTGTAAAAGCCGATAATTACTGCGGTCATCAATTTCGACAACTTCTTTTTTGGTCGAAACATCAAGCTTTATTTCAACATTTGCCGTTTCGCCGACTCTGACCGAAATGTTTTTGACGGTCGTTAAATTAAAACCGTTTGCTTCAATTTTTATTTGATAAACCGATGGCTCAAGCGTTGTGAACTTGAAATTTCCGCTCTCGTTTGTTTGCAAATTGCTTGAAAAACCACGCAACGAATCAAAAATCGTAACCTTTGCATTTGGAACAATGGCACCGTTTTGGTCCGAAACTGTTCCTGAAATTGTGCCTTTTGTGTTTTGAGCAAAGGCGAAACTCGAAAGTAAAATAACTGCAATAATACTGAATAAAACTCGTTTGAACATTGTAAATTTCCTCCCGGAACTTAAAGAAAAATGGCGAACAGCACATATTAATTGTGCGAAAAAAAGTTAAATTTTGCTTTGAATTTAAGAGAAAATCGGTGGAGAACGTGGATTGATGTTGCGTGAGATTTTAGTTAATGGGTAAACACGTTGAAAGTAGAATTTGGTTGCGTTTAGAATTGTTGGCGGACGTGAAAGTTGCTCAAAAGAAACAGTTTGAGAGTTTATTTGGGAATCAGTTTTAGAACCGTTTTTGGTATTTAGAACGAAAAAAGAATGTCGAAGTTTGGCTAAGTTTTGATTCGGAAGATTTGGAAGATTCAGAAGATTTGGAAAATCTTGGTAATCATTCAAAACTTTATCGCCTTTTTCCAAAGTGTCGAATACACCTTTTTCATCAATAGCAAAAGCATTTTTTTGCACAATTTTAAATGTTAAATGCTGCTTTTCTGAATCGCTCATACAAATTTGATCAAGCGGATTTGAACGAATCAGTAAAGTTTCAGTAGTTTTTTTAATCCAGGTTTTTTGCAATGGGCAATAGACTAAATTACTTAATTCATTGGAGTTATATGGAATTACAAAGTTTGCAGACAATAAAATAAAAAATAAACTTGAGCAAAATAAGTTACTAAAGATTAGGAAAAATTTGTTTGTTTGCTTCAACATTGATAAGAGTTATAATTGCACTTGTAAACATTTTATTCAAATACAAATTATGATTCTGCAACAAATAAGACAACGTGCGTCAAGCAACATTCAACACATAATTTTGCCCGAAGGCGAGGATATTCGCACCATTCAAGCTGCCGAAATTTGTGCAAAAGACAAAATTGCGAAAATCACAATAATTGGCGTTGAAGAAAAAGTGCGTGAACTTGCACGCCTAGCAAATGCAAATTTGAACGGCGTTGAGATTCTCAATCATCAAAAATCGCCCGATTTTGGTAAAGTCGCATCGTTTTATCACGAACTGCGGCGTTCCAAAGGTGTAACGCTCGAAGAAGCCGAACAAGCCGTGAAAGATCCGCTTTATTTTGGAAATTTGTTGGTAAAACTAGGAAAAACCGACGGTTCGGTCGCTGGTGCAACAAATACAACAGCTCATACAGTAGCCGCCGCATTGCGTTGCGTAGGTGTGCGAGAAGGATTCAAAATTGTTTCGTCGTTCTTTTTGATGGTTGTTCCCGATAAAAATTTTGGTGCAAATGGTGCGATGATTTATAGTGATTGCGGCGTTGTTATTGAACCAAACGCGACCGAACTAGCTGAAATCGCGATTGCTTCGGCTGATTCTTGCCGAGCTTTACTGAATGTCGAACCAAAAGTTGCGATGCTTTCTTTTTCGACCAAAGGAAGTGCGAAACATCCGCTGATTGACAAAGTTATAGAAGCCACGAAAATTGTCCGCGTTCGTTTTCCTGATTTGAATATCGATGGCGAATTGCAAGCCGATGCTGCTTTAGTTCCAAGCATTGCGGAATCAAAAGCGATTGGTTCAAGCGTTGCGGGCAAAGCAAATGTCCTGATTTTTCCTGACCTAAACGCGGGAAATATCGCCTATAAATTAACCGAAAGATTAACTGGCGGAACTGCAATTGGTCCAATTTTGCAAGGCTTGGATAAACCTTGCAACGACCTTTCACGCGGTTGCAAAGCTGAAGATATTGTCGATGCAATTGCGATTACAGCTGTGCAATCACAAGCGAGGAAGAAATAATTTTGCAAACTTCTGAACTCCGTCTTAGAATAGTTATTGAGGAATTTTTATGAATACAACAACCAAAGAAGTCTTAGAAAAGCTTCAGCTTTTGCCTACTTTTGAAAAAAAACAATTTATCTAAATTGTTGTAAAAGATTCGTTAGACTTTGAAACGCCCTTATTATCGGATGATGAATTAATCTTAAACGCAGAAGAATTATTTTTGGATTTAGACAGACGCGAGGCATAAGATGCCAGAACCTAATCGCGGTGAAGTTTGGCTGGTTGATTCAGGTTACGCCGCAAATATCAGACCTTGTTTGGTTTCGAGCATTCCAGCAAACGATGAAGACCGAGCGTTGACAACAATTGTTCCACATACAAAAAGTTTGCGGGGATCACGCTTTGAAGAAGAATTAAACATCCGTTACTTGAAAAAGGGTGGTTTTGATACTAAAAATCTTGCTACAATTCCACACGCTAGACTTATCAGAAAACTTGGAAATTAATGAATTCTGAGCTAATCGAAGTAGAACAAAGAGTTAAGTTCTGGCTTGGATTATCTTGACCATTGTATTTTTTCAGAAAACACAAAATGAAAATCAAAAATAACTTATTTTTATTGATTACTTCTCTTATTTTTTCAATAAACATTTTTGCCCAAGATGTTCATTCAAAAATTAATCAGTCTTTGGCAAATCGCGATTATAAATCCGCAATTTCAGAGCTGCAAAATCTTCGCCAAACAGATAAAAAAGTCTTTCAGGTTAATAATTATGATTATTTGCTTGCACGAATTTCGGAAAAAACCGGCGATATTTCGACTGCTTTGGCGAATTATCAAACGGTAATCAAAAGAAAATCTATCTTGAAAGAATATTCGCTTTGGCGTGTTTCGCAGTTAATGCGGTCAAGTGGAAATTTGCTCATGGAAAAGGTTTATTTACAACAGTTTATCTCACTTTATCCAAAAAGTTTATTGGTTGAAGCAGCGAATAAAAGGATTGCTTTTAGCAACTTTGAAAGTGGAAATTATGAAACAACGATAAATCTTTTAACGGCTTCAAAATCGATTTTAACAACTTCTCAAAATGATACAAAAACTCGCGAAAACCTTGTTTTTATTGGAAATTCGCAACTCCAACTCGGGAAAGTTGCTAACGCACGTGAGACTTTTTCTAGTCTGATTAATAAATTGCCAAATATTTCTCAACCTGACGACTTTGCACTCGCAGCGGTAAAAGGTTTGGATGAAATTGATGTTGGTCGCGATAATTTTGGCAAAGTTGCACCTCAGCTTTCAGAGGCAGAACATCAACAACGTGGTGAAATTTATCAATTTAATCGTGATTTTACTAATGCACGGCTTCATTTTTTAGCAATTGTCCAAAATTATTCTTCAAGCGAATTTGTGCCCAACGCTTTGTATCAGATTGGGCGTGGTTTTGTGCAAGAAAATCGTTTTAACGAGTCGATTCAATATTTTGAAAGAGTTCAAATCGAATTTCCAAAAAATTTAATTGCAAAAGATGCTTTAAGCCAGTCAGCATCAGCATTTTCTAAGGTTAATAAAAATCGTGAAGCTGTTTCAAGATATAAATTGATTATCGAAAGATTCCCAAATACTGACAATATTGAGCGTGCTTATTTAAATTTGGTTGATATTCACAGAGATTTGGCTGAAAACGATGTGGCACTAAATTGGGCGATTAAAACTCAAGAAACTTTCCGCGGAAAATTGCCTGAAACCATCGCACTTTTTAATCAACTTCGGATTAGAATAACTCAAAACGATTGGACAAACGCTCTTATTGATGCCGATAAACTCTTGTTAGTCAGTGATTTAGGCGGCACTCGAGTTCCAAGCGGAACAAATAAAGCTGAAATAAATTTTTTGCGTGGATTAATTCTCGAAGAAATGCAAAGAGTTCCCGAAGCTATCGACGTTTATCTTTCAATTGCAGATGGAAGAGGCGAATATTATGGTTCGCTGGCGACTAAAAAACTTCAAAACATTGCACAAAATGATTTAACTAAACCATTAGCAACCAATAAGTTAGCAATATTAACTGCAAGTTTAAATTCGACCGATATTGAAGCAAATAGAAAAAATGCTCAAGCCGTTTTGCGTCTTACTGAAAACGATGAGCTTCGCCAAAAAATGCTTGATCTTGTCAAAAAATCATATTCAAGTTTGTCGGCTTATCAAAAAATTCCAAGTTTTAAATTATTAGAGTTTGGTCGAAAAGAAGTTTTAAAAGAAAAAAGCAAAAATCTTGAAATTACACATCAGAATATCGCTGATGAGTTTCTTTTTCTTGGATTATATGACGAAGCAACACCCGAACTAGAAGCAAGTTTGCGTGAGAAGTTAACGAAAAATACCGGTTCGTTGAGCGATTTTCCGGCTGACACAGCATTTACTTTGGCAACTTTCTATAATCGTGGCGATATGGCAAATCGTGCGGTCGGATTTATCGAACCATTTTGGCGAAATGTGCCTAATGATTATTTGATTGAGTTAATTCCGCGTGAGCAAGCGACGTTACTTTATCCAATTCCTTATACAGATTCATTGATAAAATATGCACCGCAAAGGAATGTTGATTCGCGTTTTGCACTTTCAATTATGCGACAAGAATCACGTTATCGTGCTGACGTTAAATCAGTTGCGGCGGCAAGAGGTTTGATGCAATTTATCTCAACAACCTCAGATTTGCTTGCTATTGAGCTTGCGAAACCGAATTTTAAACAAGACGAGCTTTATAATCCGCCAACTGCAATTCTCTTTGGATCACAATATTTATCAAACTTGTTTAAGTTGTTTCCTAATCAACCAGAGGCTGTTGCGGCAAGCTATAATGGTGGCGAAATCAATATGTCGAGATGGCTGGCTCGTTCTAAAACTGAATTACCTGAGAGATATGTGTCGGAAATTATTTTTTCACAATCGAAAGATTATGTTTATAAAGTAATGGCAAATTATCGGGTTTATCAAACGCTTTATGATGAAAACTTGCGTCTGCGATGAAAATTAATATAATTTAAGTTTAACGATTGTTGCTCCCCAACTTCCTGAAAATTCGTCAGCGGTTTTAAAAGATTGAACAAACTCAGATTGCTCTAAAACTTTTCGAACAATCTCGCGTTGAACACCAATTCCTTTGCCGTGAATTATTCTTACTTGTCTAAAGTTTTTGGCTTGTGCCTCTGCAAGATATGCTTCAGTCGCGAGTTTTACTTCACTTGGCTGAAAAGAATGAAGGTCGAATGAATCTGTTATTTCAATATCAACTACGTCATCAAAAGGATTTTCAATTTCTGTCATTATTTTTTCTTTGTATCATCGACCGGAATCATATCAGCTGGCGGTGTTACTTTTAATCTTCCACCAGTTTCTTTTGAAACAACAAAACGTTTGTCCTCAAGTTGCCCGCTCGAGTTTTTCACTTTTACAGTAAAAGTTTTGTTATCGCCAGTGCCTTCAACCTTTAGCGGAATACTGCCGAGAACCTCACCACGTTTATAAACTTCACCTTTTTTGTAAACAGGATAAAATTCTTGATTATATTTGTCATAACCGAGAACCATAATTCCATCAAAATCTGGTTCATTTCCGTCTGTTGAATAAGTTTTATTACTTCGCGATAAAATAACCCAACTTCCCGGCTTAGAAATTTTCAAGTCATCATCACCTTTTTTGGTTTCCTCAACGATGTCATCGAGTCGTTGAAAGGTTACAAATTTTGTTGCTCCAAGTTGGAAAAATGCAATGTCTGTCGGCACTTGAAGATCAACCTGTCTTCCAAAAAGCCAACCTTCAGGAACTGGAGATTGCGAAGATGCAAGTCGAATGCGATACCAAATATCATATTTCTCGTCTAATTCTGCAGGTTTATCAGCTTCTTTTGCAGCTTCAATTTCTTCATTTCTGGTTTTTGGTTTTTTATTTTTTTCGTCGTTTTTAGAAGAATCAGTTGTGATGTTTGTGTCTTCTGGTTTTAAAACATATTTCCAGCCAATGACATCGAAATTCGTGCCATTTTCTAATCTGACAAGCAAATTTGCAGGTGATATTTCAGGTGTTAAACGAAGATTTGAAACAGCTTTAAGTTGTGCTTTCGCTTGCGGTTGTAGATCTTTACTTTCTTCGGCAAGTTTTTTTGCTTTTTCTAATAAAGTTCCGGTGATAACGTTTTGAGCTTCAATCCAACCTTCTGTAAAATCATCATCGTCTCTTGAACGGACGCGAAACCAACGAACTTTATCAGTTTCATTTTCAGTTTCTTCCAAAATATCTAAAACATTTCCACGCTGAACTTCAAGCAAATCTGCCGCAACAACAGCGTAAGAACTGCGAAGATTTGCACGCCGAACAATTACAGTTGCGGTGTCGTTTAGTCCGGCAATGCTGGATATACTGCTTGTAGCGTTTGATATTATGCTGCAACCGCTTGACAACGTTGCACATATTGCAATTGACGCGAGCGTCGTGATTTTTATGAGTTGATAAAATCTTGTCTTCATTTTTGTTTCTCTAAAAGTTTTCGCCACTGATTATATCCTAGTTTATCTAATAAATCTTTCTGTTTTCCGTCCAGATTTTCAACAACACTTATTTTGTTTTCGGATTTTTTATATTCTAAGCCAAAAAAACTTAGCTCATTTTGAAATTCTAACCTTGATTTGCCTGAAACATAATTATTAATTATCTCATTTGTTTCGGGAAAATCTTCAAACATTTTTTGAATAGCAGCGTTTCCATCTTCAACCCGATTCGGTATTTTATGCTTTTTCCATAACTGACGAAAAACTTCGGTTAAAGATTTTTTACCTTTGCTCTCTTTCAAAATCGCTAAGTCACACAAAAACGCAACAATAAGTCCTTTTGTGTAAATAGTTTGCGTAGATATAGTCCAACGATTTTGTGAGGCTTCAATTAGAGACAATTTACCATTATCAAAATTATTTGCTGATCTATATGTTTGACTAATTGTATTTAAATAGTCTTCAAACCTAATTTGATTGAGTTGCAAACCGCTTCTCAAGCCTTGATAAATAGTAAAACCTTCGTAAAACCAATCATAATTTCCACTTAATGCAAGATTGTTTGGCAACCAAAAGTGAAAAAGTTCGTGGCGTAATTGTTCGTTTAAACGCTGTTCGGCGAGCGATTTAAATGGTAATACGCCTGAGACAACTGTGACGGTCATGCCGCGAGTTTCAGCACGCCAATTGTCAGTGTATTCGCCTTTAGGAAACGGCAGAAGAAAAATCTGTGATTTTTTATCTGCATATTCACCAAAAGTTCGCTTATGTTCCTGTAAAATACTGCTTGCTGATTGAATTGCAAAATCATCTGAAAAATTCCAGTCGCCAATTATTGCCAAATTTAATTCGTTTTTCCCGAGCCAAGCACGTTTTTCTCTAATATTATTTCCAACTAAAAAAATGGTTTTTGTTAAATCTTTTGATAAAAAACTTGTTTCAGATTCTTTGAGTTCGTTTCCAACAACACGCCAGCCGACTGGCAAAACAAACGAAATGTTGATTGAAATTTGGCTTTTATCAGATTTTTGCCATTGGGGAAATATGTCGCTAAACATTAAAAGTCCGTGCGTTTTTGTCAGCCATGAAACGTGTGCAGTAGAAGTTAATTTTTCAGGAATATCAGTTTTAATAGTATATGAGAATGACTCTGCAATAGCTGTTGACTCAAATTCACCTGCTACAAGTTGTTTATAATCTATGATTTGCCCGTTTTTATCAAACAGTTTGAAGTTAGAAATTCTAACTCCAAGACTATCTGCATCTGCATAATTTTCCAAAAAAGACCAGTTTTTATTATTTAGCCCAAAATCTTTTGTCAGAATTTTTCCTTCAATAAAAACTGAAGTTTCTGAAATTTTTATGCTCGCAGTAATGTCTTGCGAAAAGGCAAAACTTTTCGCCAAGACTAAAGTAATTGCGATATAAAATATTAAAATGAAAAGTTTATACATCATCTTGCAACCGTGAAAGTTATCACAAACTCGACATCTTTAAAATTGAAAAACACAAAAAACTCTTTTGATTCCTTGAAAGCCCAGAAAAATTGGACTATTATTTAAAAAGTTTCTTCCTAATTTTACTTTTTCTGAAAACGGAAATATGAGCATCATAAAAGTTATTTTTATCACATTGGCATTTTTGTTAGGATTATTGTTTTTAGGTCGTTTTTTCTTTTAATTTCTAAGTAATTAAAAAAAATGAGCAGCCATTTTTGGTTGCTCATTTTTCGTTAAATTAACTCAATTTTTAATTTAAATAATTTGCATTATTAACTTTTTGAATATTTGGTAAATTAACTCTTTCAATTGGTGCAAAATCTGCCCACGAATCATTGTTTGTCACAAATTTTGTTGCTTCTTTTGGTGTAACAGGTCTTGAAAATAAATAACCTTGCCCATATTCACAATTGAGGATTCGTAGTTGATGCAATTGGTTAATCGTTTCAATGCCTTCGGCAACAACATCAATTCCTAAGGCGTGTGAAAGTGTGATAATTGCCCTGACTAATTCACCATTTTCTGTGCTTTCTGACATTGAAGTAACAAAAGAACGGTCAACTTTCAAGGTGTCAATCGGGAAACGATTGAGATAACTAAGCGAAGAATAACCAGTTCCAAAATCATCGATACTCAATTTTATTCCTATTTCTTTTAATTGTTTAAGGAGCAAAACAGCACTTTCAGCATTTTCCATCACTGCACTTTCCGTAATTTCTAGTTTTAAGCAACTAGGATTGAAGTCAGTTTCTGATAAAATCTTCCAAATTTGCTCGATTAAATCAGGTTGTGAAAAATGTTTTCCGGAGAGATTAACACTTATCATCAAATTTCTATTTTCTTGCGAATAATCTTGCCATTTTTTTACTTGCATACAAGATTCGCGAAGAATCCAAAGTGTCATCGGAATAATTAAGCCTGTTTCTTCACAAACCGGAATAAATTCGTAAGGTGCAACCAAACCTCTTTGAGGATGATTCCAACGCATCAAAGCCTCAAAACCTTTTAGTTTCATTGTATTGAGATCAATAATCGGCTGATAATAAACACAAAACTCTTCGCGGGCGACCGCGTATCGCAAATCGGTGTCGAGTTGAAGAACCGAAACTGCTTGTGTGTGCATCGATTTATCAAAAATTAAATATGGCTTTCGTTGTTCTTTTGCCGAATACATCGCAATATCTGCGTCTCTCAATAAATCTTGCGAATCTTCGTAAAAATCTTCGCTCATCACAATACCGATACTCACGGTTGTAAAAACTTGACGCCCGTTGAGCGTAATTGGCACTGCGATTTTCTTTTGAATTAATTCGGTATATCTTTCAACTTCTTCAACATCTTTGACATTATTTAACAAAATCGCAAACTCATCGCCGCTGAAACGTGCGACCATATCGCCTTTTCTGATAGCATTTTTTAATCGTTTGCCAACATTTAAAATCAATCTATCGCCGACAGCGTGACCGAGACTATCGTTGACAGTTTTAAATCTATCGAGATCAAGAAATAAAACCGCAAAACGAAATCCGGGCATTATTTTTGTTTTTTCGAGAACAAATTTAACTTCTTCGGAAAAATAATTACGATTGGGAAGATCAGTTAAAGCATCGTGAAAAGCAACGTGCCGAAAACGCTCTTTACTTTCTCTGAGAGCTTGGCTGATTCTTTCTTGCTCCGCAATATGAATTTGCAATTCTTCAACGTGTTTTTCGGCTTGTTCGGCTCTTAATTTTTCGGCTTCGGCTCGATCTCGTTCAGCATTTTCAGCCTTAGTTGAGGTTTTTTTAACATCTTCGACATAGTTTCGATACGTGAGATAGACAATAGACCCAACGACAATTGCAGCTAGAATCAAAATAAAATTAAACTGACTGATTGCAAAAATAATAATGCCTGCGAAAACGGCTCCCGCAACATACATCGCCAAACAAGAGAAATAAAGATCTTTCAATGAAGCCAAAAAGGTTCGATTTGTTCGTTGAGAATCATATAAAGACATCAGCCCGGATGAAGTTACAAATTGAACAATTGTCATTAAAACGAGAAGCATTGTGATTTCTGTAATTGTAATTTCTGTAATTGTGCTTTGCTGAATACCTAAATGAAAATCCGGTGAAACAAATGAAACAGCTTGACTGGTGAGAAATGTTCCCAAAACTGAGATCGAAACATTTAAAATAATTGTTTTTGGCTTGATATTTATCCCTTTAAAATGGAATGAGAGTGAACAATACAGAGATTCTAAGCAAGTTAAAATAACTGCTATTTCAACGCCATAAAACAAAATTGCCACGAAAATTAACGCATCAGAAATTGTGAAATGAAGTTTTGTTCTCGGTAATTGGATTTGAAGTATTGAACTGAAAAAAATTGTCACAACAGCGAAACTCAACAAAATGTAATCGAGTTTGTGATATTGCAAGCCAAACAATGCGAAAGCCAAAGCTATCGCACTGAGTATCATCACACAATATGTCGCAATCTTAATGCTAATATCTTTTATATTCATTTACATTAGGTTAAAAGGCTTGAGAAGTTTTAGAAGAGTAATCGGAAACACAAAATGAACTGTTTTTGGCAAACAGCAAGACTAATTTAATTGTAACTTATTCGATATTGAAATTTCCACAAAAAAATAAAATTTTTTAAAAAAACGTTATTGGCATAAAACCAATAACGTTTAAATCTATTTATGATTTAAAAAAATTAAGCGTGTTGCGTTATCTCCGCAAACTCCGGCACAATCGCTTAAAATAAAATCGTCCGACATCACTATTCCATCACTATTCCGTCACTCATCAAGATTCCGTCTGACATTAATATTCCATCGCTCATCAAAATTCCGTCACCAAAAGTTTGACTCCAATCAGCGAACAAAATGCCATCGGCTAAAGTTCCACCGTCGCTCATTAAAATCCCGTCAGACATCAATATTCCATCACTCATCAAGATTCCGTCCGACATCAATATTCCGTCGCTCATCAAGATTCCGTCTGACATCAAGATTCCGTTGTCATATACTTTTTGATATTTTGTCAGCAAACTTGTATCTTTTGCAAAGCCATTGTTGAGCAAAATACCGCCTGACCATTTAACTTTTTGGCTGGCAATAAAATTCACTTGAAAATCGTCAGCGTTAATTGTTTGAACAGAATTATTAAACAAAGTCAGTTTAAGCGAGTTTCCTGAACCTTCAATAAATTTAACTCCAAGACTAGGATTCTCTTTTGTCATTCTTGTATCAAGAGCTGTAGCATTGGTCAAATCAGTTCGCATAAATCTGGCAGCTGTGTGTGCACCTTCAATATTTAGCAAACCTGCTCCTTGTTCCAATTGGTTAAAACCTGCAATCGGCTGAGCTGTATATTGCAAAAGTGTTTTCACCATATTCGGGGTGAGTTTCGGGTTTACTTGCAATAAAATTGCTGCTGCACCGGAAACAAGTGGAGTTGCCATTGAAGTGCCGCTCATTTCAATCAGTTTTTTATCATCACTGTTTGACGGATTTCTTACCGTTAGAGAATTAGAAATGTTGAAGGAACCGTATTTAGAACTTGCACTATACAATTTATTGCCTGGAGCAACTAAGTCTGGCTTAACAATATGATCATAGTGTTTAACATTTGATGAATCTTTCCAATAAGATCTGGTTGGTCCTCGCGAACTAAAAGTCGTAACTCCATCATCGGCTCTGACATCAGTTTGAAAAGTATTTGCTGCTCCGACCGTAATTGCCGAAGGCTCATTTCCAGGTGCATGAATTCTTCCATAAACCTTTCTTCCAATTACATCTTTTCCGTCATTGCCAGCAGCAGCAACTACAACCATTCCGGCATCAACTAATTTGCGAACTGCACGACAGATTGGATCATTTCTGTATGAATCAATCGCCGCAGCACCCAAACTAATGTTGATAACTCTCATATTGTAAGTTGTGTTAGCACGATTTTGGTAAACCCAATCAAGAGCTTCGAGCAAATCAGTCGTTGTCCCCATTCCGTATTTGTTTAAAACTCTAAGACTAATTATTTTCGCATTTGGAGCAACACCTTGATACGGCAATATGTTTGGATCAGAAGCTCCATCACCAGCCGCTAAACCAGCAACGTGTGTTCCATGTCCATAAAAGTCATCTAAGCTACTGTAATTATCTAAGAAATTTTTGCGATAAGCGATTCTACTTGTCAAAGAGGTTGCTGTATTTCCATTTCCGTTATTTGTTGAAGCTTCACTACTAAACATAAACTGACTAGCTGTTACGCCTGAATCAATAAACACAATTCCAACACCTGAACCGTTAGCATTTGAAGAACCAAAAAGCGAACGAACTTCAGATGCCCCAGTTGTGTTTGAAACGTGGCTAAACATTTGTGTTGAACGATTTGATGAAAGTTGTTGTGCTGAGCGATTTTTTGCAATGTTAGCAATTGAACCAACCGGAATCTCTACTTCCAACATTCCTAAATCTGGCATTTGAGCCGTGATTTTCGCATCATTTTTTACTAATAAAGCAGTTAGTTCTGCATTGTTAATATCGCTGCTTTGAATGATTATTTTGACACGTTCAGTTGGAGATTTATCAGCAATTAATTCTTGTAAATCGGGTGAAACCTTTTCACCAACAAATCCGGCTTTTTCGCGTGCTTCGTCTTGACCTAAATAAATCTTATGGAAACGGTTGTTTAATTGTTGGTCAGCGGCAATTTCACTAGTATATTTTTCATTGTCAGAAGTTGTAATAAACCTAATTTTTCCTTCGTTTACTGCACTTCTCAGAGCATTAGCAATCACAAAACCGTAACTTGGTTTACTTACGCTAAAACTTTCTACTTCTGAAAAATAGACAATTATATTTCCTAGTTCTTTTTCAGCAGTTTTTAAAGCTGTTTGTGTAAAAGCTAAGACTTCAGCTTCGTTTTTGGCACTTTCAACTATTCTTGCAAAGTCGATTTTCAAAACACGTTTCCCCAAAAGTGCTTGTGGGGCATTTCCTGTTTTTAATTTCAGAACAAATTTTTCAATCAATAAGTTTCTTGTATGTTCGTTTGCATCAACCAGAACTGAGTTTTTTCTGTTTGAAGCAATTGTTGCGGCAAGTCTCGAAACTTCATCGTCAAGACCAACAACCTCCCCTTTTTCTTGACTAACATCTATATCAACTAAAAAGTTATTATCCGCAACAACTTTAGATTCATTTGTAATTGTTTTAGTTTTGTTGTCAGCTTTAGTTTTGCCTTGTGCAAATAAAAAGGTTGAGGGTAGCAAACTCACTAATAACATTACGGCTGCGGTTTGGGGGAATTTATTTAAAATCATTTTTAGTTTCCAATTGAAAAAATTTGTTTGCAAAACATATAAGTTCTCGCACGAAGTCTTTGGCAAGGTCTGTGCCAAAGTCAAATAATTCCTATAAGCACCGTGTTTGCTTGATTTATACCAAGTTTGTAAATAAATTAATAAAAAAAGCATTCAATTAATTATTCAATCTGACTGACTTCGGTCAGATTGAAACAAAAAAATGAGCGTTGAAAATATTCAACACTCACTTTTATTAATTAACTCGGTTTAATAAGCTATTTTGTTATTCCTACCTGATTTAAAGCGTAAGCATAATCAAAAGCAATTTCTTTATAGCGATCGTAACGTCCTGAACTTCCACCGTGACCAGCTCCCATATTTGTTTTGAGCAAAATTTCGCTGTTATTCGTTTTTAATTCACGAATTTTTGCGGCAAATTTCGCTCCTTCCCAATATGGAACCTGACTGTCATTTAAAGAAACTTCAATTAACATATTCGGATAATTTTGTGCCTTCACATTTTCATAAGGTGAATATGTAATCATATAATCCCAGGCTTTTTTCTCGTTAGGATTTCCCCATTCAATCCATTCTTCAGTTGTCAAAGGCAAAGTTTTATCGAGCATTGTGTTCATCACATCAACAAACGGAACTTGGCAAATCACTGCTTTAAATAGGTTTGGAGCCATATTTGAAACTGCTCCGGTTAATAAACCGCCAGCACTTCCACCTTGAATCACGAGTCTGTCAGAAGATGTATATTCATTTTTAACAAGCCAATCTGCCGAATCAACAAAATCATTAAACGTATTTTGTTTTTTAAACATACGACCATCTTGTCGCCATTTTTCGCCGAGTTCTGAGCCGCCGCGAATGTGTGCAATCACATAAATCATTCCACGATCTAATAAACTCAAACGAGGAATACTAAAAGTTGGAGTCATTGACGCACCATAACTTCCGTAAGCGTAAAGCAACATTGGTGCTGAACCGTCAAGTTTCGTGCCTTTTTTCATTACAACTGAAAGTGGAACTTTGACACCATCGCGGGCAGTTGCCCACGCCCGCGATGTTTCATATTTCGTTTTGTCATAACCGCCTAGAACTTCTTGTTGTTTTAAAAGTTTGCTCGATTTTGAACTGAGATCAAACTCGTAAGTTGAAGCAGGCGTAATCATTGATTGATAGCTGTATCGAATTGTCGGTGTATCAAACTCAGGATTTCCAGATAAACCCATCGCATAAACGGCTTCAGGTGTTGCTATCCGATAATCATTTTTCTTACCATTCATATCGACGATTTTCAAATATTCCAAACCATTTTCAACTTCTGAAACGATACTGATTCCTTTGAAAAAACTAATACCTTCAATCAAAATATTTGGATTGTGCGGAATAAAATTTTTCCAATTTTTCTCGGATGTGTCTGCCATTGAAGCAGTTACAACACGATAATTCTCGGCATTTTTGTTAGTTCTGATATAAAACTTATCACCATAATGATCAACAGAATATTGGTGATTTTCTTCTCGCGGCAAAACAATTTTCCAGTCACTTTTTGGCAAATCTGCTGAGATCCAACGAAATTCGTCAGATGTTTTTGCACTAGATTGAAGAAAAATAACTTTTTTATCGCGTGTTTTGCCAACACCAACATTAAAAAGCTCGTCTGTTTCTTCAAAGAGCTTTTCAGTTTTATTTGTCGCAACATCGTGTTTCCAAAGAATATTAGAACGCTTTGAAACTGCGTCTTCTGTCACAACAAAAATCGTTTTATTGTCGTTTGCCCAATCAGCAGATGTTACTCGTTCTATTTTATTTGGAAGAATATTTCCGCTTTGCAAATCTTTAAACTGAAGCGTATATTGACGATAACCAGTTGAATCTGTTGAAAAAGCCAACATATTTCCATCTTCACTAACGCTAAATTCGGCAATCGCAAAATACTTTAAACCTTTCGCCATTTCGTTTTGGTCGAGCAAAACTTCTTCTTTGCCTTCCATCGTGCCTTGCTTGCGACAAAAAATCGGATAATTTTTACCTGTTTCAGTACGATTGTAATACCAATACTTCCCGATTTTTGTTGGTAAACTCGTGTCAGTTTGTTTCAATCTGCCGACCATTTCGTCGTAAAGATTTTTTTGCAAATCAATTGAAGATTTCACCGCATTTTCGGTATAAGTGTTATTTTCCTCAAGAAATTTAATAATCTCAGGATTTTTTTTGTCGTTTCGGTCTCTCAGCCACGCATAATTATCAGTAATTTCGTAGCCGTGAATCTTCAAAACTTTCGCTTCTTTTTTTGCAATTGGTGGTGTCATATTTTGTGCAACAATAATTGTATTTCCGATAACCATAATAATTACCGATGCTAAAATGCAAAACAGATTTTTCATTACCTAACTCCTTAGAATTTAATTACAGATTTATATATTTTAAAAACACCGCAGATGTATTTTTTGTGACATTTTCTAGCAAATTTTACGTTTGTTTAATGATTTTTGTTTCGCTATTATTTAACTAAAAAGGCAAACACAACCAAAGCTGTTTTGCCTTTTTCATTTTTACTTATTCTTTTGAAACTATCTTTCCCCAATCGCTTGATATTTCAAATCTCTCGCACCGATATATTCCGCACGCGGACGAATCAGTTTATTGTTTGAATATTGCTCGAGAATGTGACCAGTCCAGCCTGATATTCGCGAGATTGCAAAAATCGGCGTAAATTGGTCAAGCGGAATATCCATCATGTAATATGTTGAAGCTGAGTAAAAATCAACGTTTGGAAACATTCCTTTTTTCTCGTGCATCAATGTTTCAAGTTTTTGCGACATTTCAAACCACTTAAGATTTCCTTTTTTCTCGCCCATTGTTTTCGAAAATTTGCGAAGCCAAGTTGCTCTCGGATCTTCAGTTTGATAAACCGCGTGTCCAATGCCCATTATTTTTTTCTTATTCGCGAGTGCATCGTCAAGCCACGGTTCAATTTTGTCAACATCGCCAATTGCAAGCAACATTTTCATCACATTAGTGTTTGCTCCGCCATGAAGCGGACCTGAAAGTGCAGCAATTCCGCCAGTTACAGCTCCATAAACATCAGCCAAAGTTCCTGAAATTACGCGTGTTGTAAAAGTTGAAGCGTTTAATTCGTGGTCAGCATGAAGAATTAAACAAATGTCCATCATTTTCACTTCGTCTGCATCTGGCATTTCGCCACGCATCATATAGAGAAAATTCGTTGCGATATTAACGTCAGATTTTGGAGCGACAATATCTTTTCCACTTCTGATACGTTCCCAATATGCAACAATTGTCGGCATTTGAGCAGTTAATTTAATACACGAAGACATTGCACCATCGCGAGTTGTGTCGTGTGCTCCTGTGTCATAAAAATCGAGCATTGAAACCGAAGTCCGCAAAACGTCCATCGGATCGGCATCTTTTGGAAAAGTTTTCATTGCCGCAACTAATTCTTGTGGAATCACGTAATTGGCACGAATGCTGGCGTTTAAAGTGTCAAGTTCGTCCTTTTTTGGCAGTCTGCCGTTCCATAACAAGAAAACGACTTCTTCAAAATTTGAGTTTGTTGCTAAATCGTGAATGTCATAACCTTGATAGATCAAAATGCCATCTTCGCCATTTACATCACCAATTGAGCTTTGTGCAGCAACGACTCCACGCAATCCCGCGGCGGCTGTTGATGCTGCTGTTTCTTTAGTTTCCATTGTTGTCTCACCTTAAAAATTATCAAAATAGTATAGATTTAATTTAGCAAAGTGCGTTGTAAGTTACAAGTTACATCTGTTTTTTGAGCATTTTATCTAATTACATTTAGAACTTAGAACAAAAAAACGAAACTGCATGAAAAGATTTTTTAAACCTTGTACACAATTTCGCTTTAAATTTTATAAATATTTAATTAACGAATCTGAACTTCGTAACCTGTCTTGATTCTTAGTTGTTGTCCGTTTGTCAGTTTTATTTGCTTTCCGCGTTCGATAACAATTGCTCCAACGCCAAAAGCTGCACCAACTCCGGCTCCGACAGCTGCACCAACCGGTCCGCCGACAACTGCTCCGACTAACAATCCGGTTCCTGTCGCTCCGCCGACTGTAATGCCGTCTTTCTTGAGTGTTCCTTTGCCTTTTGCATTTCCTTCAACATCAACTTCTTTGACATTGTTGTCTTTTTCAGGAATTACTTCAGTCAAAATGGCATTAAAATTACTCCAACGAGTTTCACTTAAACGAATTTGGTCAAAAGAAAATTGGATTCCGGCACGCCGTTTCAATCTTCCAGGTTGTGTTACTTTCACAATATGACCATCGATTAAGGCACCTGTAATTTCATAAGGCGAAACTATTTTTGCCGTAAATTTGTCACCAGCTTTTGCCGTTAAAGTATTGATTTCACTCGTTAATTCAATTATCAACTCAGTATCAGTTGGAATCAAAATAATCGGCTCGCCACTCGGTTGCGATGCGATTGGAGTGTTTGTTTTGGTTGTTAATTTAGGATTAGATGTTGTTGTCGGTTTCTTTGGCAAAGACGAAGTTGACGTTGAAGTGCCAATCGGCATTGACGTTGCACCGCGTTTTGATAAATCTGTCGGCAACAAAGCATCGAAACTACGTTTTTCGAAACCTGTGTTGTAACCGTTTTCAAATCCTTGTTGATAACCATCGCGATAATCTTCAAGCGAACCGTAATTTGGCGTAAACGCACGGTCTGCTTTTGAATATTCGCGGTGTTTTTCGAAATTTCGAGCCGCACTTTCTGAAACATCACGATAACCGGACATATATCCGTCAGAATATCCAGTGCGATATCCGCGTTGTAATGCAATTTTTGATTCTGCGGTTGTTGTTTGTGCTGAAATTGTTTGGGTTGTTAAGCTCAGGCAAGAAAATAATACGATCGTAACTGCCACGGCGACAGCCCTCAAATTGTGAAATAAACTCATTTCTTCTCCTTTTCAAATAACAAGAAATCTTGTCAAGACAACACTTATACACTATTACCTAATCAAATACAAGAGCTTTTAAGCATTTCCTTAAAATAAATTGGCGTGTAATAAATCACACGCCAATTTACAGAACCTACTCTTGGAAAATCAATCCTCAAAAGCTCTTTCGGAAAAGATATGAGAGTTTGATAAAGAAGGTTCTGTTTAACTGCTGATAGTCTTTTTGATAATTATCAAAGACATAACCTTTATAATTCGCTGAATCATTATAACCAACAAAAAAAGCCTTACCAGGACTCGGTGTCCAGCCAAAAGTGTATTGCCCAAATAATCGCCCGCTTAATGTATTATAATCTAGCCTTGCTTTTACATTTACGAACCGAGAGAACTGATAAGTAGATCGAAACGTTGCAATATTCGAGATAAACACAAGCTTTTTCGTATCATTTCTGCGGAAAGTATTGTTGGTAAATCCGAGTTCGAAATTGAATTTGTCAGTTGGTTTAATTTCGGTTTCAATTTCATAGCTATACTCTGTGCCTGTTCCGGGGTCGAGAGGAGCGAATTGTCCAAAGGCAATTGCTGCCGGAGAAATTCGGTCAAATTTTTCGCCACCGCCGAAGTCAAAATCAAAGTTGTTTAGATTTAAATTACCGCCGCCGCTGAGCGAAAAACGTTTTCCAAAATTCTTATAGCCGAATGCGAAAAAGCTAGATTGATTTGCCGAACGCCTCGGATCGCCAAAAAATGCACCTGTTTGAGTCGAATTTCTTTTTGGTCCAAATTCATCTTCAACCAAGATTTCTTTACTTATTGAACCGCCAAGATTTATGCCAGCATTTCCACGTAAATTTAAATTGACATTAGATTCGAATCCGAAACTTTGGAGGCGTCCTTGAAAATCGTGGCGAATACCAAAACTTGAGTTCAAATTTTTGTTAATAATAAATGCCTTCGGTTTTGGTTCTGAACCGAGTTCGATAAAAGTAAAAAATTGATTAGTATCCCGGCGGTTCGTAAAACCTAAATCAGCTTGAAAGAACTTAGTAGTTCCGCGTCCGCCTGCTCCGAAGGTGAAATTTCTTTTGTTACGAAAGATCAAATAATCGTAACTTAAAGCGTTTCCTGTTCGAAACTCGTTTGTATTGAGACTTGGATTGTAAAAATTTCTTCTCGAATTTGAGGCTAATACTTGTCCACGAGCTTCGATACCAGTTGTTGTTTTCCATTTGCCGTCGAAACCATAAACTCTGTTTTCAATTTTTCGTGTAATAACTTGACCGCTCGAATTTTTTCTATCTTTGCCAAAACTATATGAAGTCGCCAAAAATCCAACATTCGAGTTTTTACCTATATCGCGTTTCAGACGAACAATTCCATCTAACCGTTTGTCTTTAAATGCATTACGGTTCAAAGGATCATCGATTGCTCCAAGCACACCAAACGAATATTTTCCAACCTTTCCTGATAATTTAAGGGAAACAGTTGGGTTTTGAATTCTTCTTGTGTTGACAGCTCGAATCGGGGTGTTAAAGATGTCAAAACCTTCGAGAAAAAAAGGTCGCTTTTCGGCAAAGAAAATTTCAAATCGTTGGTTTACTTCAACGACCGGAGCATCAGCCTCAGTGTCTGCAAAATCTGGATTATAGGCAGCGTCAAGAGTGACATTTGGCGTAATTTGGTATTTTGCTGTAAATCCAAAATCTGTTTCAACAGGCGGATTTGAAAACTTGCTTGGGGAAACAAGGTTGCCAGTTTCCTTCACCGTAAAAGTTGGAATAATTTCAAATGTGCGTTCTGATTTAATTTCGTCTAAACCCGTTAATTTTCCGAATTTTGAAATAAAGCCCGGAAGATCGCGAGAAACCGGCACCCAAGAATCAAGTTCGTCATTTAACCGATCAATATTTCGTGCAGCATTAAAACCCCAAAACTTCCCTTTTCCCGCAGTGTATCGCAACGACTTGAAGGGTATTTTCAACTCAACAGACCAACCCCAATCTTCAATCACGCCTTTTGATTCCATCAAAATATCAACATTAAAATCAGTCCCTTGACCTTCAGTTTGTATTCCGTCTTGCTGAATTCCAAAGGGATTTACACCGATAACATAAGCACGACGTTGATCATCATATGTATCTAACCAGATGCGAACGTTGTCTTCACCAAAAGCTCCGTCTCGTTGGACAAGAGAGGCACGAATCTTATCTTTTTCATCCCAACATTTAAAAGCAACGTAAAGATTTTGCTCGTCGTAGGCAAGATATCCTTCTGTAGGTTTCGATGGAGCAATATTATCGCCAGGCTGTGTTTGGATAAAATCTCGCAAAACTTTTGCACTCTTCCAAATTTCATCGTCAAGTTTGCCGTCAATGACAGGCGAAACGTCAAATTTTGGAACAACAAACGGTTCTCTTTTAACTTTAGATAAATCAATATTTGAACTATTGCCTGAAACGTCAGTATTTAACGAAGCTGTTGGGATAACTGTTTGTGAATAAACATTTAAAATTAATAATAGCGAACAAAATAGAGCAGAGAAATACCGCATAAAATACCTCTTATATTTAATGAAAGAAAAAATTTATAATTTGAAAATTGAGATTTTCAGCTATATTTAGAAACGTAAAACAATAAATATAGTTGCAAAAACTTAATTAGATTTTAGCTGTGAGTTATTGCGAATGACGACCTTACCGTCTGTGACATTGAAATCAAATCTTGATCCGCCTTTGCCAATCTGCCAGCGACCTTCGCTTTTTTTCGAAACTTCTAAATCTTCTACTGTTATTTCTTCAGTGTTGCTTTGAACATCTGCACCAGCTGAGTTTGCTATTGAAACAATAAAAGTTCCATCGACTGATTTGCCGGAAATTTTTTCAAAACCACCTTCCAGATTTACATTACCATCAACAGTTTTGGCTTCAACTTCGCCTTTAAAACCAATAACGCGAACCTTTCCATCAACATTTGAAACGCGAAGTTTTCCAACAGAATCGCTAACGTTTATTGATTCATCAACACCTGTAATATCAAATTCGCCCGAAATACCATTTACTCTAATCGCTTCATTCGAAGAGATTTTCAGATTAGTTTTTCTCGGCACAAAAACCTCAATTCTAACTCGATTAGAGTTGTAATTATCATCAGAATGATTGTTTTCTTTTCTTGTAGAAATAATTGTAAGTTGTTCATCTGTGTGGTTTATGTTGAAATCTTTTTCTGTTGTTTTGCGAGAATTAGAAATACGTGTGATTGAATATGCAATTTCTTGTTTGTCCCAGCTGCGAACTTGAACAGACGAATTTTGAGCTTCGATTGTAACTTTTGGTGTTCCTTTAACATTAAAAGCATCCGCAGTTTTTGTTATCGAATTCGACTCTTCAGATGTTTCATATCGCATTATATCTTTCTGCATTTCGCGTTCTGCTTTAGATACTTCGCGTTCTGCTTGTTGCATTTCAATTTCAGCCTGTTTCATCTCAATTGCAACTTGTTTCATTGCATCAGCTGAAATAGCAATTGCTTCTTTTGCAATTCTTTGTGCGTCTATTGTCATATTTCTAACAGCTCTTGTATTTGTAGAGTTAGAAACTGTATTCGAAACATTATCTTCTTCGTCCCATTCATGATCGCCATCTTTCGACTTTGGTGGCAAAAGATTTGTCGCCGGACTTTGTGCTTTGCCATCATTTCTGTGCTTGATCGAAAGTCCGCCATTTACACTATCGAGCTTTATTTGAGCATCGCCGTTTCCAACTCTTCCATACAAATTTCGACCCACGTATTTACCTTTATGAACAGGTAAACCAAAATCATTTTCAATTCTGCCGTTAACCGTATCTGCTTTAATTGTCGCGTTTGCGTCTGATGGAAGAACAAGTTTAACTGTTCCATTAACTGTCGAAAGTGAAATTTTGCTGCCAGATTGTAAACTTTCAAAATCGGCTTCTGTTGTTCCATTAACAGTCGAAAGTTCAGCTGTTCCGCGTAAATTTATCGCTTTTACTTGTCCATTAACTGCCGAAATTTTTGTCACATTTGTCATATTTGAAACATTCACCGAACCATTTACGGTTTCAATTTCGTCCAAATATGCACCTTTCGGAACCATCAACCGATACGTTACGCTGAGATTGTTTCCATTTCGATTCCAATTTCTGTTGTTACTGTTTTTCCACGAGCCGTAATCAGTTTCGATGCTAAATGAATCTTGACGGGCATTAATTTTTATTTGAACTTCATCAAGTCTATCTTTATCGTCAGCAGTTTTAACCCATTCGAGCTTGATTTCGTTTTTGTCCCAAGCCTCAATGTTAATTGAGCCATTAACATTCGAAACGCTAATTTTTCCATTAGCGTTAAACGGATAAGTTTGCTCAAATCTTTCTCTTTCATCGAAGGCAACTGTCGCGGTATTTTTTTCAGATATTTGATGATTTGCTACCAACAAATCAAAGTTGTTTCCGCCACCAACTGCTAAAACTCCAGCAAATACTAAAGAAATTAAATATGTCATTATTACTGTCTCCTTGTCGTTTTTATAAATTGTTGTATTATTTTCGACTTACAAAAGAGAAACACCGCAACTTTTTATTTTGTGACATTTTTTTCAAAAAAAAGCTGCGACCTTGAATCGCAGCCTTTTTTGAATTTAAATTTTAACCGCAAACTAACTCTTTTCCGCTCCTTTCATAAATCTCATCGCATCTTCTAATTCATCAGCATCACCTGTTATTAATCTTGCACTTCGTTCGCGTGTAAGATATGCCCAAAACCAGCCGCTCATCACTGAAAGTCTGTTCTTAAAGCCAATTAGTGAGAATACATGAACAAAAAGCCATGCGAGCCACGCAATAAAACCTGATATTTTGAAACTTCCAGCTTCGACAATTGCTTTATTTCTGCCAATTGTCGCCATCGAGCCTTTGTCCCAATATTTGAATCTTTTTCGTGGTTCGCCGTGAATATCTCGCAAAATATTTTTCGCTGCTGTGTCCGCCATTTGTGTTGCCGCCGGAGCAACGCCCGGAACTTGCAAACCGTTATCTTGCATTAAATTAGCCATATCGCCGATGACAAAAACATTCGGTCGATTTGGTATCGATAAATCTTTTTCGACAAAAACTCGCCCGGCTTTATCGGTTTCTACGTTTAGATTTTTTCCCAAACTTGAAGCCGCTACGCCTGTCGCCCAAACTACAACATCGCAATCAAACCACTTATCATCGACCTCAACTTTTCCATTCTGCAAATCGGTCACAAAACTTTTGAGATAAACTTCAACGCCCAAACTTTCAAGGTCTCGTTTGGCAATCTCAGATAAATCTGGCGAAAAACTATTAAGAATTCGTTCGCCACCTTCGTATAAACAAACACGGGCTTTTGTAGTGTCAATATTGCGGAAATCATTCGCTAAAGCCTGTCTCGCAATTCCAGCGATTGCACCAGCAAGTTCAACTCCGGTCGCACCGCCGCCAACTACAACAAAATTTATTGGAGAATGCTCGCCAGTTAAAATCGCTTCCCTTTCGGCGACTTCAAATGCCAGTAAAACTCTCCGGCGAATCTCCAAAGCGTCTTCTATTGTTTTCAAACCCGGAGCCGAATTTTCCCACGAATCGTGTCCGAAATATGAATGTCTCGCACCAGCAGAAACAATCAAATAGTCAAAAGGAACGCTCGAATTATCGTTGAGCAACACCTTTTGATTCTCTAAATCAAAGCCAATAACTTCGCCCAAAACGACTTCGATATTGCGAAATTTGTTCAAAATTCGACGAATTGGCGAGGCAATTTCGCCCGGCGACAAAACTGCAGTCGCAACCTGATAAAGCAAAGGTTGAAATGTGTGATGATTTTTTCGATCAATCACGGTAACTTCAACACGTCGATTTCCGAGTTGTTTCGCCGCTTGCAAACCTCCGAATCCACCACCAATAATGACAATTCGCGGATGACTTTTAAGATGATTCATATTACTTCCTCAATGTTTTAACGAAAAATTTCGTGAATTGTTTCACAATCCATCTAATTAACTCTACTTAACTGTTATTATTATGCCAATCTTGCAAGCAGTTGCGGCATTGTCGGGATTCTTTTGTTCTCAATGGTTTTTGGCAATACGGACAAGGAAACTTCTCGGTTTGGTTCTTTGAGTGAGGTTTTCCTCGATGAATAACCCATATCTTCGCAAACCTTTGAGAACATCCAGTAAGACGAACGATTTCTCCAATCGCAACAACGGGATTCGTTTCAATTATTCGTAGTAAATCAGCTATATTGGTATCGGTTAATTCTTCAAAAACAGGAATAAACGCTTTACACTTTTCACAAAATAAACCTCTTTCAGGAAATCCATTTATAAAAACTTCAAAATCTTCTCTCGAATATGTTTGCTTCTCCATACTTATGCCCCAATGAACTTCGCATAGACCGATCTAGCGATCGTAAAATCATCCGTTCCTTTGATGATTGCTCTCGCATCGCGGAAAACCGTGACCTCAAAACTATCAGCCACAAATCTCACTAGATACTCATTTTGTTTAACATCGCCAAGATTTTTTAGCTTTTCGGCGAATAATTTAAGATCAATTTCAGTTGGAATCGGCGAAGATATTTGAACAGAATCGCGTCCGCAAAGTGCTGTGAAAAACTCAGTATTTTCAGCATCAAGAAACTCAAATTGTCGCTTTTGACAGCAGATACAATCGTCATTCGGCTTGCCGAGTTTTATTTTTCGCCAGTCATTTTCCCAAATATCAATCTGAATGAGAGAACGATGAAGTTTTTCAAAATTTCCTGTTAAAAGTTTTAATGCTTCAGAAATTTGGACGGACGAAATGCTCGAAATTATTGGTTGAATTACGCCCGAAGTGTCGCAAGTTGGCGAACTCGCAGCATCTGGCATTTCTTCAAATATGCAACGTAAACACGGCGTTTCATTCGGAATAATCGTCATAGACGTTCCGTAACTTGAAACTGCAGCTCCGTAAATCCAATTAACAGAATGCTTTACGCAAGCATCATTAACCAAATAACGAACTTGAAAATTATCGCTGCCATCAATTACCAAATCGCATTCCGAAATTAAATCTTCAATATTTCGCTGATTTACATCCTCAACAATAGCTTCGATGTCGATTTCAGAATTTATCGCCGATAGACGATTTTTCGCCGCAATCGCTTTTGGCAGACGCTCAATTGCATCATTTTCACAATACAAAGTTTGCCGCTGGAGATTTGAAAATTCAACAAAATCTCGGTCAACAATCCGAAGCTTTCCAACTCCTGCACGAGCCAACATTTCCGCATGCGAAGCTCCCAAAGCACCACAACCAACCAGCAAAACTCGCGAATTTAAGAGTTTTTCTTGCCCTGACTTTCCAATATTTTGGAATAAAATTTGACGACTATATCTAAAATTCATTGTTTTGATTTGCTAACTATGAATTAGCCATTATAACAATCGATTAAGAAAAATAGGCAAAATATTAAATGTTTTTTACTTTTTCTTCCTCTTACCAGTATTAGGTGATAAAGTGTTGTCGTTTCTTAGGCTTAAGCCCAATGGAGTTGCCACATGAAAGTTTTCTACGTTTTATTTTTTCTATTTACAATTTCAACCGCGAATTTCACTTTTGCTCAGACAAATGCAAGCGAATCTCAATCAGAAAAAGAAAAAAAGCAAAAAGATCTTGAAAAACTCGTTTTCGATTTGCTTGACCAATCTGTGAGCGAAGCGGCAAATCTGAAATTGCCACAAAATCGTGCATTGGTTTATGGAGTTGCAGGAGATTTGTTTTGGAAAACAGATGAAAAGAGAGCCAGAAAGCTATTTCAAGATGCTGCCAACGATATTATTGTTTCAAATCAGCTAGCCGAAAAAGAGAAAAAAGACAGCGATGATCCTTATTTCGGACTTTATGAATGGGGCAGTGTTCGTGATGATATTTTGCCTTTGGTTGCAAAACATGACGCAGATTTGGCGATTGAATTACTAGTGCAAACTCGTTCTGGAGCAATGGTTGAGGCAATCGCCAAGGCTTCGCAGCCATCTGCAAAACAACGTGGCGACGGCATGTTTAATTTTGACCCGCAGGCATATCGTGAGAGGAACGAAATTGCTCTTGAGCAAAAGTTCGCTGTATTATCCGCTGAGCAAAATCCTGACAAAGCAATAAAGTTGATAAAAGACAGTCTTGCAAAAGGAATTTCGTGGAATGTGCTTCCTTTACTCCAAAAACTCAACAAAAAGAATGAAAAGAAAGCGACTGAACTGGCAACAGACATTGTCAAATTAATTAACGACACAGATTTGACAAAAAAACGTGATGATTTATCTGCTGCTGTTCACTTTTTGCAATATGCCTTTAATCCAAAAACAAAAAAAGAAACAAAAGAGAAACGTTTTAAGTTTACCGATTCGCAAATTAGCGAAATCGCTAACAAGGTTGCAGAGACATATCTCAAACCAAGCAATTCACTCGATATATCTGTCGGGCTAATGCAATCAATTACTATTTTGGAGAAAATATTGCCAGAGAAGTCTGTTTTGCTCAAACAAAAACAAACGGAATTGATGAAAAATCTTCCGCCTGAGATAAAAAAGATGCAAGAGCGGCAAAAAATGTGGAATGAAAACACAACGCCCGAAGAAATACTCGAGAAGATTAATGATCTTAATGAATCTGAAAGAGCTTCTGCATATAGTTCTTTGCTCAACAAAATAGGAAAAGTAGATGATGAACCAAGGGCAAAAAAACTTATTGAACAAATTCCTGACGAAAAATTTCGTGAGCGTGCGAGCGATGCGTTTGAGTCTGCACGAATATCTCGAACCGCTCGCGAGGGAAAACTCGAAGAAGCAAAAGGAATGATTGGAAAGATTGGTAAAAAGAGCGTTCAAATACAAAAACTCGCCTCGCTTGCTTCTGAATTTCATAAAAAAGGAACAGATAAAGATATCGAAACTGCCGTAAATTTGATGAAAGATG
Organism: Acidobacteriota bacterium; assembly: GCA_031415455.1. Lineage (GTDB taxonomy): Bacteria > Acidobacteriota > Blastocatellia > Pyrinomonadales > Pyrinomonadaceae > JANNVK01. The sequence goes on along the minus strand of JANORS010000002.1, from coordinate 289,745 downwards.
TAAAATCCCTCATCAACGAAAATCCCGAAGATGAAGATGAATTAAATGATTTAATGACAGCGGTAACTGGATACGCGACAATAAATCCTACAGAAGCCTTCCGAATTTTTGAGCCATTTGCCGACCAACTCAACGATTTTGTTCAAGCGTCTGCAGTTTTGAGCAAATACAATAAAGAGAGTGAAACATTCAAGAAAGGAGAGCTTATTTTGAAAGTTAATGGATATACGTGGAATAGACTTTTACTTTTTAGATATATCCCGCAGATTCAACTACTTGGAAAAGCAGATTTAGTGAAAATGTCATCGCTTTCAGATCGTTTTACGCGAACTGATGCTCGCATCGCAGTAAAACTTTTTATCGCTCAAGGTTATTTGGCAGATACGAAGAACCAAGACCAAGAAAAACTTGATGAAGAAGAATACAGTTACTTTTATTAAATCAAGACTAAGTTCGTATCAAACTTCGAGAGGAAATGTGTTATTTTAGTCGATTCACAATTTCTTTCGCCATTATTTTCATCGGAGCATCTTTCCCAGTCCAGATTTTTTGTTGCTCCATTGCTTGTGCAATCAGCATAGCGATTCCGCCGATTTTTGGGACGTGAACTTTGTCGGCTTCGTTCATAAATTGCGTTTGGAAAGGATTGTAAACCAAATCATAGACTAGTTTTACGTCTTCGATTTGTTCAGCAATCACGGGCGTTTCGCCTTCAAATTTACCTTTCATACCAATCGGCGTGGCATTAACAACAATATCGAATCTCCTGAAATTCTCCATTCTCCATTCTCTATTCTCTATTTCGCCACGACCAAAAACCGTAACTTTCGCACCTTCTTTTTCGAGTGCGTAAACACACGCTTTTGACGCACCGCCAGCTCCAAAAACTGCGACTTTCGCTTCATTCGAATCGCCGTAAGAATTTAAAAGCGGTTCAATAAATCCTTTTGCATCAGTGTTAAATCCGTGGAGTTTTCCGTCAACAATCTTGACAGTATTTACCGCACCGATCGCTTTTGCAGTTTCGTCAATAAAATTTAAATGCTTGATAATAGATTGTTTATGCGGCATCGTAACGGAAAATCCGTGAAAATTTAGATTAATTTCGCGAGTTTCAGGCTTAACCATTCGACTGATAAATTCATCGAGATTATTCACCTGAAGCGGCACAAAAACCGCGTTGAGATTATGAAATTCAAACGCCGCATTGTGCATATAAGGCGACATCGAAACACTCGTGTTTGAACCGAGAATTCCATAAACTTCAGTTTCTTTATTTAGTTTTTTGACGCGATAAACATCTCGCAAATCAGCCGCAGAAATCTGTCCCGGAGCAGTTTCGCTGCCAGAATCGAGCGAGGCGTAAGTCATAAAAGCACCGTGAGCAAGCCCGAGAATTCGTGTCCACTTCCCTGCTTCGCCCATAGCGATTGGGATAAAGTCTTTGTTTTCAGACTTTGCTCGTTTTAGGAGCTTCCAGATTGGAATAGTATCGGTTATGTCGTTTGCTTGAATGGCTATTTTTATTATTTCTGATTTGGTATGTTTTATTCTTCGATAAATTTCATCGAGATTCTCGGGCAATCCAACAAAATCATGGTAAGAACCAATATTTTCGCTCCTCTCATATGTCAATCCACTTTCTAATAAATCCAACTCTAAATCAACCAATTCAAAGTCAGGGGGCGTTAAAACAAATCCGAAGAAACTTTTTAGAGAGTTGTCAGCATTCCAAAATTTTGCACGTTGGTCGAGAGTTAGCAACTTTTGTCCACCTTGCTCTTTCGGACGATAAGTTGCGATCTGGTCTTTTTCACTTCCATCAGCCTCTATTACCTTTATGATTTCGTCATAATCCAAACAATCAAACCGAATCTCAATCACGTCCGCAAACTGTTCGGCACGCTTAATTTGTTCTATTAAATCGACGGCTGTTTTCGCACAAACTGAAACGCAAATATTTGACATAAGGTTTTCTTGTAACTTCCAAAATACCACGTTATACTTAACTAAATTTTGAGACTTTAACCAAAAAAAACAATTCTTATGGTAACGCAACAAACAACTTCTAATAAAACTTGGACATATCTTTTCGAAGAATGTGATGAAACCACAACCAAAACACCGAAACTTCTTTTCGGCGGAAAAGGTGCGGCTTTGGTTGAAATGACAAGTTTTGGTTTGCCCGTTCCGCCCGGATTTATTGTAACAACTGATTGTTGCAAAGCATATCACGAAGGCGAAAAGCTCTTTCCAAAAGGTTTGTGGCAAGAAGTTATGAACAAACTTTATGGCGTTGAAACGAAGTCTGGTAAAAAGTTCGGCGATGCAGCAAACCCTTTGCTTGTATCAGTTAGATCAGGTTCGCCAGTTTCAATGCCCGGGATGATGGACACGGTTTTGAATCTCGGTTTGAATGATGAAACAGTTGTTGGGCTAGCAAAACAAACCGGAAATGAGCGTTTTGCGTGGGACGCATACAGAAGATTTATTGCGATGTTTAGCCAAATTGTTTTAGGCGTTGAACATGAAAAGTTTGAACGTGTTTTGGAACGATACAAACATGGAACTCGTTCAGATTCAGATTTAACGGTTGAAGAATTGAAAGAAATTGTTGCGTCTTTCAAACGAATCGTTTTTTCGGATGAACATCGTCTAAGTTTTCCTGAATCAGTCGAATCGCAGTTAAAAATGGCGATTGCAGCGGTTTTTGATTCGTGGAAAGGCAAACGTGCAATTGATTATCGGCGTGTAAATCGGATTTCTGAAGAACTCGGAACAGCCGTGACAGTTCAGGCGATGGTTTTTGGAAATATGGGTGAAACGAGCGGAACGGGCGTTTGTTTCACACGAAATCCATCGACTGGTGAAAATATTTTATACGGCGAATATTTGCTCAATGCACAAGGCGAAGATGTTGTTGCGGGAACGCGAACGCCAAACCCAATTTCGCATTTACAAACGCAGTTACCTGTTGTTTTCCAACAGCTTGCAGATATTACCGCTCGCCTCGAAAAGCATTATCGTGATATGCAAGATATTGAATTCACGATTGAAAATGAGAAACTTTTTATGCTGCAAACTCGCAGCGGAAAGCGGACAGGTTCAGCTGCTGTAAAAATTGCGGTGGCGATGTTCAAAGAAAATCTTATTGACCAAAAAACTGCACTTCAGAGAGTTTCGCCCGATCAACTTGACCAACTTTTGCATCCGATGATTGACCCAGATTCGAAAGCAATTGCACTTGCGACTGGACTTCCGGCAAGTCCTGGAGCTGCTCAAGGCGTGGCGGTTTTTTCGCCTGATGAAGCTGAAGAAATGGCAAAACTCGGACATAAAGTTATTTTGGTTCGCCGCGAAACAAGTCCTGACGATTTTCACGGAATGGTCGCGGCTGAAGCGATTCTAACTCAACGTGGCGGAATGACTTCGCACGCCGCGGTTGTTGCTCGCGGAATGGGAAAACCGTGTATTGTTGGTGCCGGAACTCTTGCAATTGATTACGGACATAATGAATTTTCGGTTGATGGAACAACAATTCCAAAAGGTGAATGGCTAACGCTTGACGGCACAACCGGACGAGTTTTTCGCGGACAAATTGCGACAGTTCAACCGGAACTTGATGAAGATTTTGACCTTTTGATGTCTTGGGCAGATGCAACTCGCCGTTTGAAAGTTCGTGCCAATTCCGACACCGGAAATGATTCGGCAGTGGCGAGAAATTATGGTGCTGAAGGCATCGGATTATGCCGAACGGAACATATGTTTTTTGGTGAAGAACGCCTTACTGTGATGCGTGAAATGATTCTAGCTGGCGGAATTGGCGAACGAGAAAAGGCTCTAGCAAAACTCTTACCCTTTCAAAAACAAGACTTTATAGAAATTTTCCGAGCAATGAATGGCTTGCCTGTCACGATTCGCTTACTCGATCCGCCGCTTCATGAATTTCTTCCGAGTCATAACGACTTAATGGAAGAATTAACTGAGTTGAAATTTGAGGCAAGAAAAGCGAGTCCGAAAGAGATGGATTTGTTGCTTGATGAAATTGCTGAAAAACGCAAACTTTTGCGACGTGTTGAACATCTTTCCGAATCGAATCCGATGCTCGGTTTGCGAGGTTGTCGGCTCGGATTACTGGTGCCGGAAGTTACAAGAATGCAGGCGAGAGCGATTTTCGAAGCTGCTTGTGAAGTGCAAAGCGAAGGACTTGTCGTGTTGCCGGAAGTGATGATTCCGCTCGTTTCTACGCCGGAAGAATTTAAAAATCAAGCGGCTTTGATTCGTGAAATTGCCAAACAAGTTATCAACGAACACGGAATTGACCTCAATTTTATGGTCGGAACTATGATTGAACTTCCGCGTGCAGCTTTGGTGGCTGATAAAATTGCTCTCGAAGCTGAGTTTTTCTCTTTTGGGACAAACGATTTAACGCAAACTACTTTTGGGTTGAGTCGCGATGATTCAGGTAGATTTTTGCCGCTTTATGTTGAGAAGAAAATATACCCAGACGACCCGTTTCAAACTTTGGACATTGAAGGCGTTGGACAATTGATTAAAATCGCGGTTGAAAAAGCTCGTGCAGTTAATCCAAAATTGAAAATCGGAGTTTGCGGCGAACACGGTGGCGATCCGCGTTCGATTGAATTTTTCAATTCGATTGAGCTTGATTACGTCAGTTGTTCGCCATTTCGCGTACCAATTGCGAGGCTTGCTTCCGCACATTCCACAATTAATTCTTAAACCTCTGGCGAGAAAAAAAACTTTGACAAGACCATTCGTAAATTGATAAATTAAAATTTGCGTTTGGTATTTTTTCTCGCTAAAAATCCGTAAATTCGCAAAACGATTTCCTAGTTTATTCTCACACTTTGGGGTTTTCCCAATTTCTCCTGCCAAACAAGATGGAAAATATCCAAATCACTAACATTTTAAACACTCGAGCTGACTCAATTCCGATTGGCGTTTTTATGCTTGATTTAAATGGCAATTGCTATTTTTCAAACAAGCAATGGCGGCATATTACCGGTTTGCGTGAGGAAGATTCTTTCGGGAACTTATGGATTAACTCAATTCACTCCAGCGATCAAGATAAAATTAGAGAAAGTCTCGAAAAAACACTCAAAAATAATCTTCAACTTTTAGAAGAAGTTAGATTTATCACCAACGAAGGGTTAATTAAATGGTTTCGCATTGAATCTTCGCCAACAATTACCGAAGAAAATGCCTTGCTTGGTTATTTATTTATCGCAATTGATATTACTGACCAAAAAGATACTGAAATTTTGTTGCTCGAAAACGAAGAAAGATACAAGCAAATTGTCGATCAAGCAAACGATATTATTTTTGAAACGGCAGTTGACGGGCAATTTATTTTTGTTAATCCAAATAGTTCAAAAACACTCGGATTTTCGAAAAGGGAAATTTTGAAGCAACATTTTCTTGATATTGTTGCACCAGATCATCGGCAAAGAGTTGCACTAAATACACTCAAACAAATTTCGGAAAAAAATCCAAATGCTTATTCTGAGTTTCCGGTAATTGCCAAAGATGGAAGCGAAATTTGGTTCGGGCAAAACACAAGTTTAATAATTCGCGATGGCAAAGTTGTTCGCATTTTGGGCATTGCGAGAAATATTTCAGATAGGAAGGCTGATGAAAGAAGTCTTTTTGTTCGTGATGGAATTGCAAAAATAATTGCCAGCAATGAAAATTCTGACGAAGTCATTATGCAAATAATTGAAGTTATTTGCGAAGTTCTAGAGTGGAAAACCGGTATTTTTTGGAGCCACGACCGCAGCCGAAATATCTTAAAATGTCACACAATATGGAACGATAACGACCAAAATCTTTCCCAATTTGATAGATGCAATTCTTCAATTGAATTTAAACTCGGCGACGGAATTCCGGGAAAAGTTTGGCAGGCTCGTGAAGTTTTTTGGAGCGGAAATATTGCCGATGATGACCGTTCAATTCGCGTTGAAATTGCCGAAAGTTTAGGACTACACGGCGGTTTCGGCTTTCCAATTCTCTCAGGAGATTCGGTGATTGGAGTTTTTGAGTTTTTTAGTAAAAAAATTCAAAAGCCTGACGCAAAAATTCTTAAAACTATTGCAAATATCGGCAGTCAAATTGGTCAATATTTTGAGCGAAAACGAGCCGAGCAATCAATGCGTGAAAGCGAAACTCGCAAAAGTGCAATTTTAGAATCTGCAATGGATTGCGTGATTACGGTTGACCACACCGGTCTCGTTGTTGAATTTAATCCGGCATCAGAAAAAACTTTTGGCTGGACACGCGAAGAAGCTGTCGGCAATTTAATGATGCCGGAAGAATTTAGAAAAATGCATCGCGATGACATTCGAAGCTATCTCAAAACTGGCGAACACGACGATATGGGCAAGCGTTTGGAGATTGTTGCAATGCGAAAAGATGGCAGCACATTTCCGGCAGAAATTGCGATGACTCCGATTTTTTTACCTGACAGATTGCCGATGTTTACAGGTTATTTACGAGATATTACGGTCAGAAAAAACTCTGAGCAAGAGCTTCAAAAAGCAAAAGAAAAAGCCGAAGCCGCGAGTGTTGCTAAAAGTCAGTTTTTGGCAGTTATGAGCCACGAAATTCGAACGCCTTTAAATGCAATTATCGGCATGGGCGAGTTGGCACTTGAAACTACTTCTGAAAACGAACGCTTAGATTTTCTGAAAGTAATTCAGTCTAATTCTGAAACTTTGCTTTCGTTGATCAATGACATTCTGGACTTTTCAAAAATTGAGGCTGAACAAGTTGATATTGAAAAAATTCCATTTAATTTAGCTGAAACAATCGAAAATGTGGCAGAAATGCTCTCATTTAAGGCAAATGCCAAAGGCTTAGAGTTCGTTTGCCAAATTGATGGTTCAATTCCATCTTTAATTGTTGGCGACCCAAACCGAATTCGGCAAATTTTATTAAATCTTGTCGGGAACGCAATTAAATTTACGGAAAAAGGCGAAATTTTAATCGCTGCCGAACTCATAAAAATTGAAGATAACGCTGCACATATTTATTTTTCAGTAAAAGATACCGGAATCGGAATATCAAGCGATCAAAAAGAAACGATTTTTGAGAAATTTAATCAGGCAGATGTTTCAACAACCAGAAAATATGGAGGTTCAGGTTTAGGTTTGAGTATTTCAAAATCGCTCGTTGCTTTGATGAATGGCGAAGTTGGCTTAAAAAGTGTGCCCAACAAAGGCAGCACTTTTTTCTTCGATTTACCTTTTAGAATTGTCGAAAACACAAAGAAAACTGATTGGACAAAAAATCTCAGCGGGACAAAAATTCTTTTAATTGAAAACAATCAAACTGCCGCAAAAGCCATTATTCAAATGTTTGAACACTTAAACATTCTGTGTTTACTGGCTGATAATGCTTCTGATGCTTTAAAAATAGTTGACGAAGCGACTTTTGATATTATTTGTATCGATCACACGCTACCAATTTTAGACGGCTCGCACTTAGCCGAAATTCTCAAAAAGAAAACTGCTTTAAAACAAACAAAAATTGTCTTATTTTCGCCAAATGGTACTTTAGAAAATAATTTTCAAGATGTTGCACACGCAATATTAGCAAAACCAATTTTACCAAGCCGTCTGGCAAAATGTCTGGCTAGAGTTTTAGGGTTTCAAGACGAAATTGACATTGAACAACGAAAAAATGACACTCAAACCGCATTTCATCGCGAAGCAAAGATTTTGGTTGCCGAAGATAATTCGGCAAATCAAGAGTTAGCGAGAAGAATTTTAACGAACGCCGGTTTTGATGTAGATATTGCGGAAAATGGACTAGTTGCAGTAGATAAATTTGAGAAAAATAATTACGATTTGATTTTAATGGATATTGAAATGCCGAAAATGGATGGCTTTCAAGCAACTGAAAAGATCAGAAAAAATCAAAAATCAAATAATATTCCGATTATTGCTCTTACAGCTCACGCAATTGAAGGTTATCGCGAACAATGTATCTCCTTTGGAATAAACGATTATCTTACTAAACCATTACGAAGACAGACTTTAATTGAAACAATAAACAAGCATTTATCAGAAATACCACAAGAATTTGGTGAATCAGAAACTGCCGTGCATTTGACAGAAATAAAAGCTGAATCGCGATTTATTGCGACAGTTGATGAAGATATATTAGATTTAATTCCAAGCTTTCTTGAAGAATGCCGCAATAATTTGGTGCTTGGTTCTTCATATTTAAATAAACGCGATTTTGCAAAACTTCAAAGATTAGGACACAACTTAAAAGGTTCCGGACAAGGTTTCGGCTTTGCAGAGCTTTCAATTCACGGTAAAACAATCGAAGAAAATTCAAAACTCAACAACGAAGCTGAAATAAATCACGCATTCAAAGAAATTGATCACTACTTGAATAACGTGAAAATTGTTTCGCAAAAGGTTTAAGTGTTTCATTTTACGACAACATCTGTTCCAATTTAGCAAAATAAAGCAATTTTATTGATGATTTAATCAAAATTTGACTGTGGCACAACTTTCGCATTAGATAACTTTAGATAGTTTCACAACCAAACTATCTTGGAGAATAAACAATGAAAAAGAGAGTTTTGCTAACAGGAATAAGTGGTGCAGCAGCGGTATCTTTTTACAAATCAATACCTCGCGATAAATATGAGTTTTTTGTTGCCGCTTCTGAAACGAATGCTGGTGGCTTCAGTTTAGTGCCCGAATCAAACAGAATTATTTTGCCATGTGGCAGCGATGAAAAATTTGTCGAAAATCTTCTAAAAACTTGTGTCGATAATAAAATTGATGTCGTCATTCCGACAGTTGATTCAGAATTATTGCCAATCGCTACATCACTTGTAAAATTTGATGAAATTGGCGTAAAAGTTTTGTGTGAAAGTTTTGAAACATTGCAAATATGTAAAGACAAAAGCCAACTTATTCAGAAATGCGGGAAACCGGTATTCGTTCCGCGTTCTGCAATTTTTGACTCAACATTTAACGAAAACGACTGGACATATCCGGTTTTTGTAAAACACCGCACGAGTGACGATTTAAATGGATTTGGCAAAATTGATTTCTCATTCGAACTTAGCAGCAAACCGCGAAATTCTAATCTTTTGATTCAAGAATATCTTCCCGGAGTTGAATTTTCAGTTGATGTAATTGCTAATGAAGATGGCGAAATAGTCGCCGCTGTTCCGCGTGAAAGATTTAAAAATAATCTGGAAATAACCGCAACAACAAGAACTTTGCGAAACGAAAGATTAGAAATTTACGCAAAAGTTGTTGCTCGAAAAATCGGTTTAAAGTATGTTGCTAACATTCAATTTAAGTTAGACGAAACAGGCGAACCAATGGTTTTAGGCGTAAAACCTAACTTTTTAGGCAACAATGGTCTTACGGTAAAAAGCGGAATAAATATGCCTTTGCTTTCGTTGCAATCAATTCTTGGCGAAAAAACAATCGATTCTAACCTTCAATGGAACGAACTCGAAATAACTCGCCACAGACACGATTATTTTTACGAATTTCAAGAAAAAACTCCTCAAGAAATTGAGACAAAAGAAACTCCCACTTCAACGTTTGTTCGCCAACCGACTAAAAGACCTTTGACCGGATTTATGTTTATGGAATTTCTCTCTGTGTTAAAAAACTATTGATTTCAGAGGTTCAACTCTGTCAAACTGTAAGTAAGGTTTTCCCATGCCTTACTTATTTTTTTTCATTTTATGTCACACCTACAAGAAACTCCCGATTCTGTAATTATTATTGATGACGACAAAAATTTTGCTTCTCTCATTGAGCGTTGGATAGAAATTTCCGGTTTTAAATCAGAAGTTTTTAACGATGCTGAATCTTTTTTGAGCAGTTTAGACCGTCTTTTGCCAGCTTGCGTTTGTTTAGATTTAACCTTGCCTGATGCAGATGGATTATTGGTTCTGCAAAAGCTAAAGTCTAATCACAAACATTTGCCTGTAATTATTTTAACCGCCGATTCAGCGACTGATAAAGCCGTAAAAGCAATGCAGTTAGGTGCTTACGACTATTTGGTAAAGCCAGTAGATCGGGCGAAGTTAATTACAACTGTCAAAAATTCGGTTGAGCGATACCAAATGTCGGTAAAACTCGCACAATTTGAGCGTGAATCGACAAACAAAAACTCACTCGGTTTAATTGGAAATTCGCCGCCGATGCGAACGCTTTTCCGGCAGATTGAGAAAGTTGCAGCTTGTGATATTTCTGTTTTAATGTGTGGCGAAAGTGGCACAGGCAAAGAACTTATCGCAAAAGCTATTCACCAAAACAGCGGCAGAGCAAAATTTCCATTAGTTACTTTAAACTGTGCCGCAATTCCCGAATCGCTCCAGGAATCTGAACTTTTCGGACACGAAAAAGGCTCATTTACAGGTGCAACAAATCGTCGACAAGGAAAATTTGAATTGGCACATTTAGGAACTTTGTTTCTTGATGAAGTAGCCGAATTAAGTTTAAGCCTGCAAGCAAAACTTCTTCGCGTTTTGCAAGATAAAACTTTTTCACTGGTTGGGAGTTCAAGCGAAACAAAATCTGATTTTCGCTTGATTGCAGCTTCTCATAAAGATTTGACAAAAGAAGTTGGAGCCGGAAGATTTCGTGAAGATTTATTTTTTCGATTGGCAGTTTATGAATTAGAAGTTTCACCATTACGCGAAAGAAAAGAAGACATTCCGCTTCTTGTGCAGCATTTTTTGCGTGAGTTTGGAAAACGCGATAAACGTAATTATAAAATCTCGACTGAGGCAATGCAATTTTTGCAAAGCTATAGTTATCGCGGAAATGTCAGAGAACTTGAAAACAGTATTGAACGAGCTTTAGTTTCTGTAACTGCTGAAATAATTGATGTTGAAGACTTACCTGTAAGAATGTTGCGTTCAACAGAACACAGTTTAATTGTTGAGCCGAAAGAACAAATATGTGAAACCTTTGTTGAAGAAAAAACTGAAATTACGCCAACAATTCAATTCTCAAACAGCAGTTTTCCAATTGTTACGCTCGAAAATCTTGAAAAACTTGCCATTCAATTTTCAATAAATAGAAATAATGGCAATATTTCAAATGTTGCGAACGAACTGGGAATTGGACGCACAACTCTTTATCGTAAATTAAAGCAATACGAGATTGAATTACCTGTTTAACCCAGATTAATCATTAGAGAAATAACTCAAAAAAAACAAAAGAATTTTTACTACAGATAAGCACAGATTAACTCAGATAAAAGCAAAATAGATCAATTTTTACTGGGTTTTCAAAGTTTTACCTCTTCATCATTAGCTATTGTTTATCTGTGTGCATCAGTAGTAAAAACTGCATAATTCTTCTATTGATATTCTGGGTTTAAACTTTATTTGCTCTGCCGAATTACTTCAAATGGTTCAACAAGTTTGTGATCTGTAAATCTGCTCCAATATCGAGCTGTGGCTTCAATCAATTTTGGCGACATATAACCTCGATTTGAACGCGATTCAAATTGTGCAATTAATTGAAGTTTTTCTTGAACAGCATTTGAAATATCAGCAAAAACCGTCGGCATAAATTCTGTTGTTCCGGAATGACTTTGATAACAATAAACGCTTTCAACCTTGGTTGCCGCCGCAAGAGTCGCAAGGTGCGTATTTCGATGATCGGTGCGACTATCTCTTTTGGTGTGCGTATAAATAATGTCCGGTTTAATTTGTTTAATAACCTTTTCAATTACTTTAATTGTTTCTTGACCGTCAGATATTTCGGCTTCCCGCAGTCCGCCCCAAAACAAACTTGCATCAAGAAGTCTAGCGACATTTTCCGTCTCTTTTCGAGCGATTTGTTGTTCATTTTCATCCTCAACACCAAAACTTAAATTGAGAATATTTACACTATCGCCATTTTCATAATGTTTGTGCAAAGTGGCTCCGCAACCAATTTCAACGTCATTCGGGTGTGCTCCGATTGCTAAGACGCAGATATCTTCTGATTTAATTGGGTCAACTGCATTTGCAATTAACTGATTAGCTTTTTCGACAATTTCAGTGCGTGTAAATGGCTTAATTAATAAATCATCTGCTTTATTTTGAATTGCTTGAAGTGCATATTCAAAACTTTCTTGTCCGGTTATTAACAAAACCGGAATGTGCGGATTGCTGGCTTTGCATTGCTTAACCAACTCAAAACCATTTTTTCGTGGCAAATTAACATCGCTGATTACCAAATTCCAGTCGCTTTTTTGTGCCAAATGAGAACCGAGAAGTCCATCATTAACCACTGAAACTTCGAAATTTCCATCATTTTCAAGCCATCGCGAAAGTAATTCCGCGTGGTTTTTATCATCTTCTACAAGTAATATTTTTTTGCTATGCGGTCCGGTATAAAGATTCATATTCGCCTTTTTGGTTGTCTCGAATTGAGTTTAATTTATGACATTCGCCAATAACCAAATAGCAAAGTTCGTGCCAAGCAAAAAAAAACGCTTTTTAAGAATGATTAATTCCAAAGTGAAACAATTTGTGTTTCGAAGCGATACAAATCTATCGATAAATGGTGATTTGTTTAGGAAAGCTGTTCGACATTTCTCTTATCGTCAAGAAAAATTGTGAGCGACGTAACCAAAGAAATAATAACGCAAAAAGCTGCAACAACAGTCAGACCTGTTTGCATATTTTGTTTGACCGCAATTGCAGTTACAGCCCAAGCGATAACAACCGAAAATAGAAAATTTCGTAGTTTCCAGCGAATAATTATCCCAATAACTGTTGCAACAATAATCAAACCAGACGCAAGGCGGATTGAGACAAAATCTGAAAAATTTATTCCATTTGCAAGTAAGGCAATCGCAAAATTGACAACAGTCGCCACTGAAACCCAACCAAAATAGATATTAAATGGAGCTTTAACAAAAAGTCTGTCGCTCGGTGTTTCAACTTTTATTAGCTTTGAATTAATAAAAGCCAGCGAACCAAGCAATAAAAACATCGTTAATAGACTTAGAAAAATGTGATCGTGATGCCAGAAGAAAATCCAAACACAATTAGCAAAACAACTTACAAGATAAGCAGTTCGAATTTCTCCAAATTTATTTAGATATTTTGGAAGTGCTTGATAAATAGAAAAAGCAATTAAACCAAAATAAATTAAAGCCCAAATTGAAAAAGCATATCCGGCTGGCGTAAAAAATGTTGGATATTTTTCGGAAATTATCTGTGGCGTGTTGCCTCCGATATATCCAATTCCTGCAAGATAATTGACGAAAATAGTAATAACTGTCGCTAAAATAACAAAAACTTGTTTGAGCTTTTCCATAAATACATTCTACACAATTTGCAAAATTTGCTGTAACATCAATTCAAATTCATAAAAAATTAATTTATTGGGTCAATTTTAAATGTCACTAAACAAAAACTCTGTTGCGGTTATAACTGGTGCAGGTTCAGGAATTGGACGTGCTTTGGCGTTACGTTTTGCAAAAGAAAACATTGCCGGAATCGCGATTTCAGATTTTAATGAAGAAGGTTTAAACGAAACTTTCGAACTTGTAAAAGATCTTGGTGCTAATGTCTCAAAACATTTTGTTGATGTCTCAAAACTAGACCAAGTTCAGCGATTTGCCGATGAAGTTTTAGATAAACACGGACGAGCAACGCATATCATAAACAACGCAGGCGTTGGAGTTATCGGTTCTTTTGAACAAATTTCGCTTGAAGATTTTGAGTGGTTGATGAATATTAATTTTTGGGGTGTTGTTTACGGCACAAAGGTTTTTTTGCCGATTTTAAAACAACAAGATTCGGCACATATCGTAAATATTTCGAGTGTTTTCGGTTTGGTTGCACCGCCGGAACAAACTGCATATTGTGCAAGTAAATTTGCTGTTCGTGGTTTTACGGAATCTCTAAGGCACGAATTGGAAGACACAAATGTGCGTGTTTCGTGCGTTCATCCTGGAGGAATAAAAACTAATATTGCCAGAAATTCGCGACTTGGTGAAAAAACGCCCGAAGATTACAAAGCTCAAGGTGTTAAATTCTTTGATAAAGTCGCTTTAACAAGTCCTGAAACTGCCGCCGATGTTATTGTAAAAGGTATAAAATCTAAAAATCTGCGAATTTTAATCGGCAAAGATGCACACGCAATTAACTATGTTTCGAGACTTTTTCCGCGAATATATCTTCGGGTTATTGAAAAACTTTCGGGTCATCGCTTAGATTTAAGAAAAAAATCTTAGACGTAAATCAAACGTCATCTTTTAGCTCAAGATGTCGTGTTGTTCCTTCAATAACACTCGGTGGACGTTCGATTAATTCTTCAGTTTTATATTTCGAACGAGGTTTTATGTATTCAGATTGTGATGTCGGAAGTAGTTGCATTGGTTGACTTTGCGGAAACAATCTAGCGTTTGCAACTTTCTCTTTACGAAGCTTTTCGAGTTCTTCAAATTTCAATATCCGACTAACACCAGAAGCGAGCAAACAAATTCCAGGAATTAAAAATAATAACCAGAAATAGGTGTCGCCGGGCATTGATTTGATAAAAATACTTCCCACAACAAATCCCATTGCGAGAATTACATTTCTCACTCCAGAACTATACAAACCAGGTGTTTTTTCGTCAGCAAGCAAGTCACTTTCAGTCGTTATTGTGCCTTCAACGAATGCTAAAACATTCACCAAATTTGCACCGCAAACTCTGCAAAATCTTCCATCATTCGGATTTTCAGTTCCACATTTTGGACAAAACATAAAGTATAAAATTAACTTTTTTCTACTTGCTTTATAACCACTTTTCGCAACTCGTCCAGACTTACCACATCAATCCCCACATTCGGTAAATAGCCACAAAGTCTATTATCGTCAGTAAAAATAAGATATTTACCTTGAGATGTGTGGATTATCGATGAATCTGACAAACCAAATTTAAGAAACGCATCGTTTTCAGCAATTTTTAAACTGCTAACAAGTTTTTCTGATGCGGAAGCTATATAGCCGCTCAACACTGCAAGCATATCACTTCGCTTATCAACGAAATTATTTACCTCTGTTAAAATATGTGGCGTTGTTATTCTCACATCAAAAGCCTCAATAAATTCAATCACAGTAAAAACATCGTCTTCAGAGAACATAGCAGTTCTGCCAAAGTTTCGCACTAATTTAGAGTCCAGCGACCCAACAATAAAGAGTGTCAGAATTCCTGAATCGACAAAGATTCCTTCTTTTTTATAATCACGAACAAGTTTATCTAAATAAGTGTTACTCATGCCGTCTGTGATTCAGGTTCAACTATTTGATGAAACTCCGGCTGATCGATTATTCCCAACGTTTTTCCATTTCCGTCAATTTTAACAGTTTTATAAAAAATTCGGTTATGAATTCCTAAAATTCCTTGAAGTTGACTTACAGGTTTGATTTTGAGCGGAACACGAAATGTAATCATCCAAGTATTTAACTCTTCAATCAGATTAGCTGACTCAAACAACATTTCTTCTGGGTTTTTATAAATCTCATTCAACGTGCTTTCAGCACTTGCTATTGCATCCTTAATTTCTAACATAACTTCTCCATTATCTTTCTCGTATTTAAGATTTTACCGCTTAGGCAACGTCATTGTTTCGCCTTCTTTGTTAATTTCAAGATGGCGTGTTGTTCCTTCAATTACGCTCGGCGGACGTTCTATTAATTCTCCGGTGTCGTAAACTGTTGAAGATTTTACATATTCTGTTTGAGTAGGCGGAAGTGCGTTTATTGGCGGAAGTGCTTCAGAAGTATTTTGATGAACAAAATTAGCTTTCATTCTATTTTCGAGTCTTTTTACTTTTGCCATCTGCGAAAATCCCGACGCTAAAAATGAGGCTGCCGGAAAAAGCATCGCCCACCACCACGCCCGACCACCTGCAACGCCCGTGAAAAAAAGTGCAGCAGAAATTACTAAAAAACCAATTCCCATAACAAGATTTCGGATTGCACTGCTCCAAATATCGTCAGGATTATTTGAACGGGTTTTTCCTTTTCTGTCGATATAAGTTTCGTTTTCAGGCAAATTTCCACTTAACGCAGTTTTCACATTTCCTAAATTAACGCCACAACTTCGACAAAATTTTCCGTCATCAGGATTTTCCGTTCCACATTTTGGACAAAACATAATTTTAATTATTAGTGAAAAATGAATAGTGAAAAATACAAAGAAAATTCAGGCACTTTTCGTTTTTCACTTTTCGTTTTTAGTTTTCAGATTCCTCTGCCGAATTGCTTCAAAAAGTATTACGCCGGTTGCGACCGAAACGTTCAAAGATTCTATCTGACCAAGCATCGGAATCTTAATTAAAGCATCGCAATTTTCTGCAACAAGCCGATGTAAACCTTTTCCTTCGCTCCCGACGACCAATGCGGTTGGCTGATTCCAGTCCCAATCTGTATAGTTCATCTCTGTTTCGACACTCGTGCCGACAACCCATATATTTCTCGATTTTAAGTCTTCAATTAGACGATTTAGATTTGAAACTTTTGCAACTTTAACATATTCAGTTGCTCCGGCGGAAGATTTTGCGACCGTTTCAGTTAACCCAACTGCTCTTCTTTCGGGAATAAAAACGCCGTTTACTCCTGCACATTCGGCAGTTCGCAAAATTGCACCAAAGTTTCGCGGATCTTCAACTCCATCTAAAACCAAACATATTGGATTTTCGCTCGCCGAAATTTCATCAAGCAAATCGTCTTCTCGCGAATAATCTGCCGCCGCCGCAAATGCGACAACACCTTGATGATTCGCTCCAAATTCAACCAATCGCGACAAGTTTTCTCGCGAAACTCTTTGAAAAGGAATTCCTTTTTCTCTCGCCAAGCCGACAATTTCAATCAAACGATGCTCGTTTCCACCATCAGCAACAACGATTTTTTCAATCCGCCGTTTGTCAGATTTTAAGGCTTCAACAATCGGCAAAACACCAAAAAGAGTCGCTCGAGGTTCGAATGTTTCTCTGACATTCTCAGTTTTTTCCCGAGATTTGAACTTTGAACCTTGATCATTAAATTTTTTCATTTAGTAGATACCATTGCAATCTCGAATATTTAGTAAATTGTTCAAGATTATTTATCGTTGTAATATTTTCAAAATTATAGCTTCCAAAACTTCCTGATTTCAAACCAAGCGAGTTTTTCGTTTCTTCAACTAACCATATTTCACCTAAAAGATGTCTGATCTTTGCATAATCGTCAATATAATTTGCTTGCGGAAAAAATATTTTGAGTCTATTTAACAAAGTTTTGATATTTTCGGTTGCGACAAGTTTTTTTTCTTCACCAAGACAAGAAAAATCAAAACCGCTTATCGAAATTCGATAGCCGACACCATCTTTTTGAGAGTAAATATCGATTAAAGGCTCGTCTGAACTTGTTTCACTAGAGTCCAAAACTTTATTTTCGTCTTTTTTGTGATGTTTTTCAGTTGCTGCAATTTTTCTTTCAAATATTCCACCAAAAACTATCACTTTTAGATTACTTTTCTCGATTTCAACTATTTCAGAAGTATTAAAAAGATTTAGTTTCAAAGAAGTTTCGGCAAATTCTAGACCGCGAAGTCTTCTTGGAGGCATTTCAGGCTTCAAAACTTCATCATTTACAATAGTTGTCTCAATTCCATTTTCACGCAAGATTTGTCTAATTTTTTCTGCATCTTCAAGCGTTTCGCCCCGAGCCAATGGCAACTTTTTCTGTGTTTCAAGAATCTGCTCTAAATCTTTTGGTTCGAGGCTGAGTTGTAAGGCTAATTCGGGCATTAAAAAAAAATCTAGATTGTTGGATAAAGCTATGATATTAAAGCCTTTTTGCCAATGTTCGAGTTTTTTAAAACGCGGTTTTAAAAGAGTTTTTTGTTCTTCCGTGATTGGTAAATCGCCGCCGCAATATAAACACTTAAATCGATTTGGAGCGTTTTTTCGTTCACATTTTTCACACTCAATTAACTCGTTAGCCGAAAACGATGGTGACGCTTTGAGCCATTTGTCAGGATGCTGAAATTCAAGTTTTTTGTCCATTTTTTATAAAAGTTAGGAAAATCTGCGTCTTTAATTATGCTCTAAAACCTTTTATCTATACAATTGAAAGTTACACTCTTCCTTTAGCATTACGATTGCTAATCAATCGACAGTGTAATTATTAAATAAAATTATTAAGCAGACAAATATTATGGATACAGAAATTATTGAAGAGTCAGCAATTGTTGCTGAAACTGAAACAAAAGTTAAGCCGAAAAGAAAAACTACGAGCAAGGTGGTTGCTGAAAACAGCAATGAAAATGTTGAAAAAGTTGATGATTTGGTTGTGAAGCCGAAAAGAAAAGCGGCAAAAAAAGAAATTGATCTAATTGAGGTTGCGGTTGAACTTGTAGCTAAACCAAAAAGAAAAACTAAAGCTGAAGCAGTAATTAGTGACGAAACAGTTGAAAAACCATTAAAGAAAGCAAAAGTCGAAAAAGAAGCAGAGATTTCCGAAGAATTTGCAGCTAAAGTTGAAACAATTGCCGAAATTGGTGGCGAGGCGAAACCGAAAAAGAAGAAAAAAAGACACGAACATGAACACGCTGTTGCGGATGAAGTTGTTGACAATGTTCCGGAAGAAGTTACAAAAAAGATAATTGTTGCAGAGATTGAGGAAGTCGAAGAGGTCGAGGAAGTCGAAGAGGTCGATGAATTCGAAGAAGTTCAAGAAATAGACAAATCTAACACTTTCAGCCAATTCGCTTTAGATGAAAAATTATTAAGAGCAGTTAACGATTTAGGTTACGAAACACCATCTCCAATTCAACTTAAAACAATTCCTTTGCTTCTTGGTGGTAATGATATTGTTGGTCAAGCCCAAACAGGAACAGGAAAAACTGCCGCATTTGCATTGCCGGCTTTAAATTTAATTGAAGAAAAAAGCAAAGCATTGCAAGTTTTGGTTTTAGCTCCAACTCGCGAACTCGCGATTCAAGTTGCCGAAGCATTTCACTCTTACGCCAAACATTTTGGGCGAATTAAAGTTTTGCCTGTTTATGGTGGAACCGCGATCTTCCAACAAATCAAGCATTTACAACAAGGCGTGCAAGTCGTTGTCGGAACTCCGGGACGAATAATGGATCATATGCGTCGCGAAACACTCGATTTAACAAACCTTAAAATGGTTGTTTTAGACGAAGCTGACGAGATGTTAAGAATGGGTTTTGCGGAAGATGTTGAGTGGATTCTCAGCCATACACCGGAAAATCGTCAAACCGCACTTTTTTCTGCAACAATGCCGAGACAGGTTCGCCGAATAGCTGAACGTTACTTGAAAGATGCAGTCAATATCCAAATTGAACAAAAATTAATGGATGTGCCGCTGATTTCGCAATTTTATCTGAACGTTTCTGAAGGACAAAAATCTGATGTTTTAACGCGACTTTTAGAAATTGAATCAACATCAGGCGAAGCCGTTTTAATATTCCACCGGACAAAACTCGGTGCAGCAAACCTTGCGGACAAACTTCAAGCTCGTGGATATTCGGCTGAAGCAATGCATGGTGATATGAGCCAAGCACAGCGTGAATCTGTTATCAAAAAACTTCGTGCCGGACAAGTTGAAATCGTGATTGCGACTGACGTTGCGGCTCGCGGACTCGACGTTGACCGAATCACATCAGTTATCAATTATGATATGCCGAGCGATGTCGAAAACTATGTTCATCGAATTGGCAGAACCGGTCGTGCGGGACGCGAAGGTAGAGCAATTTTATTAGTTACGCCTCGCCAGCAACGAATGAAAAGCGACATTGAACGGTTTACAAAACAGCGAATCGAACCACTCAAATTACCAACAAAAGCTGATATTGCAGCTCGTCGTGTAGCACTTTTAAAAGAAAGAATTCTAAAAACTCTTGAACATGATGAATTAGAGTTTCACTTATCATTGATTGAGGAAATTGCCGAAGAAAGCGGAAAAGATGTGGCAGAAGTTGCTGCCGCTGCTGTGCTTTTAATTGCTGGCGATAAACCAATTTCAGTCAAAGTTGAACCACAAATTGAAAGATCTGAAACTCGTGGAAATCGCGATGAAGGAATGGTTCGATTGTTCATGGATGTTGGTCGTCGCGATAAAGTTAGTCCATCAGATATTGTTGGTGCAATCGCTAACGAAGGCGACGTTCCCGGTAAAGTGATTGGTGCAATTGACCTTCACGAACGACACACACTTGTCGATGTTCCTTCGCAATATGTTGACCAGGTTCTGGCTAATATGAAAGCGACAAAAATTCGCAGTCAACAAGCAAATGTTCGATTGGCTGAAGATGCGTCTCCGTCGGACGAAATTCGTGAAGAACGTCCGAGACGAGATTTTGCTCCAAAACCAGAAAATCGCGATAGAAATTTTGGCGGAGACAAACCGAGTTTTAATCGTGATAGACCAGAAAGCCGCGACAGAAGTTTCGGCGGAGACAAACCAAGTTTTAATCGTGACAGACCTGAAAGTCGTGACACAAGTTTTGGCGGCGACCGTGATCGTCCGGCAAATCGCGACAGAAGTTTTGGCGGCGATAGACCAAGTTTTAATCGTGATGGACCTGAAAATCGCGACAGAAGTTTTGGCGGCGACCGTGATCGTCCGGCAAATCGAGATCGAAGTTTCGGCGGCGACAGACCAAGTTTTAATCGTGATAGACCTGAAAGTCGAGACAGAAGTTTTGGTGGCGATCGTGATCGTCCGGCAAATCGCGACAGAAGTTTTGGCGGCGATAGACCAAGTTTTAATCGTGATAGACCTGAAAGTCGCGATAGAAGTTTCGGTGGAGACAGACCAAGTTTTAATCGTGATCGCGATGATAATCGTGGTGGCAGAAGTTTTGGCGGCGACCGTTTTGAAAGTCGTGACAAGCCTTTTAGTCGGGAAAATCGTGATGGCGATGATGCACCTAAAAAGTTCTTTTCAACTTTCTCGAAACCCGATAAACGAAAGTCTAAATCTGCAATTCCTGGCGATTTTAAGAAGCGAAAAAAGGTTATCAAAGTTAAACGAACTAAGTAATTAGAGTAGTTCGTTTGACTGATTTCTGCTGAAAAGGCAGACTGTTAACAGTTAATATTTTTATTTTTTTATTTAATTTTTTCGTATTTTTATAAGGTTTTTATGCAGTTTGACCCGACGACGAGTGTTTCTTGGCAACTCGGAAATCGTGGACGCGTCGCAGTTTTTATCGACGGAAATAATTTATTTCATGCGGCTCGTTTTCACAATCTTGATATTGATTACAACAAACTTTTGAGACTTTTGCTCGGCGATGGAAGACTTTTACGAGCATTTTTTTACACCGGAGTTGACGTTGGTGCCGAACGTCAACAAGGTTTTTTGTTGTGGATGCGTCGCAATGGTTTTCGTGTTGTCCAGAAAGAACTTAAAACTTTTTACGATGGTACACGCAAAGCAAATTTAGACGTTGAAATAGCTGTTGATATGCTTTCTTTAGCTGATAAATATGATACTGCTGTTTTGGTTTCAGGCGATGAAGATTTTGTATATGCAATAAATGCAGTAGCTTACAAAGGTTGTCGGGTTGAAATTGCAGGCTTTCGTTCTAACACCGCTCCACGTTTAATAGATGTTGCTGATTTTTTTGTCGATTTAGGCGATATTGCTGATTTGGTGAGAAAAGATTCTTCGCAAGGTGAACGTTATGAAGTTCCTTCATTTATTCCACCCGAAGAATTAAACCCAAATCGTTCACCGGATTATTCTGTAATGCAGACAGAAATAAGGCTTTCAACAACAACTTCTTATACTGAAAATGGCGAAATGGAGATGCCGAAGATGGTTCGCATTACAGACGACATTTAATATTTTCAATTTTAAAATCAATGAAGTCTTTTCTTTGTAACTTTTACAGTTGACGGCTTAAAGTAGTTTCTGATAGTATTTCGAAAGTTTCAGTTCATCAAACGCATTCTTTATAACCTTCAAATCGCAGATTTTATCGAAATATGAATTGCCCCGAATGCCGAAAGCCACTTAATGATTTGTTATCCGCATGTTCAGGTTGTGGATTAATTGTCGATGAAGACGTTCGCAATGAGTTGGGAATTTATCGCTTATTTCCCGAGAATAGTGCAACAATTTCTCAGATAAATTCAAGACCTTTAATGCCACAAGTTCAAGGAAATTCTGCAATGTCGTCAGCCAATTATAATCAACCAATCGGAAAATCTTTTACTTCAGATTTAAACACCAAGGAAACGAGTCCAACTTTGGTCGAATTTCCTAATAAAAACGCTAACTTACCAGAATGGCGTTTGAAGCTCCAAGAAGCAGTGAAAACCCGTAAAGATATTCAAACTGCGAATTTGCCAAAACCGATAATAACCAAGCGGCGAGCTGTTTCGACAAGAGGTTCAAATGCTCTTGCAGTTGATGTGTATGAACGAAGCGACCCCAAAATTTCTGCTAATCCGTTATTAGATTTGGCAATGCAACGTATTGAAAAATCGCGACAAAAATACGCACTTCTTGAATCGACGAAAGTTATTGAACAAAAAATTCAGCAACCTGTTTTAGCTCCGGTTCATGTAAAACCATTTCATATTGTTCAAAGCAAAAACAACACTGAAGAACAGCAAGGATCAAATTTTAAAGCAAATAACTTAAATAATTACAATGCGTTAAATGAAGTAGTTGCAAATAAAGTTCCTCGAATGATCAAGATTGAAGAAAGCGATTTGGTAAATCAGGCAAACACTCCGCTTTCAATGCAGCCAAAAATTGAAAGAATAAAAACAAACAAACTTCCGGCATTAGTTCCGGCGAGAGTTTCTTCAAGCTTGGGAAAAGTTTTTTCAAATGGCGAAATGATTGAAGAAGTTTTAATTAAAGATGAAGCAAAAATTGTAGAAATTTCTAAACCTATTGAAAATACCGAATCACTTGAAAATGACGACATTCCGCCATTTGCAATGCGAGTAAATTCAGCACTTTTTGATTTGATTATTGGTGCATTTTTGAGCGTTATTTTGCTATCGCCGCTAGTATTAATCGGGAAAAATCTTTTCACAATGGAAGGCTTTTTCGGGTTTTTAGGTGTGTTTTCAGTTGTAATGTTTTCATATTTGACAATTTCTATCGGAATGCTCGGAAAAACTTTGGGAATGCGTTTGTTTTCGCTAGAAGTAATCAACGCAGCTGATAGCGATTTTCCATCGTTTAACCAATCCGCAATTAGTAGTTCGGTCTATCTACTTTCGTTGGCATTTGGCGGAATCGGATTTTTGGCTATATTTTTTAATGACGATCGTCGTGCCGCACACGATTTGATTTCAGGAACAATAGTCGTTCGGGAATTGTGAACGAATTAACACTTCAAAATATTACTGCCGAACTTTCTTCAAAATTAAACGGAAGATTGTTCGGCAAAATTTTTTTACTCAGCAAATCGACTTTGGCGATAGATTTTCGTTTGCCCGAATATTTATTTATCAGTCTTGAGCCAAATTCGCCAAGAACTTATCTTTTTAAACGAAAAATTAAAGAACTAGAAAGAAAGTCAATAAATCCGAGTGGTTTTATTCTTTTGTTGCGTAAAAAATTATCTAACGCAACGCTTCAAACTATTGAAAAATTACCAAATGAACGCATTTTGAAATTATTTTTTGCCATCAGAAATGAACTTGGCGAAATTGAAAAATACATTTTGATAATTCAACTCACAGGTCGTTCAGCAAATTTAATTTTGCTCGATAGAAACGAATTCGTCATTGATTCTCTTCGCGAAACTCCAATCGCCACAAAATACGAAATTCCGCATCGCGAAGCTCAACCTAATCGTCAAGATAATAGTTTTGAAAAAGGTAGCTTTGAAACACTATCCGAAGCATTAGACGTTTATTATCAACAACTTGAAGCTGAAAGGCTTTTTCTTCAACAAGCAAAATCCGCACAGCAAAAACTAAAAAAAGAAATAACGAAACGTGAAAAACTTGCTACAAAATTAAACGAAGATTTAGAAAATCACGGCGATGCAGAAAGTTGGAAACGACTCGGCGATTTGATTCTTGCAAATCTCGCAAATGCTGTGAGAATTGATGATACGGTTTTAGTTGTTGATTATTTTAACGAAACCGCACCAACAATCGAGATTGAAGTTGACCGAAATTTGAGTTTAACAACGGCGAGCGAAAAGTTTTTTAAACGCTACACAAAAGCACGAAACGCACGCGAAGAATTATCAAAACGCCTTGAAATAATTGCATTAGAAATTGTAAATCTGCAAAAAGAACAATCCGAACTTGAAAGTGCAATTGCTGAAAAAGATCTTGGAAGTTTTGCACCAAAAGAAGTTGTTCAGACAAGTATTAAGAAAAAAGAACCCGAAACTCTAAAATGTGCAAGGAAGTTTGTTTCAACTGAAGGTTACGAAATTCTCGTCGGAAAAGCGGCTAAAGACAATGATTACTTAACTTTCCGAGTCGCAAAATCTTTTGATTTATGGCTTCACGCCGCAGATTATACAGGCTCACACGTGATTGTGAGAAATCCAGCCCGAAACGAAATTCCTAACCAAACTCTGATTGAAGCCGCGAGATTTGCCGCGTTTTATTCACAAGCAAGAGAGCAACCAAAAGTTGCGGTTCATTACACACCGAAAAAATTTGTCAATAAACCAAAAGGTGCGGTCGCAGGTTTGGCAAGTTTGTCGAGTTTTAAGACGATTTTGGTTGAGCCGATTATTCCAAAAGCTAAAATTTAGCCCAGTTTTTCACGCATTTTGTCTTCAACATTTTTTGGAACTAAACCTTCAACTCGTCCGCCAAGCGTGAAAACTTGCTTAATCAATTGCGAACTGACGTAAGAAAATTCGGTATCTGCCATGAGAAAAACTGTCTCAATTTCGGGTTCCAACTTCCGATTCATCAACGCCATCCGCAATTCGTATTCATAATCTGCAACCGCACGAATGCCGCGAATGATTGCATCGGCTTTTTTTTCTTTGGCATAATCTGCCAAAAGCCCTGAAAAACTATCAACAACTAATTTGCATTTATCGCTTTCCGGCAAAACCTGCCGCAACATTTCGCAACGTTCTTCGACTGAAAACATCGGTTTTTTGTCAGGATTATTCAAAACTGCAACGACAATTTCGTCAAATAAATTAACGCTTCTCGAGATAATATCGAGATGTCCCATCGTTATCGGATCAAATGAACCCGGATAAATTGCTCGTTTCATTGGTGTTAGCCCTTCTTCTGCCTTCTTCAGAATCTCGTTTCTTGCAATTTCTTCGCCTGTTTCATTATATCGACAAATTCTGCCTTAAAATCAGGAGTTGTTGGCATTTTAAGAACCAAATCAAGCTGTTTTTTCGCGGCATCATCTTTTTTTACCGCCAAATATGCTTCAACTAAGTGCAAATTCAAATAATAATTAGTTTTATCTTGCGACAAACCATTTTCGAAATATTCGACCGCCTTTTCGGCACTTCCGCCAGTCATACGAGTTGCAAGTTCAATTTGCCCAAGAACATCAAAAGCACTTCCGCCTTCGTAATTTGGCTGAATTTCAATTACTTTATTCATCAAATTTTTAATCTCGCCAACCGAACTTATCCCAACAGTTATCGGGCTACGGCGAGCTTGTTCACCAAGATTTGCACCATACCAAAAATGTCCGTCAGGTTTGTCGGGTTGCAAACGCAATGCAATTTGAGCGGCAACAATTCCATCTTTCAAAGACTTTTCGGCTTCTTTTTCGTCATCTGAATATTTGGCGAGAAAATAGCTATATTTTGCAAAAGTTGATTCAAGTTCAAAATTTCTTTGTTCGCCTGAGCGTCCGTTTGAAAGAGTTTTTACTGCTTCGCGAAGTTTTTTTAAATCCTCGCGTTGGCGGAAAAGTGGCTGTGCTTTTGTTAATAATTCTGTAACATTTACCGCAGGTTTCGCCGTTTTTATCTCTAATTCATCTGACGAATCGCAGGCAACAAAAAGGCAAAAAACGAGTGTAATGTAAACGTAAAAGTAGTTTCTTTTCATAATTGAAATTATCAAAAATTCGTAAAATCTGCTATATTCTAAAGTTTTATATGGTGAATACTAATTCATTTTATTCCAAGTTCCGTTTTAAGCGAAATTAAATGAGCAAAAATGTGAAAGCTGCGGCTTTTTATGATTTAGAAGGCACACTTGTCAGCACAAATCTCGTGCATACACTCGGATTTTATGCTCAAAGACAAGGCGGAATCCTGCCAACGATCAAGAAAAGTGCGTTGACTTTAGCCAAACTTCCCTTCTTTGGAATCACCGATCTATACAGCCGAAATGTTTTCAACGAAGTGTTTTTCAAAAGCTACGAAGGCGAATCGGAAGATCGATTGCGTTTTTTTGCCGATGATCTGTTTGAGAAAAAACTAAAACCGGCGATTTACGATGGAACGATTGATCTAATCGAAAGTTCGCGAAAGCTCGGGCACAGACAGGTTGTGATCACAGGTGCATTGGATTTTTCGATCAAACCAATGATGGATTATCTCGGAATCGACGATTGGGCTGCAAACCGCCTCGAATTCGTAAATGGTTATGCCACAGGGCGAATTCTGCCGCCAATCATGGCTTCCGCAACAAAAGCAAAATGGATACGCGAATACGCCGAGCGAAACGATATAAACCTAAGCGAATCTTATGCTTACAGCGACAGTATTTCCGATTTACCGATGCTCTCGATCGTTGGGCATCCGGTTGCAATAAATCCGGACTTTCGTTTGAAGCAAACAGCTTTGCAGCATGATTGGGCGATTTTGAATTTGAAATAGTTGGTTTTAATTATTTAGCACATGATAATGTGCGGCAGCATAAAGCCTAGTCCGTGAGGGCTAGGAAAGAATTGTAGTTCGGTATTAGCCCGTGAAAACGGGCGATAGTTTTCGAGAATGGCTCAATCTTACACAAATTTGATTTACCACATTGTCTTCTCGACCAAGAATCGTGAACCGATAATTGTTGAGCCAATGAAATCACGTTTGTATGATTATATCGGCGGAACGATTCGAAAATTAGGTGGCATTTCTTTGGCGATAAACAGAATGGAAGATCACGTTCACGTTTTGGCAAAATTGAGAGCAGATAAAAGCGTTTCTGATGTTCTGCGAGATTTGAAAGCAAATTCTTCTGGTTGGATGCATGATGTATTTCCTGAAATGAGAGATTTTTCGTGGCAAAATGGCTATGGAGCTTTTACAGTAAGCGTTTCACAGGTTGATAAAGTAAAAATGTATATCGCGAATCAAGAAAAACATCATCAAAAAATCGGTTTATTTCGTGACGAATTCATAAAATTGTTGGTCGCAAACGAGATTGATTTTGAAGATAAGTATTTGTGGAAATAACTTGCAAATAGACGGACAGGTATTTGATTTCAGCCGATGAAATCGGTGACAGCATAAAGCCCAGCGTGTTAACGCTGGGTAAGATTTAGAAAGATTCGAAAGCTATCGAAGATAGCGACAGTCGTTAAAATTATGCGGCTATCGCCCGTTTTCACGGGCTAGAATATTTGGGGCGTTTGTTCCTAGTCCTCACGGGCTAGGCTTTATGCTGTCGCTATCTTTCGATAGCTAAAACCGAAATCTGAAATAGAATTTTATGGCACTACAACTTAGACGTAAAACACACGAATCGATCGTGTATATAGACAAAGATTCCGCACCGCGGATTATTCCTTTTGGTGAGGATTTTATCCTTGCGGATTTGCCGGTCGGCACGCGGGTTTTGTATCCGAATCCGCCGATTCAGGGTTTGCCAAATCGCGAAGCTGCAATTCGTTATGCATTAAATCATCCGCTTGATATGGACCCGCTTTACGCACTTCTCAAGCCTGGAATGAAGGTTACGATTGCGATTGACGATATTTCGATGCCGTTGCCGCCGATGGCTACGCCCGATATTCGCCAGACAATGCTCGAGGTGATTCTCGATATGTGTTACGCAAATGGCGTGGAAGATATTCACCTCATCATCGCCGTTTCGCTGCATCGAAAGATGACCGAATGGGAAATGAAACGAATGGTTGGCGATAAAATTCACAACGCGTTCTATCCTGATCGTTATTACAATCACGACGCCGAAGACGCCGATAATCTCGTCACGCTTGGGGAAACCCGCCACGGCGAACCGCTTCAAATCAATAAACGTGCTGCCGAAAGCGACCTTTTGATTTACGCAAATATCAATTTTGTACCGATGAATGGTGGACACAAATCGGTTGCGGTCGGGCTTTGCAATTACGAATCTTTGCGTGCTCACCATGAACCGCAAACGATCCGCGATTCTGATTCATATATGGACCCGCCAGCTTCTGCGTTGAATCACAAAATTATTCGGCTCGGGAAATTGGTTGACGAACACATCAAGGTTTTCCATCTCGAAACCGCTTTGAACAACAAAATGTTTTCAGATGGTTACGATATTCTGACGCGGAATGAAGACGATTTTACCTTTATGGATCGGATGAAATGGGAAGCGATGCGAAACACATTTTCGAAGCTTCCGCGTGGTGCAAGACGAAAATTACTCCATCAAATTCCGGCTCAATATGAATTGATCGGTGCATTTGCCGGCGAAACCGAAAAGGCACACGAGAAAATTCTCGAGAAAAATTATCAGCAATATCTCGTGCCGGTAAAAGGTCAGTGCGACATTTTGATTACCGGAATTCCTGATATTTCGCCGTATAATGTTTATTCAACGCTAAATCCTTTGCTCGTGCAAGTTATGGCTCTCGGATATCATTTCAACATGTATCGAAACAAACCTTTGCTGCGAAAAGGCGGCGTAATGATTGTTTCGCATCCGTGTTTTGACGAATTTGACCACAATTTTCATCCAAGCTACATCGAATTTTTCCATCGTTTGTTGGCAGAATCTCGCGACGCATTCTACTTACGTGAAAAATACGAACGCGAATTTGCTTCAAATCCGGCTTACATAGAAATGTATCGCCGCGGAAACGCATTCCACGGAGCACATCCATTTTTCATGTGGTATTGGGGCGAGAATGGACGCCAGCACGTTGGGAAAGTGATAGTTGCGGGTGCGGAAAACGCCCACGTCCCGGAAATGTTAGGTTGGGAAAGAGCCGATAATATGACCGAAGCAATCGCGATGGCAAAGAGCTACATGGGCAAAAACGCCGAAATCACAATGCTTCATCAACCGACGATTTGTTTGGCGGATGTTACGGATTGACGAAATATGAATAAAGAATTACAGATTGGAAAATACGAATTTTTTCCGTATGAATTCAACGATGAACGTGAGAAGTTGTTGAGAGAATTGGAATTATTGACTTTGAGTGAAGTAGAACGAGAAAAAAAGCTGAAAACTATTCTCAAAAAGTTGGCAAAAATACGCGATTTAAAGGTTCCAAATGATTCGCTATTTCCCAATTAGTCATCGAAGATGACAACATATTTTTAGCCCACAATGGAATTGTGGGTATTGGAATCCGAAGATTTGAGCCGTTGAAAACGGCGACATAAAAAAGCAATGTCGCATACCTATACAAATCTGCTAACTCATTTTGTTTTCAGCACAAAAGAGCGTTCGCCGCTGATTACAAAAGAAATCATGCCCGAACTTTATGCGTATTTAGGCGGATTGGCAAAGGAATTGAAAGGTAAGGCGATTGCGATTGGCGGCATGGAAGATCATGTTCACCTTCTAATTTCATTGCCGCCAAGTATTGCGACGTCTGATTCGATGCGTCTTATAAAAGCGAATTCTTCGAAATGGTTGAGCGAAAGATTCGGAACGCCATTTTCGTGGCAAATCGGTTTTGGAGCATTTAGTGTGAGTCGATCGAATGTTGATGCAGTTGTAAAATATATTCACAATCAAGAAGAACACCATAGGAAATTCGATTTTCGGGAAGAATTTATGAAGCTATTGAAAAACAATGAGGTCGAGTTCGACGAACAATATTTGTGGAAATAGAAGCAAATAGACCATTTCTTGAAAAAGTTGTCGAAGACAACAACATATTTGTAGCCCGCGGTGTTAACCGTGGGAATTGAAATTGAATCGAACGAAGCCGTTGAAAACGGCGACATAAATTGTCGGCGTGGATTTATGTCGTTATCTTCGATAACTCGAATAATTGTTGAACCTTTTCCCACAATTGGCATTGTGGGCTACAAATACTTCGCCGTTTTCAACGGCTGACATTTAGAATTAAGATAATGAAATTATCACCAACAGAAATTTACAAAGATAAGAAGATTTTTTTCATCGGCGGCACGGGATTCGTCGGGAAAGTTACGCTTTCGATGTTGCTGCACAATTTTCCTGATGTCGGGAAGATTTATGTCACCGTACGTGCGAGAGATCAGCAGGAATCGCTGAATCGTTTTTGGGGAAGCGTTGTCCCTTCGCCGACTTTTGATCCTTTACGCGACAAATACGGCGACAAATTCGAGGATTTTATTCGCGAAAAACTTGTTCCGGTAAATGGCGATGTCGGGAGCGAATTTCTCGGAATGGACGAAGCGGAATGCACGGAAATCATGCAGGATTGCGATGTAATCATCAATTCTGCGGGAAATGTGACATTCAATCCGCCGCTCGAATCAGCTTTGCGGACAAACGTTGTCGGCACACGAAACGTTTTGCAGATGGCTCGGATGATGAAACGACCGTGTTTGGTTCACGTTTCGACATGTTTTGTGGCTGGCAAAAAAGGCGGTTCGATTTGGGAAAATGAGCCTGTTGTTGGGTTTTTTCCACGCAGAGCCGAACTCGTTGGGACAACTTTTGATGTTGAGCAAGAGATCAAAGATTGTGCGAGATTGAGCGAACAAGCCCGCGAGGAATCGAGCGATACAACGCAAATGGCGAAGTTTCGCGAGCAAGCTCGCGAGCGTTTGAGCGATGAAGGACGCGATCCGGACAACGAAAGCGATCTCGGTTCGGCGATTTTCCGCGAGAAGAAAATCTGGGTTCGTAATCGCACAACCGAACTCGGAAACGCACGTGCTGAATATTGGGGTTGGACAAATATTTACACTTATTCGAAGTCTTTGGCGGAACAAATCGTTGCGAAACAAGATGATATTGTCAAAGTTTTACTGCGTCCGAGCATCGTTGAATCTTCAAATAAATATCCATTTCCAGGTTGGAACGAAGGTTTTACCACGACCGCACCCCTAATTTTAATCGCACTCAAGGGTCAGCCCGTAATTCCAGTCAACGAAAAACTCATTCTTGATGTAATTCCGGTCGATATGGTCGCCGGGGCGATGCTTGCGGCGGCGATGAACGCATTGATTGACGACAAACCGCCGCTTGTTTTTCAGGCTTGCTCGGGCGACTCAAATCCAAACGATATGAAGCGGATTGTCGGACTCGTCGGACTCTATAAACGGCAACATTTTAAGGAAAAAGAAACGGGAAATAAGATCGTAAACCGTTTGTCTGCAATGATTGAAGCGACGCCTGTAACTCAAAAAACTTACGAGCGGACATCGGCTCCAATGCTCAACAAACTCGCTAAAACTGCGACAAAATGGCTCGATAAAGCGAACCCAAAATGGGGCGGCGGACGCATCGGCGACATTGTTGATGATCTTAAAAAATCCGTTGACGAATTTGAACGCACGACTGAGGAAACTGCTGATGCTTTTGCGATGTTCAAGCCGTTTATGGTCGATAATGCCTACAATTATCGGGCAGATAACACCAAGGCTTTGCACGATTTAATCAAAAAGTCGGAACAAGATTTGTTGCCTTGGTATCCTGAAAAACTCGATTGGTATGATTACTGGCTCAATGTTCATTTTCCAGGAATGCGGAAATGGGTTTTGCCGACGCTTGAAGAAGAGCTCAAAGCAATCGAAAAACGCGGTCATACCTACAAAGATTTGCTCGATTTATTTGACACAGCGGTCAAACGTTTTCCAACTCGCGTTGCAATGCGAATCGAGCGAGACGGCAGAAAAGAGCAATATACATATGATGAAGTTAAAGAATTAACTCTCCGTGTTGCTGGATTTCTTGCCGAAAAAGGTATTAAAAACGGCGATCGCGTGATTCTTTTCGCCAATAATATGCCCGAATGGGGAATGGCGTATTTTGGAATTCTCAAATCTGGTGCGACAGCGATTCCGATTGATCCAAGTTCGAACGCGAAAGATATAGCCAAGTTTGCAGATGCTGGCGAAGCTGCGGCAATACTTTTGAGTCCGAAACTTTTGGGCGAAAATCCTGATTTAGCCGAAGCCTTCAAAGCTCAAGGCGTAAGAGTTGCGATTTATCCGTTCGATGAAGTTTTCGAAATGCCAAGCGAAAGCGTTGAAGCACAAAGACTTGCGATGTTGCCTGAGAAGGTTTTGGCAAATTCGCCCGCTTCATTGATCTTCACAAGCGGCACGACCGGAACTCCAAAAGCTGTTATGCTTTCGCACAAAAATTTCGTGAATATGGTTTCGATGCTCGGCTCTGTTTTGGAAATGAGCATTTCGGATGGAGTGCTTTCTGTGCTTCCGATGCACCATACTTTCGAATTTTCTGCCGGATTTTTAACTCCATTTTCAAATGGAACTCAAATTACATATCTCGATGAACTCAACGGCGAAGAACTCGCCCGAGCGATGGAAAACGGTTTAATAACCGGAATGGTCGGCGTTCCCGCACTTTGGGAAATGATGCATCGCCGAATCAAATCCCGGCTTCGCGAGCAAAGCGATTGGATTGCAGATATTGCCGACAGCATGATCGATTTTAATGCGTGGCTTCGCGATAACACGCCGTTTAATCTTGGTCCAATTGTATTTTTCCCGATTCATCAAAGAATGGGCGGACGAATTCGTTATCTGATTTCGGGCGGTTCGGCTTTGAGCGAAAGAGTTCAGAAAGATCTTCACGGACTCGGGTTTACGGTTCTCGAAGGTTACGGCTTAACCGAATCTTCACCTGTTTTGACCGTTGCACGTCCGCAAAATAAATTGCTTCGCGGAAGCGTCGGGAAACCACTTCCGGGCGTTGAGGTTAAAATTGATAATCCAGACGATAATGGCGTCGGCGAAGTAATCGCACGTGGTCAAAATGTAATGCTCGGTTATTACAAAAACGACGAAGCGACTAAAGCCACAATGAACGATAGATGGTTGAAAACAGGCGATTTAGGTCGGCTTGATGACGATGGAAATCTTTACATTGTCGGTCGTGCGAAAGACATCATTATCGATTCAAATGGCAAAAATATTTATCCAGATGAACTCGAAGAAATTTACGGAAAATCAGATTTCATCAAGGAATTGAGCGTCGTTGGATTGCCGGAAAGCGATGGCGGCGAGAAAATCGCTTGCCTCGTTGTGCCAGATTATTCGTTTGATATTTCGCTGACTCGAGCCGCGACTAACCGCAAAATTGAAGATCATTTCCGCACAATATCGAGCGATATTCCGTTTTTCAAACGTGTAAAAACTCTTCATTTTACAAATTTTGAACTTCCGAGAACCGCAACTAGAAAAGTAAAACGCCGTGAAGTTGTCGAAATAATCGAGAAACTTGAGCTGAAGAATAAAAAATCGGTTTCAGACACATCTGAAGGAAGTAAGGATTCGAATGTTGCTTGGCTGCGGCAAATTGTTGCCAATGTTGCAAACCGCGAACGCTCGGAAATCGCTCTCGATACACAACTTAGCGATTTAGGATTTGATAGTTTGATGTTTGTAGAGCTTGCAGCGGCAATCGAAGACGGTGGCGGGAAAATTCTCACACCAGACACTTTAAATGAAGTTCAAAATGTTCGTGAATTGCTCCAATCAGTTGAAAGAGCTGATAAATCTAAGAAAATTACGGCTGAGGTTGAGAAACCAAAAACACCTGACGAAGACGAGCTTTTTGTTCCTTCACTCGTGCGATTGGTAGGAAATCGCGTTGTAACGTTGGCACAAAAAACGCTCTACGGAAGTGTTTTGGACACGAGTGTTGAAGGGCAAAACAACATTCCGCCACACACCAATTTTATCGTTTCATCAAATCATTGCTCGCACATTGATATGGGTTTGGTGAAATTTGCACTCGGCGAAGATGTTGCAAAACAAACAGTTGCGGTCGCGGCGGCGGATTATTGGTTTGATACGAAATACAAGCGTGCTTATATGAATAATTTCACGACGCTCGTCCCAATCGAGCGTTCGGGAAGTTTGCGGCAATCACTCCGTCACGTTTCGCAGATTTTAAACGAAGGCTACAATGCCCTGATTTTTCCTGAAGGCGGAAGACAAGTAACTGGCGAAATGGCTGAATTTAAACCGGTTATCGGCTATCTCGCACTGACAAATAAAGTCGGAATTCTGCCTGTTTATCTCAAAGGAACTTTCGAAGCTTTTCCAAAAGGCGTAACGATTCCCAAAGCAAAAAGCATCGGTGCAAAAGTCAGTGCCAGAGTAGGACGCTATCTCGAATATGACGAACTTTTTGAAATGACGAAGGATTTAGCAAAAACTGAAGCATATCGAATGATCGCTGCAAGAGTAGAACACGAAGTCCGCAATATGAAAGACGGAAAACGCGATAAGTTTGACGCTGACGCTTTGAGATTAGAATGGAAGAAAGAGCGAAAGAAACCGATTAAAAATAAACGATAAGAGAGTAACTTATAAAAAGCTATCGTAAGCCACCAACGAATTGATTGCTTACCCAACCTTCATCTGCGTCATTCGGAGCATCTTTGCCACACTTAGGCGGAGCATTACCGTTGCAACCGTACGAAAGAATTTTAACTCTAAACCAAATAGTTGATTTCCCTCCACCGTCATTGTTCTGAAAGTCTAAAATTTCGACTTCAGAACCTTCGTGAAGAGTTCCAACATCTTCTGAATTTTGTCCGGCATTTTTTCTGAGGTTAGCAGTTTTCGCTATTTTCCCTTTTTGACCAATAAATGATTTAGTGATTGGGGAAACTGATGGCAACGAAGATGGGATTTCAGTAACGCTTCGGAAAAAAAGGCTGTAACAATACCAAATTGCGAATAAAACCAATAATATTCCAATAATTAAGGATAGCTGTATTGTTCGTAACTTTATTTTTCTCCAGTTTTTTCTAAAGACATCCATAAAAATTCTTTTAACAATGGGTGGAGGTGAAGGCTTAACACCTACTTCTAGACGGTTTTTGTAAACACTAATTTCTTTTGTTAAACTATTCTCGTCAAAAAGACTATCTTTACACAATGTTTCTAGTATATTCAAGAGTTTAGAAAGTTCAATGTCGTTATCAATTCTGCTTCTTCCTACTACAGAAATAAAACGATTTTTTATTTCTTCTCTTTGATTTTTCTGTGCCTTAAGTGCATCTTCGAGAAAGTATAGACTATAGCCAGCTTCTGAACCTAATGATAAATTACTGACTTTCCAGTTTAACTTTATCGGTTTCTGTTGGGGTATCGGTATTACTATAATACTTGGGTTATTTTGAACTTTTGTTTGTGAAGTAAAAGTAATTTGTTCAGGATCAAGCGGATGCGAGCTACTAAAATACGTTGCCAATGAATCATCTTTTTCAAACTCTTCTAACAATTTTCTCATTTGATTTGCATCTTTTGGTCGTTTTATTGGATCAAGACTCATTCCTTTTGAGATTAGATCTGAAAGCGATTGAGGAAGGGTTTCGCATAAGTCGATAACAGACAACAAAGGGTCAGATTGCCCTTTTTCAATTGAATTTTTCCTATTAATTGATTTTTCAGGTTTTTTATTAGTTAATAAATAATAAACCGTAGCTGAAAAGGAATAAATATCACTGCGATAGTCAGTGATTTTACCTTCAGATTGTTCAGGCGACATATAGCCGTCAGTCCCTTCAATTCTATAATCTTGAGTGTCTTCTTTTTTTGAAATGCCAAAATCAATTAAATGCACCTTATTAGAATCCTCAATTATAATGTTTGTTGGGCAAATATCTTTGTGGATGATTTTTAGATGAGGTTGCTGAAGGTAGATCAGTATGTCTAATAACTGTTTAGCCCAAGATATTGTGCGAAAATACGGAATATCAATGTCGGGCGATTTAATGATTTCGTTCAATCTACACCCAATAATTGGTTCCATTACCAAAAATTGGTAACACTTGCCTTCATAATCTTCAACAAAATCATCAATTATTTTAGGCAGATTTGGATGATTTATTTCTTTTAATATTTTAAGTTCTTCTGAATTACTTATTTCAGTCTGTTTTACAACAACTTTAGTGCTATCAGCTTTAAGATTGCTTGCAAAATAAATATTCGACTGCCCCCCACAAGTATAAAACTCTTGAATTTGGTAGGTTCTGTCCTTCAGCGTAATCTTGTTACCAATTTTAATCATTGTCAATTAACTCATATAACCTTTTATTTAAAAGCGAAAAGTAGTTTTCATATTCAATCATATCGCAAGGCTCAATAGTTATTTCTTCTTCCAATATTTGTCTATTAAATTCAAGTCTGTTGACCCATTGTAATTTCTCTTTTTTAGAGGAGTTTTTATAATGCACTCTTATTTCATTTAGGGAATTGTTCCAAGCATCAAGGATTGAAGGTTTGAACTTAACATCTGAGCAAATAAAAAAACAAATTTCTCTTTTTAAAAAGTCAATACTTTCAACTATGTCGGCATCTTCTAAAAAAGTGTTACTAATCGTTTCTAATTCAATTTTTACTTCTTCTTTATTGTCATTTGAGATTTTTTCCGTTTCAGTTCTGTTTTTTGAATTTTCTTTTTCAATATCAATTTTTTCAATTAACAACCCATTATTAGCATTGAAGAGTCCTAAACACACCTCATGTTCATCAAGTGCAATCCATCTATTTTGTGATAATAACTCTTCAAATTTCGAAGGGATTCTGTTTAAAATTTTATGCCAAATAAAATAACGAATATCTTTTATATTTTGCCCTTTTAATAAAAGAACTTGTTTGTCAAATGTCCAGCTAAAAGGGGTAGCAATGTTGATTATTCCCAATTGTAACTCTTTCAATTTCGAATGAAGAAATAAATTATACTCAGTCTCGTATCCGTCAGATATTTTACTCCAGCCATCATCAAAATCACTTTTTTGAAACTCAAATCTATGTAGTGTAGGTGCGTTTTCCTTGTTTTCATTGGGAACAATATCCACATAGTTTTTGGTGACTTCTTGAAGGTTACTTAAAAGAACCAATAAATGCTCATATTTTAACCAATCAGGTTGTTTTGAAATGTCCCAAACAAAAAATAATTTTCTTGAAATATCTCTTCCTACATTATCTTTCCTTGTCTCACCGCTTGAGTTTCTCCACAATTCAGCAATAGTCAAAAAACAATAGTTTTTATAAATAAAGAAGGCTTCATAAGGTAATTCATTATGACTTTCTTGTGAAATGAAATTCTTTCGAGTCATTTCTGTTAAGTTGTCATCCTTTGAAGCAAAATAAAACTTATAATCTAAACTGGCATTCTCAAACCTTGTAAAGACTAGAAAATCAACTTCTAGTTTGTTTTCGTTAAAAACGTTAAACGTGTCATTTTCGGTTTTAGGTAATATTGAATAAGTGTTTGCCATTGTAACAATTCAATTATCTTGACTATTTATAAATATCCTAACTTGATTAGCTGGAATGCTATTATTAATTTTTTCTAAAACAGCTTTCAACTTACCAAGGTGGGCTAACTCGAATTCTATTTTTGCCGCGAACTCGCTTGCTTCTTGTGCTAACAATGTTTCTTTTTCTCTTTCGGAATCTACCCAAAAACGAAGACTTTCTCCAAGGGTAATTCTCTCTTTTTTAATATTTACTTTCTCTTCTTCTTTAAGTTTAAGCTCTTCTTTCAAGCTAATAACATTATTTTCAACTGAAACTGTTAAATTCTCTATCAAATCCCTTAAAGCAATAAATAATACCCATTCAGTATTTAATGGGTCTCTTGGCAAAATAATTTTTTCATTCTTATCATTTTGAACTACCTTACACGATGATACAGGAATCGCCGCACAAATGGGGACATTTATAAATCTGGTTGTAGTATTCAATTGAGCCACTAATTCTTTAAGTGCTAATTCTAAATTTGGGCTACCGTCATTATTTGATACCATATCGGATTTTGTTCTTACAAAAACAACCGATTTTATTCTATTACTTTCGTTTCTGGTGTTTATCAGAATTTTCATTCTTGAAATTCTAAGATAATCTTGAGCCATAGCTCCGCCAACATCCATATCTTTTATTTTTTCGGAACTAAGATCTAGCATCATCAAAACTGCATCAGATTGACTAATTCTTTGATGTAAATAAGCCGCATCTTTTTCGGTTACGTCATCATCAAGTGCTCCTCCACGATAATCAATCCAATTTATCTTTGCGATTCGCTTATTGTCAACAAGTAAATGGAAATCATAAAAGGATTCTATGTCAACTGTTCCTTCAGGCAAATCACCATCTAAAATTTTTCGGTAAGCCTGTCTTAATTTTCTATCAAGATCCGGCTCAGCTTCAATAGACAAATCATTTCTTGCTGTTAAAGCCACGTACATACAAGCCATGAATATAGTTTTTCCGACACCTGAAACTCCTAACATTGTTATTGTGAATTGTGGTAGATTTATATTTTCATTCATAAAGAGACTTTATGCAATCTTTCAAAGAAAACAAAAGCAAGGGATTATGCATAACCTAGACTATAAGATATTGATTAAATTATTGGAAAAATTGCATTTTTATTTACTTGTGTCAAATTATTACTATTGAAAAGCCTTTTTGGCACTTTTCTTTCTAGTGTTTAGAATAGTTTCTAGGCTATTTTGTCTTAAATTTACAACATGAAACTTTTACAAATTACAATTCCAGATGAAATGTTTGGTGTTTTGAGTTCATTTTCAAAACCACACAATGAATTTGTATTGGAAGCAATAAAAGAGAAATTAGTTAGAGAAAAAGCACAAAATCTCAATGATTTGTTAGCTGAAGGTTACATAGCAACGGCAAAAGAAGACTTGGTTTTAGCGAAAGAATTTGAAATTTTACTCTAACAATAACAACTCTTCAAAACTCAGATTCACCAAGATTTTGAAACCTTACACCAAAGTTTCCTCGTAATATAACCAGCCAAAAATTATTTTTACTTGCTTACCTAAATACTTATGAAAATCAAAAATATTGTTCTTATCGCGTTTTGTCTTTTGCTTTCAACAGTTGGAATTTCTGCACAGAAATCGAATCCGAAAGCCTCGTTCAACGTTAATTTTGAGAAATTTGTCCTGCCGAATGGATTAGAAGTCATTTTTCACGTTGATCGTTCTGATCCGGTAGTTGCTGTAAATTTAACTGCACATGTTGGCTCGGCTCGCGAAAAAGCAGGACGAACTGGTTTTGCACATCTTTTTGAGCATCTTTTGTTTTTGGAATCAGAGAATTTGGGCAAAGGCGGGCTTGACATCATGTCTGCTAAAATCGGCGGTTCGGGTGCGAATGGTTCAACCTCGCGTGACCGGACAGATTATTTGCAAACTGTGCCGAAAGATGCTTTGGAAAAAATGATATGGGCTGAGGCTGACAAACTTGGTTGGTTTATCAATACCGTAACTGAACCGGTTTTGGCAAAGGAAAAGCAGGTTGTAAAAAATGAAAAGCGGCAAGGTGTTGACAACAATCCTTATGGTCACACCTCGTATGTTATTGATAAAGCTCTCTATCCGGCAGACCATCCATATAATTGGCAGGTTATTGGTTCGCTCGAAGATTTGGATAATGCGACCGTTTCAGATGTCAAAGAATTTTTTCGACGCTGGTATGTGCCGAATAACGTAACGCTTATTATCGCAGGAGATTTCGATACAGTTGAAGCAAAAAAATGGGTAGAAAAGTATTTTAGCGAAATCAAACGAGGTCAAGATGTTGCGAAGCTTCCAAAAAAATCTGGTTTTGTCAAAGAAACAGTCAAGTTTTATCACGAAGACAATTTTGCACGCGTTCCACAGTTGACTATGACTTGGGCATCGGTCGAGCAATTTCATCCTGATTCTTATGCTCTCGAAGTTTTATCCAGCTATTTGACCAACGGTAAAAAAGCTCCGTTTTATCAAGTTTTGGTTGAGGACAAAAAATTAACTTCAAACGTGAGTATGTTTAACCAAACTTCAGAATTAGCAGGACAATTCAGTTTGTTTGTTCGTGCATTTCCCGATAAAAATCTTAACGATTTGGCAAAAGCAATCAACGAAGCCTTCGCAAGATTTGAACAAACAGGCATTTCTGAAAAAGATTTGGCTCGCATCAAAGCTGGACAAGAAACTCAGTTTTACAATTCACTTTCGAGCGTTCTCGGAAAATCTTCGCAACTTGCGGAATACAATTATCTCACCGGAAATCCGGGATTTGTTGAGCAAGATATTAAAAACATTCTCGCAGTTACGCCTGCTGATGTGATGCGTGTTTACGAAAAATACGTCAAAGGAAAGAATTTCGTATCTACGAGTTTTGTCCCTAAAGGTAAGATTTCGCTGGCTTTAGAAGGTTCGAAGAAAGCCGAAGTTGTAGAGGAAAAGATCGTTCAAGGTGCTGAAAATGAAGTTGATCCAAATGTAATCGCGACTTACGAAAAAACGCCTTCGATGGTTGATCGCAGCAAAGAACCTGCTTATGGAACCGCACCGGAAGTAAAAATTCCGACAATTTGGGAAAGCAAATTGAAGAATGGATTGCGTATTTACGGAATTCAAAACACCGAAGTTCCGCTCGTGAATTTTGAGATTGTAATTGATGGCGGCGTGCTTTTGGAAGATTTAAATAAGGTTGGTGTGGCGAATTTGATGGCGAGAATGATGACTCAAGGAACGGCGAAAAAAACTCCGCAAGAACTTGAGGAAGCGATTCAGCAACTTGGAGCTTCAATTGGCGTTTCGGCGAGAACCGAAGACGTGAGAATTAGTGTAAATACGCTGGCACGAAATTACGACGCAACGCTCGCTTTGATGGAAGAAATTTTGTTCGAACCTCGTTGGGACGCGAAAGAATTTGAGCTTCTAAAACAAAGCACAGTCAGCCAAATTAAGCAGCAAGAAGCTAATCCAAACTTCATCGCACAAAGCAATTTTAACGTCCTGATTTATGGCAAAGACAACATTCGTTCGCAAAACATTCTCGGCACGCCAGATTCAATAAAAGCAATTACGATTGAAGATCTTCGGGCTTTTTATAGCAAAAGTATTTCGCCGACAGTCGCACGAATGAATGTTGTTGGAGCCTTGGATAAATCGAAAGTCACACAATCGTTAGCTGGAATCGGCAAGCGTTGGAAGAGCAAAACGGTCAATATTCCTGAATACAAAACTCCAGCTGCACCAACAAAATCGCAAGTTTATTTTTACGATGTGCCTGATGCAAAGCAATCGGTAATTCAATTTGGTTATCCGGCTTTGGCTCAAACTGACGCTGATTTTTATCCCGCAACCGTTATGAATTACATTCTAGGCGGCGGCGGATTTGCCTCGCGTTTGACACAACAATTGCGTGAAGGAAAAGGATATACTTACGGAATCGGTTCGGCTTTTTCGGGAACAAAATCGCCTGGAACGTTTTTGATTTCTAGCGGCGTAAGAACAAATGTAACTTTGGAATCTGCCCAACTAATCAAACAAATATTGCAAGATTTTGGCAAAACTTACACCGAAAATGATATGGAAACCACTAAAGGTTTTCTTGTCAAAAGCAACGCAAGAGCTTTTGAAACATCATCTGCAAAGCTCAATATGCTCGAAAATATTGGGAAATATGGCTGGAAATATGACTACGTGAAAGGCAGAGAGCAGACTGTGAAGTCGATGACCGTTGATCAAATAAAATTACTTTCGAATAAATATCTTAATACTGATAAAATGTATTGGTTGGTTGTGGGCGATGCAAAAACGCAATTATCGAGGCTCAAAGAACTCGGATTTGGCGAGCCGATTTTGATCAACAAATAGACGAATGGCAAAGAAAACTCAGAAAAAAATATTGATCACTGGCGGAACCGGATTTCTCGGCACACATGTAGTTAAGCAATTTATTGAGGCTGGCGAGAAAAATCTTCGCGTGATGGCTTCGCGTGTGCCTGATTGGATGAAAGATGCTGGTGTGGAAGCCAGCGAAGGTTCGGTCACAAAAGTCGCTGATGTTGCCGCCGCAACGAAAGACGTTTCGGCGATTTATCATCTTGCGGGGAAAGTTTCTTTTGCTTATGATGGTGCGGCTCAAATGAACAAAATCCACGTTGAAGGAACGCGAATTTTGTGTGAGTCGGCGAAGGAACACGGCGTTACAAATTTTATCTTGGCTTCATCAAGCGGGACGAGTGCGATTACTGAAACGCCCGAAGTTGTTGACGAAACTTATCCACAGCCTGTGGAAATCTTGTCGAAATGGGCTTATTACGCATCGAAATATTATCAAGAACGAACTGCACTTTTGAATTTCAATGAAAAAGGTTCGCGGCTCGTGATCTTAAACCCGAGTTTGTTGCTCGGAACCGGCGATGAAAGATTGAGTTCGACAAAAGTTGTGCTTGATTTTATGGCTCGCAAACTTCCTTCGACTCCAAATGGCGGACTTTCATTCGTTGACGCACGCGATGCCGCAACCGCTTTCATCAACGCACTCGACAAAGGGAAACATCAAAATCGATATCTTCTTGGTGCAGAAAATATGAAATTCTCAGAGTTTTTCGGACGTCTCGAAAGATTATCGGGCGTTTCGGCTCCAATGTTCAAAATTCCAAAAAAACTCGCAGTTTCGGCATCTGGAATGATCGATTCTTTATTCAAAAATTGGAATAAAACGTCGCCTTTTGTTCCAAGCGAGATCGAAATGGCTGAGTATTTTTGGTATTTCGATTCATCAAAAGCCGCACGCGAACTCGATTTCACCACTCGCGATGGCAACGAAACAATCAACGACACAATTAAATATCTCCGCGAGAATTTTCTCGGCGATGGTGTTTTCAAATAAACATCAATAATCTCCAAAAAGAACTAAACAAAATCATTATCTCTACGTATCTATCAAAAGAACCAAATTCTTTTGACGTATAAAATGGTTTTCCCGAAACAAGTCTTTTGAGGGTTTTTATCGTCATTTTGCTAAATATTTTTTTCAGAAATAAAAGGTAATTACGATGATAAGCAAATTTTCCATTTCGTTTGCGTTGATTTTTTCCATCATTTTTAGTGTTCAAGCTCAATCAGAAGCGACGCTTTTTCAAACTCCGACTGTTAATAAAACTAATATTGTTTTCGCATATGCCGGCGATTTGTGGATTGTTGGGCGTGATGGTGGTGATGCAAAACGTCTGACGACCGGAGTCGGGATTGAGCGTGATCCGTATTTTTCGCCTGACGGAAATACGATTGCTTTTACGGGTGAATACGACGGAAACACCGATGTTTACACAGTTCCGGCAATTGGTGGCGTGCCAAAACGTCTCACTTTTCATCCATCGCCTGACCGTGTTTCGGGTTGGTCGGCTAACGGCGAACGCATTTTGATGTCGTCAAATCGTGAAAGCTATTCAAACTTTTCGCAGCTTTTTACGATTTCTGCGACAACAAATGAATTGCCGCAACAAATTCCGCTTCCGACCGCTTTGCGTGGTTCGCTTTCGCCCGATTCAAACTTCATCGCCTACGAACCTTTGTCGCAATGGCAAGGCGACTGGAAACGCTACGCGGGCGGACAAACTCAGCCGATTTTAATTGCAAAACTTGCCGATTCGACCATCGAACGTGTGCCGCGAGAAAATTCAAACGATAAATGTCCGATGTGGATTGGCGAAAAGATTTATTTTCTGTCTGACAGAAATAAAGGCGTTGTTTCACTGTTTTCGTTTGATACAAAATCGAAGAGAATTGAGCAGGTTTACAGCAATTCGGGTTTGGACATTAAACACGCTTCGTCGAACGGGAACACGATTGCGATTGAACAATTTGGGGCAGTTTATTTGCTTGAAGCCGGTTCAAAAACTCCGAAAAAAGTGAATATTCGCGTGGTTGGAGATTTTCCCGCTGTTCGTCCGCGTTATGAGAGAGTTGGCAGTAGAATTTCTGCAAGTTCAATTTCCCCAACAGGTTCGCGTGCGGTTTTTGAAGCTCGAGGCGAAATTATCAGCGTTCCCGCCGAGAAAGGCGATCCGCGAAATTTAACGAATTCAACAGGAATGATGGAACGCGATCCGGCTTGGTCGCCTGACGGCAAATTTATCGCTTATTTTTCCGATGCTTCGGGCGAATACCAGCTTCATCTTGAGGATCAGACAGGAATTGGCGAGGTCAAAAAGTTGCCACTTGGGGACAAGCCGGCGTTTTTCAATTCGCCAGTGTGGTCGCCCGACAGCAAAAAAATTGCTTACACCGATAATCATGTGAATCTTTGGGTTTTGAATGTT
Source organism: Acidobacteriota bacterium (assembly GCA_031415455.1). GTDB lineage: Bacteria > Acidobacteriota > Blastocatellia > Pyrinomonadales > Pyrinomonadaceae > JANNVK01. The sequence continues at coordinate 245,312 of JANORS010000002.1, read as the reverse complement.
GAAAACGGCAAAAATACTAAAATTGATTCAAATACTTTTGCGGATTTAGACGATGTTTTGTCACCTTCGTGGTCGCTTGACAGCAAGTGGATAACTTACGCAAAGCAGCTAGATAATAGACTTAGAGCCGTTTTCATGTATTCCTTTGACCAAAATAAATCACATCAAGTAACCGACGGTTTGAGCGATGCTCGTTATCCGGTTTTTGATAAAAGTGGTAAGTATATTTTCTTTGCGGCAAGCACTGATGTTGGTCCAAAAATCAGTTTTGCGGATTTATCAGGCATTAATCATCAAACTTCGCGGAGCGTTTATGCGATTGTTTTGAGAAACGATATTCCTTCGCCGCTCGCACCTGAAAGCGATGAAGAAAAGATTGCTCCTGAGAAAAAAGACGAGCCAAAACCAACTCCGACTCCGATGCAAACGCCTTCGCCAACGCCGTCAACTTCAGTTTCTGCAACAACTTCCGAAGGTCGTCTACCAACTCCAACACCAACTCCTGCACCGACTCCACCGAAAAAAGAAGTTGAACCGATTCGAGTTGATTTGGAAGGAATTGACCAGCGAATAATTTCTATTCCGCAAATTCCGACACGTGATTTTGCAGGTTTGGTCGCGGGCAAAGCCGGAACGCTTTACATTTTAGAAATTCCGCAAGGTCCGCCACCAGCAACTCCGTTTGGATTTGGTCTGACCGTTCACAAATTTGATTTGGACAAGCGAAAACTCGAAACGCCTTTGACCGCCGTAACAAATTTTGATGTTTCAGCCAATGGCGAAAAAATGATTTATCAGCAAGGTCCGGCGTGGTTTATCATTTCAACAATTATTCCATCGCGTCCCGGCGAAGGTTCAATAAAGACCTCGGAAATGGAGGTTTACGTTGATCCAAGAGCTGAATGGAAACAGATGTTTAACGAAATTTGGCGTGGACAAAGGGACTTTTTCTATGATCCGAATATGCACGGGTTAGACCTCGAAAAAGCCAAAAAACTTTACGAACCTTATGTCAATTCGGTCGCACATCGAGAAGACTTGAACTATCTTTTTCGCGAAATGCTCAATCAAATTGGCGTTGGACATATGTTTATTTCGGGTGGAGACGTAACTCGTCCGAATCCGGTTTTCGGCGGTTTACTCGGTGCAGATTTCAAAATCGAGAACGGTCGTTATCGTTTTGCGAAAATTTTTAATGGTGAAAACTGGAATCCGAATTTGCGTGCTCCGCTGACTGCTCCGGGCGTAAATGTGAAAGTTGGTGATTATCTGATTGCGGTTAATGGAAACGAGGTAAAATCGTCCGACGAGATTTATCGTTTCTTTGAAAGCACTGCAAACAAACAAGTTATCATTAAAGTTTCGGCAACCGTAGACGGCAAAGACGCACGAAATGTTACGGTTGTTCCAACAGCCAGCGAGCAAGGTTTGCGAAATCTGGCGTGGGTTGAAGGAAATCGGCGAAAAGTTAGCGAACTTAGCAGCGGAAAACTTGGCTACGTTTATATTCCAAATACGAGCGGAGGCGGATTCACGAGTTTTAACCGTTATTTTTTCTCACAAACCGACAAATACGGTGCAGTAATTGACGAACGTTGGAACAGCGGCGGACTTTTGGCAGACTACGTAGCAGAAATTTTAAGCCGAAATCAACTGGCAAAACTTGCCTTCCGCGATGGCAAAGATTGGAATGTTCCGGCTGGTGCGATATATGGACCTAAGGTGATGATTATCAATGAAAATGCTGGTTCGGGTGGCGACGCAATGCCTTGGTTTTTCAAAAAATTGAAGGTCGGAGCGTTGGTTGGCAAACGAACTTGGGGCGGACTGGTTCGTTCTTCAGGAATGCAATCATTGATGGACGGCGGACGAATAACCGCTCCAAATGGTGCAGTATATGGACTTAACGGCGAATGGGAAGTAGAAAATGTCGGCGTTGCACCGGATATTGAAGTCGAACTCGATCCGGCACTTTGGCGACAAGGACGAGATTTGCAACTCGAAAAGGCGGTGGAATATTGCTTGGAAGAATTGCGAAAAAATCCGCCAAAAGAATATAAACGCCCCGATTTTCCGAATTATCACAAAGATTCAGGACTTGGAAAACCATAAGATATTTGCCGCGGATTACGCGGATAAACGCAGATATAACACGGGAATTTAATCATTTTATTATACGCGTAATCTGCGTTAATCCGCGGCTAAACTAAAAACTATATGAAGAAACTACTTTTTGTCATCGCTGTTTTAACATTGGCTGTCTTTAATTTGTTCGCACAAGCAGATAAGCCTACGCTTTTTCGCCAACCGACTGTCAACAAAACACACATTGTTTTCGTTTATGCAGGCGATTTGTGGAAGGTTGCACGCGAAGGTGGAACGGCAGAACGCTTGACTTCGGGAATCGGAAACGAATCGAGTCCAATTTTTTCGCCGGATGGAAATTCGATTGCTTTTACGGGTGAATATGATGGAAACGTAGATATCTACGTCGTTTCGGCGAATGGCGGTGAGCCAAAAAGGCTTACTTTTCATCCGGGAAATGACACTTCAATAGGATGGACACCCGATGGAAATTCGGTAGTTTTTCTATCCGCGAGAAATTCTTCGATGCCGACTCCGAAAATGTTTACGATGAATATCAACGGCGAAAGTTTGCCGAGCGAATTGCCGTTTCCGATGGCTGGCGGTGGTGCTTCATTTTCGCCTGACGGAACTAAAATCGCCTATATGCCGCTTGGTGCAGCGTTTCAACAATGGAAAAAATATCGCGGCGGGCGAACGACTAAAATTTGGATTGGAAACTTGGCAGATTCGAGCGTTGAAGAAATTCCGCGTCAAAACTCAAACGATTATACGCCGATGTGGATTGATGAAAAAATCTATTTCCTTTCAGACCGAAACGTAAAAAATACGACGCTTTTTTCTTTTGACTCAAAAACTAAAAAGGTTGTTGAAGCGATTAAAAATGACGGCTTAGATTTGAAAACTGCGACGAGCGGTGCGGGCGTAATTGTTTACGAACAATTTGGTTCAATCAATTTATTCGATCCAAAATCGGGTAAATCTAACAAAATAAACATCAATCTAAATGGCGATTTGGGACAAGTTCGCCCGCGATACGAGCGAGTTTCGGGGCGAATTTCAAACGCTTCAATTTCACCCACAGGTGCGAGAGTCGTTTTTGAAGCTCGCGGCGAGATACTTTCCGTCCCGGCAGAAAAAGGAAATGCACGAAATTTGACGAATTCTTCAGGCGTTGCAGACCGCGATCCGGCTTGGTCGCCTGATGGAAAATGGATCGCGTATTTTTCTGATGCGTCAGGAGATTACGAGCTTCATCTCCGCGATCAGAGCGGAATGGGCGATGTCAAAAAGATAAATCTCGGTTCGCCATCTTATTTTTTTGAGCCAAAATGGTCGCCTGATAGCAAAAAAATCGCGTTTCTAGATAAGCGTTTGAATCTTTGGTATGTTGATATTGATAAAGGAACGCCGATAAAAGTTGATACTAACACCTTTGAAAATCCGTTTTCAGTGATGGATTTTGATTGGTCGCCCGACAGCAAATGGGTGACATATTCAAAACAATTGCGAAATCGTTTGTGTGCAATTTTCGCTTATTCGCTTGATCCGGCGAAAACTACGCAGATAACCGACGGTTTAAGCGATGCACGTTATCCGGTTTTTGACCGCAACGGCAAACATATTTTCTTTACCGCAAGCACAAATACCGGTCCGACAACAGGTTGGCTCGATATGTCTGCCATCCCTTTTCAAACGGATCGAAGCGTTTACGCGGTCGTTTTGAAGAAAACGGACAACTCGCCGCTTTCGCCTGAAAGTGATGAAGAAAAGATTGACGACGGCAAACCTGCAACCCCAAAAATGCCGGGAGCAAAGCCCGAACCTGTCACCGTAACTATTGATTTTGAAAAGATTTCGCAGCGAATTGTGACGCTGCCGATGGCTTCGCGAAGTTATGTCGGAATTAGAGCTGGACGTGCAGGGACGATATTTTTGCTCGAAGCAGTTCCTTCGATTGGAACAGCAAATGCTCCGAATTTTGGCTCGGCAGTTCATCGTTTTGACGCAAGCACACGCAAAACCGACAAGATTTTGGACGGCGTTACATTGCTTGATATTTCGGCAAACGGCGAAAAAATGTTGGTCGGACAATTCCCGAATCGCTTTACGATTATGTCAACTTTTCTTCCGCCAAAACCGGGCGAGGGAAATGTAAACGTAGGCGAAATGGAAGTTTATATTGATCCAAGAGCCGAATGGAAACAAATGTATCGGGAAGTTTGGCGAATTCAACGCGACTTTTTTTACGAACCTACATTTCACGGTTTGGACATCAAAGCCGCCGAAAAACGCTATGAAGTTTTTCTTGATTCGATTTCTTCGCGTTCTGATTTGAATTATTTATTCCAAGAAATGCTCGGAAATATGACGGTTGGTCATCATAATTCGGGAGGCGGAGATTTGCCGCAACCCGTTCGATACACGGTCGGTTTGCTTGGTGCGGATTATAAAATCGAAAATGGACGTTATCGTTTTGCGAAAATTTACGACGGAGAAAATTGGAATCCCGGAACGACCGCACCGCTTACGCAGCCGGGCGTGAACGTCAACGAAGGCGAATATTTGCTGGCGGTAAACGGCAAAAATTTAACCGCTACTGACAACATTTACAAGTTTTTTGAACAAACTGCGGGCAAACAAGTAATTATTAAGGTTAGTGCAAATGCTGACGGGAAAGATGTTCGAAACGTAACGGTCGTGCCAATCGCAAACGAAGGCGGATTGCGAAATCTCGCGTGGATCGAAGGAAACAGACGAAAAGTTGGCGAATTGAGTGGCGGAAAACTCGCGTATGTTTATCTGCCAAACACGGGCGGACAAGGTTACGTCAATTTCAATCGCTATTATTTCGCCCAAATTGATAAAGATGGTGCGGTGATTGACGAGCGATTTAACGGCGGCGGAACTGCGGCGGATTATTTTATAGATGTTATGCGGCGACCATTGATGAATTATTGGTCAACCCGCGAGGGCGAAAATTTCCAAACGCCTGTTCATTCGATTTTGGGACCAAAAACGATGATGATCAACGAATATTCATCAAGCGGCGGCGATGCTCTGCCTTGGATGTTTAGAAAAGCGAAAGTTGGGCAATTAGTCGGACGCAGAACGTGGGGCGGATTGGTCGGAATTTACGATTATCCAACGCTGATTGACGGCGGTTCGGTAACAGCACCGCGAGTCGCTTTCAGAGATGCCGAAGGAAACTTAGACGTTGAAAACAAAGGCGTTGCACCTGATGTTGACATTGATCTAGACCCGAAACTTTGGCGTGCAGGACGCGATTCACAACTCGAAAAAGCCGTTCAGGTAACAATGGACAGCTTGCAGAAAAATCCGATTGTGAAACCGAAAAATGGTGCGGCTCCGAATTATCAGAAACCTTAGTCTGTTAATCGACTCTTCCCAAGAATGAGACTTTTTACTTGTAACTGCCAAAATTTCATTGGGGGATTCGTATTATGATTTACCTAAAATTAGCTACTCCATGTTTTTAAGCAAAATTTGGATGTTTTACAAAATTCTTGACGACACTCCGTAAACAGTGTAAGCTGACATTATGGAATCTCTTGGTGAACACATAAAACGTAAAAGAGACAAAAATGATTATTCCTTAAGAGAATTTGCGAGGAAGGTTGATATCACAGCTACTTTCTTATCGGATATTGAAAAAGGAACCCGACACCCTTCAGATGAAGTTTTACGAAAGATTGCAGAAGAGTTGGGAGATAATTTTGAAGAATTGAAAGAACTTGATAACAGAGTTCCTTTAAAAGAGTTGAAAGAACTATTTAACTCAAATCCTAAATACGGTTTTGCATTTCGCAAGGTAGTGGAAAAACGAATTACACCCGATGAACTACTTGATTTAATTAAAAGTCGCAAAGAGGAAGAGTAAATCATTAAAACTTATAAAGCAAAATCGGGAATATTCAATGAACGAGTTTGGTATAAACACTCGGAAATGGAAAACATTTGTTTAGATGCTTTGCGTTCGGTTGAATTGTTGCCACCTTCACCTGCTCCGATAAGAATTGACCGATTTTTAAAGAAAAAATTTGGGGTAGATGCTGAATATGAAAACCTTGATGAGAGTGTTTTAGGATTTACAGAATTCGGCGAGAAAGGGGTTGAAAGAATTGTGATCGCAGAATCGTTAGACCTCGACTCAAGCGTTTCGTCGGAAAGAAGAATTTTTACGACGATGGCTCACGAAGCAGGACATGGACTTTTTCATGCACATCTATTTACTTTTCGCGGAGCTACGCTTTTTGAAGATATGGAGGAAAAGCCTAAAATTATGTGTCGTGATGAATTGAAAAATATTTTTGCTGGCTACAATTACAATAGAGATTGGTGGGAATATCAGGCAAATGTAGCAATTGGAGCGTTGCTTATGCCTCGTCCTTTATCTGAGGAAGCATTGGAGCCATTCACAGTTAGTTCTGGATTGTTTATGCGAACTTTAGATGAGACTAAATTTGAAAAAGCAGTTGCAGTTTTAGCAACAACGTTCAATGTAAATCCTGCTGTGGCTAAAATTAGAGTGAGAGAGATTTTTCCAAAAACGAATCAGCAATCACTCTAAAAAAATTTGTCTTAGGTGTCAGCTGGTCTAGCTAACACAGCCCACACAGCTTGACATATTTCACAATTTATCTGATAGTTGTAATCGGTAAATTATAAAGGAGATAAAGATTGCATGAGTAAAGGCGATAGACCAACCGATAACAACAAACCGCCTGTTGTTTTTAGAGATGGAGTTGACAGTGGCGGCGGCGTTAGTGATGATTTTCCAATTTTATCTTGGAGATTTCCAATTGTTGATAAACGATTACAAATTTCGTTGGCAAGCGTAGGTTTGCCTGCGTATGGAAAGATTACGGGTGATGGTGTTTTTGTCAGAAATGGCTCAATCACGTTGGGTTTTGCTCCGAAAGATGTTGCGTTTGAAATTATTCAAGCCGTATCCGGAAAGAGAGCAAGACTTGAAGGAAGTGTCATTTCTGTTACTCCAAATCTACTTGATTTAACAGATAGTGATGTCTGGGTTGAGTTATTTTTGAGGTAAATTATGAGTTATCGAAGAGAACTGCCAGTTTTACAGAATTTGCTGCCTTTTGATTTTAATTGCTCCAAATGCCCAATAAAGAGAGAAGGTTTATGTGAAGGCACATATAATCTGAAAACTTATGAGATGGAAGGTGAGCATTTAGTCGGCTGTCTAAATCTGGAAAGATTGGAGAAGTTTTTCTTCGATGCGTTTGATGTTTTTGAGCCTATTCCAAAATCTTTTAATCAAGAAAATCTCGAATTACCATCAACCATTCTTGGAGTAAAAGACGGAAGGCTTGATCTAACTAAATTTGATTGTATTCCGCTTTTTGCTGTTCCAAATAGTGATTTTTATAAAAATAATGGCGACTTGAAATATCGAGATATGCAACATCTGAAGGAGGTCTTAGAACTTCCGTTGAATGCTAAAGTTGCTTTGATTGGAACAAGTCGGGAAAGAAAACAGCAAGCCGTTTGGAACTCATCGACGAAACATGACGTTTGGAAAAGAATTGCCGAATTTGGTTTTGAATTCGTTACAAGTATGACGTTTCCAGTGTGGGACAAAAATCCACGTTCAGATCAAGTTATAAATCAAATCCGAAACTTTTTAACCAGCGATGTCTTAGCAAATTTAGGTGTTCCAACAATACCGTTTGTATATCCTTTTAATGATTGCGACTATCAAAATTTCGGCAAATGGATTGAAAAAAGACCAAGCATAACTAAACTTGCGGTATTAGCACAGTATTACAAATCTGATTTCCAATTTGTCCAATTGGTAAATAATATGAAGAAAATTCAGATTTATGCCGGAAGAGAAATTGAATTTTTAATTGTCGGAGTAACAAAACCTTCTAAGGTACAAATCGCTTTGCAGTACTTTAATAATTCTCGACTTTTGTCATCAAGCCCATATTGTGAAGCAATGGTTAAGGGGAAGTTATTTGATGAAAACTTTATTTCTACTCAGCGTTTAGATATTTCAAAAGCCGATTTAGTTCATATGAATTTCCAAGTTTGGACTCATATTACTGAAGAAATTAGAAATCAAACTATGAGTTTGAAGAAATAGATTTGACTGAATGTGTCTATAGAACTGGTTTCCTTCAAAGAATCATTTTATTTGTGTTAAAATCTCAAATTATGGAAGTCACATTAAATTTACCTGAAAATATTTATCAAAACTTTACGAGGTTGGCAGAGAAAAAACATCGCCGCGTTGAGGAGATCATAACTGATAAACTTCAAGACGATTTTTCATTTGATAATGTCGATTTCGAAGAAGCGGTTTCTGTTTGGTCGGATGACGACGTATTGGCGTTGGCAAATCTTAAACTTCCCAAAGAACAGGCAAACCGAATGAGCGAATTATCCGACATTCAACAACGCGGTTTGATGAAGAATGTCGAAAAAAGCGAATTGGATATGTATCTCGAAATTTATAACAATGCCAATATACGCAAAGCACGCGGGATTGTAGAAGCGGTAAAACGCGGATTGATTGCTTCGCCAAGCGATTTGAAATGAGCGTTTTATCTGATGAATTGAAAAATCGGGTTCGTTTAAAGGCAAAGAATCGTTGTGGTTATTGTCTTACTCCGCAGGAAATTGTTTCGATGCCTTTGGAAATCGAGCACATTCATCCAAACGCTGAAGGCGGAACTGACGAAGAAGAAAATCTGTGGCTGGCTTGCCGAAACTGCAACGGGTTCAAACACGCTAAAACTCACGCAATTGACCCGCAAACCAACCGGAAAACCTTGCTTTTTAATCCGCAAAAACAATCTTGGAATGAACACTTTGAATTTAGTGATAATAAACTTGAGATTGTAGGTAAATCAGCTTGTGGACGTGCGACGGTGATTGCCTTGCGATTAAATTTTGAACTAGCTGTAAACGCAAGAAGACTTTGGACAATCGCGAGTTGGTATCCGCCGACCGATTTATAGAGTCGATTCCAATCTCCGGATCTTCAATTTCGTCAATCCGTTCGCGGGCGACTTGTGCAATCCACAGTTTAAACGGTTCTGCCTTTGGCGATGGAATTGATTGAATGAGGCGAAAGAGTTGCTCGGTATCAGCGACATCGGTTTTGTAGTTTTTGCCGTCAGATGAAGGCATTTTCAGTTGGTTACAATCTGTAACCAACTGACTTCCTTCCTTCTTCAAACGATGTTTTAGAACTTTCCAATAGTTATTGGGATTTGGGCTGTCAGATAAAATGTCAACAACATCAACAATCGAAAAATACCATTTTTCTCCCGCTTCATCCCACGCCGAACGAACCTGTTTTTGTTCGAATAATTTTATGCTTGTTTTACTTTCCATTATTAAGTTTCAACCTACGAATTACAATTTTGGAGCCTTTCTCGCCTTTGTCATCTGTTCAAAAGCAAACGCGATTTCGATTAGTTTTGCTTCTGAAAAAGCACTTCCGAAGAATGAAAGTCCGCATGGCAGTCCTTGGACGAATCCTGCGGGAACTGTGATGCTCGGATAGCCGGCGACGGCGGCGATGCTTGTCATTCCTTCGAAAACTCCGCAATCACCATTTACCAAATCGGTCATCCAGGCGACGCCGCCGGAAGGTGCGATGAATGCGTCGAGTTTATGTTTGTTCATTACTGCGTCGATTCCTTGCGATTGTGTGAGAAGTTTTGATTTCTGCAACGCAAGACGATACGCACGATCTGTTAGATCTCCTTTCTTTTCAGCCATATAGAAGATTTCCTGACCGAAATAAGGCATTTCTTTTTCCTTGTTTTCTTCGTTGAATTTGATCAAATCGGCGAGATTTTTGTGTTTTCCGCGGCGATTCGCGAGATATTTATTCAAATCTGCTTTGAATTCGTAAAGTAAAACTTCAAATTCCGCATCGCCAAACTTCCCGTTGGTCGGAAAATCGACATCAATGAGCGTTGCCCCAGCGTCTGTAAAAGATTTCAAATGCGGCTCGATCACACCGTCAATCTTCGCATTTTTGCCAAAAGTTTGCCGGGCGACACCGATTCGTTTTCCGCGTAAACCATCTTTATTGAGAAACTTCGTGTAATCTTTTTGCCCTTTCGAGGCTTGCGAAGTAATCGAATCACTCTTGTCCGTTCCAATCAAAACTCCCAATAAAATCGATGCGTCAGTAACAGTTCGAGTCATCGGTCCAGCGGTGTCTTGCGAATGAGCGATTGGAATAATGCCGCTACGAGAAACGAGTCCGAGAGTTGGTTTGATGCCAACCAAACCGCACGTTGCCGCCGGACACAGTATTGAACCATCGGTTTCCGTCCCGATTCCAAGCAGCGTTAAATTTGCCGAAACAGCGACACCTGTGCCCGATGATGAGCCGCACGCATTTCTCGCGAGATCGTAAGGATTATTAGTTTGCCCGCCGCGTCCGCTCCAGCCGCTCGATGATTTTGTAGAGCGAAAATTCGCCCATTCGCTCAAGTTTGTTTTTCCAAGAATTACAGCCCCCGCATTGCGAAGTTGCTGAACGATAAACGCATCTTGAGAAGGAGTTGGTGCATCAAGAAGTGCGAGGCTTCCGGCAGTGGTTTTCATTTTGTCAGCTGTGTCGATATTGTCTTTGATCAAAATCGGCATTCCATGAATTTTGCTTCGAACCTTCCCGTTTTTGCGTTCGGTGTCCATTTGAGCCGCAAAATCGAGAGCGTCGGGGTTTAATTCGATGATTGAATTTAGTTCTTTATCAATAAGCGAAATTCTTTTTAAATAAGCCTGCGTGATTTCTTTGGCAGACATTTCACCACTCGAAATCTTGGCTTGAAGATCAGCAATCGTCGCTTCTTCAAGCGGAAATGGCAGAGAAATTCGCGGTCGCGGTTGAGCATTTACCATCGCGGCAAGACTTGTAACTGTTGCTAATTGAATAAATTCTCGTCTTTTCATAGTTTTTAATGTGAAATCGTAAAAAAAAATTGCTTACAAACTTTTGCCTTTTTACTTGATAACTACTTTCCTAACTTTTTCAAACTTCCATCACCGCTGATATTTTTCGATGAATTTTTCGCTACTTTTTCGGCTTGAGCAAAAGCTCTCAGAAAATTTTCGCCTAAAACTTTTTTGATATCAGTTTCGCTATAACCGCGTTTCAACATTTCGTAGGTAACTAAGACCAAATCTTCCGCACCTTTCATTCCTTCGGGCAAAAACGGAACGCCGTCATAATCTGAACCAAGCCCGATAATATCAATTCCAGCCACGTTTTTGATATGGTCAATATGGTCAACAATTCGTTTATAATCAGGCACATAAATCGGATTTTCGGCAAAAAGTTTTCGCTCGGCTTCATTGTAGCCTTGCGGATTATCTTTAAATTGTTCTTTTAAAGCATCAATTTGCGGCTTTAACTTTGCCGATCGCTCATTTTCTTCTTTGTTGGTTCGTGCATCTAAAAAAGATGGATAAAAATTAATCATTATGACGCCGCCATTTTTGGCAACACGTTTCAAAACTTCGTCAGGCACATTGCGTGTGTGGTCGTTCACGCCTCTCGCAGACGAATGCGAAGCAATTATCGGAGCAGTCGAAACGTCCAAAGCATCGTTCATAACCTTAACCGAAACGTGCGAAATATCAATCAACATTCCTATCCGATTCATCTCGCGAACAACTTCTTTGCCGAAATCTGACAATCCGTTATGCTTAACTTCGCCGCGATGTGCGTCTGCCCAATCGTGCGAAACATTGTGCGTCAAAGTCATATAACGAATGCCCAAACGATAAAAGTTGCGAAGTGCGTAAAGCGAATTTTCAATCACATAACCGCCTTCAATTCCCATTAACGCACAAATTTTTCCCTGCTTTTTTGCTTTGCGGATTTCCGCAGCAGTCGTGCAAAAACTTAGTTGACCAGGATTTTTTTCGACTTCGCGGTAAGTTGCGTCAATCAAATCCATCGCTCGACGCATTTTTCCGCCTTTTTGATAGTCAGTGCCAGAAACGTAAATCGAAAAAAATTCGCCCGTAATTCCGCCATCTTTCAAACGCGATATATCGGTATGAAACGGATCGCCGTCTTGATGAAATTTGCCACGCGAATTGCTGGCTAGACTGAAATCTTCGTCAACCATCGGCGAAGTTATATCGTTGTGTCCGTCAATAACGATGGCTTTTTTATGGATTTTTAAGGCTTTTTCCCAAAGTTTAGAATCAGCATCTTTTGGCATTGTTTGGGCAAATGTTGAAAAAGAAAATACGAGTAGCAAAATAAACGAGATTAGTTTTTTCATAGAATTTCCAATAGAAAAGAATTTCTATGTATTTTAACTGATAATGTTATTTTTTCAATATAACATTACACTTGCGGAATAATCTTTGTGTTTTTTGTGCCTTTGTGGTGAAACCCTTTTAGCGTATACCCAAAACATACCGATCATAAACAACTTTCGGCGTGTCTAAATTTCTGCCTTCCTGTAAATTTACGGCTAATCTGATGAATTGAGCCATTGACCACGCGAGCGGAGTTGCTGAGCCGGTGCCTTAGCCGAATTTTAGTTCCGGAACAAATTGTTTATCAACATTTTTCGGCGTTTCGGCTTTGTCCCAAATTTGTTCGGGAATCATTAAGCCTTCGTTGGCAAATGCGAGCATTGAATCTAGGCGGGATTTCGCCAACACTAGATACTCAATGCTAGTCTTAACGGGTGGATATTTCTTGTCTGGATTCTTTGTCCTTTCACTTGGAAACCGATTATTGATTATGTCGAGATACATTCTCTGTTTCGCAAGTTCATACTGACCTCTTTCGCCCGACAACAATGCCCAAAGTCTGCCTTTGCCTGTATATTTTCCATCAAAATTCCAACGTCTGCCCTCGTCCATTTCGCCGTAGCCGTCATGGTTGTAATGGTAAAAACCGTCGCCGTTCGGAGTTTCTACGCGAATCACATCATCAATTACTTTTAATGATTTGACGATTAGCGGATCATCCGGCGATTTTATGCCGAGACGCACTAATTCCAGAAAACCCACGTCCACGATTTCGCGTTCGTCAAACACACCGGCACCGTTTCCGAGGTCAATTTTGTCGCCCGCGTTTGGTCTTCCTTTTTGTGTAATTCGCAGATAATAATTGCCGTCGCCGTATTTTCCATTGGTTGTAACTGTCCATTTTTCAATGTTTGCTTGCCATTCATCCGCCGTTTTCAGCCAACGGTTTGCCGATTCGGTGTCGCCGTTTTTCTTGGCAATTTCCGCCGCACAAACTAAGCCGGCAATTTCTGCGGCAATCGTTGATGGCGAATAACCGTTGCGTTCTTCCCAACGTTCCTGCGGTGTAATCGGACCTGTTTTGACAATAAAATCTGCTGATTTTTTAACGTGATTTTCGTAAGTTTCTTTGTCGGTTTTACCTAGTTCATGTGCGAGAATGAGCGGAAACGCGACTTCATCAAGTTGGAGCGAACCCCAAAAAGGTTTGCCATCAAGCCAAGAATTTTGCGGAAAACTTCCATCGGGTTTTTGTTGAACTTTGAACAGAAAATCCAACGCCCGAATCGCCGCATCTTTATCGCCAAGAGCCATGAAAGCCGTCGCCACGTGATACAAATCACGCGACCAAACAAGGTGATAACCGCCGACATTATTCTCGTTCGCGTTATCGCCGCCGCCCCACGGAACAGTTAGACTGGCGATATTTGCCCCGCGATTCGCTTTGTCTTCGTGTGCCTTCAAGATCATCGCCGCCATATTGAATTGGGCTTGATATTTCGGGTCAACTTTGCGGAGCGTTTTCAAATAGTTTGCCCAATCTTCTTGATATTCTCGATAAATACTGTCAAAGCCTTTTTGGAGCGAATTGTAAGCAGTCGTCATCGCATCTTTGGGCGAATTTCCAAAGCTAAGGACAAAAATCATTTTTGCCGGACGACTTCCAATAGAAACCGGAGTGACTTTGGCGACTTGAACTAAATTTCCGTTTTCGACTCGCGAGACTTGCTCACCAATCTTTCCGCTTTGCTTCAATTGCGTAAGACCGTCATTAACACCCAAAAGACCATTTGTTTGATTGGTGAATTTACATCTGCCGCAAGTCAACGCAGACGAAATTTTTCCGTCAGACGAAAGAAGATAGTTACCTTCCGACCAACCGGTATCGTGCATTCCGCTATTTGCTAATGACGGATCATAGTAAACATATAGCTCATTATTCGGATCGGCTGTCGTAAATTCAACTGAAAACACAACGGAATTGTTATCGGGATTTGTTACATACTTCTTTTCAATCTGCCATTCATCATTGGGTGATCCGATTATAATTTCATTTGTGCCGACTATACTTTTGGATTTCTCTTTCGATCTACTAATTTGGGTAAAAGCCAGCGAACTTGTTGATCGAAAATTTTTACCGGTCTCAATTGTATTTATTCTAAAACCATTTCCGCTTAAAGCGGTTGGATTCACTATTATTTCGTGAATCGCATCATCCTGCTCGGTTTCAACCTTTTTCGTTTTCGGATTAACCACAATAAACTGCAAAAGATGAACATTCGCAACAGTTACATCAGGATAATAAACTTCCGTCATCACGCCTTGGGCAAGCGTGAACCAAACTTTTGAATTCAAACTTGCCGATGTTCCAACGCCTTGTTTTCCCGCGGTCGCCCATTGTGCATCTTTGCCGTTTTGGGCAAAACTCAAAAACGTAAAAAGTAAAAAGTAGATAGGTAGAAGTTTGAAGTTCAGTTTCATAGATAAATAATTGAAAAAATTAATTTACCGAATTTTCGCACGAATCAAAGCGTTTTGCGATTCTTGATTTTGCATAAACCACCGCCAAACATTTCCGCTGCGATAGTTTTCAATTCCCAAAAGCTGAATTCCCGTGTCGATTCCGATTACGTCAGTTCCAACCCAACCCGTTGTTGGATTAAATCCATCCGCAAAACCGTATTTTTTGTAGATTGTATCGCCAAATCGCTGCTTCATTTCGTTCAAAGCCGGCATTGCAATGTCCGGCGTAAACATCATCGAAGCCGCGGCAACATACGGAGCGACAGTTCCGTCAATCGCCGAATCGGCAGGCGGACAATTCCAAACGACATAACCTTGCTGTGCGTCCATTGCGGAAATTCCCCAAATATTTTCAGAATAACCAGCGAAACGCTTGCTCAAAGTCAAATTGCAGGCTTTATGAGCACGAGTTGCTTTCACCGAATTTTCGAAATAATTTACCGAAAAGCCATTCATACGTTCGCGTTTATTTCGAAAATCAAACCACGCTTGGGTGTATTGATGAATAAAAATCGGAGCTTGGGCAGAGAGATATTGAAACCCTGCGAAATTCACACGTTCGCGTTTCCATCGATACCAGATTTTTGGGGAAATCGAATGAGTCGTCGAAGCGATTGCGAGCAAATAGAGAATCGAATTTTCGCTATAATTTGACCAGCGATAAGGAATAAACCCTGTTTCGGGCAACCAACCATGAGAAAGAAACTCGCCATTGTCGAGCATCCAAGGAAAATCTACGCGTTCGTAAATCGTTTTCGCAAGCCGCACAATTTCTTTATCGTCAGCAAAACACTGCTTAACGGAAAGCACTCCGCCGAGCAACAACGCCGTGTCGATTGACGAAATTTCACTTTTCCAACGCCTTTCGCCGCTTACGCGATCCATCCAATGATAAAACCAACCGTTTTTGTGAAACGCACGGTTCGCCAAAAAATCAAGCGTTTTACGTGTTCGCAATTTAATTTCATCACGCGAAAGCCAATTTCTCTCGGCGGCAATGCAATATGATGTGAGTGCAAAACCGGTCGAAGCCGAACTCGCTATGTTATTGCTTGGATGATTTGGCGGCAGAGGCGTTCCATCTGCACGAGAACGGTCGAGAGTTAAACCTGTATTTGCATCGCTTTGTTCCCAAAAAAAGAGAAACGAACGATTCGAAAGGTCTTCGAGCAATGCGTCTTCAGCAGCAGTTGTTTGATATTTTTTAGCTTCTTTTTTAGCTGACTGTGCAGCTAAAGTCGTCTGAAAACAACATGTTACGAGTAAAATAATTATTACGTTATAAAATTTATATGACATTTGTAAATAAAACTGCCCGCGTTATTTCAAATTTCCATATCTGCGGGCGACAATTTCGGGCGTATCGATATTTTTACCGTTTTTGATATTTATCGCAAGTCTGATAAATTGTGCCATCGACCAAGCCAAAGGTGTTGCAGAACCAGCACCTTCACCAAATTCAAAAATGCCATTTGGTTTGTCCCAAACTTGTTCGGGAATCATAAATCCATCGTTTGCAAATTTTGCCATCGCATCTAATCTTAGGCTTGGATTTATCAATTTGGAATTTTTGAAATTTCCCAAAGCAATTTCATATTGTCCGCGTTCGCCGCTGAGCAATGCCCAAAGATGACCTTTCCCTGAATATTTGCGGTCGAAATTCCAAGGTCTTCCATCTTCCATTTCGCCATAACCATCGTGATTATAACGATAAAACCCAACGCCATTTGGAGTTTCTACTTTCAAAACTTCGTCGACAACTTTCAGTGATTTAACGATTAGCGGATCTTTCGGCGATTTTATTCCAAACCTCACAAGTTCCAAGAAACCGGCATCAACAATTTCATTTTCTTGAAAAGTTCCGGCGTTATTATTTAGTTCGATTTTCTCGCCTGCGTCGGGCGTTCCATTTGCTGAAAGGCGAATATAATAGTTGCCGTCACCGTATTTTCCGGTTGTTGTTGCTGTCCATTTTTCGACATTTTTTGCCCAATCATCTGCTTTTCCGAGCCACAAATTTGACGAAACTCTATCTTCATTTTTACGTGCGATACTTGCCGCACAAACCAAACCTGCAATCTCAGCAGCAATTGTTGAAGGTGAAAAACCTGGCTTTTCTTCCCAACGTTCTTGCCCAGTTTTCGGACCATTTTTTGCAATATAATCTGCCGTTGGTTTGATGTGTTTTTCGTAAGTTTCGCGGTCAATTCGGTTTAGTTGATAAGCTAAAATCAGCGGATATGAAACTTCGTCCATTTGAATCGCATCGCCGAGCGTTCTGCCATCAAGCCAAGAAATCTGCGGATAACTTCCGTCTGGTTTTTGTTGATATTTAAACAAATAATCCAACGCCCGATTCGCCGAATCGGTGTCGCCGAGTGAAATATATGCCGTTGCGACTTGATACAAATCTCGCGACCAAACGAGATGATAGCCGCCAACATAAGGTCCATTTGCATCGCCGATTGGAATCCACGGCTTCGATAGCGAAGCTACATTTCCGCCGCGAAAAGTTTTGTCTTCCATCGCCCGCAAAGCCATTGCGGCGAAATTGAATTGGGTTTGATATTTTTCGTCAACTTTCGGCAAGGTTTTTATATAATCTGACCAACTTTTGTCGTATTCAAGGCTACATAAATCAAAACCTTTATTAAACGAAAGTCCCGCAAATATCTGAGCATTGAAAGAATCTTTGGCAAATGATAAGACTGTTGTAAAACGATTTGGGCTGACTATTTTTGCTATCTGAGCAACGTTTCCGTCAGTAGCAATTTTTTTTTGTTTTTTTATTTTACCGTATTGTTTGAGTTGTTCAAATCCATCATTTACTTGATAAAATCCATTAGTTTGCTCGGCTAGTTTGCTTGAAAATTTTAATGCCGAAGCAACTTTCGATTTTTCAACGACAAATATTCCCTTTGGATTTTCGAGACCAATTTTTGTATGTGCGGTGTCACCCATTCCAGAATTATCAAGCGAAGGATTGTAATAAACATAAAGATTCAACGCTTTGTTTTTCGTCTCAAATTGAACATCAATCAAAATCGAAGCTCTTTCAGTATCAGTCGTGTAAGTTTTGATTATCGTCCATTCGCCAGTTTTGGATTTATTGATCTGTTGGAAACTTAACGAATCAGTTCGCAAAGTTTTGATTTGATGAGTTGCATCGTCACGTTCGGTTTCAACCTTTTTTGTCTTTTTATTAACCACGACAAATTGAAGCCATTCAACATTTGCGTTATCTGCCGTTGGATAAAAAACTTCAGTCAACGAACCGCCTTGAAGCGTAAACCAAATCTTAGAATCAAGGCTCAAAGCTGTTCCAATTCCTTGCTTTCCGGCACTTTCCCATCGTGCGTCTTTGCTTTTTTCTTGGGCAATTGCGGAAACACATAGGAAAAGAATCAAACAAGATGAAAAAGCCTTAACCATCGAGTTGATTCTGCCCAACATTCTGAAATAATTCATTTTTTTGAAATCACTTTGTAATGCTAAAAAATTCGCTCATTTCGTCTCGGATAGTCTCCGAATCTGTCCCAACCATAACACGAAATTTTCCGGGTTCTACAACATATTTGTTTGCAGAATCGTAAAAACCTAAATCACTTGCTTTGATTGTGATTCCAACAGTTCGCTTTTCGCCGGATTTGAGCGAGATTTTTTCAAAACCTTTTAGTTCTTTAACCGGACGCGAAACGCTTGCCGCCAAATCTCGCAAATAAACTTGCACAACTTCGCTTCCATCTCGTTTACCCGTATTTTCAACGTCAACCGAAACTTTTAATTCGCCATTCTTTGTAATTTGTGTGGCGGAAAGTTTCATATTTGAGAGCTTAAAAGTTGTATAACTTATACCGTAACCAAAAGGATACAAAGGAGTATTTGGCACGTCAAGATATTTGCTCGTGTATTTGTTGGCAACCTCAAAAGGTCTTCCGGTTGGTAATTCATTATAGTAAAT
This sequence comes from Acidobacteriota bacterium, assembly GCA_031415455.1. Lineage (GTDB taxonomy): Bacteria > Acidobacteriota > Blastocatellia > Pyrinomonadales > Pyrinomonadaceae > JANNVK01. Next base: position 226,453 of record JANORS010000002.1, on the reverse strand, counting down.
CGGAATTTGTCCAATATTTCGTGGGAATGTCACGGGCAATTTTCCGCTCGGATTTGAATCACCAAAAAGCGTGTCCGCAACAGCATTTCCGCCTTCAGTTCCGCCATACCAAGTTTCTAATATCGCGGGCGAATTTTCCGCCAACCAGTTAATTGTCAGCGGTCTGCCGTTCATCAAAACAATCGCGTAAGGTTTGCCTGTCGCGTGAATTTTTTTCACTAAATCGAGTTGTTTTCCGGGCAAATCCAAATTCGAACGAACCGCAGCTTCACCGCTCATTTCGCAATCTTCGCCAACGGTGAGAATCGTGAAATCACTATTTTTAGCAAGATTTTCGGCTTCTTCAAAGCCCTTCGTATCCTCACATTTGGCATCGCAACCCTCTGCAAACTTCACATTTGCGTTGTTTCCAAGTTTATTTTTGATGCCTTCAAAAACTGTAATCGGATCAGTAACTCGGGAATCACCTGCCCAACTTCCGTTCATATTTCGCTTGTCGTTTGCTAGAAATCCGATTACGGCAACGTTTTTCGTCTGCTTGTTGATTGGCAAAGTTTCGTTATCGTTTTTGAGCAAAACAAATGATTTATTAGCAGATTCGCGAGCATATTTTCTGTTTGCGTCGGTAAAGATATTTGCTTTTTCGCGGTTTGCATCGGCAAAAGATTTTTCGAAAAGTCCGAGTTTGAACTTCATTCTAAGGATATTTCTGACGGCATTATCAATCGCAGCAATTGAAACTTCTTTGTTTTTTACAATCTCAACACCGTGTTTATTAATCAGCCGCGAAACCATTTCCATGTCAATTCCGGCATTAATTGTTTTCGACGCGGCTTCGCTTTCGGTTGCGGCAACACCATGATTTATCAGTTCCAAAACCGCTGTGTAATCGGTGACAACCAATCCTTTAAAGTTCCAATCGTTTCGCAAAACTTGCTTCCAAATAAATGGATTTGCCGTTGATGGCGTTCCATTTATTGAATTAAAAGATGTCATAAACGAACCAACTCCAGCATCAACCGCTGCTTTGAATGGCGGAAAATAAACCTCGCGGAGCTTTTGTTCACTAAAATCAGTTGTGTTGTAATCGCGTCCGGCTTCGCTCGCTCCATATCCGACAAAGTGTTTCGCACAAGCCATTACGCGATCGTCGTCGCTAAAGTCAGTACCTTGAAATCCATTAACGCGAGCGACAGCGATCTTCGTGCCGAGGAAAGTATCTTCGCCCGCACCTTCCGAGATTCTTCCCCAACGCGGATCTCGTGCGATGTCAACCATTGGTGCAAATGTCCAATGAACTCCTGCACTTCTCGCTTCTTTTGCGGCGATTGCGGCAGTTTTTTCAATAGAATTAAGGTCCCAACTCGCAGATTCGCCAAGTGAAATCGGGAACATTGTGCGATAACCGTGAATCACGTCAAAGCCGAATAGTATTGGAATTTTCAGTCGCGACGATAATGCCGCTCGCTGCAATTCGTTTGACTGCTCAGCACCGCGAACATTTAAGGTTGATCCAAGCAAGCCATTTTTTGCTAATTCGAGATGTTCGGGACGAAATTTTCCGTTTGCTTCACCATCAAGTTGTTGCATTTGACCAAGTTTTTCAGCCAAAGTCATCTTCGAAATTAAAGTATTTATTTTCGCTTCGACTGTCACTGACTGCGGTTTTTGCTGAGCGAAAACCGAAAGCATCGGAAAAACTAAAGCGAAAATTACAATTAAACCGACTGATTGTTTCTTTTTCATTGAATTCATTAAATAAGCCAAACTAAAACAAAAAAGACGCTGATTTCGAATTCCAAATTTGTAAAAATCTGTGCAAAATCATTGCGTCTAAAAATAGAAAAGAAAAAGAGCGAAACATACCGCTCTTTTTCAATAATTCAAAGTCTAGAAACTAAACCTTATTTGGAATTCGCCTGTTCTACCAGCCAAAGCGGAAGTGATTCTTCCAAAATTTGCTGATTGAACACGAGTTTGATCGGTCAGAGAACTGATTGGCGTCAGATTCAGGTTATTAAAAATATTGAAGAAATTGAATCGGACATCAATATTTGCGTTTTCACCAAGGAAGCCCCAATTTCCTAGACCAAATTTCTTTGCAAAAGTCATATCCATTGCAAAATATTTTGGACCTAAGAAACGATTTCGACCAATTCCGGGTTTGTTAGCAAATGGCGGAGCATTGAACGGCGGTGCAACGCCAAACACAGTTCCAGGAGTTCCAAAAAGAGCAGCTTGACTTAATCCAAACACGCCGTTTGCACTCAAGAAGTTTTCATTTGAATTACTTCGAGGTTGAGTTCCGTTAAACGATGTCGGACGTGGATCGCAAAAATTGCTACTGTTACTTGTGTTTCCTGCCAAACAACCAAAAAGTTTTGGTGTCCAAGGAAAACCGCTGTTCCAACTCGCGATTGAACTAATCTGCCAACCACCAGCTAATTTACCAGCCAAACTACTTTTGTTTTGGAAGAACGGTAAATCCCAAGTTCCGGCAAAGATAAAAGCCTGACGAACATCAAAGTCTGATGGTCCGCGTTCTTCTCTTTGATCAACCGGAAAACTTTGATTAGTTTGTGCTGTTGGTGCTTCAAAAGAAGCAGTATCTATGCTTTTGCTCCAACGATAATTGGTGTCAAACGAAAATTGCTTCAAAAATCTACCTTGTAATCTGGCAACCATCGCGTTGTAACTTGTATTAACATCAGGACTCGCAAAAAATGCCGCACCAATGTTCGGATTTGTCGCAACCATTATTTGAAGCGGCAAAATCCGCACAAAATGTCGTCCTTGAGCACCGGTATAGCTTAACGATGCGAACAGATTTTTTGGCAATTGATATTGACCTTCAAGCGAATAACGCATTACATAAGCCGACGGCAAATCTTGCGGCGTGCCGTAAATCTCAATTTGACCTACATTTGGCAAACCATTCGCCGGATTTGTTCCACCGCCAAGTAATGGATTTCTCGGATAACCGAAAATTGTATTATCTGTGCTAGTGACAAACGTGATTTGACCGCCAACAAATGGCGAACCAAATTCGGTCGCGGCAGTCCCACAACAAATTCCGAAGTTTTGTCCATTTGGCGGATTTCGGCGAGCATTTGCCAATAAAGCATTTGCGAGTCGATCATAACCAATTCCGCCGCCGCCGCGAATTACGAGCTTGCTGTCAAGCATTTTTGGATTCCAAGCGAATCCGATTTGCGGTCCGAAGTTGGTCAAATCATTTTTATACAACGATTTAGCCGTTGTAATCTTTGCACCTGCAAGAGAATTATTTGAATCAAGCAATAAATTACCTAAAACTCCGCCATCTGAAGCAACAATCGGCGACATTAAATCCCATCTCAACCCAAGATTTAAAGTCAGATTCGTTTTAATTTTCCAATCGTCTTGAATAAAAAATGCGAGTTCGCCAGTTCTAAACTTAGTATTATTTGCGGTTGGTTTTCCGGTGGAATCAGCTGTAATTGACTCAAAAATCGGCGTTCCATTAGCAAAATTCCATAATCGATGGAAAGAATATAGAGGTCGCGATGCACCAACCTCGCCATTGCTATTTAGATCGCGACTAAATTTTCCACCAATTTTTAAAACGTGATTGCCTAAAATTGTGGTAAACGTGTTACTAAAATCAAGTTGTTTTTCACTAATAATTCCCGGAGTGTTTTGCCCTTGTGGGAACCCAAATCGCAACCTATCACTAAAAAACCCTTCAATTTCAATACGCGGTAGATTAAGTGCCGCATCAGGATTGGTTTTTGTTTCGTCATAACCCCAACGTGTGATATTAAATCTCGCTTCATTGGTTGATGTCGCCGAAATTGTGCGATTGTAAATTGCCGCAAAAGAATATGAAAGTCTTTCTGAATTTATATCAGCTTGTGGACGACTTTGTGCCCCATCATTTGTGGTTGACGCTTTATTTGGAGAAATATAAGTTGAAAATGCAAGATTGTCCTTTTCACTAACTTTGTAATTGATTTTTGCATTGATTTGATTGCCACGAAATGTTGACAATCTTTCCAACTCAGCCCATTGAACATCGGCGATACCATCTAATCCACCACCAATTGGTTGCGTACTAAAAGTTGGAACATAACTGCCATAACTTCCCGTTATAGAACCAATATCCATTCCGTTTCCAACGACATTACAGCCAGTAAATATTCCAGCACAAGTTGGCATTAATGTTTGAAGAACTCGCGGAGCAACTCCGGCAGATGATAAAATTCTTGATGTAACGGTGTTTGGTCTTGCCGATATTAATGATGAACGAAAGGTTGATGTTTCAACAAGTGAATTATATTTTGCTGAGCTGTTTTCCTTTTGACCTTCGTATGTTGCAAAGAAAAATAAGCGGTCTCGAATAATTCTTCCACCAAAACTCCCGCCATAAGTATTGTATTTCCGCTCAACTCGCCTCGCACCACCCGTGTCTTGTGTGCCAACAAATTGCGGCATTTTATTGAAAGCATTCAATCTCGGGTCAGCGACTTTAAAAAAACCACTTCCGTGCCAATTGTTTGTTCCGCTTCGAGAAATCGTCTTAATTTGGGCACCACTATTTCGTCCGTCTTCTGCCGAATATGTGCTTGCAGTAACTTGAACTTCTTGTACACCTTCTTGACTTGGAGTAATAACTGCTCCGCCGCCCCAAGTTTGACTGTTGACACTAACACCATCAATTTGATAATTGTTTGATGAAACTCTTTGTCCATTCGCCGAAATTGGCTGAACGTTTTCAGTTGCAAAAATCGAATTATTTGATCCGCCCGGACCGCTGGTGTTGGGAAAGCCTTGTGATGCACCGCCCGAACCTCTTGAACCCGAGCCGAAAACTCCAGGAGCTAATCTGCCAAGCTCATACGGATCGCGTCCAGATTGAGGCAAACTTAAAATTTCTGCGTTAGTAATAGTTTTTCTGATATTTGCATCTTCTGTCTGCAATTGAGCTTCATCAGCCGTTACTGTCACGCTTTCCGAAATACCGCCAGCGTCTAAAGTTACATTATAGCCTAGTGTTTGCTCAGCATTTACGGTAACTGCTTCAACATTTTTCTTTTTGAAACCTGTTTTTTCAACCGTAATTTTATAACTTCCCGGTGCGAGACTCGAAAAACGATAAAAACCACTTTCATTTGTAGTTGTGGTTTGTGACTGATTAGTCTCGGTGTTCGTTAAAACTACATTTGCACCTGCAACAGATGCGTCTGACGAATCTGTAATTGTGCCTTGAAGACCTGCTTTAAACTGTGAAAAAGCAACGGCACTCAAGCTGAGAATTAACAACCCGCAAAAAGATATGCGAAACAGTTTGGCAATATTTAACTTCATTCTAAAACCTCCGGCGAAAATAAAAAAAATTGATGAAATCTGCATGTTCCGCTTTAAAAACTAAATAGAACTTGCCAATTTCGCAACACTAAAAAACACACAAACTCGCTTAAATGCTAATAAATCGTTTTAGTAAATCGTTTTAGTGACTTTTGCATAATATCACCATCAAAAAATACAGTCAAGATTAATATTCATATACCCAATTAATAAAACTAATCTTAGATGGCAACACATATCTGTTGCGTTGTTTTTGGCTCTGTGAGAAACTGATTTTCGTGTCCGAAAACAAACAACAAATCAGCAAGAATCGCGAGTCAAAAACTTCCGAAACTGGTGTTAGCCTCAAAAACCTTGCTGCACATCTCGGGTTGTCTATCACCTCTCTCTCATTAGTTTTAAACGACAAACCAGGTGCAAATTCAATTCCGCAGGAAACAAAAGATCGTATTTTTCGAGCGGCAGAAGAGTTTAATTATCGTCCAAATTATTTTGCCAGATCACTTCGGGCTCAAAAAAGTTTCACACTTGGCGTAGTCGTTCCCGAGTTAAGCGATGGATATTCGGGAATGGTTTTAAATGGAGTTGAAGCCGTATTGGCAAAAGAAGGTTATTTTTATCTCACAACTAGCCATTTGCATCGCGACGACTTGCTCAAGCATAACCCGCAAATGCTTATAGAAAGACAAGTTGAAGGAATTATTGCAGTCGATACGCCTATTCGTTTCCCGACAAATTTACCGGTTGTAACTGTTTCTGGACACGACAAAATTAACGGCATTACGAATGTTGTTTTGAATCATCAACACGCTGCGGAACTTGGAGTTGGGCATTTATTCACACTCGGACATCGGCAAATTGCTTTTATCAAAGGACAAGATTTTAGTTCTGACACAAAAATTCGTTGGGAAACTATCTCCGAAGCGGCATTAAAACGAGGCTTAAAAATTGAACCAAAATTAGTTGCCCAGCTCGAAGGCGACATTCCATCGCCTGAAGTTGGATATGTTGCGATGAAGAAAATTCTTGCCGGGAAAAAACCATTTACAGCCGTTTTTGCCTTTAATGACGTTTCGGCAATCGGCTCAATTCGTGCTTTGGAAGAATCAGGTTTGCGTGTTCCGCAAGATGTTTCAGTGCTTGGATTTGATGATATTTACGCTGCCGCATTTCTTAATCCGGCGTTAACAACTATTCGCCAGCCGTTATTTGAAATGGGCAAACTTGCCGCCCAAACCGTTTTGAATCAATTGGCAAATACGAAAATTGATGTCGCAAAAATCCCACAAACTTTAACTGTTGAACCAGAACTTGTTATCAGAAATTCAACTGCTGCTGTAAAAAAATAAATTATAATTTCTTCGCGAAATTTGTGGTTAATTCCTTCCATAAAGTTCGCTCAAAACCGCCAACCTTTCTGCGATCTTATTGTCAAAATCCTTCAATTCACAACGCCAATTCCAGTTCCCATTTGTTGTGCCGGGAAAATTCATTCGGGCTTCGTTTCCTAATCCGAGCAAATCCTGCATCGGGATAATTGCTGTGTTTGCAACACTTGCAATTGCAGCTTTGATAAAATCCCAGTTAATTTCCTTGCCGTCCGATAGTAGATATTTCATGCAAAAATCCCGTTCTTTTTTAATCTGTTTCGCATCGCCACTTGAGCCTTTTCCCGCTTTAAGTTTGAACCATCCGACAGTTGTATCATTATCATGCGAGCCTGTGTAAACGCACGAATTCTGTGAGTAATTATGCGGAAGGTCACTATTTTTCGAATCGCCGCCAAAAGCAAATTGCAAAATCTTCATTCCCGGAAATCCAAACAAATCTCGTATTTCCAAAACATCGGGCGTAATCACTCCCAAGTCTTCCGCCAAAACCGGCAAATCGCCGAGAGCATTTTTTAGCTTGATAAACAAATCTTTGCCGGGAACATTAACCCATTCGCCGCGTTCGGCAGTTTTATCGCCGCCTGGAACTTCCCAACTTGCCGCAAAACCGCGAAAATGGTCAATTCGCACAATGTCAACCGTTTTCAACGTGAATTTGACACGATCAATCCACCATTGGAAGCCTTCATTTCGTTGAACTTCCCAGTTGTAAATCGGGTTGCCCCAAAGCTGTCCGGTTTTTGAAAAATAGTCTGGCGGAACTCCAGAAACAACAATCGGCGAGCCATCTTCATTGAGTTTAAATTGGCTCGGCTTGCACCATACATCGCACGAATCGAGTGCAATAAAAATCGGAATATCGCCGATGATTTGAATATTTCGCTCGTTGGCATATTTCTTCAAAGAGTCCCATTGACGAAAAAATACAAATTGATAAAACTTTTGTGCAAAATCTTCAATATCCAAATCTTGTCGGGCTTTTGCTAATGTTTCAGTGTTGCGAAGTTTCAAACTTTCATCCCAATCTTGCCAAGATTTTTGTTTTTGCGAAAATTTAATCGCTCGGAAAAGTGCATAATCATCGAGCCAAAAACGATTTTCATGACAAAATGCGTGAAATTCTGCAACGATTTTTTTGTTATCGGTGGTGCGAAAATTTTCAAACGCTTTTTCTAATAGCGACAGTTTATATTCGATTACTTTACCGAATTCGACTTTATTGCTTGGGAATTCAGGCACAGCCGCCAAATCTGTCTTCGATAAAAATCCATCTTCGAGCAATTTTTCAAGCGATATTAGATAAATATTTCCCGCAAATGCCGAAAAGCACTGGTAAGGAGAATCGCCAAATCCGGTTTGTCCGAGAGGTAAAACCTGCCACAAAGTCTGTTTGGCTTTCACGAGAAAATCAACAAACTTAAAAGCTTCATCGCCAAAATCGCCGATTCCAAACTTAGATGGAAAACTCGTGGGATGTAATAAAATGCCTGATTGTCTTGGAAATGTCATAGTTAAAAATCTCGAATACAATATTTGTTAAAAACTTATTTAAAATGGGCGTGAAACTAAATTGTCTCACGCCCAAGTTTAAAGATAAAGAGAAACTCACACCACTTAAATCAGTTAATGCGATTCCGACTTTTCTTTTCGTGATTTTATGTATTCAATAATTGGTGGCAGCAACGAGAGAAAAACGACAACGATAACAACTTTTTCGATGTGGTTTTCGAGTTTAATTCCTAGTGCATTTTCGACAACTCCGCCGAGAAAATATCCGGCTAAAACCATTCCAAAAATCCACAAAAATCCACCCAAAATACTAAACATCAAAAACTTTGAATAAGGCATTTGCGAAGCCCCGACAACAATCGGGGCAAATGTTCTGACAATTGGCATAAACCTAGCTAAAATAACAGTTTTTGCACCATATTTTTCGAAAAATGTTTTAGCTTTTTCAACGCGACTTGGTTTAAAAATCCAAGATTCTTCGCGGTTAAAAAGAGTTTTTCCCATTAATCGTCCAGTCCAATATCCGGTCGAATCGCCGATGACAGAGCCGAGAAAAAAAGCGATTAAAATATATATAATATTTAATTTATCAGGCAAAGTTTTTGCCATTAAACCGGAAACTACCAACAAGGAGTCGCCGGGCAAAAAGAATCCGACAGCTAAACCGGTTTCGGCAAAAATAATAAAAAATAATCCGAAATAGACATAAACGCCAAGCCAACTAAGTAACGCCTCAATCAAAACTTTCGGGTTTAAATATTGTAATAATTCAGTAATCGATTCCATATAAACTCAAATCTAAAATTCTATCTCCAGCCGTGTTCGCCGATTAATGGAACAAAACTACACACTCCAAAATCTTCTGTTTTAGTGCCGTTTTCGGTTTTTGTCACACGAACTAACGTTTGTAACTCTTGGGTTTTTCCGATGGGCATTACGAGTTTTCCGCCAATCCGTAGTTGTTTAATTAGCGGTTGCGGAATATCAGGACTTCCGGCAGCAATCAAAATTGCGTCAAATGGCGAGTAAATTTCCCAACCGATTGTGCCATCGCTACAGCTAAGTGTCACGTTTCTTAACCCGAGAGTTTTTATTCTTTCTTGTGCTTCAGTTGCAAGTTGCGGAATTCTTTCAATTGCAAAAATGCTTCCCGATAATTTTGATAAAACGGTTGTTTGATAACCTGAGCCAGCACCAATTTCCAATACTTTTTCTTTGCCCGAAAGTTCAAGCAATTCGGTCATTCTAGCAACAATATAAGGTTGCGAAAGAGTTTGTCCTTCTGCAATTGGGACTGCATTATCACCGTAAGTTTGTGATTTTAGAGCAGTTGGCACAAAAAAATGACGCGGAATATTTCGCATCACTTCTAAAACTTTTTCATCACGGATTTTGTAATGTTCCCGCAAGCGTTTGATCATTCGCTCGCGTGGAAATGTATATTCATCCATAGTTTTAAGAATCTTTGTTCCAACTTTTTAAGCCTTCAATCGCTTGATGATTCGTCATATCAGCACGAATTGGAGTGACAGAAACATAACCGTGTTTTACAGCGTGAAAATCAGAATCGTCGTTTTCATGATAACCTTCGCGAACTTCTCCAATCCAATAATAAGGCTTTCCTCGTGGGTCAATTTTTTCATCAATTGACGGTTTGGCATTTTTGAAACCTTGACTAGCAACCCTAATTCCCTTAATTACTCCGCGTGGAACATTAACATTTAATAAAGTTGCAGGTGGCAAACCTTCTTCATAAACTTTCAAAGCCATGTCTTTTGCGACTTGAGCGGCAGCTTTAAAATCAAAATCTTCTCTTCCAAGAAGACTAAAAGCAAGAGCCGGAACACCTAGAATTGTTGATTCTAATGCACCGGCTACGGTTCCAGAATATGTCACGTCTTCACCCAAATTTGCTCCGTGGTTAATACCAGAAACACAAATGTGCGGACGATTTTCTTGGGTTAAAATTTTAGTTAAAGCTAAGACAACACAGTCAGTTGGTGTGCCATCAACAGTCCAATGACGTTCGTCAATTTGCCGAATCCTCAAAGGTCGCGAGAGCGTTAAACTATGAGACGCACCGCTCATTTCTGAAGCAGGTGCGACTACATAAACGTCTGCGATTTCTTTCAGTGCTTTTTCGAGTTCTAAAATACCGTCAGCGTGATAACCATCGTCGTTCGTTATCAAAATTCGCATTTTGTTGGAACTCATAAAAACTACTGTGGACGCGGAGCTCTATTTTGTGTATTGCCCATGTTGTTGTTAAAACCACCACCGGCAGAATTTTGATTATTTCCACCTGTGTTGTTCATCATACGCATACGGTTACGCTTTTTATTGCGTTTTCGTGCGTTAGCAGATTTTAACTTCGCTTTTTGTCCCGGCGGAAGATAATGTGCGTGTTTTTTTAAATCTTTGATAATTTCTTCAGTCATTACCTTGCGTTTAAAACGACGCAACGCATTTTCAATCGATTCACCCGGATTTAGGTTGATAAGAGCCATTAAACTTTCTACTCCAATTGTCTATTTTCTTGCCCATAGAGCAAACTAACATTAAACACCTTTTCTAACGACTTGGCAAGTTTTGAACAGGTTTCGTTATCGGCACACTCAAAAGATGTCCTTGATAAACAAAATAAACCTTGTTTTCCTTTTCATCGACAAACATTTCCATACTGGTAAATTTAATTTTCGGTAGATTTAACGCTGCCTTGAAAGTCATTAATTTTGCATTAAAACGACCTATTTTAGTTGAATCTCCGTCAACAATTGCTGCCCAATATTCATCTAAAATTCCGGTTGACTGAAGCGGACGAAAGGTTTGTTGGAGTAATGGTCTGACTTCGCCTTTAGCCGGTAACATAATTCCAGTTTCAGGATCAAACATAAATGCAGCTCCATTTGCGAGTTCATCTACTGGTTCTTCGTGTTCTTCATAATAGTAACCGCCTAAAACTAAAAATTTATTTACCGAAGGAACAAAAGCAACAACTTTGATTGTTGGAAATTCAGGTAATACAACTTTATATTCTTTGTTTGTCAACAAGTTGATTCTAACTAACCCAACCGCATCATCACCATATTTTGAAGCAATTAGCCATTTTCCGTTTGGCGAAACAAATGGTTGATAGTAACTTTCGCCACGCAGTTTAGTTGCTTGCCCACGTGTGACTTTATAAACTCCGTCGAAACTGCTTCTGACCTCAAAATTTGGTGTTCGAGCTTTCCATTGTTCAGCTGAAGAATTAATAGCAGAACCATCTTTTCGCGGTATAAACTCAACTTCATTTGGTTGTCCTAACATTTCAAGACTGCCGTCTTTTCCAAACTTTCGCCATGAAAACTCTTCAAAATTGCGTGCTTCGCGTCGTTTGCGATTAGCTTCTTCGATTTTTGTATAATCAGCGTCAACAAATGGTTGAAAACTTAATGCTTCTTGTTCTTCTTGTTTAGCAATTTCTTTGTCAATTTCTTTCCGTCGCGGTGCATCTTCAACCAAAATTGATAAATCTGTTCCGTTTTTCCAAAGTGTGCGAGCTTGCAAACGTTCATCTTCGAACAAAACTTCTAAACCAGCTGCATATTTTTCGAGCCAATAATGCAATTTTCCTTGAGGTTTTCGCATATCGTCGAATATTTTATCAAGCTCGGCAAAAAATTTCGGTTTTTCTTCAATTCGTAAGTAAACGCGACGTCCGCCATTGCGTCCAATCATTAAAAGCTCAAGTGGAACACAATATCTTTCACAATCGCCGACAAATGGTGGCAATTGATCAACTTTTTCGTAAGTAAGAAAAGATTTCAGATTATTAAATTCTTCAGCTTCGAGAGTTCTTTCACGATACCTTGCTGAATCTTCTTCTCTGCTGAAAACCGCTTTATCGCGATAAATACGAACAAAGTTGGAGTCATAACTATAAACTCCGATAAGTTCTGAGTTTTCCTTAACTTCTTTTTTCAAACGAGTTTCAACTTCATCCAATTCATCGCCACCAAAACCTTGATAATATAAATCTTCATTTACACTTGTAAATAACTGCGGCAATGAGTCTGTATAACCCGAATTTTCATCAGAAAATGAAGTTCTCGCACCTAAAACTTTTGCTTCATTTGGGTGAACCGCTAAAACATATCCGCGAGCTTCCGGCGTATCAACACTTTCGAGATATTTTTCTGCCGCTAAAGCTAACAATTTGTTTGGATTTCTCAAATATTCTGCGACTCTGGCAACAGGTAAATCAGCACGAATTAATCTGGCACAACCTAATAAAGCGATTTTTGTATCGACATTTTCATTACCGAGAGTTGCGTCATACTCAGAATTATCTTCGAGCAAACACGCTGAAATCCCGAGAGCGATCGGACTACCGCCACGAATATCAAAAATTTCGTTTTGCTGTTTTTCGCGAAGTTCTTTTCGCAAACTCAACAGTTTAACAATAATTTCCATGTCTGCCTTCCCTGCTTTTAAATCGCGAAGCATTAAAGTATTGATTCCTTTTCCGTTCCAATTTCTGATTATTTGGCGAAGTGTTGCAGCTATTTTTGGCTCTTTTTTCTCAATATTTTGAATTCTATCAATCACCGCAGTAATCAATTCATCACTAACATTTTGCCAATTTACTAACTGCATTCCAAGAATCTGCGGAATTTGTGAAGGATTATATGGCTTGCCATAAGGAAATCCAGATTCATCATAAGGAGCTCTGTTTGCCATCGGCATTGCCGAAATAACTGTATTTGCTGATGAGTTTGCGGCAACATTTGCAGATTGAATCGCTTCATTCTGCTTGCTCATAAATTTCGCCGTTGTTTCTAACGAATTAACCTGTTCTTGAATTGAAAAAGCATTACAAGCTAACATCGCACGAACAACGCTTATTCGTTCCCAATCTTGAACATCAGGCAAAACTAACCGCAACGGACCGGCTGCACTTTGGTCTTTTTGTATTTCTAAAGCCGCAATTGCAGAACTTCTAAGTGGATAAGAATCGACATTTACCAAGCGTCCGCCAGCCGCACTATCAGCCATTTCAATTGCACTATTTGCTACACTTCTCGTTGCATCCACAGCTACATTCATAGCAACGTTAGCAGTATTAGAGTTAGGATAAACACGAACTTCATTGGTTTGTTTTTCATTCAAAACTTGCAATAATCCCGAAACACTTTCCGGCAAAACAATTGTTCGCAAGGCATTTACAATTTGCTGTCTTTCGTTTCCGACAATTTCTTTTGCCCACTTTCGATCTTCAAGCCAAGGAAGCAAAGCACGAATAACTTCGATATTGTTTTCGTCGATTAAAGTTGAAAGATTTCGCACCGCCGCGTTTCTGACAGTTTGATTTGAACTTCTCGTGAGTTCAATCATTTTTTCGGAATATTTATCTGATGGCGATTGATTTAAAAGCGTTGTTAAACCAGTATAAGTTTGCCCGTTGATCTTCAAATCGTGCAATGTTTCGTCGCCAAGAAGTGAATAATACCAATCGTCTCTGCCCGGAAAATCACCAACTCTGACAAGTGCGTCCATCGCCAAATCTCTCACTCCGGCTGATGCAGATTTGTCTTCAACCGCAGCTTTTAATTCGCTCCGATATTTATCAATATCTCCAGTCGAATTTGTAGAAATTGCGTGTTGATAAAATGCCCAACGAGCAAGTGTTTGCGAAACAGGCTGACTCGAGTCGTTTAAAAGTGCTTGTAAAATTGGCTGAGCTTTGTCCCAATCGACTTTCGCAAGCGTTAAAAGTTCATATTGATTTGTGACATATCCGGCAGAGTCCTTAACTTGCTTTGCTGTAACTTCGAGCTGGTCGCTAAAGGTGTTTGTATTATATGTCAGCCAAGTTTTTATTGTCGCTTGCCAGTCAACTCCATATTTATCTTCCGCCAATTCTTTTTCGTAAAGACGTTTTACAAAATCTACGGTGCTTGCATCTTCCGGCAAATTATTTATGAATGAAGAAAGTTTTTCAGGATTTTTTTCAATTTCAGACTTTAATTTATCAACAGTCTTATCACTCGGTTTCAATTTATAAGTAAACCTTTCGTCGCGACCGTTTTGTGACATCCAAAAATCAAGTAAATCTTGTGGCGAAGCGTCATCTCCCGGCGGATTATTTGGTGAATAAAAATTAGCATTTCGGCGTTTCGAACGCATTTCAACCAAAGGATTTGCCGGCGGCGGCGAAGGCAAGTTTAATAAATTTTGGAGAACATTTTCTTCCGCTTTTGTCGAAGGCAAAAGAAAAACTAATCCCAAAATAGATAGAAAAAAACACAAGCAAATTGCGGTTAGGAAATTTTTCATAAAAAAACACAGCACCCTTTTATTAACAAGAGAATTGATAACTTATTTAGATGCAAAACGCAAGAGTTTTTGCTGTCTGGATAAATAAGAATTAGATTTTTATAACTTGCTCTTTGAAAAGTTCGAATTTTGACAAAAAAACCGTATTGAACATTTAAATATTCAATACGGTTTTTTATTTATTAAAAAGCAAACTGCTAGTGTTTACTGGATATAAGCAGATGGAATAGGCTTATCAGTTGGGTTTCCAAATTGTCTGGCGGCAAATGCTCCGCTGACATTGCCTTGAGAATACCAGGTTCCGCTGCGGAAAACGGCAAAGTCAAATCTTTGGTCGCCATCGTAATCGCCGGGAACCGGAATATCGCCGTTTTGTCCAAATTGCTGTCCGCGGAAAGCACCGTTTGAACTCTGCGAAATAAACCAACTTCCGTTTGAAGGTCGGAAAACTGCGTAGTCAAATTTGCCATCGCCGTCATAATCGCCGGCAGTTGGAATATCACCAGCCGCACCGAATTGGAATCCGACAAACGCATTATTTGTGCTTTGAGTAATATACCATGTGTTTGAGCGGAAAACTGCGATGTCGTCCTTATTGTCGCTGTCGTATCTGCCAAATACCGGAATATCGCCGCTCACACCAAATTGTCTGGCAACGAAAGCATTATCAGAACTTTGGGTAATATACCAAGTGCCGTTTGATGGGCGGAAAACAGCAAAATCTGCTTTGTTGTCGCCATCAAAATCGCCTGGCGTTGGCTTATCGGCTGCTTGCCCGAAGTTAAATGCTTGGAAAGTTCCATTTGAACTTCGAAGTAAAAACCACGCTCCGTTTCTGAAAACAGCAACATCAGTTTTATTATCGCCGTCAAAATCTGCCGGAGAAATTACGTCACTTCCAAAACCAAAGGTTGTGCCGACAAATGCTCCATTCGAACTGTTTGTGACATACCAAGTTCCGGCACCAGAAACATCGCGAAATGTTGATATATCAGTTCTTCCGTCGCCGTCAAAATCTCCTGGAATTTTCAAACCCGAACCCGGCGAAGCAGCTATTGTAATTAAATTATTTCCAGTTAATGCTTGCCCATCAGGATTTGTGACCGTCACATTTTTTGTTCCAGCAGTTGCCCCAACGGTTGAAAGATTTAGCGTAATTTGCGTCGGACTCGTATAAGTTACGCTATTAACAGTAACTCCGCCCGAAACTGTCGATGCAATTCGTTTGACAAATGCTGCTCCTGGATCAAAAAATCCTGAACCGCTAACTTGTGTTCCGGTAATTGTGACATTAACCGAAGATTGTCCGGCACTTACCGATGCAGGCGAAGCACTTGCAGGTGTTGCTGGCGGTGGTGCAAGCAATTTTGCAACTCGCATAGCATAAGAATTTGTGGCGTGATTGTATTCTTGAATCGTCCACATTGTCATATCGTCTTCCGGATCAATCGTAGTATATGAATAATCTCCAAATCTTCGACTGCCATTCCCAGCTCCAGTATCTCCCGCCGGATTATAAGCCGTTGTCGAATTTGTGATTATTGATGTTGCTTGAAGTGTTCCAAGTGGATCGCTCGATAAACGTCCGATTGTTGCGGTATTTATCCGGTCATTCGCACCAGCAGACGAACCGCCAAGTGCAATATGTCCTTGTCCGGAAATCATAATTGACGGAATCCAAAAACTTCTCGGTGTTGTCGCGGCACTGTCGAACCACGTTCCTGATTGACGAAGTGTCGGAGTTGTCGCAACGTTTTCAATTTCATACCAACGGCTTCCGAGTCTTCCGCCACCAGCTGATGACGTTCCAGCAGCATTAACGGTGATATTATGCGATGTGTAAATTCTACCGTTTCGCATATGTGCCATAAACAGACGATCATCTAAGCCATCAAGATTACCGTTTGTTCCACCAGAATTGCCCAAATGTGGAACCGTTATCGGCGATGAAGTGGAAGGAACGGTCAAAGGAATATTTGCCGAAATTGTCGGTGTTCCGCCCGGATTACTAACGCGACGCAATTCTAACAAACCGAAGAAATTGTTACTCACTCCAATAAAATAACCTTCAGTTGCCGCCGGATCAAAGTTATCAACGCCTTGTGGTGTGTAAGGTCCGTCAGCTGGCGGAGCTAAAATTCCACGAAAAGCAGTTACAACTATTGGACCGCCAGTAAGAATTGAACTTTTCCGAACGACAAAGCCTGTGCTTCCGCCAAAAGTGTTAGGACAAAAATTATTTGTTCCAATATAAAGAGCGTTGACATCAACACCAAGTGTCGGATAATCAGCAAAACAACCTGCATCGCCAGCGGGTGCGACCGCACTATTAACGAAAAAATAATATGTCCAAACTGTTGCAGGTGTAATGTTTTGTGTATTGCTGACAGCAATTAAAATACGATTATCTGTGTCAGCAACGTTGATAATTGCCATAATCCAGCGTTGCGAAAGTCTGTCATATCTTATTCGCGGATCGCTGGTAGAAATTCCATTTCGAACCGAATTAAAAAAAACATCCATGTCAATATCCATTATGCCGTCTGCCGTTCCGGTTGTTTTGTTAAATGAACGAATCCAACCATTTACCGCCATAATATATTGACTCGGACCAACTTCGCCCATCGTGTCTGGCGGAAAAGAAAGTGTGTCAAAAAGCGTTCCGCCATTAAAATTTAACCCTACAGTTTGCGGCGTTTGCGGAGCAATATTTGCTTCCGGCTCATTTACTGCTTTCGTTGTCGGATCAACGGGAAACTTTTCAATTTCGGGCGAACTTTCATTCTGCGGCAAATTTTTTCGATTTGGGCGAGTTCTCTTCCGTGTTTTGACGCTTTCAATTTCGGTCGATCTCGGAATTAAAGATTGCTCTTGCATTAATTCTGCCATTGTTTTCGTCACGCCAGCCTCACCTTCCCACGGAGTCGAATCGTTCGCGGGCTTTTTGGTTGCAACTTTAGTTTTTACTTTTTTAGCTTTACGAATATTTTGTTTAGCTGAAGATTTGCGGGTTTGTTGAGCAAATGTCGAAATTGGGTCAATTGAAAGAAGACCGCAAACAAGTGCGAAAATCAAGATAAATCGAAGTTTAACGAAGGATGTGTTCATTGCTATTTCCTTTTTAGTTTTTTTGCTAATTACCAATTTAGTAATGAATTTAACGAAATGCAAGCAGAAATATTACTCGCGACTATTTTTTCAAAGGTATTAACTCTGTAACTTGGTTAATATCAAAAAATAGCGGAACGAGATACATCACTACAATAAAAAATAGAATCGTCAAAATCGAACCAATTTTTACAAAATCCATAAATTTATAACGACCTGGTGTGTAGATTAAAACACAAGCCGGTTCAAGCGGTGTGAGAAAAGAAACCGACGCGGCAAAGGTTACAACAACAGCAAAAGTTCGCGGATTTAGCCCAAGACTTATCGCAGTTTGAACCGCAACCGGCAACACAACTAATGCAGCAGCTTGGTTGGACATTGGTTGCGTTAATGCCACAGTTAAGATAAAAAATCCGGCTAAAACTGCGGTCGAACCATAAGCTCCAAAATAAACTGTGATTAAATCTGCGAGATATTTGTCAGCTCCGGTTTTTTCCATCGCCGTTCCAAAACTCATCATACAAGCGATTAAAACCAGCAACCGAAAATCAATTAGCTGATAAAGTTCAACATATCTGATAGTTTTTGTTGCCAGCAAAAGCATTACACCAAGTAACACGCAAACTGCCAGCGGAATATCAACGCCGACCACAACTTTTGAGAGCGATAAACCGAGAAACAAAGCAAAAGCCGCAATTGCCCACGGACGTTTATCAGTCCGCATACTTTTAGAAGAAACTTCCTCGAGCAGCAATAATTCTCCGTCAACTACCAACGGCTCAATAATTCTTCGCCGACCTTGAACAAGCAAAACATCGCCAAATTTTAACTGTGTTGTGCTTAAAGTGTCGATAATTGTCTCGCCGTGGCGATTAATTGCTAAAACCGTTAAGTCAAATTTCTGCCTAAAGTTAAGCGTTTTGAGCGTTTGCCCAACTAATTCTGTTCCACGCAAAACCATCACTTCGAAAAGTTCAATTTCGCCACCTTCAAAAAGTTTGTCGTTTAATTTAAAGTCAGCTTTAATTTCAAGTCCAACTTCAGCCTTCGCCCGCAAAATATCAGCAATTCTGCCTTCGACAATCAACAAATCGTTTGCTTCGATTCGTTCTTGGGCGTGCGGTGCAATTCTATTTTCTTTACCGCGAAGAATTCCAATCACGCTTAATTCAAATTCGCGATTTATTCCCGCTTCACCGAGAGTTTTGCCAACCAAATTTGAATTAGGCAAAACAATTAGCTCAGAAATATATTCACGAATGTGATATTGGTCGGTAAACGAATCTTCGCCGCCGCGACTTGGAAGAAGTTTTCTGCCAAGGGTCAGCATGTAAAGCATTCCTACGCAGACAGTTGCAATTCCGACAGGTGCAAGTTCGAACATCGAATACGGTTCCATTCCGTAACGTGTTATTGCACCGCTGACCGCAAGATTTGTCGAAGTTCCGATAAGCGTGCAACTTCCGCCCAAAATTGCACCAAAAGCCAATGGCATTAAGAGTTTTGACGGCGGAATTTTTGCACGCTCACAAAGCCCAAGCACAACCGGAACAAACATCGCGGTTGTCGTCGTATTTTTTAAAACTGAAGCGGCAATTGCCGCAACAACCATTACTAAAACCGTCAAATAAAATTCATTATCGCCGGCAATTCGGTAAAGTCTGCGTCCAATTAAATCGACAATTCCGGTTTTTACAAGTCCGCCGGTAAGAACAAAAAGCCCGCCAATTGTAATTATTATGTTGTCGCCAAAACCTGCAACTCCTTGGTTTATCGTTAAAACTCCGCTTAAAACCAAGCCAATAACCAATATCAATCCAACGATGTCAACCGGCAACTTCTCGCTCGCAAAAAGAGCAATTGCAACAACTAACAAAATTAAGACGATAAATATTGGATCCATAAGAGTCTGCCAAGAATACTAAATTTTCAAAATTTTTGCGAGTATTTTTCCGGTATTTTTTGAATGTATTTTGCCAATGTGATAGATTCAAACCAATTAATTCTCAGCAAAATTTTTAATGAAAATCCTTATCGTAAAATTAAGCAGTATTGGCGATGTGATTCACACCTTACCTGTAATTTCTGCGATAAAAAGATCACTTCCAAACGCAAAAATATCTTGGATTGTCGAAAAAAAATCTGCCGAGATTTTGCGAAACAACGAATATCTTCATCAACTCATCGAAATTGATACGCACACGCTTCGCAAAACAAAATCTTTGACAGAATTTGCCAGACAGCGAAAAATGTTGCGTGAAGAAACTTATGATATTGCTTTAGATTTTCAAGGTTTGCTAAAATCTGCGGCAATTGCAAAGCTAACTAAATCGAAACGACGATTTGGATTTGCAAAAGCCGCACTTCGCGAACCGGCAAGCAGGTTTTTATTGAGTGAAAAAATTGATGTTCCAAAAAATATTCATATAATTCGCAAAAATTTAACACTTGCTGAAAAGGCTTTAAAGTTAAAACCGACGCTTGAAGATTTTAGTTTTCCTATATTTACCGAAGCTAAACACGAGCTTGAAGCAAAGCAGATAATCGAACAAAGCGGTGAAAATTTTGCGATTTTAAATCCGGCTGGCGGTTGGGTGACAAAGCTTTGGAGTGCTGAGAAGTTTGGCGAATTAGCCGATAAAATATACGCTGAAAAAGGTTTAGTTTCGGTTGTTTCTTTTGCTCCAAATGAAGAAAGTTTGGCAGAAAAAGTAATTGCCGCCAGCAAATCAAAAAAAATTGTCAAAGCAAAACTTTCTCTTAAGGGTTTTTACGAATTGGCAAAACGTGCAAAAATCTATGTTGGCGGCGACACCGGACCAACTCATTTGGCGGTTGCGGCAAAATGTCCAATTGTGGGCATTTTTGGTCCAACTGAATGGTGGCGAAACGGAAGTCCAAATTCCGCGGACATCTGCGTTGAGCGAACCGATATTAATTGCCGCACAGACTGTCATCGCCGAAGCTGCGATAAATGGATTTGTATGGATATTTCGGTGGAAAAAGTTTTTTCAGCCGTAAATAAAAGGTTAGAAACATTGTGAGTTTTAGAGATAGATTAACTTTACAGAGAATGCGTGTGCCGCTCGGATTTGTTTTCGCGATTGTTTTTTTGGTGTTTGCAAAACCACAACCAATTTTTATGGCAATCGGCGGAATTGTTGCAATAATTGGACTTCTGATTCGTGCTTGGTCTTCGGGGCACATTCGCAAAAATAAAGATTTAGCAATTTCCGGACCTTATGCACACACCCGAAACCCGCTCTATTTGGGAAGTTTTCTGCTCGGGTTGGGCTTTTGCATCGCATCGTCAGTTTGGTGGCTTGGTCTAATTTTTATTGTCTTATATTTAGGCATCTATTTTCCTGTAATGAACGTCGAAGCACGTGATTTAACTGCGATGTTCGGTAAAAATTTTGAAGAATACGCCGAAAACGTTCCGTTATTTTTCCCGCGATTAACTGCTTATGCCAAATCAGATTTAAAGTTTGATCTCAATCTTTATCTGAAATATCGCGAGTATCGTGCTGGTTTAGGATTGTTAATTGCTTGGGTTATTTTAGCTTTAAAGGCTATTTATTTGAGGTAAAACTATGAAAAAACTTAACATTTTGTGTGTCTTTGTAATCTTAATTTTAAGTTTTACAAACTCTCTTTTGGCTCAAACCTTTCCTTTCAAAGCCGGCGAAACACTTGAATATGAAGGAAAATTTAGCCGTGCGGTTCTTTTAAACATCAGTGTTGCAGATTTGGTTTTTTCGGTTAAAAACGCTCCAAACAACAAAGATTTTTTAATTACAGCTGATGCCAAATCGAAAGGAACTGTTTTAAAACTTTTTAGATATAGTTTCTTGCAAAACATTGAATCTATTATTGATACTGAAAAATTTCGGGTGGTAAAAACAACCAAACGTGACGTTCAAAAAAATCGAATCCGCGATAGTATTGCCGAATTTGATTATTTACAAAAACGGGTTACATATACTGAAACCGATCCGAAAGATACAAATCGTCCGCCACGAAAAATTGCTTCAGGATTTGAACAAAACACTCACGACATAATTTCTGCAATTTATCAATTGCGTCTTTTGCCGCTCTCTATCGGGAAAACTTTTGAAATATCTGTCAGCGATTCGGGATTGGTTTATCAAGTTCCGGTTAAAGTTACAGGCAGAGAAAGATTAAATTCAATTTTTGGAAAGGTTTGGTGTTTTCGGGTTGAACCCGAAGTTTTTGGCGTAAATCGTTTCATTGCACAAAAAGGCAGCATGACTATTTGGATTACGGATGATGTCAAACGCGTGCCAATTCGTTCAAAAATTAATGCTGAAATCGGAAAAATTGAGGTTAAACTCAAAAAAGTTACTCAATAAACAATTTATTAGATTTCACTTTTCTCTAAAACTCGACAAACACTAGAAAAACACGCATAATTTTGCGTGTTATTTTATTTTTGTTAATGAGCTAGTTTATGGATTTCGATCAGATTCTTTGGGGTTATATTGGATTTGCAATTGCCTGGATTATTGCCGGCATTGTCTTTTGGTTTTGGAGGAAAAGGCGTGTTTCATTATATAAATCTTTGGTTGAGTCTTATCGCTATGAAATTGATATTTTAAATGACCATTTTGAGACATTGAGCTTAGCGAAATATGATGCCGAAAAGCGAGCCGAAGATTTAGAAATAGAAAATTTATCGCTAGAATCTTCTCTCAGAAAACGCCAACTTCTTTTAATTGAACGCGAAACTGAAATCAAATCTTTTGCTTCTCAAAGTGGCGATTCTGATGGAAAAATGGAAAGTTTGCGTCAGGAAGTTTTTCGTAAAACTGAGCAAATAGACGTTTTGCATCGGCAGGTTCAACAAAAATCTGTTCAAATTCAGCAGTTTGAAAGTGAACTTGAAACACAAAAAACTTATGTTGCTCAACTTCATCTGAAAAGTGGCGAAAACTTAAATAACCCAATTTTGGTTGAAAAAAATAATCAAATTGCGATCCTACACACACAGGTTTCAACACTTTTACCGTTTGAATCAAAGGTTTCTCTGCAAAGTGAAGAAATTGACGAACTACGAATTGAAAAGCATAAGTTGAACGAAAAATTAAGTGAAAAACAAAGCGAAATTTTGCAGTTGAAAGAAGAATCTGCACAAATTGAAGCTTTGATTTCGGAAAATTTTAAGCTCAGAGACGAGTTAAAAAAACAGTCCTTGCGGATGAATTAGAAAAGGTTGAATCAATTCATTCCGCTGAGAAAAACAATATTTCAACCGAGCAAATTATTGCTAACAGAGAATTTATGACTAGCACAATTGAAGTTAAAGAAGATACAACCAACGAGAAAATAATTGGTGGCGTGAGTTCAGCGAGTTTTATTTCAAAATCTGAAAAACCTGTTGAAATATTACCGTTTCCGGCTGAAATAAATGCAACTGAATCAACCGAAGACATTAAAACTGAAGAATCACCTGTTGAACTTGACGAAAAAGCTGCGAAACGCGAAACGCCGCTTTTTAAAGAACTAGCATTGCCAATTTTGCCTGAGCTTGAAAAAGAAAATCGACTCTATTTGCAGATGCAATCGCCGAAGCGAATTTTTCTTTATTGGTCAGTTAAAACTAACGCTTACAAGAATTTAACAAAAGCATTCGGCGAAAATGCTGGTGGTTATACGCTTGTCGCAAAATTAATGAATTTGAGCAAAAAGACGGAAAATGTGTTTCCGGTTGACGGCGAAGGTTCGGCTTGGTTTGATGTTGCTGATAACACCAAATATCAAACCGAAATCGGATTTTATTCGCCGAGTCGTCCATTTGTGAGAATCGCTTTTTCGAATGAAATCGAAACGCCGCGAATGTCGCCCTCGCCAAATCAAGACGTTTCTCCGGTTTGGAATGTTTCGACAATGCAATTTGCAGAAATTTTGGAATCGTCAGGATTTACGCAAGATGCCTTCGAAGTTGCACTTTCGAGCAACGAATCAGAACAGGTAAACTCCGCAACTGAAACAATTTTCGCAAGAATCACGGGCGAACCGGAAGCGAAATTTACAGAATTTGATATGAACGAATTGCGAAGCGTTTTGCTTGCAATTGCTGGCGGAGTTCCTTTTGCAGCGATTGTCGAATCAGTTTCAGCTGAACTTTCAGCTTGGTTGTCGTTGAATCCTGAAGTTTTTGAAGCCGCAAATGTGATGGCAATTTTGCAAGAAACATTTGGCGAAGAATTCGGAACATTTGTTGAAAATGCCGAAACTGAAACAACCGGCGTTGTTTTCGGTGCAAGCCGCGTGAACTTTGGAAATATTCGTTCAAGATTTAGCTTTCCAATCACGAGAACAAGCTCGCGTAATAATTTTTAGGTTCAACTGTTTGCGACAAATGACTAAAGACTAAGGACTTCTAAAAATATGCCAACAGGTTATTTCAGTCTAATTCTCCACGCACATCTGCCGTTTGTGCGTCATCCTGAATATCCCGAATTTTTGGAAGAAGATTGGCTTTACGAAGCAATTACCGAAGTCTATCTGCCGCTCGTTTCGATCTTTCAGAGATTGCACGAAGCCGGAGCAAAGCCGCGAGTCGCAATGAATATTTCGCCGCCATTGTGTGAAATGCTTGCGGACGAAACCTTGCAAAATCGCTACACGGCACACGCCGAGAATTTGCTCGCACTTTCACATAAAGAACTCGTTCGGGTTACGGCAGAAGATCCGCAATTTATTGAAGTTGTAGAGATGTATATCAACACTCTCACAACCGCTCTCGATCTATGGAATCATCGCTACAAACGCAATCTTGTCAATGCTTTCCGAGAACTTCAAGATTGCGGTGTGCTCGAAATTATCACTTGCGGTGCGACACACGGATTTCAACCTTTGATCTCAACCCGCGAATCGCGAAAGGCTCAAATTCAAATTGCGGTTAACAATTATCGGAAGCATTTTGGGCGACAACCGCGTGGAATTTGGCTGCCCGAATGTGCTTATGAACACGGCGTTGAAGACTTATTGAAGGAATGCGGAATCGAATATTTTATCGCTGACACACACGCGATTTTGTATGGCGAACCGCGTCCGAAATTTGGTGTTCACGCACCTGTCCGCTGCCCGAATGGAACCGCAGTTTTCTGCCGCGATCTTGAGACTTCGCAGCAAGTTTGGAGTTCGGAAGTCGGTTATCCGGGCGACGCTTATTACCGCGAATTTTATCGTGATGTCGGTTGGGATTTACCGCTCGAATATCTCAAACCGCATTTGCACAAGGACGAAACTCGTCGGCATTTGGGTTTGAAATATTATCGAATCACAAAATCAGAACCGAAACAGCCTTATATTCCGGCGATTGCAAGTGAACGTGCCGCAAGCCACGCGTCGCATTTTATCGGCGAAAGAATCAAGCAAGCACACGAACTCCGCGAGCTTCACGACGGTCATCCGCCGCTCGTTGTTTCGCCTTATGATGCCGAACTTTACGGACATTGGTGGTTTGAAGGTCCTCAATTTATCGATTACTTGTTCCGCAAACTGCATTACGATCAAAATGAGATCCAAGCCGTAACGCCGGGCGATTACCTCGATTCGGGAATTCCAATTCAAACTCAAAAGCCATCCGCAAGTAGTTGGGGAGAAAAGGGTTACTTCAAAGTTTGGCTCAATGAAGGAACCGCCTGGATGTATCCTTACGCCCACGATGCCGAGAAAAAAATGACGGAATTGGCGAATAGATATCGCGAACCAAATGATCTCGAGCGTCGCACACTCAACCAACTAGGTCGCGAACTTCTGCTCGCACAATCGAGCGATTGGGCGTTTCAAATCTACCAAGGCACAACCGTGCAATACGCCTCAATGCGATTCCGTTCGCACATTCACCGCTTCAATTTACTCTTCGAAGACCTGCAAAACGGGAATATCAACGAAGAACGCCTCGCCGAAATCGAATCGCGGGATAATATTTTTAGCGAGATAGATTTTGGGATTTGGCGGAGTTAGAAAATGAAATTGCAATGAACAAAGCCTCGAACTCAAAATTTATTTTCCTCATTTTGACGATTCTTGCGTTCAACTCCATTGCGTTTACTCAAACAAATCAAACAAAAGAAGAAAAAATAAAACTCGCGGGCGAAGCTGGAGATCAAGTAGTGAAACGCTTTCGGGAGACTTTAGATTTTGGAATTGTTTTCGATGAGATGGCATCTAAAAAGGCTCGGAAGATACTGGAAAAATTTGCCTCTGATTTTGGGTCGATTGATAAAAGTTATTTCGAAAAACAAACGGCGGAAACCAAAGAACTGATTTTCAAATATGAGTTGAATTCAATGTATCTTGGTGCTGCATTCATGCTGACTTTTTTGAACGAACGCGACAAAACTAAACCTGATTTCTATTTACCACCTGGCTACTTCAAGTTAGTAAAGAGCTTCAAATTTCTCAACGGTTTTTCAGAAAATCCATCACGCAAAGATAAACTTCCGATTCAAAATGACAAGGATTTGGGTGTTTACCTGAATGAACTTGCAAAATGGAATAAGTTCATACGAAAACATCTTCCTCCGAAATTCTATAAATTTCCACTTTACAAGAAAAATCTAAAGGATACGATCTTTATACCCAAAGTAACCGTCCTAAATGGTGATTCATCTTTTGACGTTCCAGATGAAATAAACGTGTTTGACGTCGTAAGAGATATGTTTACTATTAGATTCATCGAAGAAGACGGGCGGATGAAAATCTTAGGTATAATCATCGGAAATTAAACTCAGAGGAAATTCGAAATGAAACAAAAATTGGTAGTCATCATTTTTTTCTTCGCATTTCTAGCATTTCCCCAAACGTTCCTTTCACAGACTAATTCAAAATCTCAAAAAGCTGCGAAAATCTCAAAATCTAAAACTGACAAAGAAAAATTGCAAGCGAAGAAAATCATGGAGCAGTTTATTGATGGTGTTTTTGTACAGCGAAAGATTGTTGAAACATTTGATCGATTAACCTTATTTGAAGCGTGCGATAAGGTTGATGAAGATTGGGAACTTGAATGTTTTTTAAAAGAACAACCTGCAAAACTCGGACACAAAACCGATTCAAGAATTGCGGTATTGCTTTGGCGAAGAGAATTTGGGGGTATTTATTACATTTTAGGCACCGATCCAATACCGAAGGATAATGAGGCTTATCCATATTCAAGTGCCGAATTCGATGCAATAAGAACTGAAGTATTCAAAAAAAATAACTTCTCGGAAGCATTTCAAGGCAAAGGAAACAAGCTGGAAATTGAAAAACGGCTCATTCAAGTTGAGACGAATTATGATGAAACAGAGGACATCGTATTTCAACGGATTGATAAATCTCTTTATGATATCAACATAAAGCGAATGAAAAATTCGATAACAGTCGAGAAATTTATTTAGAAAAAACGAGTTTATTACGTTGTTGAAATTAACGGGTCTATATTGAATTATATTTTAGCGGTGCGACGAGGAAAAATGAGAATTATCGGAATTGCTGATGGTCTTTAACCTTAGGTATTTGCCTTTATCGCGACTCAATCATTTTGTTGTCAAACGACCTAAACATATAATTCACCTATGCCAAGGACCTTCAATCCTCTCAATCAATTCGCTGATTTTGTCAAAATTGATGTCATCGTCAACCTTTCCGAAATTCATCGCTTTTACTTTAAATGGCTTCAGAGCCGCCTCGTATTCTTTAAGTTCCAAACCACGCCGCAAGGTTTTATTCACAATTTGCTCAAACGATTTGTCTTCCTTCTTTTGCAATTCGGTTAACTCGAAAGCTATATCATCATCGATTGTAAGTTCGATTTCCATAACGATAGACGATATTCAATTTTATCTTTTTATGCAATACTTTTTCATAATAGATGTTTACTCGCCGCGAAATTTTAGCTTCTTTTCTCGGGCTTCCGCTCGCTCTTTCTGCTTGCCGGCAAACTGACACAACGTCGTTTCCGGATGGTGAGATCGTTGGGGCAAATGTTGATTTGGGACATATCTTACGTGAACGGCGTAATTTCGAAGTTCCGCAGCAATCTTGGACGAATGTTGAGGTTGCGATTGTTGGTGGTGGAATCGCGGGTTTGTCTGCGGCTTGGAAATTGAAACGCGAAAATTTCAACGATTTCGTCGTAATCGAACTTGAAAAAGAAATCGGTGGAACTGCCCGCAGCGGGAAGAATAATTTCATTTCCTATCCTTGGGCGGCACATTATTTACCGGTTCCATTTCAAGAAAACAGAGAACTTATCGCACTTCTCGATGAAATGAAACTCACCGAAGGCGTTAATCCTAGCGGCGAAATCATAATTCCCGAACAATATCTTTGCCGCGATCCGGAAGAGAGAGTTTTCTATAAAGGTCGTTGGTATGAAGGTTTGTATTTGCGTGCCGGAGCGAGCGAGGAAGATTTGCGGCAACACGCGGAATTTCAAAAACTCGTGGATTATTGGGTCAATTGGCGAGACAAAAAAGGAAAGCGTGCGTTCGTTGTCCCGACAGCTTTTTGTTCAGGTGATACCGAAGCTACCTCACTCGATTCAATCACTTTTGCAGAATATTTACGCCAAAAAGGCTTCGATTCGCCGAGACTTTTATGGTTTTGCGATTATGCTACTCGAGACGATTATGGTCTGAAATTCGACAAAACTTCCGCGTGGGCTGGAATGTTTTATTTCTGCTCGAGAGTGCGACAATCGGGCGAAGAATCGCAGCCATTCATCACATTTCCCGAAGGAAACGGGAAATACGTTAAACATTTTCGCGATTCGCTTGAAGGAAAAACGCTCGAGAATCACGCAGTCGTTCAGATTATTCCGACCGAAAACGGTGTGGACATAATTTCGCTAAATGGAAATGAAGTAAGCGGAATTCATGCGAAAAAGGTAATATTCGCGGCACCGATATTTCTCACAAATTATATGATCCAAGGATTCGTGGAAAATCCAACATTCGACGCGAAAGAATTCCAACACAATGCATGGTTCGTGGCGAATCTCACGCTCAAAGATCGTCCAAAGAACTCATTCGCACGGGATTTTCCGCTTGCTTGGGATAATGTAATTTACGAAAGCAATTCGCTTGGTTACGTGAATGCAACGCACCAAAAAGGCATGGATTATGGGCAGACTGTTTTCACTTATTACTTCCCGATGTGCGAAGAAAAAGGACGCGAGAAACTTTTCGGACTCGGTTGGAAAGAACTTGCAGATATTGCTTTGACTGACCTATCGCGTCCGCATTCCAATATCCGTGAACTTGTAACTCGTTTAGACGTAATGCGTTGGGGTCATGCAATGATTTCGCCGCGTCCAAATTTTATGAAAACCGGAATTCTCGAAAAAGCACAAAAACCCTTTCGAAATATCCATTTTGCACATTCGGATCTGAGCGGAATGGCACTTTTTGAAGAAGCATTTTTCCACGGAATGCGAGCGGCGAGAGAAGTATTGATGAGCAAGATTTAACCGCAAAGGTCGCAAAGTGTTTCGCAAAGAACGCAAAGAAGTGAAAAATTCTTTGCGTTCTTTGCTTCTTAACTTTTTCTTTGCGACCTTTGCGGTTAAATCTTTTTCCTAACTTTTCTCCGAACAATGTTGTAGAATAATTCGTAAGACATGCTGGAGGAATTTATGAATTACAAGGTTGCAAATGATGCGGCACCGCAAATAAATCTGCTTTTGATGGCGACATTGCTCAGCGTTGGGCTTTA
Organism: Acidobacteriota bacterium; assembly: GCA_031415455.1. Classification (GTDB taxonomy): domain Bacteria; phylum Acidobacteriota; class Blastocatellia; order Pyrinomonadales; family Pyrinomonadaceae; genus JANNVK01. The sequence goes on along the minus strand of JANORS010000002.1, from coordinate 197,054 downwards.
TGTGGTCTCTTGGTTTTTACCGATAACGAGCTATGTCGTTTATCCGCTTCAACTTTTCGCTACTTTTATTCATGAAGGCAGCCACGTTTTGGCAGCACTTCTCACCGGAAGCCAAGTGCAAAGTTTAACAGTTTCGCCTGACACAAGCGGCGTTGTCTGGTCAGTTTCGACGAGTTGGTGGTCGCAAGTTTTTATTTCGAGTGCCGGATATATTGGTACAACAGCCTTTGGAACATTACTTTTAGTTTGGATGCGTTACGGATTTTCGTCACGAATCGGCTTACTAATTTGTGCCGGATTCATTGGTGTAATGACGTTAGTTTTCGGCTTTTTGATGCCAATATGGAACGTATTTGACGCGAAAGTTTCGGTCGGAAGTGTTGCATTCACGGTGCTTTCAGGTGCAGTTCTTGCTGGTGGACTTTTTGCCATCGCACAATTTGCGGCTCCAAAATGGATAAATTTTGCGTTCGGCTTTCTCGCAGTTCAATGTTTGCTCAATTCCCTTTTTAGCTTGAAAGATTTGTTCTTTATTTCTACAAATACCAACGCCCACAGCGATGCCGTGAATATGGCAAACGCTACTGGAATTCCTGCTGTCGTCTGGGTTTTAATCTGGATTGGAATCTCTGTTTTGATGATTTCGGTCGGGTTACGGCTATATGCGGTGAGCGGAAAAGCGAATATTGATGAAACGCTTTTCGAGAGTAAGCAATAGTTTTTGTAACCCAAAGGATGAGAAAGTTTCGCAGAGTTCATAAATAATTTTAGACTTTAGTTTCGCAGATAAAATTTGAAAAAATTTGTCTGCGTTTTTCGTTTTTATGCTATATTTCATTCACTTATGAACAAACTAATCGCTACACTTTTGACTGTTTTGTTATCGACTTCTTCAATTTTTGCAATTGATTTTTCGATTGAAATCAATTCGCAAGCCGATAAAATCTTGCCCGAAATTATCAAAACCCGACGCGAACTTCATCAAATTCCAGAGCTTGGAAATCGTGAATTCAAAACTGCCGACTTTATCGAAAAACGCCTTCGTGCAATGGGTTTAGAGGTTCGGACAAAGGTTGCGAAAACTGGAGTTGTGGCAATTTTGAAAGGTGGACTTCCCGGTCCGGTTGTTGGTTTACGTGCTGATATTGACGGTTTGCCTGTCACCGAACGTGCGGAAATTCCATATAAATCTAACGAAAAAGCTGAATATAATGGGCAAACTGTTGGCGTAATGCACGCTTGCGGACACGATACGCACACGGCAATGCTGCTCGGAACTGCGGAAATATTGACCAAAATGAAAGATAAAGTTCGCGGAACTGTCGTATTTATTTTTCAACCAGCCGAAGAAGGTCCACCGGCGGGCGAAGAAGGTGGAGCAGCTTTGATGGTTAAAGAAGGTGTGATGGACAACCCGAAAATTGACGCGATTTTTGGAATTCACATCAATTCTTCAACAGAGGTTGGCAAAATTAAATATAAAAGCGGCAGCGTAATGGCGGCGGCAGATTGGTTTACGATAAAAATTAAAGGAAAACAGACGCACGGAGCAGCACCTTGGGGCGGAGTTGACCCGATAACAATTGCGGCTCAAATAATTAACGGGTTGCAGATGATTGTCAGTCGACAGTCAGATTTAACAAAAGCTCCGGTGATAATTACAGTCGGAAAAATTAATGGCGGAGTTCGCGAAAACATTGTGCCAGAAGAACTTACGATGTCAGGCACGATTCGCACGCTTGACGATTGGATGCAAAAAGACGTTCACGCAAGAGTGAAACAAACCGCTGAAAGCATCGCGGCAAGTGTTGGTGCAACCGTGGAAGTTACTATTGACACAAAAACTTTGGTGACATACAACACGCCGAGCTTCGTAGAACAAATGTTGCCGAGTTTGCAAAAAGCAATTGGTAAAGAAAATGTCAACGAAAGCGAATGGACAACTGGTGCCGAAGATTTTTCATATTATCGCCAAAAAGCTCCGGCGTTTTTCTTTTTTGTCGGTGGAATGCCAAAAGGAATGGATCCGCGGAAGGCTTTTCCGCATCACACACCTGATTTTTTTATAGACGACTCGCGGCTTGATGTTGGCATCAAAGCATTCTGTAACATCGTTTTTGATTATAAGAAAACGGAAAAACTGGCGAAAATTGCTAAGGAAAATGAAACACTTGCGTTGCAAATTCCGGTTCAGAATTGCTCGACAATGAGTTTGTTTGAAACGCCATTTCAGCCTTTGGAAAATAAATTATCAATAAAAAACACGAGTTGTTTGGAGAACTAGAATGAAATTTATCGCCCCAATATTTATTATTTTCACTATGGCATTAGGAATCGTCGCACAAGTCAAAACGGCAGAAAAAACCGTTTCGTATAAACTGAAAGATTCGCTGCAAACCGTCGTTGTCACAACAAAAGATTGGACTTCGGTTTCGGGAACAGCTCGTTTTTTTGAACGTAAAACTCTTAAATCGTCATGGAAAGCAACAGGAAAAACCTTTCCAATCGTTGTCGGAAAAACTGGTCTCGCATGGAGCGACGATGCAAGAATGAAAGCCGAAACTCATCCGCACAAGGTTGAAGGTGACGGAAAATCGCCCGCAGGAATGTTTATGCTGACCTCGATTTTCGCTGCTTCTGACCAAGATGTTAAACTACCTTTTAGAAAACTTGGAGAATTTACTGAGTGTGTTGACGACCCTAAGTCGCGTTATTACAACAAGATAGTTGATCGTCTGCAGACAGGGATGTTCGATTGGAAGAGTTCGGAAAAAATGTTGGAAGTCGGCGAACAATATGAGCTTGGGGTTTTTGTCGCTCACAATTCAAATCCGGCTGTTCCAAGCAAAGGTTCGTGTATTTTTTTACATATTTGGAAAGATTCCTCGACCGGAACTTCGGGCTGCACCGCGATGGAAAAATCGAATATGGAAACGATAATTTCCTGGCTCGACAATGCCAAGAATCCGATGCTTATTCAACTTCCTGAACCGATTTATTCGCAATATCAAACGCTTTGGAAACTCCCGAAAATAAAATAAATCTCACAGATTTACCGATAGGTTCGCGTCTGCTTTTTCGTTCGAAATTAAATTGGCGAAACGCCGTAGTTTCAAAGATTTCGGACGAAAAAGTAACACTCATAGTTTCATCGCCGAGCGGTTTTTCATATCGTTTGCGGAGAGATTTAGATGCGGAAGTTTTTCTCGATGGAAACACGCCAATTCTCGAAAATCCAACCGAAAACTGGCGTGAAAATTTTGCGAAATATGATACTCGTTGGTGACTCAGATTGGACCGCAGGCTGGCAGCCCGCGTTCCGTTTACTTGATCTGATTTACTCCCAGAACCTTTTTCGATTCATTTTCCTGAACAAAAACTACGAATTTCACATCCTGCTTTTTCCAATCAGATTTCAGATTCACATTTGCTTCAAAATTCGCTGAAGTTTGATTTGCGGTTATCAAACCGGTAGCTGAAAGTTCTCGCACAACAGCTTGGTGAACCAATTTACTTCCCGAATTTTCACCGCGTTTTACATCAGACGTGAGATTGTCTTCAGCGATTGCGAGAAAAACGGTTGAATCTGAATGCTTTGGCAAACCTGTAATTTTTATCGAAAGTTTCTCGCCTGTTCGAGTTAATTCGATCTCTCCTTTCTGATTTTGAGTCGAAGAAGTGATTGCATTAGTTGCCTTATTTGAGCTATTTCCAACAAATTCTAAACTTCCATCCACAACCATTTGCGGCGTGTAACTCGAACTCAAACGAAAGGTTTCGGCGTAATCTTGTTGTCTTTTTGTATAATCGCGTTTTGCATAAATGTCTCTCCAGCCGATGTAATCCCAATAATCTACGTGATAACCGAGAGTAATAACCTCTGCGTTTCCAACAGGTTGCTGTTCTTGCAGAAACGCCAAAGCCTTATCCGCGGGCGGACAACTCGAACAACCTTCGCTTGTAAAAAGTTCGACCAAAACATTTTGCTTCGCAGATTTAGAAACCTTTGGTGAATCGTCAGTCAAATTTTTCTGACTTTCAACCTTCTGCAAACTACATCCCGAAAATACTACCGCTATTAAAAGAAAAATTGAATATTTCATAATATAATTATACAGCACGCAAACGTTTTTATTCCCGCGTTCGATTTGTTAGAATCGAGGTTTACGTTAAGTGTAATATTTCCGTTTATGCCGTCTGCAACAAAATCAAAAGAAGTAATTGAGATTCGCGGTGCGAGAACTCACAATTTGAAAAACATTTCGTGTTCTATTCCTTTAAACGAATTGACTGTGATTACTGGCGTTTCCGGCTCGGGTAAATCGTCGCTTGCTTTCGACACGCTTTACGCCGAAGGGCAACGCCGATATGTGGAAAGTCTATCAGCTTACGCTCGCCAGTTTTTGGAACGAATGGACAAACCCGATGTAGATGAAATTATCGGAATTGCTCCGGCAATCGCCATTCGACAAAAGAATTCGACGAAAAATCCGCGTTCTACGGTCGCCACGCAAACGGAAATTTTTGACTATTTGCGGCTTTTGTATGCACGAGTTGGGCAAACTTTTTGTCACACTTGCGACCGCGAAATTCTCAAAGATTCGCCCGAAAGTGCAGCGGAATCAATCCTCGAAACTCTTCCCGAAGACGAAAGATTCTATGTTTTGCTGCCAATCACACTTCATCGTGATGAAACCTCAGCAAAGGTAAAGAAAACTACAATCAAGGAACGAAAAACTCGTCTCACGGCTGATTTGATGAGCCTTTTGGGACGCGGTTTTGTTCGCCTTTTCCGCGATGGGCAAATGATTGAGTTGCAGAAGCCCGAAGATTATCTTTTCGATGATTTTGAAGGAACTTTTGTTTTGATTGACCGCTTGAAATCCGATAAATCGACACTTCAAAGACTCGTAGATTCGCTCGAAATTTGTTTCCGCGAAAGCGGTTCAGCGATAATTCAAACTGCTGATGGCTCCAAAATTTTGAAATTCTCAAATCAGTTCGTTTGTAAATACGATGGTTCGACCTACGAAACTCCCGAGCCGCATCTTTTTAGTTTTAATTCGCCATTTGGTGCTTGCCCGAAATGCCAAGGGTTTGGTAACACGATTGGAATTGATTTTAATCTTGTTGTCCCAAACCCTTTATTATCAATAGATGATGGTACAGTCGATCCGTTTACAAAACCACAACACCTTTGGGCGGCAACCGCTTTGAAGACATTTTGCGACTCGGAAAACATACCAACAAATGTTGCGTTTGCGGATTTATCTGACGAACAAAGTAAAGCAATACTCGAAGGAAGCGGAAAATGGAAAGGCGTTCGCGGCTTTTTTACGTGGCTTGAAACAAAAAAATACAAGCTTCACGTAAGAGTTTTTCTTGCAAAATATCGTGGCTATTCTCTTTGTCCAGATTGCAAAGGCGGAAGGTTGCGGATTGAAGCACAATGCGTAAAAATCGGCGGCAAAAATCTACCTGATTCAGTTTCGCTTTCTGTAAAAGACGCAAAAGTATTTTTCGATGATCTCAAACTCGATCCCGAACGCGAAATTATCGCTGACAAACTTCTCATCGAAATTCGCCGTCGGCTAAAGTTTCTCGTTGATGTCGGGCTCGATTATCTTTCGCTTGATCGCCTCGCTTCCACACTTTCCGGTGGCGAAGCTCAACGAATTCAACTCGCGACGAATCTTGGTTCATCACTCGTTGGTGCGTTGTATGTGTTAGACGAACCGAGCATTGGATTACATCCGAGAGACAACACGCGGCTTGTAAATCTGCTCAAAAATCTCCGCGATATTGGCAATACCGTTTTGGTTGTGGAACACGATGAGGAGATGATGCGTGTTGCCGATCACATTCTCGACATTGGTTTGCAAGCGGGTGAACTTGGTGGAAATATAATTTTTGAAGGCGATTTTGCAGCGATGATGAAATCTGATAAATCGCTTACTGCTAAGTATTTACGTGGTGAAGCTGAGATTCGCGTTCCAACCAAACGCCGAATTCCAACAAAAAAGAAAATTTCGATAAAAGGTGCCCGCGAACACAATCTCAAAGCGATTGACGTTGATATTCCACTTGATATGATGGTTTGTGTAACCGGCGTTTCGGGTTCGGGAAAATCGACTTTGATTCACGATATTATTTATGCTGGTTTGAAAAAACAACGCGGCGATTGGCAAGGCAGCGTTGGACTTTTTAAAGAGATAAAAGGCGGCGAATTTATCGACGATATTGTGTTGGTCGATCAATCGCCGATTGGCAGAACGCCGCGTTCTAATCCGGTTACTTATATCAAGGCTTACGACACAATTCGGGAAGTTTTTTCTAATTCAAGTCAGTCGAAAACAAAAGGTTACAATCCTTCGCATTTTTCGTTTAATGTTCCTGGCGGACGTTGTGAAACTTGCCAAGGCAGCGGAACTGTCACGGTAGAAATGCAGTTTTTGGCAGATGTAGAATTGATTTGCGATGATTGCCGCGGCACGAGATTTAAGCCCGAAATTCTCGACGTAAAATACAAAGGAAAAAATATTCACGATGTTTTGCGGATGACAATTCGCGAAGCAATTACGTTTTTCAAAGAAGTAAATAAATTAGTTACGAAACTGAAAGTCATTGATGCTGTTGGGCTTGGCTATTTGCGGCTCGGTCAATCTGCGACAACTCTTAGCGGCGGCGAAGCTCAGCGTGTCAAACTCGCGGCTCATCTCGCATCAAAAACAAAAACCAAAACGCTATACATTTTCGATGAACCAACAACCGGTTTGCACTTCGATGACATCAACAAACTCCTCGCAGCCTTCCGTGAATTGCTAGATTCCGGTGGCTCATTGCTCGTAATTGAACACAATCTTGATGTGATAAAAACGGCAGATTATGTAATTGATCTTGGTCCAGAAGGCGGAATTGGCGGCGGCGAAATCGTTGCTGTCGGCACGCCGGAAGATATCGTGAAAAACAATAAATCCATTACAGGCAAGTATTTGAAGCCATATCTAAAAACGCAATAAAGACCAAGCGAGGTGAAACGCTTGGTCTTTATTGGAAAACATAACATTAAATTTACTGCACAAATGCCGCCGGAGCAGGACGGTCGCCTGTACCGTTGAATAAACCTCCGAGAAATCCCTGCTGTGAACGGAGCAGATACCAGAATCCGCCACGAAAAACAGCGATGTCGCTTTTTCCATCGCCATCATAATCAGCGGGTACCGGAATATCGCTTGAGATTCCGAATTGTGCTGCATAAAACCCCTGCGTGCTGCCGAGAATATACCACACGCCCAAACGGTAAACCGCGTAGTCAGTTTTGAAGTCGCCATCGTAATCCGCCGGCACTAGCTTGTCTGAAGCAATTCCAAATGGAGTCACCTGAAATTGATTGTCAGACGAACGCGAAACATACCAAACACCGTTTGATGGTCGATAAACAGCCGCGTCCTGTTTGCGATCGCCATCAAAATCACCAACGACCGGTTTATCGTCAGTCGTTCCCCAAGCCACTTGACGAAAATTAACACCAACGGTTGCCGTCGGTTGATAATAAAAATAACTCTGAGCTCCCGGAGTCGCACCGCCGCGATATACGGCAAGATCGTCTTTTAGATCGCCATCAAAATCACCCGGAACAGGAAGATCGCCGCTAGTTCCGAATTGATCCGCTCGAAGGGTATTCGTGCGGCTTTGCAAAACATAGAAATAGGCAGATGGACCATCGCGGAAAACGGCTATGTCGGATATAAAATCGCCATCGTAATCAGCTGGAGCGAGCAAATCCGAAGCTATTCCAAAAGGTACACTTATCGGCGAGCTTGACTGATACGGATATATATACCACGTACCATTAGAAGGTCGGTAAGCCGAAACGTCAGCTCTGCTATCACCATCAAAATCGAATTTGCCTGTTGGTACAGATAGAGAATCACTTAACAGCCGTGCAAAAGAATTACGATTCGCACCGCCAATTCTGGTGAAAAATCCACCTACTAAAATCTTTTGGTCAGGCTGCACCAAGAGATCCTCAACAGTTCTAATCGGACTATATATAGTAAAAGGTCGCGGGTTAAATGCAATGTCTGTAGTTCCATCAGAATTCAATCTAAAAAGACTGGTCTTAGGGTTTATAAACGATCCGCCGAGCAACACTTTCCCATTTGCTTGCACAGCGACCGTCTGAATATTATCGAAACTGTTGGGAAAGGAAAAAACGTTTTGGTTAAAAGCCGTGTCGGGCGTACCATCGGGATTCAGCCGTGCCAAAGTTTTTACCAAACCGTCGGTCGAAGGATAGCCGCCGATGATGATTTTTCCATCCGGCTGTAACGCGAAATCCTGAATTCCTCGCCCGCCACCATACGAAGCCGAGAAATTGAACGACATATCAAGCGTTCCATCCGCATTAATGCGAGCCATGCGATTTCTCGCAACACCGCCAACATCTGAAAAAACTCCGCCAATCAGTATTTTTCCGTCCGGCTGGCTAATCTGCGTGCTAATTGTACCGTTTGTTGTCAATGTGAATCCCGCATCGAGCGTGCCATCAGGATTCAAACGAGCCAAGTTGCTACGTGATTGTCCACCGATGCTTGTAAAAAATCCTCCAATTATTATCTTACCGTCGCTTTGCAATGTAATACTGTAGATTCCTTTGTTAATATTCGGGTTAAAAGAACTATCGAGAGTCCCATTTGCATCAATTCTCACCAATTGATTCAATAACTGCTCTTGGGTAGATCCTCCAGCGGTGCCAACTAAAATCTTTCCATCCGATTGGATTGCCAATGAACGAATAGAAAAGGTGATATTCGAATTAGCAAAAGTTGTATCGAGTGTGCCATCAGCGTTTAGTCTGGCAATATTTGAACGAGGCTGACCGCCAACACTCGTAAACCTTCCGGCAATTATGATCTTTCCGTCCGATTGCGGTCGGATGATAGAAACGGAACTAACAGAAGAACTAGGATTCAGGACATTCGGGTCAAAACCATCCGCGATTTGCCCATATATCATCAAATTCGTCGTCATGATTACAATAAAGACAAAGACCAGCAAGTTGGTTTTTTTGACGGAAGCCATAAAACTTGAATTGCTGTTGTAAGTTTTCTGTTGTTTGGTTGAATTTACGATTTGCAGGTATTTTTCGTTCATAGTAATCCTCCTTTCAATATTAGAAATATTCGGTTGTTTATTTCCATGCAATACATCCGATTTGTAACAATCCCGTTCGAAGATTACTCGGACTCAGAATCGCGACCGCCTTATTTTCCGAATTCAACCGCTTGCGGATATCGTATTAAGCGTGGCGTTAAGAGTTTCACTCTTTTAATTCATCACGATAATACGCCTGTTGGTTTTATCATGCAATCATTTCTCAAAAAGGAACTCGAAGTCCCAACAATGATTGTCGTAGTTGCAGCGACGAAATAATTGCTGCTGTAACACCTGAAGAGATCGCAAAAGCAATAAATTCATCACCGGCAAATATTTGAAGCCTTATCTTAAATCGAAATGAGACTCAAAAAGTTATGTAAATCTAACAGCCAGCGATAGATTTACATAACTTTTAGTGATAAATAGGAACGAGAAAAAGATCATCTTAACGATTAATTCAATATCGCTTTAACCTTTAAAGTCATAAAAGTCTTGATAGATACAACAAGACCAACAACACAGCTTGAGATAACAAATAACAAAAAGAAAAACCCTGATGCCATTGCACGTCCATCGCAAGGATCACTCGGACTTATTGGTTTGCAATCGCCGCTTACTATAAAAACACCAAAAATAAAACCTGCTAGTGTTCCACCAACAATGAATGCGAAAAAAACGAAGAAACTAAAAATTGCAGGATTTTCGAGAGCGAAAGTTTTCATATTTAATTTACCCAAAGAAAATTACTAAATCTCGAAAAAAATGTAAAGTCTTTTATTATTAATTCCAAGTCGATTTCGCTACAATCAAACCGTTTCCAATTCCGAGCTATATGGTTATATTTTACTCATATAAAATGGTTCAAACTTTAGATAGAAGATGTCTGGCGATGATGTCCAAAGTATTCAAAGGTAAATTGGCATTATTAGAAGGTAGGCGAGTGCAGCAAGTGAATATGAAAAGATTACGATTCGGGCGAGAAAGAAAACAAACAAAACTTTCCACCTGTTTCATTTCTTTAAATTCGCTAATTAAATACTTGCGAGGAAAAAGTTTGATTTTTTAGTTAAAGCATTCCGCGTTCTTTGACACGCAAATAAGTTTCGAGAAGTTTTGGGGCGAGAGTTTCTGCAGTGACATCTAATGCCAAACCACCTTGAATTTCAACTGCACGCAATGCCGTTTCTCTTTCGTGGACGATTTCTTCCGATGCCGACTGCGTAAAAACGTCCTTTAACGTTGCCGGAATTTCGCTCAAAACCTGATTCAAATCTCTGTCGCCAATTGTCACAACAAGCGGTAAATGCCTTGGACGTAATAGTTTAAGCGAGGCGAGTAATTCTTTTGAGGCTTCACGATCAACCAAATCTGTGAGAATTACGACAAACGCACGTTTCTTCATACTTGACGCAATAAACTGGAAAGCATTTGAATAACTTGGCTCAATAATTTCAGGTTCGAGGTCGTGTAGAGCTTCGAGTGTTGCGTCAATATGTTCGAAACCGCGTTTTGGTGGCAGATATTTGCGAATTTTTCTCCCAAAGACAAGAACGCCACAATTATCACCGCCGCGAGCAGCCGCTGACATTAAAGCCAAACCAGAATGAATTGCGGTATCAAATTTCGTCTCATTTTTGATTCTTCCGGTCATTAATCTTCCCGCATCAATCGCAATAATAATTGTCTGATCGCGTTCAATTTGATACTGGCGAGTTGTTAATTTATTTCTCCGAGCGGTTGTTGTCCAAGAAATATGCCGCAATTCATCGCCGCGAACATAATCACGCATCGACTCAAATTCGCGACCTTCACCGCGACGAACCGAACGCCTTTGAATTGCCAAAAAACTCCTAGCTCCGAGAGCTTTTAACTCCATTTCTTTTGCTCGACGCATATTTGGATAAACCTTAACTGCTTGCTTAGCAGCAAGTTGGCTTTGACACCAAACAAGTCCGAGTTTTGACTTAAACCTAACCGCGGTTTCGCCAAATTGATAATTTCCACGCTTTGGTGGAGTGAGAATATACGAAAATTCAGTACGAGTTTGTGCCTCAACTTTCAAATTTGCTTCGCGATTTTCTCCTAAAATCATTTCCGGTGGAAATTCGTCTTTTATCTGCAATGTGAAGTTTTTTTCCGTAGCATTTTCGATATTGAGTTTCACCTCTGTCGGATCACCAATCGCAAAACGTTTGTCAAATTCTCTTGTTATTTTTAACTCTTCTGGCAGTTTACGGCTAATAAAATAATCCGCTAACGCTAATAGAATCAAAAGAAAATCGAATATCAAAACGCCATATCGTAAGGCGGGAAAGTTCCAGGAAAGCGACAATGGAACAAGCGACAATGCCAATAATATGAAAAATAAACGTGAAAATACGAATCGCATAAGTTATAAAATCAGCCTTTTATCGGCGGCTCTTCGCGTTATTTTTTCGCGGTCAAAATATTCGAGAATTGGAATAGCAAATTTTCGTGAAACTCCCGCAAGTTCTTTAAATGCAGTAACATCAATCATTCGGTCAGTCGATTTATTTGCGAATGATTTTAGGTTTTCAATCAATTTTTCTATTTCTCGGTGCTTAAAATAAAAATCTTCGTTAATTTTTACAATCTCAGAGGAATTTAGCAAAAGCTGAAAAACTTTGCGTGCAATTTCTCTGCTCGACTTTGTCCCGGAAATTGACAAATTTAGGGCAGTTTCCAGAGTTGGCACTTCTAATCCGGCATCTTCATAAATTTTTCTGAGACGCTCACGAATTATGTTTTCTTCATTTGATAGTTCAAGATTATGGTTTGTTAATTTAATAACATCTTGTTTTACAACAACTTCTCCACTTTTTTCGAGATGTAAAAGCGTAGTTTTAAAAATCTCAATCGGCAAATGTGCAAAAAGTTTTTCGCGAAGTGTTTCTTTTAGAATTCCGGCAGCTAAAGGCTCAGAAACGTGAAAGTTTTCTATCATTTTTAAAGTTTTAATCTTAATATTTTCAAATACATTTCGTGCCAATAAAAAGTTCTCTGCTTCTATAACAGCCTTATTTGCAACGTTTATATTAATTGCATCAACAAGAATCTCTTTTCGCCAAGCTGTTTTGGCTTGTAAATCTGATAAAGTTAAACCTTGTTCTTCCGCTGTTTCAAGTATAAGTTTTATCTGCTTAGGTTTATCGTTATTTCTGATTGCTTCATCAAAATTAAAGAGATATTTTCGCACACTTTCCACATCTTTTTTGCGATGCTTACTTGCCGAATTATCCAAAACTTTTCCACCGGCAATTGTTATCTGCGGCGAATATTGTCGCAATACAAGTCTTTCATTGAGAACAGTTACGACCGGAAATTCGAGTCTGATTTGGACAAAATCTTTCTCACCAGGAACAATTTCATTTGATTCGTTGAGAACTTGAATTCTGCCGAGAGCTTCGATTGTTCCGATGTGAACGCGAACTCTTTGGCGAGTTTTGAGACTGCGTTTCGCATCGCTCAAAACCTCAATTTCAGTATCAATTATTTGTGTTGGACGAAGTGTGTTTTTTTCAACCAAAAGCATTCCGCGTTCAATTTCAGAATGATCAATGCCACCAAGATTTACAGCTGTTCGTTGCCCGGCAACTGCATTAAGTGTTTTATTTCCATGAGTTTGAACTCCTCGAATTCTGACCGTTTTGCCAATTGGAAGTAGCTCCATTTGGCTTTCTTCGCTAAGAATACCGGTTGCCAAAGTTCCGGTTATAACTGCTCCAAAACCTTTTATTGAGAAACTGCGGTCAATTGGTAAACGTGTGATATTTTCGTTTTTTCGTGCCGGAATAGCAGCACAAATTGCTTTTAAACGCTCTTTTAATTCTTCAATTCCAAAACCACTTTTCGAACTCACACAAACAACTTCAGCATTTTCTAAAAATGAACCAATAACTAATTCTTCAACATCGAGTTTTACAATTTCAATCATTTCTTCGTCAACCATATCGGTTTTTGTAAGAACGATAATTCCCTTTTTTGTCTCTAAAAGTCGGCAAATCTGAAAATGTTCGCGAGTTTGAGGCATAACGCCTTCGTCAGCAGCAACAACGAGCAAAACAACGTCGATTCCACTTGCTCCGGCAAGCATATTTTTGACGAATTTTTCGTGTCCGGGAACATCGACAAATCCAATTTTTAGATCGCCCAAAACCAACTCGGCAAAACCAAGATCGATTGTTATTCCGCGTGATTTTTCTTCAGGCAAGCGATCAGCGTCAATTCCAGTTAAAGCCTTGATTAAAGACGTTTTACCGTGGTCGATGTGTCCTGCTGTGCCAATAATTATGTCCATTTGGAGATTTTTTAACCGCCAATAAAACTCATCGAACGCGATGCTGGCGAAAATTCTTTGTCGTTAATATAATGTCGCGGTTCTTTTTTTAAGACAACATTTTTAATAAATTCAACTATTTCGGCTTGCGTTGCTCCACTGCGGACGACATCTCGCAGATTGTGTTCGGTTGTTGAAAACAAACAAGTGCATATTTGTCCATCGGCAGTTAAACGAATTCGCGAACATTGTCCACAAAACATTTCTGTCACAGGTGCAATTATTCCGATTTCGCCATTTCCACCATCTGCGAAACTATATTTCCAAGCTGTTTCGCTGCCACGCGAAGTTTCTTTCAATATTAGCGGAAATTGTTCGTTGATTTTAGAGAAAATTTCTTTACCCGAAACTACCATCTCCCGATTCCATTCGTGACCGGAATCAAGCGGCATAAACTCAATAAATCTCATCGAAATTTCATTATCAAGAGCAAACTTAGCAAGATCAACAATTTCGTCATCATTTCTATTGCGAACGATAACGGCATTTATCTTGATTGGTGAAAACTCTGCTTCTTTTGCAGCTTCAATAGATTTCAAAACATTTTCGAGTGCATCAACGCCAGTAATTTCTTCAAACTTCTCGCGTTTTAGGCTGTCGAGTGAGAGCGTAACGCGATTTAGTCCAAGTTGTTTGAAGTTTTTTGCACGGTTTGGGAAAGAATGTCCGTTCGTTGTTAAAGCTAAGTCGTGCAGATAGTTTGAGTTACCATTTTGTATTTTTAGTTTTGCAAGTTCTTCAATCAAAACTTCAATGTTTTTTCTCAAAAGCGGTTCGCCACCTGTGAGCCTAATTTTTTCAATTCCAAGGGAAACAAAAATCCCGCAAATTTCAACAATTTCTTCAAACGTAAGAATTGTATCTTTGCGGGCAAGTGGCGGTTCGCCGTTTGGTAAGCAATAAAAACAGCGAAAATTGCAGCGATCAGTTAAGCTCAATCGCAAATCCCGAATTTTTCTGCCATAAGAATCCAAAAGCATAGTTAGATTCTAAATTGAAACGGGAGTTTAAAGAAATCATTCGGAATGTTTTTGCAAAAATTATTTTTCAACAAACACTTTGAATTAAATTGTTCTGTTTCCAAATTCCAAAACTTCTCGCACCTTATTTGCGAGCATTAGAGGTGTAAATGGTTTACTCAAAAACTGAACATTACTTTCTAAAATACCTTGATTAGAAATAATATCGTCCGTGTAGCCTGACATAAAAAGAATAGCTGTTTCCGGATGCAATGTTTTTACAGTTTCAGCAAGTTCGCGTCCGTTCATTTTTGGCATCACAACATCAGTTAATAACAAATGAATCGGCTCATTAACAATTTTTGCTATTTGAGTTGCTTGAGTTCCATTGGCGGCTTCAAAAACTTGATAACCAAGAATACTCAAAACTTCGAGTGCCGCACGGCGAACAGGTTCTTCGTCTTCAACAAGCAAAATAGTTTCGTTTCCTGTTGGTAAATTGCGAGCTGCTTCTTCTGCAATTAATTTTACAGGTTGATCAGTTCGCGGAAATTGGACTTTAAAACTTGTTCCTTTTCCCGGTTTACTTTCAACCCAAATAAAGCCATTTGATTGTTTAACGATTCCATAAACTGTCGCTAAACCAAGTCCAGTGCCTTTATTAATTTCTTTCGTCGTGAAAAATGGTTCAAAAATGCGTTTTCTCGTTTCGGTACTCATTCCAACTCCGGAATCTGTAACTGTTAATTCGATATATTCGCCAACAGGTTGCGATTTTAATCTTAATAAATGTTTATTTAGTCCGATATTTGAAGTTTCAATTTTAAGAACACCGCCATTTGGCATTGCATCGCGAGAATTAAAAGCTAAATTCATCAGAACTTGGGTTATTTGATTTGCATCAACAAAACAAACTCCAAGATTTGGTTCTAAATTTAGCTCAACTTCTATATGTTCACCAATTAAAGGACTTAGAAGTTTTACAAACTCATGTGCGACATTATTTAAAATCGTCGGATTTGGCTGCATATTTTGTTTGCGACCAAAAGCCAAAAGTTGACGAACCATTGCGGCGGCTTTATTTGTGACTGATTTTATTTCCTCAATGCGAAATCTCAATGAGCTATCAACAGGTAATTGTAGATCAAGCATATCAACGTGAAGCATAATAACTGCCAGAAAATTGTTAAAATCGTGAGCAATTCCGCCAGCTAAACGCCCGATTGCTTCAACTTTTTGCGAGCGTCGAAGCTGTTCTTCGGACTCAAGATAGGTTCGCTGAACTTGTTTAATTTCTGTAATATCACGTTGCACACCCCAAATTCGGACTAGAAATCCGTTTTCCATTACTCCAATCAAACTACTTAAAAAATATTTATCATCGCCATTTTTATCTTTTTCGTGAGTTTCATTGTTGATTAAATGATAGGCACTTTTAATAAAATTTCTTAAATATTTATCATTGGCTTTGGTTGTTCGCACCAAAAAAGAACCTAACGATTTTCCAATCAAGTCTTGTGATTTTGAAAAGCCATACTGTTGAGCTTTAATGTCGTTACACTCTGCTAAAAGACAATTTTCGTAAAGAAATTCAACTTTTTCGGCTATTGGTAAATCATCTGGTAAAGGGTTAATTAGTTCGAAACGCCAAATTCCTTCATTGCTGTATTCAATAAATGTGCGATAGCGTTCTTCTGATTGTTGCGAGGTTTTTTCGGCTCTAATTCTTTTGGATATATCAATTCCAATGCCCATTAAACATTGCTTTCCATTAAATTTAAAAGGTTTATTTGTAAAAGAGTGTGGTGTTTGCCAACTATCTTTCGAAACAAAATTTGCTTCAAAAGCAACTTCTTGCTGATTAAATACTTCACTAATTTTTTCTTCAATAGTTTGCTTATCTTTATCTGCAAAAAAATCAAGAGATTTCATTTTGCAAATTTCTTCAGCTGAATAACCTGAAACACTTTCGAAATTATCATTCCAACGAAGAAGTTTTCCATCTTCATCAAAAATAAAGAAAATACCGGGCAAGAGATTAATCGTTGCGTCAGTAAATAGTTGTTCTTGAACCAAAAGCTCTTGAGGTGTTTCGTTTTGAGAAATAACACTCATATTTTTCTTGTCGGTTTTAGCTTGCTTTAACTTCTCAAATGACTTCGCGGGGACATTGGATTTTGCCATGTTTTGCTCTGAAAATGTTCTTTTTGCAGATTTTTCAGTAATTATATGTCTTATATTAAAAAAATGAAAAAGAATATTCCCTTATTTTACAAAACATCAAAAAATTAACGTGTATGTTTCTGAAAAACGAACGCTAATATTTCCGCAACGGCACCAAAAAATTCAGCAGGAATTATTTGATTTGGCTCTACAAGTTTGAATAAAGCACGTGCAAGAGGTGGATTTTCAATTAATGGAATATTGTTTTCTCGTGCAAGTTCGCGGATTTTTGCCGCCATTTTGTCTGCACCTTTAGCGACGACAATCGGAGCTGCATCTTTATTTCTGTCATATCTTAAGGCGATTGCAAAGTGAGTTGGATTTGTAATCACAACTGAAGCTGTTGGAACGTCTGCAATCGAACGATTTTGCATAAGCGACCGTGCAACACGTCGGCGTTGGTTTTTTATTAGCGGATCACCTTCAGATTCTTTATATTCATCGGTAATTTCTTGTTTTGACATCCGCATTGACTTTTCGTTTTTGTAATAAGCATAACCATAATCTGCAAGTGCCAACGCTAGTAAAACCAGTCCGCAACGAAACGCAAGACTGTAAACTGTTTCGCTCAGTTTTGCGACAACTGTTGCTAACGGAGCATTTATCAAGGTTGGTGCGTTTTCAATTGCAGGCGATAAAACACCGTAAGCAATTGAGCCAAGCAAGGCAAGCTTAACTAAAGATTTTGCAAGGTTTACAACCGAATCAAGTCCGAAAATCTTTTTAATATTTTTTGCCGGACTAAATCTTTCACCTTTTGGTTTAAGTGCTTCTCCGGTTAATGAAAAACCGCCTTGAGCAAGATTTCCGGCAATTCCTGCACTTAACGCAACCGCGATTAAAGGCACTGTCATAATCGCTAAAGTCTTGATTCCATTAAAAAAAAGAATGTTTACATCAGCTGGAGACAATGTTTTTAGATTGGGAATTTGCTGTATAGTATTTTGGATATAAACAACTATTGCCTCAAACATATTTTGGCTGAAAAAACTAAACGCCACTAATGCACCGATAAATCCGAGAGCCGCCGGAAGTTCTGCACCGCGAGCAATTTGACCTTTCTTGCGGGCATCTTCGCGACGCTTAGGTGTTGCTTTTTCTGTTTTTTCTTGCGACATTTTTGTTTAGATAATATTTAAAACCTTGGACAAGCCCTGATAAATTTGACTTAAATTGTCGCGAAAAGCTGTCGGCAAAAAGTATAAAGATGCACCAATTAACCATAATCCAATGCCAATTTTTAATGGAAAACCTAAAATAAAAACTTGAAATTGTGGAGCGGTGCGACCAAAAAATTCGAGAGCGAGTTCAACTAAAAGTAAAACTATAATCGCCGGTGCAGCTAAAGTTATTCCAACTACTAACGCATCAGCTGACATTCGCAAAAATAGGTCTAATAATTCGGGTGAAAACCTAAAACTTCCTGGTGCAGTTGTCGAAAAACTTTTTACTGTTGCGATGAGAAACCAATGATGTCCGTTTGCACCGAGTAAAACCATTAGTCCAAGCATTTGGGCAATCGTGCCAAATGCAGTTGTTTGAGCTTGAGTTGATGGGTCAATTGTCCCAGCGAGTGAAAATCCAATTTGCGAAGCGAGAAAGTGTGAAGCGAGTTCAAATCCGGTGAATACAATTCGCCCGACAAATCCGAGCACCATTCCAATCATTAATTCGCCAAAAATAATTAATGAAAAGGTTGAAAATTCGCTTGGTAACTCTCCAATTTTTTCCGAAACAATTGGCGACAATGCAAAAGTTAAAACGAACGCCAAAATAACTCTGATTTTTGCAGTTGCTGCTTTGTTTGACCAAAACGGTGCGAAAGTTACAAGTCCGCCAACTCGTGCGAGCACAATGATAAAAATTAGAAATGGTCGTAATGGAATTTCAAGATTTTCCACAGTTTTATTTAATGAACGGCGAAAAATCGCCAAAAATTGACGCGGTAAATGTTGTTAAAACTCGTAAAATCCATGGAAAAGCCAGCAAAAAAACTGCAAATATTGCGATGACTCGCGGTGCAAATGAAAATGTTTGGTCTTGAATTGAAGTTAAAGTTTGAATCAAACTAACAATTACGCCAACAACAATTGCGACAACTAACATTGGACCGACAATCCACATTAATGTCGAAAGTGCGGATTGCATTAAACTTGTAATTACTGCGTCAGACATAATTTTACCTTTTCACAGCACACTTTTGACAAGTGAGCCGATTATTAAATACCAACCATCGACCATCACAAAAAGTAATATTTTCAGAGGCATTGAGACAATTACCGGTGGCAATTGCATCATTCCCATCGAGAGCAAAACGCTCGAAACAGCTAAATCTATCACCAAAAATGGCAGGAAAAGTACAAATCCAATTTGAAACGCGGTTTTTAGTTCCGAAATCATATAAGCAGGAATTAGTGCAGTTGTCGGAACATCATCTGCCGTGTCTGGACGAGGTGAATTTGAAAGCCTTATAAACAACGCTAAGTCTTTTTCTCGCGTATGTTTAAGCATATAACCACGCAGCGGAACAAGTGCTTTTTCGATTGCTTCAGTTTGGGAAATTTCAGAATCCATCATCGGTTTCAAACTGTCTTTATAGACTTCGTTGAGCGTTGGACTCATTACAAAAAGCGTTATAAAAAGCGATAACCCGATTAAAATTTGATTATTTGGAGCTTCTTGTGTACCGAGAGCTTGCCGCAAAAAGTGAAAAACAACAATGAGCCGCGTAAAACAAGTCATTGAAATTAAAACTGACGGAATAAAACTCAAAAGCGTTAGCAAAACAATAATTTGCAGAGGCATTGAACCGCTGACAGTTTTTCCAACATCAATCGTTTCTTCTTTTTGTGTTTTTGGAGTTGGTGTTTTCGATTCGGCTTGGGCAAAAGTGGGAGCAGTTGAAATGGAAAACACAGCGAAAAATAACATTATGGATAAAATTATAGTTTTCATCAGATTTTTTCTCCTTGTGTTTTCCAACTATCGAGATTTTTTTCAGCTTGAATAAATGATTCTGCGAAAGAATTCTTATGTTCCTTAAATTCTTCTGTGTCTTCTGCGGCAAGCATTTCCGCAACCGATATTCGATTTTCACTAGGAGAAACGTGGTTAAGTGCTCTTTTTTCAGCTTCATCGCCAAGCAATGTAAAAGATTGTGGAGTTGAGCCAACAAGTAAAATTCTTTCTCCAAAACGAACGGTGGAAATCGTTCGTCCGCTACCAAGCGAAACCGTCGATAAAATTGCTAAATCCGGAATATCTTCATCAAGATTCGAATTTGCATTTCCAAATCCGAACTTTTTTAAACCCCAAGCTCCGAAAAAAATTAAACTGATAATTAGAATCATTGCTCCGAGCGTTTTTACTATTAAACCAACCGAGCTTGTTTCGTTAATCGCAACCGGATTTTCAGTTTGCATAAACGGAATTCGTTCGTTTTCGCCAAGAACCTCAGTGTTTTGTGCTGGCTTTTGAGCAGGTTGTTGTGAATAACAAACTGAAAAAGATGCAATCGTGATAAATAGTAAAAGCAGAATTGATTTGAAAAAAGTTGTTTTCATTAATTTTCCTGTTTAATAATTTCGTTAATTCTAAAGCCAGCGTGATCTTCAATAACAATTATTTCGCCACGAACCAGCGGTTGATTATCAGCCCGAACTTCAACGCCTTCACCAGTCGAACGAGAAAGTTGAATGACTGAATTTTCTCTCATATCTATCAACTCGCTGACTTTCAAGCGAGTTCTGCCAAGTTCGACATCAATCCTAATTGGCACGTCAAAGACATTACTCCAAGATTCAATTATGTTTTCGCAATCTGTTTTCATTTTGTTATTAGAGTTGGACGATAAAATCTGTAATATAAAGTGCTTCAACGTGCGGTTCTTCTGAAGCTGCTCTTGCCGCTTTCAAAAGTTCCTTACGAAGTTTTGATTTGCCTTCGAGAGACAATATTTCATCTGAAGTCTTGTTAGCCAAAACTGCCAGCATCGCGTTTTTTACTCGAGTTAGAAACAAAGGGCTTGGTTTTTCTTCTCCATGTTCGCCTTCTCCAACACCTAAACTGACCGACATTCGCAAGTAGCGTGGCGATTCCGTATCGGCAAGATTTACAATAAATGGCGGAATTTCAACCACTGATTTCACATCTTCGTCATCAGGCAAAGCATCTCTCATTGCATTGTTTTTGGTTGGTTTTTCTTCTTCGTCTTCTTCGACAACCTTTTTCTGTTTAGACTTTTTTGGTTTAACGGTTTCTTCTTTTGATGTTTCTTCGCCAACTTCACCATTTTCAAGTGCAGCTGCTTCTACTTTTGATTTATTCCAAAAATAATATCCAACGCCACCGCCAGCCATTAAAACTATGACCAAGCCGATAATCATAAAAAGTTTCCCTTTCTTATTTGGTGCAACTGCTGTTTCCGTTGTTTTGTTTACTTCTTCTGTTTCAGACATAGAACCTCCGAATTAGCTAATTGCGAAAACCGTGCCAAAAAAAATCCCTGATTTACAGGGATTTTTACGATTATTGCCAATCAATATTTAGATTTATAACTTTTTTTTGACGGCATGTGCCAAACATCTGACACTTTAAATTTATAATCTATTTGAAAAAAAAAGCCTCGTAGAAAAAATCTACGAGGCTTTTTTTAAGTGTTATTCAAAAAACTATGCTTTCGCAGGTTCTTTTTTCTCACGTTTGATTCCACCGATTTGGACAAGTTTTTCACCTTTGATGTTATTTTTTTCCATAACCATTGAGTTATAAAGTTTTTTCATCATTTGCATTTCTTCAGCTGCCGTTTTTGGACCTTCCATTTCTGGTTTGTTCGGACGGCTTAAGTCAACTTCATTCAGGTTTAGACTGTGTGAATTGTCGCCCATGTCAACTTCTTTCCCACGTGCAAAAACTTCGTGTCGTCCGTTTTCTTTATACCATTGAGCAACAGTCGCATTTTGGTGCATGTGTTCAATAATATTTCTCCAGCCAATTCCCGTATTATATGCACAAAACGAAATTTCGCCTTCTTGTGTACCATAAGGAATAATACACATTTCAGTTCTGCGGAAATCGTAGTTAAACAAATCTTGAAACCACATTCCGGCAATAAATAAGAAATTCCATGGATCTTGACGACGTTTTTCAATATCTTCCGCTGTCCGATCTCCACTAACTTTTCCGTAATCTTTTCCGCTTAATCCAAATGATTTATCAAACTTTTTGAAGATTCCGCCAAGCGTTAAACTTTTCGGTGCTCCATAAGGATTATAATTTTTGAGCAAAGCTAAGCCCATCATTATATTTGAAAACAATTTACCGCGATTTGTGTCCGTAATATGTTGCATATCTTTGACCAAACCTTGAATGTTTAAAAATTGTGGAACCGGAGCCATTTCTTTCGTTTCTTTGTTAATCATCACCGCAGTTCCAACTCCGCAGTTTGGATGACATCCACACGAAACTTGTCCCCAATCAGATTCGGGTCCGTGAACGACATCCGCAAAATCAGCAAATGCTCCCATCAATGAAAGTGGAAACCAATCTCGTGTCGGTTCTGTAATTCCAACTTGTTTTTGAACGTCTTGAGCCAAATGCGAAAGTGTATAGCGTTGTTGCAGACGACGTTGTTCTGTAATGTGTTCGTCGCGTCCGGTAAATGAAACTGGTTGAAAAGCAATAAACGAAATTTTCTTCGGATTTTCTAAAGCAAAACGAATAATTGTTCCAACTTGATCGTTGTTAACGCCATTAACCAATGTTGTTACCAAAATGATGTCAACACCAGCTTCATGTAAATTGTTGATTGCACGAAGTTTAACGTCAAATAAATTACCAATTTGTCTGTGCGAGTTAGCATCGTTTCCAATACCGTCAAACTGCAAATAAACAAATCTTAAACCAGCTTCTGCGGCTTCACGACAAAATTCTTTTGATTTTGCAAATTCGATTCCGTTACTCGCGGCTTGAACTGAGTTGTATCCGACCTTTCTTGCATAACGAACTGCATCTAAGAAATATGGAGAAAGTGTTGGTTCGCCACCCGAATATTGAACTGACATTTGACGACGTGGTTTAATTTGGATAGCGTTATCCAAAATTTCTTGCACGTCTTCCATCGAAAGTTCGTGAACAAATCCAACTTGGTTTGCGTCCATAAAACAAGGGTCGCACATCATATTGCAACGATTTGTTAAATCAACAGTTAAAACAGCACCGCGACCATATTTAATTGTCGAAGTTCCGTGATTGTGTAATTTTTCATCGTTATGTGATTCTTGATCGCGTCCTGGAAACAAATCTTCAATATGCTTCAAAAACTTTGAGTCAATCGCCATCAAATCTTCAATATGTCCATGTTTTGGACAATCTTTAATCATCCAAATTTGTCCATCGCGTTCAATAATTTGAGCCTTAATTTCACCAACGCTATCATTTAATAGTGTCGAAACATCTCTAGTTCCAGCCAGAATTTCTTCGCGTGCTTCAATTACACAATTTGGACAAAGCGAATCAGTTGTTCTTGGAAAGCCGAGCGTTGGCTTAGATTTTTGCCAAGATTTTAAAATTGGTTTATCTGACCATTTTGGGATAAAAGATGCGTTTGGTTTAAATTGGTTGACACTTTTAATTGTCTTAAACAATCCACTTGCAACGACTGCAAGTCCTTTTTCAACGTGTTTGATTGGTCTCATAATTGCGATTTCTCCGAAATATAATGTAGATTTCTCAAGTAAAGCCGGATGGCTTTTGAAGTTATTAATTTTAGACTTTCGTTTGGGTATAATTTAAACCGAACCGAGAGTTTTATCTATGCTTTTCATAGCAAAATCTATGCCGTTAAAATAATTCCCTCTTAAACACTGTGGATAAAACAGATAGCCAACATTCAGCTATTATTTAATTCATTTTCAATGTATCTTTATGACGCATCTATTGAATGCTAGCTTATAAAAGAGCCATAATGACTCACTTAAATAACACAAAAATAGCATTTAAAGAGTCAGTATCTAGATGTATCGCTTAAATGTGTTTAAATATATGCTTAACGATTCTAATTTTATGATTTATTTGTCCAACTTGAAAGTATTTGTTTTAATGATGTTAACAAGATATTTGCATTTTCTGTTCACCTATCGTTCACTTTAAGCACTTACTTTATCTTATACTTGAATGAATTCTCAGAACTTATTGAAAATAAACAATTTATTGTTTATCAAAAACGTTTTACAAGTTATTAGTTGCTATGATAAATTTTTAAAACTTCAAGGGTAAATCCAGTGTTACGAAGGTTAGTGACTTTAATAGTTTTATTATAATTGTAATCTAATGTCTATTCGCTTTGGAACATCTGGTTGGCGTTCAATAATCGCAGACGAATTTACATTTTTGAATGTTCGTCTTGTGACAGAATCGATTTGTAGTTATTTGACAGAAATAAACAACCAAACGCAGCAAACGATAATTATTGGAAACGACACACGCTTTATGGGCGAAAAGTTTTGCCAAGTTGCCGCCGAAATTGCAAAAAACAAAGGTTTTAGGGTTTTACTTTGCAACCATCCGACACCAACTCCGACAATTTCTTATTCAATTAGAAAAGAATTAGCAAGCGGTGCAATTAATTTTACAGCTTCGCACAATCCGCCTGAGTATCAAGGAATTAAATTTTCTACTTCAGATGGAGCACCGGCAATGCCGGAAGTTACTCAGCGAATTGAGAAATTAATTGAGAATAAAGCGGATTTAGCTGATAAAAGTGGTGGAACAATTGAAGAATACGATCCTCGCGATTCATATTTAGAAGAATTAAAAAGCAAGGTTCATTTTGACACACTTGCCAAAGCGAACGGCAAATATGCTTTTGATCCTTTATACGGAACTGGTCGCGGATATTTAGATAAAGCGTTGCGAAACATAGGTTTAAATGTTGAAACAATTCATGATTGGCGAGATGTTACATTTGGTGGACGTTCACCAGAGCCAAGCGAAAAACAGCTTGACGAACTTCGAGAGCTTGTTAAAACAAAACATTTAACACTTGGGCTCGCAACAGACGGCGATGCAGATAGATTTGGAATTATTGACAGCAATGGCGAATTTATTACGCCAAACCAGTTAGTCGCTCTTTTAACCGATTATTTAGCTGAAAGCCGTGGTTGGAAACAAGGCGTTGCAAGGTCGGTCGCAACATCGCATCTTGTTGACAGAGTTGCTAAGTCTCGTGGATTGGAGCTTTACGAAACGCCGGTTGGTTTCAAGTTTATCGGCGAATTGATAAACGAAGACAAGATTATACTCGGCGGCGAAGAATCAGCCGGACTTTCAATTAGAGGTCACATTCCGGAAAAAGATGGAATCCTCGCTTGTTTGTTGGCAGCTGAAGCAGTTGCTGCTCGCGGTGCAAGTTTAACGGAACAGTTAAAAGAATTAACGGACCGAGTTGGAAATCTTGAATCGGGGCGAATTGGAGTCAAATTAACACCCGAAATTGCAGCAAGTTTAGCAGAAAGACTTTCCCGCGAACCGAATGAAATAGGCGGAAAGAAGATTGAAAAAATTAATCGGATGGATGGCGTTAAGTTCATCTTTGCTGATGATAGTTGGATGCTGATGCGTCCGTCTGGCACCGAACCAATGGTTCGAATTTACGCTGAAAGCGAAAGAAAAAAGGATTTGGAAAACTTACTTGTCGAAGGACGCAAATTTTTACTTGATTAAAATAATGGCAACACCTAGAAGAAATAATCGGACTCGAATAAACTCCAAAAAACGCGAGGAATCAATGCCGCAATGGTTTTTGTTTACGATTGTAGTTTTAATGGCTAGTTTAATTTGCCTGACAATTAATATTCGTGCTTTTTCAGATTCACGAAATGAAGTTCACCAAAACACTGAACTTAACCAAGAAATTGAAGAACTTAGCCGCGAAAATGTCACTTTGCAGCAAGAAGTTCATAGTTTGAAAACCGACGAAGCAACAATTGAGCGTGAATCTCAAAAACTTGGCTTCGTTCGCAAATAAAAAGTTTCCCGTGTCTTCGGGAAAGATTCATTGTGGAGAAATGTTTCACGAAGACACAAATGCCCGTCAAAAAACACTGCCTGTTGCCTATCATCTCCACTTATCCTACTGTTTTGCCCTTCCGAAAATTAGCGGCTTGCGTTTCCCGAATGCAAGCCGCACTTCTATTTTTTTCCAACCGTTATTTGAATAATACGCAAACAAACTGTAAGTTTTATATCGATATAACAAAAAATTTTAGGATACAAATATGTCTGAAGTAATAGAATTGCAAACCGATTTAAACCGTTGGGAACAAGAAACTTTGCAGAAAGTTTTAGATAAATCGCCGGAACGAAAACAATCTTTCGAAGGCGTTTCGCTCGAACCTGTCGAACGTCTCTTTACAGCAGAAAGCGTTGCAGAACTTGAAGATATTGGTTTTCCGGGAGAATATCCATACAAACGCGGCATTCACCCGACAGGTTATCGCGGAAAACTTTGGACAATGCGGCAATTCGCGGGTTTTTCTTCACCCGAGGAAACCAACAAACGTTTTAAATATTTAATGACACAAGGTCAAACCGGACTTTCAACCGCTTACGACCTTCCGGCTTTGATGGGTTTGGACGCGGATTCGCCGCTTTCAGAAGGTGAAGTTGGCAAATGCGGCGTTGCGGTTTCGAGTTTCGCGGATTTTGAGGCTTTGTTTGATGGAATTCCGCTCGAGCAAGTTACCGTTTCGCAGACAATTAACGCTCCGGCTTCGATATTTTTGGCTTTTTACGTTGCACTCGCTGAAAAGCAAGGTTGCGATCTTAACAAAATTTCCGGCACACTTCAAAATGACATTTTAAAGGAATATATCGCCCAAAAAGAATGGATCTATCCAATCAAACCGGCGATGAAATTGGTGATCGACACCATGGAATTTTCCGCTAAACACTTGCCGAAATACAATCCGATCTCCGTGAGCGGCTATCACATCCGCGAAGCTGGTGCGACCGCTTTGCAAGAGCTTGCATTTACGCTCCGCGATGGAGTGGAATATGTGAAATATGGTGTAGAACGCGGTTTGGATGTTGACGAATTTGTTCCGCGGATCTCATTTTTCTTTAATGCACATAACGACTTTTTCGAGGAGATCGCAAAATATCGAGCCGCAAGAGTTGTTTGGGCAAAAACGATGCGTGAGCGATTTGGTGCGAAAAATCCGAGAAGTTTGCAAATGCGTTTTCATACGCAAACTGCAGGAGTTTCGCTTACTTCACAGCAACCGCTCAACAATATCGCACGGGTTGCGATTCAAGCTCTCGCCGGAGTTCTGGGCGGCACAAACTCCTTGCATACAGATAGTTACGATGAAGCTCTCGCACTTCCAACCGATGCTTCAGCTCTGATCGCTCTCCGCACACAGCAAATAATCGCGGAGGAAACAGGCGTTGCGAACACGATCGATCCACTCGGCGGTTCGTGGTATGTGGAAGCTTTGACAAAGAAAATGGAAGACGGCTGTTTCGAATATTTCGACAAGATCGATGGTTTCGGCGGCATGGTCGAGGCGATCGAAGCCGGTTTTCCGCAACGCGAAATTCAGGAATCCGCCTACCAATACCAAAAAGCGGTCGAACGAAAAGAGCAAGTGATCGTAGGTGTAAATAAATACCAAATGCCTGACGAAGTTTCTTCAACTCAGATCCTAAAAATCGACGAAACAGTCCGCGATCACCAACTCGAACGCCTCGCACACACCAAAGCCACACGCGATAAAGGTGCGGTTGCCAATGCTCTCGAGAAACTCAAAAAAGCCGCGGTAGAAAACGAAAACACAATGCCCGCAACCATCGAAGCCGTAAAAGCCTACGCCACAGTCGAGGAAATCTGTACAGCTTTGCGAGATGTTTATGGGATTTATGAGGAACCTGCTTTTTAGGAGTTAAATTTGAATTATTTAGGACAGCAATCGGAATTTAGCTATAATTTCAGCGGATACGAACAGAAAATTAAAATATTCCGTTTTTCTTCAGTTTTTTGTTTTTTTTGTTATTTTCTTGGCAATCAGTTGATTCGGTTCTTTCCAACTTGTATGAAACGCACTTCGCCGAATTTTAGCAATGAAAATCTATTGCAAAAAGTTGCGTAAATCGAGTGTTAGGCTTTAGCGTACATTTAGGGTAACCACTAGAAATTTGAAATAAGAACGGTTGTACAAAACTATGCTCGATCAAAATAGACCTTTCTCAGAAAAATTCAATCTCCTTGAAGACGACCTGACCAGTTTAGTAATTAGAGAAACAGTTGATAAGAGTAATTGTTACATTTATAACGGAGACTCTATTATTGGTGGATTTATTTTAGTCGAAAAACCAGGAGTTAAAACCATCGTGAACGTGACGTTTTACAAATCAAGTGCAGAGGGCAAATATTTACCTCGACTTGAATTTAGAAAAGTTGACAATGATAATGTACCCAAAATATCAAGAGGAAACGATGTTATTATCAAGTTTGGGGATGGTGACGACGCTAAATCATTTTGGAAAGTTATCGAATTTCTACACGGATTTAAGGATCTCGTTGATGTAGGCGATTTTCAGTCCAAATATCAAGCGATAAGTTTTGACAATTACTTATTAGAATTCAAAAGTAAACAACCTGACGACCGAATTACCGAACTGATTTCGCTTGTTGAGAATGCAAAACTTTCAAATAATGACATTAAGGAATTAATTCGATCTCAACGAAAAAATAAAATTCATTGGTTTTATGCGTTCCTCAAGAATTCGATCAATGAAAAAGGTGTAAACGTTTACAACTCTTATCGAAACAAGCATGAAATTACTGAGCCTGGGGATGAAGCAATTTGGCATCACTTTTTAAAGAATAATGAGTGGATTATTGGCTTAAATGTAGATATAAAATTCATCAGAGATTTATTGAGTGAACAGAGTGTTGGAACCGAAAATTCAAAACGCACCGGCAGTCCGACGGCAGATTTTATAGGCATTTCTTACTTTACGTCAATAATTGAGTTGAAAAGAAGTGACACAAAAATATTCAAGCAATCCAAAACAAACAAATCGAGGACAAATACTTGGGATTTTTCAAATGATTTCATTGAAGCGTATAGCCAAGTCTTAGCCCAAAGAACAAGTCTAACGGAAAACAAAGAGATTTTAGATGAGGATAATATTGTGGTTGATAATCAATTACACAGGATTTTGGACCCTAAAGCTATTTTACTAATTGGTAATAGAAATGAAGAATTTCCCCATAATAGATCCAACGAATATAATCTTAAAACCGATTCTTTTGAAAGATTTCGAAGAGACAGCAGAAACATAGAGATATTAACTTTTGACGAACTATTCGAGAGAGCTTTTCACATAGTATTCACAGAGAAACTTCCCAAAGACTGGTATAGTTTAGGGCAACACGAATTTAAGCAAGACGTTTTGGGTGTGATCTAGATACTACTATTAATGAAAAAGAGATAAATATGGGTTCTCTCGGGAGTTCGCTGTTAAAGAAGAGTTTTGGAAAGGACATACGAAAGTGAACTATTAATGCGAAGATTAACGCCTGTTTTCCTTCAACAATATATTATGTCAATAGATTTAAATAGATTATATAGCGACAAACGAACAGGAGTTACTAATTCGACAACTCTTTCGGATCCGCGAACGGCATATCAACGTGATTTTGACCGAATAATTTTTTCATCCGCGTTTCGCAGACTTCAAAACAAAACGCAGGTATTCCCTCTTCCGGGAAGTGTTTTTGTTCATAATCGCCTAACACATTCACTAGAGGTTGCATCAGTTGGTCGTTCACTAGGCAGTTTAATAGGACAATTTATTGCCGAAGAGTATAAGGACAGTTTAACTGACGAAAGCAAATATTTTTACAATCATAATCTTTATAATGTAATTGCATCAGCTTGTTTGTGCCACGACATTGGAAATCCCGCTTTTGGGCATTCCGGAGAAGATGCAATAGCAAGTTATTTCACAAAAAATGAATCAGATTTAAAGTCTAAATTTTCAGATGAAGAATGGTCAGACTTAATAAACTTTGAGGGTAATGCTAACGCAATCAGAGTTTTAACACAGCAACAAAATGGAAAATCAGAAGGCGGTTTAAAGCTTACATATTCCACTTTGTCGTCAGTCGCAAAATATCCTTGTGAATCAATCGGAATAAATAAGAGTTTTATTTATCGTAAAAAATTTGGCTTTTTTCAATCCGAGAAAAACACTTTTGTGGACATGGCTGAAAATACTGAAATGATTAAAGATAATTCTAACCCTTTAATTTATTTAAGACACCCGTTTGTGTGGCTCGTGGAGGCGGCAGATGATATTTGCTACAACATTATTGATTTTGAAGATGCTCACAGGCTGGGTATTGTTGAACACTCCGAATGTATCGAATACTTGAAATATTTAGTCACTTGTCTAGGATGCGATATTAACAAAATTGATGAACGACTAAAAAAAATGCAGGATAAGAATGACAAAATTTCTTATTTACGAGCAAAATCAATATATGCACTCACTATGAGAGCTAAAGAAATTTATACAAAACATATTCAGAGCATTTTCGACGGAACATTTAAACAGCCAATTTTTGAAACAATTAAAGATGAATGCGATGCATTGGAAAAAATAACCACGTATTCTATTGAGCATATTTATAACAATAGAAGTGTAGTTGAAATCGAAAATGCCGGTTATAACGTAATGTACGAACTATTGTCACATTTTATTCCACCTATATTAAAACAAAGCTCCGAAAGAACCCAATCAGACAAAAAAGCCGTTACACTTTTACCATCAGCATTTAACTATGATGGAAAAACTGTTTATGAAAGGGTTCTCGGTGTACTTGATTATGTCGCGGGAATGACTGACAACTATGCGACAGAATTGTATAAACGGATCAAAGGAATTGAAATTGGAATGAAAATCTAAAAATGGTGGTCATTCTGTGTAATGAATTGCCACTCCTTTCTAGTTAGTGGTTAAGTTAATAATAAATCGCCGACTTTAGCCAAGCTTAATGAATTAAACATTCCTTGAATCCATAAATCAAATAATTCTCAACAAAGAGTGTTTTCGTCACACTCGTCGTTTATTCCTTTTTCCGACATATTCTAATATCGCCTCGCGGGCACGAAACTTGAAAAAGACAGAACCGCGACTGCAAAGGAGCGTTTATTTGATTCCGAATGTTATTTTGGTTCTTTGCTAACGCTTCCTCGTGGTCGCGGTTCTGCCTATTTCCTTGCCGTCGCGGTTCTGCCGTTTTTGGTGTGGATTCCCACATATCATTCCTGTGACTTATCGCACATAGATTTTCTTCGTTTCGTGTTTTAATCGCATTCTAGGTTTAGGTGCGGGAGGAAAATTAGATGGACGGTGGGAAAAATGGCGGTTGGTTTAATTCGGGCGTGGCTTTGGCAATCGGGCTGGTGATTTCTTCGTTGATTTTTGGTTGGTTTTATTCAACATCGAAAAAAGGCGACGAGGCGATAACGGTTACGGGTTCGGCAAAGAAACGAATCAAATCTGATCTGGTGGTTTGGACTGCGAGCGTTTCTTTTGAATCGACTAAATTGGCTGATGCATATCGTTCGCTAACGGAAAATGTTCCGCTTGTGAAGCAATATTTGGTTGGAAAAGGAATCGCTGAAAATCAAATCACGATTTCGTCGATTTCTACTTCGAAGATAAAACGCCGTGACGCAAGCGGAATCGAAACAGCGGAAATCACCGGTTATTCGCTGACGCAAACGGTTGAAGTACGTTCGAATGAAGTGGACAAGATCGCACAGATCGCACGCGAATCAACGGAACTCATCAATCAAGGAATCTTGATCGAATCAAATTCGCCGCAATATTACTACACACTTCTTGGCGATTTGAAGATTGAAATGCTCGGCGAAGCAGCGAAAGACGCAAAAGTGCGTGCGGAGCAAATTGCAGCAAGCACAGGAAATCGTATCGGTGCGGTTCGCTCAGCACGAATGGGCGTTTTGCAGATCACCGCAGCGGATTCAACCGACGTTTCCGATGGCGGAATCAGCGACACTTCCTCAATCGATAAAGATATGACGGCAGTTGTAAACGTTAGTTTTGGTGTGAACTAGAATAGGCAGAACCGCGACTGCGAAGGAGCGATTTTCAGACTTCGAAGTACTTTCGATTCTCTACTGACGCTTCCTAGCGGTCGCGGTTCTGCCTTTCGTTTTGGCAGAACCGCGACTGCGAAGGAGCGTTAGTTTGTTGCCGGAAGTTGTTTCGGTTCGCTACTGACGCTTCCTAGCGGTCGCGGTTCTGCCTGTGAAAAGTCGTTGAAAATGACGAAATATTTGTAGCCCACAATGTCAATTGTGGGAAAGAATCCATCAAAATCTTAGAGTTATCGAAGATAACGACATAAGTCCCATATCTTGCAATATGGGCTACAAATATGTCGCAGACTTCGTTTGCTTTTTCTATTCCGAATTTTGGGTTTACAATGGTTTTCGTATGAAACCAACAAACAGATCATTCCATTCAAAGAGTGTTTTCGCGGCACTCTTTTTTTGTCTCTTTTTTGCTTCTTTTTCGAGTGCTTTTGCCAATGTGAAACTGGCGAAACTTTTTTCTGATCACGTTGTTTTGCAGCGGCAGAAGCCGATTCCAGTTTGGGGTTGGGCGGAGGCGAATGAAGACGTAACCGTTACTCTCGCAGGGCAGACACGAAATGTTCAGGCGGATGCAGGCGGGAAATTCAACGCGGTTTTTAATCCCATGGAAGCGGGCGGACCTTATTCGATCAAGGTTTTGGCGAAATCGGGAAGCACTGCGGTGAGCGATGTTTTGATCGGTGAAGTTTGGCTTTGCTCGGGGCAGTCGAATATGGAATGGTCGGTGAAACAGGCGGATAATTTTGCAGCGGAAAAGAAGAATGCGAATTTTCCGCAGATTCGGCACTTTTTTGTTGAGCATAATGTGGAGATCGACCCGCAAAACGATTTGAGATCCGGCGAATGGAAAGTGAGTTCGGCGGAAACGGTTGGGGATTTTACGGCAGTCGGTTTCTTTTTTGCACGCGAAATTCATCAAAAGTTGAAAATTCCGGTTGGTTTGGTTCATTCATCCTGGGGCGGCTCGCAGGTGGAAGGCTGGATCAGCAAAGAAGGAATGGCATCTTCGGATGAATTGCGAGACTATGCAAAAAACCTTCCGAAACATTGGCAAGAAGGCGATGCGTTACTTGAAAAAAGAGTGAAGAAAGCAACGCTCGGCGACGAAAATGCAAACCCAACCGTTGCTGACGAGAAAAAATATCTCGACTCGAATTTCGATATCTCAAAATGGATCGCCTCAAATCCGATGGGTCAATGGGATTGGAAAGGAATCTGGGCGTGGCGTGGGAATGGATTTATAGCGAGAGATATTGAAATTCCGCAGAGTTTCGTTGGTCAGGAAACGACGCTCGGATTCGCGGAAAGTTATAGTTACAACGAAATTTACATCAACGGAGCACAAGTTTTCTCCGGTATTTTGAAAGGAAAACGCGAAGTTGTTGTGCCGAAAAACGTTTGGAAAGCAGGCACGAATCGAATCGTTGTGAAAATGAACAGAGCGATTGAGCCTGAATGGTTTGGTCTCGGACTATTGGGTTCCGCTGATGATGTTTTCATCTCGAGTACGAGCGAGAAAATTCCGCTCGGAAAAGACAACTGGCGATTGATGCCTTCTTTCGCCGAACCGCATGAATATGCACGTTTGAGCAATAATGTTGGCACAACTCTCTACAACGGAATGATTGCACCGATCGTGCCATTTGCGATGCGTGGCGTGCTTTGGTATCAAGGCGAAACCAATGCCGGTCGCTCAATTCAATACCGCAAAACGTTTCCGCTGATGATCGAAGATTGGCGAAAAAAATGGGGCGACGATTTCTATTTCTATTTCGCACAGCTTTCAAGCTACGGCAGCAATCAAAGCAGCAATACAGGAAGCGGTTGGGCAGAATTACGCGAAGCTCAAACGATGACTTTGAAATTGCCGAAAACCGGAATGGCGGTGATCACAGACGTCGGAAACGCCAATGATATTCACCCAACAAACAAACAGGATGTCGCCAAACGCCTCGCCGCAAATGCTCTGAAACTAACTTACGGCGTTGATATTCCTTACAGCAGTCCAATGTATGATTCCGTTAAATTCGAAAATGGCAAAGCGATCGTTTCATTCAAATTCACGTACGATGGTCTTACAACCAACGACAAATTCGGCTACGTAAAAGGCTTCGAGATAGCCGGAACTGACAAGGTTTTCTATTACGCAAAAGCCGAGATCGATGGAGACAAAGTGATCGTTTCGAGCCCGAAAGTAAAGATTCCGTTAGCGGTAAGATTCGCGTGGTCTGATGCACCGATTGACGCGAATCTGTTTAATTCAATCGGCTTCCCTGCTTCACCCTTTCGAACGGACGATTGGAAAGGCATAACGGAAGGAAACAAATTTCAATAGAATTTGCGGAACCGCGACTGCGAAGGAACGTTATTCTGTTGCGAGAAGTTGTTTCGGTTCGTCACCAACGCTTCCTAGCGGTGGCAGTTCTGCTGATGGCGGTTTTACCCAAAATGCTGCAATATGTTAATCTCTTTGCGAACAACTAATTATGTCGGACGTAGAAGAAAATACAAAAGTTGCCCGTGGCATTTCAGAATTGCAAGCTATTTTGGAAGCCTTGATTTTTGTTGCTGATGAACCAATTGCAGCCAAGGTTTTAGCAGACGTTTTGGAAGAAGATATCGAATTTGTTAAATCTGCGATTGTTAATCTGGCGAGAGAATTTACCGAACGCGAAAGCGGTTTGACACTTCGCGAAATTGCGGGCGGTTGGCAATTTACCACCAAAACTGAATATCACGAGGAAGTTCGTCTATTTTTGAAAACTCGCCCAAATGCGAAACTTTCGCTTGCAGCTCTCGAAACGCTTGCCGTTATTGCTTATAAACAACCAGTTACAGTTCCCGAAATTCTCGAAATTCGCGGAACGCAATCTTCTTCGTCAATCAAAACGTTGCTCGATAAACGGCTTATTATTTCAAAAGGCAGAAAAGAAACTGTCGGCAAACCGATGCTCTACGGCACTTCAAAAGATTTTTTGTTGCAATTTGGTTTAAAAGATTTATCAGAGTTGCCGAGTTTTGAAGATTTTGAAGATCTAGCAAATTAATCTTCCAAACGCCTCTCCCCAATTGATATAATTGATTTGAGATGAAAAGTTTTCAAACTCAAAACGAATTAATTATCAGAGAAACTCCAGGTTGCATGTGGATTGTCGCCTTGTTTTTCGTAAGCATCGGCGGCGTTTTCGTTTATGGTTCACTCGGCGGTTTTACAAATTATCGTTTTATTGAACCATATAAATTATTTTTAGCATTAGTAATGGGAATGGTTGGAGTTTTAGCCGGATGTTGGTTTATTTATCGCTCACCAATCACAAAAATAACAATCAACAATATATCTGAAACCGTTTATTTACAGAGATTTGGCGTTTTTGGAAAATCTGACACTAAATACACATTTGATGAAATTTCTCAGTTTTTTGTCATTGAAGAGAAAGATACTGAAGGTGATCTAATTTGGTCGCTTGCGATGGAATTAGCTGATGGCGAAGTTATAAAAATTTCGTCTCTAGAAAGTCATTCCGAAGAATTTAAACGTAAATTTGTCTATGAAACAAATCTCTTTATGAACAAGCAAATGCCTTCAACCGCAACCTTTTTCGAACTCGAAGATGATAACTCGCTTGAAATAAGCTAAACTACAGTCTTTATGCAGGAAAGATTACAAAAACTTATCGCCCAAGCCGGAATCGCGTCTCGCAGAGCAGCAGAAGAATTGATTATTAATGGTCGCGTAACCGTAAATGGTGAACGTGCGATTCTTGGCACAAAAGCTGACCCCGAAGTTGATCATATTAAGGTTAATGGCAAGCTCATCAACATTAGAATTGAAAAACACGAGCCAACTTATATTCTTCTCAACAAACCAAAAGGCGTTTTATCGAGCGTTGCAGATGAGAAAAAACGCAAACTTGTGACGGACTTTATCCCGAAAAAATTTGGCAAACTTCACCCAGTTGGACGGCTCGATTATCAAACAGAAGGCTTGATTTTATTGACTAATGATGGCGAATTTACCAACACAGTTTTGGCTTCAAAGACAATTCCGAAACTTTATGAAGTAAAAACTAAAGGAATTTTGCCCGAAGTTTCGCTTAACAAATTGCGTCGCGGAACAGTTCTCGAAGACGGATTTAAAACTTCGCCATGCGAAATAAAAGCTCTCGAAGCAACAAAAACTAACGGTTGGTATTTGGTCACACTTTTTGAAGGACACAATCTTCAAATCAGAAAAATGTTTGATTCAGTTGCCCATAGCGTTGTTAAACTTCGTCGAGTTTCTATCGGGAATCTCACAGATGAAGGAATGCCGATAGGTTCTTTTCGCGTGCTTTTAGAAAAAGATGTCAAAGATTTTCTGCGAAGACGCACACCAAAACAAGTAGAAGCAATTGCCGCAAAATCTGCTCCTGCAAAAAATAAACCGGCAAAACATTCGCGTAGTTTGGTGCCAAGAAAACCAAAACGTGGCGTTGCAAAACCAACAAAAAGCTAAGAAATTTTCCATTCGTCAATCACAGTTAATTTTGCAAATTCCCCGTTTTCAAAATGCTGCCAAGTTCGGCATCTGTGCGTGTCTGATTCAAGCGTGATTATTTCGACAAATTTGTTATTTGGTTGGTCTTTATAAACCCAAGTCAAGAAGATACAATCGTCGTCAACTTCGGTTGACGCACCTTTCAAACGCGGATTATCGAACTTCAACCAACCATCTTTTAATTCGCCCGGAAACTCTTTTGTTTCAACCTTTCCATCCGCCCAGGTATAAACATTTTGCTGAGAATATTCGTCAATTCCATTAGTTTTACAAGTCAATTTGCTCTTGTGATGATCAAGAATTTTACCCGTTTTGGCATCAATTAAAGTGTATGTTCCTTCCCAAATTCCGTTGTGACGCAGAAAAACAGGAAATTCAACTGCTTGTTTTGTTTCGCTCATATTTCCTCCTGATCAAGTAAGCCACGGAAAAATCCGTCCGCTGTAATTTATATAAATTCCTTTCAGTTTTGTGTAATTTTCTAACGCTTCAAGCCCGAAATTTTGTCCCGTTCCACTCAGGTTCCTAATACCCGCAGGCATCATCGGCGTCATATAGGCGGGCATATTTACAAACACAAGACCTGAATCCATCTCATTTGAAACGCGGTGCGTTCTATTTAAATCATTTGTCCAAAAGTATGAACCAAGTCCGTAATCGCTGTCATTTGCCAGGTTTATAGCTTCTTCTTCGGTTGAAAAAGTTGTAATTCCAACTACGGGACCAAAAATTTCTTCACGCCAAATTCGCATGTTTGGAGTCATTTTTGTAAACACTGCCGGCTCGATAAAATAGCCTTTATCGCCGATTCTGTTTCCGCCTGTGGCAACTTCGGCACCTTCATGTTTGCCGATTTCAATGTAATCTAATACGCGTTCCATTTGTTTGCGGCTGATGATTGGACCAACGTTTGACGTCGAATCCATCGGATCGCCGACTTTTATTTTCTTCGCTTTTTCGACAACCTTTGCCGTAACTTCATCAGCTATTTTCTCCTCAATCAAAACACGACTAGCGGCAAGGCAAAACTGACCGTTGTTGCCCAAACTTGACTGCAAAATACCGTTAACTGCGAGATCAATATCTGCATCAGCAAAAATAATGTTAGCCGATTTTCCGCCCATTTCGAGCAATGCCGGTTTCGTCATTCGTCCTGTTTGTTCGCCCAAAATCTTGCCGACCGCAGATGAACCAGTGAATGCAATTTTCTTGACTTTTGAATGATGAACGAGATGTTGTCCAGCCGTACCGTCGCCGTGAACGACATTAAAAACGCCTTTTGGAAAACCAACTTCAAGAAACAATTCGGCAAGCATCGTAACAGTCGCGGGAGTTTGCTCAGCCATTTTCATAACGACCGTATTCCCGCAAGCTATTGCCGCCGAAAGCTTCAAAGTCGCCATCACGAGCGGAAAATTCCACGGTGCAATCGCACCAATTACTCCATAAGGTTCGCGTGTAGCGTAACGATGTGTTCCGGGTTCGTTATTCGGAACAGGCGTTCGCAATTTATCCGCCGCACCTGCGTAATATCGAAAAAAATCGGAACAAAAGGGCACGTCGATATTCAAATTTGATTGAAAAGTTTTGCCCGAATCTTCAGTCTCGGCGAGTGCAAATTCTTCACGGCGTTCGAGTAGTTTGTCAGCGACTTTATAGAGCAATTTTCCGCGTTCTAGCGGAGTGACGTTTTTCCACGTTTGAAAGGCTTTATCAGCGGATTCGACGGCTGCATCAACATCTTCCGCTTCTCCAAACGCAACTTCGGCGATCGTTTCTTCGGTCGCAGGATTCTCCGACAAAAACATTTTGCCTGATTTTGAAGCTACTTTTTCGCCGTCGATGTAATGTAAAATTTGTTTCATAAAGTTTCGCCATTATTACGCATCGGCTCACGCACGACGCTACTGACTTTTAGCTTTCGACTCAATTTCTCTTGCGAATTCGGCACAAATCTTCAACTTTTCCGTATCAATTCCAGTCTCAATATTCATTTTGTTCATCAGCCAAACAACTTTCTCGGTTGCGATGTTTCCGCTCGCTCCCGGCGAAAAAGGACAACCACCAAGTCCACCTGCGGACGAATCAAAAATGTTCCAACCCGCTGTCATTGCCGCATAAATATTGGCTAAAGCAGTAAAATGCGTGTCGTGAAAATGCCCTGCAAACTGTTGATTCGGAAAGAGTTGTTTCGCTTGGTTACAAAGCTCAAAAACGTCATTCGGCGTGGCTCGTCCGACCGTATCGTTATAAGCAATTTCGTCTGCACCTGCTTCCACCAATGACTTTGTGATCTCCAAGATTCGTTCTTTCGGCACATCGCCTTCATATGGACAAATCCAAGTTACAGCGATTGAAGCACGAACTTTTACGCCTTGTGCGTGTGCCTCCGCGATGCAATTTTTTGTCATTTGCAAACCATCAGCAATAGTCGTGTTGGCGTTTTTCAAACTCATCGTCTCCGTCGCCGCCATCACGTAGCAAATCCAGTCAACTTTCGCGTCAATCGCAGCTTTGTAACCACGCTCGTTCAAAGCCAGACCAACTTCATCAATATTCGGATCATCGCCGATTGCCTGCAAAATTTCACTTGCATCAGCCATCTGCGGAACGTGCTTTGGCGAAACAAATGAAACTGCCTCAATGCGTTTGAAACCAGCATCCTTGGCAAGATTTATTAGTTTGATCTTATCGGAAGTTGGAACGAAATTCGGCAACATTTGCAGACCATCTCGTGGGCTAACTTCAACTATTTCAACTTGTTTGGGTAGATTCATGTTTTTGAAACGATAAAAACTTCACGAATGTATCACAAAACCATTTAAATTTCTTGTGATTCTGTGGTCAGATAATTTCCGAAATAAAATCTTCAAATTAGATTCAAGCAGTTCGTTTAAAAATTTACGGCATTTGAAGTTTGTCCGGTTTGACTGCGAACTTGGACAGTTGAACCGCTGACTCTGCCGATTTTCCCGGCGGGAAGTTTCGCACGAACTTCTCCCGAGTTGACGAATTCCGTTTCGGTTTGAATACCATTCACCAAAACTTTCGCCGTTGCTTCAAAACCGCTGCCGCGAACCGAAATTCGAAAAAATTTTGTTGTCAAACCAACTGCGGGACGACTTACCGTTTGTCCACCGTTCCGCAAAAAACCGAGTGAACTGATGCTTAAGGGCAATGTTGTGTTCGACAAAAGGTATTCCCAAACGGGCTTATAAACAGGAATTCCATTCTGCAAAACCAAACGTATGTCAACCGCAATACAACCGTGAAAATTGCCGCATTCAATGTTGCTTGTCAGAGAATGCGTGTTGCTAAACGGCGGAATCGCGTTGTCTACATTAACGATTGAACCAAAATTTGTCATTCCGTAAGCTGTCCAGACTCTCGTCGAAAGAGTATTGAAATTGACCATTTCATCACGTTGATGAGCAAATCCCCAAAATCGGTCGGGAGCGGTCGCATTCGGAGTGGTGTTTGGAATTGCGATCCAATTTGCCGGAGCATTTGCCAAACCATTGAAATCCATTGCGGCAAACATCAAAACACGCACGACCGAATGATAACGACCTATGATTCCGGCATGTCCGCCGCCTTGCGAATGCCCGGAAGGAATAATTTTTGACCAATCAATCGTTGAATCATTTATCAAAAACTGATTCCAATTTTCGGTTGGACGCTGATTCCGCAGGTTTATCAAGAGTTTGATAAGGCGATTTTCGATCGAATTCGCCCGATTAACACTGACCAGATTCGAACGGTCAACTCCATCGAGAACCTCCAAACGAACGTTACCATAGCAAGTCAAATCAGTATTGAAGCCTCCGCAAAGCGTGTTGACGGCATCATCATTCGAATATGTCAGATTAATTGAATGAAAGCCCAAGTCCGCCGCCGTCCTGTTAATTTCAAGATAATTAGCAGCTACGGCACTCGTTCCCGGCAGAAACAGAAAGAGTTGGTTTTTTGCTGAAACCGCTGTATCGATTGAAACATAATGGTTATTCAGATTGGTCGAGATGTTTGGATCTGTGGTTTGCGGAGCGACGAAAATACTCTGACGCACAGCAAAAGCAGTTTGCCCAAACAGAAGCATTAAAAAGCTAAAAATGAATACACGTTGAATTCTCATAACCAATTTCAAAAAAAGCATCTGACTTCTTTTGACGCTTACTCGGTTTCCAATGTCTAAAAACTTTTTGCTAAACAATTTCTCTGGCTATTAAATCCTCATATTCACTCTGTGACATTCCCAAAAAACCCCGATAGATCTCCTCGTTATGTTCGCCTAATTTTGGACCGATCCAATCAGTTCCGCCCGGAGTTTCTGATAAAAACGGGACGACAGCCGGAATTTTTACGGTGTCATTAGGCTCGATTTCTACAGTTTCAAAAATTCCGCGAGCGATATACTGTTCGTCCTTAACGATGTCAGCGATTGAATAGACAGGTCCGCACGGCACTTCGGCGGCTAAGATTTCCGCGTATGCTTCATCGTAAGTTTTCGTCAGAGTCCAATCTGTTATTGCTTTGTCAATTTCGGCTTCGTGCCCGACACGTCCTGCGTTATCCTGCATTTCTGCGTGTTCACCGAGATCGGGTCTTCCGATTTTCGCCATCAAACGACGATAAATTGAATCGCCGTTGCCGCCGATGATGATGAACTTGCCGTCTTTGGTCGGATAAGTTGAGGTCGGCACGATTCCTTCGAGCTTTGCACCTTGACGCTCACGGATATGTCCAAGTTTGTCGTATTCGGCGAGCGTAGATTCCATCATATTGAAGATTGATTCGTAAATCGCCACATCAACCATTTGTCCTTCACCGCCGTTTACGTCGCGATGATAAACCGCCGTCAACGCCCCAAGTGCCGCATGCATTCCCGCCAAAGTGTCGCCAATCGAAGTTCCCGTGCGAACCGGCGGACGATCGGGATAACCTGACGTGAATCTCATTCCGCCAACGCCTTCCGCCACATTTGCATAACCCGGACGCGATGAATAAGGTCCCGTTTGTCCCCAACCCGAAACGCGAACCATAATCAGACCGCGATTATCTTTGCGTAAATCTTCAAAACCCATTCCCCATTTTTCCATCGTTCCGGGTTTGAAATTTTCGAGCAAAATATCAACTTTCGCTGCAAGTCTTTTGGCAATTTCCTGACCTTTCGGGTTCGTCATATCAAGCGTGATCGACTTTTTATTGCGTCCCATTGAAACCCACCAGAGCGAAGAGCCATTATGCAATTTCCGCCAAATCCTGAGCGGATCACCCGTTTTCGGTTTCTCGATTTTGATAACTTCCGCACCAAATCCCGCTAGTTGCGATGCACAAAACGGTCCTGCCAAAAGTTGCCCCATTTCTAATACTTTCAAGCCATTTAACGGTCGAGTTGTCATAAGTTTAATACCAATTTACATTGATAATCTTACAAGATTTTCTCGCAGTTGTGAAGCAAGAAATTACAATGCTTTTTCCATCACTAAATCTGTCTGTGCATCACTTCCAAGTTGAAAAATATGATTACCAACTTGTTTGAAACCAAGCTTTTCATAAAACCTTGCAGCTCGATGATTAAATTCCCAAACTCCAAGCCACATTGTTTTGTAGTTTTTTTCTAAAGCCGTTTCGAAACATTTATTCATCAATTTTTCGGCAATTCCTCTGCCATGAAACTCATGCGAAACATATAAACGATTGAGTTCAATCGGATTTTTATCGGTAATACACTGTTCAGTTGAATCTTCACGAAGCATTGCGTAACCAATCAAATGTTCGTCAATTTCGGCAATAAAAAAAATCGAATTTGCGTCTTCTAGTTCTGTTCTAAAAGCCGAAACACTCATCGATTCCGCGATATATGCTTGCATATCTTCTGGTTTATTCAAAGGATTTTCCGCAAATGTGTCGTTGAAAATTTTCACCGCCAAAGGTGCGAGAACTTCTGCATCTTCAGGTTTTCCGTATCTAATTTCTAATTCAATTTGATTCATTTTTCAATATCTTTAATCATCACAAAACTTGTTGTTGTTTCATCACCATAAGCAAATTCTGTCGTTCCAACGTTTTCAAATTTGAGCTTTTTATAAAATTTTTGTGCAGCCAAGTTTTGATCCCAAACGCCTAGCCAAACAGTTTCATAGCCTTTTTCTTTACCAATTTGAAAGCATCTTTCCAACAAACAACTTCCAAAACTTCTACCTTTAACTTTTTCTAAAAGATAAATTCGCTGAACTTCAATCGCGTGTTTGTCATTTAAGCATTCAATTTTTTTCCCTTCACGTAACTTAGCAAAACCGATAGCTTTTCCTTTTAATTCCGCGATTATGAATGTCGAATTGCTGTCTTCAAATTCACTTGTAAGCTGTTGCAAACTAAAGGCTTCTAAACTATATGCAGCCAAATCTTTTGAAGCATCTAATTCAAAATACGCTTCATAGCAAGTTGTAATTCCAAGAGCCGAAATTAAATGTATATCGGTAATATCTGCAAATCTGACTCGAAAATTATTTTCATCGGCAAACTTTGTGTAATCAGCTAAATTTGGCATACTTCATTTTCGCATTCTATGAATCTAAACGCCAATAATCGAATTCCTTCGCTCGACGGATTGAGAACAATTTCCGTTTTGTGCGTTGTCGCGAGCCATTTTCTTTACACACTTGGGTTTGGCGACCGATTTAATCTCGGAATTCTCGGCGTGAAGTTCTTTTTTGTGATTTCTGGTTTTCTAATTACCGGACTTTTACTTAAAGAAATTGAAAAACAATCGACAATCGACTTACCAAAATTCTATTTTCGAAGAACTTTACGAATTTTCCCGCCTTATTATTTCTATCTTCTCGTGATTTTTCTCGCGAGTTATTTCGGGATTTTAAACATTAGAAACGAAAGCTTTATCGCTCCAATTACTTACACAAGCAACTATATTAATGTTGATACTTGGAACTTATTGCACACGTGGTCGCTTTCAGTCGAAGAACAGTTTTATCTCATTTATCCGTTTATTTTATTACTTTTAGGTCGCCACAAAATCGTCTGGATTCTTGGCGGATTAGTTGTTCTTTCGCCATTTTTGCGACTTTTTGATTATCAAACATTTAGCGAAAGTGGAAAGATGTGGATTTATTACAGCTTCCACGCGAACGCCGATGGACTTGCTGTAGGTTGTTTGCTTGCAATATTTTACGAGAAATTGCATCAGAGCAATCTTTACCTGAAATTGCTAAATTCACGACTTATTTTCATCATTCCAATTGTGTTAGTTTTGGTTAATTCAACAATAGATCCGCGTGAGTTTTACCTTGGGATTTCGTTTACAATCAGCAA
This sequence comes from Acidobacteriota bacterium, assembly GCA_031415455.1. Lineage (GTDB taxonomy): Bacteria > Acidobacteriota > Blastocatellia > Pyrinomonadales > Pyrinomonadaceae > JANNVK01. The sequence goes on along the minus strand of JANORS010000002.1, from coordinate 153,296 downwards.
TTTTCTGATTGCTATTTGCATCGATTGGGCAATTACAAATTACGAAAATAGTCTATTTGGAAGGCTTTTAAATACTGCAATAATGACGCAAATCGGAGTGATGAGTTATTCAATTTACCTATGGCAACAGCCATTTCTCAACCGTAGCGAGCCGCAATGGTTTAATCTTTTTCCGTATAATTTTATCGGAATCGCGGTGTTTAGTTTTATTTCGTTTTATTTGATTGAAAGCACATCACTTGCTTGGCGACATAAAATCGAAGCTAAATTGTTTCCAAAAAAGACAAAACTTCAGTCAAACTTATAACATCAGCGTATTTTGCATCTAAATCTGACAAATTTGCTTTGTGTGCAGACGCTGACCGGTCGCCGACGCATTCGCGAACGACATTTGTGAGAAAACCATATTGGCACGAATCAACCGCCGAAGCACGCACGCAACCAGAAGTTGTGCAACCCGTAACTATAAGCGTATCAACCTTTTGTGCCGAAAGTGCAGAACTCAATGACGTTCCAAAAAACGCCGATGCGTACTGCTTTGTCCAAAGAACCTCGCCCGAAATTGGAGTTAAACGGTCGTCAATTTCAACCCAACTCGAACCTAATTTGAGATGAGAAAGACTTGGAACTTTTTTGACAAAAACACCTGCCGAAACCATTTCGCTGTCGTAAGCTGTAGTCGTGAAATGAACAGGTAAACTCTTTTCGCGAAACAAATCAAGCAGTTGTTTCGTCGCCGAAATTTCGACATCTAAATTTGAACCAAGCGGACAATTTGTGTCTGTAAATCCTTTGATAAAATCAATTACGAGCAACGCAGGTCGCGTCCCAAAACCAATTTTGTTACCGAAACCTCGTTCTGCATACATTTCTTTATCGCTCATAAAATCTCATCCAAATCTAGTTCAAAATCTTCTAAAACATCTTTACCTGAAACATTTATTGGATTTTCTAAAATCTCAATTTCGCCATTTTTGCGATAAATATGAACTTGTTTTTATACGGATCAATCAACCAACCGAGTCGTACAACATTTTCAATATACTCATTCATTTTGTCTTGAATCGGCTTTAATCTGTCTGATTTTGAACGTAATTCCACTACAAAATCTGGACAAATTGGCGGGAAACCGTCTCGCTCTTTTTGAGTTAAGGCGAAATATTTGTCTTTCAAAATCCAAGAAGCATCCGGTGATTTTTTTGCTCCGCATGGCAATTCAAATTCTGTGCTTGAATCAAAACTTTTTCCAGTTTGATTTTTTTTCGCCCAATTTCTAAGTTGGGTCGTCAGCTCTGCGTTTCTACCTCCTGTTTCTGCTCCAGTTGGTCGCAGAATTATCAAATCCCCATTTTTATTGGTCTCAATTCGCAAGTCCTTATTTTGTTAGCAGAAATCGAAATACTCATCATTTGCCCAAGATTTAGTATTTATTTTCAACGAAATTGAAAACACTTGGTCATAAAAACCAGTCCACAAATCAGTTTTTTCTTCGATTTTATCAATTATGGCTGACATAAAATTTACCTCGCAAGCTATTTGAATTATTCTAAACGAAAACACTAAGTTTTTGAATAAAAAATGATAAAAAGTCCTCTGCGTTATCCTGGCGGAAAAAGTCGAATTGCAAAACTTATAGTGCAAAACTTTCCCGAATTTGATGAATACCGCGAACCATTTGTCGGCGGAGGTTCGGTCTTTATAGAAACAAAACAACAGTTGCCCAATAAAAAGTTTTGGATAAATGACGCTTATTTTGAACTTTTCAAATTTTGGCAACAGTCGCAAATTGATGTTGGAAACCTTATTGAAAGAGTTTCAAATCTAAAAACTAAGTTTAAAGACGGTAAAGAACTCTACAAACATCTCAAGATAAACACTTTAGACTACGCATCTGCGTTTTTTATTTTTAATCGCATCACGTTTTCCGGCACAACTTTAAGCGGTGGTTATAGTGAATCTGCTTTTCAAGGTCGTTTCACAAATAGTAGCGTGGAACGTTTGAAACCTTTGCAAAAATTGCTCGAAAACGTTGAAATCACTAATCTTGATTACGAAAGTTTAGTTCACGCTGATGGCGAAAAGGTTTTTCTTTATCTTGATCCGCCATATTTTTCAGCCAAGAATTCAAAATTGTATGGCAAGAAAGGAAATCTGCATTCAAATTTCAATCCTGAACATTTTGCGGAAGTGATGAAATCTTGCAAACACAAGTTTCTCATTACTTTAGACGATTGTGAATACATCCGCGAACTTTTCTCGTTTGCCAAAATTACGCCAATACAATTTGCCTACGGAATGCGAAACGTCAGCGGAAATTCGAGCCAAATAGGTCGAGAATTGATAATCAAAAATTATTAAAAAATTATTCACGTAGAAACAAAAAGTAAAGATTAAATCTTCGTGGATAAATCTTAAACTGTTGCTACTGAAGATTTGCCCCAAGTTGCAACCACACCTATTGCTTCTGGCACAGGACCGATTGAGAATAGAGGAAATTCGCCGCGACTTTCACGCATTTCGCCGCGTAATTTTTCGGTTTCAGATTCATCAATCGCCAAAGTTTTTGCGTCTAGAACAACTCCGTAATCCGATTTTGCTTTCTCAATTGAAACCAGACCATTTCTCACATCTTTGAAAACTTTTTCGGTCGGGCGATCAAATGGATCTTTCCAACCGCCGCCACCAGCCGTTCTATAAATCAACACATCACCGGCTTTTACTGGGACACGAGAGATTTTTGACGGAAGATTTTCGCGAGTTCCATCAATCCGAATAAGTTCTTTTGTAGATTTAGCACCTTGCAATCCGCCCATAATTCCCCAAGGCTCTGAGCGATCTCGATCATCGTGAATCGCGATTTCGCCATCAACATCGAAACGATAAACTTTGTGAACCGCGTTTCCGCCGCGATGAAAACCTGCTCCGCCCGAATCCATCAAGCTGCCATATTCCATAACTGTAATCGGATAATAGCTTTCGAGATACTCGGTCGGAATATTTTCAAAAAGTGGCCACCACGAATGTGCGTCCATTCCATCACCGACTGGTCTGCCCGGAATTCCGCCGTAAGTAATTTCCATCAAGTGGAAAAATTCACCATTTTCATCGTGTCCGTTGTAGAGCAAATACGGCGAAGTTCCATAACCAGCCGCAGTCGAAAGTTCTGGAGCACCTTTGCCTAACGCACCGCCAAGTACATCAAACAAACGAGTTAAAGCATGTGTTCGACATCCAAGTGCCGCCGGAAATTCGGGATTAAGCAGAGATTTTTCCGGAATCGTAACGTGCAAAAGCGGATAAAATCCATCGTTAAATAAGATTTGCGGATCGAAAACCATAATCAGGTAAACGCCGATGAACATTTTGAACATCTCTTCGTTGAGATAGAAATTTATCGGTCCAGGAGCTTGCGGGTCAGTTCCCGTCCAATCGAAATAAGCTTCGTTTCCTTTTCGATAAATTGTTAGCTTCATTTTATATGGACCGTTTCCGCGTCCGTCGTCGTCGATATAATCTTCAAATTCGAGCGGCTCTTCCGGCAAACACATCACAATTAGCTGGCTCATTGCATCGTGTGTTCGTTGCAAAAGTAATTCTAAACCTTCGATATACGCCGCTTTTCCAAATCTTCCGCACATTTCGTTGACACGTTTATCAGCCATTTTACAAGCTGCGACAATCGCCATCAAATCAAAATAATTCATCGTCGGAACCCGCGAATTGGCGAGAATCATGTCGAGCAAATCTTCGTTGAGAACACCTTTGTCATATAAACGAACAGGCGGAATTCGGGTTCCTTCGCCAAAAATCGTATCAGCATCGGTCGGCAAACTGCCGGAAACCGGTCCGCCCATATCAATCGTATGACCGAACTGCGAACCCCAACCAACCATTTCGCCTTCATGGAAAATCGGCATCATCACAAGCCAGTCGTTGATATGAGAAATCGCACCGCCGCAGGAATACGGATCAGAAACAAGAAAAACGTCGCCTTCATTGATTCCACGTTTCCAATTTTTAACAAAACCAGAAATGTGCGAGCCAAATTGCCCAACAACCATTCTGCCGTCTGGATGGCAGATCATCGGAAATCCATCGTGCTGTTCGCGAATAACAGGCGACATCGCCGAGCGAAAAAGAACTGTGTCCATTTCTTCGCGAGCGTTGCGAAGGGCATTTTCTAAAATATCAAGCGTGATTTTATCCATAAACTTTGCTCCAAATTTGGTAAATTTGTCATAAGTCTATAACATTACTGCCGAAAATCACAAGCCCTATTTTAGATTTTGCAATTCGTTTTAATTTTTGTTTTTTTGTCGTCGAGAAAGCACTAATTTATTGATATCTGCAAAAGCCGGAAGCAAGAAAACGCCGCAAGCGATTCCGAGAATTGCACCTGTTATGAACCGTGAAAGATGTGTATTTTCCCATATCTCGAAAAAGCCGAGACTCCAATCAATCCCAATCGGAATCATCGCCAGAAACAACCAAATTCTCGGAAGCGGTTCTACTTCTTCGATTTTGCGAAAAATTGGATAGGCGACAATGCCTACAAAAAGCCCGAGATATACTCCAAAACATCGGGAACAAACCGCAAAAGGATGTTCGTGAATGTGAAATGATCGACTATCCATTTGATGGCAGATGTAACTGAAAAATGCGTAAAGCGGCTGGGAAAAAGAACTATTTCCATTCGCCGCAAAAATCGGTGCAAAAACAATCGAAAACAACCACAAAAAAACTACGAACGCGGTGATTAGCCATGTAAAAAACGCTCGCTTCCTCAATCTTTCAAGTTGAGGAAGCGGCGTATAATTTTCTACTGAAAGTTTCATTTTAGAATCGGATAACTGCGTCGGGTCCACCTTCGACGTGAACTGTATCGACAAATCTAATATTTCTCGTTTCGGTTGTCATGACAAGCGAATGAGTTCGTTTTCCGGTACCGAAAAATCGTACGCCACGAAGCAGAGAGCCATCAGTTACGCCAGTTGCAGCAAAAATAATCTTTTTGCCCGGAGCCAAATCATTTGTATCATATATTTTATTTGGATCTGTAATTCCCATCTTTTTCAGACGTTTCATAACTAAATCAGGTGCAGGAATTTTCGATTTATCTACATCAAGTTTCTCCCAATCAAATACCAATTTCGCTTGAATTTCGCCGTTCAAACACTTCATTGCAGCGGCTGTAATTACGCCTTCCGGTGCTCCGCCAATTCCCATCAAAGCGTGAATATTCGTTCCGGCGACAGCCGCCGAAATTCCCGCCGACAAATCGCCATCAGAAATTAAACGAATTCTCGCTCCAGCCGCACGAACATCTTGCACAAGCTGACGATGCCGACTTCTGTCGAGGCACATTACAGTCAAATCTTCGATGTCGCGGTTTAGCGAACGTGCAATCGCTTTCAAATTTTGTTTAACCGGTGCGTCAATATCAATCGCACCACGACACGAAGGTCCAACAACGATTTTGTCCATGTAAATATCAGGTGCATTCAGCAATCCGCCGCGTTCGGCAGCAGCCAAAACAGCAATCGCATTATTTGCACCTAACGCACAAAGATTTGTTCCTTCGAGCGGATCAACAGCAATATCAACTTCCGGAAATGTTGCTCGCACTTCATCCGAAAACTGTTTTCCGCCAAGCTCTTCGCCGATATAAAGCATCGGTGCTTCGTCGCGTTCTCCTTCGCCGATGACAATTCGCCCACGCATTGGAACCGTGTCCATTACTTCCCGCATTGCTTCAACAGCAACGTGATCTGAATGTTTGCGGTCGCCTTGTCCCATTGTTCGGGCAGATTCAATTGCGGCTGCCTCACAAACTCTCAAAAAATCCATCGCTAATTCGCGTTCTGCTTTCATATTTGTAATTTTCCCAAAAAAGTTTCAATATATTTGATGATGGCATTCTAACACTTGTCTATGCTCAATTGACAAGTTATTCTTTTACAGTAATATTTTTTTCTTTTAATCGTGTGAGGAGATTTTTGTAGAATGACTTATATCGTAACTGAACCTTGTGTGGAATGTAAATACACCGATTGTGCGGCGGTTTGCCCGGTCGAGGCTTTTCACGAACTTACTGATCGACTTTATATCAACCCTGATAACTGCATCGACTGCGATGCTTGTTTGCCGGAATGTCCTGTAGAAGCTATTTTCTCAGATATGTCGTTGCCCGAAGAATATGCAGAATGGACAGAATTAAATGCCGAAGCTGAAAATTATCCGATAATCAGCACGAAACAACCTGCACTTTTTGCAAGTGGTTGCAAAGGCTCGCCAGAATAAACTTTTTCATTAACAAATAATTAAACACACAAGAAAGCATTTTGCTTAAAATTGTGTGTTTTTTTATGTTTAAAATCTGCTATATTAAATATTGTTGTCCCCAAACTTTCAACATGCAATCCAAACAAAAAATTCTTATTCTTTTCGGAACACGTCCCGAAGTAATTAAACTTGCTCCAGTTATTTCTGCTTTAAAAAACAGCGATACTTTTGAAATTTGCGTCGTTTCTTCAAGTCAACACACAACTTTACTTAAGCCATTTCTTAAAATGTTTGATATTTCTGTTGATTACGACCTTAAAGTAATGACAAAAGACCAAACTCCAAACACGGTCGCAAGTAAAATTCTGGGCAAAATAGACAAAATTTTAGAAATTGAAAAACCCAATTTAATTTTGGTGCAAGGCGACACAACCACTGCTTTTGCAGGAGCTTATGCCGCATTTAACAGAAAAATCAGGGTCGGACATGTTGAAGCCGGTTTGCGTTCGGGCGATGTTTATTCGCCGTTTCCCGAAGAAATGAATCGGCGTTTAATTACTCAAATTGCCACATATCATTTTGCCGCAACCGAAAAAAACCGGCGAAATTTGATGAATGAAGGCGTTGCGATGGAAAGAATATTCGTCACGGGAAATCCCGTTGTCGATTCGCTAAATTTTATTTCTAAAAACACAACTCCGAGTGAAAAAACTACAGAATTAATTAAACAAACAAAAGGCTTAAAGCGTGTTTTACTAACAACTCACAGACGTGAAAGTTTTGGCAACACAATGACTTCAAACTTACAGGCAATAAGTAGTTTTATCAAGAAAAGAGAAAATACGTGCTTAATTTTTCCTGTTCACCCAAATCCAAACGTTCAAGCCTCAACAAATAAAATTTTAGGAGATCAAGAAAGGATTTTTTTGATTGAACCAACTAACTATAGCGATTTCATAGCTTTAATGAAAAAAGCATGGCTAATTGTTTCAGATTCTGGCGGTGTCCAAGAAGAAGCTCCAAGTTTAGGAAAACCTTTGTTAATTCTGCGTGAAAACACCGAACGACCTGAAGCAATCGAAGCTAGAATCGCCAAATTAGTTGGTGGAAATTCAAATAGATTATACAATTTGCTCGAAGAAAATTATGCAGTTGAAACTTGGATAAATTCAGTTAAAAAAGTTCACAATCCATTCGGCGATGGAAAAGCCGCGAAGCGAATTGCCGAAATTTTAGCAAATGCCAAATAAACCCCAAAAACATTTGTTGACCGTTTTGGTTGAAGATTATTTTCACGTCGGAGCGTTTGAAAATCTTATTCAGCAACGGAATTGGTCTAATTTTGAGCCGCGATATGAACGCAACACTCTGAAAACATTAGACTTGTTAGATTCGTTAAACACAAAAGCAACTTTTTTTGTGCTAGGTTGGATTGCCGAACAAAACCCAAAATTGATTCGTGAAATTGTCGCTCGCGGACACGAAGTTGCTTCTCGCGGATTTTATCATCGAAGTTTAAAAAATTTGACAAATGAAGAGTTTCGCGAAGATTTGCGTCGCACAAATCAGGCGTTAGAAAATGCTTGCGGGCAAAAAATAGTCGGTTATCGCTCTGCTGAAAAGTTAAATTACGAAAAAGATTCGTGGATTTTTGATGTTTTAGCCGAAGAAGGTTTTGTTTATGACGCATCTTTTTTGCCAACTCGAAAAGACGAAAAAAATAAACGTTTTTCTCATCAAATTCATGCTAACGGCAAAGCAATTTGGGAATTTCCACACTCAACTCGCAACATCGGTTTAGGACTTTTACCAATTTCCGGCGGCAATTATTTCCGCCAAATTCCATATACATTGATGCGGAATTTAGTCAAAAATTGGACGGAAAAATATGAAGAGCCTTTTGTGATGTATTTTCACGTTTGGGAAATTGACCCAGAACAACCAAGAATAAACGCTGCTTCAAAATATAATCAAATTCGCCATTATCGCAAGCTGGACAAAATGGAATGGATTATCAAAGAAATCTTGCAAAAGTATGAATTTACTAATGTTAGTAGTTTTTTGAACTTAGATATTGCACGGCGAGTATCGACAGGCGACAGCCAATCTTTTGGTCGGCGACGGCGAAAAATTAAGAATAGATTGCCAATCTCAATCGTCATTCCTTGTTACAACGAAGAGGCTGCTTTGCCTTATTTAGCCAATACTTTGCGAGGTGTCGAAGAAGAATTGAGCGAGAAGTATGAGCCGAATTTTATTTTTGTTGATGATTGCAGCAACGATAATACTTTCAAAATTTTACACGAATTTTTTGGTAAAAAAGAAAATTATACAATAATCAAACACGGAAAAAATCAGGGCGTTGCTGCTGGAATAATGACGGGTTTGCGTGACGCAAAAACTGAAATTGTTTGCTCGATGGATTGTGATTGCACATACGATCCGCATGAATTATCGAAGATGATTCCACTGCTAACTGATGATATTGATATGGTAACGGCATCGCCTTATCATAAAAACGGCGGTGTTAGGAACGTTCCTAGTTGGCGTTTATTTTTATCGAAAGGTGCATCGTTTCTTTACGCACGAGCTTTGCATACAAAACTTTCAACCTTTACAAGCTGTTTCCGAGTTTATCGAAAGAGTTCGGTTGTTAATCTTCCAATTGAAGAAAAAGGTTTTCTCGGCGTCGCGGAAATGTTGGGAAGATTAGACTTATCGGGCGGAAGGATTGTGGAATTTCCCACAATCCTGGAAGTTCGTCTGTTTGGTTTTTCTAAAATGAAAACGGCACGGACGATTTTCGGACATTTAAAACTGCTTTCAAAGCTCTCAAAACAAAGATTTTTCGGGAACAATAAAGCAATTAAACATTCTTTAACTGAAGAAGAAGTTAAAATCTCTTCTGAATAAGAGAATTTAGCCGCGGATTAACGCAGATTACGCGGCTAAAAAAATCAATAAAATAATCCGCGTTTATCCGCGAAATCCGCGGCGAAAAAAGAAATTTATGAGTCAATCAGCAGAAAAAGCAATTATAAAATTACCATCAGATCAAGATATTTCGGGCAGAACTTTCGGTGCGGAAGAAATTGCCGCAGTTACGGAAGTGTTGCAATCAGGCGTGTTAATCACGACTAAAGGCAAATTCGGCAAACAACTTGAAACAGAATTTGCCAAACGTTTAGGCGTCAAATATGCGTATGCGTGCAATTCAGGTTCGGCGGCAGTTCACGTTGCAATTGCGGCGATTAACCCGAATCCGGGCGATGAGATCGTGACGACTTCGGTTACCGATATGGGAGCTTTAACGCCGATTGTTTATCAAGGTGCGATTCCGGTTTTTGCGGACGTTTGCCCAAAAACTTTGAATGTTACCGCACAGACGATCGAAAAAGTTTTGTCGCCTAAAACAAAGGCGATTATCGTCACGCATCTTTTTGGAAATCCGTGCGATATGAAGCCGATTATGGAACTTGCCGATGCTCGTAACATTCCGGTAATCGAAGATACAGCACAATCTCCGCTCGCCACAGTTGACGGAAAATTCGTCGGAACAATTGGGAAGATCGGTGCGTTTTCATTCCAGCAAGGCAAACATATGACGACAGGCGAAGGCGGAATTGTCGTCACGAACGATGATGAATTAGCTCGCAAATTATATCTTTGCATCAATAAAGCGTGGGGCTACGGCGATGCTAATCCCGATCATTATTTCATCGCTTTGAATTACAGAATGACCGAATTGCAAGCCGCTTTGGCGTGTGAACAGTTGAAAAAACTTGATGATTGTGTGGCTCAACGACAAAAAATGGCGAAGATTTTGGATGAAAAACTCGCCGATATTGACGGAATTGAAGTTTACAAACCTGCGGCAAATGCAACGCACGTTTATTGGAAATATTGCTTGCGGGTTGATGATACAAAAATTGCTGATGGTTCGGTCGGATTGGCAAAAGCGTTGAAAGTTTACGATGTTGCTTCGGCACCGCGTTATGTTGTCAAACCTGCGTATAAATGTATGGTTTTCCGCGATCAAAACACGCTCGGCGATTCGCATTTTCCGTTCAATCTGGCACGTCCCGAAGCGGTTGATTACAACGACGACAATTTTCAAGGCACTATCAAAGGTCTGCACGATGTTTTGGTTTTGCCGATTAACGAAAAATACACGGAAGAGCATGCGATATTTTTAGCTGATTCAATCCGTGAGGCAGTTGAATCCGTAAAAATTGCTGATGCAGTTGCAAGTGATAAAACTTGCGTGGTTTGTGGCAAGGAAAGTTGCCAATAGAAAAACAATTTGCACCACAGAGACACAGAGAACACGGAGAGAAGAAAAGACTTTAAAAAACTCTGTGATCTCTGTGTATCTGTGGTGAATAAAATTTTATGAAAAAACTTAAATTCGGACTTATCGGAGCAGGCGGAATCGCCCAGACTTATGCACAGGCTTTTACGCAAAGCGAATTATGTCAACTTGTTGCAGTTGCTGACGTGCGAGAAGAATCGGCGAAAGCGTTGGCGGAAATTGTCGGCGGAAAGGCTTATTCCGACTACAAAACTTTGGCTGAAAACGAAACCTTGGACGCTGTTATCGTTTCAACTCCGCCGAAATCACATCCGGAAATTGCCTGCTATTTTATGGAACGCAAAGTTCCGGTTTTGTGCGAAAAACCTTTGTGTTTGACAGTTGCCGAAGCTGAAACAATGATTGCAACAGCCGAGAAAAACAGCGTTCAATTCACGATGGCTTCAAAATTCCGCTATTGCGATGATGTGATTACGGCGAAAGGAATTGTTGCGTCGGGAATTTTGGGCGATGTCGTGCAGTTTGAAAATGCTTTTACGGCGAAAGTTGATATGTCGAAACGTTGGAATTCGGACGCGGAAGTTTCCGGCGGCGGCGTGTTAATTGATAACGGCACGCATTCGGTTGATATTATCCGATTTTTCCTCGGCGGAATTGATTCGATTTTGGCGGTTGAAGCAGGTTCAACGCAAGATTTATCGGTTGATGAAAACGTGAAATTATTGGCGAAAACGAAAAGCGGAATCACCGCAAGCGTCGATTTAACTTGGGGAATCAACAAAGAATTGCCAAATTTTATCAGCGTTTACGGCACCGGCGGAACTTTGCACATCGGTTGGCGTGAATCGAAATACAAACTAAACTCATCGCCCGATTGGACAGTTTTCGGCTCAGGCTACGACAAAGTTGCATCGTTCAAAGGTAAAATTGAGAATTTTTCTAAGGCACTGAAAGGCGATGAAGAATTGCTCATCAAACCTGCGGACGCACTCGCATCGGTGCAGGTAATTGAAGCGGCGTATAAATCGCTGAATCAAAACTTGTGGCAGACCGTGGTTGAAAAAGCTATGATTGCAGAATGAAACTTGAAATAGCCGACTCAGATAAATTTAGGAAGTTATTAGCTGTAGTTTCGTTTGGCTGTTTTCTAGGAAGTTTTATTGTTCATTTCTCAGCCGTTTTCGAAATTACCTTGATCAGAAGCGAATGGGTTTTCTTCTTGATTCACTTTGGAATGTTCATTCCATTGATTTTGATGACATTATGTTTTCAGAAAGAACATAAAATTTATAAACTGAATGATAACGAAGATTATTGGAATCGCTTTTTTCAGCCGATGCCAACTTGGACGCGATATTTCGTCTATTTCGTTTTTGGCTATGTGATTCTCAATTTCTTTCTAATGATTCCATCTTCATCTCAAGTTAAAACCGCGATTGTCAACGAAAAATATGTTTTAGTTCCAATTAAAAGTGGTAATCCAGCACAAAATATTTTAAGAGAAATTTCCAAAAGCGAGTTCGAACAACAAAACTCTTATGAAACACGTTTGATTTCTGGACATTGGTTGTTGTTTTATTTGATTCCTGCTCTTTTCTTTTGGTTTGAAAGAGGAAAACAGAATTCGCCTTCGTTAAAAAATTGAAGTTATGCCGAAAATCCATCCAACAGCAATTATCGAAGAAAACGTCACAATCGGCGAAGGCTCGAGCATTTGGGACAGCGTTCATATCCGCCACGGTGCGAGCATCGGCGAAGAATGCATCATCGGTGAAAAGAGTTACATCGCATACGACGTGAAAATCGGCAACCGCGTGAAGATCAACGCAATGGTTTACATCTGTGCCGAAGTTACGATTGAAGACGGCGTAATGATTTCCGCCGCAACCACATTCACCAACGACCGTTTTCCGCGTGCGACCTTTCCCGATCTGAAGACTCTGCGTCCGTCTGAACCTGATGAACACACACTAAAAACTCTCGTCCGCGAAGGTGCGACCATCGGTGCAGGCTGCACAATCGGCAACGATCTAACCATCGGACGCTGGGCAATGGTCGGAATGGGTTCGCTTGTCACCAAAGATGTTCCCGATTTTCATCTAGTCATCGGTTCGCCTGCCCGTTCGATTGGTGCGGTTTGTAAATGTGGACAGCTTTTTTATAAGTTTGATGAAAGTGTCGAGAAGAAAGAAGTTGCTTGCGGTTGCGGTTGCGGTTTGAAATATGAAATCGAAAATCGTAATGTGAAAGAATTATTATGAATGATTCTTTCCAAATAGATTTAGTTGTTAATGATGTAACTTACTCAGATTTTCTTGTAACTAAAGTTGGTGAAATTTTATATCGTATAGAAGAACATTCAATAATGTCTGATGAGATTAATTACAAAGACATTATTGAAGCTAACCTTGATGATGATAGATTAATTTTTCAAAGACTTTTTCAAGAATCAGACTTAAAACACTTCGACTACCTATTTTCGGAAGAAAACTATGAAAATGAAAACTTTGAGAATCTTTTGAAGCAAATTGACGAAAACGGCGGATATTGGACTCAAGCATTCGGCGGTTGTTTATTTTTTAGTTTGCCAAATGACTCAAGTTTTGATTTGGACGAAAAAATTCAAGAATTATTTTCTAAATAATTTCCATGTCTCAAAAAATCGCCATCATTGGTTCCGGTTTCTTAGGCTTAACACTCGCTTTGCGATTAGCCGAACTAGGAAACCAAGTGACAATTTTTGAATCTGCCAACGAAATAGGCGGACTGGCGAGCGTTTGGCAAATCGGCAATCTAACTTGGGACAAACATTATCACGTTACGCTTTTGTCTGATTCATTTACGCGGAAAATTGTCGGCGAATTAGGTTTAGAAAATGAATTTGAATGGGTTGAAACGAAGACCGGGTTTTATACGGACGGTAAACTCGTTTCGATGTCGAACACGTTTGAATTTCTGAAATTTCCGCCATTGGATTTAATCAGCAAATTTCGCCTTGGCGGCACAATTTTTTACGCCGCACGAGTTAAAGATTGGAAATCGTTAGAAAAAATCAGCGTTGAAGATTGGCTCACCAAACTTTCGGGCAAGCGAACTTTCGAGAAAATGTGGAAACCTTTGCTCAAAGCGAAATTGGGTGAAGCCTACCAAGAAACTTCTGCCGCATTTATTTGGGCGACGATTCAACGAATGTATGCTGCACGAAATTCGGGTTTGAAAAAGGAAATGTTCGGCTATATTCGCGGAGGTTATTCGACTGTTTTGAAACGATTTGCAGAGGTTTTGCGTGAAAAAGGAGTTGAAATTTGTTTGAATTCAAAGGTTCTTAACGCAAAGACGCAAAGTAGCGAAGATGCAAAGATTTCTTTAGAAGTCGAAACTCAAAACTCAGAACTCAGAACTCAGAACTTCGACAAAGTCGTCTTAACCTGTCCATCAAATATCATCGCAAACATCTGCCCGCAATTAACTGAATCCGAACGACTTAAACATTCCAATATCAAATATCAAGGAATTGTTTGTGCATCAGTTTTGATGAAAAAATCGCTATCAGATTTTTACGTGACAAACATCACAGACGAAACGCCTTTTACAGGAATTATCGAAATGTCGGCGTTGGTTGATAAAAAAGAATTTGGCGGAAATGCACTTGTTTATTTGCCAAAATATGTTTCGCCAGATGACGAATTATTTGAAAAATCGGACGCGGAAATTGAAGAAACTTTTGTCGCGGAACTCGAAAAAATGTATCCTCATTTCAAACGCGATGATGTTTTATCGTTCAAAATATCGCGTGTGCGACAAGTTTTTCCGATTCCGACGCTGAATTATTCGGCAAATGTTCCTGCTGTTAAAACTTCAATTAATGGCGTTTATATTTTAAATTCCGCACAGATTACTAACGGAACGTTAAATGTAAACGAGACTATTCAGTTGGCGGAACGCTTCTTTCAAGAGAATTTTGCCGCGGATAAACGCAGATAACGCGGATTAGAATTTAATTGATTTAATCCGCGTTTATCCGCGGCAAAAATTGTATGAATATTGCAAGTTTAAGTTTGGATCTCGACAATAAATGGTCGTATATGAAAACGCACGGCGATGCGGGTTGGGAAAGTTTTCCTTCGTATCTCGATGTGGTTGTGCCGCGTTCGCTTGAGTTTTTGCGAGAAAGAAATCTTAATATTACTTATTTTATCGTTGGACAAGATGCAACACTTGATAAAAATTTGGAAGCTTTGTCGCAGATTTCAAACGCTGGACACGAGATTGGAAATCATAGTTTTAGACACGAGCCGTGGCTTCATCTCTATTCAAAAGAACAACTTACCGAAGAATTTGAAAATACTGAAAAAGCAATTGCACGTTTTACCGATCAAAAACTTATCGGCTTTCGCGGTCCGGGTTATTCGCTTTCGCCAACGGTTTTAGAAGTTCTAGCGAGTCGTGGTTACGAATACGATTGTTCGACACTTCCAACCTACATCGGACCGCTTGCGAGAGCTTATTATTTCCTCGCATCGCCCGATATGTCCGCCGAAGAAAAAGCGAAACGTAAAAAACTATTTGGTAAATTTAGCGATGGATTTCAGAGTTTAAAGCCTTATAAATGGCAAATTGGAGAGAAATCTTTGGTCGAAATTCCGGTTACGACTTTGCCAGTTTTCAAAACACCGATTCACGCAAGCTATGTAATTTATCTTTCAACATTTTCCAAATTGTTAGCCAAAACTTATTGGAAAACGGCGGTTGAAATGTGTAAATTAACCGGAACTCAGCTTTCATTATTGCTTCATCCGCTCGATTTTCTCTCGGGTGAAGATGCACCTGAACTCAAGTTTTTCCCAGCGATGAACTTACCACTTGAGAAAAAACTCGAATTTTTGAGTGAAATTATCGAAACATTTTCAAGTAAATTTGAAATCGTAAATATGAAGAAACACGCCGATTTTGTTCGCGATAAAAACTTGCAAGTTAAGAGCTTATGAAGTGCCCTTTATGTCAATCAGACTCGCAGAAAAGCTTTGTAGTTAAAGGCTTTAATATTCTTGATTGTGAAAAATGCAAACATCGTTTTGCCGAGATTTTGGCAGACGAATTGCACGTTGCTATGATTTATGACGACTTATATTTCAATGGCGGCGGTGCAGGTTATAGCGATTATTTTGCGGAAGGAAATATGTTGCGTGAACGCGGGAAAATGTATGCGAAAATTTTGTCGAAGTATGGTGATTGCGGCAAAATATTGGACGTTGGAGCTGCCTCAGGTTTTATTTTGCAAGGTTTTACCGACGAAAATTGGACTGGAATTGGACTCGAACCAAATGCTACGATGGCAAAATATGGGCGTGAAAAACTCGATTTAGATATTCGTCAAGGCTCGCTCGAAACATTCAATAAGGGCAAAACTGACGAAAAGTTTGATTTAGTTTCGATGATTCAAGTTGCGGCTCATTTTTATGAACCGCGAAAATCTTTTGCAAACGCGGCAAACCTGTTAGAAGAAAACGGTTTATTGCTAATTGAAACGTGGAATCGTGAATCTTTTTCCGCAAAAATATTCGGTAAAAATTGGCACGAATATTCGCCGCCGAGCGTTTTGCAATGGTTTTCGTTAAACGGATTATCTGAATTCTTGAAAGATTTTGGTTTTGAAAAAGTTGCTTCAGGCAGACCAAGTAAAAAAATTTCAGGCAAGCATGCTAAGTCGTTGTTAAAATATCGTTTAGGTGATAGTTTTTTACTCAAACTTATTCCCGACAAACTTAATTTTCCTTATCCAAGTGAAGATTTATTTTGGGCTTTGTATCGCAAAACTAAACTTTAAATGGAAAAAAGTCAGAAAAAACTAGTTCTAATTCTCATTGCTTTGCATTTGGCAATTTCACTTCCGCTAGCTTATTTTCTAAATGTTTGGTCTGATGAAGCCTCAACTCTCGAAACTACAAATCATGGTTTATCTTTCACATTCGAAACAGTTTTCGCTGTCGAAAAACAGTCTCCGCTATATTTTTTGCTACTAAGTTTGTGGCGAAATATTGATTCTTCAGTTTTCTTTGCTCGTATTCTTTCAATTGTTTTTAGTGTTGCTTCAATCGCTGTTTTGCCTAACGTTGCGAAAAATTGGCTAAACGAAAAACAGACAAAATATTTGACGATTTTCTTTGCTTTGCATCCATTTTTGTTTATGGCGAGTCTGGAAATTCGCGGATATTCAGCGATAATTTTGCTCTCAATATTGCTTTTGAAGTTTTTTATTAACGGCTATTTGCAAGAAGATCAGGCTAAATCAAACAGAAATTCGCAGATTATTTATGTACTAATTTCGATTATTTCGCTTTACACACATTATTATCTTGGCTTCAATTTAGTTGCACATTTTTGCGTTTTATTAGTCTTAAAACGTTGGAAAACTGCGAAAAATTATCTTCTGCAAATGCTTTTTGTCAGCGTTTGCTTTTTACCGCTTTTATCAGTTATTTCTCAGCAATTTACTGGTCGCGAGGCAGTTTATACGGCAGAAAAAACAGTCGTAATATTGCTTCGAACAATTTGGGCTTCGATACTTACTTTTACTTTTCCGACCGAAATACTTCCAACTCCAGAACCGACAATTATTTCGATTTTTCGCAATCGAATTCTTCTAATTATTTTAGCTATTTTGGCGATTTATGCATTTGCTACAAAATTCCGAAAGTTTAATCAAGCAACACTCATTTTTGCAACAATAAACCTCGTAATGCTTGCGTTTATGGCACTTTCATATTTTGCACTTGGTGAAATTTATATTGCAATCCGACATTTTTCGCCACTTTTTGCGTCTGTTATTTTTCTCCAGTTTATAGTTTTTTCGGCACTTATCAGTGAAAAACTTAATCAAATTTGGCTCATATTTGGTCTAATTTGTTTGTGTCTCTTTCCATATTCGCTTTATAAACTCTACCCGAGTGTTGCAAAACGTGGTGATTGGGCGAGAGTTGCGGAATTTGTCGAACGAAATGAGAAACCAAATCAGCCAATTATTGTTTTTCAAGTTTATGATGTTTTGTCGTTTCGGGTTCATTACAAAGGAACAAACAAAATATTACCGGACGAGAAGTTTGTCGATTTTTGGCTTGAAGGAAAAAAAGAAACTGAAGATAGTTTTCGAAGCCAAATCGACTTTACAATTTCGAAAATACCACCTAATGCAACTGACATTTGGCTTTTAACGGAAGATAATTGTCAGACGACGACGGCTTGCCAACCATTGGAAGATTTTGTCGCAAAAAACTACAATGTTATTGAAACAAAAGATTTCTATCTGGAAAAAGCAAGGTTGTTGAGAAAAAAATGAGCGTCAGAAAAATAACAGAGTATCCCGAAAAAGTTCTCGCCGAAATCGGCAAACCTATCACAAAATTCGATGAAGATTTTCAAATTTTAATCGCGGATATGTTTGAAACAATGTATGAAGCAGATGGAGTTGGTCTCGCAGCACCGCAAATCGGCATAAATTTGCGGCTTTTTGTGATGGACTGCGAAGATGTAAAACTCGTTGCCGCAAATCCTGAAATTATATATACCGAAGGCGAACAAAGCGGACAAGAAGGTTGCTTATCAGTCGGGAAAGTTCCGGCAGTTGTCGTAAGAGCAAATAAAGTAACCATCAAAGCTCAAAACGAAAAAGGCGATTGGTTCGAACAAACCGCCGAAGGTCTCGCCGCCAGATGCCTTCTCCACGAAACCGATCATTGCGATGGAAAACTTTTTATTGACCATCTGCCGAAAATGAGGAAAGATATGGTAGTAAAAAGTTTTAAGAAGAGGAAGAGTTGGGTTTAGAGCGTATGAAAAAAGTAGTATCTGTAATTCTATTATGTTTAGTTTCGATATTGTTTGTACACTCGCAAAAAACTACTAGTGCCAGACAGTTGCTCGATGAACAATTCATGGAACAGGTCATAAAGCCAATCAAAGAAGATCAGTTGTTAGAACGCTTAGAACGCTTTGACACTTTTGCTCAGACCGCTAAAAAGAATAACGAATGGGAAAAAGCAATAAATGGAATCTACAACGGGATTGCACTGAAAATCGATATATTAGATCGTATTAGGAACTTCAGGAAAACGATGAAAGTGTATGCATACCGAGATCAAGTTTATCGTTTATCAAATGCGATTTGGTATGATTGGGATGAAATTATCGCAATACATGATCAGAAGTTGAAAAAAGAAACGTCGATTCTTGCTGAAGCACTTGCTGAGATTGGAAAAAGCAATATGGAGTTCAAATTGAGTCCATTGTCTTCAGCACAACGTCGGATGGCTTATAAAGCCGGGGAAAAATGTTTAGTTCGTTCGATTGAAATTAATGGAAGATTGTTTGGGCAAATCGATTCTAAGACATTAGAATCACAAGCATTATTAGGGAATATTTATTTTAGCAATGGCGAATACGAGGCGGCGACAAAGGTTTATCAACAGCTGCTCATTGGAATTGACGCAAACAAGAATTCTTTAAAACAAATCACAATAGATGCTCTCGTTTCTTACGCTACAATCATGGAAATGATCGATAGCGGAGAAGAATCAAAAAAAGTTCTACAAATCGTTTCCGACCGTACCAAGCAATCAGAAACCATCCCTGAAAAGTCTTATAACCTTGGAGTTAGAACAAACGATTCACTATTAGACCCTCAATTGCGTCCAAATAACAATCAAATAAGTTTTCCGTCTTCATTATCTGGCTCACCTAATATGAGCTGGATAAATCCGAGTACAACATCCAGAACGGCTGGAAACCCCGCGATACCCGGAATGAGTGGGTCTCGAGCGGATTACAATACTCCGACACTGTTAACAGGCGGCTTCGGTTCGACCATTGGAGCATCTACTTCCGGAAATTCAACTCGTTCAATTGGCGATGGCAGATCCGCTATTGCGAAAGTTAATGTTGTGGTAGACGAGACAGGTAAGGTAGTTGAAGTATTAGTAGTTGATGTTGATAATGAAAAAACACGTGAAAAAATAGAAAGGTTAGTAAGAAAACTCAATTTCCAACCATATGTTTTCGAAGGAGTTAAGCGAAAAATGCGTGGTTTTATTAATTTTAAGTATCTTAAAAAACTCGAGAAAACCAAATAGAGATTGTAGTTAAATCTCTCGTTACCCGCCGAAGGTCTCGCCGCCCGATGTCTTCTCCGCGAAACCGACCATTGCGAAGGAAAACTTTTTATTGACCATCTGCCGAAAATGAGGAAAGATATGGTGGTAAAAAGTTTTAAGAAACGGAAAAGTTGGAGTTAGCAACCGGAACGTGTTTTCATCCAATCGCCGCAAGACCGATTTTCTTAAAGTTGGATACTCTTGAAAAACAAATATGAAACAACAAATACTTACAATTATCTTATGTTTCGCTTCAGTGCTTTCGGTGTTTACGCAGGAAGCAACTCAATCAGAATCGCAAAAACTTTCGCAACAAATAGAGGCTTTGTATAAACAAGGTAAAATTGATGACGCAATCGGAAAAGCGGAAAAACTTGTAAAAATTGAAGCAAAGCTATCTGAAACCTCGGTTGCTTTCGCAGATGCAATCACGACTTTAGCAAATTTGTTGACCGAAAACTTGCGTATTATTAGAGCCAGAGGTTTAGAGAACCAATCGCTTGACCGAGAATTGGAGGCAAAACGCAGAGTTGCTTGGACTGGAGAAAACAATGAGATTGCCGATAAGGTAGAAAGTCTATTTCGACAGGCATTGAAAATTTATAATCGACCAATCGGTGATGAAACTACCCAAACTGCAACAATTAAAAGTCAGCTCGCTTGGGTGCATTTTCATTATCTGGGGAAAAAGTATATACAATCGACGATGTTCGTCCGCGGATTGACGAAATAGAACTACTCTATTCACAGGCAATCGCTTCTCACGAAAAGCTGTTAGGAAAAAGTAACGACTTAACACTACGAACTTATATAGAAATCGCGGATTTTTATTTGGTATATGTAAATTTTGAAAGAGCCCTGCCTTATTTTGAGGTTTACCAAACTGAAATCGAAAAGAAATTCGGAACTGAAAGCAAAAAGTTATTGAAATGTTTAATACCAATCGCAAGAATTTTGACTATCACCGAACGGCAAGCCGAAGTTGTTGAACTTAAAAAAAGAATTGATAAATTATCTGGACGAAATGAAGTGTTGACACCATTTAATTTAACCATTCGAAGTAAAGATCTTTTAGCCCAAAACTATGTTGGAAAAGTGTTTAAAAAAGGCAAAGCTGTCAAAGTTGAAATTTTAGTTGATGAAACCGGCAAAATCATTGAAGCAATCGCTAAAACGGACAAACAAAAGGTGGAAACAGAAACCTTAAAAATGACTGTTAGACCTTTTATTTACAACAACGAGGCAAGAAAGATGCGTGGTTATTTTTTTTACAGTTTAGACTGAAATTTGAAAGTCTTCGCACCAGCCAAATCATTTACACCTTTTTCTTCGAGTTTTATTAATAACTCAATAAAGATCTTCGCGGTTGCATTTGCATCGCAGGCGGCACGATGATGATTTGTGAGGTCAACGCAGAAGTGTTCGGCGACGGTTTTTAGTTTGTGATTCTCGATATTTGGGACAAGTTTTCGAGATAGTTGGACTGTGCACAGGCTCGGATTTGCGATGCGATAACCTTGGAAAACTCGCCCGAGTTCGTGATCCAAAAACTTCATATCAAATTGCGAATTGTGTGCGACCAAAACTGCGTCGCCGATAAAGTCGAGAAAATCTCCGGCAATTTCGCCAAATTTTGGTGCATCGGCGACCATTGCGTCGGAAATATTCGTTAAATCTGTGATAAATGGTGGAATTGGCGATTCAGGATTGATGAGCGTCTGAAATTCTCCGGCGATTTTTCCTTTTTCTATTCGATACGCACCGATTTCTGTAACGCGGCTTGGCGGACATTTTGCACCTGTCGTTTCAAAATCGAAAACTACATAATCAGTTTCGGTAAGGTTAATTGAATCGTGCTTGAGCGGAACAAGTTCAACAATATCTTCATTTAGAGCCAGTCGCGGATCATCTTCAACCATTCCTTTAATCAACATTTTTGCCCATTTAATGTCTGGTTTGCGGATTTTCATCACCACATCGACAACATCAATCGCGGACGCACTTCCGCCGGAAGCGTGAAGAAGCTTGATTGTTTCGTTGATCAAAAGCGAATCAGATATTAAGTTTGAAAAAGGAACCATTTAGCTTTATTCTAACTCGAAAACTATTTTCCGCAAGCTACGCTTTAATTTAACCATGACAGAACAAGAGATTCTCGCCCAATTCAAAAAAACAAACGCATTGCTCGACGGGCATTTCATCCTTTCAAGTGGTTTGCACTCGCCAGCTTACCTACAGTGTGCATTGGCTTTACGCGATCCGAAAGCTGCCGAAACCTTTGGGAAACTGATTGCAGAAAAATTTGCGGGACAAGAATTCGACTGCGTAGTTTCGCCCGCAATTGGCGGACTTGTAATTGGCTATGAAACTGCAAAAGCCTTAAATTTGCCGTTTATTTGGACGGAAAGGCAAGAAGGTTTGATGACTTTGCGACGCGGTTTCTCGATTCGCGAAAATGAACGGTTTTTGGTTGTTGAAGATGTAATTACAACTGGTGGTTCGACCAAAGAATGCATCGATGTTATCAAGAATCACGGCGGAAAAGTGACCGCTGCGGCTTCAATTATTGATCGCTCGGGCGGAAAAGCAGACGTTGGCGTTCCGCGAATTGCACTCGTTACACTCGACGTAAAATCATATTCCCCAGACACTTGCCCTAATTGTGCGAATGGCGAAATCGCAGTCAAACCTGGAAGCCGAGCGGAATTAAAAAATTAAAAGTATGCGACGAATTTGTTTTCTTTCAATGGATAGCTTAGATGGCTACACGTTTGATGATAATCTCGCAATTGAGCCATTGCGTGAGCTTGGATTTGAAGTTTCGACCATTTCTTGGCGTGATAAAAGCGTAAATTGGGACGATTTTGAAATTGTAATTATTCGAACGACTTGGGATTATCAGAAATCGCCTGCGGAATTTGTCGAAGTTCTGCGAGAAATTGAAGCTTCAAAAGCGAGACTTGAGAATTCGTTGAAAATCGTAGAATGGAATTTAGCGAAAACATATTTGCGAAAATTGGAGCAAAAAGGCGTTAAGATTGTGCCGACAATTTGGGACGAAACATCGGTCACAAAATCGAAATTTGACGATTGGAAAGCACATTTCAAAACACCTGAACTTATTATTAAACCGATAATTTCAGCAACGGCAGAATTTACATATCGGTTGACTGATTTTGCTGACAATTTAGCTGAAGTGTTTACGAATAAACCTTTTATGGTTCAACCATTTATGCCAAATGTGGTTAGCGAAGGCGAATATTCGTTGTTTTATTTCGGCGAAAATTATAGCCATACAATTTTGAAAACACCAAAAGTAAAAGATTTTCGAGTTCAAGAAGAACACGGTGGAATCATTTCGGCTGTAAAGCCGTCGGCAAAGCTCAAATCCGCCGCCGAGAAAGTTTTGGATTGCATTAAACCTTTGCCACTTTATTCGCGAGTCGATTTTGTCCGCGATGAAAACGATGATTTCTGCTTGATGGAACTCGAATTAATTGAACCATCCTTGTATTTGCGGATGGATGAACATTCGCCGGTGCGTTTCGCAAATTCAATCGCCAACTTACTAAATTAATATGCGTAAAAATCTTTTAGCAGAAGAATATTGGAGAGCATTTCGCGATGCAAATCCATCGATTCCGGAAGATACGGAATATCAAATTTGGTTTTTCGGCAATTCGCTGGAGATGTCATTGCAGCTGGCGAATTTTGTTGTTTATGGAACAAAAAGGGCAACTGCGAGCCTTGTTTTAATAAATGAAAAAATTCCGGAAAATGCACCGATTCCGGATGGTTACAGCGTAGTAACTGATTTTGAGGGCAAACCTTTGTGCGTAATTCAAACGACCGAAATTCGCCTCATTCCTTTTTTGGAAGTAGATTATGCGTTTGCCAAGGATGAAGGTGAAGGCGACGAAAATATCGAAGATTGGCGAAAAGGTCATCGCGACTATTTCACGAAGGAATGCCGCGAAATGGGTTTCGAATTTGACGAAACAATGCTCGTTTGCTGTGAGCGATTTAAATTGCTGTATCCCAAATTTGCTTAACTATTGACGTAAAGATATGATTACAATCTGAGGTTTATTATGAACGTTGGCGAAAAAGCCCCGTATTTTTCTTTAAAAGATGGCGATGGCAAACTTTGGGAATTGTCTAAATATCTCGGAAAGGTGGTCGTTTTGCTATTTTATCCGGGCGATGACACGCCAGTTTGCACAAAACAGCTGTGTTCGGTTCGAGATAATTGGACGCAATATAAGGAAAGTGGAGCCGAAGTGGTAGGAATCTCAACGGATTCTGGCTCGTCACATAAATCTTTTGCCGATAAATATACGCTCACATTGCGGCTTTTGTCTGACGAAAAAGGCGAGGTTGTTGGTCTTTACGGAGCAAAATCTTGGATTCCGGGACGTTCTGCACGTGCAACATTTGTAATCGGTAAAGATGGAATTATCACATACAAAAAGACTGAGACACTTAGCATTTTCCGTCCGAAAGATGAAGATATTTTAGAAGAAATTCGTAAGGCAAATGCCTAAGACAGCAGGAGTTACATAAAATGGGTTTATTTAATAGTGATAGTTTTAAATGTGCAAAATGCGGACAAAAAGGTTCGCCAATTGGCTTTGCACCGATTCCGACCGAATTGGGACAAAAAATTGGTGCAGAATGCTGCCAAAATTGTTGGAAAGAATGGTTACAGAAGCAAAATCAGCTGATTAATCACTTCGGCTTAGACGTTTCAAATCCTGATTCACACACGTTTTTGTTTGATAATATGAAGATTTTCTTTTACGACGAAGGTGTTAATATTGCTCAGATTGATTCGACGAAAGAAGGTTCAGTAAACTGGTAAACTTGACGTTTGCAAGACGTCAGCGATATGTTTTACTTCAATTTCCCTTTCGTCCATTTCCCTTTTGAGAAAATTGCCTCGGCTTCGGGCAATTTTTTTATGTCAATTTTGCTGGTTTTCTTAACAAACGAAAACTCTGCGTCTGAGCCGATTTTTATAAATCCTTCTTTTGGCGAAAGAAAATAACCTTCCGCATTGAATTCTTCGAGACCCGAAAACACCGACAAATCGCCGATTTCGCGAACATACATTGGTGCTTGCTCATTCGCCCGTCTTCTTTCAATATTTACCGCAACGTCAGCAACATAAGGTTCGCCATTTTCGCTTAAAATGGTCGCTTTTCTGAAAATGAAATTAAAAATATCATCGCTGGTGTTGAAAGGAAGTTTGTCATAAACGTCCATCGAAGCCTTTTTTTCGCTTCCATCAACGATTGATTGAAGTGCAGAAAGATACGCAATAAAGTTAAGTTTGATCAAAAACATCTCATCTTTTCCGTGCAATGCACCAGTTTCGACCAAAATAACAGGCGTTCCCCAAGCCGAAATCATATCGCCAAAAGCTCGCGGATTATATTCGTCATCGTATCTGCCAATGTTGCCTTTGATGAATGTTTCCAACGATTTAACCATCACCGAACAAATCCGCCGCGAACGCAAATGTCCTTCGTTTGAAACACCTTTTTCATCGCCCGAAACTGCGAGAAGCGAGATTGTTGCCTGCTTTTTTGTGTCGCCAACTGTCGTCAAAGAATTTTGATTATGCAGATTAAAACCAATATCAGGTTGCCATTCATCACGGAGTTTCTTGAGAAGTTGTCCTTCGGGAGTTTCTAGCCGACGAGCATCGCGATTGATGTCAATAAACTGCAAATTTCGACGTTGAAACAACTCAGATCCATCAGGATTCAACATCGGAACTGCATGAATCGTAACGCTTTCAGAAAGTTTTTTGACCCAACCGAGCTTTTTATTTGTTTGCAGAAAGGCTAACAAATCGACCAACGCAGAAGTCGCTGTCGGTTCATCGCCGTGCATTTGCGACCACATAAAAATCTTGAATTTGCCAGTTCCCCAAACAATCTGAAAAATCTCGCGGTTGCCGTAAGACTTTCCAACTTCGTCAATTTTCAAACCGAGTTTTTTGAGCTTTTCGAGATAAACAAGTAAATCTTTGTGTCTCATTTGCGAAGGATTTAGATTTGAAATGTGCTTTTTATCCCAAACTGTGGCGTATTCTTTTGGCGATTGTGCAATTGTATTCATGAAGAAAATTAACAGAACAATTAAAATTAGTAAAACTTGTTTCATAGCAACAAAATAATACTTTTTTGCAAAAAACAAAAGCAAAAGTTAAATCGCTTTATGCTTTTCAACTTTTGCTTTTAAAATTTATGGTGGCGAGAGGGAGACTTGAACTCCCGACCTTCGGGTTATGAATCCGACGCTCTAACCAGCTGAGCTACCCTGCCACACTTCGTTAATTATAAATTATCGGGGAAAAAGGTCAAGCGTCCATTACATTTGTGGCGTTTGGCGTTATTGCGTTGTAGAATATCGGCTATGAATTTTTTGGCAAGCAATTTAAACGGAGCAGATTTTTTGCTCAGTTTATTATTAATTTTAGTTGTTGCCAAACTTTTTGCGGAGGTTTTTGAGCGATTAGGTCAACCAGCTGTTGTGGGCGAAATTCTCGCCGGAATAGTAATTGCACCGAGCGTTTTGGCACTGGTTAAACCAACGGATATTATCTCAACTTTCGCCGAAATTGGTGTGATTTTTTGCTCTTTACAGTCGGGCTTGAAACAAAGCCACAGGCAATTTTAAAAGTTGTCGGAAGAGCATTTGTAGTGGCAGTTTTGGGTGTAATTCTGCCATTTATTGCTGGTTATTTGATTGCACTTTATTGGGACGGAAATTAGGTTGAAGCAATGTTTGTTGGTGCTGCGTTGGTTGCCACTTCAGTCGGAATAACGGCAAGAGTATTAGGAAATTTAGGCATGCTTGATGCTCCAACGGCTAAAATTATTCTTGGAGCTGCGGTAATTGACGACATCCTCGGTTTGCTTATTTTATCAGTTGTTTCAGGTTTATCTAAAGGTTCTGTCGATTATTTTGAACTGACGAAAACTGCAGGATTATCAATACTTTTTACAATTATTGTAGCGACAATTGGCTCAAAATTCGTAACAAAAGTTGCACCTTATTTTGGAAAATTGCGAATCGTCGAACCTTACTTTATTGCCGGACTTATTTTGTGTCTTTTGCTGCAACATATATTGGAGTCGCTACGATTATTGGAGCATTTCTCGCCGGGATGGCTTTGGCGGAAGCAACTGAACATAATCGTTCAATGCACAAACAAACAAGCGGTGTAATGGATTTTTTTTCCCGGTTTTTTGGCAAATATCGGAATGTCGCTTGATTTACAAATATTTCGCAATTTAAACGTTATCTGGCTGGCAGTAATTGTGACGATTCTCGCAATTGTTACAAAATTTATTGGTTGTGCATTTGCAAATGTCGGAATTGGTTGGCGAAGGTCAATACAAATTGGCGTTGGAATGGTTCCGCGAGGCGAAGTTGGATTGAGCTTCGGCGTTATTAGCGGAAGTTTTTTGCCGCAGTTTTGTTTATGGCAATTGCCACAACCATTGTTGCTCCATCATTTATCAAACTTGCTTTTGCAAATGAAGACGCGGCTCGAGATAAGATTGATAATGATGATGCTGGTGGAATTTTACCAAAAGAAGAACTTTCGCCCTTTGGATAAACAAACTTACCAATGTTCGTGTTTTTACATTTTGATAGTATTATTCTTAACAACACGAATTAACATTGGTTCATCAAATGTTTGAGGTAAATTATGAAAAAGATATTTAGTATTGGTTTTTTTATTACAATTTTGAGTCTCGCAACATTTTCGCAAGTCGTTAAAACTAAAACAATTACAGTTGTAACTGAGCCAAATTCTACTGTTTGGATAAATGACATTAAGCGTGGAACAACTGACAGCAAAGGAAAACTTGCAGTAAAACTTGCCACCGGAAAAACCACTTTAAGACTTCGAGCAATCGGATTTAAAGAAACTTCACAATCAATTTTGCCAACACAAAGCGGTGAAATTTCTGTAGTTTTGGCAAAATCAACTGATGAAGCCGAACTTTCATTTCAAAAAGCTGAAGTTGAACTGGACAAAGAAAAGTCTTCAAAACTTTACGAAACTGCAATCAAACTTCGCCCAAAATATGCTGAAGCATACGTTGGGTTGGCGAGAGTTTATAGCTCAATGGGAGATTCAACAAGTGCTCTTGAAGCAATTCAAAACGCACGTAAAATTCGCCCAATTTATCCGGAAGCAACTGCTGTTGAAGGCAGAATTTACAACGCCGATGGCGAAGACGAAAAAGCAATTGCTTCATTTAAACGAGCAATTAAAGAAGGAAAAGGCATTCAACCTGAGGCTTATACCGGATTAGGTTTGCTCTACAAAGGAAAAGCTGAAGGTTTTGGTGCAGCAAGTAATTTTGCAGAAGAAACAGCAAATTACGAAATTGCGGCTAAAGAATTAACTACTGCTCTTGGGCAACTTTTTGGAAGCGAACCGGTTTTATATGAACTTCTTGGCGGAATTTACGAAAAAATTGGCAAGAAAAAAGAAGCAATTGGTGTTTATGAAAATTATTTAAAATTGTTTCCAAACACAAACGAAGCAACGACTTATCGATCTTATATTGTGCAATTAAAAAAACAAATGTAGTTCGTTTTTAAACCTTCATAAAGATACAGAATTTTATAATTAATTAAAACTTTTCTGTGTCTTTATGCTTTTGCGATAGTTACTTTCAAAACATCAGACGTGTAATTTATGAAACTCTCAGAATTAGCCAAATTAACATTTTCAACAATTGAAATCGGCAATTCAAATCTTGAAATTAATGCTGCTGCGGGGTTAGATTTGGCGTCGATTGGTGATATTTCATTTCTTGCGAATCCGAAATATACACCACAAATTCTGACCACTAATGCGAGTGCGATTTTCTTAAATGAAAGTGTTGCAATTGAACGAAATGATCTTGCAATTCTTCGTTGCAAAGATTCTTATTTAGCTTACACACGTGCATTACGATTGTTCCATCCAAACGCAGAAATAACAAAAAACATTCATAAAACTGCTGTGATTGACGAAACTGCAACTGTCGCTGAAAACGTTGAAATTTACGCGAATGTTGTTATCGGAAAACATTGTAAAATTGCGGAAAATGTTAAAATTTTTCCAAATGTAACAATTTACGATGGCGTAAAAATCGGCAAAAATACTGTAATTCATTCCGGCGTTTCAGTTCGAGAAAATTGCGAAATCGGCGATAACTGTATTATTCACAACAATACTACAATTGGTTCTGATGGCTTTGGTTACGCTAAAGACGAAGAAAAACGTTGGTTAAAAATTCCGCAAGTTGGAATAGTTGTGCTGGAAAATGATGTTGAGATTGGTGCAAATACAGCGATTGATTGTGCAAGCGTGGGCGAAAGTCGCATCAAACGTGGAGCAAAAATCGACAATCTTGTGCAAATTGGACATTCTTGCACGGTTGAAGAAGATACGCTAATTTGTTCGCAAACCGGACTTGCTGGAAGTTCGGTAATTGGAAAACGTGTGATTCTCGCTGGGCAAGTTGGCATCGCCGGACATTTAAAAATTGGTGACGATGTTATTATTACAGCAAAATCTGCAACGTCGCACGATGTCGAAAACGGCAAGGTTTTATCCGGAATTCCGGCATTCGAAAATCGCGATTGGCTTCGTTCAACTGCTGCCTATCGCAGACTTGGCGATATGGCAAAAACAATTCGACAGCTTGAAAAAAAACTTGCGGAATTAGAACAAAATTCACTAAAAAAATAATATACTCATATTTATGAATAATGAAACACTTTCAGAATCGGGCTACGACATTAGCCAAATGACCAAAGAAAAACGCGAACTTCTTGCACAGAATTTAACCCGCGAGGAATACGATGTTTTGCTAAATCACGGAACCGAACCTGCATTTTGCGGCAATTTAACCGATAACAAAGAAGATGGCGTTTACGCATGTCGTTTGTGCGGCTTGCCATTATTCAAGTCCGACGCAAAATTTAATTCCCGAACAGGTTGGGCTTCTTTTTATGACACTTTCGATCCGGAGCATATAACTGAAATTCGCGATGTGAGCTACGGAATGGTTAGAATCGAGATTCGCTGCAAGCGTTGCGACGGACATCTCGGTCACGTTTTTGAAGATGGACCAAAACCGACTGGGTTACGCTATTGTTTGAATTCGGCATCACTAGAATTTTTCGGTCTCGATGATGCCGTGCCACAAAAGTAATTCCATTGAAATTACTGAACTAATATTTTTCCTTTCAACATACTCATTCCGCACGCGAACGAGTATGTTTTTCCTTTTGAATCGGCTGGAAGGTCAACAACAACCACTTCGCCGACCGGAAGTTTGGTCAAAATATTCAAATCTTTGAAAATAACTTCATCCGCACAATTTTCACTATCAATTCGCAAAAATGCGAGTTGCTTAAATTCCCTCAGCCGGAAATGAAACCTCTGAGGGCGAAAATCCGTCTTTGCTAACCGTGATTTGATATGCATCTTTTGGAATTTCGGCGTTTGAAACCGTCTTCAATGAGTCGGTATTAGCTTTAACATTGATTATAAATGGAACATCAATCACGCGTCCATTTCTCTGAAATTGAGACCAAAGTTTGTAAAGTCCGGCTTTAGGAAACGTAATGTGTGCAGAAACAACAACCTCCGAGCCGCCGGTCGATGTTCGGTTTGGCAACTTCGCATCGTGAGAGTGTTCGGAATGCTCGACTTCATTCTTTTTAGAAG
Organism: Acidobacteriota bacterium; assembly: GCA_031415455.1. GTDB lineage: Bacteria > Acidobacteriota > Blastocatellia > Pyrinomonadales > Pyrinomonadaceae > JANNVK01. The sequence continues at coordinate 122,803 of JANORS010000002.1, read as the reverse complement.
ACATTGGATGTGAGTGAACAAATTCATTCAAATCTTCGCTAATCACAACAAAATGTGCTTTTTCGCCGAGATAATTCTGCAAATCGGTCGCTGGTTTTTTCGTTACAATATCAAAAACATCAAACCCCAAAAGCATCTGTTTTCCTGCAACAAAATCGCCATCTGGCTTCATCACAACTTTTATTCCGCCGATAGATTGTTCAAATTTTTCATCCGCAACCAGCTTTTGCGGTGGCAATGTGTCGACTTTTACGGCAACCTCAGCCGTGTGAACAACTTGTTTGCCGTCAGCTAAAGTTATATCAACAAATACCTTATACTTTCCGCCGTTTGGAAAAGCATAAGGACTTTTGAATGAACCATCGCTCTGCAAATCTGGATGAATATGGTAAAACTCCGACAAATCAGAGGAAACAATCAAAACATGCATCAACTTTTCATGAGCGAGTTTTAGATCCTTAATAATGTCACCGTTATCGTTTTTGACAGTAAACGACATTACCGCCTGTTCGTCTTTTCTTACTTCGCTTGGATTTGTCGAGAAATCGAGTTTTACGGCGGATACCGTTTTTGTTTTAACTTTGTCAACTTTTGGGGTATCGGCTTCCATTTGAGAGGACTTTTGACAGCTTGTCAGGACAACCAGAAAAAACGTAATTAGGGCGATTATTTTCATATTCATATTGCAAACATAGCCTAATATTCCTTCATTTGAAAGTAGAAAAAAGGAGCTATTCGAAATTCGGAAGTTGCAGCTTGGTTGTAGTTTCAGCAACGAAATTTCGAATTAACGATTCACGTAATCCTTCAGAATGACTTATTCAATTAGTCATTTTGACTTAATCAATCAGACTTGGAATTTTACCGGCACGAAATAGTCCCTTATTTACAGGCAGCTAAGTTCGTTAGTATTTTGGCACGTAGGTTGCACCGCGTTGTTGGGAAGCGATAACTTCAATAACTTTTAATAATTTATACAAAATTATGAACGAATCTAATTTTATACGAACACTAGCAACTGCGATATTACTCGCAATTTGTCTACAACTTGTTTCATTCAGCATTAATGCTCAATCAAACAAAAGACTGACGACTGACGAAATACTGTTCTCAACGCAAGAGACGCAGTTTGACTGGAAAAAATCAAAAATCGCCCCGGATTTGGAAGAAAGTGTCGATTCATTATCAAACGGGTTGAAAGCGGATGAGTTGCAAAAGGTTATTATTCAACTCAAATCAGATTCGCCAATCAACGAAATGATGGGCAATAATTTAAGCGACATTGAACAAAAAGAGATGATTACTAAGGAAGTAACATCCAACAAATCGAAAAGAGGACGTTTGATGACCGATTTAAGAGCGGTTAACGGCAGAATCAAAAAATCATTTTACAATACCGGTTTGGTGAGTGCGGAACTCCCGCTTTCGCAAATCAAAGCATTGATTAAATCTGAAAATGTCGAATATATTTCGCCTGATCGTGAAACGAGTGCTGCGGGACATCTTGAAACAACAACCGGAACAGCACAAATTCGCTCACTTGTCAGCGACACAACTCTCAACGGGAACGGAATCGGAATCGCGATCATAGACAGCGGTATCGATTCTGCTCACCATTTGCACAGTTCCAATGACAAATATCATGCTGGAATTGTATATTCAAAAGACTTTACCGGAGCAAATGTCAAGAACGATCCTTTTGGGCATGGAACACACGTTGCTTCAATTGCCACCGGTCACAACAAATCTCAATCCAGATTCAAGAATGGAGATTATTACGGCATTGCCCCAATGGCGAAAGTCGTTAGTCTCCGCGTGTTAGACCAAAACGGTCGCGGAGTCGCGAGTAACTTAATTGCGGCAATTGATTGGGCAATTGCTAACAAGGCAACTTACAACATTCGCGTTATCAATATGAGTCTCGGCACAGCCGCCAAAGACAGTTATACAGTTGACCCACTTTGTCTTGCCGCCAGACGTGCTTTTAATGCCGGAATCGTGGTTGTCGCTTCGGCAGGAAACAATGGTAAAGATGCATTTGGAAACAAACTCTTTGGCTCAATCGGATCGCCCGGCATAGAACCTTCGGTGATCACAGTCGGTGCTAGCAATACTTACGGCACTGATTTGCGTTCGGATGATACGGTGGCTACTTATAGTTCACGTGGTCCAACCCGAGGTTACAAAACGCTTTCTAATGGTGCGAGAAAGTATGACAACTTAATAAAACCTGATTTGGTTGCACCGGGTAATAAGCTAATTAGTGCGGAAACACCAAACCCCGACGCTAGCACTTCTTTGCTCGTTAAGTTCCCAGGTCTTAGAATTGACAATGGCTGGGGTTCAAGCGACCGGATTATGTATATGAGCGGAACTTCGGTGGCGGCTCCCGTCGTTTCGGGTGCGATTGCACTGATGTTGCAAGCAAATCCGAGTTTGAAACCGAATCTAGTCAAAGCGATTTTGATGTATTCAGTACAACCGCTAAAAAACTTCAGCACTTTCGAGCAAGGTGCGGGACAATTGAATATTGATGGTGCGGTTCGACTTGCAAAGCTAGTCAAAACTACACTTCCAACGACCAATGGTACGGCTTTGTTGAACACGACGTTACCTACTTTACAAACTAGCGTCATCGGTGGACAAACTGTGGCTTGGGGTAAAGGCGTAATTACCAATTTCGGTTTTCTATACGGCAACGATTTAATGGCTAAATGGCAAGGAATGTATGCAAACGGTGTTTTGGTTTCCGATGGAACTCCTTTTGCCAACGGATTATTGTCCAAATCTACGACTTTGACTTCAGGAACCTTGAATCTTTATCAAGGTGCAATCAAAATCAGCAATAGTGGCGTATTGGTTTCTGACGGCACATTGTATATGAGTGCAAACGAAATGGGCGGAACTCCAACTCCGTATGTCAATACGCAAGGCGTTTTAGTAAGCGATGGTGTTTTGGTTAGTGATGGCGTATTGGTCGGCGATGGTGTTCTGGTCAGCGACGGTGGTGCTTTTTCAATGCAAGCACTTCTTGGCGACAACACGGCATCCATGCAACCGGCTCCATAGCTTCCCGAATCAATCAGGAGCACAATAAGTTAAAAGGTTAAGTCGAAAGACGTGACCTTTTTTTTAATTGAATACATTACATTTTGTTCAGTTTTGCGATAAAATTAAATTAACTTAGATTCATCTTGAGGTTAACTAAAAAACAGTGACAAATATTTCCGAATATATTAAAGAACATTTTGGGGCAAACGCAAGCTATGTTGAAGGTCTTTTGTTGAGATTTAAGACAGATGCAAACTCGGTCGATGAGTCTTGGCGAACATTTTTTTCTGATTTGATGAACAATGTTTCACCGCTCGAAAAAATCACGCCAATAACACCGGTTACGCCCGTAACCCCAAGTTTATCAACACCTTCTGTTGAGCAACCAACCATCTCAACATCAAAAGAAAAAGCGGCGATTGCACTTGGTTCTGACATTGATTATCGACCAATTACGGGTTCATCGAAAAAAATTGTTGAGAACATGGAAGAGAGTTTGCGTGTTCCGACAGCAACTTCGACACGTCGCGTTCCGGTCAAAGTTTTAGAAGAAAACCGACGAATAATCAACGAATATTTAGCAAACACCGGACGCGGGAAAGTTTCGTTTACACATTTGATTGGTTGGGCAATTATTAAAGCTCTCAGCAAATTTCCACAATTGAATCATGGATTTGCAAACGTCAACGGACAGCCTTCGCGGCTCGCCCACGAGAGTGTAAACCTCGGAATTGCGATTGATATTGAGAAAAAAGATGGTTCGCGAAATCTTCTTGTACCAAATATTAAAGGCTCTGAGAAGATGAATTTTGTTCAGTTTTTAGATACCTATAACGAGATTGTTAAGCGTTCGCGTGACGGCAAACTCACAATGCAAGATTTTCAAGGAACAACCGTTTCGCTAACGAATCCCGGAACGATTGGAACTGTAGCTTCCAATCCGCGTTTGATGAACGGACAAGGCGTGATTATCGCGACCGGAGCAATTGAATATCCAGCAGAATATCAAGCGATGACTTCGGGTGCTTTATCGCAAATTGGCATATCTAAAGTGCTTACGATTACTTCTACTTACGATCATCGGATTATTCAAGGTGCTGAATCAGGCTTATTTCTTGCAAAAATCCACGAATATCTTGTTGGAAAAGATGGTTTTTACGATGAAGTTTTTAAGGATTTAGAGCTAAATTATCCGCCGATGCGTTGGGCAGAAGATTATAATCCATCGCTTTTTGGTGGCGATCATTTCCGCGAACAAGTCGAAAAACAAGCTAACGTTTTGCAATTAATTAACGCTTATCGTATTCGCGGACATTTGCTGGCAGACATTGATCCGCTAAATATGACTTCGCATCACGCGGCAGAACTCGATTTGGAAAATTTCAAATTAACGATTTGGGATCTTGACCGCGAATTTATCACTGGCGGATTAAACGGAACGCATTCCGCAACACTTCGTGGAATTTTAGATATTCTCCGAAAAGCATATTGCGGAAAAGTTGGAATTGAATATCGACACATTCAAAGCAAAGAAGAAAAAGCCTGGATTCGAGAGCAAATTCGCTTGCAATTTGTTGATACTAAACCACTTACAGCCGAAACGAAGAAACAGCTCTTATTAAAACTTATTGAAGCTGAGCAGTTCGAGCAATTTTTGCACAAAAAATATCTTGGGCAAAAACGCTTTTCGCTTGAAGGTTGTGAAACGGTAATTCCGATACTCGACCAGCTAATCGAAAAAGCTTCGGTTCAAGGCGTGAAAGATATTTATCTTGGAATGGCTCATCGCGGCAGATTAAATGTGCTATCAAACATTGTCGATTACAACATGGCGGAGCGGATTTTTACGATTTTTGAAGGAACATCGCATCCGAGTTTTCCAGCTGATGAAGGCGATGTCAAATATCATCAAGGAGCAAGCAGCAAACGAATTACGAAAAGCGGAAACGAAATTTCGATACAACTTTCGTGTAATCCGAGCCATTTGGAGTTTGTTAATCCGGTCGTTGAAGGAATGGCGAGAGCAAGACAAGATGTTCTCAGAAATGGACAACAGAGAACTCGCGAAGATGTAATTGACGAAGTTTTGCCGGTTTTGCTTCATGGTGATGCAGCGTTTGCCGGACAAGGTATTGTAATGGAAACATTGCAGTTAGCTAATCTCTCAGGTTATCGAACTGGCGGGACAATTCACATTGTAATCAATAATCAAATTGGTTTTACAACTTCGCCGGAAATGTCTCGAAGCTCAATTTATTCGACAGACGCGGCTCAAATTACCCAAACTCCAATTTTTCACGTTAATGGTGACGATCCTGAGGCAGCGTTTCGCGTTATCGAAATTGCTCTTGGTTATCGTCAAGAATTTAACAAAGATGTAGTGCTTGATTTGATCGGATTTCGGCGACTTGGACACAACGAAGGCGATGAACCTTCTTATACACAACCCGTTATGTATGCTCGCGTTAAAGCACATCCGGGCGTGCAACATCTGTATGGACAGACACTTATACGCGAAAAAGTTATTTCTGAAGACGAATTGAAAGAGATGACAAGTAGCGTTGTAAATGTTTATGAAGACATTTTGAAACGTGCAAAACAAATCGCTGCTGACAGACCAGTGCGTGCTGCTTTGAGCCTGACAGTTGCAGACGAAGATGGCTCAAATATATTAGAGACCAGTATTGCTGAAGATGTTGTGAAGCAGATTTCTGATAAAATTTCGCTGGTGCCTGAAGGTTTTCACATTAATCCGAAAATGGTAGGTCAACTCGGAAAACGTGCAAAAATGGGAATCGGCGAAGTTCCGATGGATTGGGGTTTTGCGGAAGCAATTGCCTTTGGTTCATTGGTTACTGATGGAATTCCGATTCGGCTCAGTGGACAAGATTCTGGACGCGGGACATTTTCTCACCGACATGCTTCAATGTATGACACAATTACCGGAAAACGTTGGACACCGCTTGCCGAAATTCGCAATGAAGCAAACCCAAAAGCTCGTTTTTATGTTTTCGACAGCTCGCTTTCAGAACAAGGTGTCCTAGGTTTTGAATATGGTTATTCCGTAGTTTCGCCGAGCGATTTAGTTATTTGGGAAGCTCAGTTTGGTGATTTTTCAAATGGTGCTCAAGTAATTATTGACCAATATATATCGGCTTCTGAAGACAAATGGCAGCAAAAATGTCGGCTTGTGATGTTGCTTCCGCACGGCTACGAGGGTCAAGGTCCAGAGCATTCTTCCGCGAGATTAGAAAGATATTTGCAACTTTGTGCTGAGAATAACTTGCAAGTTTGTAACCCAACAACGCCTGCAAATTATTTTCATCTTTTAAGAAGACAAGCGAAGCAAGAAATCGTCCGTCCGTTAATTGTGATGACGCCGAAAAGTTTATTGCGTTTGCCGGAAGCAAGTTCAACGGTTGCAGATTTAACAAATGGTGGCTTTCGAGCAGTAATTGCAGATGAAGTTGTTGATTCTAGCAAAGTTAGACGGATTGTTTTGTGTAGCGGTAAAGTTTATTACGACCTTGATAAAGAACGAAAAGCTCGTGAAAATCAGGAAGTTGCAATCGTTCGACTTGAACAATTTTATCCATTTCCAAAGACAAAACTTCAAGAAGTTATCGCGTCATATCCAAACTTAAAAGATGTTGTTTGGTGTCAGGAAGAACCAAAAAATATGGGCGGCTGGACATTCGTTGAACCGCGAATTGCAGAAATCAAATCGCCAATTTATGTCGGTCGTGATGCTTCGGCTTCGCCAGCAACTGGAAGCTATGCGATTCATAATTTGGAGCAGGCGAAATTAGTAAATGAAGCTTTGAGCATTTAGGTAAATCTAAATTTTTGTGTGAGCAGAACTTGGCTGGTTAATCTTCCAAGTTTTGCTTTTTTATCGCGGCTTCATTTTTCTCAAAAGCTCTTGGTAACGCGGCTCGCCCTTCAAAGAGTAAAGCCGTAAATCATAGCCGAGTCTTGTCCCGCGATACGGTGCTTTTACTGTCATTTCTTCTAAAAGACTGCACGTTTTTTCTTTGTCGCCAAGTGCCAAATAGATTGGTGTTGCTTTTTCGTAAACCATGCTGTCTTTTCTGTTTACAAGTATTTTGGCAAACTCCAGGGCTTTTTCGCGGTTTCCAAGTTTGGCGTATGTATAACCTATATGCGAAAGCAACGATGAACCTGGGTTTTCTTTTTCTGTTTTATCTAAAAGTTTATTTTACAATGGCAAAGCCTGTTCATATTTTCCGCAAACTGAAAACGTAAAGCCTTCAAGACCCTAATCAACACCACCTTTTCGCCACGGATTACAATTGCCTAAGGCAAAAGTTCAAGCGATTTATCGCAACGGTTTGCGACATGATAAGCAACGACATGTTCGTAAGCCAAAGACTTGGAAGTTGGATCAATTTTTCGACATTGTTCAATTATTTTTATTTCTCTTTCATAATCTTCCTGAAACAAATATATAAATGAAAGATAAGAATATGGTGGCGTATAATTTGGGTTTAACTCAATTGCCCGCAAGTATAACTTTTCTGAAGTTGCCGTATCAGACTTATTTCTCAATGCCAAACCTAACGAAGTATTGGTCTCAGCCAGATTTGGGTGAATTTCGTAGGCTTTTTCCGCAAGCATCAAAGCTAGATCTAAACCTTCTTTGCGTGAAATATACTCGCCCGTTGATTGCATTGAGATAATTTTGGATAACTCTGCCATTGCAACCGCGAAATTTGGGTCAAGTGCTACCGCTTTTTCATAGAATTTTCTTGACTCAGTTGATCGTATTCTACGCTCTGTACTAATTTGATTCCAAATATAACGACCTTGTAACTAGTTTTCATTGGCTTTAACATTTTCCGTCGAGCGTTTTCCGAATACTATTTGAGCATCTTTCGAAGCCGATAAACTTACTTTTGATATAAGTTTCGAGCAGATGGAATCTTGTAAATTAAAAAATTGATTCACTTTGCCATTAAATTGTTCTGCCCAAATCTGTTTGCCATCAGCAACATTTATCAGCTGAAAATTTATCCGCAAATTATCGCCTTCTTGCTGAATTCTGCCGTCTAAAATTGTATCAACCTGCAATCTTTTGCCTATTTCCAGACTGCTTTCTTCACTCTTCGCAAATTCAAAAACTGCACTGCTCGGGCGAACTGAAACATCTTTCAAATTTCCAAATTTTGTGATTAAAGAATCGGTGATTTGCAGATGTGATTGTTCATCGTTATTGTCAGGATTTAAAGATTTAAATGGCAACATCGCAAGATTTTTGATTTTAGGTTGTTTTTGCTTTGGTAAATAAAATATAAAACCAAAGGCAACAGTAGCAATCAATAAAACAGCGGCAATCGGCAAAAAATATCTTTTGGGTTTGCTAGTTGCTAGATACAATTCTAACAGTTTGCTAGACACAAGTTTTGGCAGCGATGGAATTCTTTCTACTGATTTTACGGGCGTAACTGATGTAGCAAATGGAGTTGCAATCCAAGTGGATGGAAAAATAGTTACTGCGGGTACTGGTTTTGCAACTCCTAATATTTGATGTGTATCTAGTTATAATGATAACGGCTCTCTTGATACGACTTTTAGTGGAGACGGAAGACTAACATTTTTGTTAGCAACCGGAATTAGAGGAAACGATTTACTTATTCAAGGTGACGGCAAAATAGTAATTATAGGAGCATCAGTTAATACAGCTTTTGCCGTTGTTCGTTTGAATCCTGACGGTAGCCCTGATTTGACTTTTGATACAGACGGCGTTGTCACGACTGCTGTGGGAACAGGCGAGGCACAAGCAGGCAGAATTATGCCCGATGGCAAAATCGTGATTGCGGGACATTCAGGAAATAATCTTAATGTGGTTCGTTATAATGCAAATGGTTCATTGGATACAACATTGAGCGGAGACGGAATTGCTACGTTAAGCCTTTCAAATGACTTAGAACTTTAGGAAGATTTAGAAGTTGATAGTTTTGGCAGAATCCTAATAACAGGACGAATATGAGATTTTGTAGCACTTGTCAGACTATCTAACCTAGGGAATTTAGATACAACTTTTGCTAATAGCGGAGTAATCACATTTGCCAATACAAATTCCTCCGCAAAGAGTTTACTGAGTCAATCCGATGGAAAGATTATTATGAGTGGCGAAACACAAGGTTCAAAAACAAACTCCAAAACCTTCATTGCTCGATTCTCGTCACAAGGCATACTTGACACAACTTTTGGATTAGCAGGAATAGCGATAACGGAGCAGATTTTAGATTACAACGCTAAAATCTTTCCGCAACCCCAACCCAAGAAAGCGATTTCGATGGCGATGCTTTCACAGATTCTGCGGTTTTTCGTCCTTAAACCGGCAACTGGTTTATTCTCAATGGTGCAACAAACACAGTAACAATCGACACTTTTGGTGCAAATGGTGATGTGGCGATTTTGATGGCGATGGCAAGAGCGATGTTTCGATTTTTCGACCGTCAAATGGCGAATGGTATTTCAAACGAAGTTCGGATGGAACGGTTACAGGTGCAACTTTCGGCGGTGCGGACGACAAGCTAATCGCCGGAGATTACGACAAAAACGGCAAAACCGACATCGCATTCTTCCGCCCAGGCACCGGAAATTGGTTTGTTTTACGAAGCAGCACCAACTTCACCACATTCTTCGCTTATCAATTTGGTCAAGCCGGCGATATCCCAATCCCAATCTCGGGTTCGTAAAAACATAATCTAATTGAGAAAGACTAAATATGCGTATTTTTAACATTTGCATATTTAGTCTAATTTTTTGGAGAAATTTATCTTCCTTTCTATTCAAAATTCATTTTAACCAAAAGTGCTTTGAATCGTGGTTCATCGCGAACAAAATCAAAATCGGGCTCGGCATTTATCCAGGTTGCCCACGGATGATGTGCGGCAACTGATTTTTCCAGCCAATTAAGTGTTTCGTTTTTATCTTGGAAAAAGGCGTTGAGCATTGCTATGTCGTGGTCGTTAATACCTTGAGGTCCAATTTTCTTTTTCCATTCTTCCGCTAAATTTTTGATAACCGTATTTTCGTCAACCGCATTTGTATCTTGTAAAATTTTATCCGCTAATGGTTTATCGCCGTCAGTTTCAACCGCTTTTGCATATTCGGATAGTGATGTTTTTTTCTCACCTTTAAGCCAATAAGAGCGAGCCAAATACCAACGTGGAGCATTAAAATTTGCATCTAATTCCAAAGTTTTTTGCAATTGAATTATTGCTTCATCATATTTTTTCGAATTGAGTAAAACCGCACCTAAATTTGTGTTAATCGCAGTTGAAGTCGGGTCAAATTCCCTTGCTTTACGTATTTCATTTTCCGCTTCATCAAATCTTCTGAGTCTGGCTAAAAGAGTTCCTAAACGATGATGTGCGTTTGGCGAATTAGGTGCAATTTCTTTGGCTTTTCGCAAAGAATTTTCAGCCGCTTTCCAGTTCCAATCATAAGTCGTTTGAATTAAGCCAAGTGTTGTATAGGCTTCAGATAAATTTGGATTCAACTCAATCGCTTTGTTAAGATTTTCTTTGGCAAGTTCAACGTTTTTCGGCGAAGTGTCGTAGCTGTAATCGAACAATAAATAATACGAATCAGCTAAACCAACGTAAGCATCGGCAAAAGTTGTGTCAAGTTTAATCGCTTTTTCAAATGAGCCAATCGCACTTTTCAAACTTTCGGGCGTTCGCTTATTCCAAAAATATCGACCTTTCAGATATTCTTCATAAGCCTCAGAATTATTTGTCGGACGTTTGGCAAATTCAGTTTGCTGTTCGTTTGAAAGCGGTAAGTTAAATTTATCTAATAGTTTAGCCGAAACTGCATTTTGTAAATCGAGCAACTTATCAGCTTCACCATCAAATTGTTCTGACCAAATTTGCTCGCCGGTTTTTACCGAAACAAGTTGCAATGTAACGCGAATTTTATTTGCTTCACGCTGAATTGAGCCTTCTAAAACCGAATCAACTAAAAGTTTTTTGCCGATTTCAATTGGGTTTTCATCAGAAGCGACAAACTTCATTGTCGCACTTGTCGGGCGAACTGACATTGTCTCGATTTTGCCAAGTTTCGTAATTAACGAATCCATTAAACGAAGTCGCAAATTGTCGTCAACCGCTTTTTCGTCAAACGATTTAAGCGGTAAAACTGCAATCGAAGTTATGTCGGAAACTGTTGTTCTGTCGGCTTTTTTATTCAAAAACCAATAGCCGATAACTGCCGAAGTTATCAAAAACAACGCGACAAATGCGAGTCCGAAAATCTTAAATTTTGAGTTTGTTTGTTTTGGTGGCAAAGCTAAAAGTTGTTTTTCGGGTAGAATTTCGGTTTCGACTATTTCAATTTCTTCGTAAATTTCACGTTCGATTATGAGCGTAGTTTCATTTTCAAAGTTAAAAATATAACCACGGCGTGGAACATTTTTTATTAAATCTTTTTCGCCAAATTCTTCAAAAGTTTTGCGTAGTTGATAGATATTTTGAGTTAAAACGCTGTCTTCAACGAACGAATCTTGCCAAACTCTCTCAAAAATCTCATGCTTATTTACCACTTCACCGCGATTTTCAACTAGCAAACAAAGTAGTTCCACCGCCTTTAAAGGCAAAGAAACAATCTCGCCGTTGTAACGCAAAATCTTGTTTGCGTTATCGAGCCGAAACTTGCCGAAATCGAAAATGTTTTTTTCCAAAATGTGCATTTTAGAAATAATTGAGAAACTTTTGAGAAAAAATTCAAGACTTCAATTACTTATTTGAACTATAAATATGGCACAGATGAACAAAAAAACCAAAAGAATTTTGATTCGGCGAAGAATCCGCGAAGTGATTACGGTTAAACAAAATGAACTACAAAACTTTGTCTGCGAGCATTGCGGAATTAAACAAAATCTTAAGCTGGTTGAAAAACCAAACACCAAAATTTTAACCAACGAAGAAAACAATGATGAAATCAATGACAAAACACGCTAAATTTTACTTTTTACTTTTAATGCTCACCTTTTTACTTTTCAGTGTGAAAGGATATGCCCAAACTCCCGTAGTTGCACCAAGCGGACAAGTCGGCTGGTGGTCGGGTGATGGCAATGCGAATGATATTGCGGGATCGAATAACGGCATATTGCAAGACAATGCGGGTTTCGCAGTCGGCAAAGTCGGGCAAGCGTTTAGTTTTGACGGAACTGATGATCGGATTGAAATTCCGAACAATGCCGCTTTGAGTCCGGCGACAATTTCGCTTGAGGCTTGGGTAAAACCAACTACAATAAACATCGGTTCTCGAGTTATCAGCAAAGATATTAGCAGCGTTTCCTGTGCGAGTCCGTTTATTGTTTATTCGCTTGAAACACGCGGCGAATTTGGCGGACGAGCGACATTTTTCTACACTACAACCGACAATGTTCTGCATGTTTTACAAGGCACAACTTCGATTCCTCTGAATGTTTTTTCGCACATTTCGGGAACTTATGACGGAACGACCGCGAAAATTTACGTCAATGGCGTTCTCGAAAATAGCCAAGCCGTTTCCGGAACAATGCTTTCAAGCACAACGCCGACAATTATCGGAAACGCAGATTCGGCTTGTCGTGTTGTCGGAGGTAATTCGGCAGGTTTCAACGGAATAATTGACGAATCTTCAATCTACAATCGAGCTTTGTCTGATGCGGAAATCGTGTCAATCTTCAACGCCGGAATCGCCGGAAAGCTCAAACAAAACACAACCCCGACCGGTTCAAATGTTGCCGTCAACACAAAAAGCGATGCAACAGTTACTTTCCCAACCGTTTCAACCGCCGGAATTACACAGCAAATTCCGCTCGATTTATCAACTTTGCCGAGTCTGCCGATTGGTTCCACAACCACAGGTTTGAATTACGATATTGCCACAACAGCCACATTCACAGGCTCGCCGCAAATTTGTTTCAATCTGCCTTCAATCACAAATTCGACAATTTTCAGCAATTTGCGGATTCTGCATCTTGAAAGTAATGTCTGGACGAACCGCACGGGAACGATTGATTTTGCTACACGAACGGTCTGCACCAGTGGTTTAACTTCCCTTTCGCCTTTCGCAATAGTCAATGGATTTGCTCCAACCGCCGCCGAATCTTCAATCAGCGGACGCATAACCACAGCAAGCGGTCGCGGAATTCGCAATGTGGTCGTGCAATTAAACGGTGGAAACTTGAGCGAAACTCGCTACGCACGCACAAATCCGTTCGGCTATTACCGAATCAACGAACTCGATGCCGGGCAGACCTATGTTTTGAGCGTTTCTGCAAAGCGATATTCATTCGCAAATCCAACTCGTGTAATTACATTGAACGAAGATTTAACGGGCGAAGATTTCGTCAGCGAAGCAAAATAGCGTGAGTCGGCAGATATTTAGGAGATGTTTATGTTTAAGAAATTCATTTTATGTTGTTTTTTAGTTATCGTGTCGGTATCTGCCGTCTTTGCGGGAAATTTTTGGGATACCGTTTCGCACACATCTTTTTCGTCTATATTCGTTGGCGATGATAAATTCAGCCCTAGTGCGTTGAGCTATTCGTTTGCCGCTTCGAGCGGGACATTCACGCAGATTGTCTCGCCCGATTTAACGATTTTGCAGAATACGAACGACGAATTTTCGGTTCAATCTCTGCCATTTTCGTTTGAGTTTGAAGGAACAACGCATTCGACCGTAACAATCAGCACAAATGGTTGGTTAGCTTTTGGCAATTTCACAGATTCTGATTCAAATAACGACCTTACATTCAGTTCAACGAGACCATTGGTTGCTCCGTTTTGGGATGAGTTGAGAACTACCGCAAGCGGAGGAATATTGATTAAGACCACTGGCACGGCTCCGAATCGTGTTTACACGGTTGAATGGAGAAATACTGACATTTTTAATAGTGATCGTCCGAATACGCCATCGCTGAGTTTCCAAGCAAAATTATTTGAAACGAGTAATGCAATTGATTTCGTTTATAAGCAAGAAGCGAATCCGTTTATTCAAGCCGGAGGTTCAATTGGTCTCGCGGGAAGCAATACAGGAAGCGGTAATTTCGTTTCGCTTGATGGTTCCGGTACGAATCCGACCGCGAGCACATCAATTGAAACCGCACAAATCTCTACTCGCCCGGCAACCGGACAAATTTATTCATTTACGCCTCTGATAGTTACAGAAGTCGGATTTCAACTCACCGCAAGCAATGCTATTGAAAGTGACGGAAATGTAACCCTTACAGTCAGACGGACAGGCGATACAGTTCCTGCTTTTACGGTTGATTTTGCAACGGCTGACCAAACTGCCATAGCCGGAAGCGACTACTCAACAACGACCGGAACGCTTAGTTTTGCGAGCGGTGAAACATCGAAGACGATTTCCGTTCCGCTAATCAACGATGGCGATATTGAAGGCGATGAAACATTTACGGTCAATTTATCAAATGTTACAAACGGTTTTCCGCTCGGCAGCTCCGTGCATACGGTTACGCTCCAAGATAGCGGACCAATTGTGAATTTTTCGGTAAACTCTTCGACAGTTGTTGAGGGAGCTGCAATCACTGTAACATTTACTCGAAGCGGGATTTTAACCAACAGTTCGCAAATAGAATTTCAAACACAGAGCGGAAGTGCCGTAGTTGGTGAGGATTTTACAGATGCGACACAAACTGTGAGTTTTGCTCAAAATGAAACTACGAAAACCGTAGTTGTCCAAACACTTGAAGATAGTTTAGGTGAGCTTACGCAAAATTTCGTGTTGCGAATTGTTGCACCAACAAATTGTTTGCTCGGTTCACCGTCGCAACTAACTCTTGACATCATCGATAATGAAGCGATGCTGACGGTTTCTCCGGCAGACTATGACATACAGGAAGATGCCGGAAATGTTGTTTTGAATGTTGTTCGTTCCGGCGATACATCTCAGGTGTCGACAGCTCAATTTGCAACATTTAACCAAACTGCCAGCGGTCGCTTTACGCCGACAAGCGGAACCGTAACCTTTAATTCGGGCGAATCGCTGAAGACAATTTCGGTTGCAATTATTGATGATTTGATTGTAAATGCCGATGGCGAGTTCTTTGTTCGTATCAACAATCCATCTGCGAATACTTCGATCGGGGTAAACAATCAAGGTCAGGTTTTTATCAGAAATAACGACGATACGCCGGTAAATATCAGTGCGGCTTCGCTGAATCAAACTGTTGTCGAACACGTTGGAAATGTAAATTTTGTTGTTACCCGCGGCGGAAATTTGACGAAAACCGTAACCGTTTTATTTAACACACTAAATTCGACCGCGATTGCTCCGGGAGATTTTACCAACGTAACCCAAACACTTACATTTTTGCCAAATGAAACATCAAAGAATATTTCAATTCCAATCATTGACGACAATGTTTTAGAAGTGAACGAACAGCTAGTTGTTGCATTATCTAATTTCACCAATGGCAGTTTTCCGACATCAACTACGCAGACAAACGTTACTATCACGGATAATGAGCCACGATTTTCAGTAGAATTTGCAAACTACGCGGTTAATGAATCAGCCGGAACAATCTCAATCAAGATTTTGAAAAATGCGGCTTCGTCGGTGAACGCTGCAAGTGTTGATTTTGAAACGCGAAACGGATCCGCGACTTCGCCAAATGATTACACGACAATAAGCGGAACTTTGAATTTCCCATCCGGAAGTTTGGACGCAACATTGAATATTCCGATAATAAACGACACCGTAATTGACCCAAATGAGGTTTTCGGATTGTCTCTGAAAAATCCGACAAGTGGCGGATTCGGAACAATCACAAATTCGGTGATTTCAATTACCGACAATGAACCGGCGTTTTCATTCAATTTTCCTTCATATACTGTTCGCGAATCTGTCGGAGCCGTCAACGTGGTAGTTTCCCGAACGTCTGCAACGACCGTCGAAACTGTGCAGTTTTCAACTGTTGACGGCACGGCAACCGCTCCGTCGGACTATACTTCGACGAGCGGAACTTTGAATTATCTCGTTGGCGAAACGTCAAAAACGATTACGATTCCGATCAATAACGACGGGCTTGTCGAGCAATTCGAAAAATTCAGTCTCGAATTGATTGTTTCATCGTTTTCACCATTATTGGTTGATTCAAGTCTGGCAACGACAGTCAACATCTCGGAACCTGTATTTTTGCCGGGTTCACGAACAGCTATACTTGGTACTTCTGGATTCGGTGGACAGGCGATAATTTTTCCTGATGCCCGAGTCTCGACGAGTTTACCTCAATTTGCCGCGACCGGTTTCCCCGCCGGTGCCAGTCCACATGGCGTTGCATATTTTGGAACTGATAACTCTCTGGTTTCAGATTTCGACAATAGCCGCATCTTCGTTGTGAAAAACTCGACCTCCGCAACCGAATCTATTGTCAATACGAGTGGCGTTGGATATGGCGGAAGAGGAACTATCGCAGTTTCACCAAGTTTGACGACCGCTTTAGCCTGCGACAGTAACGCTTTGTTTAAAATATCGGCTCCATTTAACGCGAGCTCGCCAATTTCAACTTTAATTTTGCCAAGCGGAACCTCAATCCCGTCGTTTCAAACGCAGGCGATAGTTTTTAACTCAACCGGACGAGCCTTTGTCTATCACACCGGCGGAATTTCCGTAATTGATCCGCCTTACAATTCAATCGCGTTTACAATTCCAATCGCAAATTCCACAGGCGGAGCAATCGCCATCACACCAAACGGCAATACACTTTTGATAACTTTTCTTTCTGGAAACGTCGTTGGAATCATCAATGCCCCATTTAGTGCAGCAAGCACTCCTACACCGCTCGCGATTCCCGGCGGAAACGCACTTGATGGAATAATGGTAACTGCGGATGGAAGTAAGGCGATTGTCGTAAGTGCGTTTGCTAGACATGCCGCGGTGATTTCTGCTCCGTTTTCAGGGAATCTGCTCGCTTCAATCGTTGAAACAATTCCGCTACCACCCAGCACTTCGACACAAGGTTTTGAGGATGTAGGAATTAGTGCTGACGGGCAAGTCGCAATCATTACCGGAAACGGCACGACAAACAATAGTTTGCCTGTATTGATTCAGGCTCCCTTCGGCTCAAACTCCGAAACCGTTGAAATTCCGATAAATTCAAGCACACCCGGACGTGGTGCCGGAGCCGTCAGATTCTTGCCCGCCGCACTCGCCCCGACTGCGGCAAATGTTGCCATCAGCGGAAGAGTAATAACAGCAAGCGGTCGCGGAATTCGAAATGTCGTCGTGCAAATCTCGGGCGGAAACCTGAGCGAAACTCGCTACGCACGCACAAATCCATTTGGCTATTACCGCTTTACCGAACTCGATGCGGGGCAGACTTATGCTTTGAGCGTATCTGCAAAACGATATTCATTCGCAAACCCAACTCGTGTAATTACCTTAAATGAAGATTTAACGGGCGAAGATTTCGTCAGCGAGAACACTAAATAGGAGAAAAATTATGGCAGAAAATAAAAACAAATTGTCACGCCGCGAAGCTCTCGGCACACTCGGAACAGTTTTAGCGGCAACGGCAGTCGTTGGATTAGGAAGTGAAACGGCACAGGCACAAGCAGCAAGTTTTGAATTTGTCGTAACGAAATATCGTGCATATATCTATTCAAGTTTCTCGCAGGAAGCTTTGATAATGCTCTAAGATGGCACCGGCAAACAAGCACTTCTCAATTTCAGAAAAGACGGCGTCGCACTTCCTGCAAATAGTTTATCGGCAAATCAATTGGTTGCTCAAGTTCATTATTCACTGAGCCGATTCGATCAACTTCGGGATTTCCTTCGATACGAAAAACCTGTTCGCTTAGTGCTGACCTCAACGGGCGTTGCCTCGCTTGGAAACGATGCTGACGAACTAATCGGAGATTTAGATATTTAGTTTGAGGAGAATATTATTATGAAAAACAAACTTTTCAATTCAGCGTTTATTTTTATGGCAATTAGTTTCGCTTGTCTGCCGAGTTTTGCCGCAAGCCCGGGTTCGCTTGATCCGAGTTTTGGTTTGGCTGGTCAAGCTGTGCCAATTAATCCAACGACATTCCAGCAACTGTTTTCTGATTTGGCTGTTATGGATGATGGCAGAATTGTTTTGTCCTTACGACAAGGAAATACCGGGGATGTTGTAACTGTCCGATGTAAGAGTGATGGCACACTTGACAATACATTTGGCAACAATGGTATTGTGCTGACTGATCTTGGCACGCCAAATGATTTCGGCGTCAAAGTAGCTGTGCAATCAGACGGTAAAGTTGTAGTTCTAGGCTCAGCGACCGGTAATAATATAACGATTCTACGATATAATTTTAACGGCACTTTGGACACAACATTTGATATAGATGGGAAAAAACCGCTAACAGCTACAAATGGCAGTGGTATTGCAATTAGATCAGATGGCAAAATAGCAATATCAAGCTCAACATCTGGTAATTTCGAGGTAACCCAATTGAATTTCGACGGTTCTCTTGATAATACGTTTGATGGAGATGGCATAGTAACCACAAATATAGATGGTGGTGATCAATCCAAGGGAATCGGACTCCAAGCGGACGGGAAGATTGTTGTAGTTGGAACTGTTGCAAGTAATTCCAAATCAGCAATTGTGAGATATAATGCGAACGGTTCACTTGATACAGCATTTAGCGGCGACGGCATCTTGATCAACGACTTCTTTACCGATGCATCAATTGAAACTTTGGAAAGTCTTGCAATAAATCCCATAAACAATTCAATTTCTGTTGTCGGAGAAGCGAACGAATCACGAATGCAGATTTATCGTGTTTTGGCTAACGGTAGCTTCGACACTTCGTTTAGCGGCGACGGACGTTTTGAACTAGGAATTCAATCAGAAGGAGATGACGTTGTGATTCAATCAGACGGTAAAATCGTTGTAGCCGGTTCTAAAAAAATTGGTTCCAACAATTCTTTGTCGGGGATTTTATTAGTTAGATTGAATGTAAATGGCACATTAGATTCTCAATTCGGTAGCAATGGTATTGAGCATATATTACCGGAAAGCGATAATGTTTTTCCAAAAAGTATTTCTTTGAATGGTGATAAGTTAGTAATCGGGAATTTCTCCGGTCGCCCAAATGCAATTGTTTCGCTTCTCAAAATTAACCTCTCAAACACACCAACCGCCACCTCCGATTTTGATGGCGACGCTTTTGCTGATTCGGCTGTTTATCGCCCATCTACGGGAAACTGGTTTATTCTCAATAGCTCAACAAACACCGTAACAATCGATCAATTTGGTGCAAACGGAGACATTCCGATTGATGGTGATTTTGATGGAGATGGACGTTGCGATGTAGCAATTTATCGACCATCTCAAGGCACTTGGTTTTTCAAACGAAGTTCTGATTCTACGATCACCGGTGCAACATTCGGCGGTGCGGGTGATAAACCAATTCCCGGCGATTACGATAAAGACGGCAAAACTGACATGGCATTTTTCCGTCCGGGAAACGGAAACTGGTTCGTATTGCGGAGCAGCACAAATTTCAGCACATTTTTCGCTTATCCATTCGGACAAGCTGGCGATATTCCACTCACAATCGGTGGATTGTAAACTTTTTTTGCTTCTCAGGTTATCCCCAACGAAATAGAGTGTTCGATATCGAACACGCTATTTTTATCGAATTACGAATTGAGTTTTGAAAAAAAAGCGAGAAAAGCTAGAATAAATTGCATCTGAATAAATCGAGTAAATTATGTTTAAATTAAATCTAACGCTTTCGTTTGTCCTAGGACTTTGTTTATTGGTTATTTTTAGTGTTGCTTGTGGCGGAAAAACTGCTGCCGAATCAACAATGCTAATTTTGCCAACCCCAACGCCATCAACTCCTACAAAATCAACTAATACCGAACCAATTACAATTGCAGCTGCTGGCGATGTCATGCTTGGCTCAACATTTCCGAATGAAACGCGAATGCCGCCAAATGATGGTGTTGATTTGCTTAAACCCGTAACGCCAATTTTTCAAGCAGCGGACATTGCGTTTGCTAATCTTGAAGGTCCGATGGTCGATAGCGGAATTTCTACCAAATGCGGAAACCGTCCAAATTGCTTCGCTTTTCGTGTCCCAACTCGTTATGGAAAATATCTGAAAGACGCAGGTTTAGATATTATGAGTCTTGCCAATAATCACGCAGCAGATTTTGGCGATAACGGCAGAATTTCTTCGCGAAAGGTTTTAGATGATTTAGGAATTAAACACGCCGGAAGCGACAGAGAGCAATTTGCGATGACAATTCTCGAAGCTAAAGGCAAAAAAATTGCGTTTATCGGGTTTGCTCACAACAGTATTTCGCCAAACGTCAACGAACTTGCTTTTGCCAAACAACTCGTTGAAACTGCTGTCAAAAAAGCTGATATTGTGGTCGTTTCGTTCCACGGCGGAGCGGAAGGTGCAGGAAACACTAGCGTTCCTAACAAAACAGAAATTTTCTTTGGCGAAGCTCGCGGAAATTTGCCGGCGTTTGCCAAAACTGTAATTGATGCCGGAGCTGATCTTGTTCTCGGTCACGGACCGCACGTTTTGCGTGGAATGGAAATCTACAAAGATCGTTTAATTGCTTATTCGATGGGAAATTTTGCGACTTATGGCTGGTTTCAACTTGCTGGAGCAACTGCCGAAACGATGGTTTTAGAAGTTAAAATCGACGCGGAAGGCAAATTCATGAGCGGAAAAATCAATCCATTTGTTCTTCGCGATCGTGGAATTCTAACAAAGGATGATTCGAAATCTGCAATCTATACTCTTCGCAGACTTTCGCAAAAGGACTTCCCAACAACAATGCCAAAAATTGCTGACGATGGAACAATTACCCAGTGAAAAAAAAAATGAAAAATTAAGAAACGCCGAAGTTGAAAAAATCAACTTCGGCGTTTGATATTACAAATAGCAAAGAAATAATTCTTTTTCACTTTTTCACTTTTTCAAGTTTTTCGACAAGTTTTTTTGCTTTATTCCTCGCAATGAGCGGAATTCTTTCATCATTTCCTAATATTTTAAAATAAGGAATCATCTGAATCGCGTCCGCAATTCCATCTCGTTGAACTAACGATTCTATTCCTTCCATTAATTTCGGTGCTTCGAGCGGCTGATTTTCTCTCGCTACATTCATATCAAAAATCCAAATAAATTGGTCAACAAGTTTACGATATTCATCGAGCAAAACTTTTGCGTCTTTGTTATTCGTCCAATCGAGCGTTACTTCGCGTTGTTTTCCGTCTTTTTTTACCCTAATTTTCATCACGCCAAGATGTGCATAATGTCTTTCTGATTGATATTCCTCAGTAGAATCAATAAAATTAAGTGTATGAAACGAATTCTTGAGTTTTTCAAGTGTTGCTTCTGAAAGTTGAATTGGATCAGAAATTGGTTCTTCCCAATCAAGTTTTTTGAATGTAATTTTCCCTTTTCCGATTTCGTTATGTTCAATTGAAACGTTTCCAATTATAAATTGTGGTTGCTTAAACTCGTAATAGTATGGATAAACTTCTTCTTTCGGCTTTACATTATTTGGGCGGGAATTACTTTTTTCAGATTTTTCCTGTTTATTTTCTAAAGTTGGAATTTCCGTTTCCGGACGTTGATTAGCTTTCGGCGGAACAACAGGTTTTTGAACAACTGTTGGTGTTTTAATAGGTTTTTTGGTCGGCTTTTTTTTTGTCTGAGCAAATGCAGATAATGCCGAAATTAACAAAATTATAATAATTAAAAAACTTTTCATATTACTCAAATCTTACTGAAACAACCTTCGAAACACCTGGTTCTTCCATCGTTACACCATAAAGAGCTTTTGCGGCTTCCATCGTTCTTTTATTATGTGTAATAACAATAAACTGTGTGTTCGCTGACATTTGCTCAATTTTTTTAACAAATCTTCCAACGTTTGCTTCATCAAGTGGAGCATCAACTTCGTCCAATAAACAAAACGGAGACGGTCGATATTTGAAAATTGCCATCACGAGTGCAATTGCTGTCATAGTCTTTTCGCCACCTGAAAGCAGCAAAATGTTTTGCAGACGTTTGCCCGGCGGTTGTGCAACAATCTCAATTCCGGCTTCTAAAATATCTTCGGCTTCAAGCAAATTCATCTCACCTTTTCCGCCACCAAAAAGCTCTTGAAAAAACTCAATAAAATGAAAATTAATCGCTTCAAATGCTTCACGGAAACGTTCTCGCGAACGTCGCTTTATTTCACGCAAGGCTTCTTCCGCAGTTCCAATGCTGTCGATAATATCTTTGCGTTGCGAGGTTAAAAACAACAAACGTTCTTCGGTTTCCGCCAGTTCTTCAAGTGCCAACATATTAATCGCACCAAAATTTTCAAGTTTTTCACGCAAATCCTCGACTATTTTGCGGTTTTCATCAAGATCAAAATCTTCTGCAATTTCAGTCGTTTCAATCAATTCACGCAAAGATACGTTCAATTCTTGGAAGCAATTTTCTTTCAAACTTTGCAATCGTGTAACTGTTTCGGCTTGCTGAACTTCCATTGTTGCACGTTTATTCCGTGCTTCTGCCGAGTGTTTATTTAATTCAGCCAGTGTTACAGAAATTGAATCGGCTTCAGTTCTCGACTTATTTAGATGCTCTGTTGCTTTCGAAAGTTCGTCTGCCTCTCGGAGTTTTTCTTCTTGAACAGTTTCAATTTTTCCTATTAATTCGGCGACTGAGGCGTTAAGTGTTTGAAGTTTACTTTCAATCTCATTTTTTTCGAGTGAGGTTTGAACAATTCTTCCTTCAAGATCGGTTAATTCATTTTCAACACGTCGCAAAGCACTTGCCACAGAGCGTTTTCGCTCAGCAGCAGCAGCAGCCATTGCCCGCGTTTCACTCAACGTCATATTTTCAATCTCAATTTTATAACGTGCGGTGTTTAAATTGTCAGAAATTTCTATTTGTTTATCTGAAGCAATAAGTCGTGCTTTTTCAGCAACTTCTGCGTTTTCTAATGCTTGGGTTTGTCGCAATTTTAAATCTGCAATTTCTTTTTGAATCTGCTCAGAATCAGCCGCAACAACCTTTTTATGTCGCTCGTTTCGCTCAGCATCTTGGATTAGAGATTTTGCATTTAATTCTTGCGACAAAAGCTCACGTTCGCGGAAAGATATAATCTGCTGAATATCAAAAACTTTTTCTTCTTTTGCGGCAAATGTTTTGCGGTCTTCTTCAACTTTCATTTCCGCAATTGCCAAATCTTTTATCAGATTTTTACTCGTTGCCTGAAGCTCACGCAACTCTCTTTTGAATGCTAGTAAAGATCTGTTTTTTTCGTTTGTATTATGCTTTCCGCTGATGAAATAACTTCCACCAAAACATAAGTCTCCGTTGTAAGTAACGAAGTTTTCCTTACTGTTTTCATCTATATCATCAAATGACTCAACAACTTGCGAAGACATCTCACGCGGAAAAGCATGAATCAGTGCGTTGCTGTAATCTTCAGAAACACCGAGTAAATCAACAAAGTTCGTAGCAGATTTCTTTTCGAAATTTTGTTTAAAATTTATCTCTTTTGAAATAATGCTAATTCTGCCAACATTATTTTCTTTCAACCACGCCGAAACTTTTCTTGCTTCAGCCGAAGTTTTAACCAACACTGCTTGCAAATCAGTTCCAAAAATTAATTCAACAGCTTTTTCTATTCGCGAATCTACATTCAATTTATCAGCTAAAACTCCGTCGAATATAACGCCAATTTTTTCTTGTTCTGCAAATAACTTTTGGATCGCCGGAGCGTAAATTGCTCCTTTTTCTTCAAGCTCTTGTAAGGTTTCAAGTCGGTGTTTCGTTCTCGAAAAATGCTCCGACACCTCTTTTAAAATTTTCTCGGAAGACGCTTGATTCTGTCTTGCCACATTTACAAATTCAACAAATTCTTTTTTCTCACCTTGATGCTCTTCAAGTTTTTCAACCGATTCAGCAATTTGTTTTCTAATTTGATCTACGCTATCAATATTTTCACGATATGTTTTTTCAGCTCTCGTGCTTTCTAACTTTAAACCGCCAAATCTTTCAATCAATCTTGTTAAATTATCTTCTTGCTGTCTTTTAATATCAGTAAATCTTTCAACTGCAGATGTGTGCTTGAAAACTTCGGTACGGATTTTTTCTAATTCTGCTTCTATTTCTTTAACTTCTCTTTGTTTGTCTTGATAAGATTGTTCGGCAATTTTTAGCGTTAACTCTTCTTTTTCTGAAACTTGCCGTTGCGAGAGCTCTTCACTTTTGAGTCTTTTTGCTTCTTCTGATATTGATTCAATTCGATTTTTGGTTGAAAAGATTTCTTCATTTAAAGATTCGTGGCGGTTATGTAAATCTACAATTTGCTCTTGTTGATAAACTCTTTCACGCTGAGTTCTGTCTCTATTAAGCAAATTTTCTGCATGCTCGGCACGTATTTTTGTGAGTTGTTCTTCAGCTATTCTTGATTGTTGTGTTGAATTACGAAATTCTTCGTCTTTTGTAATTAATTCTTTGGAAAACTTTTCTTCAACAGCAACAGCGGCAATCATTTGCTCGTCTAAAGTTTCAACCAAACTTCCTAATCTACTTCCTTCTGCAACAAAAACTTGTCGTAAAAGTTCACGGAGCTCATCGCGTAAAACTTTGTATTTGCGTGTTTTAGCTGCCTGGCGGCGTAAACTATTTTCCTGCTTTTCTATTTCAGAAACTATATCTGAAATTCTTCGTAGATTTAACTTAGCAGATTCCAAACGAGATTCTGCCGCACGTTGTCTTGTTCTAAATTTTGAAATCCCGGCTGCTTCTTCAATTAAAGTTCGACGATCAGAAGGTTTTGCAGAAAGAATTTGCCCAATTCTTCCTTGCTCGATTAAGGCGTAATTTGTTCCGGATAGTCCTGTTCCGGAAAACAGATCTTGAATATCACGCAACCTGCATGTTTTTCCATTTAACTGATATTCGCTTTCGCCCGAAAGATAAAGTCTGCGAGTAATTGAAACCGCTTCGCCAACAGCAAAGTCAAAAACCCGATTTCTTGGTCGCCAATGTCGTTTTGATTTTATTTTTGCAACAGCAGCTGCCGTTGCAACACCAGCCAATCCAGTAGTTTCAACTGCTTCGGTTTTTGTTGGCTCGACTTCAATCTCTTGCGGGTCAAAATCTTCAGCACTTAGAGCGTTTTCATCAAATTGAGCTAGTTCTGTGTCAATATCATGCAATTCATCTTGTTCAATCGCCGATTCATCACGCACAAGATGCAAAACAACTTCTGCCATTCCACTCGGTTTCCGTTTGCCGGAACCTTGAAAAATAACGTCTTTCATATCTTCGCCACGCAAAGATTTTGCTTTTTGTTCGCCTAAAACCCACGCAATACAATCGCTTACGTTTGATTTTCCACAACCATTTGGACCAACAACCGCGGTTATTCCTTCGCCAGTAAAGACGATTTCTGTGTAATCCGCAAAAGATTTAAAGCCTGTAATTTCTAGACGCTGAAGTTTGAACATGAAAACTTGTAATAATTGAAATCATAGAACTATATTTCGTTGCTTTCTTTAAGTCAAACGATCACTAATCCAAAACAAAATATTGCAACACAAAGTTTATGATTCCTAATAAAACATAATTTGTAGTAATATTTAAATGAAAAATTAAAAACCATGACAAGAACAGAGATTAGCAAAACCAAAATTTGGCAAGTTATCGGAGCATCCTCCGCCGGAACCGTTATTGAATGGTATGATTTTTATATTTTCGGTAGTTTAGCCGCGATTATTTCACCTTTATTTTACCCTAAAGGCAATGATACATTGGCTTTAATCGCCTATCTTTCAACCTTTGCAGTCGGATTCATTGTGCGTCCTTTTGGTGCGTTATTTTTCGGCAGAATCGGCGATTTAGTCGGGCGAAAATATGCGTTTTTAGTAACTCTTTTATTGATGGGTTTTGCTACAGCCGCAATCGGATTTTTGCCAACGTATGAAACTATCGGGATTTTTGCACCAATCGGTTTGATTTTGATTCGAGTTCTGCAAGGCTTGGCTTTGGGTGGGGAATACGGCGGTGCAGCTGTTTATGTGGCAGAACACGTTCCTGATGAAAGTCGCGGATATTATACGAGTTTTATTCAGATTACGGCGTCTTTTGGGTTGTTACTTTCGCTTGTAGTTATTATCGGAATCCAAAATTTGATGTCCGCCGAAGATTTCAATTCTTACGGTTGGCGAATTCCATTTTTACTCTCAATTATTTTAGTTGTGATGTCGCTTTATATCCGATTGCGGATGAAAGAATCACCAATTTTTCAACACATAAAAGCTACCGGAATGGCTTCTGCACAACCGATTTATGATGCTTTTGCGAGTCCTGAAAACCGCAAACGTGTTTTAATAACGCTTTTTGGTGCAACTGCCGGACAAGGTGTTGTTTGGTATACAGGACAATTTTACGCTTTGTTTTATATGCAGACGATTTTGAAAATTGAGCGTGTTCAAGCCTCGATAATCATTGCCGTTGCGATTATTTTAGCGATTCCGCTGTTTATATTTTTCGGCAGTTTATCGGATAAAATCGGTCGTAAAAAGATTATGATGGCTGGTTGTTTGCTAGCAGTTTTGACTTATTTTCCGATCTATAAAGGAATGGTTTATTTTGCCGGAAGTAATGTTAGTGCGATTCAATCTGCACCTGATCCGATAACGCAGGAGCCAAAACTTTCTCCGGTTTCAATTTCGCCTGACGGTGTTGCAACACCTGTAATTGCTGCTCCAGACGCTAATTCTCCGATGCTCGTTTTGCTTATTTTTATCCAACTAATTTGGGTGACAATGGTTTACGCACCAATCGCTGCTTATTTGGTCGAAGCATTTCCGGCAAAGATTCGATACACATCAATGTCATTGCCTTATCACATCGGAAATGGAGTTTTTGGTGGATTGCTTCCGACAATCGGCTTGCTCGCCTGTGCGTGGACAGGCAACATTTATGCAGGTTTAGTTTATCCTATAATTGTTGCAAGCATTACGTTTATTATTGGTTGTTTATATTTACCAGAGACGCAAGGGCACAAAATTTGGGACGAAATGAATAATAATACATAAGAAATTAGATACTGAAAAACGCTGATTTTACGGAATAAGACTGATTTTTTTATGTAAGCAAACTAAAAACTTATCGGCAAAAATCTACCTAATCTGCGTTTTTCTGTGTCTAATTCTTTGCGACTTGGAGTTAATTCATTTTATGTCTAAAATTAAATATAAATATGTCAGAATCAACTAACATCGAATCAACCCAAATCGAAACTCGCATCTTTCCGCCGTCCGCCGAATTTTCAGCGAACGCACATATCAAATCGTTCGACGAATACGAAAAACTTTACGCCGAAGCCGCCGAAAATCCCGTCACATTTTGGGAAAAACAAGCCGAATCGCTTGATTGGTTTCAAAAATGGGACGTTGGTTTGGAATGGAATGCACCGCACGCGAAATGGTTTGTCGGCGGAAAATTGAACATTTCATATAATTGTTTAGACCGCCATCTGAAAACTTGGCGAAAGAACAAAGCGGCGATCATTTGGGAAGGCGAACCCGGCGAAATCCGCACGTTGACGTATTTACAGCTTTACAGACAAGTCTGCAAATTCGCCAATGTGATGAAAAAACTTGGAGTTACAAAAGGCGACCGCGTTGCTTTATATATGCCGCTGATTCCCGAATTGTCGATTGCGATGCTTGCATGTGCCAGAATCGGTGCAACTCATACGGTAATTTTCGGCGGTTTTTCCGCTGACGCAATCCGCGACCGCGTAAACGATTGTGAATGTAAGCTGATCGTTACCACAGACGGCGGTTATCGTCGCGGAAGCGAAATCAAATTAAAACCGATTGTTGATGAAGCCGTTGAACAAACTCCGTGCGTGAATCATGTGGTTGTTTTTAAAAGAACTGGCTCTGAGCAAAAAATGAAAATCGGACGCGACCACTGGTGGCACGAATTGATGCAAATCGCCGACGACGAATGCGAAGCCGAACAACTTGACAGCGAACATCCGCATTTTATCCTTTATACATCGGGCACAACGGGCAAACCGAAAGGCATTCTGCACACGACCGGCGGATATTTAACGCAAGCCGCTTACACCGCAAAAATGGTTTTCGATTTAAAAGACGAAGACGTTTATTGGTGTACTGCCGACATCGGTTGGATTACGGGACACACTTATGTTGTTTACGGTCCGCTGGCGAACGGAGCGACGGTTTTTATGTATGAAGGTGCTCCGAATTTTCCGGAACCCGATCGTTTTTGGCGTTTGATCGACCGACACAAAGTTACGATTTTTTACACTGCTCCAACTGCGATTCGGGCGTTTATCAAATGGGGCGAGCAATATCCTTTGAAGCATGATTTATCATCGTTAAGATTGCTCGGAACAGTCGGCGAGCCGATAAATCCTGAGGCTTGGATGTGGTATCACGCAATCATCGGCAAAGGAAATTGTCCGATAGTTGATACTTGGTGGCAGACCGAAACCGGTGCGATTATGATTTCGCCGCTTCCCGGAGCAACGCCGACAGTTCCCGGCACGGCAACGCGTCCGATTCCCGGAATTTTGATTGATGTCGTCACCAAAGCCGGAAAACCTGTCGCGGATAATGAAGGCGGTTATCTCGTTATAAAACATCCGTTTCCGTCAATGTTGCGGACAATTTGGGGCGACGACGAACGCTACAAACAAACATATTGGTCGGAAATTCCTGGAATGTACTTCGCCGGCGACGGTGCCAGACGCGACGAACGCGGATATTTTTGGATTATGGGACGCGTTGACGATGTGATCAATGTCAGTGGACACAGATTAGGAACTGCGGAAATTGAATCGGCGTTGGTTTCGCACGAATTCGTTGCCGAAGCCGCCGTTGTAGGTCGTCCCGATGACATCAAAGGACAGGCAATTGCCGCATTTGTTACGCTTGAAAGCGGCAGAATCGGCGATGATAATTTGAAAACCGAACTAAGAAATCATGTTGCTAAAGAAATTGGTTCACTCGCCAAGCCCGATGATATTCGCTTTACTGACACTTTACCGAAAACTCGTTCCGGCAAAATTATGCGACGATTGCTACGCGAAATTGCTTCAGGAAACGCGATTGCCGGCGATGTTACGACGCTTGAAGATTTGAGTGTTTTAGAGAAATTGAGGCAAGATGAGGAATAAATTGAATTATAATGAATCTGTTGTTTCTGCGATTGTCGCTGCAACAATCTTTATGATTGTAGCGATTTTATCGTTTTTCATCGGACAGTATGTTGGGATAGCTAGAATTGATCACGATATTCCCGAATCGATTGGTTTTATTTTTTCATTAGGATTTGGATTCCTTTCGATGCTTTCGGGAGTAGTTGCAATTGCTTTTGGAATGTATCATCGAAATAATAATCCTCGGAATTCGGCGAACTAATCTTCTACCAATCGCTCATATCCAAAATACCGTGACCTTCTTTTTCGGCTTTTTCGGTGTCTAATTCGGTGAGAATGTCGAGAATAAAATTTGTATTACTCGAAATATGGATAAACACCGGAAATTCTTCGTCTGACATTGAAAATTCAAATGTACCGCTGTTTATTTCGACAATTTGGCGAAAGGCTTCTTTGCCGGTTCTCCCATTTGCCTCAGCATCAACAATTTTCCCTTTGTTAAAAGTTACATTTGCCGAGCCAATATCTGAACGGAAAATCAAAATTCCGGTAACTCTTGAGTTTTCAACAGCTTGAATAACGTCAAACAGACCAATAATTGCAATGTTTCCGGCAAAAGCCAGATCAGTTCTAACTTTTACAGAGATATTATCGCGGCTATCTTCAAAATCAGGACGGCGAGCTTTTCTGATTGCTTCAAGTCCCGGAGCAACTGAAATTCGCGGATCTAACAACTTCGCTTCTTGTAAACGGTCGTAGGATAAATCAAATTCTTCGCGAGCAATATACAAGCTCGCAAGTGCCAAACATTGCCTCGCCGCTTCAGTATATTGAACCTGCGAACTGCAAGTTTCACGCAGTTTTTCTCTCAATCCGATGGAACGCGGACTTCGCTGAATTGCTTCTTTCAACAATTTAATCGCTTTTTCCGGCGATTTATATTTGATAAAAAGTTCGGCGTCTAACAATATCGAATCAATCGAAATATCTGTAAAATTCTGGATAATTTGACTCACTTTAAGGTTCTCACTCAACTTCGCAAAACGGTGTTTAACAAAATATAATTTACCATAATTTTTTGGGAAAGTCAGCAACTTTCTTTCAACCTGACAGAAAAAAGCGAGATTGTCAGTCAGCCAACAATCTCGCTATGTCATTATGACCGAAGTTAGTTTAAAAATCGAGACGGAAGCCGATACGGATTTGTCTTGGGCGTAATGTTCTAGTAGGAACAAAATAAGTTTCAGCGGAAGGAGCGGCTTCGAAATCGATGAATTCGGATCCATAAGTATAAGTTGTTTTATTCAAAACATTACTAAATTCAAAGTTTGGTCTAAACGTAATTTTTTCACCTATCTTAAATTGACGAGTGACCGAAAGGTCAAAAATATACTGTTGCGGTCCTGTTCCTGAATTTCTAACTAAATCTCCTTTTGAGCCTATCGGCGGCAAAGAGAATCCGCTAGTTAGCGATGAATTAATCGGATCACTTGATTTTCTCCATTGTATCAGTCCCGTATCACCAGTAAAACTTGGTCGGTCATTTGAGATATCATCGAGATTACGGTCAATACCTCCAGTGCCAAGGTTAAATGGAGCCGCCGACCCAAATCTAAATAATGGATTAAACCGAAGTTTGCCCAAATATTTTGGCAATTCAAAAGCACCCGTGATTGATATTCTATGCCGACGATCGAGCAAACTTCTTGAAAACTCGCCTGTGAAATCGCCAGGGCTCGTAGCTTCAGAAGTATTGACGATACCATCATCTTTAAGGCTCGCGAGTGTGTAAACAAATCTAACTGAGCCACCAAACCCTTCAAACTTGCGGTATCTGCTTCGAAGCTCAAAAGTTGCTGCTTTGTATAATGAATTTCCAGCGGATATAACTTGCTCTTGCTGCCCAAGTGTTGGATTACGACGCAAGTTGATCACAGCAGCTAAGGCACGACCTATTGGTGCCGCGGCTGCTTCGGATTGATTTCTACTATCAAGATTGACAAAGGTTGTCGCACCGATGATTCTTGTATCAGGACTGCCAGACCCAGTTCGCTCAAATCTAATTGCTCCTGCAATCCTGTTACAATTTGCGATTGTCGCATCTGCACTACATCGAACTAAAAAATCGGTTAAATCTTTGAAGTTTGATGGGGCTTTTGGTGCGTTCGGATTAAACTCCCGCCATAAATGAACTGTTTTATTCCAGGTAAAATTAGTTTCGAAAACAAACGCTTTTCCAAGAGCTCTTTCAAATCCAACATTAAATTGATAACTCTCAGGAATGATTAAATCGTCAGATAGGCTTCTAAATACACTTTGACTAATCGCTAAATTTCTTACTAATCTCGGAGTGCCATCTATATTGATACTTGTATCTAACGAAACACGACCAGTGAAAAGATTTCCAAAATAATTCAATGCCTGTTGACGAGGCGAAATAGTTTGACCAGCACTTACGGTTGTAGAAAGATTGTTTGTATCAAAATTCAATCTCGAAGAATCCCCTCTAAAATCATCAACTGTTCGGAGCAAAACTCGATTGTAAAAAATACCACCACCGGCACGAATTACAGTCTTGTCACCTTTAAATGGATTCCAAGCAATCGCCAAACGCGGTCCGAAGTTGTTTGAATCATCAAGAACCGTCTCTTTTTCATAACGAACACCATAGCTTAACGTAACACTTGGAGCTACTTTCCAGTCGTCCTGAAAAAACACTCCATAGTAAACATTTGAAACTTGCGAATCAGCCAAGTAGTTGTGTGTATACCGTGATGTACGATTTCCGAGATAATCGAAAAAACTCAAAAACCGATATGTGCCAGTTGCATCAAAGTTGTCGATATAAGCAGATTTAATCCTTTGAACGTCAGCTCCAAACCTCAACGTATGCGAGCCAGCGATTGCCGTCAGCGATTCTTGAATTTGAAATCGATTTTCTTTTCGGTCGCTAGAACTAGTTGTCGAAGATCCAAATACAATAGACTGAGAGTTAGCTTCAATTGATGTATTTGTATATGGCGTATTCAACAATGTTGGTCTAACGCCACCAACAATTATAACGGGTAAATCAGTATTGTTGGGGGTTGCGTTCGGACGGAGGGTTGAATATTGAAAACGAAGTTGGTTCACCAATGTAGTTGAAAAAACGGAGTTTAACGAAGTATTAAATGCATCTGTATCTCTTACTTTTCCAACAAGTGAATCAATCACACGATTTGTTCCGCTAAATGCCCTTCTATCATCGCGTCTGCCAAGTTGATAACTAGTTGTCAGATTGTGATTCGAGTTAAAATTGTGATCGACACGTCCGAGAAAAATATGGTTTTTTAAAGGCGTATCCGCCGGTGTTACATATCTGCCAACCGTAGTTGCCGTCGGAACTGCTAACGTGCAAGGAGATGTAGCACCTGCTCGTTCACAATAAATCGTTGAAAAATTTGGCGACGGAATCGGTATTCGAGAATTTTGAGAAAAAGGCAAATAAGAATCTAAAACTGTAGTTTCTTGGTTATTGTCATATTCATAAGAAGTGAAGAAAAATGTTCGATCCTTTCCTCTATAAATAGATCTTCCTTCCCCAAACGGAATATCTAACGGACCGCCAAACGTGAATCCAGGATTATTATCTTGAAAAGATGGTCTGGAAATTCCTCGCCGATTATTGTTCCATGTGTTCGCATTCAAACTTTCATCTCGGAAGAAATAAAACAATCTTCCTTTATATTTATTTGATCCGCCTCGTGTCCGCAGATTAACACGTCCGCCTGAGGCTCTTCCATATTCGGCAGAAAATTGATTTGTAATAACTTGAACCTCCGAAATCGATTCGCTCGAAGGTTGAAGTCTGAATGTTGCACCGCGATCATCGTTATTGTCTAATCCGTCAATTGTAATATTATTAGAATAAGCTGCTCCACCGGAAAGTCCGAAAACACCTGCTTCTTCCGGTGTTTGCCCTGGTGCACTCAGCCCTCTTCTACCAGCATCTTGAGCTACATCTCTTGTAGAAAGTGGTTCCTCAGTTGTTCCTCCAAGAGTCAAAACGAGATCAAGAGGATTTCTAGTATTGTTCGGAATTTCTTCAATTTCTCGTTCTGTAACTGTACCGCCGACAACAGTTCGAGTAGTGTCAACAGTTGCATTTTCTTCATCGCCATCCGCCGTTACCGTTGTTTCAGCAGTAACTTCACCTGGAGAAAGTTCAAAATTGAGCTGCACATTTTGCCCGGAAACTGTTGTTAGATTATTTCGAGATTTTGCACCGAAGCCTTGCATCGTTATTTTAACTGTATAAATTCCCGGTTTTAATTCGAGCAGTCGATAACGACCTTCATCGTCTGATTGGGCTGAGCGGACAGTGCCTGTGGCGGTTAAAGTAGCGGTCACGGTTGCACCCGCGATTGGCAATTTGTTTGAATCGCTAATCTTTCCGCTGATCGTTACGTCATCTAGATCTTGACCAAACGATATTGCCGCAAACGCAAACATTGCGGCGAAAACGACAAATTTTATGAAGATACTTTTCATTGAAAAACTCCTAACTAGTGATTAATTTTTCGGGGTCACTCATTTTGTAGCAGAAATGCCCGAATTGTAAAGACAACAGAGACTTGTAAAGCCATAATTTTCTGGAACACGAGCCAACCTCAGTAAGTATTTTTTAGAATTTTGATTCAAATGTTATAGTTATCGCAAACTATGGAATTAAGAATTCACGAAGGCAAAATATTTGAGAGCGTAGATTATACGAATTCAGTAATGATTAACTACGAATTCACTGATTGCGAATTTAAGAATTGTAATTTTACGAAATGCGATTTGAGCGATTCCGTTTTTATGGATTGCGAGTTTACAGATTGTAATTTTTCCATCACTAAACTCAATGATTGCGGCATTAAAAATGTAAATTTTATTGATTGCAAGATCATGGGAATTGATTTTGGTAAGGCGAGTAGTTTTTTGTTTTCGGCTAGTTTTCGCAGTTGCATTCTTGATTATTCGACATTTGCGGCAAAGAAGATGAAAAAGGCGAATTTCGTGAATTGCTCAATCAAGGAAGTTGATTTCTCAAGCGTAGATCTTTCTTCTGCAGTTTTTAATAATTGCGATCTTTTTAATGCGACTTTTGAAAATTCAAATTTGGAAAAATGCGACTTCCGAACCGCGAGAAATTATTCATTTGATCCGGAATTCAATAACATTAAAAAAGCAAAATTTTCATACGTTGGAATTTCTGGTTTGCTGAGAAAATACGATATTAGTATCGAGTTTTAGCTGTAACGTGATTAACAATGACCAATAAAAAACGTCCAGAGCGTCAAACAAAACTAAAACTTCACCCAAGAAATCGAAATCGCGAACGATACAATTTCGACGAATTGATTGCTGGTTCGCCCGAGCTCGCCAGTTATACTGCAACGAATATTTATGGTGATGAATCGATTGATTTTGCAAATCCTGACGCTGTAAAAACACTAAATCGAGCGTTACTAAAACACTTTTATTCAATCGAAAATTGGGACATTCCACCAAATTATTTGTGTCCGCCAATTCCCGGCAGAGCTGATTATATTCATTACATTGCGGATTTACTAGCTGAAAAAAATAGCGGGGAAATACCAATCGGCGAATCAATTAAATTTCTCGACATTGGTGTTGGTGCAAATTGCATTTATCCGATTATTGGAAATCGCGAATATGGCTGGTCGTTTGTCGGCACGGATATTGATCCGGTTTCGATTGAATCGGCGAATAATATTATTGAATCGAATTCCGGTTTAAGTGATTTTATTGAATGCAGATTGCAGCCTGATTCGAGGAACATTTTCGATTCGATTTTGAAAGAAGGCGAATTGTTTGATGTTTCGATTTGCAATCCACCTTTTCATTCATCAGAGGCAGATGTAATCGCGGCTTCAGCAAAAAAGATTTCGAATCTTAAGCAAAAAAGTGTAAAGAATCCAACGTTAAACTTCGGTGGCAAAAGCAACGAATTGTGGTGCGATGGTGGTGAAGAAAAATTTATTGAAACGATGATTCGTGAGAGTCGAATTTATTGGGATTCGTGCTTTTGGTTTACGACGCTAGTTTCAAAAGATTGGCATCTTCAACGAATTTACAAAGCTCTAGATTACGCCGAAGCATTTGCCGTAAAGACAATTCCGATGGGACAAGGAAACAAGATTAGTCGAATCGTAGCTTGGACTTTTTTGGACAAAAATCAACAGAAAACATGGCGTGATTTGAGATGGAACAACAGTAAATGATAATTTTTCGTAAGAAAAAAGGTTTTCACTAAAAATACAACAGCATTTTCAAAATACTCAAACTTCCCCTGTGTAAATCTGTGTCTAAAACTCATTATTCTACACTTTGATTAGTTTGACTTATAACTTAAATTTTACTCATAACCAATGGTTTTAATTGACTTCAGTTTTCATTACTGTTAGCTTGCAAATACGGTGTAAAACAAAAATTGGAGTTCAAAAAAGCCTAATAAATGTTAAAAAATAGAATCTCGTTTAATTTAATTCACGAAGCATTGTTTTCCGAGAAAACCAGAAAAAAGACCGAAGTTGTAATAGTCACCATTGCAATAATTAGTTTTCTCCTGCATCTGTTAGTGATTGGTTTGGTCGATTCGAAAATAATTTCAATCAGCGGCATGTCAAAACTACTGAGCGGTCCGATCGCGGCGATTTACACACCGTTTTCGTTTATTTTGATTTACGAAATTTATCTTTTAGTTTTTTATCTACCGAAATCAACCTCAATTTACATCGGAAAGCAATATGAAATTATTACGCTCATCATAATCCGCAGAGTATTCAAAGACCTTTCCCAGCTCGAATTCACAGCAGATTGGTTTAACGTAAAATATGATCTTAATTTCACCTACGATATTTCAGCAACAATTATTTTGTTCTTTTTGATTTTAGTTTTTTACAAATTAAATGAAAAAAGAATAAAGAAACCAACAAATCAAATTCAAATGAGCTTGGAATTAGTTAAATTCATCAAAATCAAGAACATTGTAGCAACTATTTTAATACCAATTTTTGTTATTTTAGCCACATATTCGCTTGTTAAATGGGTCTATGAAAGTTTTTTCTCAATAAACCGATTAGTCGATTCGATGACCGATGTGAACAATGTATTCTTTGCTGATTTTTTTATGGTTCTGATTTTAGTTGATGTACTTTTGCTTCTATTCTCGTTTCTACACATCGACAAATTCAACAAAATTATTAGAAATTCGGGCTTTATTATTTCTACTATTTTATTAAAACTTTCATTTTCAGCTGATGGTTTATTGAATGTAATTCTGATCGTTGTTGCTGTACTTTTCGGCGTTCTTATTCTAGCCATTCACAATCAATTCGAAACTTTATCCGACGATTAATCGAGTAGAAACTCAACTCGTTTTGCTTATTACATCCGCAATTTGTGAGTCATCTTTCACTCATAAACGTCCAATATCTACTGCTGTTTCATGATTGTTAGCAACAAGCGGAATATAAATGAGCGGTTTGAGCGGTTTAGCGTTGACACTTTTTATTTCAGATGTTAGCTTAATAACATGTTCAACAGAATGCTGAGATTCACATTTAGCTCGCATAACGATAGGTCAAATCCAGTTTGGCAAAATTAACTGTGGAAAAGACTAATTGGCGAGAAAAAATTACTTTCTCGAATTTGGAATCGAAAGTTTTTGGTTTCAAGCTCTGATGAACATAAAAAGTGAGGCTTGCTTTATCAGCCTGACGGAAGTAGTTTTTTAGAATCATCAAGTACGAACAAAGGGAGATATATATGTTAGATACGCTACTTAGCTCGGGAATTCTCGGTTTTGCAAATACCTTGATTACCGCAGATCAAGTTGGCATTTTGCCAATGATAGTTGAGTTCACATTTTTCGTCGCATACATTTCAATGGGTGCGGCGTTTGTTTTTTTTCTCGCACAAAGAAATAGTGTTGCACCAGAATTCCGGACAGCACTAACGCTTTCGGCGATAATCGTAGGCATCGCGGCATTTCATTATTTTTACATGAAAGGTTTATATACAGATGTAACCCTTCCGCTTTTGGCACAAAACGGTGCTGATTACGCGAAGATCACCAAAGATTCATTTTTCGGGATTATCAATTTCCGATATATGGACTGGCTGATTACTACGCCTCTGCTCGTGGCGAAGATTCCACTTGCGGTAGCAATGGGACGAAAAGTCGGCAAGGTTGTTGTTTACCTGATACTTTTCGATTTGTTGATGATCGTTGCTGGATTTATCGGTGAGCAATATGTAACAAATACGCCAGTTCATTTGCTGTGGGGAGCAATTTCAACTGTTGGTTACGTTGGAGTTGTTTATCTGCTTTACACAACTGTTAAGGAAATGGCGAAAACTGCTGATCCTGAAGAAAAATGGGCAGTTAAATGGATGTCGCTTTTTGTAATCACAGGTTGGGGTATTTATCCGATTGGATACATGATCCCGTCGTTTTTCCCAACTCTAGATTTGAACATCGTTCACGCTGTTTACAATTTGGGTGATCAAATTAACAAGATTGGTCCAGGAATTATCGTCTATATCGCGGGTGCAGCATTATTAGCACGTCAACGAAAAGAAGGTAAAGCGATTGAAGCGTAGTCTGCTTGAAAGTCGAAGCTAAACTGAAATGCTTGGGGTTTGGAATCATCAATCTGAACTTCAAACTCCAAGCATTTTTTACAACAGATCCGTCGTGAGCAGGAGTAATATTGTGAAAAAAGCTGACATTTTAATTCTTGGAGCAGGCTGTTCGGGAACCTCGTTAGCACATTATTTGGAACATTCCGGATATCAAGGAAAAGTTGTATTACTTGACAGCCGAACGAGATTCGATAATGAGCAACGCTGGTGTACGTGGTCAAAATTACCAAATTCAATGTCTTCTTTGGTGAAAAAATCGTGGAAAGAGTGGACAGTTTGTGATGAAAACCATTCAGTTAGTCAAATGTCTGAAAATTTCCGCTATCAACAAATATATGCACCCCAGTTTTTCTCGTTTTTTCATTCCGAATGGCAGAAAAAACAGTCTGTTGTAGAATTAAATTTAGACGAAAGAGTTGTGCAGATAACCGAAAAAAAAGATTTTGTCGAAGTTATTTCAAATCGTGAAACTTGGCAGTCGAATATTGTATTTGATGCCAGACACAAAGGCAGCATCAATCTCAATTCAATTAAAAACACATCTGAAATTTATTTACATCAAACTTTTTTAGGATGGGAAGTTGAATTTCCCAATGAAGTTTTTAACCAGGAAAAAGCGATCCTTATGGATTTTCGCACTGCTCAGATTGACGGTGTAAATTTCATTTATGTCTTGCCGTATTCAGGTAAAAGAGCCTTAGTTGAAAGCACATCATTTAGTACAAAACCGCTTGATTCGGCTAAGCATACACAAGCATTAGAAAAATATATCACCGAGAATTTCGGTAGCGATTTCACAATCAAATCAAAAGAATCTGGACAATTACCGATGACTTCGGCGAAATTTCCTACAAAAACGAGCGACAGAATTTTCAGCATTGGAATTGCAGGAGGAAACGCACGACCTTCAAGTGGTTACGCATTTCACCGAATTCAGCGTCAAACTTCGGAAATTGCACACGCGATTTGTCAAAAAAAGAGTTTGCCTCTAGCAACAGCCTCATCGAAATATAATTTTTTTGATGATGTTTTCCTTAACTTGATAGCGAAAAAACCAGAATCTGCCAAAGACGCATTTATGCGGTTGTTTGATAAAGTTTCGCCTGATGTTTTGATACGTTTTTTAACCGAAGATAGCTCTTATCTAGACGATCTAGCGATAGTTTCTGCTTTGCCGAAATTGATATTTGGTAAAGCTGGTATCGAGAGCATCCTAAGTAAGCTAATGACAAAAAATGAAACACCGAAGTCATTTACATCTCTACATAATCCCGTGGTTAAGCCTAGTCGGCGGTTGTCTGCTCGGCAAATTGGTGGGTGAATTTGCTGATACATTCGGAGCTTGGCTTTTAGTCGCGAGTGCCTTATTCTTTGGTCTGCCTCATGGAGCATATGATTTTTGGCTTTTGACAGACACCGTATATCGCGAAAAAAAAACAACTACACACCTCATAAAATTATTAACTATCTACCTTTTGATTGCCGTTTTGATAGTCGGCATTTGGTTTTATTTTCAAAGTTTTGCAATTGTGAGTTTTCTGGCATTAACGGTTTGGCACTTCGGAAGCGGCGATGCAATTTGGGAAACAACAGACAAAAAACATTTGATAATTAGTTCATTAGGACGCGGTTTTATTTTGATGTTCGCTCCGCTAAATTTTTTCCCAAAAGAAAGTGGCACAGTTTTAATGAAATTAGTTACGAATGAAAGCACAGAAGTCGTCGCTTTTTTGATAAACGCTGCACCTTATATTTTCACAATCGGAATACTTTTGGTCTTAATCAACTGTTTTGTTTTTAAAGCTAAAAACTCCAAATTAATTTCAGAAAAACAGTTAATTTTATTGGTTGAAACGGCGTTATTGATAATTTTCTTTTGGCTGACTACGCCGCTACTTGCCGTTACAATTTATCTGATTGGCGTTCATTCGTGGCGGCATCTGCTGCGAATTGGAGTTTATGAAAATAGCCGTGAGCGAACTCAATACAGCAATTTACGGACGATGATTGGCAAATTTCACCTTCGTGCTTTGCCGATTACAATCTTCTCGGTATTTGGAATTGGATTTATATTTTGGTTATGGCAATTTCGTGTTTCAGACCTTGCCGACTACACTTCGGCGTATCTAATAATACTTTCGGCTCTCACAGTTCCGCACGCAATTTTGATTTCTTGGAGCGAATTTCACTTTCAAAAACTAAACATTGTTAATTCATAAATGGTCTCCGTAAAATCGAAAAGTGTTGCCATTAAGACTAATCAATTCACAAAAAAACAATCAAACTAATTCATTTTTCGGGAAGGAATATTTTGGTTTTGCATCAATTTCGAAACCGGAAACATTTTCCCACCGGCAAGATAAGTATCAAAGAAATTCCACGTTACTAAACCATCTTCGCTTTCCGGCTCGAGAAGATAAAACACGAGACGTCCGAGTGGTTGAGCAGTTCTCACAAGAATTGTTCCCATAGCAAAGTTTGTTTTCTCAGTTTGGTATTTTCCGGTGATTGTCATTTCGAAATGACCTTGAAACTTACGTTTTGATTTATTGACAGTTTCGACACGAAAAGTTTCTACTTCAAGGTTCGTGTCTGCAGATAATTCTTCGACCGTAATTCCGTGTTGAATAAGTTTATCTACGATTTCTTTATCGTATTTAAACAAGTAAGCCCGCGGTGCTTTGACCGTTCTCGTTGCAGCAAACATCCCAAAATCTTCCATCTTAAGCGGCATGATTTTATCTTCAATCATCGCTAGCATTTCTTTTCCATTACGGGGATTTTTTAGCTTTTCAACTTCGCCAACCAAAATTTCTACGGGTTTTGGCAATGCTTTTGGCTTAAATGCAACGCCATATTCAATCGCCTCTGTTCCTAAAAAACTGCGAACTGTCTCATCATCAGCAGATTTTGTGAGCTGAAGAATTTCTGCGGAATTTGCCCCACAATATTTTAAGATTTCTTCTACAAAACGCTCAGTTACTTCAATTCTGCGTTTAAAAGGTAAGTAACTATATGCTTCTGAAAGAATCGTCAAGCGATTACGAAGTCCGCCGTAGTTTTGTCCAATTCGCGGCTGATGCGTGAAAGCTTCCCATTGCGTTTTTTCACCTACTTTAGGCTTATCCGAAAAACCAGTGAAATTTCCATAATAATATGTGCGATATTTG
Source organism: Acidobacteriota bacterium (assembly GCA_031415455.1). Lineage (GTDB taxonomy): Bacteria > Acidobacteriota > Blastocatellia > Pyrinomonadales > Pyrinomonadaceae > JANNVK01. Next base: position 81,674 of record JANORS010000002.1, on the reverse strand, counting down.
TGATTTTTGAACATTGATTTCGCGATGAAAGGCATCATTTTTTCGCGTTGAAAACTCAAGATTCGCGCATCAGTATTTGGGTTTAACGGATGCGAATAAGTTAAATGATAAGCATGATAAGAACCATTTGTAGTATGCAAATCGACCGTAAGTTGCGGATCCCAGCGATTGAATAAATTAACTAATGATTGGGCTTCCGGCGATTCGAGCTTCATATAATCGCGATTCAAATCGAAAGTTTTGCTATTTTCGCGAACGCCAACTCCGCCGATTGGTCCATTTTGTGCAGTTCGATTTTCCATGCTGATTTTTTCATTTCCATCCGCATTGTAAATTGGAGCAATCAAAATTGTGAGCTTCGCAAGTAATGGTTTTAGGTCGCCGAGCAACAATCTTCGAGCAAGAATCTGTGCTGCTTCTTTACCTTCAACTTCGCCCGCGTGGATATTTGCCATAATGAAAATGACAGGTTTTCCGGTTGCTTTAGCTTCCATCGGAGTAGAAACCGGCGGATTGGCGAGAATCATTAAAGGCAATTTTCTACCTTCTTGCGAGGTTCCAAAATTTTCAACCCTAATCAGCGGACTTCTTTTTTGAAGCTCATCGATGAATTTATTTACATCGTCGTATCTGCTCGTTTCCTCGTAATTCGTGGCTTCCGCACGCGATTGTAAGTCGGCAGTATTCTGAGAAATAGCGTTAGAAGTTGAGGCAAAAAGTAAGATTATAAAAAGGCAAATACGTATTGGCAACATTAGTAAATTCTCCATTGTATAGTGGGCTTAGTTTAGTCGATATTCAAAGTAATTGGAAATCGCAATCGCCGTGTGTTATTGAATTTTCGGTAAATATTTAGTAGCGGCACCAAGAGATTTTCGCGTGCAACTAATTCCAAACTCTTGTAATCTTATGTTGAAAAGTGAACTACCGAAAATTGAGTTAGTTTTGTTAAATTCGATTTGCTTTCAGGTTAGTTTTTCTGCGTAACCACAGCAAACTCTCCATGTTGCATGTCAATAGAATTTTGATGTGCTATTTTCAAAAAAAGAAAAAGGCTGAAAAAATACTTTATGAAAAGATTACTTACACTATGTTTTTGTGTTGGATTGATATTTGCCGTCCAAGGCTCTTCATTTGCTCAAACAAAGTTCAAATTATTGGCAACGAAAAAGACGTCGACAATGGAAAAGGAACTCAATGAATCTGCGGAAATGGGTTATCGTTTTGAAGGCTTTAATGGCGGCGAAACCGCGTTTGGCGGCAAAGAAACCGTTGCGATTCTCACTTCATCCGGTGAGGCAAAAACAAAATATAAATACAAATTGCTCGCAACTAACAAAACCTCAACAATGCAAAAAGAACTTCAAGAATTTGGAAATGCGGGCTTCGAATTTAAAGGTCAAACAGTTTTTGAAACATCTTTTGGCGGAAAAGAGGTTGTTATAATTCTCGAAAAAAACTTGTCCGTTGCTGACCTTCCAAAATACGAATACAAACTTTTTGCGACAAGTAAAACTTCAACAATGGAAAAGGAATTAAATTCTGTTAGTGATCAAAATTACCAATTTGTCGGTATCACAGTTGCTCAAACTGCATTTGGCGGCAATGAGGTTGTGGTGATTACACGAAAGCGTTTGTAATCAAAAGATAGAAACGCGACTATTAAGCCGCGTTTCTGCTTTTTTACGAAGACGATTGGCTAGTTTAGGTTTATTCCGATTGCGGTAAAGAAAAAATGATTCCCCTTGGTCGCGTCAGCATTTCCTATTGAATAACCTTGAAAAATCGCGACTTTCGGATGCACTTTTATTGTCACAATCGGTGTGAAATATCCAGCAGAATGTTTTCCGGTGATCCAATCAGCACCAATACTAACCTTCGAGTTTATCGTTTGCTCAATCGCGAATTGCCCGCCCGCTCTCTGAGCCTTTGTCGCAAAAACATTTTTACTTGTGTGGTATGCACCAAAGGTCAGACGCGTTTTCGACTTCAATGATTTGCTTGCCTGAAGATAGACATAATTTCCAACATTATAGGATCGATTTCGCATTGGAATATAAACATGATCGCCGCCAACTATCGTCCAGTCATCTTTTTCATAGAGCTTCGCTTTTAGTGTTGAAACAAGTGTTGTGGCATCAGATCCCGGCTGAACATTTCCAAAAAGATTCAGCCCAACTTCAATCTTGTGCCCGACACCAATAACGATTCGCGGTATAAATGACGAAAATTTGGTTAGGGTGTTCGTCGGATTTTTATCGAATTTATAGCTTGCATCGAATTCAGCATAAAACTTTCCTTTGTCTAAAATATCAGCACTCGGCACATTAGCCACAGTCTGTTGGGCACTCGCAAGTTGAGTAACAGACAATCCAATTGCGAAAAAAAGCAATACTTTCCTCATTTAAATCCTCCTCAATTAGCTAATTGAATCTTAAACAACTTTTTAAACCGTTAGTAAGAATGATGTGCAATTTTCGGAAAAATATCCGTATATCGTGACTTACAACGCCTTTAAATTTCCTTTTGAGCAAGTTTGCTCCAGGCTTTTAATTCCTGCCGCCGATGATTTGTTGCGTTTTTCGAAGATTCAATCGCCTGTTCAAACATTTCGTTCGCCCTGCCGGTTTCACCTTGAGTCTTCAAAATCTTGCCTAGATGATACAAACCTTCTGAATCGAAAGGTCTTCTCGCGACGAATGTTTCAAGAGCATTTTTCGCTTCGGTGAGCATATTTGTTGCGAGATAAGTTACACCGATTTCACGCCAAATTTCGCTCAAGGCGTATTTGTCGTTTTGAGCCACGATGTGTGAAGGAACTACCACCCTTGAGGATTTTGCAACTCCGGAGAGTTCGTCGAGTATTTGTTATATCCCATTTACATCCGAATACTGACGCAAAGCAAATATTTCTCCAATACGATTGAGAAAAAATTAAATGCTTTAGCGATTTATTCAAAATATAAGAAAAAGTTAGTTTTTCGAATCCAAACTTATCGCAACAAAGTTCATGTCGGCGATATTATCCGAGACAAAAACTACGCGGGTTGGTTCGACAAACTGATAACGCTTGCTTGAAACCGAAAAAACATAGGTTTGACCTACAGCAATTTCATCGAATCGGTAATAACCAAAAGGATTCGACGAAACAAAAAATATGATTCCATTTCCATCTGTTAGCGTAATACGAACCCTTGCAATACCTCTACCAAACGAATCAACCACACGACCACGAACACTTGCTGAAGCTGCCGTCGGAGGAAGCACACTCGTCCAAAAACCACCTCGTAATGTATACGTCGAAGCGGTTGATTGCGTTCCCGCAGTTGATTGCCCGCTCGTGCCGATTACATTGAAATTTCCGCCCGAACTCGACCCGCCACCGCCCGCAGCAACACTCTGGTCAAGAGTAAAGTTTCCTCCTGAAGCAACTTGTGCTGAAACGGAATAGGCTAAGATCGAAACACAAATAAACAAGAAAATACATTTTCCGACAATAAACTGATTCATAATATTATTCTCGATGAACTTCTCCCGATTAATTCAACGGTCTCGCAACCAAATACGAACCTTCTCTTACATTTAAATCAATCGTTGTATTGGTTAATCCTCTGGAAAATTTAGCTGTCAAAGTACCTGCAGACGTAGTCTTTATATATCCATTAAACGTAAATTCCTTCTGCACCGTAGAACCGATATTGTTTGTACTCAACGAAATAGTTTCGTAATCAAAGGAAGTGGCGTTAAAAACCGTCCCGGCAATCATCGTGGAATTCATTTCAATACCATAATCCGTGGTCGCCGCTCCAGTATAAGTTAGACGCATATTACCTGTCCCAGAAACCGCTCCTACTCTAGTTGCAAGAATTCCCCCGTCGATGAAATATGTTTTGTTTGCTTCCAAATTTATACTGACAATATCGACAAAAGTTGCTGAATTGACAATTAAATTCGTCGTTCGCGAGGCGAATATCGACGCACCGCCGCCGCCAGTAACCACCGCCCAAGTATTATCGTCGCGGAGAAAGGTCGTACCATCGGCAGTTCCGGTTGGTGATGAAGTCGCCAATGTTCCGAGTCCTAAATTCGTTCGAGCATTTCCCGCAGTCGTTGCTCCAGTTCCACCATTCGCAATCGCAACCGTTCCAGAAACGTTTCCTGCAGTGGTAGCAATTGTGGCGTTTGTAGCATTTGAAACCGAACCTGTTATTTTGCTTCCAGAAACACTGTTAATCCTTGCGTCTGTTACGCAGGCGACACATGCTGCCGACAAATTATCGGCTGAAGCTGCGGACAATGTCCTTATCGAATAAGGCGAGCTTACCAATTCTTGTCTCGGAGTCAAAATCGTAAAAGCACCATCTGCTGGTTTCTTAGCCTCAATTTGGAGAAATCTCGCCGCCCCACTAAACGGACTCGAGCTGAAATCAATAGAAACAGAAAACACACCATTGATTACGCTAACGCCAGTTCGGGTCTCAGTAATCGGACCAGGTTGCGGCTGTTGAATTCCCGCAGTCGCGGCATCTCAAAGCGTGAATCGGAAATCGTATGTTCCATTTGTAGGCTGAGAAACCGTCGAATCAGTAAATCTCCCTTGATAAGTAAAAACGCTTGTCTGCGAGAAAACTCCAATTTGCAGAAAACAGACGAGGGATAAAAGAATAAAAAATTGTCGGCACGCAAAAACTGTCGTTGCGATGGATTTGGGGGTATTCATCTATGTAAGTTGCTCCTTTTCTAGGTATTTAGAAACTGCCCGTTTTAAATTTTAAAACACAAGCAAATTGTGAATCCGATTTCAAAATGTACGATGGTCGGATAGGTTAGACTAATCCAAACGTTATTTGACGAAGAAAACATGGAATTATAACTTTTTTAAATAAGAATTGACCCAAGATTCGAACAAAAGCGGAATCGCTTTAAAAGCCTAAATGCAAATACACTTATGCAGTTTGGAAATTCGGGGGAATTCATGTTTCTTCGAATAACAATAACTTTTAACCAAATAATACCACATAATTTGAAACGATGACAAGAACTTTAATATTGGTGTAAACTTATATCTTAAAATAAAGAAATTATCAATAGAACTTTTTGATACATAATCGCAGTTCGGAGAGAACATTAATGACAAAAACAACACGGATTGAAACAGATTCTATGGGCGAAATCGCCGTGGAATCTGACAAATATTGGGGAGCACAAACTGAGCGTTCGCTGCATCATTTTAATATCGGCAACGATGTAATGCCTCGCGAAATGATTCGGGCACTTGGGATTTTGAAAAAAGCTGCCGCTATAACGAATCATGAGTTGAAACCCGAAAAACTCACAGCGGAAAAACTTGCGTTGATCGTCCAAGCCGCTGATGAAGTGATCGAAGGCAAATTGGACGCTCATTTTCCGCTTCGCGTTTGGCAAACTGGTTCTGGCACACAAACCAATATGAACGCCAATGAAGTGATTTCGAATCGTGCGATCGAACTCGCGGGCGGCGAAATGGGCAGCAAAAAACCTGTCCATCCGAATGACGACGTAAATATGTCGCAGTCTTCGAATGACACTTTCCCGACCGCAATGTATATCGCCGCAGCCGAGCGTTTGCACAATTTGATCCCGCAAATTCAGATTTTGCACGATGCGATCGCCGCGAAAGCGAAAGAATTTGCCGATGTTGTGAAGATTGGAAGAACTCATTTGCAAGACGCAACTCCAGTAACAGTTGGGCAGGAATTCGGCGGTTGGGCGAGCTTGATCGAGCGAGATATCGAGCGATTACAACTTGTATTGAAAGGTTGTTTTGATCTTGCGATTGGCGGAACTGCCGTCGGCACAGGTTTGAATTCTCATCCGCTTTTTGCCGATAAAGCTGCCGCGAAAATCGCCGAATTAACAGGTTTGCCTTTCGTTGCACATCAAAATAAATTCGCTGCACTTTCCGCACACGATGAGATTGTTTTTGCTTCCGGCGGATTAAAAACGCTTGCCGCAAGTTTGATGAAAATTGCGAACGACGTTCGTTGGTTAGCATCAGGACCGCGTTGCGGACTCGGTGAACTTTCGCTTCCGGAAAACGAGCCGGGAAGCTCGATCATGCCGGGAAAAGTTAACCCAACTCAATCTGAAGCAATTACGATGGTTGCCGTTCAGGTTTTTGGAAATGACGCAGCAATTGGATTTGCAGGTTCGCAAGGCAATTTTGAGCTCAACGTTTTCAAACCTGTGATGATCCACAACTTGCTTCATTCAATCCGTTTGCTTCACGATGCTTCACGCGGATTCGTTGAATTCTGTGTGAATGGAATCGAATTAAATCGTCCTCAAATCGACGAATATTTGCAAGATTCGCTGATGCTCGTTACAGCTTTAAATGAGCATATCGGCTACGACAATGCGTCGAAAATCGCGAAAAATGCTCACAAAAAAGGAACGAGTTTGAAGGAATCTGCGTTGGAATTAGGTTTGCTAACAAGCGAACAATTTGACGAATGGGTGATTCCTGTTAACATGACTCATCCATAAGAATTTTGGCGTATCGATTCTTCACAAAGGCACAAAAGAAACTTCCAATCGTTTTTTTTCGTGCCTTTTGTGTTTTTCGTTACAGTTTTTTTCTTTAATGACCGTTTTGAAAGATTTTTCTCGTTTATATGTTTAGAGGATGACTATATTTGGTCAAAGGAGATATTGGAAATGAAAAAGAACATTAGAACTTTTGTGACATCTTTATTTTTGCTGATTTTGTGCGTAGGTGTCGGGCTTGCACAACAAAAGCCAACCACGGCGGAAGGTTGGTTTAAACTTGGCAACGGCAATGCGGAAAATCGGCAATCCGCAGAAGCCATTGCCAATTATACCAAGGCAATCGAACTCAACCCCAATTTCGGCGAAGCCTACTATGGTCGGGCTGAAGTCTATCGCCGGCAAATAAAGGATTTGCATTCAGCGTTAAAAGACTACGTCAAGGCGTTTGAACGTGACCCTACCTCGGCACATGAATTTGCTCCTGTCTTTCAGAAATACTTTACTAAAAACAAGATAGGAGCCATTGCGGAAATAACCGTTCTGATTAAAAATGAGCAGGTGGAAGATCCGTTTCTGTATTTCATCCGGGCTTTTTTTCGGTCTGGAACTGCACCGGGAGTCAAATCCACCAAGGAAGACCTTGATAAATCCCTTCCGGATTTCAACAAGGTAATTGAATTGGCTCCAAAATATACAATCGCATATGCTATGCGGGCAACTAGTTTTGAAGACCTAAATGAAACGTCGAAATCAATTGCTGATTGGACAAAGGCTATCGAATTGGATCCGACCGAGGCGGAATACTATCGCCGTCGGGCAATTCAATACCGTATTTTGGCGGAGGCTGATGAAAAACGTGCCGCCGATATGGGAAAGAAATAAACGTCAAGCCATTTAAAGCGTTATGACAAATAGCCAAAAGCCGTGATGACCCTTTTTGCTTGTTTTTCTCGTTTATATGTTTAGAGACTGATTTTTCAGTCAAAAGGAGATGATTGTGAAAATGAAAATGAAAGTTACATTGTTTTTTGTTGTTGCGTTGTTCGTGTTTGCCCATTCTGCGTCTGCACAGTCCACCAGGTTGTATGTCGGAAACCTTCCTTTAAACAAACCCGCCGAGGATGTACGCGAGTTATTTTCACGATTTGGAGAAGTTACGGATTTCCAACTCGTTATGGACAAAGACGGAAAGTCAAGAGGATTTGGGTTCGTTGTAATGGCGAATGCTGATGAAGCCAAAGCTGCTGTATTGGAATTACACCTTCAAGACGTCGGCGGAAGACGTATAAGCGTCGCTTTTGAAAACAGCAGACCTAGAGACGGCGGCGGTGACAAGCCCATTGCCGGCGGAAATCAGATTCCTGCGGCAAAACCTGCGGAAAAGCCAAAAGAACCGCAGACCACGCCCAAAACAGAGCCGAAGCAAACGGAGCCACCCAAGGAAACGAATGAACCCGAAGATGAAGTGAAAACGATGACACTTTATGTCGGTAATTTATCTTTCGAGACCACCGAAGATTCATTGCAGGAAGCCTTTGAAGAGGTTGGCGAGGTGATTTCTGTAAAGATCGAAAAAGACAAAAAAGGAAAGCCAACCGGCGTTGCCTATATCGAGATGCCTGCTGAAGATGCCGAGAACGCAATTAGTGCCTTACACGGTAGCAATTTAAACCGCAAGAAAATCGTGGTCAAAAAACGAAGCGGACAATGAGAACGATTGATGTTTTCAAATTTGGGTAACTAAACATACTATTTTCAGCCCGCGAAAGAAATTTAGATTAACTTTCCTTTGAGTTTTGTTAGCAATTTTCGCGGGTTGTTTTGATGACCAGTTTTTGCATGACCCTTTTTGCTTGTTTTTCTCGTTTATATGTTTAGAGACTGATTTTTCAGTCAAAAGGAGATGATTATGAAAATGAATATGAAAGTTACCTTGTTTTTTGTTGTTGCGTTGTTCGTGTTTGCCCATTCTGCGTCTGCACAGACCACCAAGGTGTATGTCGGAAACCTTTCTATTGACACAACCGTCGATTCAATAAGATCGGCATTTCAATCAGCTGGAGAAGTTAAGGATGTCCAACTCCCTATGGACAGAGACACCGGAAAGTCAAGAGGATTTGCTTTCGTTACAATGGGTAGTGCTGCGGAAGCCACAAAAGCTATAGCCGAGATGAACGGTAAGATGCTCGACGGAAAACGTCTAAGGGTCAATGAGGCAGAGGAACGCGGACCTAGAGACGGCAAACCCATTGCAGGCGGGAATCAGATTCCCTGCGAGGGCGGGAAACTCATTCTGGTGGAAGGAAAGTTTGGAAGCGGTTACAAATGCGTGAAGGATCCGGTTCCCCCGGCAAAACCTGCGGACAAGCCAAATGAACCGCAGACCACGCCCAAAACAGAGCCGAAGCAAACGGAGCCACCCAATGAAAACGATGAATCCGAAGATGACGTGGAAACGGTCACACTTTATGTCAGTAATTTATCTTTGCAAACCACCGAAGATTCATTGCGAGAAGCCTTTGAAGAGGTTGGCGAGGTGATTTCTGTCGAGATCGAAAAAGACAAAAAAGGAAAGCCAACCGGCGTTGCCTATATCGAGATGCCTGCCGAAGATGCCGAGAACGCAATTAGTGCCTTGAACGGAAATAATTTAGACGGCAAAAAAATTGTGGTGAAAAAAGCAGAGCCGATCAAAAAAGAGAAGCCGCTGTTATAAATTTTGGTTAGAGAGGACGCACCATTTTCAGCCTGCGAAAAATGCGAGACGAGAGAAAAGAAATTAGTTTAACTTTCTTTTGAGTTTTGTTAGCAATTTTCGCGGGCTTTCTTGATGACCAGTTTTTGCATGACCCCTTTAATGAGTTTTTCTCGTTTAGTTGTGTAGAGGCGAGATCTATTTCTTATCATTTTATCGAAACTTTTTATCTCTAGAGATATTTCGAAATCACAAACATTATGAAAACAATCACAATTGCATCGCTACTTATTTCGGTATTTTGTTTGGCAATAAATGCCCAAACTTTTGATAATTACAAAAAAGAGTATGTTTTGAAATCTGTGACTAATGCTCAGATTGAAGCGAAACGGACTCATCGCATGATTTTGTGTGATTATCAACCTTCCGGGCTTTATGTCCGCAAAGGTGAAAAAATCTCGCTTAATGTTAGTAATCTGAATCAAGATTACAACCTATCTTCGATGATCGGGTTCAAGCCGATGTGGGGCAATCGCAATAAAACTCAAGAAAATAGATTGCAAAACGGCATCAATACAGTAACGGCGATTCAAAACGGAATTCTGTCGTTTATTTTTATCAAACGTGTTGGATATGACAATAATCCAACGTTGGTGAACATCAAAGTAACCGGCGGCAAAGCCTTTCCTTTGTATAAGTTAAATAGGTCGAATCTAGCCAATTGGCAAAACGATTTGAAAATTATGACCGATGCTGCTTTTGTTCAGTTAGTTTCGGACAAGGCTTTGATTACGATTCCTTACAAAGATTATTTAAAAAATCCGGTCGCCAATATTCCTGATTCATTTAAAACTATCCATCAAGTGATTGATTGGGAAGACGAACTCGCCGGATTTGACAATAGTTCTCTCGAAAACATGAGGACAAATAATCGGATAAATTATCTGGTTGACCTTTATTCAACTCCGAAAGAAAGCGAGTCATATTATATGTACGCCTCCAACTATATGATCGGAATGAAAAGAGATAATTTTACCGATCTAACGGAAAAATTAAATAAAGAGTGGGGAATTTGGCACGAAACTGGACATACTCATCAGCAAAATTCATGGACATGGGGTTCAATTACAGAAATCAGCGTAAATCTGTTTTCGCTATACGTTCAGGAAAAATTTGGTTTACCCACGCGTCTGAACACCATCGAAGGCGACGAAACCGAAACGACTTTTAACAAGGCACGAAAATATATAGCTAATCCGAATAAAAATTATCTGGAAGAAAACGAAGATGATTACAACGAACTTTTTTCAAAACTTGTAATGTTTCACCAATTAAAATCGGTTTATGGCTGGGATTCAATCAAGAGATTGCATCAAGCATTAAGAAAGCAACCATACGTTTATGATGAAAACGAAACAGATCAAGACCAGGCAAATAAATTTGTCTTTGCGATGTGCGTGATAACTAAGAATAATCTAGTACCGTTTTTTCAAAAATGGGGATTAAATGTTGATTCAGCAACTTTAGGAAAAATCAAGGGTCTCAAATTACGATTACCGACGACGGATCCGGCAAAGATTTTTCGATAAGAAGGAAACAATAAAAACAGGAGAAAATATGAAAAATAATTCAGAAATTTACAGAGCAAACAAATTAAATTTACTGCTTGCTGCTTTTATATTGCTGGCAATCAATCTTGGATGTAGTTTCAGTGGCGGCAATTTTGCTGAAACAAATGGTCCAAAACCCGATATGCCGTCAACCGAACAACAAAATGTGTTAGTTAAACAAACCTTGAAGGAATTTACCAAAGGAATCGAAAGCGGCGATTTTTCGAGCCTGAGAGCGACCAGTTCAAAGGAATTTCAGTCGGCGGTTTCGGCAGAAAACTTAAAAAAAGGTTTTCAGTCAATTATTGATAAAAAAGACTCGCTGGTGCCGATTCTGAAAAGTGCCGATTCAAAAACTCCCCAATTTTCAAATACTCCTGAAATTAAACAAAATGGAGCATACACGACGCAATATTCCTTGATTTTCCCTGTGGATAAATTAAATCCGAAGTTTGATTTAATATACATCTGGCAGGATTCGGAATGGAAACTGCTATCAATTGAGGTGAAGTTTAATTCTCAGTAGTATTTGGGATTTCAGAAGCAAAGAGCGTCAAAAGGAATGAAATAAATTTGCATTCGATTTTAAAACCGAAAAAAGGAGATAATAATGAAAACACAAATTAGCGTTAAATCGTTGATTTTACTGATTTTAGTGCTTCCAATCTGCACTTCGATGGTTTTTGCACAGAAAAAACAAACGAAAGCCAAACAAGACATTTTGCAAGAAGTTAAATGGGAAAAATGGGAAATGAAATTTTCTATTCCAAGGGATTTGAAAGAAACAACCGAAAAACCGGAAGACGAACCAATCTCCAACGATGAAAATTTTGGCGAATCGAGAACATTTGCACGCTCAAAGGCTTCACGCCTTGAACTGTCAGTTGACGTAACAAATTGGAAGGGTGAAAAAGTAAAAACCGAGTATGAAAGCGGAGAAGTTGAACTGTCGCCCGAACAATTGTTGGCACTTGACCATATTGGTGACACGACCGCGATGAAACGTGCCGACAGCACAATGCTCGAAGCAGATTATCTTGAAATTGACGGAATAACCGGCATCTTCGCCATTATGAATAAGAGTTCCCGCCTGGGAAAAACGATCAAACCTACCAATGAAATTATAATGGTTTGGGGAACGTATCGAATTTTCAAAGGCAATGTGCAGAGAATTACAGTCAGCCTTGAAGGACAACGAAAGCAATTGGAAACCATGAAAAAGATAATCAACTCGTTAAATTTTAAGTAATAGTTATACAGATGTTTTGAAACGACGACCTTTAAGCGTTTTGATTAAACTTTTGGAGAAAGTTATTTGCCTTGGAATTCGAGAATCAGAGACGAGGATTTAAATAATGTCTGATTTTATGACCTACATCGTATTAATTTCTCGTTTATGTAACTGAGAGTTGATTTTCAGAAAAAAGGAAAATATTATGAACAAGAAAATATTAAAGAATACAAAAAATTGGACGAAACTAGCTTTGGTTTTATCGTTAATTTGTTCTATTTGCAGCATCAATGCATTAGCCCAAGAACAAATGAATGCGAAAGCACTCGCCGCATTAATTGTTGAATTAAAGGAAGTAATTTCCAAAAATGCACGCAATGAAAACGATGCAACGTTAATTGGTAAAAAGTGGGACGCACGTAAAGATTTGTCCGGCAAGAATAGAGTAGACGTTATCGAATTGCTCTTTGAAGATGTTAAATCTGTTATCACGGATTCGGGTGTTCAGTATCAAATTTACTCAATTTTTTCGTTCTACGGAACGATTCCCGACGACTTCAAACCAACGAATGAAAATGCCGATTCAGTTAAAAAGATTCGCTTGAAAAATCCGGCATCAGTGAAAGGCGAAATCGGAGGCGAATCGCACAATAGTTATGTAATCCGCGTTCGCAAAAATCAAACGCTTAAGGTGCAAATCGCTTGGGAAGAAAAAGGTGAACGTATAGCTCAATTTTTTGTCAGCCCGTCAAACGATTTCTTCGAAGGTAAATCGATTCGAGGAATCTCAACCTATAACGAAAAAAATTGGTATAGCAAGATCATGAAAACCGGCGACTACTATATTTATGTGACAGCACATCCAGTTGCGAATTACACGCTGAAAGTTTCGATCAAATAATTTTTGTGGCGGAAGTTAATGCTCTTAAAAAAAGGACAGTTATTAAAAAACGAGGAGAAGATAGATTATGTTTGGCATGAAAAAATTGGGAAGCAAAATTTTTGCATCACTTATGTTGGTTGGATTGGTCTTGGCTGCGAATGCTCAGGATCTTGAAAAGGAAATCAAAGATTTTCAGACAAAATATCCGACAAGCATCGATGTTCGCGGGAAGATTTTGAATTTGGATCCAATCAAAGGTGATATGACGGTTCGATTAGAGTTTTTCCCAAGTGATGATCTGATGAAAGATGACGGCACACTCGCAAAAACCATCAAATTTGATACTGATAGTGCGAACGGAAAATCAGAAGTAGTCTTTGAAAAAGGAAAGCGAATGAACCCGACCGAGGTAGTTCTGGGGATGTATGGCGAAAAAAAAGAAGGTTCAACTTATGTGAGTGTGGTCGAAGATTATCCATATGATTCTCACCGAACTGATCTTTATCTCTATTTTCTTTCCAAACCGGATAAAAAGAAAGATGCACCAAAACCAGCAGAAGGCGACGCTGAAGTCAAAAAAGAAGATGATTCTGCCGAAGATGGAGAGGAAGAAATTCCGCATTTATTGACTTTTGCTCCTTCATCGCCAGGTTATACGCTAATAGCAGCTAAAAACAAAGACAATGATGAAGGTTACACAAGTTTGAATATAGCGGTCTCGCGATCAACGACAGTCAAGCTATTTTCCACGTTCATAATGGTTTTGATGTGGAGTGTTTCACTTGCCGTTTTAGCTTTGGTTTTTACGGTCGTCTTCAAAGGTCGCAAATCCGAATTGGCAATGTTCTCTTTCATAGCGACATTACTATTTGCCTTTGTTACTGTTCGAAATAGTCAACCGGGAGTTCCTCCTGTCGGAACATTCAGCGACCAATATTCATTCTTTTGGGCAGAAGCAATACTAGGAATTTGTTTGTTGGCAGTGGTTTTAACGTGGGTTTTTCGAAAACCTGCATAACGTTCTGATTAAAAAGAGCATACGGCGTCTTTCTCAATGTTAGTGTAAATCAGGATTTATTTCGAAGGATAAAATTATGAAAAAACTATCAATACTTTTGATTCTGTTTCTCGCAGGAATTGGATTCGGACAAGAACACGATCGCTGGAATGGACTCGTTATTGACGACACGACGCCCGAACAAGCAATCGCTTTGCTGGGAAAACCGACCGATGACACAACGTCCGGTTTTTCCAATCTTTGGTTTGGGCGTTTGCTCACAAATGACACCGGAAAACCAATCTTTCGTTCGCTTGAATTTGGCAAGGAAGGCGAAACGACCAAAATATTTCTTACGTTTTCTGCCGGTAAATTAGCGGCGATCGACGCTTTTCCAAAAGACGCCCGTGCAAGCGAGCTCATAAGCAAGCTCGGTAACAAGTGGCGATTGCAGACGGAAGATGACGCAGCAAACGAATTCGAGAATTGGGATCAGCCTCGTGGTGCCGAAGTTAAAAGAGCTTCTACTAACGCTGAAAATCCTTGGTCTATGGGCTACAACCTGCTGGCGAAGACACCGAAGGTCTTCGCAATGGTTGGAGTTGTTCCGACCGCAGACGATATGACGAAGACCGAGGTGATTGAGTCGGGTCCGTTTTGGGGCAACGTCTTGCAACTGAGTATCGTTTCTCGAAAGCTCGAAAGGAAACCCGGAGAGCCCGATGCTGCTGATGGTGCAATTCCAGCAGGAACCGAAGTCGTGATGGCTCCCAATTCTTCAATCACAGCTGAAACCTCAACCGGCACGATAACTATCACGTCGGGAAAAGGGTTGATGCGTTCTTACACTTGGGAAGGAGCAACACGTTCGGTCGAAATGGAAGCTCGCACGAAGAGATGGTATGGCAGCCTCGGACTTTCTTTTCCAGGTCCGGGCGATCATTGGAAAGAGCATAATGGAATCACACGCGGAGTTCTTGAAGAAGCCCAGATACGATTTACGACAGTTGCGGCGGCGATGAAGTGGATAAAAGAACGCAGCAAATGGCTACCGCTTGTCTATCGCAACGACGGATTACTTGTCGGGTTTAGGAAAGCGTTGCCTCGGAGGCAGCTAAATGTCGAAGTATGGCAAATCTATATCAACGGACGAAAACCGAAAACACTACTCGGGAGCCAAGACGCAAAAATACGTTAGGTTGATTTATAAACGTCAACTAGGAAGTAACAAACCACGGTCAAGTTCAACCAGATTACGCAATAGAGATTTTTCGGATGTTCCCGAAAATCGTCTTTTACCGCCAAGAATCCAAGAACGCCAAGAAAGAGCTAATAAAAGAGCTAAAAGCTGATAAGATTTCCTTGGATTTCTCTGCGTCTTGGCGGTAAAACTTCCTAATGCGTAATTTGGGTTCAACTAAAATAAGCGTTTGAGGCTGAAACCCAATTATTAGTAAGCATGTTCACAAAACTAATTGACACTCTCATTAGCAGTCGCGTTTCTGTCCTCTAATCAAAAACTAACTTGATAATCTCCAAAGGTCATCTCGGATTAACTGATACGAAAAGAAATAAAATAATTTTCTTTTCGTATTTTTCTTTGCTTTTACAAATATTTCTTTTTCTGATGACCCTTTTTTTTCGAAAAAATCGTTTAACCAGACAGAAGCGAAAATTCTTCGAAAGAGCTGGCTGAAGAAAGTGGCGACTGGCGAAAGAAAGCGTTTCGATTTTAATATTTCAAAACAGACAGGAGAAGATATGAAAAATAAAATACTTTTAGTTTCAGCGATTTTATTAATCACAATCGGTTTTGGCGGATGTACGGCATCATTTTCTACAAATAGCACGGCAAATAAGGCGGCAGCAAGCACGCCCGCGAATTCTGCAAAGCCGGCGGCAAATACAGCGGCTGCACCAAAAACCGAAAAGCCAAAATCTGTTGTAGAAAACGAAAAGAAACCGGCGGGAACCGCAAAAACGGCGAAAAAAGACGTTCCGATTCCGGCGGATTGGTTATATGTTTATGATGAAAGCAAAGGATATGGCTTTTCAGTTCCGACTGGAACAACACAGGAAACAGACAATCGCGACGGAGTTGATTTCTCTGCCTTTACCACACCTTCGGGTATTGATATTTTTGCTTTGGCTTATAAAGACAAGACTCTGACAAAAGAGAATTTGTTAAAAGACGCGGTCGATTTTCTTCAGGGAATGGGACAAAAAGTAACACCTGGAACTCTCAAAGGTGAAAGTGACGATTATGCGGTAGCAGATGCAACGACCGTTCTCGAAGATGGAAGTAAAGGCAAATTGCGAATCATGGTTGGCACAGACGTCTCGGATAATTATATTTTGATTATTGGAACCGATCCTGATAAATTTGCCGCCAATGAAAAAATCATTGACGAAATTTGGGGTAGCTTTGAAATGTGGAGCGGCGGCACTAGCGGTCAATAATGAATTTAAAATGCAGCATGTCAAACTAACCGATTTGCTGCAAACAAATATTTTGAATACTTCGGAGAAACGAAATGAAAACACAAAATTCAATGAATCAAAAACGAAAAATCGACCAATACCGAAAACTTAGCATCGTTTCTCTGATTTTCTGCACCTTAGCTGCTGTTTTCGCATTTACATTAGAGTGGAATGCCGTTTTGGCTCAAAAACCAGTTAAAGCACTAGAAAATACTATTGACAAAGGTGATTTCAAAGTCGGATTTTCTCCTGCGACTTTGAAAAAATATCCGAAAAAAGCAATGCCGAAAGACGTTGCGGAATCGGTGCTTGAAATTGCCAAATCGTTAAATGAAATAATCGCGTTGCCTTATAATGTTTATATAAATTTCGATAAATGCGGCGAACCAAATGCCTTTTACAATCCTGAAGTTAAAGAAATCACCATGTGTTATGAGTTTTTGGCGGATTTCGAACGGGTTTTCAAAAAGGTCTCGAAAAAACAAGCGGAAATTGACGACATGGTTGAAGGCACGATGGTAGTTTTCTTTTTTCACGAACTAGGACATTGCCTGATCGATGTCTGGGATTTGCCGGCAACCGGGCGTGAAGAAGACGCTGTTGACCAGTTGGCTTTGTTCGTTTTACTTGATGGAACGCCCGAAGGTGAAAACATGGTTTTGAGTGCTGCAACATATTTTGATGTGGTCAGCAGCGAACAAGGAACCGCCGATCTTGCGTTCTGGGGCGAACATTCGCTTGATGTGCAGCGGTTTTACGATATGCTGTGCCTAACATATGGCAGCAATCCGACACAAAACAAGTTTCTGCTCGGAAAAAATGGACTGCCGCGAGAGCGTTCTCAAGGCTGTGAAGCAGAATACAGCAGAGTAAACCGTTCGTGGCAACAATTGCTTTTACCTTATTTGAAGATTGAAGCGACGAAGTGAGATTTGTATTCCAGATTGGGTTAAACTCTTAAACAGATTACCTGATTAAAAAAACAGAAGGAAGGATAAAATGAATATGATGCCGAAAACACGATTTAGTCGAACAAAATCAACAATTGTTTTGCTGATTTTATGTTCAATGTTTAGTTTTGGTTTGATGGCTCAAACCGATGAAGGTAAACCGATGGACGCGAAATCGCTCACCGCTTTGGTTGAAGAACTCAAAGGTGTCGTTTCGCGAACCGAACTTGATGAGAAAAAATCGGCAGCGGTCGCCGCAAAATGGGACAGCCGAAAAGATCTTGCGGGCAAAACGAAGACACAAGTAATTGATCTGATTTACGAAGATGTAAAAGCTGTGGTCAAAGATTCGGGAACTCAATATCAAATATATTCGCTATTTTCATTCTATCGAACTATTCCTGATTCAGCGAAGAGTGGACAAAAAACCTTTGAATTGAAAGACGCGTCAACATATTTTGATATCAAAATTTCCGTAGAGAAATGTGACGAAATTGGATGTAGCGGAGAAGCTTCTTTTGCTTTCTACAATAAGAATGAAACGAATCCTTATCAAGTGATCGATCTGCTGGATACATTTATCGGTCTTGAAGAAGATAAGCCGAGTGTAAATCGAACGATGCTTTACGATCAGCAAAGCGTTGTGAATATCGGCGATTTCAACTTCGACGGAATTGAAGATGTTGCGATCTGCGATGGTCAAAATGGTGCATACGGAATGCCATCATATCAAGTTTATTTAGCTTCGAATCCAGCAGGAAAATTCGTAAACAACAAGGCTTTGAGCGACCTTGCACATGGTTTAGGAATGTTTCAGGTGATTCCGGAAAAGAAAAAGATCGTGACATTTAACAAGAGTGGTTGTTGCTGGCATATCACCGAAGAATATTCTGTGGCGAACAACCGTCCGGTGAAAATATTTGAAGAAGTGGAAGACGCAACGATCAAAGATGAAACAAAAATCAAGATAACAACCAAAAAACTTGTCAAAGGAAAATGGCAGACGAAGGTAAAATTCGTCAAACGAGAGCCATAAACTCCAGTTTTATCGATTGATACGAAAAGCTCCGATCTGAAATATTTTCAAATTGGAGCTTTTCTTTTGTTCAATTCCAAGGAGACGGTCAACCTATTCGTTCGCAATAAAATCAACGCCTTCCAAATTCTCGATTGGCGAAATTACCTGCGAATTGAATTGGTATCGTTTGCTCGTTATGCTCATCACGTAATTTTCGCCTGCCGCAACTTCTTGAAAACTGAAATAACCCAATTGGTTTGTTGTTGCATTGCGAATTTCACCTTCTCGATTCATCATTGAAACTCTTGCTCTTGCAATGCCTCAGGCAAACAAAAGTTACATGACAGACTCAATTTCATCAAAACCTGGACGAATAAATTCCATCGCGTATGGAAATTTCGATTCGGTTTTTCATTTGATTTTTGCAAATGTGAGATTATTGGTTTAATTTGCGAGGCGTTTTCATCAGAAAGAAAATTGTCCAAGCCATTATCGAACACTGACTCGCAATCAACGCAATTTTTATTGAATCATCGCGATCACGCGGAAAATCATCATCAACCGAAAGCAAACCTCGTTTAACTTTTGCGGAAATAAAATACTGATACCAACGAATTATCGGCAACATTTCATTTTTGGTCTACTCGTTGATCGAAGAAAACAAATCGTTGTTTTCTAACAACTTATCAACTTTTTGGTAATAATCGCGTGAAAGATTATGCAAAGGTTCTTGATTTACTCGTTCGCTTTTTTGCTTCTTTTCGGCGTCAATTTTTGTGTAATCAATCGCGTCCAAATCAATGTTGTTTTCTTCGGCAAATATATTCGTCAACCCTTGCCAAAATTCCTTTTGCGTGATGTCGTGATTTTGGTCAAACGATTCATTTTCTCGTTCAAAAACGGCACAACGCTTTGTAAATTCGCAACGTTCGCAACAACGGTATCAATAATTATGAATGAAGGGAATTGTTTTGTTTATCGATAAACTAAAAAAGGTCGGCAAAGGTTTATGACATTTCTACAATCGCTAGGCTCAAAGCGGCTTTGCGTGAAGTTTCTGTGCGTTGGCGAACACGCTCCAAAAAAGGATTTAATTTAATTGCGACAGACGCTTCAAGGACAGGTGCGGCGAGTATTTTTTGATCGGAAGCGTTTTTTAACTTTGCTCCCGATTTTGATTGTTTAAGGTTTTTCTTGCCGAATTTTTTCATTCTCTATGACTTTTCGCCGTCGTCATCGGTCAGCATCGACAAAAATTCTTCAAAGCTGTCTGCTACGGGTTCGGTTACGGGTTCACCTTCATCGGATAAATCGTGATTCCATAAAACAATTTTTGGTTCATCATTATCTTCGTAATCAAAACATAGAAAATCACCTGCAAATACAGCCGCAAAAGGAACTAGATAATCGTTTAATCTGTCCTCGATTTGCGACCAAACGACACCAATATCTGTTCCGCCAAAATCGCTTTCGCTGTAATTAGGTTCCAAACAAAGAAAAAACTCTAAAACTTTAACATTTTTATCCAATCTGAAAAATCGTTTTTTAGGTGTGCCGCCGTTGTGCCGATTCAAAAACACAAGGAAATCCGGCGTAAAATCGAGACCAGTCATGTGTTCGGTATCGGCAACATATTTATCTGTAAAAGCTCCGGCAACGGTACCTTCTTCAAATTTAAAATCTTTACTCATATACAATATTTTATCTCAAAACTATCTTTTTCCCAAAGACCAAGTTGTTCGACCGCCTTTATGATTGGTCGCATTGTGAACACCAAATTCCACCAACTGCATTTTACCGGTATCTTGATGATGATGCCAAGTATATTTCTTTTTAGACGGCGGAAAACTTTGGGTTGCCTCATCGTAGTTAGGATTTACTGCCTTCAAGTCTTTGTTTAATTGCCTGAACTGAACCGCATCCGTACTCATATACAAACTCGGATCCAATTGAACTGTATGGGCAATATATTTAGCCGGAAAAGCAGGGAATTTATTTTTATCAACCGGAATTACGGGAACATTATACTTACTGATAGCCAAGTCTCTGATTTTTTTCCTTTGTGTCGCCGTTAATCTGTCGTTGCCTTTAGTTTTAACATCACTCCACGTCCAATTTTTTTTCTCGCTTTTTATAACAAGAGCGACATATTGTTTAGCTAAACCATCAATATCTTTATTAAAGTCACATATTGCCAGAGCCTTAGATTTTGCTTTCGTAACCCCTTTTAAAGCCGATGCTTGTGCTTTTTTCTTTGCAGATACTTTAACTTTCACCATATAATTCTCTTATTTTACCGATTAAATATCCAAGCCTTTTCATCAAAATTGTTTTCGGCTTCTTCCCATGCTTCCTCTGCAACAACGTCCGTCCACATTCTTTCAATTCTGCTTTCCGGCGGAAATGTTTCATCATCTAAAACTGCTTTAATTTGCGGTTGCTCATCAAAATTAGGAGCAATTTCAAACATTATCGAAATAAAAGCCGTCAAATCTTCGGCGGTTGAAAGTTGATGACTTTTGGCTCGGTTGATGCCGTGTTTGACCATTTCACGCAGGGTGTCATCGTCGTGTTTTTCCTCTAAATCGGGATGTTCTTCTCTGACGTGATTCACTAAAAACTCCACGAATTCATCATCGCTTCCCATAATTAATTTATCTATTTGCTCTTGTCTGATAACTAACATTTATTTTTTTAACCTCAAATTTCTAAATTTCTTAGCCGCCGATAATCACGGTCATTTCACCTTTAACGATTTTATTCGGCGGTCCGATTGCTTCCAGAATCGTATCGCCAAGTCGTGAAGCAGGTAAATTATTTATCATCACGGTTGCCGAACCGTCAATGACCAAGCCCGGACCGTGCGGCGGAATCGGCAGCGGCGTTGCACACATGTGAATGTCTGCACCTCCGGACGCACCGGTAATTGCGGAAGACATTGCCGAAAGAGCGGCGGTTTTAGCAGCTTCGGCGGCGGCTTTTAAAGCCGGACCTGCGGGAGTTGCGGCACCTGCCGTTGCTGCCGCATCCGCGACCTTGATTGCTGTATCGGCGACCTGTTTTGCGGCTTGAAGTGCGGCAACGGCGGCAAGCGGCATTCCACGCCACGCCGGCAAAAAGCCGATCAAAACATTCAAACTTCCCGGTCCCGGAGTCAAAACAGGCGGCAAAGGATGGACAACATTATCGGTTGTTCGGGCGGCTGGTCCTGTCGGCATAATTTTATCTCCTTTAACTTATTTCCGTTGTTTTTAATTTATTGTCTTGTATCCGGAAAGAAGAAAAATGTTGACCGTCATCGGTTTCGGCAAAAAAAACATCAACGTTTCCGAAAAGTGTTTTCAACTCATCAATGTCGCAAGTCGGTAAAAATTTCTGCAAAACTCGAGGATCGTAATATCGAAAAAGCATCGGTTCGCCTTTTTCGTCGGTTACAGCCAGCAAAGCTCGAAAATGTTTTCGCATCTCATTTATCGAATATCTGCTGTGCAAAAAAATTCCCCAATGATTTCCGAAGTTTTCGCTCAAAACCCAATCGGTAAAAGGAGCCCCGCGAACCAAGTTGATCAGATACGGAGCAACTTCCTGCATATCGGGTTCAAGTTCGCCGCGAAGCAAACAAAAATAATTCGGACGCAATTCATATAATTTCATCCGCAAATCGGATACTGAAGCACCGTCCAACACAGCGTAAACAAATGTTTGCTCGCCAAACAGAATTCTTTCTAACTCTTCCTTTGTCATTTTATTCTTTATGATAACTGCATAATTTATCTTCTATTAACACGAGCATTCGGCACAAAACGGCGTTGCGTTTTTCGCCGCACTTTGCATTGCCGCGGCTTTCGGACTAAATGTAGTCGGTTTAAGCGGCGGAGGCGGAGTTTTCGGATTTATTTTTTGTCCGGGTTCGGCGTTATCTGCTTCTTTCGGGTCTTTCGGAGCTTCGGGCGAACTTCCCGCACCTGATCCTGCCGCACCGCCGCTGTTCAGCATAACCATCGTACCTTTGATAAAAATGCCGCCTGGATTGATGTTGATAAAATTTCCGCCAACTTTTAAGGTCAGCGACGTACCGGCTTCAATAACCGCCGTCATACCTGCTTTGATATGAACTGCCACTTTGGCATCAAGAGCGTAGTTTGAACCGACTTTTTCCTGTAAATCACCGCCGACGTTTAAAGACATTGTGCCGCCGATCTTTTCGTTTTGGTCGCCGCCGACCTGTAAATGTTTATCTTTTTTTACTTTCTCGAACTGCTCGTTTTCAATAATCAAGTGCCGGTCATGCTTGATCAACTCCATACAATCATTCTTAACCCGAACATCTTGATTTTTTTCAGCGTGAATAAAAATTTGTTCACTGCCTTTTTTGTCTTCAAAACGAAATTCATTAAAGCCCTTCCCGCCTGAACTTGAATTAGATTTTATCGTGGACTTTGTTTTTTCGTCAGGCAAAGTGTATGGCGGCATTGATTCCGGGTTGTAAACACAACCCGAAATAATTGGCTGATCAGGATCACCCTCTAAAAAATTGACGATCACTTCCATTCCAATTCTTGGAATGAACATCGTGCCCCATTTGTTTCCCGCCCAATTTTGCGAAACACGAATCCAACACGAGCTATTAGAATCAAATTGTCCGCTGCGATCCCAATTAAACTGGACTTTTACACGTCCGTATTTGTCAGTAAAAATTTCCTCGCCTGCTGGTCCAACGACCGTTGCGGTTTGGCTTCCCCGCATTGCCGGTCGTTCGCGGGTTTTCTTCGGTCGAAATGGCGGACTGCCCGCTTCGTGGGCAATGCAGGTAAAACTGTTGCTATATGCGTTTGAAACAACTTCGTTTGTCGTATAACTCGGATTTTGCACCATTCCGTGAACAATTGAAACTATAATGTGCTGAGTGTTATTCTCGCTTCTTGGATGATTAAACAATTTGAATTTGTGCCCGGCAGTCATTGTGCAGCAATCAGATGTTCCTGAAACAGTTTTGTATTGAGCGTCTATTACCTGCATTGCGATTTTAGCGGTTTGAGTTTTGTCTGGAAAAACATTTTGCAAATCACTCGGGTTCGGTGCCCCGGTTTTATCAATTCCATCGTATTTTTTGGCATATCCCGCTGCGAATTCGTAAATTTCAAGATCTTGATTTCCACCTACATTAAATCGCGAAGGTTGCTCAGCATCTAGTTTGTTTGTAGGAAGTTGAAAATTGTAATCCCAAAAAGTAACTTTCCCGCTTTGTAACTTATATTCAGCCAACCAAGTCTTAACACTTCCAAGAAAATCTTCCTGTTCTTCGACCACAATAAAATATGGAATTGTTGATTTCACTGGGCAATCACGATGCGATTGTGGAGTATTCGCAACGATTAATTTGTGAGTTCCTCCAGTATGCTCAAAGAAATAAAAAATTCCCTCTTCTTCCATCAATCTCGAAGCAAACTCAAAATCACTTTCGCGATATTGAACACAATAATTACGCGGTTTAAAAGTTCCTTGTATTTCAAATGACACCTCAAAACCCTCAAATACTTTTTTAAGCACTTCTGGTACCGTTTGATGTTGGAAAATTCTATTTTGTATCACTTGAGTGAGTGTCCAAATATGAGGCACCATCGTCGCGTAATAATAAGTAAATCGTCCGTCGCGATTGCCTTGTGAAAATCGATTTACAATACCGCTAAAAGATCGCGATGATTTATCGCGTTGCCCAACATTAACGGTAATCTGCTGACCCAAAATACTTTGGACATCAATAATGGTCGGCTCGGTTCCTGTTTCCGTTTCTTCGCGAACCAATTCCGCTTCAAATTCAAAGAGTTTTGATAAACCTTCAGTAGCCCTGAAACCTTTGATGAGTAAAAAATCTTTTCCCAAAGGAGTCGAAATGCTCAGCATTCTATTTTCTTGTGTTATTGCCATCAAAATTTCCTCAAATTAAACTCATTTTTCTCACAAAATCAGACATTTCACTACTTGACCAAGATATAGACGTAATAATTGCTCAAAAATTGCGAACTTATTATTTTAACATTCCATATTTAATCATTCCTTCCCACATCCATTTTTCCACTTCTGATGATCCACCACGATCTTGCGATTCGGTAATCATTTCTACTTCAATTGTTGCCTCTGGCGGCAACATACGGTCGTGCATATTAAACCGGTTATTTTGAATATACTCAGACATATTGAAACTCTGATTTGCAACAACTTTCTTTGGATGGTCGCCTGTCCAAGGAATTCCGCCCATTCCGGCATGTGTCGCAAAAAAAGTTCGTTTAAGTATCACTGCCGGATGATCGGCAGTAGTTCCGCAGTTTCCAAAATATGTTCTCGAACCCGCATTTTGGTCGCGTATCGCGTGGTAACACATTTTTACGTTACTCGGAATTGTGTCTGCTGTCATAATTGGCGAACGATCAACAGCATCAAAAAGTGCCATAAAATCAACCTTAATTTCAGGCTCGTAATTACTTAATAAATAAGCTACGCCAATAACAGAAGCTGCTCCGCGACTGTAACCTGTCAAATAAAGTTTAAATTCCCCACCATTTTTCTTTGTTTGTTTATATTGGCGAAGTATGACATCTGCATATTCGTTAGCAATTGGTCCGGTTTCAAGCCCAAGTAAAGTTGGTCCTCGCCGATAATGTTTTTCTGATCCTTGAAATAAATTGTAAATCTTGCTGACAAAGCTACCGGACATTTCTCGCCGATAAGTTTCATCATTCCACGGTCCTGTTCCATCAACTGCTACTAACATATTTTTCCTATACTAATATTTACCTTTCTCTATTTTTATCTAATAATTTTAGTAATTTCTTTTTTCATAGTCGTGAATATCATAGTCTCCGTCTTTATCAACATCAAAATGATCGCCTTTTTGACCTTTTAGATAAGATTGCTCATGACTAGTTCCGCCAATATTAGCAAGAGCTATTAACTGAATTTTGTTGCATTCTAATTCTTCATCAATCATCGCTTTTAAGGCAAGTTTCTTATCTTTCATTTCATAAGCACCGCTATATTTTTTGCCGGAGACTTTGTATTTTTTTATGTGAATAGACTCGTGAACCAAAACACTTGCAACCCAACATAAAGAAGCATTGAAAGTATTTAATGCAATATCAATTGTCATCATCTTTTCGTTAAAATTTGCACCGCTTTTATCAGTTGCTCTAATTTTATCGATATAAGTTGTGATAACGGCGTAATCATTGGAAGATTTAGATTTCAATAAAGCAAGTGCCTGACCTATTTTCTTAGTAAAGTCAGGTTCCTTAATATATGCACTGTTTCCTTCAATAATTACGCTCATAGTATTTTCCCTTAAATCAGCATTAACTTATTTCGTAAGTAAATGCCTCGTCTTTTACTCCAACATGGATTTTAGCAATCGCTTCGCCATCCGCCATTCGCGATAAAACTTCAGCCGACATATCAGGCAACATCGTTCCGGTCAGAATGTTGTAAACGTTTCTCGCACCGCTATCAACATCTGTACAACGACTAGCTATTAAGTCTATGACGTTGTCATCACAAGAAAATTGCGATTTATGATTCTCAAAAATTCGCTGACCGATTTTTTTGAGTTGTAGATTGATGATAATCCGCAAAACATCGTCAGAAATTGGATAATATGCAACCGGAACCATTCTTCCCAAAAGTGCTGGCTTAAAAGCTTTTTGTAATTCAGGACGAAGAGCCTCAATCAGCGGTTCAGGATCAGGCTTGGTATCAGGATCAGCACAAAGTGACATAATTGTCGCTGTCCCAACATTTGTTGTCAGCAAAATTACGCAATTTTTGAAGTCAATTTCTCGACCTTCACCATCTTCAAGTGTTCCTTTATCAAATACTTGGAAGAAAAGTTCCATCACGTCTGGATGTGCTTTTTCAACTTCATCGAGCAACACAACTGAATAAGGTTTCCGCCGAACTGCTTCGGTCAAAACTCCGCCTTCGCCGTATCCGACATATCCTGGAGGCGAACCTTTTAGCGATGAAACCGTATGAGCTTCTTGATATTCGCTCATATTTATTGTGATTAAATTTCGTTCGCCGCCGTAAAGTGATTCGGCTAGTGCCAACGCGGTTTCGGTTTTTCCAACGCCTGAAGTTCCGACCAAAATAAACACGCCAATTGGACGTTTCGGATCAGTTAAACCGGCTCGCGAAGTCCGAATACGTTGCGAAATTGCTTCGAGTGCGTGATCTTGCCCAATTACTCTTTCTGCCAGAGTTTTTTGCAGATTCAAAACAGCGTGAATTTCATCCGAAACCATTTTCCCAACCGGAATTCCCGTCCAACCCGAGATAACTTCAGCGACAGTTTGCCCATTGACAACTGGTTGCATCAAAGGATCTTCGCCTTGCACGATTTTCAATTCAGAATTTAGCGTTTCTAGTTCGGCACGCAATTTATCGCCATCAAAAACCTCAACTTCAGGCTTTTCAGTTTCCGGATTTTCGACTTGTGGTTCATCACTTGCTTCTTCCGGTTCACTAATTACAGTCGATTTCTCGAGTTTTGTCCGGATTTCGCGAATCTTAGCAATCATCTCGCGTTCTTTCGTCCATTGCTCGGTTAAACTTGCCAATTTTGCTTCTTCTTTTTCTTTATCCTCTCTCAACTCCGCAATTCTTTCGTCATGTTTTGCACCAGTCACAAGTTCGCGGTCGAGCGAGTTGATTTCGGTTTCCAGACGAGTTATGCGGCGAGTAGAATCTTCAACCGAAGCTGGAGTCGCACCTTGACCAATAGCAACTTTCGAACAAGCTGTGTCTAAAACTGATACAGATTTGTCCGGTAATTGTCTTCCAGCGACATAGCGATTTGAAAGTTTTACACAATCGACAATTGCCTCATCCAAAATTCTTACATTGTGATGCTCTTCCATTTTCGCAGTTAAGCCACGCATCATTCCGATGGCTTTTTCTTCGTCAGGCTCGTCAATTTTTACAACTTGAAAACGTCTCGCGAGAGCCGCATCTTTTTCAAAATATTTTTTATATTCTGCCCAAGTTGTCGCCGCAATTGTCCGCAGTTCGCCGCGTGCGAGAGCAGGTTTGAGCAAATTTGCCGCATCGCTTCCGCCAGCCGCACCGCCAGCACCAATCATCGTGTGAGCTTCGTCAATAAATAAAATTATCGGCGTTGGCGAAGATTTAACTTCATTAATTACATCTTTTAGGCGGTTTTCAAATTCGCCTTTAACTGACGCTCCGGCTTGCAACAAACCTAAATCGAGCGTTCTAACAATTACATTTCGAAGCGGTTCAGGAACATCTCCTTCTGCAATTCGATTTGCAAAACCCTCGACGACCGCAGTTTTTCCAACTCCGGCTTCACCCGTTAAAATCGGATTATTTTGTCGCCGTCGTAACAGAATATCTACAATTTGACGAACTTCCGCATCTCGACCCAAAATTGGATCAATCTTTCCGGCACGAGCTTTCGCTGTTAAATCTTCGGTATATTGATCGAGTGCTTTTGTTTTTCCGCTTCCGGTCGCGACAGGCGAACCGTCACTCGATGGCGTTTCGCCAAGTGAAACTGCTTCATAAGCTTCTGACGAACCAGATGTTACATCTTCCAATTCTTTCGCCAATTTCTCTGGGGAAATTAAAATAAATTCTCTCGAAACTTCGCGGGCAATTCGTGCATAGCTTTCATTTGTCAGCATCGCTAAAATCAAGTGTCCTGATCTCACTTTTCCGGCTCCATATTCTACAGAAGCCAGCAACCAAGCGTCTTGCAACCATTTTGGTAAACGATCCGAAAGTCCAGGTGTGCGAGTGTTTCCGGTTTTAAAACGGTTCAAAGCCGTTTCAACATCTTTCGTCAGGCGATCAATATTTACACCATATTGATGACAAATTTTGTGGAAATCTGTGTCGTCATTTTGGAGAATTTTCGCCAAAATGTGCTCGATTTCCACATCGTAATTTGTCCGCGAAAGACACAGCCCAGCCGCACCTTCGAGTGCCAAACGGCACGTTTCATTTAGTCTGCCAATAAGTGATTTCAAATTTACGTTCATATTCTTCTCCAGGTTTTTGGGGTATGGGCAAAATTATACGAGCAAATGCGAAAAAATCTGCTTACATTTGAACTTAATTTGCTATTTGCATAATAACTTGTTCATCGTCTTCTTTAAAAGGTTTTGTCTTCAAAAATGAACTCCAACCAAGCATCGGACGACGTTTTGCACGAGTTGTTAAAATCGTGCTCGGAACTTCTTTTGCTTTCAATTTCAATTGAATATCAAAATCAAACTCAACACCGGTCATAAATTTTATGATTGAAACAGCTGATTTATGAGCTGTTCCGTTGGGCAAAAATGCTTGAAACTGAATAAAAGACAATGCTCCAAGTTTCATTCTAAACATAGATTGCGTGTCCCAAACTCGAGTTCCAATTATTGTTGAATATCCAAGCCGGCTATTTTCTACGCCAACTTTCGTCATACTTTCTTCGTCTAGATCAATCCATTGTCCATGAAACTGCTCAATTTTTGCAGGAATTCCAAAATAGTCGCCGATAATTTGTTCCAAACTACTTGCAGAATGAGGTTTCTGAATTATCAAACCTGCATAAGGAATCAGGCTTTCGTCGTCTAAATTTAGACGATTTCTCAAACCTTTGGTTCCAAGACCGATGAAATCAAACAAATAATTAGTGAAATCATCATTTCCACGTTCATATTGAACCGGAAATCGATATTTTTCCCACGCACGATAAAATTGCGAAATGCTACGATGTGTAAAAATATCGAGAAAAGCCCACAATGACGTGTCTCGATAACGAGCTCTTTCCGCCACTAATTCTGTGTAATGAGTTGGTAAAACTCCAATCGCTCCGACCATTCCTATAAAATTGACAAATATTTCAAGTTTTTTTGCATCATGAAATTCATCGTCAGAAGTCTTAATTTCGTGAACTTCACTCGCCGGAAACTCGAGAGTTGGACGCGAACGAAATCGCACAACTTCTTCATGAGGCAAGGCATCTCGCCCAACGCTCAATTTTTCGGGATAAATTTTTTCAAGAAGCCTGACCGCTTGAAAAAATTCGAAGCGATAAGGTTCATCTAGAAGTTCATGGTTTAAGTCTTTCATAATCGAAAGTTTAAAAGGTTAAAAAAATTATTTTTACATTAAAATTTGTTCACCCGCTCGTGGTGGAAATCGTTTTAACACTTCTTCGCTTTGTTTTGTTCTGACAACTAATTGGTTAAAGGAGTTGAGCGAGGCATAAACGCCCATAAATCTCTCCAGAATACACGCAAATAAATACATTCCGCTACCTACAAATTGTTCATCGTCAAAGGTTATTGTCGTTTCCAAACCGCGAACAAAACCAGTCCCGACTCTTCCGCCAATTTGCCTAACAACTTTTTTGCTTTCAATGCTAACAATACCAAGAATTTGTTTGCGAGTGGCAGAATTATCATCAAAATTATAAAGCTGTAAAATCTCTTGTAATGCTTCGGGCGAATCTTCTTCATCAGAAACGAGCGAGAGAAAATTAAGATTTAGATGAGAAATTAAACGCCATTGAGCGGCTCTTCGTTGTGGTGGACGGATTGTTTCAGTCGGTTTAGTTAAACACCTAACTCTTGAAAGCAGAGCAGTTCCTTCAACTTCAAAGTCGCCGGCTTTTCCACCAAAAGGAAGTTTTGCCGGTAAATCTCGATTTGTGCAGGTTGTTTTGACAGTTACAACTTCGGCTGCCGGAACACGCGGATTGAAATTCATATCAACCATTGAGAGAAACATTTCGGTTCCATCATCGTCTTGCTTTTGCGACTGACGACGAACTCCATACCAAAATGCCTTTTCCATTTGTTCACCGTATGCGTGTTTTAAACTATAAAATGGCTGAAAAACTCGTGACGTATTCGTTCGCGGATCGGTCGTGTTTACTTCGTCAACAGAATAAACCTCAGTCGTATTTTGGCGATGAACATCAGGAATTAATTGGTATTCATATTTTCGTTGCGAAAGATAAATTGGGTCAGATGTTTGCGAAAAAAGATTAACAATTGGCGTGCAACCAAGCAAAAAAGTCTCTTTTGAAATTGGAGATTTTGGCGGTGTAATATCTTTCAAATGAATTAAAATATCAAAATGTGAGCCAAAATTTTTCTCTATCGCTTGATCAATTCCGTAAATATCAAAAAATAAAAACTTATATGGGAACGTGAAATATTCGGTTAAAAGTCGATAACCGCTGAAAGATTTTTTTGTATAGGGCAACATTGCCTCGTCGTTTTCAAATCCAACTTGACGCAAAACATCGGGCGAGAGAATTATCGGTTTTGGCGGTTCGAGTTGAACATTTGTCATTGTCATCATCGCTTTATCGCCAAGAGGTGTATCTTTTGCACGAAATTCAACAGCTGTGACGTTATTAAAAATCATTCGATACAATGGAAAAACGAGTTGCGGATCACCATTGAGATAAAAGCGAAGAAATTCTGGTGATTTCCCACTCTCACCAATTTTTAACTCGTGAAGATTTGCATCGCCAAAACATCTCACACTCAATTTAATAAAACTTTCCGCAAATTTGCCGCGAGAATCTTTTGGTGCAGGAGATTCGAGCGAAGCAGATTTAATTTCGAGCGGATTAAGTTGAACATCGTAATTTGTTCTAAATCTGCAAGGCGTTCCATCGACAGGTCTTGAATAGAGTTTTGCTCCACGCTCAAGATGTTGAATTGTTGTAAGTTTGTCATTCGGCGAACCGTATGCAAATTGGGCAATTGCCATTGAAGGAATTGGAGCTAAGTAGTGCGGATAAAGAACACTGAGAAAAGATTCAGTAACTTCTGGCAGTTCATCATCGAGTTTTAGCGAAACTCTCCCGGCGAGTAAAGCAAACGCTTCAATCATCCGCTCAACGTGTGGGTCTTCAATTTTTTCTTCATCAATTAATAGACGTGAAGCAACCTTTGGATACTTACGGGCAAAGTCCGCACCCATTTTTCGCAAGAAAATTAATTCTCTTTCGTAATAACCTAAAAGTTCGTCTCGCATTTATTGATGATATATTATCAGTGAAAGTGCAAAATAGAAAAGACCGTGAGCAATGCATCTATTATTATATCTAAGAAATTGCACTTACTTTTTTTAAAACTAATAGCCAAATTTCAGATAATCATCAGGAATAATGTATTCCCAAAATTTTGTGTATGCAAAAATTCCGGTTGAAGCAATTGCATTATTATGATGTCCATTTTTTCTCGCAAAATTTAACGCTTCGACAAATGCCTCGCGAGTCCAAGTTTGAGTAATCGCTTTCTTTAATTTTTTGCCGCCTTCAATAAATAAAGGAACAAATGCTTTATTTTTACTGCCTACAGTTTCAACACCTTTTGAAATACCGCCGCCTGTTTGAGCCTGTAATGCACCTTGTAAACTTTTACCTTGAGAAGAAACTAACCATTGAAAATATTTACAAGTTAATTTTACAGCCAAATCATTATCGTTTTTGATAATTTCAAATGTGATGTCTGGTAACTGTAATTTATTTTCTTTCAAATTTGAATTGTAGTGAATAGATTCAAAAAATGGGATTTTATCTGGATCTTGAATTTGAATTTGCCCAAAGCCCGCAGCCGGACCTTTGCCATTTTTTGTTATTTGCTGAATATTACAAAATAAAGTTTCTTCAAAAAAAATACAAGCAATAATTTCACGCGAAACTACATGGTTTTCAGGATGATTTCTACAAATTAAATCATAAATTTGAGGAAACGAAAGTGCTTTTTCAGGTTGCCAAAGGTTTGGTTTTCTATCAACTAGTCTAGGGTCTGACATAATTTATTTCTCCTTTAAATCAAAACCACCACCGCCAAGTTGTAAAACTGTGTCAAATGTTACAGGTTCTGGCGTTGGCTCAACGTCAAGTTGGGCTTCAATTTTAAATCTAATTGTTCTATCTACACTGTCAATTGGTTCCATTGTAACTTTCAAATCTAGAAATCTTGGTTCAAAATGTCTGATTGCAGTTTCAATTTGATTGGTAAGTTTTTTTTGTTCAAAATGACTTTTCGCACTTGTTCCGGTTGTGTCCGGCAATCCGTAAGCAAAAACTGAGCGAGTTAATTCAACTAAATTTTCCGGAATTCCATCGGCATTTTGTCTGGCATTTAAAAGCCATTCCAAGTCTCGCTTAACTGCTTGCTTTAGTTCTGTGATGCTTCTTGAGCGAGACTTTAAAGACTCGTTTAAAGATGTAGGGTCATAGTCAAGCAATCTGTCTAAAACAGAAGGTGTTATGCGAATGTCACTTTCTAATTTTGCCATTTATTTATGTTAAAAAAATGCTCGCACAATTAAAAAACTGGCGAGCATTTTTGAAGGGTTTAAAGAAAAGTTATACTTTTTGGTTTTTCTTAACATCGTAACCGAAAGCAACGTTACCGCCCAAACTACCTTTAGCATCTTGTGGTTTGTAGGTATATTCAATCTTCGTAAAGTTGAATGAAATTTGATCCATCGGCATCATATCAGAACCACCAGAACCACCAATGTGGTATGAAGAAATGATAAGATCAGAAAATTTGACTATCAAATAATCTTGCGGATCAGTTCCTGCCTTGCGACAAGTTAATGTTCCTGAAGCGATGTGCTCACCAGTTGAACATTTTTCGAACAATTTAGGGCTTGAAAGTCCGTTTTTAACTACAAAGTGGAAATCTTGCATAGATACTTTACCAGATCCGCCACCAGTACCTTGTCCCATCGAACCACTGTTAGTTGCTCCAAGTGACCATGATTCAATTTGCATTTCCTTTGAATGCTTTGAATCTTCGCTTTCGCCAACAACTCCGTCTAGTTTAAGAAAAAAATCTGACTGTGCCATAATATTAACTCCTTTTAGTAATGAACCTTTTTTGTTTTTATGTTCGGAAATCTCTCGAACGTTTTTTTTTACTTCTAATCTTTTTTTGAGCTTCTTTTTTGCTCACATTTAGAAGACGCTAGTGAAATACTATTTTGCGAACTTTTTATAAAAAACTTAAAACTTTTTTAATTTTTTAACTTGAGACTATTTCTAGCCTCAAGTTTTTGTTGAAAAAAGTTAATTAAGTCTAATATTAACCGCCTGCTGGTGGTGGTAAGTCTGCTACCAAACGTAACGAAACTGACAACTCGTCAAGCTGAAAATGCGGACGGAGAAAAGCTACCGCACGATAACAACCTGGCTTACCAGGAATTTCTGCAACTTCAACTCTTGCTTCACGCAATGGAAATTTCGATTTAGTTGCAGCAGAAGCCGAATCATCGAGAGTAACGTAATTGTTAATCCAACGATTAAGAAACGATTCGCAATCTTTACGCGACATAAAACTTCCGATTTTATCTCTCACCATTGATTTCAAATAGTGTGCAAATCGCGAAACGGCGAAAATATATTGTAATTGTGATGAAAGACGTGCGTTAGCATTTGCTTCATCGGTGTCATATTTTTTCTGTTTATTAGCTGACTGAGCACCAAAAAATGCTGCGTAATCAGTTCCTTTACAGTGAACAAGCGGAATAAAACCGTTGTCGGCAAATTCTTTTTCGCGACGATCTGTAATTGCAACTTCAGTTGGACATTTCATTGCAACTTCGCCTTCGTCAGTTCTAAAAGTATGAGTTGGAAGACCTTGAACAAGTCCGCCACCTTCAACTCCGCGAATCGCCACACACCAACCGTGCATTGCAAACGCTTCTGTTAAACGTGTTCCAAATGAATAAGCCGCATTTCCCCAAAGATATTTACTATTATCTGTGCCGTCAACATCTTCTTCAAAATTAAAAGACTCAGTTGGATGAGTTGCTTGACCATAAGGTTCACGCATAAGCGTGTGTGGCAAACAAAGTCCAACATATCGCGAATCTTCTGATTCTCGGAAAGAACGCCATTTCATATATTCCGTGCGGTCAAAGATTTTGGCTACATCGCGAACTTCTGACATTTCCGAGAAATTATCCCAACCAAACAAACCTGCGTTTGCTGACGAAATAAACGGTGCGTGTGCAGCAGCCGCAACTTGCGAAATTCTTTCAAGCAAAGCCATATCTTGTGGATGATTTCCAAATTCGAAATCGCCAATTAAGGCTCCATAAGGTGCTCCACCGAATGTTCCGTATTCTTCTTCGTAGAGTTTCTTGAACATTGACGATTGGTCAAATTCTAAAGCTCTTTCGAAATCTTTGAGAAGTTCTTTTTTCTGAACACTCATCACACGAATTTTTAATTGCGGATTTGTTTCTGAATTTACAACTAAATGATGAAGTCCACGCCAAGAACCTTCAAGTTTTTGAAAGTCTTCATGATGCATAATTTCATTTAATTGCGAAGAAATAAGCCGATCAATTTCTGCAATTCGAGCATTGATTGCGGTGTCCATATCTCTGGTCATCGTCAATTCGCCAGCCATAACCTGACTTACGAATTCGCCAATCATATCTTTCGCACGCTCTTTTTGATAATCATCACGAGCGAGTCTGCCTTCGGTCAAAATTTGGTCGAGCAAACTTACTTGACCTTCTTGAACTTCAACCTGTGCTTCTTTTTGTTTTTGTTCAGCCATTATTTATTCCTCCTTCCCAATTTCGTCGCTCAAGGCTTTTTGTTGGTCAGCATTGGCAATAATATTTTCGAGCATTGTTTCGAGCTTCTCATTTCCGTCCATTTTCGATCTCAAATCAGAAAGTTTTTGTCGTGCTTCAACTAATTTTCTGAGTGGATCTACTTGTTGAACGACATTATCAGGCTCGAAATCTTCGATGTTGTTAAATTTGAGTTCAATTCCCATTTTACTACCATCGTCTTGCATTTTATTTTCGGTCGTAAATGCCAGCCGAGGTTTCATTCCAGAGAGAACCTGATTAAAGTTATCCGGATCAATTTCAACAAATTTTCTTTGTTTCAAACCAACCATTGGCTCCTCAGGTTTTCCGACAAAATCACCCATAACTCCAACAACGAAGGGTAATTCTTTCAATTCGATTGCATTCCCGATTTCCACATCATATGTGATTTGAACACGCGGGGGACGCACTCGATCTAATTTATGTTGCAAACTTTCTTTTTTAATTGCCATACTTTTGCTCCTTATTTGATATTTTCCTGAATTTTTTCTATAAAACTAACACATTTTAAGAACTTTTCTTAAATATTTTTATGTTAACTCAATCTTTTTTTGTTTTTGACAAAACTCAGACTAATAATTTGTCAAAATTAATCATTCATTTGCCGAATCAGAATTATCAAGAATTCCGAGTGTTTCCCTAATCTGTTCTAAAACAGTCGAATCTTTTACAAGTTCCTGCAAAAGACTTTCAAGCGACATATTTCCCCATCTCACCGAACGAAAAACCAAACTTGCGACTGGTGAATGTGGTTCAGTTTTGCGGAAATATTCAGCAATCTCGGATAGACGCTTGAGTGCATCTTGACGAGATTTAATTGCACCCGAAGTTCCAGGAATTCCGCTCGAGATAACTGTTCCGTCTTCTGAAATTTCGTCTTCTTCACTAGCCGAAAGTCCTGCGTTTAATTCTTCTTCAGTTGGTTCTGCAATCCGCTTTTCTTGCAAAATCTTTTTAACTAAATCTCTAATTTCATCAAGAGACTTTTTAAGATTAATTAATGAAGGCATTTGATTGCGATCAAAGTTATCTTCAATTGTGCGGTCAAGTTCGCCAACGGCATCCCAACACTCTTCTAAAACTAAATTTAAATCTTCATAAAATTGTCGTCGCGAAGCATTTTTTGACTTTCGCCAACGCTCGCCTGTAACACGTTTTTCTTCTTCAGCTTGCCGCTTGAGTTCTTGAAGTTTTTCTTGCTTATCATAATCTAAAGATTCAAAATTATCAGGAATATCAAACAATTTTGAATCTTCAAATCCAATAAAAGTTAAGCCTTCATCGGCAGTAATAGCAGTTTCTCTCGCGACAGTCGTCAGTTGTTTATCAAGCCATTCAAGGGCATTTGCACGACCTTCCATGTCGCCTTCGTCAATTTCAGGAAACATAGTTTCCCAAAAATTAGCCTGTAATTCTTTGGCAAGACGCAAACCATCTCTCAAGCCAACAAAACCGTGTTGCCTTGCAAGTGCTTCGGCTAACCAAACGCCAATCTGCAAATCTTTAGTTTGCGAAGTTAATGCCGGAACACCCAATTCAATTACACGGCGAAAATTTGCAATCTTCAATTCGTGTTGCCAATCGCCTTGTGCAGCGTCAATATCCGCACGTCGGGCTTCACGAATTTCATCGTATAGTCCTGAATATGACAGACTTTCGCCCGAAGGATTTTCTTCCGAAATCGGAACTAGAATCGAATCAAAATCAATAACTGTTGGTTGTGAATTAACTTCCATATAAGTTCATTTTGTCTCGCAACTTTTTAAAGTCCTGATAAATTGAGTCCAGCCAAAGGATCGTTCGGGTCTGGACAACTAATTGCTGACCAACCGCCAGTCCATTGAATACGACTAGTAGCTAAAGCACCACGCATATCAGCATAATTTGCAGTTGAAGGTGACATTCCAGCACTCACTGTTGCTGCTGCAATTCCACCTTTTGCATGTAAACCTTGATTACCGAGACTGAGTTTATTGTGCATTAACTCATGAAACGCAAGTTCCGTAAACCAAGTAACGCCATTTCCGCGACAGCTTGAAACATAAACTTCCGAAGCATTTGCGGTTACTGTGCTAAATGTAAATCCTTGCGAAGTTCCGGCTCCACTGGCATAGCCTGGAATGTGTCGCAAAGCACTTGTTCCTTGGTCGGGCATAAAATAACAGAGCAAATCTGTTGGTAAAATTGTTGCCGGCATTGCACTTACCCATGAAACTGCTGCTGTGTATGCAGAACTTCTGCAGACAGTTGTAAACCAACTCAAAAGCGTTGACTGAACAGTGGCTTTTTCACTAGCACTTAATCCGCTGTTAGAGCAAACTTCTCCTAAATAAACAGTTAATACCGGCATATCCAAACTCCTCAAACAAATTCAATTGTTTCGATTTGCGAAATTGCCTTACTTTCTCCATTTGCAGAAAAAAGTTTAACGCCTTCGCCGATGTAAATTCCTTCTCCGGCTTCTTGCCAGTCATTGGTTCTACCCAAACGAACTCCATCATCTTTACTTTTAAAAGAGTTTGCATAAAGCGATGGCACGAGCATTTCGCCACCTAAACCGTTTTTTAGATCCACTTTTGCTTGAATCCAAAAAACATCACGCAATGATTTCCGTTCAAAAAATTCAATTTTTTGAACGACTTCAAAAGGTAACCAAACATATTCGTCTTTTATTAATGCTTCGAAAACGCAAGACGTAAGGTCGTTAAAATCACGAAAATCTTCGACAGATTCGCCGTTTATTTTAGACGCAAATGCCGGACGGTTTTGCTCAACTTTTTCTAACAATTCACTCGCCTCAGCAAAATTTCCTTCACGCAATTTGTCATTCGCACTTATTAAATCTTCAACATATGCTGGACATTCAGTAATAAAATCGGGTCTCACACCTTTAGAAAAATATTCGAGACGAGTTTTTTCAACTGCCAATGTTTGCCGATAAATTAAACTTCCCATCGCCGTGTTCGCATCTTGTTGTCCAATTGCATCAAGTTGCCTGTCAGCCCGATCCCAATCGCCCGAAAAGAGCGAAAGTTCAAAAAGAAAAGTTCTTGCCGAAGCGTCAGTCGGCTTGGCTTTGACATGTGCAAGAGCAGCCGCGACAGCACCGCTCAAGTTTCCTTCGTTGAGTTTTTGTTTTGCTTCTTCCATATAATTTATTGTTTTGAGTTCTCGCTTGAGCGTGTAAAAAACCAAACTAAAGTTTGAACTCAGAACTTATTTTAAAAAATTCTCCGGCACTTTCACACTCTTAAATAAATTTCTATCAAACAAATCGCCGCCCGCTGGTTTTATCGTTGCAGTCACGACTTTGCCGCCAAGTTTGTAGCTCAAATCATAACCGCCACTTGGATTTTTCTTAGGCGAGCCATCATTGAAAAATAGGAATAAACCCCAAGTTCCCGGTCGCTTAATTGAAGTTGAACCAGCTGTAGGCGTTGCTGGAGTTGATTGGAATTTACTAACCGGACTTGTCGAGTTTGCAGAAGCCGAATTAGAACTCGTCGTCGAGTTTGTGTTCGCCGCTGGAGGTGTTTTTCCTGATGTTGAACTTGCTTCAGCTGTTGACGCAAAGTTCATAAACGCTCCCGTTTCGGCATTTGTTGCTGCCGGAAACTTAAGTTTACTCGAAGCCGTTCCTTCTGAAGTAATTGATTGACCATCTATTTTCACTTCAATAATTGCGTCTTTTACCGGATTTAATCGGAAATCATATTCAAAACTCGCGTCTTTATTTTTCCCGAAAAGCGTTTCCCGCAATGCAAACGCATTGTTTAGATAAGCGACAAATTCATCAGTAAATTTAACATCAGAAGTGCTTTTTACTTTTAACTTTCCGCCACCGTCTGCTTCAAAATATTTTTCTAAGCGTTTCGTGTAAAAGTCTGAAAGCGTTCCGTTTACTGGATTTAAATAAGCAGTTAGCTTGACCAAATCAGACTCTCCGGTGTCATCAAATGGGAAACCTTTTTCGGCTTCTTTTGCTTTTGGTAAAATTTCAGCAACCCAAGATTTTCCTAGTTGGCTTTGAGCATCTGCCCCAAGAAGTGAACGCAAATTTGTTAAAGGTTTCTTTAAAAGTTCGGCAATTTCTTGTCCTGATGGCGTTTCCGCAAACCCGTTGAGCAAAGTTGAAATTGCCGTTTCAGAATTTCTTAAGCCAAGTTTTGTGTCTTTATCAGCCGCCAAATCTTTCGCCAAAATTACATATTCATCAGGCGAAACTCCATTTAACTTATTAAAAAGCTGCCCAATTGTTTTGCGATAATTTGCCAACGGAGTACTGTCAATTTTTGTTTCATCACCAACAAACGGGAAAAGTGGACGAAATTCACTTTCAGGTTTTGTATTTTCGCGAATTTCAAGCCTCGGAAGTAAACCAACCCAATCTTGTGCGGTTTCCCACCAATTTCTCGGTTTCGGTTTGGCAGAAAGTCGAGTTTGGCGATAAACCTCTTTAAGCAAAGCGTCTATCGGCGAATTTGCTGATGAAAAAGACTGAAGTGCTCGGGCTGCATCTTCTTTTTTGTATGGCTTGATGCTAACGCCTTTGACCAAACCTTTCCAATGATCGGCGTAATCTTTAAAATAACGTTCTTCAACTTTGCTCGCATCGGTCGATTGAGCCATTTCTTTTTTCGACTCTTCGTCCATGACCCAATCGTCTTCACTAAGTTTTTGGTCAGATTCGCGAATTGACGTTTTCATCAATTTATAACCTTCAACTGTGTATGCACTCGGAACTTGATAGCTTCCTTCAACAAATGACGAATCGCCGCCGCTTAAAGTTAAAATACCGGCAACTGTTGAGGCTCCTACAGTTGATTCAACTTCTTTAGAAATTTTATTAACTTCTCGTTTGTAATATCTCAAATATGCCGGAAATGCTTGCAATTTCTTACGCGAAGCAACAACTAACTCGGGTTTTAAGGCAATTCGAGGAAACTCATCGCGGTCGATTTGTTTCATATAAAACTCAAGGTTTTGCTGAGCCGTTAGCTCATAACCAGCAGGTAATTTTGGCTCAGTTTTCCACAAATCAGCTAAAGTTTTTGACAAAAAGTCGCCTTGAGCATATTTTCGATATTTATCGCCTTTTTTGGTTTCACCGCCGGAAAGCATTAAATAACTCGACATCAAATCAAAATTTTTGTCTAAAACTTCTTCCGGTTCTTGGGTTGTTCCGGCTGAGAATTTCTGCAAATCGCTTTCTAATTTTGCAATTACAGGTTTTTTAAATCTTTGCTCAACTGTATTGAAATAAATATTGAGCAGTTTTTCTTTGTAGATTTTATTGCCCGAAAACATCCCAAATCTCATCCAAAACGGAGCTCCGTTTCGCTCATATTCATCAAGTTTCGAGAGTGTTTGCCGAAGTTCATCAATCGCTGTTATTTCCGCACGAGTTTCATCCGTTGATTTTTTGAACAAATCTCTACCTTGGTCGGCTTTATAAATTGTTAAAACGCTCTCGGCTTTTGTTGACGCATCTTCAACTAATTGCTTGTTTTGAATCAACGAAATTCCCGACATTAGAAGCAAAAAGAAGGTAAACAAAGCTCCCAAAGCAGTGACAACCCAGCCTAAAATTGGCGGACTTTGTTTTTGTGCGAGAAAGTTTTTTACTAAATCTTTGTCTCGCAAAACAACATCGCGGAAAAACTTTTTCGTGAAATGCGACTTTCCGACAAAACCCGATTTGTCGCCTGGCGTTGATGTAAAATAAAAGCCACGCAAAAATGGACTTTCACTAAACGGATTTGGACGAAAAAGAGTTGCCACAAAATGCCCGATTTTCTTTCGCGATGCTCCAAAATGTAATGGAAAATTAAAAATACGAAGCTGACGATTTGGCGGAAAAGGTGCAGAAAGTCGAACTAAACGCCGTTTCATTACCGATTTGCTCAAAATATCGAATTCGCTGTCAAAAAGTGTGTGTGCGTTTTCGCTTTTTTCGATTGGTATTGTTGTTCCCCAAACGAGATTTTCTGCTTCTTTTTGTGAAGTGGAAAAAGAATCCCGAAAACCTTCAATCGCATCAGCGTGAGTAAAAACAACATAAATCGGGAATCTGGTTTTGGTTTTTGCTGTTACTTCATCTAGTCGGGTGCGAAGAATTTTCGCCATTTCCTCGATTTCCGTTTCATCGCCATTTAAAATTCTTTCAGTGCTCACAACAAGCAAAAATCCGTCAAGCGGACGCTGACCACGATATTTTTTAACTGTATCAAGTAAACCTGTCCACTCAGCCGAATCGCTTCCTTCGGTTTGGTATTGCCCTGAAGTGTCCAGAAAAACAGCATCGCTGGTCATTCGCCAATCAATATTTCTAGTTGAACGAATGAGATTCTGTTCAGACTGTCGTTGACTAGGAAGTGTTTGAAAATTTAAACCTGAAGACACTACTAACGAAGATTTTCCAGCTTTTGGAG
Source organism: Acidobacteriota bacterium (assembly GCA_031415455.1). Taxonomy (GTDB): domain Bacteria; phylum Acidobacteriota; class Blastocatellia; order Pyrinomonadales; family Pyrinomonadaceae; genus JANNVK01. The sequence goes on along the minus strand of JANORS010000002.1, from coordinate 40,185 downwards.
CTCCGGCAACCAAATACCAAGGCAGAGAATAAACATCCAAACCAGAGGTTTTGAGATATTGAGTTGCTTCCTCAGCTGATTTCGAATGCTCGTCAGAACCTTGTGACGGCGAAGCTGCCTGTTGGTCTTCTTGCGGATTGGCGGCTTGTTCTAAAAGTTCAGCTTTTTCAGCCTTTTTTCGTTGTCGTCTGTTTACTAAACCAATAACCAAAGCAAACGGCAAAGTTATCAAAACAATTCCAATAGTCACTACTGAATATGCCCACGCGGCACCAATTTTTGGAGTTAAAAGCGGAGCAACATACATATTTGCAATGTATAAGGCTCCACAAAAGCCAAACATTCCGCCTAGCCCCATCGCATATTTTATTTGATCAAGTTGCCACATATTTCGGTTATCAGTAAACTGCAAAAAATCTTAATTACCGCATCTGCCCGTTTTATTTGAACTAAAACTAAATCTTCAATTTCTGTATCGCATCATCTAAAAACTTTGAGGAAAGTAAAAACATCACTAAATAAATAACAACCGCCAGACCAATTCCGGCAAAAGCAGAAACTTTTGCCCAAGTTGGCATTCCACGTTTTTCTTGAGGTTTTGGCTGATCGTTTGCCAACCAATGTGGCGAAAGTTCGACATTAGAAATTTTCCCAACTTTCACCAAAGCATTTGCCGTTGACTGCATAATGCTCATCAATTTATCGTGTTCATAAACCGCATATCGCCCTTTAAAACCAAGCAACATACAAACATAGTAGATTTCAACTGCATCTTGAGTTGTTTCAATTTGCTTGAGCATTGCCTGAAGTTTGTCAAAAAACTTGTTTCCAGCGAGTTGCTCGCCAAAATATTCAAGCTGGAGCGGATTTTTTTCCCATTCGTCTTTGAGAGGAAAATTGTTTGTCAAAATTGTTTCGTCAACAAAAGAAGCGAGTGCAAACTTTGAAACTTGAATAATCTTTGAATCAAATCGGTAACGATTTGCACGGTCTTCAAAATCTTTGAGAAGTCCGGCAACTTTTGGGCGAAGATTATTGGAAGGTGCAACTATTCCGGCTTTCAAACGAAGAACTAAATCGAAAATTGGCGAGGCAAAACTCGACAAATCATTGGCAGTTTGGTTTCTTCGGCTTGTTCTTTCGTCTGACATATAAAATTTAAATACTTAAATAATTTAATCTTTTTAAGGTTTCACAGCATAAAGTTCGAGTTTTTCGTCTGGAATTTCATTTGGAACATAAACTGCAATTACCTTTGAACCTTTTATGCCGTCCCAATATGGACCAACGTTGTCGAGTTGAAAATAACGAAATCCGATTCGCGAAGGAATTGGTGCTGGTGGCGGATTTGAATACATCAAACCAACGCCCGGAAGTGCTGAACCAATAATCGTATCAATTACATCTCGCGAACCAATTTTCACAACACGCGGAACACCTTCAATCAATTTACCTTCAGACATTTGGGCTTTTACGCCAAGATAAAATCCTGCTTCTTTGAGCAAACGTTCATCCTCAATTCTGCCGATATATAAAGTATCGCGTGTTTTTTCGAGCGGAATTGCCACACATCTGCTCGGAATAACCGTTTCGAGCAAGTCTTTAAGTTGGGTTGAAAGACTAAAAAATGTGAAATATAAGTCATCGTGATCGTATTTAACAATGTCTTTCGGATGATGTTCGGTCGAAAATGTAGTTAATTTTCCAACCAAATTTGCCATCTCAATATACAAACGTTCAGGATGCAAAAGTGGTGAGTGAAAAAAGTGCGACATCGTCGGAATTGAAGCGTTTATTGTGTTTAGTAACCAAAAAATCGCGACTTCTGAGGTTGTAAAATCTGCTAATCCGGTGTTTCTTTGCCGTCTTTGTTCTCCAAGTGAACTGCTTTTTGTAATTAAAATTTCAACCATTTGGCGGAGCATATTTCCAAGCCAAATGTTTGCCGAAACTTTCAAAACTGGCGGAATGTAGGTTTCTGAAATTTGGAGTTGTCCGGTAGAAGTTCTTTCGAGTTCAGCGATCTTTATTGAGGTAAAACCATCACGAAGTTCATCGTCAAAAATTATTCGGAGGTTGCTTTTTGCTAATGAAAGCGGTTGCTCATTTGTTCCACTAGTTTCATCTTTAACTAACGCACCTTCTTGCAAAAATCTAAAATTAGCATTTGTTTTAATACCATTTGCTTGAAAATTTGCTTCACCAAGTTTCTGAGCCGGAATAGCTAAATGCACTCCAAGTTTTTCTATTTCAGGATGGAAATGTCCGCCAACTTGCCGCAAATCAGGAATAGAATCGGTATCAGGAATATGAATAACCAAACCATCAGTTAAAACAGCGTGGCAATTTGTGAGTTGAAAGTTTCCGTTAGCAATAGCTTCGCGGCTAATTTGTATATCTAAAACACCATAATCAAAAGGAATTGCCGAACGAAAACGCGAACTGAGAAGTTCTTCGTGGTAATTGTCCCACTGTTGAAAATGATGCGGGGTTAGCAACATTCCCTCGTTCCAGACAATTTTGCGATATTTGCTCATAAAGGTATTTGACGTTAGGTTTCCCGTTTTTTGCCAAAAATTTGAATAATTTAACTTGGGTTAAATATATTCGTTTTTGTTTAAATTTACCATTTAAAACCATTAGAAATTAGTTATTCACAAGAACTTAACCGAAATTGCAGAATCTACTTTAATAAATTACATTCCGCGAATTCCGGCAAAAGTAGAACATTGCCTAAAATCTCCGGTTTGATAACCTTTCATAAACCAAGTTGCACGATCTTTCGCCGAACCATGTGTAAAAGATTCAGGAACGACATAACCTTGAGTTCGTTTTTGGATCATATCATCGCCAACTCCCGCTGCCGCACGAATCGCTTCTTCCAAATCTCCAACCTCAAGTTGTCCTTTTTTGTTCATCGCATTGCCCCAAACACCAGCATAGCAATCAGCTTGAAGTTCTAAACGCACCGAAAGTCTGTTCGAATCAGCTTCACTAACTCTCTGTTGCAATGCAGTCATTTTGTTCATTGTGCCGGTTATATTTTGAATATGATGACCAACTTCGTGGGCAATAACATACGCTTGAGCAAAATCTCCAGGAGCTTTAAATTCGTTTTTGAGTTCACGAAAAAAAGCCATATCTAGATAGAGCTGTTCATCGCCAGGACAATAAAACGGTCCGGTCGAAGAATCTGCACGACCGCAAGCTGATGGCGTTTGTCGTTCAAAAACAATGAGTTTCGGGTCGCGATAATTACCGCCGTTTTTTCTAAAAATCTCTCGCCAAACGTCTTCTGTTCCAGCCAAAATTGTTTTTACATTCTTAATAGCTTCATCATTCTGTTGAGGCGAATTATTTTGAACTGCTGGAACATCTTGCTGATTTACTTGCTGGAGCAAAGCTGAAGGATCGCCGCCTAAAAGAACTGCCACAATTATCAAAACAAACGTAAAGCAACCGCCACCACCAAGTGCAACAGTTTTGCCTGACATTCCGCGTCTGTCTTCTACGTTTTCGCTTTCTCTTCCTCTCAGCATAATTCGTTCCTCAAGTTTGAATATTTAGTTCCGAAATATTACCATTTTTTTAGATGAAACTAAACGATTGGCACAAAACAGGTAATTTTTATGATGATATTTTTTATCAACTAAGTCGCAAATCGACAGAAGTTTTGCTTTGCCTGCATGGTTTTCCAAGTTCCTCTTTCGATTATCATAAAATTTGGGACAATTTAGCGACAAAGTATTCAATTCTTTCGTTCGATATGATTGGTTACGGATTTTCAAAAAAGCCGGTAAATTATGATTACACAACATTTAATCAGGTTGACGAATTAGAAAAACTTCTCAAACATTTAAATATCAGAAAAATTCACATTCTTTCTCACGACTACGGAAACACAATCACCCAAGAACTTCTCTCACGAAAAGATGAACGCGGATTAGATTTTGAAATTGCTACGATTTGTATGCTCAACGGAGCTTTGTTTCCCGAAACACATCGACCTATTTTGGCTCAAAAGCTTTTGATAAGTCCTCTCGGATTTATTTTTGGGCGTTTGATCAGCGATTCGCGTTTCAAACAAGGTTTAGCTTCAGTTTTTAGCGAAAAAACTCAGCCAACAGAAACAGAATTTGATGATTTTCTCGAAGTATTTAAGTTTAATAATGGAAAGCGAATCGCTCACAAATTGATTCGCTATATGACAGAACGAACAACTTACCGCGAACGCTGGGTTTCGGCTTTACAAAAAATTGATGTTCCTTTCTTGATGATTAACGGCTCAGAAGATCGCGTTTCTGGTAAACATTTGGTCAAAAGATTTCGTGAAGTTTGTCCGCAACACAATGATATTATTGAACTTGCAGGAATTGGGCATTATCCTCATTTTGAAGCACCTGAAAAAATCTTAGATTTATATTTTAATTTTCGTGACAAATATTAAAGAAAACATAAACCTTGCAACACAAGTTCTTGAAACAGCAGGAATCGCCGAACCTCGTCGAGAGGCGAAATCTCTGTTAGCATTTTCTTTAAAAAAAAATCAAACGTTTTTGCTGGCTCATGATGATTGTCTTTTAACAAAAGACGAACAAATTTTATTCGAAAACTTACTAAACAGACGTTCACTACGCGAGCCTTTTCAGCACATTACCGAAAATCAGGAGTTCTACGGTTTAGACTTTTTTGTCTCTAAAGATGTTTTGATTCCGCGACCTGAAACCGAGCTTATTGTCGAATCATCGCTCCAGAATCTTGCTGAAAATTCTACATTTTGCGAAGTTGGTGTTGGTTCCGGTTGCATTTCAATCTCTATTTTGCATAATTTACTTTCTGCAAACGCGATTGGGTTAGATATTTCTGAAAAAGCATTGAAAATTGCCAAAATTAACGCAGAAACTCATCGTGTTTCAAATCGTTTGACGCTTAAAAGTTCAAACGTTTTCAGTTCTTTAAAGTTGGAAAAATTCGACGCAATCGTTTCAAATCCACCTTACATTGCAAGCGAAACTATTTCGACTTTACAGCCGGAAGTCCAACATTTTGAACCGCTTAACGCTCTCACCGATGGCGGAAACGGACTTTCAATCATTGAAACGTTAATCACCGAGTCGCCAAAACATCTCAAACCAAATGGTTTTTTGTTAATTGAAATTGGATTTGACCAAGCAGAAATCGTCCGCTCATTCGCTAAAGAGTCAAAATTATGGTCGCAGATTGATTTTCTGCCCGATTTGCAAAGACATTTGCGTGTTGTTTTTCTTCGAATGTGATGAGTTAGTGTCTGTGTTAAAATTCCACTTTAGCTTATGTCCAGCAAACCTTTATTTTTATTTCCAACTGCCGAGAAAGCTGCCGAATTTGAGATTCAATCCCGTTCAACGCGAAAGTTTCATGGCAATATAAAAGATTTTGTGGCGGATTTTCGCACGAATTCACAACACGAAAGAAGCTTTGTTTTTCAATCTCACGGAATTGCTGACCGATTTTCGGAAATTTTACGCGATTACGATCTTGTAATTTCAACTAAAAACCTCACTTACGGCTCACTTTCCAGTGGTTTTGAAATTCCTTCGCTCGACCTGATTTTTCAAACCGAAAACGACATTCTCGGCGATTCTCAGTCTTCGGGTTTCAAAAACAAAAGTCAAAAAACTAAAGATTCAAGACCAAAAACTAATCTCAACGCATTTATTTCTGACTTCCGCGATTTGAAAGCTGGTGATTATGTTGTTCACGTCGATCATGGAATTGGACGCTTTGAAGGTTTGCAAGTTATTGAATCACAAGGTGTTGAGCGTGAATTTGTTTTATTGACTTACGCCGAAAAATCGAAACTGTTTGTTCCGGTCGAACGACTCGATTTAGTTTCGCGATTTAGTTCTGGCGAATCTACTCAACCGGTTTTAGACAATCTCGGTTCAATTGGTTGGCAAAAAACAAAAGCAAAAGCCAAGCGTGCGATGCGTGATATGGCAGACGAACTTTTGCGTTTGTATGCCGAAAGAAAATTGGTCGAAGGTTACGCATATTCCGCCGATACGCCTTGGCAAATCGAATTTGAAGACGCATTTCCATACGATTTAACACCAGATCAAGCATCAGCTGTCGAAGATTTAAAGTCCGATATGGAAACCGCAACTCCAATGGACAGATTAATTATTGGCGACGTCGGTTATGGCAAAACCGAAGTTGCAATGCGTGCGACTTTCAAAGCTGTGATGGACGGCAAGCAAGTTGCGATTCTTACGCCAACGACCGTTTTGGCTTATCAGCATTCCGAATCTTTCAAAAAACGCTTCGCTGCGTTCCCGGTAAAAGTTGAACTTTTATCACGATTTCGAACTGCAAAAGAGCAAAAAGAAGTGGTCGAAAAAACCGAAAAAGGCGAAATTGACGTTTTGATTGGAACTCATCGGATTTTATCTGCTGATGTAAAAATGCCGAAACTTGGCTTGGTCGTAGTCGATGAAGAGCAGCGTTTTGGCGTGGCACACAAAGAAAAACTCAAGCAAATGAAGAAAAAGGTCGATGTTTTGACGCTTTCTGCCACGCCAATTCCACGAACTTTGAATATGTCGCTGCTTGGAATGCGAGATATGTCCATAATTGAAACGCCGCCGCGAGATCGACTCGCGATAAACACGCAAGTTGTTCAATTTTCGGAAAATGTTATCAAATCTGCCATCGAACTCGAATTGGCTCGCGATGGGCAAGTCTTTTTTATCCATAATCGCGTTGAAACGATTGAAACAATTGCCGGACATATCAAAAAAATCGTTCCAAATGCGAGAATTGTTGTCGCCCATGGGCAGATGAACGAAAAGGAAATGGAACGTGCGGTTTTAGATTTTGTTGACCGTAAATTTGACGTTTTGGTCGCAACAACAATTATCGAAAATGGCATTGATATTGCTCGTGCAAACACGATAATCATCAATCGGGCAGATAATTACGGTCTTTCCCAGCTTTATCAACTTCGTGGTCGCGTGGGTCGTTCGAGTCGCCGTGCTTACGCTTATTTGCTGATTCCTAATGAACGGGATTTGTCGGAAATTGCTCGCCGAAGGCTTTCTGCAATTCGTGAATTTTCGGATTTGGGTGCAGGTTTTAGAATAGCAGCACTCGATTTAGAACTTCGTGGTGCTGGAAATATTCTTGGCGGGCAACAATCTGGTCAGCTCGACGCTCTCGGTTTTGATCTTTACACAAAAATGCTAGAGCGAACGATTCAGGAAATTCGTGGTGAAGTTATTTCTGATGACGTGAGCGTTTCGATAAATCTCGGTATTGACGTGGCGATTCCGAAAGATTACATCAACGAAACATCACAAAGGCTTCGAACTTACAAAAGAATTTCATCAGTCGATTCCGAGCAAACTTTGGCGAAAATTCACACAGAAATTAGTGATCGTTATGGAAAAATTCCCGAATCTGTTGAAAATTTGTTCGATTATGCAAGGTTGCGAAAACTCGCTGAAGAACTTCGTGTTGTTTCGGTAGATAAAACAAACGCAGGTTTCGCGATAAAATTTGACCAAAATGCAAAAATTTCACCGGAGAACCTGATGGTTTTCCTGAACGAAAATTTAGATGCGAATTTTGCTGCGAATGGAGTTTTGAGAATTGTAGAAAGCGAAAACTTGTTGGAAAGGGCAATGTCCGTTTTAGAACTTCTTCGTTCTTAGATCTTTTTATCGAGTGCAATCGCCGTATTCCTTGTCAGGACAGACGAAAATTTCTGGTGCGTATTCTTTTGTTTGCTCGCCAACTTTGTTATAAATTTCAGACATTCTATATTTTTCATCTGAATAACCAAGTTTGTTGCGATTTTTCCAGACAAATGAGTATGCTTCGTTTTCGTCCGCTCCGAGTAAATGTTGGGCTTCGTGGAGCAAAATCGACGCTCGTTCGGTGTCATCGGCGGTAAATGTAAAAAATTCCGGATAAATTGTAATTATTTCGAAAGGAAAATTTGTTGCGGCATAAGCAGTGTCTTTTACAACAGACGCATTAAGCCAATTATCGTCGCGGCGAAAAGCCGTAAGGTAATTTAGAAAAAAGGCTTCTTTGCTAAATCCTTTTTCCTCAATTATTTTTATTGCTCTTTCAACTGTCTTTTTTTCTTCATAAACAAGCCTATTTGCTGAACCAATCAGAGAAAGATAAAAGCCGAATAAAACAAAAACCACTGTTAAGAAACAAATTACGGCACGCCGTAAAACTGTCGGAACACCTTTGTTTACTTGAGGTTTTGGCAAATTAGCAACTTCTATATTCAACAAATCAAAGCCACAACGAAGACAATTTTCTGTTGTCGTAAAATTCGATAAACTACAATTTGGACATTTTTTGTTCATTGTTTGTAAAGCAATTGGCGAGTGCCATTATAGAAAAACTATTAATAGATGCTTTTCTCCAAGAAACTTATTCCCTTTTTGAAGCATCAAATTGCAAAACATCTGATAGAAAGATAGAATTTCGAAGATGTTTAGTTTAAAAATATTAGAAATAAAACAGGAAACGGTAAAAATGAGGTTTATAAACTCCGCTATTCTTTTAATTGCACTGACACTTTTTTCAAATTTTTCAACATTTGCACAAGAAAACGAACCAATTGTTGTCGATGAAGTCATCGCACAAGTGAACGATGGTGTGATTACACTTTCGCGTATTAAACGGCAAATGAAAGATATGACAGATGCAATCGTTGCCGAATCTAAAAAGCCTGAAGCCGAGGTTAAAGCTGAAATTCAAAGCAAACAAGGCGAAATTATCGCTAATCTAATTAACGAAGAGCTGATGATTCAAAAAGGCAAAGAAATTGGCGTTGACGATGTTGACGGACAAATTAACCAGCGTTTTGCCGGAATTATGAAAGAGCAAGGCATTAAAAATTTGGAAAAACTTTATGAAGTAATGATTGCCCAAGGAGTAAATCCTGATGATATTAGGGCAATGTGGCGTCGCGATTTTGTTAAAGGAAATGTTATTCAGCGAGAAGTTACGAGCAAGATATATCAAGCCTTGAGTGGCAAAGAAATAAAAGATTATTTTGCGGCAAACAAAGCAAAATTTATCAAACCTGAAACTTTAACACTTTCTGAAATCTTTTTGAGCTTTGCCGGAAAAGTTGAAGCTGATGTTCGAGAAAAAGCTAGAAAATTAGTTGCAGACATTCGGGGCGGTGCAGATTTTAAAAAACTTGTTTTGGAAAATTCAGAACGTCCTGATGTGAAAACTTCAAAAGGTGTTGTTGGTAGTTTTGATGTCAAAGAATTGAATGACAAAATTGCAAATCCTTTGCGTGGAATTAAACAAGACGGAGTTACAGAACCGATTGAAATTGAAGAAGGCATAATGATCTTGAGAGTTGACGAAAGATTAGCCCCAAGTTCTGAAGGCGTTTTTGATGAAGATTTAGTTCGTCGCACAATTGCTTTTGAAAGAGCTCCGGCTGAAACCAAGAAATTTATGATAGAGCTTCGCAAAGAAGCGTATATCAAAATTTCAGAAGGTTACAGAGCAATTGTTAATCCGATTTTGTTTGAAGAAGAAAGAACAGGCGACAAGAAAGTAAAAAGCGAAAAATAAGATACTAAAAGTTTTTTTGAAGCGAAATGGAAACAATAATTTTCATTTCGCTTTTTCATTTTTGATTAAAGTTTTACTAAATCCAATGCGTTTAGACTTATTTTTAAAATCTAGCAGGCTAATTATTCGCCGCACAATTGCTCAAGAACTTTGCAACGCCGGTTATGTCAAAGTAAATGGTGTGATGGCAAGATCGTCACGAACATTAAAGGCAAATGACGAAATTGAACTTCGGCGGCGAAACAAAATAACAACATTTAGGGTTGTTGAAATACCTTTGAAAAAGCAAGTTTCGACACTTGATGCAGCAAATCTTTATGAGGTTTTATCTGAAGAATTTATTGCTGAATCGCCGGCTGATTTGTTAATTGATGAAAGCGAAAATATGCCGATAATGTAAATCGCAAGTGCAAAGAATTGCAAAAATCCGGTTGTTGAAGAAAATTTTGTAATTTCAAATAAACCAAAAGTTGCCTCTTTTGTGAGTGTTTCAAAGAGTTTCTGAGTCCAAGTTTCTGAGTTTGAAGCCAAATTTTGTAAAATCAGATACTTCACAACAAAGGCTAATCCAAACAAACTTCCTAAACTTTGCAACAATCTTTGCTTTGTAAAATCTGCAAACAAATTTGTCCAAAGTGTCCAAAAAAAACAGAACGAAACAATCCAAAATGCGAGACCTTTTTCGGGTAGAAGTGAGTTAAAAATTTGAACAGAAGCTGCAAATAAAGTTAGTAAAACCAAACCATTCGCAATATTTTTTAATAGCGAAAAATCCTCAGAAATAAATTGTTTAAGTTCAACAATCCTTGCCCGAATTAGAGAAATAACTAGCAAACTCGCCAAAATTAAACAAACAAGTTGTGGTTTTAAGAAGATAAACGCATTGCTCTCAATGCTTAACCGCAATCCGCCAAGCAATATAATACTCAAAAAAAGTATTGGTAAAACAATCAACTGAAAAATTATACGATTATTATTCACAACCAAAATAAACCACAAAAACAAAAAGAACACAAAGTTTTGAAACCTTGTGTTCTTTTTTAGTGTTAAGCAAGTTCAGACTAAAATTTGAGACGCAATCCAAGTTGTGCTTGTCTTGGGTCACCAAATCCGGCTGAAACTGTTCCGTCAAAGTTGAAAGTCAACGGACGCGAAAGACTTCGTTGGTTGCGGCTATTAAACAAATTGAACGCTTCAAATATTCCTTCAAGTGCAACTTTTTCCGTAATTTTAAATGATTTCGATGCACGAATATCCAACGTGTAGAATTCATTTTTTAAACGAAGTGTGTTTCTTTGAACAATATTTGGAAACGTTCCGCGGTTAGCAACAGATTGTGGCTGAGCCGAACGAATTTGAATAATTGGCGAAAACGAGATGTCATAAGGCAAAACGAATGTCGCAAACGCATTGAAACGATGACGCTGATCGCGGTCTGAATATCCATATTCCGGCGTTAGATTTCTTGGATCTACATATCGGAAACTGAACGGATCGCGTTCGTTATCATCAGTCGATCTGTCAGAAGCCAAAGCATAGTTTGCTTGTAACTGAAAACGATTTGAAAGACGTTTGTTCAATGTCAAAGTTAAACCTTGATACAAAGATCTACCCGAACTTTCAGTCGAACGAATTTCACCAACTCCCGAACCATTTGCACGTTCGAAAGGTGAAACACCGCCTGGATAAAGTCTTCCATCACCACGGTTGATAAATACAGTCAAACGAGTTGTTTTCGCGTAATTGTAAGCTACCAAGAGGTTTAAATCTTTTGCTATCTGACGCTCAACGCTGGCACTATATTGAATCGTTCGTGGATTTTTGAAGTCTTTCGCGAAAGTTGCAATTCCTGGGTTGAAAGGAGTAAATCCAGCTGTTGGAAACACTCCTGGGAAAACAGGACAACCACCAAGTCCTGGACCTGTGCAAAGAAAACTTGCTTGGAAAATGTTTCCGGCAATTGCACCGTCAGTGTTTCGCGGTCCGGCAACAACTAAGCCCGGAATTCTCGCAAAATACATTCCGGCACCAAGACGAATTGCGGTTTTGCCATCGCTTCCCGGCGACCAAGAAAGTCCAACACGTGGTTGCCAGCCATCTTTAAAATCTGGAATTGTTCCATTCGAAGGAAATCTCGGATCGTTTAAGAATTGTCCGTAACGTGTTGCGGTTGGAGCGTTGATTGGATCAGGTTGATATTGTCCTTCCCAACGCATACCCAAATTTAATGTCAAATTTGGCTTAATATTCCAATTATCTTGGACATAAATTCCAGGCTCAAAAACATTAAACTCTTGAGTTCCGGCTTCTTGAACTGATCTGTTACCGATTGGTGCAAACTGCAAATAAAGTGCTAACCCAGCGGCACTCGTGCCATTGATATAGTTTGTAAATCCAGTAATCGCATCGTTAATTGTTGCACCAGCGAAGATATAACGACCACGGGCAAACCCGATAAAAGTTTGCGAAATGTTAACGCGGTTAATATCAGCACCAAATTTTACTGTGTGATTTCCGGCAATGACCGTGAAATTATCAGTAAATTGCAAGCGTGTGTCTTGCGAAGGAACCGGCAAAAAGAATGGGCGACCGAAACGATATGAAAGTGTTCCGTCAAATGTTCCGATTGTTGTATCAGGAAGATCTGGTCCGTCATAAAAACGCGGACGCTCTTCTTTTGCAAATTGGAAACGGAATTCATTCAACAAGTTAGACGAAACATTAGAAACGAGTTGTGTAATAAACGAATTTGATTTGCTTGTTTCACGACCGTTTGCACTTGTTCCCCAAGTTGGCACATCGAATGTTCCATTAACTTGCTCGGCACGGCTAAAGTTATGACGAACAGTTAAAAGATTGCTCGGGTTAATTTGAACATCAAATTTGCCTAATAAAACATCAGCAACGTTTGTTCGTCTGATAATTCCTTGCTCGCCAGGCGAACCGAAACGCGTGGCAAAAATTGATACGAGTCGTGGATCGATTGAATTTGGCTTGCTGCTTCTGCCATCGTTTCTTTCATAAGCAACAAAGAAAAACGCTTTGTCCTTTTTAATTGGACCGCCAACATTTCCGCCAAATTGATAATTGCGAAAATCTTCGGTCGGCAAATTTGCTGCTACTGCGTCAGGATTTTGGCTCGAAAGTCCCTGGTTGCGGAAATAAACAAATGCCGAACCCGAAACTTCATTTGTTCCTGATTTAGTTACAGCATTAATAAAACCACCCGAACTTCTTCCAAATTCAGCTGATGCACCAACTGGAATTACTTGAAATTCTTTGATTGATTCTAAACTGATTGTAAATGCCGGACGTTGTCCGCCACGTTGTTCGCCAAAAAACGGATTGTTCGCGTCTGCTCCGTCAATTGAGAAATTGTTTTGAATTCCCTTTTGACCATTGATTGTGATTTCGTCACCATCAGGACCTTGAACAACCGAAACGCCGGGCGTAAGTTTTACAAATTGGCTAAAATCGCGTCGACCAATTGGTAAATTTTCGACCGATTTTTGATTTACTAGCGTGTTGAGCTCAGTTCGAGCAGTTTCAACAGGTTGCGAATCCGCAGTAACTGTAACGTTTTCTGAAGAACCGCCAACTTTTAAATCAATTTTGATATTTAGTGTTTGCCCAACACTCAAATTGCTTTCAAAAATTGAATTTGAAAAGCCTTTGGCAGAAGCGGTAACTTTATATTTTCCGAGTGGCAAAAGCGGTGCGGAAAAGAAACCGTCTGAATTCGTTGTAACAGTTCGTTCAAAACCGGTATCGGTGTTTTTAATATTAACCGAAGCACCTGCAACAACTGCACTGTTTTGGTCTGCAATTGTTCCTTGAATTAAACCTGTAGTTGACTGCGATTGTGCAAATACGCCAATCGCAAGGGATAAAATTATAACGAAGTTCGAAAAAACTCGTTGTGATATTTTCATGAAATCTCCTAAATCCTTGACCTTTCTGGGGTTAACGAAGTATTTTAAATTTATATTTGTTTATTTTAATTTACAAAAAATTAGATTACAGAAACGCATTTTGTAAAGTTTTGTAAATTAAATTTAACATAAAAGTAATTCGCTCAACAACTTTAACGATGTTAACTTTTTCTCATTTTCTTTCACGCAAAACCTTTAGTGGGTTGAGGTCGTCAATAGTTTTTTCAATTCCCTGTTGAAATTCGTTTTTGAGTTCGGATGGAGTTTGGAGCTTGAGGTCAGCGTCGTCTGATTTATAGTTTAAATCGACAAACTTGAGGTTTTCTAAACCTTGTTTGAGCAATTTATCATCGCTATAAACCTTGCCAAAACCTTGTCTGTAAAACGAATATGAAATATAAAATTGCGTTTTTGAATCACGCTTTTCGGAATCAGCCTTCACAAAAAAATCACGCGAAGCAACATAATTTTCAGCTCGAAAAAGTTTTAAACCTTCTTCGAACTTACCTTTATCAATTTCATAAGTTCCAACTGTCACAGCACTTTTCGTCGCAACTTCGGCAATAGTTTTTGGTTCAGCCAGATAAAGCCAAACAATTACCGTAGTAAAAACAATGGTTAATATAATGCTGAAAATCTGTATTGTTCGTTGATTCATTGTTATAATTCCAATGTTAAAATGCAATCGTTAATATCGTAATAATTAATTTAATAGGGAAGTTTTTTATGTCAAACAAATCCTTAGTTTTGTTTCTTTGTCTGCTACTTACGAGTTGCACTAATGCTCAAGTTGACCTTCCAATTGTGACTCCAACGCCAGAATCTGTCAAAAAAATCACGAACAATGCCAAAGTAATTCACGTTATAGTTGCGTTATGTGACAACGAAAATCAAGGAATTGTTCCTGTTCCGGCGTTTCTTGGCAACGGCGAAGATCCCGCTAAAAATTTATATTGGGGTGCGATGTTTGGCGTAAAAACCTACTTCGGCAAATCTCCAAATTGGACAAAAGTCGCAACGGTCGCAAACCCGAAGGAAAACGTTCTTGAGCGAATTATATTCAAACATAAGACTCAAAATGTTTATCTAGTGGCGGATGCCTATCGCGGCAGCAAAATGAAGGAAACGATAAATGACTTCTTTTCAGCAGTTTCGGGTGAGGCTTTGGAAAACATCACAATTGAAAACAAAGAAATTCAAACGATGGGAAGTGCAAATCTCGTAGCATTTGTTGGGCATAATGGTTTAATGGATTTCAAGCTCGATAAAAATATTATCAAAAAAGATGAAGATAAACGCGATGCAATCATTCTCGCCTGTGCCTCGCGAAATTACTTCGCCGAACATCTGAAAAAGACAAACGCCCAGCCACTTCTTTGGACTTCGAACCTAATGGCTCCTGAGGCGTATATCTTGCACGATGCCATTGAAGGCTGGATAAAAAATGAAACGCCGGAACAAGTTCAGGTTCGAGGTGCGGCGGCTTATGCAAAATATCAAAAAATTAGTGTAAAATCGGCGGGAAGACTTTTGGTTACAGGTTGGTAGGATGAATATTTTAGGAGAAAATAATGAAAAAACAACTGCTTAGCCTTTTTGTCATCTGGGCAATTTTGTTGACAAGCGTGGTAAATAATAATGTTTCAGCACAAACAGTTTCGAAAGATACCGCTATTGAAGCCAATTCTCAGAACGTTGAGACGAATTCCCAGGAAAAAGTGGAAAGTCTGTCTAAGAAAAATATAAGTTTTTTCAATTCTGGCGTTTCAGATAATTCGGTCGATTTCGAAAAGATTGAAAATGACAGATCCAAAAACCTTTCCAAACAAAAAATGTCTGGCAAGCGAAAAGCTATGTGGGCGGCTGTTATAATTGGCGGCGTGGTCGGGATGTTTTTCCTGATTAAATATGCGAAGGAATGCGAGGTTTATGAATCATTTTGCTCCACCGATGAAGTCTGTCCGTGTTTGAGATACAGAGAACGAAACTAGGATTTGGATTTAAGAGACGTGAATCCAAGAAGTTACTATTCAAACGTCCGCCCGCTTCTTTGGGTTGGAAGGTTGTTGGTTTCAGGTTGTTAGCTTATGAAAAAATTACTTTTACCAATTCTAGTTATCATTCTATCGACATTTTCATTTTCCCAAGAGGTCAAAAAAGACGATTGGATTCGTGTGCAAAGCGATGATGGTGAGTTTTCAATCGAACTTCCATCCAATTATAAATACTTCTATGATGAAAAAGGTTTTTACGTTGGCAAAGACTCAAACATTTACCCGCTCGAACAAATGAATATGTTTAGTGCATATTTGGATGATTCCTCTATAAGTTTTGAGTGCTATAAGGGAACTAAGGATGCATTAGACGCGATAAAACACCTTGATGACCGCGGTACGAAATCGAAAGGTGAATCCACAAGTTCGACCGAAATAAAAAGAGACGAAAATAAAATCAAACAGAAGATTTTTCAAAACGAAAATCACTTTACGGTTAGGCAATACTTATATTCGAAGACACATCTATATATTCTCACAACATCCTCTCGGGCAGCGGAAACGAAGACAACAATGCGTTTTCTAAATTCTTTGGTGTTTACCCCAAACACCAAGAACAGGCAAATAATAAAAGACGCTATATTTTTTTCTAAGCTGGTGTCCTATAAAATTGACCTAAAAGAAGCTTTGGATACTCCGATATCCACGGAGAAATCTCCTGTGGTTGGCAGTCAGGCACAACCTCAAACTATTTCTAACTCGTTTGTTATATCAAAAAATCCGCTTCCAACTTTTACAGAGGAAGGAAGAACGTTTTCAGAACAAGGCGTGGTTAGGCTCCGAATTGTATTTTCAAAGGAGGGTATAGTGTCAGGCATTACGATATTAAAATCTTTAAAACACGGTCTGCTTCGGCAAGCTATCTTTGCTGCTATTCGGATAAAATTCCTTCCGAAACTTGAAAGTGGAAGTCCAATCGACATAACGAAAACCCTTGAATACGCTTTTAGAATATACTGACAATTAAATAGTTTATCTTAATTCTAGTCCTAACGACCCATGAAGTTAGAAAAATCGGCAAATACAATTCGAAACATTTTTCATTACCAATTATGAGCAAATTCCTAATCATTTCTTTCGCCATCGCTATCAATTTTACAAACATCTTCGCCCAAACACTCGGTGCCGATCTCGTTGTAATTAACGCAAATGTCCGCACAATGGACACCGCAAAACCCAAAGCTGAGGCTTTTGCCATTAAAGGCAGAAAAATCTTCGCAGTTGGCTCAAATGCGGAAATCAAAAAGTATGTAAACGCCAACACGAAGACGATTGACGCCAAAGGCAAGCTCGTTATTCCCGGGTTTAACGATGCACACGTTCATTTTCTAGAAGGCGGTTATCAGCTTTCAAGTGTTGATTTGCGAGATGCGAAATCGCCGGAAGAATTTGTAAAGCGTATTAAAGAATTCGCTGCGAAATTGCCGAAAGGACGTTGGATTCTTGGCGGAAAATGGGATCATGAAAATTGGACTCCGGCGAATCTGCCGACAGCTTCAATGATCGACGCCGTTACGCCCGACAATCCGGTTTTTATTGATCGGCTCGATGGACACATGGCTCTGGCAAATTCGTTGGCGATGAAGATGGCGAACGTCGATAAAACCGTGAAAGATGTTGCGGGCGGCGAAATTGTCCGCGATGCAAACGGTAATCTGACCGGAGTTTTCAAAGAATCCGCACAAAGTTATATTCAAAAAGTAATTCCCGATTTTTCGTTCGCGGAAAAGCTCGAAGCCGCCGAAGCATCGACCAATTATGCCGCGAGTTTGGGCGTTACGAGCGTGCAAGACATGTCTGCCGGAACAGATATTAGCGTTTATCAAGAGTTAATGCGGCAAGGAAAACTCAAAACCCGAATCTATGGTTGTTCGCCTTTAAGCGATTGGCAACGTCATCAGAAAGTTGGAATAATGCACGCATTTGGTTCAGATATGTTACGAATCGGTTGCCTAAAAGGTTACGCAGATGGCAGTTTGGGTTCAACAACCGCGTGGTTTTTTCAGCCTTATCAAGATGCACCAAATACTTCGGGTTTAGCGTCTGATGAAATTCCGTTTATGAACGAACGCGTCAAAGCTGCGGACAAAGCAGGTTTGCAGATCAATATTCACGCCATCGGTGGGCGGGCAAATGCTGAGATTTTAGACGTTTACGAAAAAGTTGCGAAAGAAAACGGCGATAAAGATAGACGCTTCCGCATTGAACACGCCCAACATCTTCGCCCGCAAGATATCAAGCGTTTTGGTCCGCTAAAAGTCGTTGCCTCAATGCAGCCATTTCACTTAATGGACGATGGTCGTTGGGCTTATAAACGACTGGACGAAAAGCAGTTAAAAGGAACTTACGCCTTCAGAAGTTTGCTCGATTCGGGAGCGACTCTAGCTTTCGGCACAGATTGGTATGTTGCACCGCTCAATCCTCTATTAGGAATTCACGCAGCCGTGACGCGACAAACTTTGGATGGAAAAAACCCAAATGGCTGGATTCCCGAGCAAAAAATCACGGTCGAAGAAGCCGTCAAAGCCTACACGATCGGCTCGGCATTTGCTGAATTTCAAGAAGGCGAAAAAGGTAAATTAGCTGCAGGAATGCTCGCAGATTTTGTTATTTTATCAGACGATATTTTTACGATAAATCCGGTAAATATCGAAAAAGTAAAGGTTTTGAAAACAATAATGGGCGGCAAGGTTATCTTTGAAGCGAAATAGTCTTCATTGGAAAACGCGTTAGTTTGTTTCAGAATTTCGCGTTTTCCAATAAAATATCGCCATCAAAATCCCAAAAAATCCATCGTAAGCAATCGCCAAAAGTATCAGAGGTTTTGCCTGATTATACACAAGCAGGTGAATCCAACTGCCCATAATAAATAATTTGCCGACGGCTCCAATTAACGCCATAACACGGTTGCGAATTGGGTCTTGCCCCAAAAACCAGTAACCAACGCCGAGCATCAGCACGAAAAACCACAAATTGAAATGATAAAACCTCAAAATCGTGCTGTTTTCGGTTACGCCGTAAAACATTTCGAGATGACCGGACATCGAAAACATCGCGACAATTGCACCGACGATATTACCGATTGCCGTTATTTTGAAACAAGTTTTGTAAAAATTTAGATTCATAATATTTATTCCGGCACAACTTTCATCCATTCCCACACCTTATAATCATAAATTCCATGAACGCAAAATGGATCGACATCAGCGAGATTTCGGGCTTCGGCTTCTGTTTCTGCGGCAAAAACATAACAACCAGCACCTAGTTCGTTGTCGATTTGATTGACGAAAGGTCCTGCCATGATGCAAATTCCCTGCCTGCCTAATTCTTTGAAATAAGCAGTGTGTGCGTGCAAAATCGGCATCACTTGCTCAGTCGTAAATTCGTCTCGTTTCGGTGTTTTTGCGATTGTAAAAAACCAGTATTTCATAATTTTATGCGGTTGCTAGTTTCGGTTTAACCAAAAAATTAAGCACCATAATTAGCACTAAAGAGATTCCGGTGGTTAAAATTAGCAACATAAATCCTTTCGAATAATCACCACCATTTGCATCGGCAATTATTCCGGTTATTCGCGTTCCGGCTGCTCCACCGATTGTTTCTATAACAGTTACGGCTCCGAGAATTGTCCCAAGATTTTTGAGACCGAAATAATCTGCCACCAAAAGTTGCAGCAAAACGAAAATTCCGCCGTAGGTTAGCCCGAATGGAATTGCAAATAATAAAACAGTTTCGGCTGATAAATTGAGCAAAACTAATGTTGAGGCAAACATCAACGCGGCACCAAAAAGCATTACTCGAGTCGCTTTAAATCTGTCGCTCAAAAAGCCAAATAAAAATTTTCCGACGATGCTTGCGAGAAACATTGCCGACTGTGCGTTTCCGGCTTGTTGAAGTGTAAAACCTACTTTTGGGCTTTGTAGATAAAGATTTAGCTGTTGGCTAACAACAAAAATTCCGTAAAAAATCAACGCGGCACAGATTGAAAATATCCAAAAAGTTGGGGTCGAAACAGCTTCCAACAGAGTCATTCCAGTCAGCTCAAACGATTTATTTTCACCTTCAACATTCGAAACTTGATCTCCATCAGGCAAAAGCCCAATGTCGCTCGGACGACTTTTAACCAAAAAAATTGCCGCTGGAAGCAATATTAACCAGACCAACAAACTGACTGAAATCATCGCGGTTCGCCAGCCGTAATTGGTAATTAGTGGTGTCGCAATTTGAGGAATCAAAGCACCTCCAAAGCTCGTTCCAGTTAAAGCAATTCCCATCGCAAGTCCGCGATTTCGCCTAAACCAATTTGAAATTAACACCGTATTTACTAAAACCCCGACAAATCCGAGTGCAGTTCCGAGCAAACTATGTGCGAGATAAACGATGCCCGATGAATTCGCTTGCGAATAAATAACCAAAGCTCCGCCAAGAATTACGCAACCAATGCACATCATTATTTTCGTGCTGATTTTGGTCAATAAATAACCGGCGATTGGAGCAAGAAATCCGGCAAATAAAAACGTCAAACCTGCCGCACCACCGACCATTGATTGAGCTTTATCAGCTTCTACGCCGCCAATTGCAATCATATCGGCAAGCATAGGTTTATAGAAAACCGGCAAACCTCCGATTGATAAACCGTTGCTCACAACCAACGCAAGTGTAGATATTGCAACAATTACCCAACCATAAAAAAATTTGCTTTGTTTATTTTCGGTCATATTTTTTTTGATATTAAATTATTTTTTACTGTTTCAATGTAAAACTGCTCTGTATCCAACGCAGGTTGATGCCTAACTTTTCAGCTTCGGGATTTGTCCAAGTATATGCAACTTTTTTGCCTGATGCAGTTTCGATTACACTCAAAGTCATCACCCAAGTTCCGCTTTTGTGTCGCAATTGGGCGAGTTGAGCAGAGTATTTATCGTTTAATTTTACCGTTCCGCCTTGGTCGTGAATCATCAATTTGATTTTTCCGTCGTATTCATCGGCGGAAAAATCTTTGTTCGCCATCGGAGTTTCGCCGGTTTTCAAAATTGCCGTCCAACCTTCAAACCAACGAACTTTTTTTAATTTTGCGTGAATTCCCGCTTTATTCCCGAAAACGTAGTTTCCTTGCTCGTCTTTTGCTTGATCGTTGATCCAAATTTCGTCTTTCGTCAAAAACAAATCGTCGGTGATGATGATAGTTTTTCCGCTTCGTTTGGAAACAACTTTGCACGCATCTTTTTTCATGTAACCTTCAAATTTATCTCGTGTTTCGTTGAGCTTCCAATAAACCTCACAACCTGCCGGCGTAGTTAAATTCGCCATTGTTAAACCGCTTAATTTGCTTGAATCAAGATGCGAATCACGATATTTTTTCTCGTCATCAAAGTTGTAAATCGTTAACTGCAAAGCCTTTTCCTTCTTGTTTGCAGTAAAATTGTAAAGCCTTTGCCGATAAACTTTTGTCTCATCCCCGTCCATATATTGTTGGACAAAAAAGACATTTTTGCCAAGTTGCGGGACATCAACTTTCTTAAAAATCGAATGAATATGCTCGTGTAAATATTCAAATTTCGTTTCTTTGTCGTCGTAATGTTGGGCAAAATTATCGAAGCGACCATCAAACCAAGAAGCAAAAAGTTTCATATCATCATCAAGATTTTTCGCCGAAACGCTCAAAACTGAAAATAGACTGAGAAAAATAATTAAGATTTTTTGTTTCATAAAAGTTAGTCGAAAATGTGCTGATTGGTTATAAAGATAATACCATTACAGCAGAAAATTCAAAAGGATTAGTAGATACAGATTTACAAGAAATTAAATGTTGCGGATTACGGCGAGCGAGACGAAAATTATTTTTGAAATGCGTGACGAAGCAGTCTTAAACGGAAAACCTTACAAAAATCGTGTGGCATTATCTTGGGACGTTCGCGGCGATAAAATTTCGGCTTATCGAGAATATTTTGGAAGCGATGGAAAATCAAACTGATTGGGTTGAAGACTTTGAGGTTTCAAAAGTTTTTTTAACTTGCTTGGCTTTCATCAAAGTCAAACAGAGCTTTCTCAATCTATCCACGGTTCGCAAACGACGCAAAACGGCTTGTTCCGACATATCAACTTGCTTCATTTTCTAACCTCTCAATATCAACTAAATCTTGCGGTCTGCCCGCTAATTTCTTCATTTTAATCAGTCCGTCACGAGAAACAATCGAATATTCATTATCCGCCAAAGTCATTCTAATTTTACTTTCCCAAACATCCTGAACCTGCGGAGTTACGAGCAGTAAGTCCAGCGAAAGAACTTCGCCTTCGTCATCGATTTTTGAAACTCGACGAATTTCTACTGCTCTTTCTTTGAACGACATATCAAGTCCACGAATGTTATAACCATGCTCAGCTGCTATATTATAGGATTTTTCTAACGAATCCGCCAAAATTAATAGATCAATATCAAGCGTTGCACGTACAAAACCATGAATCGCCATCGATAATCCACCACAGACGGCATATTCAACACCATTTTTTTCAAACGCTTCTATTAAAGTTGTAAGTTCTTCAAATAAAGTTGCCATTCATTGCCTCCTAAAATCGCTCAAAATCTCTTCACCGCTCGCCGACCAAACGTCTTCGTGTGAAGTGATATATTTCAAAACTTCTTCTAAAGCCTTGATTCGATAAGGCAACCCGATGATATACGGATTTAGTGACAACGACAAAACTCGTCCGCCGAATTTTTCAGTTTCACCGTAAAGACAATCAAAAGCGTCTTTGATTTGCACGGCATATTCGGCATCAGAATGTTTATAATCAGTGATGATTTGACGATCAGAAAGTTCGGTCGAAAACGGCATCGAATGTAAGTTACCGACTTTCATTTGATACGGTAAATCGTCATTAACCCAATCGCAAACGTATTCAACTCCTTCATTTTCAATAAGTTCGAGCGTATTCATTGATTCTGATTTTGCCGGAGAAAGCCAACCTGAAACTTTTTGCCCCGAAATTTCTCGCAATTTTGTCAAACTTTCTTGCACTTGTCCGCGTTCCACTTCGATGTCTTGTCCGCCATAATGAAGCGTGTCCATATCAACGCCATGTGCGATAATTTCGCCATTTCGCCGGTTAATTTCTTCGATGAGAAAAGGATAGCGTTCAGCAACTTTAGAATTAACGGCATAACTTCCACGCAAACCAAATTTTTCCAACGATTTCATTATCCGAAAAACGCCGACTCGATTGCCGTAATCGCGGGTTGTGTAATGGCGATAATCGGGATAAGGCGTGACCATACTGCCCGGAGCTTTGAACGGAACGCCGCTTGGATTGAGCGGAAAAAACTCCAAACTCGTGACAATCCAGACGGCAATTTTCGCACCATTCGACCATTTTATCGGCTTTCGGGCAAACAAATTCGACCAATCGTAAAAGTCGTTATCCATTCCATAACGACGCTTTGGATATTCGAGATAGCTTTGTTCTAAACTCATAAAACTTTAATTAACCACAGATGGACACAGATAAACACAGATGAAAGCCGATTTATTTCTGCAAATACGGTGATTCAATTATCCTTAACTCTGAAAAAATAATGTCCAAAATTCCGCAAGCATTAAAACAAAGTTTATAGTGCTTGTGATTGAAAACAGGTTCGCCTACTCTGCGATAACTTTCAATCCTTTTTGAATTTATTACTTCATAAACACAATCATCTGAAAGATTTTGGTTTTCAATTTCTTCACTATTCCATTCAAATGCAATTACTTCTAAAAACTCCAATTTAACCCAAGACTCTCGATAATCTAAAAATTTGATTTGCAAAGAATCGCCGTCAAAAAGTCGTATTTCAGGGCATTCTGCATCTGCAATATCAAAAAGCAAATTTAATCTTTTTAAGTTTACGCTCATTATTTCTTATAATCTTTGTCCATCCGTGTTCATCTGTGGTTAAATTTCTTAATTTCCGCAGAAACTTTTTCGTAATAATTCTCAAAATAGTAATCCGCAATCTCCGCCGCCGTTGTCACCCAAACGTCTTTGTGAGAAGTGATATATTTCAGAGCAGTTTCAAAACCTTTGATGCGATGCGGTTGTCCGACCAAATATGCGTGGAGCGGAATGCACATCACAGTTCCCGTTTCTTCGCCTTCTTCGTAAAGTTGGTCAAACTGGCGTTTGATAACATCGCCATATTCGTTAGGAGTTTGAGCGTAAGCCAAATACGCAATGAAGTCGTTTATTTCCAACGAATAAGGCATCGAAACTAACTTACCTTTTTTGACATTTATCGGCATCGGTTGGTCGTCTTGAAACAAATCGCAAGTGTATTTCAAACCATATTCGGCGATTAAATCCATCGTCCGTTCCGTATGTGTGAGTGCCGGAGCGAGCCAGCCGGCAATCGTTTGACCGGTCGCATCTTTGACGGTTTTTATCGAATCTTCGATGATCGAACGCTCCTGAGCCTCGTCCATTCCGTAAGAATATCGAGTGTTATAAATGCCGTGTGAGAAAAATTCCCATTTTCGTTCAACGCAAGATTCGACAATTTCGGGATGATGTTGAGCCATCGCGACGCTAAACGAAATGCTTCCGCGAACATCGTATTTGTCCATAACTTCCTGCATTCGCCAATGCCCAACGCGGTTTCCGTAATCTCTCATCGAATAAGGCACAACATCAGGAATTGGTTTTTGCCAAGCCTTACGTTGCGGATTCGCGGGCGGATTCATCTCGTAAAATTCGATATTCGGAGCGACCCAAAAGGCAATCTTCGCCCCATTTTTCCATGTTATTTTCGGGCGATTGATGTATGGATAATATTCGTAAAGTTTAGGATCAGAATTCATAATTGTTAATTGTTAATTGTTAATGATTTATCAGATTTTAATTAACCGTTATTCAGGTATTCAAAAACTTCATCAACCGAAACGACATCGGCGTATTTAATCAGCATATCGGTCAAGTTGGCGAAATGATAACTTTCGTGTTTGTCGGCGACACATTCTTCGGGAACAATCGTCCGATAACCGTGGCTCAAACTATCAACCACGCTCGCTCGCACGCAACCTGACGTTGAACCGCCAGTAAAAATTACGGTGTCAATTTTGTGCCAAGTTAGCAGCGAATTCAGATGCGTATCGTGAAAAACGGACGGCATTCGTTTGTTAAAAACAATGTCGTTCACTTTGTCAATTTTGAGCCGCGAATCAAACTCCGAACGCTCTGAATCAACTTTGATATTTTGCAAAGAATCCGGCGTATTCGTCCGCGTTCCCCAAACGCCGCAATCTTCGCCCGATTCCATATAAGCAACGTAAGTCCAAACGACAGGAAAACTTTTCGCCCGAAACATTTCCGCCAAACGATTGATGTAATCCATCTGATTCGGGTCAGTTTCGTAAGCCGTTTTAAAAGTCGCGGTGTCGGTATAAGCTCTTTGTAAATCTATATTTACGAGACACGGCTGTTTGCCGAATCCGAATTTTGCACGTTGCGGATTAGATTTTATTTCTTGATAAATTTCGCGGGCAGTTTTGTTTGATAATTCCATAAATTATTTCACTACAAAGACACAAAGTTCACAAAGTTTTTTAAAATTTTTCTTAACTTTGTGTTCTTTGTGTCTTTGTGGTGAACCTTCTTTCCGTTTCTTTATACTGGTTCAAATCTACTAATTCAAACCACTCATCAAAATCCATCTGACCGTTTTTCGTTGTGGTCAAATTTCCGTTTTCCTTCAAATCAGTCAACATTTCACGCATTGCAAAGGTCGCAGCTCGTTGCATAACTCCCGGATGAAGGACGATCTTGAAGCCGATTTTTTCAAACTCGCTTAAACCTAATTTTGGAGTCAACCCGCGTCCGCCTGTGTTAATCAAAAGCGGTGCAACTACTTCTTTTGCAACTACTTCACACTCATCACGTCC
Source organism: Acidobacteriota bacterium (assembly GCA_031415455.1). Taxonomy (GTDB): domain Bacteria; phylum Acidobacteriota; class Blastocatellia; order Pyrinomonadales; family Pyrinomonadaceae; genus JANNVK01. The sequence continues at coordinate 14,691 of JANORS010000002.1, read as the reverse complement.
ATCTGGACCTTCGAGAAAAATTATGTCTGCACCTGCTTCGGCGTAAAGATTTGCTCGTTTTATTGATTCGGCTAAACCCAAACTTTGTCTCGCATCTGTTCGGGCAATCAAAACCGTGTCGGGATTTTGTCGCACATCTAAAACAGCTCTTATTTTAGTCAGCATTTCTTCAGTTTCAACGACTTGCGTTCCTTGCAAATGTCCGCATCTCTTCGGGAAAATCTGGTCTTCAATTTGGATTCCGGCGATGCCAATTTGTTCATATTCGGTAAAAGCACGTCTCGCATTTTGATAACTCCCATAACCTGTATCTGCGTCCAAAATGAGAGGAATTGTTGTCGCTTGGGCGATTCGCTGAACTTGCCCGAAAATTTCACCGTAGCTTGCCAAACCCAAATCAGGCTTGCCCAAAAGTGCCATCGAAACGCTTGCTCCCGAAATATATGCGACTTCAAAACCTGCTTGCTCAATCATTTTCGCGGTCAAAGCGTCATAGCAACCAACCGCAGAAATCGAATTTCTTTGAGCGAGTAATTGACGCAATTTTGTGGCTTTATTAAACATTTAACTCAAAAACATTTGCCTGTTTTTTTTTATTTTATTTAGTTTTTTTATCGCGAACAAGTTTTACCGAATATCCATAAAGATCACTGCGATAAAGTGTGTGGACAAATTCAACCGGAATTCCTTTATCGGTGTAAACTGTTCTTTCAATTGATAAAAGTGCTGTTCCTACGCGAATATCTAGTAATTGTGCAACATACGGATCGGCTAATTCTGCCTTAATTTCCTGCACAGCGTTATCAAGCGTATAGCCGAGTATGGTCTCCATTGTGTGCAACAATGCACCAGAAGAAAGTTCTGTCATTGTTAAACGCGAGCCAATATTTTCCGGTAAATAGTTGAGAATTAACGAATAAGGCTTTCCATCGACTAACCTTAATCGTTTCAGACGAAAAATTGGCGAACCTACTTTCAATTGCAAAAGTTCGGCTTCGTGCAAATCTGCATCAACACGATTCATCTCTAAAACCTTAACAGGCGTGTCCATTCCCATCTCGATAAGTTCATCAAGCGAACCTGTTAAATGAATCTTGCCGGTAAATTTTCTTTTTTTAGATTTCCGCTCGGTGATATAAGTTCCGCGACCTTGCTTGCGTTCAATTAAACCTTCATCTGCGAGAGCCGAAAGTGCTTGCCGAACAGTAATTCGGCTCACTTTATATTCTTCAATTAGTTCGATTTCCGTTGGCAACCTATCGCCACCCGCGTAAGCACCCGAAGTTATCTTTTCTCTAAGCACATTTTCGAGTTGATAATAAAGAGGAATACGCGAACTGGCGAATGTAGATTTAGGTTTTGCCATAATTTTAGTCGTGGTGGTGATGTTTCCCCATTTTGTGCATTTCTTCGTGAATATTTACGCGGTCATCTTCAGATCCAGCCGAATAGTTCGCAGCATATTCAAAATCGAAATGATTATGATCTTTTGTCCACATCCATTTGTTTAGTTCTGGTTTTTGTCTAATCAATCTCGCTGCCGCACGATCGGCGTTTTCATCGGGATTTGAATAAGCGTTGTGATGAAAATGATTGTGTAATTCGCCGTCTGTTCTGCCGAAACCAAGAATTCCGTGTTCGCTGTAAAACGCACCGTGATTAACATACGCTGGTCGCCAAAAATATCCGCCAGTCGGCAAATCGCCAAACTGCATCATCCAACTTGTTCCCCAAATGTGATAAGCCTCTTCTGCACAATCGTGATACGAAATGTTGTCTTGATGAAATCCAGGTGTCATCGAATAAAGAAACGTCATCGCGTGGGTTTTTTCGTCAAAACGAAGTAATTTCAACAAACAACCGCTCGCCGTTTGCGGGAAAAGCGTCGGAACTTGCCAAGGCATTTCGTTATATGTGTCGAGTTGGATCAGTCCGCTGCGTTCTGCCCCATCAACATCTTGATCAGATTCAACGATATGCGGCTCGGTATCGTTATACATCACAAGTGCGAAACAGCCTTTTTCGGTGGACATTGCTGGCATCGAAACACCACGCGGCACAAAAAAGTAGCCACCTTTTCCCCAAACCTTGTCGCCGACTCGCAAATCGCCTTCTTGAATAAAAATTTCGTATTCAGAATATGAGATTGATGGCGGCTGTTTATAACCTGCGTCCCATTGCACAGTCATCGTGCAAGCTCCCGAAACATCGTCAATCGACAACATTTTGTAATTGTAGCCGCCCGGAATTCCGGTTAATCCCAATTTTTTGAAATTAACATCTCTGTCAACAAATGGTTCAATATGTTTTCTCATTTTTACTCCGTAAAAAGGTGTAGTATGTTGGGTTTTGGGGTTTGCTAACAACCAAAACCCTACATCCTAAGCCCTAAAATACAACCTTAAATTCCCTGTTTGGTTTCGCAAAAAGCTCTTCTTTTTTGATAACTTTTTTTATATCGGCATGTGCGTTAAAGCCAGTCGTTGTAATACGTTCGTAAAATTCTTTGATCCAAACTTCACGCTGCTCTGCTAAATCGATATTCATAGCTTTGGCGATTTTTTCGTAGCGTTCTTTTTGCTCACCAAATTCTTCAACAAGCCATTTTTCAACATCTTCCGTGCGTTTCGGCTTCAATTTAATTATGTTTTTCGACATATTTTCTCCTAATCTATTGATCTAAAATAATTGCAAACATCAGCGGTGCAACGATTGAAGCATCCGATTCAACTATAAATTTCGGTGTATCGACCGCCAATTTTCCCCAAGTAATTTTTTCATTCGGAACCGCTCCCGAATATGAACCGTAGCTCGTTGTAGAATCTGAAATTTGGCAGAAGTAGCTCCAAACCGGAACGTTTGTCCGTTGCAAATCTTGGTGCAACATTGGCACAACGCAAATCGGAAAATCTCCGGCAATTCCGCCGCCAATCTGGAAAAAACCAATCGTCGAATCGACAGAATTATTCGTATACCATTCCGCGAGCTCGATCATATATTCGATACCGGTTTTAACCGTGTGAACATTCTTAATATCACCTTCGATGCAATGTCCGGCGAACATATTTCCCATTGTCGAATCTTCCCAACCCGGAACAATTATCGGCAAATTTTTCTCCATGGCGGCAAGCATCCAAGAATTTTTCGGGTCAATTTGAAACGATTTTTCCAATACTTTCGACCGCAAAACTTGATACATAAATTCGTGCGGAAAATAGCTTTTCCCTTCTGCATCAGCCTTTGTCCAAACATCGACCATCGCAGTTTCGAGCCTTCGCATCGCTTCCATTTCGGGAATGCACGTATCTGTTACGCGATTCATATGTCGATCAAGCAAATCTTGCTCGTCTTGCGGCGTAAGATCGCGATAATGCGGAACTCTTTCGTAGAAATCGTGTGCCACGAGATTAAACAAATCTTCTTCGAGATTCGCACCTGTGCAGCTAATAATCTGCACTTTATCTTGCCGAATCATCTCTGCGAGTGAGATTCCAAGCTCGGCTGTGGACATTGCACCAGCAAGCGTAATCATCATTTTCCCGCCATTCGCGAGATGTGTTTTGTAAGCTTCAGCTGCGTCAATCAAAGCCGCCGCATTGAAGTGTCGAAAATTGTGTTTTAAGAAATCGGTTATTGGTTTATTGCTCATTTGTCTATTTTAAATTACTTCGCTTCTATTACAACTTTATCTTAATCGAATTCGAAAAATTCTTTGGTTTATCGACTAAACAAAAAATACAAACCCGCAATCATCGAGATAATGCCAAATGCAGAAAAACCATAAAAAAACAGGTTTTGCTTCACTTTACCAATCATCGCAAGTCCAAAAAACAAGAACATTATTGCAACGAAGGAAATAGGATTGCCGCTTTCGCCATTGTAAATTCGATAAAATGAAAACAGTATTATCAAACTAAAAAGCGAAACCAAGAAATACCAAAAGCCAACCATTTTCCCTTCATTTTTATTTTCTTCCATCGTTAAATCCAGTCCTCCAACCCATAAACTCTCGCCGCATTTTCGACCAACAATTTACGCTTCGGACCTTCTCGAAGCTCTAATTTGTCCAATTCATCCATCGCCCGTTTGAAGCCGACGACGGGATAATCCGTACCGAATAAAACCTTGTCTTGTCCGCGAGAATTGATGAATTTAATCAGCGATTTATCCCAATACTTCGGCAAATGTGCGTCCGTGCCGATAAAAACGTTAGGATGTTTCCACGCCATCGAAATCATTTCTTCCGTCCACGGATGACCGATGTGAATGCCGATTATTTTCAATTCCGGAAAATCAATCGCAACACGGTCAAGCGTGATCGGCTGGGCGACTGTCCGCAAAAACCATTGAGCCGAATGTCCGACCTGAATCTGTATCGGCACGCCGAGTTCCGCACATTTCGCATAAAACGGATAATAAATCCGGCTGTCAGGCGGTTCGCCAAACCAATGCGGATAAAGATGTGCCCCAACGAAGCCATATTCTTTCACCGCGACATCAAGCTTTTTAACCCAATTCATTATCTGCGAAGGATTTACGCCGATAATTCCTTTGAAACGATTCGGGTGTGCCGCACAAACTTCAGCGATTTTCTCAAACGGTTTTTCAAAGAAAACATTCGAGCCGACATTTCCGCCCGTCGTGGCAACAAGCAAACCTTTGTCAATGCCACCTTCGTCCATCAAAGCCAATTCTTCTTCGATGGTAACGCCGCGTTTTGTCATCTCCAAAATCCCGACCAAATCCCAAAATTGGTCAAGTTCCGGCGGATAACATTCGGTAATTTCCTTCGTCCAAAGATTGACGACTATGTCGATTGCTTTTGTCATGTAATTCTTAAACTAGCTCGATAAAATGCTCAAAATGTTTTTCCAAATAGCTTTCCAAATAATCCATCGGAATCTTTCCGCATCTGTAAAATGATTCGTCAAACTTGCGAAAATTTACGTCGCTTGCCTGAATCACGAAGTCATCGGCGGAATCTATTTCATCAATCGGATTCAACGAAACATAGTCATATGCTTGCTGCAAGACTTTACTAAGACAATGCATGTTCAAGGTTGATAAAGCCAAAATAGTGTCTTTGGCTCGGTTCCCAGCACTATTGACAAAATATTGAAAGTGCCCGCCGTTATGAACCTCTGAATCATACCAAAACAACAAAAACGCGTTCCTTTGAATTTCAGTCAAATCGTCGAAATCTTCGATCGCGAGCAAGTCAACAAATGCATTCCAAGCCAAATATGATTCGGCTTCATACTCATTTCTGTTGACCTTCCTTCGGATCATTAAATTAACCTCAAAACATCTTCCCTAAAAAGCATCGGTGATGCGACTAAGAAAGTAGTCAGTTATGAAGGGCATTTCGCCCGAAACATCTGGTAATCGTAAAATAAAAACTCTGAAAGAGCGTAAGAATCTCAACCGCCGCAAATATTTCTAATATTCAATTTCAATCATCGCCAAATCTAACGCTCTTTCAGAGCTTCGTTTTATGTTTCGAATTGTCCAGATGTTTCGCCCTGTCGGGCTTCACAACTGGCTACTTTCTTTGGGTCGCTCTGCGACGTAAATTCAAAATCTTTATCCGCGTCATCTGCGTTAATCCGCGGCTAAACAAAAAACGTTCGTGTCATATTCGTGTTTGTTATTGGCTAAACCGTTCTCTCAATTTCTTTTTTAAAATTTTCCCCGTCAAATTTCTCGGCAATTTATCAATAAATTCAACCGATTTAGGCTTCTTAAATCCTGCTAATTTTCCTTCGCAAAATTGAATAATTTCGGTTTCCGTTACTTCCGCACCTTCCTTCAAAACCACAACTGCTTTCACTTCTTCGCCCCATTTTTCCGATGGAACGCCAATCACGGCAACTTCAAAAATGCTTTCGTGTTGCTGCAAAATTCGTTCAACTTCCGATGGATAAACGTTCAACGCACCCGAAACGATCATATCGTTTTTGCGGTCAACCAGATACAAATAGCCGTCCGCGTCCATCCGAGCCATATCACCGGTGCGAAGCCATCCGTTTCGCAAATTCTTCGCGGTGGCTTCCGGATTATTCCAATATCCGACCATATTTGCCTCAGTCCGAATCGCAATTTCGCCGACTTCATCTGCGGGCAAAAAGTTCCAATCTTCGTCAACAATTTGCACATCAACATTCGTCTGTGGTCGCCCGCATGATTGCAAAAGATGTTTTTTATCAACATTTTCAAGTGCCAGACGATGTTCGCTTGGTTCTAAAACCGTTCCGGCACAACCTGTTTCAGTGGTCGCAAAAGTCTGACGGAAACTGCATTTCGGAAAACGTTGCATCGCTTCACGCAAAACAGGTTCGGGAATCGGTGAACCGCCGTAAAGCAAAACTTCCAAAGAGCTTAAATCATATTTTTTAGAAACATCTGATGCTAATAACATCTGAATCGTCGTCGGCACAAGATTTGTGAACGTGATTTTGTCGCGTTCAATTGTTTTGCAAGCCGTTTCAACATCGTAATTTATCAACGAAATTTGCGAGCCGACATAAACCGCACAATAAATTCCCGCAATTCCCGCCGCTGAATACAACGGCGAAGGCAACATGACTCGATGCGTTTGTCTGCTTGCAATCGCGTGAACGTGAACGAGCATTCCAACCAAAAGCGAATAATGACTGTAAACCGCACCTTTCGGAAAACCGGTTGTGCCAGAAGTGTAAAGTAACATTGCAAGGTCATTTGGTTCAATAGGTTTTTCTAAGATAGGTTCGTTTTCATTACCTTGTTGAACTAAGTGTTCGTAAAATTCAGACAATAAACGCTCGTCCGAATAATTAACATCAAAATTGATTACCAATTCACCAATTCTAATTGCATTTTCGTAAGTTGAATTATCACAAATTACAGCTTTTGCTCCAGAATTTTCAACAATATAACTCGCTTCATTTGCAGTTAAGCGGTAATTGATGGTTACAGAAACAATTCCGGCTTTCGCTAATCCAAAAAGTGCTTCAATCCATTGGTTTGAGTTTTTGGCGTAAATCGCAACTCTGTCGCCTTGTCTAATCCCTAGTTTTTTCAAAGAACTTACAAACGCATTTGCTCTTGAATTAATCTTTTCCCACGTCAAACGCTTTTCGCCAAAAATTAACCCGATGTCGTTGGGAAAACTTCTCGCGTTTCTTGCTAATAAATCGCCTGCTGATGTCAATCCACCAAAAATCATTCACTTCCTAAACTAAGCTTTCAACCAATCGCCAACTCCATACGGATCTTCAGCTGGTTGCGAAAAATGCTCATGAAAAATACGCCATTTGCCGTCAGTCTCTTTTTGCAAAACAAACGTTCCACGAAATTTGATATTCTTTTTAACGCCGCCGATATTAACATTCATTTCAACGATTCCAGCAATCACACCACAATCGCCAATCACTTTCGCCATCGGTTCAAATTCAATCCATTCGCAACTTTCAACCAAAATCGATGAATCATTAAAATCTCGCCAACCTTTGCTGACCATATTAAATCCGTGTGTAACCCAACGCGGACCTTCAACAAACACTAATAATTCTTCAGAATTCGTATAATGATCAACAATATTTTCGATGCGTTTATTGATGACATCTTGAAAATGATTATGCGAATTTTCAACAAAGTTTTCCATAAATTCAATTGTTATACTTTTATAACATTGTTTCATATTCACTTGCAATTTTGAGTTGAAAAAATGTGATTGCAATCGTATTTAGGTTTTGTGTATAATGTAATAGTATTTGAGACACACTCAAAAGATATACAACCCTGCAAAAAATAGTTTCATCTACCATTTAGCTCATTTGTAGCTTTCGCATTTCCTTATTTCGGAGAAAAATATGTTTAAATTGTCAACGTTTGCCCGCATTGTTTTATCACTCGCTTTATTATTTACTTTCAGCTTAGCTGCCTTTGCAGACACAATTCGTTTGAAAGACGGAAGTGTTGTAAAAGGTAGAGTTATAGGTTTTAAAGACGGTAAATTTATTGTGATAATAGGTGAAGGAACTCGCGAAAGACAGATGTCTTTTTATGCTGACGAAGTTGAAAAAATAGAATTTGAAGCACCGGTTGTTTCTATTCCGGCTTCAAACACTTCTACTTCTAATCCGCGTGTAACTGTTACAAACACGCCGGTTACTTCAAACTCCAACACATCGGCAAATTCTACCGGTAATTCAAACGGAAATCTTGCTAACAATCCAAATGTGATTGTTGTTGGCAGAAATCGAAACACACCGACTGACAATACAAATGCCAACACATCAATGAACAGCAATAAATCTGTTCCGGCAAAGCCTGCAAATTCAAATGTTTCTTCGGGTGGCGACACTCTTGGCGGTTCAACTTCACGCACAAAACCAATAACGGTGAATGTTAAAGTTTTAGCCGATAACACCGCAAATGGCTGGACAAATTCCGGTTGGGTTGTAAAAAAAGGACAACGAATTCGCATCACAGGTTCTGGGCGAATCTCGCTAGGTGGCGGAAGATTTGCCACTCCTGAAGGCGTTGCTTCTATAACTGATGCAAGCAAATTGAAAAAAGATGAAGCAACAGGCGGATTGATTGTGGTTGTCGGCGATGACAATAATGATTTTATTTTTGTTGGGTCATCGCGTGAGTTTGTTGCACAACGAGACGGTGTTTTGTTTCTAGGAATAAACGAAGGAAATCTTAATGATAATTCCGGTGCATTTGATGTAAATATAGAGATAGATCCAACGATTTACAAATAAATTTCATATTCCAACTTTCGGGTTTCGTAATCCAAATTTAAGATTTCAAATTGCTAAACGCCAATTTGTCATCTAAAGTTTGGATTTTTGAATTTGTTGAGACTTTTCTTTTGCAAATATATAGTTTTTCCTTGCTTTATTCCAACTAAATGAACAAAATCAGAATCTAAAGATTATTGCAGATTGTATTTAGGATGTGTTTAATATGCTAAAAAGAAGTTTTTTCAGATTTTTTGTCTCATTTTTAATTATTTCAAGTTTAAATCTTGTTTCACTTGCCCAATCGCGTCCGCAAAAGCCGACTGAAACTCCAAAAGGCAGCGACAAAAAAAATGAGCGTCCTGATCTTAATAAAACTGATGCCGAGCGAAAAGCTGATGAAGAAAAAAAACGTCAGGACGAAGAAACAAAAAACGCTATTCAAGACACCGAAGTTTTAACAATTGCGACAAATATCGTAAATGTTGATGCGGTTGTATTCAACAAAAAGTCAGGGCAAATAATAACTGGGCTAAAAAAAGAAAATTTTACGGTTTATGAAAACGGAATTAAACAAGAAATAAGCAATTTTGCGACTCCTGAAGCACCGATAACTGTCAGCTTAGTAATGGAATACAGCAAATGGTCTGAGATTTTTGGTTCTTTCGGAAACGGCGGATTTGAAGCCGGAAAACTTGAAGTTATTCGTCCGGTTGCTTATTTTTTAACTAACTTTATTAAACCACCAAACGATTATGCTTCAGTTATAGCTTTCGATTTACGTCCAACTCCTTTAACTGATTTCACCAACGATCCGCGTCGGATTCAAGAAACAATTAATTTGCTATTAAGAAATAGTCCGGCTTTTCGTGAAAATAATTTGTTTGACGCAATAAAATTTGCACTCATTGGAGGCAAAGGCGACACAGTTGTTTTAGAAAACTCAAAAGAAAAATCTGCAATTTATGGCGGAATGGTAGCGGTAAAAGCAAAACGACGAGCGTTAATCGTTGTCGCTTCGGGCATTGATACATTTAGCCGAACTCGATATGACGAAGCCAGACGAATTGTCCAAGAAGCAGGAATTCCAATTTATTTAATCAGCACGGGAAATATATTTTTCAAACGATACGAAGATCGCTTGCCGGCACTTGATGACATTTCGGGCTTTCCAGGCAGACTAACCTTTCAGCAAGCACAAAACACGATGAACACTTTTGCCAAAGAATCTGGCGGAATGCACTTTCCTATTACTTTTGAAAGCGAAATTCCAAGTGCTTTAGGCTCAATAAACGCTCTGCTTAGAAATCAATACAGCCTTGCTTTTGACGCAACTGAAAAGCCCAAAGACGGAAAGAAAAATAAATTAGAAGTAAAAGTAGATGTTAATGGAGATGGAAAAACAGACGAAAAAGAATTTATTGTTCAGCACCGACCGTTTTATTCGAATCCTAAAAAGTAAAATTTTTATTAAATTTAACTAATTAAAGAGACTATTCATAAAACGTAAAAATATGGATAGTCTCTTTTATGTGTTTGTAGTTCGTTCTTTGAAAATGTATATTTATCAAAATTATGCTAAGCAAAGTCTTTATCGTTTTCATTGCTCTATTTCTACTTTTCTCTTGCCGAAATCAAAGTTCTGCAACTTTAAATTTATCAACTAAAAGCGATGGCGAAACCGGAATCCTTTTTCCGCGTGAAAGTTCGCAAACTGAACTCGTCAAACAACGCACCGAAAAGATTAAAGCAACTTTGATACTCGATCCGCCGATTTTACTTGCCGAAAATTTGGATGAATTTCAAACAAAAGTTCAATTGTCAGCTATCAAAGACATTCGATTCCTTGAACATATCCGCGATGAAACTTCAAAAGAATCATTATTCAACGAAATTTTCGCCGTCAGTGCTTTACGCGATGGCGATTTTACGCAAGCAACCGCAAGTTGTAAACAATCAAAATGTTACCGCGTTGAGATGTATAATTTCGCCAAAAATTTGACGACTAATGCTTTCGTTGATGCGAATTCGAGCCAAGTTTTAGCGGTCAATAAAATTCCGAACACGCAACCCGATATTCCTAAATCATTGCAAGATTTAGCTTTAGACATTGCCGTAAATTCACCAGAAGTTCTACAAACTCTCGGTTATAAACCCGAACAGAAAGATTTGCTGATGTCGGGAACGAAAACGGCTTTGAACAAAACCCGTTGCGAAAGATCGTTGCATTTATGCGTTGCTCCAACTTTGGTGAAAGGCGAAAAAGCACTTTGGACGATTGTTGATTTAACAGATCTGGCGGTTGTCGGCGTGCGTTGGACTCAAGTTGGAAAGATTGAAAGAACTGTTACCGAACGCCGAATTCAAGATGAATATTTGACGGCAAAGTATTGTGAAACAAAGACTTCAGTTGAGAAAAACGGTTGGAAACTCGATTATATGCTGACCAATTCCGATGGTTTGAAAGTTGAAACGGTTTCGTTCAACGGCAAGCCGATCTTGAACTCTGCGAAGTTGGTTGATTGGCACGTAAGTTATTCCAAAAATGAAGGTTTTGGTTATAGCGATGCGGTCGGTTGTCCTTATTTTAGCCACGCGGCTGTGATTGCGTCCGAAGCTCCGAAGGTTGCAGATTTGGTCAAAAACGGACAATCAGTCGGCTTTGCAGTCGAACAAAATTATACTAGCGAAGGTTATCCAAGTCCTTGTAACTACTCATATAAACAAACTTACGAGTTTTATAATGATGGAAGTTTTCGTCCAACAGTCGCAAGTTTAGGACGTGGTTGCGGAAACGATGGCACATATCGTCCTGTTACACGAATTTCTTTTGCCGGCGAACAAAACACGCTCGCCGAATGGAACGGAAACGGTTGGAAAAATTGGACTTCAGAAGCGTGGGCGATGCAAAAGGCTGACACAATTTATACGAAAGAAGGTTTTCAATTCAAATTATTCGATGCCGTTGGACAAGGTTTTTACGTTGAACCGAATCGCGGACAATTTGGCGATAATTCACGCGGCGATTTCGCGTATTTGTATACGACCAAAAACTCACTTGACCGCGACGAAGGCGAATCTGATTTAGTAACAATTGGACCTTGCTGTAACACAGATTACAAACAAGGTCCCGAAAAATTTATCGAACCATCGCCCGAAAATATCGAAAATTCGCCGCTGGTTTTGTGGTATGTTTCGCAAATGAAAAACGATGATACGAAAGGCAAAGAGTATTGTTGGGCGGAAACTTACGTTGAAAATGGCGTTTATAAAGTTAAAGTTTCGCCGTGTAATTCAGGAGCGATGTTTAGACCAATAAAATAAAATGGCTAAAAAAAAGACACAAGTAAAATCAATAAAAACTGAACCATCGATTCAACCCTATGATGGAAAATCCAAACGAAATTTTGTCTTGGCATTGATTGGAATTGCGATTTTTTTGGCATTTGGTTATTTGTTTTTTCGCGGTGTTTTGAACAATAAAACGAAATCTCGCCCGGTTGGGATTGTTACAGGTTGCACAAAATCGCCTTCGTTCGTTTCAAAACTCGGGTTTACAAATCAAGCAGCACTTTCAACGTCTGCAAATCGTATAAAAGGTTTGGTGATAATTGAGCAAGGCAAACAATCGTATCAACACGAAAGCTGGAAAATTGCCGGCAATCTTGCTCCGATTCAGTTGGACAAAGACGGCGACATTTTCGTTTCACCAGCACCGATGATAAACGTTCTCGAAAACCCTTTTGCTGAACAAAATACGATTCACAAAATTGATTCAATTTCACAGGAAATGAAGCCATTCGCGAAACTTCCGACGACTGCAAACGCAACTGAACAAAATCCTTACGGAATTTTAGGTCTCGGTTACGATTGTGAAACTTCTAGTTTGTATGCATCGTCAGTAGCTGGTTCAACGCGAACTTCTGAGGTTGGAAAAATTTATCAAATCGACTCAACAAACGGCAATGTGAAAGCAACCTTAGAAAATATTGACGCTTTCGGAATCGGTGTTTTTAATTCGGCTAAAGGCAAACGTTTATATTACGGATTAGCACGAAACCCAGAAGTTTGGTCAATCGGTTTAGATGATAACGGAGGTTTTTTATCAGACACAAAACGCGAAGTTTCACTCGAGGGTTTTGGGCAACGCGGCGATGATAAAGCCCGTAAAATTCGCTTCACTTCTCAAAATGAAATGACTGTTACCGGAATCGAATTCAACTTTAATCTCATTGCTCCGACTGAAAAACAAGAAACAATCTATAGTTTTCGCTACAATCTCACGCAGGACACTTTCAGTTTTTTGCCAAATTAAATTCTTTACCTATAAAAATACTTATTGACATTGCTTAACATTGTTTTATATTATTAAACAACGCTTGTAGTGTGGCGTGGTTTCAAATTACCCCCTGATTTCGCTTTAGAAGTCTCAAAAGGCTATCAGTTTATTGTTTCTAATATTTAGAATCAATTTAAAAACAACTCCCAACACAGTAAATTTTCTAACTCAATTGCATTAAATACAAATATCTGTCTAACAAGTTCCAATTTAAAGGCAAATGTCCTTACAGTTTCGGCTTTAAGTTAATTTAAAAAAGATGTTTCAAAGTGTGATTGTATTTTTAGAACCAAATTAAAGGAAAAAATAATGAACAAATTACAATCCCCAAAACTAACCTTGTCGATGGTCATTCTGACTTTTTGCCTAATGATGTTTTTAGTCCAAACTGCTCTCGGACAGACTACAACATTCGCCCAATTCATCGAAACTAACGGTGGTCAAGACTTCGTTTTTACTAATAATACTGGTAACGATGCAACCTTGAGTGCGATTGGTGGTGGTTCAGCAGTATCATTTAGATATCAAAATATTAGTGGTCTAGATTCATCATTACAAGGTTTTCAGGACGCACATTTGTTCGCTTCAACGACTACAAGTCAGATAAGCAGCGTAAATGGCAGCACACTAACTCAGCCTCTAAACCAAGTCACAGTAATATCAATTATTCGAGATGTAGCTGCTCCGGTTGGAACAAATACCCGAACTAATTTGTTGACTGTTACAATTTCATCGTCCTTAAACACACCATCCCTAACCGGAACTAATAACGGAAACTCTGCTTCATTTTCAGCAACAACCCCTGACCATAATGTTGTTTTCACTTCAGATTTTTTAAATTTCCGCACAACAACTGCAAGAAATGCTGCCCTCAGCTTCTCATCTGTTTTACCTAATTTTGCTCAAGGTGCGGGCAGTTTCCTAGATAGTTTCACCGCAGCCGGTTCTGGGACATTTGCTTCAAACCCAGTTCCAACCGCAACATATTCACTTGGTAATAGAGTCTGGTATGACACAAATTCTAATGGACAGATTGATGCACCTGAAGTAGGTATTTCAGGCGTTTCATTAACACTATTAAACAGTGACAATTCAATTTTTGACATTGACGATAATAGTGGAAATGGGATTCAACCTTACACGCTAACATCTGATACAGATGGTTACTATCGTTTCGATGGTTTATTTGCCGGCGACTACAAGGTTCGCGTAAATTCTTCAAATTTTGCTAATGCCGGATTGCTTTCAGCTTATGTCAGTACTACCGGAAATGTCTCAACTGACACAGATTCAACCGCTTCTTTATCGGGCGAAAATGGTATTGATCCAGTTTCTTATGACGGCAGTAATCCTGCTGCTCCAAGAACTGCTGGAGTTTCGTCTAATGTTGTTACATTAGGACCTGCTTCTACTGAACCTGCCTCTGAAACTGATGTCGCTGTTTCTGGTTTGTTTTCTGGTCAAGGTTCTGCTGACACACGTGCCGATATGACGGTAGATTTTGGGTTTTACGAGCTGTGTTTGTGTGGGACGGTATGGCTGGACACGGGAGCAGGCGGCGGTGGGAACAATAATGGGATTCAGGCTGGGACAGAATCTGGGATTTCGGGAGTTCGGGTACGA
>JANORS010000001.1:0-56138 GCA_031415455.1 Acidobacteriota bacterium | reverse complement strand
TTTATTATCGCCATCATAATCAGCAACAACCGGTAAATCGCCAGTTGTTCCCCATTCTGCACCTTGGAAAGTGCTGGTTAAACTTCTCAAGATATAAAAATCTGTCATTCCGGCAGTTGCACTCGCACGGAAAACCGCTTCATCAGCTTTGTTATCACCATCGAAATCGCCCGGCGTAATCACGTCCGAACTTATTCCCCAAGTAACTCCTGATTGTCCAGCTGTCGAACGATTCAAATACCAAACACCCGAACTAGGCTGAAATACTGACAAATCCGTTCTTCCATCACCATCGAAATCTGCTCGCGGGATTGTCGGTGCAACTGGTGCTCCAATTGTTCCCGAACCTGTAACAGCTAAAGTGTATGTATCGGTTGGACCTGGAAGTGAAGTTGAATAAGCATCAACAACGATATTGTAACTTCCGGCAGGCATTGCAGATATGGTTACAGTTTCAGCAGCACCAGCAACACCTGCGTCAGATACAACAATTGCATCTGTTAGCAAACTGCTACAAGTTGCGGTATAAACCATAACTGCCATATCAGCCGCGGTTGGATCCATTGTGACATTTAATGAATTACCAGCTGATGAAAATGTAACTGTATAAGCTGAGTCTGGTCCGGTTCCGGTTCCTGTATAAACCGCACCACGTGGCAATGATCCAGCGTTACCTGTTCCAGTTGCAGTACAAGTTGGACAACCCGTAACTGTTGGTGTCGCTGTGTCAGCCGGTAAGTTATAATTGTCAACAAGCCCGACAGTTGAGCCGGCTGGGTCATTGTATGGAAGTGCCGAAATAACTGTTCCAGGACATGTATCGGCACCTGCCAAGACATTGTTTGAAACAATATATTCTTCAGATGTAGTTTTCAAAATTGTTCCAAGTATTCCACGTTTTTTTAATGAACTTGCAATTAATGCATCGTTGTAATTAATTTTTCGTGTTTGTTTTGGAAAAGTTTTTTTGACATCTTTGTTGAATGCTTTGGCATTGTAATAATCGTTTCCAAGCAAAAAGCATAGAACAACTAAAACGCAGGCAAAAACAAGTGTGTGTCTTTTTAAGTTTAAAAAAAGACTTTGACTTGACCGTTGAATTTCTTTCATTAAGTTTCTCCTCGAATGTTAAGATAAGTAGTTTACTCAAGTAGATTGAGTAGTCTGACAATTTGGGTAATGACGATTTGATGATCTAAATCGCAAAAGATTGGATAAATAAAAACCAAGTTGTAAGTAGTTTGGAATTATAATTTAAAAAGTGGTTAAATGCAATGGTTTACGAGTCAACTTTAAAGACCTAAAATACTAAAATCAGCAGAAGGGAAATGTTTTGCAAGATTTTTGATTCGTAATTTCTGGTCTTCAGATAAAACTAACTTTCCACGTCCGGAAACGCCTTTGTTGAAACGATTTTTTTCGCTGTCTGACTCAATTTCGTTTATTTTTTTGATAATCGAATTTTTATCAGTTTCCATTCCATAAAAACTCAGAATTTTTTCAATTGTTGAAGGTTTATCGGCAATCAATTCTTCATAAGTAAGCCATTGAATTTGGAGACGTTTTTCTTTTTCCACTTTTTGCCAAGAAGCAACAAATTGAAAATACCAAGGAAGTGCGTAATCAATAATTAAATCTATTTTTTGTTCTTCGCTAAAATCTAAAAACTCTTCTTTGGTAAAAAATGTGCTGAATGTAAAACCTTTGGTATAAAAATCTAACAAACTTATCGCAGAATCGAAAATATTTCTCACCAAAATAATCGGACGAATTCCGAATGCTTGCATCATTTGAATATTTGCTTCAGAAGCTCTGGAATGTTGTTGCGTCACCGTGTTTGCTTTACCAAATTTGGCAATTTGCGGTAAATCAAGGTCGTGTTCGTTTTGCAAACCTGCGTAAACTGAAAACAAATCTTTAAATCCTGTTAAACTGACCAAGACATTTTTGAGAAATGTCGATCCACTTTTAGGCGAACAAGCAATAAAAATATGTCTTCCGAGGTCTTGCGGGTTATAATCGGTTGTGTAATCGACCAATCTTGCCGGAGATTTTACAAAAGCCAAAGCATTAGTTAAATCAACATAATACGATGGACACGGTTTTATTGAGATTGCTTTGCGAAAAAAATAGAGCGATGCTTCATAATGTCTCCCGAAGTAAAGTTCCATTCCAAGATTTTTAAACGTATCGGCAAACTTTCCGCAAAATTCATCGTCTTTAGCCATTTCACTTGTCAAAGCTAAATTTTGAACTTCGGCGATGTAAGCATTTACTTGTGCAACATCATTTTTTTTAATAAGTTGCTCAATTGTCGCCCGATAAGCGGTTAATAAATTATGTGTAATTACATCAAAAACTTGCGTTCCTAGCTGTGTTTTTTCGCGTGCAAGTTTAAATGCTAAAACTGCACGTTCGGGAAAGTTATTTTTCAAATAACCCAAACCACGCTCAACATCAGCTTGAATTTGCAAGGCAATTTGTTGTTGCTCAGGCAAAACTGAAATGTTTATAGACTTCGAGGCTTCCATTTTAAAAATTATCCGCGAAATTGATTTTCGTAAGCCATTGGCGGCGGAGGAACATTAAACATTCCATTGTTATTTGTTGTTTCCGGAAAAACTTGGCGATAGGCGATTGCATTTGACGCTTGAAGAATCGGTATTACAAAAAGTAACCCAACACAAAGAGCAAAAACACCGACAATCGCAACAAGTCCTTGTAAAATTGAAAGGACAATAATCATTCCCCAATTTGACCAACCAGCTCTCGCACTTAACTTAATCGTCTCCATTATTTCGAGTTCTGGATGATCGGCAAGCAAAGGAATTGCAAAATAAAAAGTAATTCTCCAAGCAATTGCTACAAAGAAAAACACAATTCCAAAAATAATTAATGCAATTCCCAAACCGGTTGAAAAAATTGTGTCTTGGGTAGCGTAAAAATTACGACCGCCACCGCTTCCGCCACGATTCATATCTAAACCAATTTGTGCAAAATTTGCGACCAAGCGAATAACTTGTCCAAGAATCTCAGGTAAAATAGCGAGAATTCCAACAACCATTGTTGGGACAATATTCTCAAATCCTTTAAACATCATTCCAAATTCGACAGGTTGTTGCTGTCTTATTTGAGTGAACATACAATAATAAACGCCCGCGGTTATAGGTCCGCTGATGAAAATATTTACGCAAGGAATGCAAGCAGTCAAAATAATAGCAACCATTGCAATCCCAAAAAATAACCAATAATTGTCTTTAATTAAGTTCCAGCCGCCACTAATGCAATCGCCTGGATTGATGCTTCCGCGTAAAAACTCAATGTTTTGTGTCATAATGTTCTCCGAAATTTGTTTACGTGAGATTGCCACAAATGTTTTCAAAAAACAATATTTAATTATGAAATTTTTACTTTTGCCTGCTTTATTTCTGATTTTATTTGTTCATGTCTTTTCGCAAAATAAAGGTTTGGAAAAACTAGTCGAAACAGAAAATTTATTTGCCAAAACTGCAGGTCTTAATGGTCAAAATGCAGCATTTCTTGAGTTTCTGGCAAATGACGGAATTATTTTCCGTCCAGATGCAAAAAACGGCAAAGAATTTTTCCGCAATTCACCTGAGATTAGTGATTTTTTGAGTTGGCAAACTGTATTTGCTGATATTTCAGCTAATAACGCGATTGGATACACGACCGGAGATTGGCAGTTTTCTACAAAAAAAGGCGAGAATCCGAGTGCTTTTGGACAATTCGTCTCAATTTGGCAAAAACAACAAAATGGCGAATTTAAAGTTGTTTTAGATATTGGAATCTCGCATGAAAAACCCAAATCTGTTGAAGCAAAATGGACTTTTCCAGCATCAAGCAACGAAAGTCCAACGAAGTTTTCAGCATTTTTGACAGCCGAAAGCGTCTATGACAGATCGCAATTTGTCAGTATGTTTGAAAATATCTATAAAAAGCATTTTGCCGATGATGTTCGCGTTTTGCGAGAAGGAAAATTGCCGATTATCGGTAAAAAAAATGCACTTTCAGTTCTAAAAAAAGAAGTTTCTTTAAAACATTTTCCGAAACTTAAACTTGGTTTTGGCATCCAAGATTTGGCATACACTTTTGGAACTTATGACAGTCCAAATGATAAAGGAAATTTTGTTGAGATCTGGAAGTTTCGCAAAGGAAAGTGGCAAATTGTGCTAAGTATAGTGTCTCCGATAAAATCTTAAAACATTCGCTTTATTTATTGTTTTCAATTAAATTATCTTCGTGAGTGAAAATTACAAAAAAGTTGTTGAATTATTAAACCTTGAGGCAAACGCGATTCGTGATGCCGCAAACCGTCTTGAGTCTGAAACTGCTGAAAAAGCTATCGAGTTGCTCAATAATTGTCATACTAAGATTGTTTTACTTGGCGTTGGAAAGTCTGGAATTATTGCCAACAAAATCGCTGATACTATAACAAGCACCGGAACAGTTGCAGTTTTTTTGCATCCAACTGATGCCTTACATGGAAGTCTCGGAATTATCACCAAAGGCGATGTCATTATTGCACTTTCTAATTCTGGCGAAACCGATGAAATAATCACACTTTTGCCTGCTTTAAAACAACGCGAAGTTGCTCTTATTTCAATTGTTGGTAACGTTAAATCGACACTCGCAAGAAACTCAGATGTTGTTCTTGATGCTTCGGTTGCGGAAGAAGCCTGTCCGCTAAACCTTGCACCGACAACATCTACAACCGTTGCACTAGCTATTGGCGATGCTCTGGCGATGACACTTATGCAAATCAAAGGAATTTCAGAAGAAGACTTTGCAGCAAATCATCCGGCGGGAAGATTAGGAAAGCGTTTGACTCTAAAAGTTAGTGATTTAATGCACGAAAGTCCAAATATTTCTGCAGACTCAACGTGGCTTGATGTCGTTAAATCTATCTCAAAATATGCACTTGGTGCGGTAAATGTTGTCGATTCGGGCGGAAAATTGATCGGAATTGTAACTGATGGAGATCTGCGTCGGGCGATTGAAACTTATACAGATTTGACCAAACTCACCGCTTTGCAAATGATGACTAAAAATCCAATAACGACAACTCCTGACAGTTTAGCTTTTGAGGCTTTGCAGTTGATGGAAAATCGCCAATCACAAATTTCTGTTTTACCAATTACTGATGAAAAGCAAAATTCTATCGGCTTGTTACGGTTGCACGATATAGTTAAAAGTGGTTTGTAAATATTCAGAGTAAATGGTTTAGCGTGTTTTAAAATTATGAAAAAACAATTTTTAAGTTTAGTAATCGCAATTATTTTTTGTGTTTCATTCGCCAAAGCACAAACTGCAGAAGTTACAATTTCGCTCAACGAACCTTTTTTTGATGCGTTTCTTGAAGCAATGTTTACAAATTTGAAACAGCCTGATTTTAAACTCTCTGAAACAGAAAACGAAGATTGTGTTGAAAAAATTAAACTCGAAAGGGAAATGAACGGTGTAAAAACTGCAGTCAAATTTAAAAACGGCAAAATCTTTGCACCGATTGCATTTACCGGAAGTTACAAAGCTCCTTTAATTGGTTGTTTAGACTTTAAAGGTTGGGCAGAAGCAAATGTCGAACTTGAGTTTGACCAAGCAAAACAGACACTTTTCGGGCGTGCAAACGTTAAAAATGTGCAATTAAATAATGTGCCGAGTTTTGCGGGAAGCGTTGTCGCCAAACTTTTGCAAGGTTCCATCGATAAAAAAATAAATCCAGTTGAAATATTAAACGCTGAAAAACTCAATTTTCTAGTTCCAGTGGCGGTTGCACAGGGAAATTTGAATCTCAAAGCTAAATCAATGCGGCATGAAATTATTAATAATTCACTCAATGTTGCAATTATGTATGAATTTGTAAAAGCACCTTAATTAACTCACAGGCAGGCAGCCCGTTTCCGCCTCATTCGCTAAACACAGACTTTTAATGCTAGATTATTAGTTTATGAATTTACCATTAGTCGCAATTGTCGGTCGTCCGAATGTCGGCAAGTCAACACTTTTCAATCGTTTAACAGGTTCGCGGAAATCAATCGTCGGTGATGAACCGGGAATTACCCGCGACCGGATTTACGGCGATGTCGATTGGAAAGCCAAGACTTTTTCGCTCGTTGACACTGGCGGAATTGTGCCTGACGATGAAGCAATTATTCCTGTAAATATCTTCAAACAAGCAGGTTATGCAATTGAAGCAGCTCAAGCAATTATTTGGGTTGTTGACACACGTGCGGGAATTACGCCGCTCGATGAAGAACTCGGAGTTTTACTTCGCAACACCGGAAAACCGATCTTTGTCGCGGCAAATAAAGCCGAAACGCGAGTTGTTGAAGAAGAAGCCGGCGAATTTTATAAATTTGGTTTTGATATTATGCCGATTTCTGCTGAACACGGTATTGGAATTGGCGATTTGCTCGATCAAGTTTTTGAGGTTTTAGAGTTTCCTGAAGATGAAGTTGAAGATGAACAACGCGAAATCAGACTTGCAATTATCGGTCGTCCGAATGTTGGTAAATCATCTCTTCTCAACAAGATACTCGGTGAAGATAGAGTTATTGTTTCACCAATTGCCGGAACAACTCGCGATGCGATTGATACTGAATTAACTGTCGATGGACAAAAATATTTAATAATTGACACGGCTGGAATTCGTCGGAAAGGCAAAACGACTGAAATGGCGGAAAAACTTTCAGTGATTATGGCTCGAAAGGCGTTGGAACGTGCAGATGTGGCGATTTTATTGATTGATGCGATTGAAGGTTTTGCAAATTTGGACGCAAATATCGCCGGCTACGCACTCGAATCTGGCTGTTCATTGATTGTTGCGGTCAATAAATGGGACGCAATTGAAGAAAAAGTTACAAATACCGCAAACGATTTTGAAAAAGAACTTCGATACAAAATGAAGTTTCTAGATTGGGCACCGATTATAACTATTTCAGCTTTAACCGGACAGCGAGTTCAGAAAATTTTACCGATTGTTGCAAAAGCATTTACAGCGAGAGATATTCGTGTCACAACTTCGAAACTTAACGAATTTTTTGAGCAAACCGTGATGCAGCCAAAAGGTGGAAGCGGAAATGCACCGGGAAAAAGTGGAAGAGCTCATTTACACGTCAAATACATTACGCAAGGCGGTTTGCGTCCGCCAACCTTTATTTTATTCACATCAGGCGGACGACCAGGACTTCATTTTTCGTATTTACGCTACATTGAAAATCGTTTGCGTGAGGAATTTGAATTTTTTGCCACACCATTAAGGCTTAAAGAAAAACACAAAAGCCAAGGGAAAAATAGTTAGAAAAGTAATTATTAGTTTAAGTCAATGGAAGTTATTTTATTACCTATTAGGTTGTTTTTGTTTGTAGTTTTCGCAATTGCCGGAACTGCAAAGTTATTAGATACAACAGGTTCGCAGCGTTCTGCGGAAGATTTTGGTGTTCCTGAAAGTCTTTCCAAAACTTTTTCGATTGTTTTGCCTATCGTTGAACTTATCGCTGCTTTTGGATTCTTATTCCAAAGCTATTCTTGGTATTCCTCAATTCTTTCGCTATTACTGATGATAGTTTTTATTGGCGGAATGATTTATCAAATTTATCAAGGAAATACGCCAAATTGTCATTGTTTTGGGCAACTAAGCAAAGAACCAATCGGCTATAAATCTTTAATAAGAAATGCAATTTTCGCAATTTTGGCATTTATTTTGATAATAAGTGGAAAGGAAACTCAAGGTGTTTCGGCAGTTTCTTGGATCGAGAATTTATCAAATGCTGAAAGAATGCAATTCGTGTTTGGGTTGTTAATTGTTGTGTTATTGACAGTTGCGGTCTCTTATTTAACAAAAATACTTAAACAAGCAAAAGAAGTTTCGCATCAAATTGAGGTTTTCGAGTTTCTTTCGGCAGACACATCTAAAGAAGTGGAACGCGAGGAAGCAAAAAAACCTGATATTGGGTTTCCGATCGGTTCCGTTGTTTCTGCTTTTTCTTTGCCGAATTCGAAAGGCACTAATGTTGAATTAAACGATTTATTAACTGATCGAAAGCCGCTTTTATTATTTTTTGTTGGTGCAAATTGTAATCCGTGTCAGCAGCTTTTACCGGAAATTGATGGTTGGCAAGAAGAACTCGGAAGCAAAGTTAAATTTGTTTTTATCAGCAGTGGAAAGCCAAAAGAGAATATCGCAAAATTTGGAAAAGAGAGAATTTTATTGCTCCAAAAAGACAGAGAAGTTGCAGAATTATTTGAAGCACAATGGACACCGACAATGGTTTTCGTCAATGCGGATGGCGTTCTCGCGAGTCGTCCGGCAGTTGGCGACATTGCAATTCGCGAATTATTTGCGAAGATAAGAAAACTAGATTTTGACAATAAAATAATTTTAGTTAAACCAATTGATGATAGTAAAATTGGTGATAAACTACCCGAATTTGAACTCCCAAATTCACTCGCAAAATCGACAAAAAACACAAATTTCATCGGTAAAAAATCAATCGCCGTATTTTGGTCAATAACGTGTCCGCATTGCGTCGCATTTTTAGAAGAATTTCGTAATTGGGATGTTAATAAAACTACGGACGAACCAAATTTAGTAATATTTTCGACAGGAAGTGCAGAAAATATGAAAGAACTCGGATTTCGTTCAACATCTGTAACTGATTCTGAATGGGAAGTCTCAAACTTGATCGGAATGGAAGGAACGCCTTCTGCTATTTTAATCAATGAAGACGGACAATTTGCATCAGAAACTGCGGTTGGTGCAAAGAATATTTTGGCTTTATTGGGAAAGTGAAAAGTGAAATTAAGCAAATAAAAGTGTTTTTTCTTACAAATAATTACTTATTAAATTTAAGTTATGAATCCAATTGATTGGAAAGTTACAGCTCAAGAAGGGAAAGCCCGAACAGGTATTTTGCATACAAGACGTTCGACGATTGAAACGCCTGTTTTTATGCCTGTCGGAACGCAAGGAACTGTCAAAGGCGTTCGATATGAATTTCTCGAAGATGAAATGGACGCGAGAATTATTCTCGGAAACACTTATCATTTGTGGTTGCGTCCGGGCGTTGAAGTAATTCGTTCACTTGGCGGTTTACACAAATTTTCGACTTGGAATCGTTCTTTATTAACTGATTCCGGCGGCTTTCAAGTTTTTTCTTTATCTGATTTGAGAAAGTTGAGTGAAGAAGGCGTTGAGTTTAAATCGCATCTTGACGGAACAAAAATGTTTCTTTCACCGGAGATTTCGATGGAAATTCAAGCTGCTCTCGGAGCTGAAATCGTTATGGTTTTTGACGAATGCCCGAAAGGCGACGCGACTTTCGAAGAAACGAAAAAGAGTTTAGATATGACAGTTCGTTGGGCACAGCGTTCGAAAAATAAATTTAATGAACTGCAAGAAAGTGGAATGGATACAGGTTTAATTGATTTATTTCAAAATGAATCGCTCAGTGGAAAGCAATCTTTGTTTGGAATAATTCAAGGTGCGGGACATTTGAATTTGCGACGTGAAAGTTTAGAAAAAACTGTCGAAATTGGATTTGATGGTTACGCGATTGGCGGTTTGAGCGTTGGCGAAGAAAAAAGTGTGATGTATGAAGTTTTAGATTTTATTGCACACCAAATGCCGGAAAATGCTCCTAGATATTTGATGGGCGTTGGAACTCCTGAAGATCTCGTTGAGGCAGTTTTTCATGGCGTTGATATGTTTGATTGTGTGATGCCAACTCGCAATGGACGAACCGGAAGTGCTTTTGTTTCAACAGGAAGAGTGAATATTCGAAATGCAAAATTTGCGAAACAAAGCGAACCTTTAGATAGCGAATGTCCTTGTTCGGTCTGCAAAAGATATTCGCGGGCTTATCTTCGGCATCTTTATCAAGCAAACGAAATGTTGGCAGCAATGCTGATTTCGCACCACAATCTCGCCTTCTTCCTTGACACAATGCGAAAGGTTAGGCAATCTATCAAATTCGGCGAATTTGCCAAATTTAGAAACAATTTTAGAAGTAATTTAAAGGAAAACGAGAAAAACATTGATGGCGAATAGGTAAATTGGCAGTTTTGCCTTTTGCCCTTTTTGTGGGAAATGTATATTATCTAGTTTTTCTTATTCTGCATCAAAAAACAATGAACAGCTTTTTTTTACTCTTTCAAGAAAGTAGTGGTGGCGGACTCTTAAGTCTGTTGCCGCTTCTCGTAATTCCCGTAATATTTTATTTTTTGTTGATTCGTCCGCAACAGCAACAACAAAAAAAGACAAAAGACTTACAATCTGAACTCAAAGCAGGTGATGAAGTTGTTACAAACGGCGGAATTATCGGAAAAATTAAAGAAACGAGAGAAACAAGTTTCATTATAATGAGTGCGGAAAAATCAATGCTTGAAATAGCTAAAACAGCTGTAATTGGCAAAAAATCGGAAGTATAGTTTTGTATGAAAAACACAAGTTTGTGGATTAGAACAGTAATTATTTTGGCGGTAACTCTACTTGCCGTTTATTTGGTATTTGGTCCTCGGAAGGCTTTATCTTCAGAAGATTTTACTTACGAAGGCATCAAAAGCAATCTTTCAAAAAACATCAGTCTTGGACTTGATTTGAAAGGTGGCTCGCATTTGATGATGCGTGTAAAAGTTGATGATTATCTAAAAACCTTAACAAATAACGATAAAGATGCGGCTTTTAATTTTGCCAAAGAATCGCAACTTCCAGTAACTGAATCGTCTTCAGTGACTGAAAAAAATAATTATTCCGTAACATTAAAAGTGAGTGATGCTTCGAAGATTCAAGAAGTGATCGACGGAGTTAAAAAGAAAGTTGACTTTGCAGTTTGGACAGAATCGAAAGGTGCTGATTCAGTAACTTGGACACTTCCTTTACAAGCACAACGTGTTATGGGCGAGCAAGCTGTTGAGCAAGCATTAAAAATCATTGAAGGCAGAATTAACTCGTTTGGAGTTAAAGAGCCGACATTGCAACGCTCAGGTTCGAAAGAATCCGGTCAAATTTTATTGCAAATGCCAGGAGTTGATGACCCGGAACGTGTAAAAAAACTTATCGGAAGTGATGCAAAGCTCGAGTTAATGAAAGTTGTTGGGGCGACAAATTCGTCACCGATGACAACTTATCCGACCAAAGAAGCTGCGGAACAATCGCTCGGCGGAAAAGTTCCTTCAAATCGCCGTGTCTTGCCTTACTTGGAACGCGATGAAGTTTCGACAACTCCAGTAGATGACAAAAAACCGACAGCTTGGGTTGTGGTTGAAAGTCCTGCCGTTGTTGATGGAAACGAACTTCGCGATGCTGTACCAACATCTCGAACAGGAAACGAAAGTGATTATCAGATTTCATTTTCATTAAAACCTGCCGGAGCTGTAAAATTTGGAGATTGGACAGGAAAAAACATCGGTGCTTACATGGCTGTCGTTTTAAATGATGAAGTAAAATCTGCTCCTTTTATCAAGTCAAGAATTGATGATCAAGGTCAAATTGACGGAAGATTTACGAAAGCCTCAGCCGAAGATTTAGTTTTAACACTAAAATCAGGTGCATTACCTGCAAAAATTGAATATCTCGAAGAAAGAACCGTCGGACCAAGTCTTGGTGCAGATTCAATTAAAGCCGGCGTTCAAGCATCTTTAGGCGGATTAGTTTTCGTTATCATCTTTATGTTGATTTATTATCGTGGCTCAGGAGTAAATGCTGTTATTGCATTGCTTTTGAATATGCTTCTGACGCTTGCTGCACTTGTAGTTTTTGATTCAACTTTAACTTTGCCGGGAATTGCCGGATTAATTCTCGGAATCGGAATGGCTGTTGACTCAAACGTATTGATTTTCGAAAGAATTCGCGAAGAGTTGCGTGCCGGAAAAACAGTTACACAAGCAATTGCTTTAGGTTTTGACCGAGCGTTTATCACAATTGTTGATACACACATAACTACAATTATCTCGTCTATCATTCTTTATATGTATGGTTCGGGACCGATTCGTGGTTTTGCGGTAACGCTTATTCTTGGACTTATAATTAATTTATTTTCGGCTGTGTTTGTTTCACGAACAATTTTTATGTTGCTTTCAAATCGTAAGACAAACGTCGAAAAATTAAGCATCTAGTTTTCTAAATTTTATCAGCAAGTTGCTGTTTGATGATTATTTCGATATTTTTTCGAACTAAATTCATCTTTTACTTTCAAAAAAATGACTGAGATTTTCACTAATATAAACGTCGATTGGATGGGCAAGCGTAAGATTCTTGTTCTAGTTTCTATTGCAATTCTACTTGCAGGTTTGTTTTCTGCGATTGGCAGACAATTTACGCCTGAAGGAACTGATGCTTTCAATCTTGGAGTTGATTTTAAAGGCGGAACTGTCGTGACAGCGAAATTTCGTCAAATTCCCGGAGATGCAGAATTGCGAGCCGCTCTTCAATCAAAAGGTTTAGCTGACACAGTTATTCAAAATTCGACTGATAAAAAAGATGAAGTTTTAATTAAAATTCCAATCTTAACCTCAGCCGATGGTGAAGCTCAGCAGTCGCAAGTTGAAGCAGGAAGAACGAAAGTAAAAGAAGCTCTCGATACTTTTGGAAAAGAAGCCGAAGCTGCAACTACTTTAAACGATGACGAATCAACGGCATATAAAATTGTCGGAACTGATTCGGTTGGTCCGGTTGCCGGTGCACAATTGCGGAATCAAGCCGTTGCCGCAACGCTTCTTGGCTTAATTGGAATTTTGTTATTTATCGCATTTCGTTACGATTGGACATACGCAGCTGGTGCTGTTATCGCTGTTCTTCATGACGTTTTGGTAACCTTAGCTTTTTTCTCGATTTTCCAATGGGAAATCAACTTAACAGTAATTGCTTCTTTGCTTACGCTTGTTGGATTTTCAGTAAATGACTCAATCGTTATTTTTGACCGTATTCGTGAAAACTTGGGTTTCAATCGAACTTCTTCAATTTATCAACTTACAAATGACGCTATCAACCAAACTATGTCGCGAACTGTCATCACAGGCGGCTTAGTTTTCTTGTCTGTTCTAGCTCTAGTGTTGTTTGGCGGTGAAGTCTTACGTGCATCATCTTTGGCACTATTTGTAGGTGTTATAACCGGAACTTACTCGACTGTTGCGATCGCCAGTCCAATTGCTATTTGGTGGCAGAGTAAGATTGGTGCTGTGAAAATTAAAGATGTTCAAGTCCAAATAAAGAAAGAAGATAGGCTCGCTTCTGCCTCGAGAAAATCGATTAAAAGAAGAACAGTTTAATCAAAATATTTCTTTTAAAAATCATAGATTTATAACAACTTTCTCTTGACAATGAATGTGGAAAGTCTTACTATTCGATAGTTCGCTGGTCAATTTAATATCTTAAATCCCCAAATTTTGTAAAGTTACAAAATTGAGGTTATGTTTGTAGAATTAGCTTTCTTCAAATTGAGCTTTTTGTGTTTATCTAAGTATGCAAAGACTCTGTTAGCAAATGTGTTTCGATTTTTGTTTCATTTAGTTTTCGTAGATTATATTTTTGCAATAATTTTAGTTCGTAATTTCTTAACCCGATAGGCACCGAAAAATAAAGAGGTAAGAACAGTATGTTAGATCAATTAGTTGAATCAAAAAATACATCAGGACAAAATGGTTTCCGTAACGGACTGCTCTTAACATTATGTATTTTAATGTTGAGTTTTTTTGTCGGCGGAGTTTTATGGAGTTTGTTTGCCAGAGATTTAGGTATTGGAGGCGAAGACCTTGAGCTTTCAAGTTTAGTAACTCCCGTTCCGGTTCCGGAAAACGAGCCACCAAAGCCAGAACCTGAAAAACCGGAAGAAAAACAACAAGCAAAACAAGAAGATAACGTCGCTACTAGAAAAGAAAATATTCTTGCTTTGGATGAATCGCCACCTAAAGAGCCGCCACCAGTTTCAACCGTTGCAGCTACTTCAAAAGCACGACCAAAAGGTGATTTTAAAATCGACCCTAACGCTGGAGAAAGAGAGTCTAGTTCGGCTAGTAGTGGTCCTGGAAGAGTAACTGGAAATACAGGCGGAAGCGGCGTAATTACAACACCCAAACCTACAACTCCTGACGACGAAGGAGATCCGCCAGCAACACCAACACCGAAACCGGCAACACCAAAGCCAACGCCACCACCACCATCAAAGCCTATCTCAGGCGGGGTGTTAAATGGTAAGGCGACAAGTTTACCAAAACCACCATATCCGGCTGCTGCTAAAGCTGTCCGTGCAGGTGGACCAGTAAGTGTTCAGGTAACAATCGACGAAAACGGAAGCGTAATTTCTGCTAGTGCGACAAGTGGTCATCCGCTACTTCGTCAAGCAGCTGAATCAGCCGCTCGTGGAGCAAGATTTAGTCCGACAACTTTGTCGGGACAAAGAGTTAAAGTAACTGGTGTAATTACATATAATTTTGTAGCCCAGTAAAAACTATTCAGAGGCAATTAATTATGCCTCTGTTTTAAACGCAATAATACAATTTTGAATTTCTTTGGAGGAAAACAATGACACATTTAATGTTATCAAGCGGCGGTTTAGACTTCTATGAAGTAATAAACAGTTTAACTTACCCAGGTTGGGCAGTTATCATCATTCTTTTGATTCAATCGGTATTTCTTATCGCAATTGGCATCGAAAGATGGATCACTTACAACAAAGCCAAACAAGAATCGCGTCAATATGCACCTAAAGTTGCACAAGCCTTAAAAGTTGGCAACATTGACGAAGCTATCAACATCAGCGACAAACACAAAAATTCGCATTTAGCTATGGTTGTATCGTCTGGTTTAAAAGAGTTTCAAGCTAATTCAGGAAATGGGAACATTTCAACTGACGAGATGGAAGCTTCAAAACGAGCTTTGCAAAGAGCTATTGCTGTTAAATCAGCCGAATTGAAAAAAGGCTTAGCTGGTCTTGCAACTGTTGGTTCAACCGCTCCTTTCGTAGGATTGTTTGGAACTGTAGTTGGTATTATCGGAGCTTTCCAAGCTTTGAAATCTAGCGAAGGACAAACCGGAATCGGTGCTGTGGGTGGTTCTATTTCAGAAGCTCTCATTGCTACAGCTTTCGGAATTGCTGTTGCGGTTCCTGCTGTATGGCTCTTTAACTACTTCTCGAATAAAGTATCGAGCTTCGGAATTGAAATGGAAAACTCGGCTTCTGAGTTGGTCGATTATTTCATCAAACAAAAAACCAAACAACTCAACTAAATTTAGTTTGAGTTAAGGAGATACAAATTATGAGTATGTCGTCATCTGGTGGCGGAGAATATAACTCCGAAATCAATGTAACTCCGATGGTTGATATCATGTTGGTGCTTTTGATTATCTTTATGGTTGTTACGCCTTTGCTTCAACAAGGCGTAACTGTCAAACTTCCAAGCGAAATGAATAGCTCGGAAATTGACCCCGAAATCACAAAAGAAACATCAGTAGTAATTTCTATTCCTAACGACAACGAAGTATATATTGGCAAAGATGCTTATACTAGAGAGTTGCTAGGTGAAAAAATTAAAAAACTGATGGATGGAAAATTACCAGAAAAGAAAATTGTTTACATCAAAAGCGGTGTTGGTGTGAATTATGGAACTGTTGTTGAAACAATAGACATAATACGTAAACAAGATATCGACAAAATTGGATTGGTTGCTGAGAAGAAAAAAGGACCAGCAGCCGCGAAGTAAGTTTTCTTACTTAAGGAGTATTTATGGGAATGTCAAGTGGCGGTGGCGATTCGGATGGAGCACAACCGAATATTAACGTAACACCTTTGATTGATGTTTTATTGGTTTTGTTGATTATTTTTATGATCATCGCACCTCTAAAACCAAGTAGATTTGAAACAAAAGTTCCGGCTGAGCCAAAAGATGAAAAAAATCAAGCACCGCCGAAACCTAATCCTTTAACTTTAGTTGTTTCAATTAGTAATCCAGATATGAAAATCAAACTCAATCAGGATGCTATGGGCGACATTTCAGACACTTCAGGTTTAACAAATGCTCTGACAAAGATTTTCAAAGACAGAGAATCAAACGGAGTTTATCGTGAAGGAACAAATGAAATAGAGAAAACGGTTTTTGTTAAAGGTCCAAAAGCAATCAAATACGGTGAAGTTGTTAAGTTGATTGATGCTATCAAAATTGCCGGTGCACAGCCGGTAGGTTTGCAAGTTGATAATCTAGAATAATGGTTAAAACTTTAAGGAAGTGATAATTAGTTTATTCTTCCTTAAATTATAAATATTAACGGAGTAAAAGCAATGAAGATGTCTCGCATTGGGATATTAACCTTTATAACACTTAGCCTATTGGCAACCACTGGTTGCATTGGCAGCGTTATTGCCCGAAAAGATGTTGTTGATGGTGCTAAGGCATATCAAAATAGAAAATACGATTTAGCCGAGTCATTATTTAGAAAAGCAATGACTTGGGATCCAACGCAGAAAGTTGCTGTTCTATTTTTAGCCAGAACATTACACTCACAGTATGCTGCAGATAGAAAAAATGTCGCAAAAGCTGATGAGGCTATTGCTGTCTATAAACAAGTTCTTGCTGATAATCCAAGTGACGATAGTTCTTTCAAAGCAGTTGCGAATCTTCTGGAAACAATGCAAAAGAAAGACGAACTAAAAGCTTGGCTTGAACAAAGAGCAGCAGATGAAAAAGTTCCTGGAGTTCAAAGAGCTGATGCATTTACTTCTTTAGCATCAAAAGAATACTCATGTGCAAATGAAATCTCTGATAACGAACCTGTTAAAAAGACTGTCGAAAAAGCAGGAAAGGCTGAGTTTGTTTTTACAAAACCAGTAGTAGCGGAAGATTTTGAGAAATTGAAAGGTTGTGTTGCAAAAGGAACTGAGTTAATTGATAAAGCAATTGCTCTAAACGATGCAAGTGATTCGATCTGGTCATATAAAACAAGTTTGTTAGTTCAGCAAGCTCGCATTGCTGAAATGGAAAATAACCCTGAAGGAAAAATTAAATTTAAAGCTGAAGCAGACAAAGCGAAATCGAAATTCCAAGAATTAGCTGATGCTCGCCGGAAGAAAGAAGAAGCAGAAGCTGCTAAAAAGAAAGAAGAAGAAGACAAAAAGACAGCAAAGTAATTTTTTACAGAATTAGTTTTCAAATAGGTGATGCTCAATTACAATAAATTATGAGCATCGCCTTTTGTTTTAAAAATTATGATTCGAATTGAAGATGTAATCGAAAAAGTTAAGAATAACCGACCGAATGCAGACACGGAACTGATTCGGCGTGCTTATCTTTTTTCTGCATTACATCATCGTGGACAAAAGCGAGCATCTGGAGAGCCTTATCTTATTCATCCGCTTGAGGTGGCTGACTTGTTGGCTGATATGCGTTTAGATGAAGTTTCAGTTTCGACCGGTTTGTTACATGATGTTGTTGAAGATACTTTAGTCGATCTTGAAACATTACGAAGTTATTTTGGTGATGAGATAACAAAACTCGTTGATGGACTTACCAAAATTGCTCACATAAGTAATCTTTCAAAAGAAAAACAACAAGCGGAAAATGTCAGAAAAATGGTTTTGGCAATGATAACCGATGTGCGTGTTGTTTTAATTAAACTCGCTGATCGGCTTCATAACATGCGAACAATGACGTTTTTAAAGCCTGAAAAGCGAGCCAGAATTTCTCAAGAAACGCTTGATATTTATGCACCTATTGCCCATCGTCTTGGTATGGGAAAAATGCGAAGCGAACTCGAAGATTTATCGTTTCAAAATCTCTATCCTGATGATTACAAACAGCTTAGCAAAATTGTTGAAGCCAAAAGAAATCAGCTTGAAGATACTTTAGATAAAATTACTGAAACAATTAGAACAAATTTAATCGAGAATGAAGTTCCATTCGTTGAAGTTCAAGGTCGCGTGAAACGTCTTTATTCACTTTGGAAAAAACTGAAAAAACGGGACCTCACAATTGAGCAAGTTTATGACTTAATTGCTGCTAGAATTATTACTCAAAACGACAGAAAATATTGTTACCTCACTCTGAGTGTTATCCACAACATTTGGACACCTGTTCCTGAAAGGTTTAAGGATTGGATTGCAATTCCCAGAGATAACCTTTATCAATCGCTTCATACGTCAGTAATTAGCGACAGCGGTCAAGCCTTTGAAGTTCAAATCAGAACCGAAGAAATGCATCACGTTGCTGAAGAAGGTGTGGCAGCACATTGGAAATATAAAGAGAAAAAACTCGGTAAACACCAAGATGACGAAAATCTTGATTCTTTGCGTAAAACTGTCGAAAAACTTCTATTACCTTTGGTTGAATCTACCGATGATGGGCAAGATTCACAAGAGTTTATTGAGTCTTTAAAATTAGACCTTTATCCCAAAGATATTTTTGCTTTTACACCAATGGGAAAGGTTATTCAGTTGCCACGTGGAGCAACTCCAATTGATTTTGCCTACGCAATTCATTCAAAAATTGGCGACACTTGTAATGGTTCTAAAATAAATGGACGAATAATGCCACTTCGTTCTGAAATCAAAAACGGTGATGTTTTAGAAATTCTTACGAGTCCAAATTCAAATCCAACTAGAGATTGGTTAAATTTTGCTGTTACTGCTCGTGCAAAAAATCGTATTCGTCAGTGGATTTCTAATCAGCAACGCGAAGAATCTATCGAAACCGGGCGAAAAATGCTTTCACAAGAAGCGGAGAAATTCAGAGTTTCAGCAAGGAAACTTTTGAATGATGAAGAAGGTTTAAAAAGAGTCGCAAATGATTATGGACTTGGCAGAATTGACGATTTATTTGCCTCAATTGGTTATGGAAAAACCTTATCGAGAAATGCTTTAGGAAAATATTTTGGCAAAGAAAAATTTGAAGAACTTGATCCTGACAAAAAGAAAGATTCAGCAATTCAGACAACAGTTAAAGCTGTAAAAAAACTTGTCGGATTTTCAGAAGATACAATAATTGTTAAAGGTGTCGATAATTTGCTAATTAACCGTGCAAACTGCTGCAATCCGCTTAAAGGTGAAGACATTGTTGGCTACATTTCGCTTGGAAAAGGGATTGTTGTACACAATCAACGGTGTAAAAATGTTGGGCAATTAATGGTAAACCGTGAGCGAATTGTCGAAGTAGAATGGGCAAAAAGCAACGATAAAAAAGATGTTTCAGCGGTTCGTCTTTTGGCTATAACAGAAAATCGCAACGGAATGCTTGCCGGAATTTCTAATGCAATCGCTGAAATTAAAACCAGTATCCGCGATGCTCGTGCAAGTATTTCTAATTCAAATCAAGGGCAAATTGAAATTACTGTCGAGGTTTTTGATGTTAAACATCTCGAAAAAGTAATCAGTTCTATAAAAAATGTTCAAGGTGTATTAGGTGTTGAGCGGTTGAATGGTTAATTCTAACTCGCTTTTTTTTGTAAGTTTTGTTAATATCTACGTTTTGTTATGAATAAAGTTGTGTCCACAGAAAAAGCACCAAGTGCAATCGGTCCATATTCGCAAGCTATTATTTCAGGAAACACTGTTTATGTCTCAGGACAAATTCCGATAGATCCTGAAACTGGCGAATTTGTTTCAAATGATGTTGTTTTACAAACCGAACAGGTTTTGAAAAATTTAACAGAAGTATTGTTAGCTGCCGGAAGTAATCTTAGTCATGTTGTAAAGACGACTGTGTTTTTGGCTGACATGAATGATTTTGTAGCAGTTAATGAAGTTTATGCAAAGTTTTTTGGTGAAAATAAACCGGCACGAGCAACAGTTCAAGCCGCTCGTTTGCCAAGAGATGCAAGGGTTGAGATTGATTGCATCGCAACAACCTAAAAAGCCAAGTGCGAAATTTCGCAAACTTGGCAGTTAAAAGATTTTAGTTTTAAAGAATTAATTACGCAGCTTTGATAATTTTGCCGCCTTTAATGCAACGAGTGCAGACTTTCATTTTGCCTGCTCCGCCAGCATCTAAGCGAACTCGAACTGATTGCAGATTCGGATTAAACCGTCGGCGGGTTTTGTTATTAGCGTGGGAAACATTGTTTCCAAATTGTGGACCTTTTCCACATACGTCACAGCGTTTAGCCATTTTTTAAAGTGCCTCCAAATAGATTGTATAATAACGAGGTTAATGAAGTTTGAAATTCTTATCAAACTCAAAAACGTAATTTATAGCAAAAAAAAGATAATTAATCAAGTAATGATGAATTTTGTTTATTTCGAAGGAGTAAGAGCCAAAGTGCAAAAGTTAAATTTTAAGTTTATTTCTGTCGCAGTTGTTGCGATATCAATCGTTTTCATGACGGCGTGTCCGGGTCCGAAAGGTCCAAACGCTGCCGGTGAGAAAGCTGCAACAGTTAACGGTAAAGCCATCAGCATGGAAGAAGTTGAAAGAGCTGTTAAAGGTCAATTTCAAGGTCAAGAAGCTAAAATGTCACCGCTTGAACTTACCAATTCGCGACTATCTGCTTTGCAAAACCTTGTAACCCAAGAAGTTATGTATCAAAAAGCCGAAAAAGAACAAACTGTTCCTAAGGACGAGGATGTCTTAGCTGAATTTAATAAAATTAAAACTTCTAGTGGAAGGTCGGCTGAAGAATTCGATAAAGGAATGAAAGAAGCTGGTGAAACAGAAGAATCAGCCAAAGAAGCGATTAAAAGAAAGATTGCAGTTGAAAAATTAGTTGAAAAAATTACTTCAAAAGTTGAACCACCAAAAGATAGTGAAATTCAAGCATTTTATGAAGGAAACAAAGAAGCCTTTGTAAAAAAGAAAGGTGTTAAGTTAGCGATGATTGTCGTTGATCCGACTAAAAGTAGTGAGGAAGATACGACAATTGATGAAACTAGTGCCGTTCAAAGGGCAAATGAAATAGTTAATCAAATTTCAAATACTGGAGTCGACTTTGCTGCAGTTGCACGTGAAAAAAGTGAAGATCAACAAAGTAAAATTCAAGGTGGTGATGTTGGTTATGTTTCAGAAGATGAATTGAAACAAAATTTTCCGCCTGAGGTTGCTGCAAATTTGATGAATCCTCAATTTCAAATTGGTCGCTCAATGGGAACTCGGATGCAAGGTAAAATTTTCATTCTAAAGCTCCAAGAAAGAAGTGACAAAGATGAAATACTAACGCTTGAAAGTCCAGGGATGAGACAACAGACTACTGAGACTCTTATCAATGCACGCAAACAGATTTTGAGTGCCTCTTTTGCGGCGGTTGCAATGAATGAAGCGAAAATCGAAAACTATTTGGCAAAAAGAGTTGTTGATAATCCAAACGAATTGAGTGGTGCAAGACCTGCATCAACTGAACCATCAAATTCAAATTCGGCTAACACAAACTCTGCTAATACAAATTCAGCTTCTCCTGCTAATTCAAATACCAATGTGAATGCTGCAAAAAAAGAAGCTAACACTAAAGTTGAACCAAAAAAAGAAGAAGCTAAAAATACAAATGTAGCTTCAAACACTAACGCTACTTCAGGCAACGCTACGAAGTAGTTTCACTAAGTTTTAACACGAGGTAGTCAGTAACTGACGATTTTGTTTCGGAGAATTACCGAAATCCAATTTTCATTACTGGCTACTATTTTTATGCTATTTAGACTTTCAGAAATATCAAAATCATACGCAGGAACCGAAATCCTGAAAGACGTATCGTTTCAAGTAAACATCAACGAAAAAATCGGGTTGGTTGGGAGAAATGGTGCCGGTAAAACAACTGTTTTTCGTTTAATAACAGGCGAAGAAGCACCAGATTCTGGAAAAATTTCGAAATCAAATAATTTGAGACTTGGGCTTTTAGCTCAAAATGTTCAATTTGTTGATGATGAAACTGTTCACACTTCTGCTCTTTTAGCGTTTCAAAAAATTCACGACATTGAAGCAGAAATGCGGAAACTTGAGAAGCAGATGGAAACTGATGCGACTGAAGAAGTTCTCGAAAGATATTCAGATTTACAACACGAATTTGAGATTGAAGATGGATTTACTTATACCGCGAGAGCGGAGGCAATTCTTCTTGGTCTTGGTTTTACTCAGGAAAACTGGGATTTGCCGACAAAAAATCTGTCCGGTGGGCAAAAAAACCGACTCGGAATGGCGAGGCTTTTGTTATCATCGCCAGACGTTTTGTTGCTTGATGAACCGACAAATCACTTGGATGTTGAAGCTGTCGAATGGCTTGAAAATTTTCTTAAATCTTATGAAAAATCATATGTAATTATTAGTCACGATAGATATTTTCTTGATCAGGTTTCTAATCGAATTATTGAAATTGACCGTGGCAGAGCAATTACCTACAAGGGAAATTATAGTTCATTTCTCGTTGAAAGAGCTGAAAGAAGAGAGCAACAGAAGCGAGAATTCGAAAATCAACAGACTTTAATCGCTAAAAATGAAGAGTTCATTCGTCGAAATATTGAAGGTCAAAAGACTAAAATGGCTAAATCTCGCCGCAATATGTTAGAGCGAATGGATAGAATTGAAGCTGTTTCAGCAGATAAATCAAGTGGAAATTTTAATTTGAAAAACGTTGTTCGCTCGGGAGATAATGTTTTAACAGTTGAAGATTTAGCTATTGGTTATGGTGAAACTGTTTTGTCAAAAGACATTACCTTTACGCTTCTTCGTGGCGAATGTATTGGAATTATTGGCGGAAATGGCACCGGTAAAACAACCTTTTTAACCACAATTTTGGGAAAACATCGTGAACTCGGTGGTGAAATTATGTGGGGAAGCAAAACTGATTTAGGTTATTATTCGCAAAAACTTGAAGATTTAGACCCGCGAAATGAGATTATTGGTGAACTTAGAACTATTGCACCGCTTGCGACAAATGGTGAATTGCGTGGTTTTCTAGCAAAGTTTTTATTTACTGAAGACGATGTTTTCAAAAAAGTTGGAAGTCTTTCCGGTGGCGAGCAAGGCAGACTAGCTTTAGCGAAATTAATTTATTCAAAAGTCAATGTTTTGATTCTTGATGAACCAACAAATCATCTTGATATTCCATCACGTGAAGCTCTCGAAGAGGCTCTGCAAAATTATCCCGGAACCATTATCACAGTTAGTCATGATCGATATTTTCTTGATCAAGTTGCGACTCAGATTCTCGAAATTAAAAAAGAAGGGAAGTTTGAGGTTATTAACGGTAATTATTCTGAATATCAAAAACAAAAACGTAAAAAATTTGAGAATCGTGAAATTAAGACTTCTGTTGTTATTGCTCCAAAAAAGATTGAAACCAATGAGCCAAAAACTGATTTAACTAAAAATCAGATTCAAAAACTCAAAAGCAGAATCGCGGAGATTGAAATATTGATTCCGAAACTTGAAGATGAACTAACGCGAACATCGGCGAAACTTTCAACATCAGAATTTGCTTCTGACCATAAAAAACTTACTGAGCTTTCATCTAAAATTCACGATATGGAGTTAAATATTCAAAAACTCTATCTTGAATGGGACGCTTTACTCAAAACGTTATAATTTAGTTATTGATAAAGCTCAGTTTTTAGTTTATTTTTTATTTTTTCCCACTCAGAATCGAGAATACTAAAATAAACTGAATCTCTAAGTCTCCCGTTTTGGCAAACAATATGTTGGCGGAAGATTCCTTCTTTAGTTGCCCCAAGTCTGAGAATGGCGTTCTGTGATTTAGCGTTTAAAGAATCAGTTTTGAATTCAACTCTATTGCAATTTAGTTTCTCAAAAGCATATTCGAGCATTAGTAACTTAGCTTCAGAGTTGGCGTAAGTTCTTTGGTGACTTTTAGTAAGCCAAGTCCAACCAATTTCTAAACGTTTATTATTCAAATCAATATTTCCAAAGCGTGTTGAGCCAATAGGTTTTCCTGTCGATTTTAAAATTGTTGCAAATGGAATTGAAACGCCTTGCAACTTTTCTTTCAGAGCGGTTTCAATATAACTCTTCATATCGCTTTCGTTGTTTATTTGAGTAGGAATTAAACGCCATAAATTTTCATCAAGCCCAACAAAAGTTAAATCTTCTAAATGCTTTAAAGACAATGGTTCAAGGCGAATAAATTGTCCTTCGAGAGTTATTTCAGATATATTCATTGCTCAAGCTTACACAAAAAAATCAGTAGCCGAAACTTTCAGCTACTGATTTTTGATTAAATAAATTTTTATTTTTAGACGTCGTAATACATTTGAAATTCCAAAGGGGTTGGACGCAAACGCATCGGATCAACTTCACTTTTACGTTTGTAAGAAATCCAACGTTCAATCATTGCAGCAGAAAAGACATCGCCTTTCAACAAAAATTCATGATCTTTTTCGAGTGCGTTTAGCGAATCTTCTAAACTACCCGGAAGACTTGGAACATTTTTTAATTCTTCAGGTGAAAGATCATAAATATCTTTTTCTAAAGGTTCGCCCGGATCAATTCGGTTTTGAATTCCATCTAATCCAGCCATCATTAAAGCTGCAAAAGTTAGATATGGATTACAACTTGGATCTGGCGGACGGAACTCAAGGCGTTTGGCTTTTGGTGAAGAAGAAAACATCGGTATTCTCACCGCGGCAGAACGATTTCTTGCAGAATAAGCAAGATTTACCGGTGCTTCAAATCCAGGAACAAGACGTTTGTAGCTGTTAGTTGTTGGAGCAGCGAGTGCGACCAAAGCCGGAGCATGCTTGAGTAAACCACCAATATAAAACTTCGCCATTTCTGAAAGCCCGGCATATTCATCACCAGCAAAAAGCGGTTTTCCGTCTTTCCAGAGCGATTGATGAACGTGCATTCCTGAACCATTATCACCATAGAGAGGTTTTGGCATAAATGTAGCAGATTTGCCGTTCATGTGAGCAACATTTTTAACAACATATTTAAAAAGCATTAAATTATCAGCCGTATGAAGAAGGTTTTCAAATTTAAAATCAATTTCACATTGTCCGGCAGTTGCAACTTCATGATGATGACATTCAACGTTAATTCCTACATCTGCAAGAGTTAAAGCCATCATATTTCTAATATCAATTAGCGAATCAACTGGTGCAGTTGGGACATAACCTTCTTTCGCACGAATATGAAAACCCATATTTGGTGAAAATTCGTCGCTTCGTCCTGAGTTCCAATGTCCTTCTTCAGAATCAATTGTGTAACCTGCAGATTGTTGATTGTTATGATATGTGACGTTATCAAAAATGAAAAATTCGGCTTCAGGTCCGACAAAAACTGTGTCAGCTAATCCTGTAAATTTGAGATAATTTTCAGCCCGAATTGCAACCGCACGAGGATCTAAGCCGTATCCTTGCTTAGTTATTGGATCAACAATATTAGCAATTAAACAAATTGTGGTTTCGCCTGCAAAAGGGTCGACCCAACAACGACTCGGGTCTGGAACCAAAAGCATATCTGATTCGTTAATTGCTGCCCAACCACGAAGCGATGATGCATCAAATCCGAATCCTTCTTCAAAAGAATCTTCAGTTAAGTGCTCAATTGGAAATGTTAAATGATGCCAAGCACCTGGTAAATCAGTAAATCTTACCGAGACAAACTTTGCATTTTTTTCAGCCGAATAGCGTAAAACGTTTTTTGCGTTCATTAATTCTCCTAAAATAATATTTGAGAAAACCTTATGTGAAACTGTCTTCTTACTTATGCTTAATACAAGAAATATTTATGATGTTAGCGTCAATTTTAATTTGTGTCAAAAAATTATACATTCATAATTTTCATAATACATATCTATTCTGCTAATCCATAATCCATTAAATATGTTACCGAAACATAAAGGATTACAAATGTAATAACACAAGTAATTACTGCATAAAAAATAAGTTTTGCAGTGCTCGATTCGCCTTGCTTTTCAGCAGCGGCAAGTCTTTGTTTTCTCGCTTCAGTTTTTTGTTTAACTGATTCTGTTTGTTGTTGTGCTTTTTTTACGGGTTTTACAATAACTTCTGCAACAATATTATCAAGTAAAATTGTATGACAAAAAGTTTCTGAAACTTCATCTTCAAACTTTATCCCGAAGCGATTTTTGTCTTCGAAATCAATGTTTCCCGGTGAACTTTTCTCTCGAACGAGAAGTTTGATAAACCGATTACCGATAATAACGTTGCTTTCAATGATATATGTGAGAATTTTCGAATCGTTAAACTCTGGTCCGAGTTCTTTTTTATACTGACTATACCGAGTAATTAATTCGATCGCTAACATTCCGCTAAAACTTTCACATTCGCTGGCTTCAGTTCTAAAATGCTGCAATTTTAAAATCACTTCATTTCTAGCATTTTGATCTTCGGATTGTTGGTCATTTTTCGAAAATATATTGACAATATGCTGTTCTATATCAGCTGTTTCAACTAATAAACGACGCTGTGCATTTTCAGTTAATTTTGAAAAAACACGTGTTAGAAGCATTTCAAACTTTGTGCGTGAAACATTTTGATAAAACTCGCCAAGTGTTAATAAAGCCTTTGAATTTAAAGCCGGTTTCGCAGTTTCACAATGAATGCGAAGGTCTTTTAAACCAATGTTCTCATCGCGTTCTAGTAAATAATCTTGCCATTTTAAAATTTCGTCAAATACTTGTTCTTTGGCTGCAAGATTACCTTTGCGAAACTCTTGCAATGCCATATTTAATGTAAGCGAATCAAATGGCTTGATTTGAATTTTCAATTGATCGCGTTCTATTCCAAAAAATATTTGATCAAGAGTTTTAATTGAACCAATTTGCCCGACAGTTTCTGCATATTCCGCCCAATCATTATCATTTTCCGAAACATCTAAATTGCCTAATGCTTCGTTTAATTCAACATTATTTACAAGATCGGTCGTTTCATTGTTTGACTTTTGCGAATCATCAAAAAAACTTTCTTCTAGTAATTCAGAGAAAAAAGCATCAAATTCAGGAGTTTCAGATTTTTTATTAACTTCAATATTCGCAGTAACTTCACTTGCAATAGGTGTTTCTATATTTATTTGTTTTTCAAGAAATTCATTTTTTACTGGCAGAGAAATTTCGTCAGATTGTGCTTCAAAATATTCATCATTTAACTGTTCTATATCAAACGAATCATTTTCAGTTATCTCTGTTTTTTTAAATATTTCTGAATCTAGTTGAAAATTCTTCTCTAAATTTGATATTCCGAGATGTTGTGGTTCTTCAAAAGTTGAAATTTCAGTATTTGAAAATGTTTCAAGGCTATATTCTGGCAAAACTTCGGACTGAACTGACATTTCCATTGAGTCTATTTCTTCAATTTCATTAATTTCATTAATTTCTTTTATCAACGATTCTTCTGCAACATCAAAACCAGTCAGACTAAAGCCAGTTTCAGTTTCATTAGGTTCAGTTGTGTGAATATCGTTAATCATTTCTTCAGTATTTTCTGTAGGTAAATTCTGATTCTCAATCAGCGTGTTCGAAAAATCCATAAAAATCCTCTTTTAAAATTATTGAGGGAAAATAGAAAAATGACAGTTTGTGTTAACTAATTGGTAACACAAATTGTTATATCTGAGGCTAAAAAATGTAAAAATCTCTTGAGATTTGAGTATTTATAACTTTTGCTCAAATACTCACGAGACTTACGTGGCAATGTTCGTGCCACAAATCAAAAAAACGAAATGAGAAAATCATTATTAATTTGATTGTTTAAATTTAAAATTATTATTTTGAAAAAAGGAGTAGAAATAGAAAACGGGCGAAAATTGTTTACATTTATGAATTTGGTAGGACCTAATCCGAAGTAAATAAGTGCGGATTTGTATGATGTGTCAAATAAAAGATAAGATAATAACACTGACGTCACAAACGCAATCAACTTTTTCGCCCGATGGTTTGATCTTTAATCCAATTGAACTAAGACCAAATATGAAAAGAACTGGTTTAAAACTTCTAATACTCTATTATGATGCAGTGTGTTGTCAAGTGGTTGCAAAAGATTCTAAGTATTATTTCCAAAATCCTAAGATAAAAAATAAAACAAACCAAAGTCCGCCCATTGTGTGCCAATACCAGCCAGTAACTTTTGCATGAGTTTGTCTTTTAAAAAGTTCGTCACCAGATTTGGTTTCAAATTTAGTTTTTAATATCAAATAACCAATAGCAAAAATTCCGCCGAGTATATGAAAAGCATGAACTGCGGTAAAAATATAAAAGAATCCTGCGTAAGGATTTCCTGCTAAATAAATTCCCCGATTTACTAGGTCGAGCCACGCAATTAACTGAGAAGCAATAAAAACTGCACCCAAAACAGCAGTTGTAAGTAGCCATTTTTTAGCTTGTTTTTGCTCGCCACGAGAATAGATTCTGTTATAAATTTCTAAAACAATTGAGCTGGCAATAATAATTACAGAACTTATCCAAATTTGGATTGGCAACGAAAAAGGCTTCCATTCCAAACCTTTATTTGTTGCAATTACAATATATGCACCAATTAAACCGCTAAATGTCATAACAACAATTATTAATAAAAAATACATTCCAATTCGTGATTTATTGGCGATAAATTTTTCATCTTCAGCAAATGGATGTCCTTTTTTCTGATCGTCGCTTCCATTATCTCCATTATTGTCGCCGCTTGATCCATTCCCGCCATTTGGCGGGTTAAAAGTTTGGCGTTGAGGTTTAACTTCAACAACATTTTCAAGCACATCCGTTTTACCAATTTCTAATTTCATAGATGGTTTAGCACTAATATAAGATAAATTAAAGGTAAATAAATAACAGAAACGCGAAGTAATTTTCTGGCTTGGCTATCAGATTTTTCGCGTGCCATTTTGATGCTTTCATACAAAAACCAAAAGCCTAAAAGTATCGCTCCAACTAAATAAATCACACCTGCAAAGCCAAAAAAATATGGCAAAACACTTATTATTAAAGTTAAAACAGCAAAAATGACTATTTGGCGAGCAGTTATTTTTCCGCTTGGTTCAATTACCGGTAACATTAAAATTCCGGCTTTTGCATATTGATCGCGATACATCCAGGCGATTGCGAGAAAATGCGGAAATTGCCAGAAAAATAAAATAGCGAATGTAATCCACGCAGCAATAGAAATTTCGTTTGAAGCTGCCGTAAAACCCATTAATGGTGGCAAAGCACCGGGAATTGCACCAACCGCAGTTGACATCGAAGTTCGGCTTTTAAGTGGCGTATAAATAAAAACGTAACCAATAATAACGATTAAACCAAGCAATGCAGTTAGAAAATTAACAGCAACAGCAAGATAAATTTCTGCAGACAAGCATAATAGACTTCCAAAAACTAAGGCTTCAAAAGGCGTGATTTTTCCGCTCGGCAAAGGTCGCGTTGCGGTTCGTTCCATCAACTTATCACTTTCGCGTTCCCAATATTGGTTTAATGTTGAAACACCAAAAGCGAGCAAAGTTATTGCAATCATTGAGTTTAAAAATAATAATAAATCAAAGGATTTGCCACCGAGATAAAAACCAGCTGCAGCGGTAAGAACAAGCATTATCGCAATTCGCGGTTTTGTCAGTTCTAAATAGGCTGAAAGTTTCTCTGCGAAACTTATACTGGCAATGTTTGAGACGTTTTCCATAATAAAAGTTTAAACAATTATTATAAATCTCAAAATGGTATCTGTAAAAACAATATCTTCTTTTGTTTCTTAGTTAAACTAATTTTTATCAGAGATGACAAAGCTAAATCGCTAATATATTATTGAAATATTGAAATGCCATGGAAGAAGTAGTAAAAAAAGTAACTAAAATAAGATCACAGCCAATATTTAATAGAATTCTCGATTTTTTGAGTTCGGTGAGAGTTGGTGTTTTCTTTTTAATTCTTTTAGTTGTTTTATCAATGATTGGAATGCTTGTTGTCCAACAAAACGTTCAAGGCTTTGATTCTTACTACACTTCTCTCATGCCTGCTCAAAAAATTGTATACGGCTATCTTGGATTTTTTGACATTTATCATAGTTGGTATTTTAATTTTCTACTTTTGTTATTGTCGCTAAACATTGTTTTAGCCTCAATTGATCATTTTCCGACAGCATGGAAATATATTTCACAACCAAAAACTGAAGCAACGAAAGCGTGGCTTAAAAATCAAAAATACGCAGAAAGTTTTGATAAAACTGTGGCGACAGAAAAAATAGTTGAAGTATTTAAGAAACAAGGCTTTAATACTCAAATATCTGAAAAAAACGGCAGAGTAAATATTTTTGGACAAACGGGAAGAATAAATCGAATTGGTGCATATTTTGTCCACGTTGCTCTATTAACGCTTTTTCTCGGTCATTTTGTCGCGTTAAACACTGGCTTTGATGCTGAT
Source organism: Acidobacteriota bacterium (assembly GCA_031415455.1). Lineage (GTDB taxonomy): Bacteria > Acidobacteriota > Blastocatellia > Pyrinomonadales > Pyrinomonadaceae > JANNVK01. Next base: position 25,843 of record JANORS010000001.1, on the reverse strand, counting down.
GTTCGTTTTGAACCAGCTCAAGTTACAAACGAAATTCAACTTATTCAGTTTAATTTAGCAAATTTGAGCAATCCTGATGCAGATATTCAAGACCGATACAACGTTCAACTTCCTTTTTCAATCGAATGCACTGATATTCAGCAAAAATTGATTGACCCAAAAGGCTCAATTGAAATTAACAATACGATGGATTGGCGAACTCAAATAAAAATTAATGACCCGAGTTACAGCGAAATAATCGCTGATGTTAGTTTGAATAAACCCTTTTCTTATCGAGGTTACAGATTTTTTCAGGCTTCGGCTATTACTGAAGGCAAAGCTCGTGAAATGAAATTGGAAATTACGTCCGAAGCTACTTTGGAGCCGATTTTTGCTACGCTCACAAGAAATGGAACAGTTCTTTTGCCTGATGGAACAAAACTCGAATATGAAAAATTTTCGTCTGATTTTGTTGTTGGGCAACAGCAAGCAACTGCCAATGAGTTTAAAAATCCAGCTGTAAAAATGAAAATAACTAAAAATGGAGAAACGAAATCTGCGTATGCTTTTGCAAATAAGATTTCTGATAAAATACCAATTGGTGCTCCGGTTTTTGGTTTAAAATTTCGCCTTGCAGAATTTGAAAAAGTGCCACTTGCACACGTTTTGTCGATTAAATATGATCCTTTTCACGGAGCTTTTATAGCTTGGTATCTTGGCGGATTTGGTTTAATTGGAGCATTAATTTTTGTTTTTTTTGTTTCTCATCGGCGTGTTTGGGCAATAATTGACAATCAAGAAACAATAATCGGTGGAAACACTAACCGCAATCATCAAGCATTTGAAGACAGTTTTAACAAAATAAAGGCTGATTTGATGTAAATTTTAGAGGTTGATTTATGGAAGAAATTAGAAGAATAGAAAATAACGCATCTTGGAAATTGTATTTACCCGCAATTTTAGCAATCGTTGGTGCCTTTGTGATGATGGCATTGCGTTTTCAAATAGGGGCAAATTTTATCTCGGATACCGCATTTATGATGATGGCACTTGCTTGTTATCTAACTGCCGCAGCTTTTGGATTGACCAATCTTTACGCTACTTCTGCAATGGCAGAAAAAATTAGTTTCGTGACGGCAACACTTGGTGTTTTTCTCAATCTTTCTAGTTGGTTAGTTCGTTGGGTTTCAGCTTATGACCGTGAATTGACTAAACTTGCAGAGTCTGGAAATCCTGCCACGCCTTGGTTTTTTCGCTATGTTCCTTTCGCAAATCTTTATGATTACAGTATCGCTTTTGCATTCGGTGCAGCTTTTTTTACTCTTTTGCTTGCAAATCGTAAAGATTTTCGTTTTATTTCAGCTTTTACACTTCCGTTAGCAGCCTTAATTTTGACTCTTGCAAGATTTATTGGAGGCGAATTTATTGATTTGCCGCCGGTTTTAGATTCATATTGGCGACCAATTCACGTCGGAATTGCCTCATTAAGTTACGGCGTAACGCTCGTTTGCTTTGCAATTGCGGTTATTTATTTATTAAAAGATAAAGTAAAAGTTGAGTCAATGGCGATTTGGGCAAGCGTTTTTGCATTGCTAGTTTTTGGAACAATTAGCAAGTTTTCAGTCTTCTCAGAATTCGTCTACCGAACAGGTTTATTTTTGCCAAATACTCCGAAACCTTTTAGTGCTTTTTTCCGGATTGAGATTCCATACGTTGGATACGCACTCGCAATTTCAGGTCTTTTGTTAGTTGGTGTGATAATTTCGTTTTTGCTATATCTTTTTCAAAACAATGAGTTAGGAAAGAAAATTGGTCACATTTTCTTAAAACTTTCGCTTGTTACACAAATTGCTGCAGTTTTCTTTTTGGTTAGCGGTGTAAATAATACAACTGACGTTTACGGAAAACTTCAAACGGAATTAAAAAATAATCCTGCGAATTTTGTGATTGCCGGAAAAGAAATTGCTTCAAAACAGCAGATGACAATTCAACAGATTTCTCAAATTTCACAACCTCAGTTTGAACAAGCAGGACGTGATTATTTTGAACAAAATGGAAAGAAAATGTATCTCAGTTTGGGGACAAATCCTGTTGAGTTTTCCGGTATTTTGACCGCAATCGTTGGAATTGTTTTCGTTATTTTGTTTAGTTTCAAGACGGAAGCAGTGCGTGAAAAACTTCCGAGTTTGGAAGGTTTAGACAATTTAATGTATAAAACGGCGAGTATTGCATTTGCCGGACTTGCGATGCTGTTAATTACAGGTGCAATTTGGGCAAATGAATCTTGGGGCAGACCTTGGGGATTTGATTCAAAAGAAACTGGTGCTTTGGTTGCTTGGCTGACTTACGCCGCATTTTTACATACTAGAATCTCGCGTGGTTGGTCTGGTCGAAGTTCTGCTTATTTTGCTATAGTTGGATTTCTTTTCGTAATTTTTACATATTTAGGTGTGAGTTATTTGCTCCCGGGACTGCACAGTTACGCATGATTTTAAGATAGAAATAAAATGAAGAAAGACAATATTCTTTTTGGTATGATCGGATTATTAATCGGTTTAATTGTTGGCTTTATTGCGACAAATCAGTTAAACCGTATTGAAATTAATCAAGTAAAACCAATTACAACTACGGCAAACACTCAGCCAAATTCGCAACCAAGCAACACCAAAGCTGCACTTCCTGTTGTTGCCGAATCGATCGAAGTGGCTGATAAAAATCCTGAAGATTTTCCGGCTCAATTGAAAGCTGGAGAAATGTTTGCAAGAATAAACAATTTTCCAAAAGCTATAGAATATTTTGAGCGTGCAAACAAACTTCGTCCTGACGATTATCGAACTTTAGTTTTATTGGGAAATGTTACTTATGATTCAAAAGATTGGGAGAAATCTGCTTCTTGGTATGAAAAAGCCTTACTAATAAAACCGGAAGATGTTGATGTTAGAACAGACTTCGGCGTAACATTTGTTAATCGGCAAACACCTGATTATCAGCGTGCAATCAAAGAGTTTTTAACGTCATTGAAGACAAATCCAAACCACGAACCGACGCTTTTTAATCTATCAGTGGCTTATAGAAGCATTGGCGATAAAATTGCTTTTGACGAAACTAAATCTAAAATTAAAGACGTAGAACTACTAAAAAAACTTGATGCTAGTCAGAATCAATCTATTCAATAGAAATTTTTAGAACATCAGAAATAGAATATCTGCTTATTGTACCGGTTTTAGTAATTATCGTTAAGGTTTCTCTTTCAATACTAAATTTCAAAATATCTTTCATTGATTTTTCGTATTTTGTTCCATCAGCAAACAAAACTACTAATCTTTTTTCGATAGTCGCAACTTCAGGCAGTTTCTTGGTTACGTTTTTTTCTTTTTCTACTTTCTTTGGCTTTTCAGGTTTCTGAACTTTAGGTTCCGAAACGACTTTTGGCTTTTTTATTTTTGGAATTGTTACTTTTGAAACTTCAATTTTCGGTAATTTAATCTTAGATTTCTCAATCTTTGCAACTTCAATTTTTGGTGTTGGCGTCGCTTTTGGTTTAACGCTAATTATGGTGCCGACAGAGTTTACTTCAGTTTCAGTATCAACCTTTTTCGTGACTTTTGGCGTTAAAGATTCGTCAATAGCTAGTTCTTTTGAAGCTAAAAAACTTCCATCAAATCTTATTTTAAATGACGCGGTATCATCATTTGGCGATCTTCCCTCGATTCTCAAAAGTAACTTTTCAGATTTCCGCAGATAAATTGTGCGAAAAATTTCATCTGCCGAAAAATCTGCAAAAACTCTGGTTTTATTTAACGGTCTTAAAGTTTCAGCTTCATAAACATCAATATCGCCATTAAAATTTACGGTTTGAATGTTGAGAAATATGTCGCCTTGTTCACCATTAAATGTATAAAAATAAGTGGTTAAACGAGAATCCCCAATGTCTCTGGCAGGAATTTTTCCACTAATGATTTTGTCGGTAATTGGGGTTGGAAAGTTTTGTTCTGTTGATTGAGCATTCGCAAAATTGAAAAAAAATAACGCAAAAACCAATGGCAAAAACGCAAATAAATATTTGTTGTTTTTGTTTCGCATTTTGATAAATTTAGAGCTCCTTTCGCCAATGAATCAAACGGGAAGTTTCGGTGTAACCAACTTTACTATGTGCGGCAACGCTCAAATCATTGCCTATTTCGGAATCAGAAGCCATTTCTTCGCAACCGTGAGATTTTGCCCAAGACTCAGCGTTTTGCACTAATAATTTTCCAACTCCAAAACGTCTATAATTTGACTCAACATACCAACCTTCTAAATATCCAACATTTTCTGAGTGACAATCTTCAACAAAAGGGCGAATACTTGCTTCTAAAAACCCAACTAATTTTCCGTCTTCATCATCTGCAACTAAAATTAATTGCGAGTCTGGATGTTGCAAAATGTCTGACATTTCCGCGTGATGTTCTTCTTTGCTTGCTTCATCCCAGAGTAAAGTTCGCAGCCGAAACCACTCGTTAATATCTGATTCTTTTAGAATTCTGATTGAAAATTGTTCATCTGTCATTTTTTAAAATACTAACACGACAAGTTAAAAAAGCCGAATTATTTTTACTCGTGTTTTTTTGCTTTTAAGTGTTAATAAAATCTAAGGTTTCTTTTTTACAGTTATAATTACCGGTAAATTTCTTTCGACAAAGAGTTTGTTAAATGCAGAAATATCGTCGAGACGAACCTTGTTTAGCACTCCAAGTTGAACATCAATAAGAGAAGAAAGTTCAATATAAACGTCAGCAGCTTGAGCAGTTGGTGCGTAATCGCCGCTGTCAATTGATGAACTCAAAGCAGCAAGTTTGTTATTTAATTTTATCGGAAAATTTAAAGCATCTTGCGAACTCTTAATTTTTGTTTGATTTAGTTCTTCTTCAACAGCTGTTATTTTCTTTAAAATATCTTTAGCTTTATCGACCAAATCCTTTTGTTCAGGAGATTTCAGTTTTGCCATTATTTCATCAAATTGTTTTCTAATATCACGTATTTCGAGCAATGCATCGTGAGTTTCAGTCAATTTATTGTGGATTTTCATTCGTAAATCAAATTGTTTTTGAAAATCTTCTTGCGTTGTTAAGAGTCTCGGATCGACTTTCAAATTAAAACTTTCAGTTGCTACAACTTTTCCGTCATAACTTAATTTAACCTGATATTTGCCTGGTGTAATTTTTGGTCCAGCTGTGCTTCCAGCCCACAAAATCATTCCAGGAATAGTCGTTGCATTTGGCAAACGTAAATTCCAAACTAACTGATTATAACCAGCTTCCATTTGAATAGAAGGCTCAAAACTTGGCGTGCTGGATTGTCCTTCAACAGCAGGTTTTCCCTTGTAAGTCCTAAAAACTAAGCCGTTTGCATCAAAAAACTCAATTGTAACTTCTTTATTTGGTTTTTCTTTAAAGTAGTAATTTACAACAACTCCGTTTGGCGGATTTTTTCCTGCTGTTGCAGTTGCCGGAAGCGAAAAACCGCCAAACCCGTTTCGTCGAAACGCATCTTCGACTTTAAATAAATAAGCGTCACTTTTTTGTGCATCGGCTAAGTTATATAAGTGCGGTAGATTATCGAGAATATAAAACGAGCGACCTTGGGTGCCAACAACTAAATCTTTGTCACGCTTGTGAAACTGTAAATCAGTTATTGGGACAATTGGCAGATTTAATTGCAAAGACGACCAAGTTTCTCCGTCGTTTAATGAGTAAAATAGACCGGTTTCAGTTCCTGCAACAAGCAAACCTTTTCTATTTGGATCTTCTCGAACAACTCTTGTAAAGGCATCATTCGGAATTCCAGAAACAATTTTTTTCCATGTTTTTCCGAAGTCGTTTGTTTTGTATAAATAAGGCAAATAATTGTCTGATTTATAAGCAGTTGCAGCAATATATGCGGTTCCAGCTTCAAATGAAGATGCGTCAATCGCATTGATTTGTGTCCATTCAGGTAAATCTTTTGGTGTTACATTTGCCCAAGTTTTTCCTGCATCTTGAGTTATTTGAACAAGTCCATCATCACTTCCAGACCAAATTACGCCTTGTTTTACAGGCGATTCTGCAACCGCAAATATTGTCGAATAATATTCAACGCTAGTGTTATCTTGTGTCAGTGGTCCGCCGGATGTTCCTTGCCTTGATTTTTCGTTACGTGTTAAATCAGGTGAAATTGTCTGCCAAGACGAACCTTCATCAAGCGATCTAAATAACAGATTTCCGCCAGTATAAAGAACCGATTTTCCATCAATTTTATATGGTGAAAATATGATTGGAAAATTCCATTGAAATCGATATTTTTGAACATCCGCACCAGCACCAAGCGGATTATTTGGATTAACATTTACATCACGAGTTTGTCCTGTAATATGGTCATAACGTGTCAGTAAACCACCGTAACTTCCTGCGAATATTATGTTTGAGTTGTCAGGATGCGGAGCAATCCAGCCAGATTCTCCACCACCAACGTCATACCAATGATTATCATTTATTGTTGAATCATTACTTCTTGAGGGAATTTTAACAGTTGAATTATCTTGCTGAGCACCGTAAATGTTGTATGGAAAATCGTTATCTAAAGTTACGCGATAAAACTGTGATGTTGGCTGATCTTGTTTGCTCCAAGTGCGTCCGCCATTGGTCGTTACGTGTGAACCGCCATCATCGCCGCCAATCATAATATTGCTATCATTTGGGTTTATCCACCAATCGTGATTATCGCCGTGCGGCGTTCCAATCACACTAAAGTTACGTCCGCCATCAAGTGATTTCCATGCCTGAACGTTCATTAAATACAATAAATCAGCGTTTTTTGTGTCAGCGTAAATTCGCGAAAAATACCAAGGTCTTTGTCTGATGTTTGGACTATTTGAGACCATTGCCCAATTTTCGCCACCATCATCTGAACGAAATAGTCCACCTTCTTTTGCTTCAACCATTGCCCAAACTCGATTTGGATTAACCGGCGAAACAGCAATGCAAATTTTACCTAAAATACCTTTTGGTAATCCAATATTTCGCGAAATTTCTTTCCATGTATCACCACCATCAACTGATTTAAATAATCCGGAACCATCTCCACCACTTTCCATCGAATATGGTGTTCGTTTGACTTGCCAAAGTGATGCGTAAATTACGTTTGGACTATTTGGTTCAAAAATAAGATCAATTGCACCAGATTTTTCATCCCGAAAGAGAATCTTATCCCAAGTTTTTCCACCATCTTTTGTCCGAAAAATTCCACGTTCTGCATTTCCACCCCACAAATGCCCTAGTGCAGCAACATATACAATATCGGGATTTTTCGGATGAATTCTAACCCTAGAAATTTGTCTTGTATCTCCTAAACCTATGTGTTTCCACGTTTTACCTGCGTCCGTGGATTTATACATTCCATCTCCGTGTGAAACATTTCCGCGAAGAGTATGTTCGCCCATACCAACATAAATCACATTTGAATCAGATTCTGAAACAGCAACGGCACCAACTGAACCGGTTTTGAAAAATCCATCGGAAACATTTGCCCAATCTTCGCCGTAATTTGTAGATTTCCAAACTCCACCGCCTGTTGCTCCATAATAAAAGACATTTGGTTGATCAAAAACACCTGTAACTGCACCTGATCTTCCACCGCGGAAAGGTCCAATTGAACGAAATTGGAAGTTTTTTAGCGGATCAATTTTTGCTTGAGCATTGATTTGAGAGTTTGAAAACACAAGAATTGAAATAAACAAAAAAAACAGCGATAAAATAGACGTGGTTTTACGAAGCATTTGGAAAGTTTCCTTAAATTTAGTTTAAATTTCTGAAGTTGAACTTAATACGTTGATACGAAAAAAGAGGTTTCAAAAGTGAAATGTTTAATACATTTTGCCAGCTACATTTGCAGATTTAAGTTCAGTTTCAATGAGGCGGTTTATTGTTTCTTCACCGTTTTGCATAATTATAAATCGAGCAGAAGCCTTTATAACACCAACAATTTTTGCATAGTGAAAAACGCTAATTGTTTTGGCTTGGCTACCATCACCCAACTCCCGAAACGATTCCGATTCAATCCGCAAACACTTTTTATATTCTCCGGCAGTAACTTTTACGTTTTTAATCGAAACATATTTTTGCTTCAGTTTATAAGTTCCGCGATTGGTTTTTCCGTCCGCCAGAGTTCGTGTAAAAGTTGTTTCAATATTAGTTTCAGTGCCAATTTTTACTTTTTCGGGAAACCAAAACTGAGGATTGTCAAAACGGACGGAAGTTTTATCTGCAAAAATTTCACCAAGATAAAGGATGCCTTTTCATTTCACAAACGCTAAAATCTTCGCGTCTTTAGTTGCATCAAAATGCAAAACTGAATTGAAAATTTTGCCTTCAAAGTTCGCTTTATCCCCGATTTCCATTGCCGAAATGTAATCGCCTTTCCATGTTGGCGGTGCGGCATAATTCCAACTGTTTCCAGCCTTTAGCCGATAATAATCTTTGATTTTTAAGGTTTGAAAAGTGGCTGAAACTGAGAGCAAAAGCAAGCAAAATAATAACCGTTTAGTCATGTCGAACTACTCCGATTTCAGACAAATTTTCAATCACGGTTTTCTGCGTTTCAACAAAATGCGAACGTTCCGCCTTTTTATCGACTAAACTATTTGCCGGATAGAACGAATGTTTTGCGTAACTTTCAGCGTAAAGTTCAAAGCGTTGGCGTGACAAAATATTTCCCATGCCGGCACGTTTGCGATTTCTGCGTAGTGCAGCTAAATCTATTTCTGCAAAGGCGTTAATCGATTCGCCTTGTCCGGTTTCAGCAATTATCAAACCTTTGTAATCGACAATTTTCGAGCCGCCATCGGTCGAATTTTCGGGAATCGAAATATCGGCAATTCCCGCCGAATTTGCGGAAACGACATAAGCCATATTTTCATAGCTGCGGGCGAGTTTCGCAACATTTTTGGGTGTGTTTTCCATCCCGAAAATCTCAGATGACGAATGGCAAAAAACTTCAGCTCCACGCATCGCAAGGCATCGGGCGATTTCCGGATAAAGAATTTCTTCAGAAGCTATACAGGCGAGATTTCCGATTTCAGTTTTTGCTACAGGAAAAACGCCTTCGAGTCCGTAAATGTCGAGGTATTTATCCCAAACATCGTGCGGAGTTGGTGCAAACATTGAATTTAGTCGACGATAACGCACGACAACTTCGCCGTTTGGAGCGATGATAAAAGACGTTTGAAAATAGAGATCAGCGAAATTTTTGTCCAGTTCATATGCGTTTCCGCTTAAATAGATTTTACGTTCTTGAGCAATTGTTGAAAGTTTTTCGTAAATTTCTCCATCAATTTCCAAACACGCTTTTTCACGCCATTCATCAATTGATTCACCAAGTGGAAAACTCGTTAGAAAATATTCGGGCAAGACGACAAGTTTTGTGTCAAAACCAATAAACGCAATACTCGCAAAGATTTGCTTCGACAAACGTTCAATAGTCCGCGACATTATTTCGCTTGCTTCATCACGATTTTTCGCACGGTTTACGGCGAAACATTTGGTTTGAAGTGCGATAGCTCGATAACTTTCCATTTTACTACCACAAAGATACAAAGTTCACAACGAAAATCAATTAGGATTTTGAGTCTAAAACACCAATTTAGACAACTAAAAACTTCTTAAAAAACGTTGTGTTCTTTGTGTCTTTGTGGTGAATCGATTTAATTAGGAAAAATCAAAATATTCAAATATGCATCAACTTTTCCATGATGATCGGGTAAGATTACGGTCGTTGAGTCCTTTTGCGTAATAATCGCTGAACCAGTAATCTTGTGTCCCGCACGGAGTTTTGCACGGTCGTAAATTGGAGTATTTAATTGCTTTCCGTCAAACCACGCAGTATGTTGTTCCGCAATTGCACTTTCGGCATTTTCATCGCCAACTTCAAATTTCGGCAACTCAATTTTACGAACCTGCCCGATTCCGATTACACGTAAATTTACGATCTCAATCGGAGACTCAATGTTGAATCCATAATTTTTCTCGTGAATTTCCTTAAAATCTGCGATAAACTTATCGTAACCGTCTTTCGTTTCGAGTTGGTCGGCAGAAACTTTAATCGGAAATTCAAAACCTTGTCGATAATATCGCGTATCTATTTGATAGACGAGTTTTTGTCGGTCTTTCGCGATATTTTCGCCGTTTAACCAATCTGTTGATTCCTTCGCGAGCGTCTCAAAAATGGTTTTAAATTCCTTCAAATCAATCTTATCAAGCGTGCGAATCATCGTTTGCGAAAACTCATTTCGAATATCTGAATGAAGAAAACCAAGAGCCGAAAGCACACCTGGAGTTGGCGGTGAAATACAAGGAAACGCTCCTGAAAGTTTTGATAAATAATTACCATGAAGCGGACCGGCACCGCCAAAAGCGATTAGTGCAAAATCTCTTGGATCAAGTCCGCGTTGGACGGAAACAAGTCGCAATGCACCAAACATATTCTCGTTGACAATGTCTAAAATTCCTTGTGCGGTTGCCTCAATCGAAAGCCCAAGAGTATCTGCAACCTTTTTCACAGAATTTCTCGCGGCTTCAACGTCAAGCGACATTTCGCCTCCCAAAAGTCTTGGTGGAAGATGCCCGAGTACGACGTTTGCGTCAGTAACAGTCGGTTCTTCACCGCCTTTTTTGTAAGCCGCCGGACCCGGATCTGCACCAGCGGATTGCGGTCCAACCCGCAACGCACCAGTCATCGGAACGTGTGCTATCGATCCGCCACCCGCACCAACCGTACGAACGTCAATCGACGATGCTTTGATCGGATAATAGCCCACACGAGTTTCGCGGACGATATTTGGTTCGCCGCCCATCGCGACGCAAACATCTGTGGATGTTCCGCCCATATCAAAGCCCAAAACATTCTGATAACCAGCCAAATCGCCGACATACGAAGCCGCGACTGCACCGCCAGAAGGTCCAGATAATAATGTGCTAACAGGCGAACGTTTTGCAGCTTCAATCGACATCACGCCGCCATCGGAACGAACGATATTTACCGTTGTATCAATCTCTGCTTCGGCAAGCTTGGTCTGAATTCCAGTCAAATAGTTCGCCATTTTCGGACGAACGTAGGAATTCATTACAGTCGTCAAGCAGCGTTCGTATTCGCGGAATTCCGGCAAAATATCAGTTGAAATTGTAACGGGTAGATTTGGATACATTTCCGCGGCGATATCGCGAATTGCTCTTTCATGTGAATTATTCGAGAAAGAATTTATCAGAGAAACGGTCAACGCCTCGATGCCGGCATCGTGCAATTCCTTGATAAATTGACGAACTTCAGCTTCGTCAACGGGTGAAACTTCCGCACCTTTTGCCGTGTTTCGACACGAAACGCCGCGTGTAAGATAAAGCGGAGCGAGAGGTTCGGGCTTTTCCATGATTATCCAACCAGCGAGCGGACCAGGAGTTTGCGAGCGGGCAACGTGCAAGATTTGTTCAAATCCTTTTGTTGTAATCAAACCAACCAACGCACCTTTTCCTTCCAAAACTGCGTTTGTAGCAACGGTCGTTCCGTGCAAAATAAGACTGATGTCATCGTGCGAAAGTCCGGCAGATTCAACAATTTTGTGAATTCCAGTTAAAATTCCGATTGATTGATCGGCAGGCGTTGAAGGCGTTTTCTCGAGCTGCATTTCGCCCGTTTCGTCGTTGAATAATAACAAATCGGTAAACGTTCCGCCGACATCGATTCCTAAACGATAACTCATATTTTATCTCCGTTTGATTTCTAAATTGGTAATACGTTTATAACAAATTTAGTTTCAAACTTCAAAAATGGATACGCGAAAATCGAAAGACCGACCGCGACAAATATTAAGTGATAAAAATCGCGGCAACCACATTCGAAAATCAGTTTTGTAGAGATTGCCACGCCCGATCATTGTTTTTCGCAGCTTCCAAGAAGCAGAAGCTCCGAAATCAGGATTTCAACGTGTATTTGTTTGATTTGAAGAGTAAAAGAGCCGAAACCACGGCTATAGCGAGTCCAAGAATAAAGACAATAACTGATGGAATAAAGCCAAGTATTGCTTCGCCAAAATTTATCCGATTGTTGGTTAATGAAGGTAGTGCGAGGCAAATTATGCCACCGATTCCCGCTAATATCATCAACAAAATTCCTGTCACTAATCCTACTTTTTTCATAATGTCGCTTGTTTATTTTGTCCACTTTGGTCGGTCTTCATTCCCGCCAATCCTTTTAATTCGTTAACTAATGGATTTGCACTAAAAAATCTGAAGCCATTTGCTTTTGGGGTAAATGTGATTTTTTTGCCGAATTCGGAGGGAGTTGTCAGATGAATCGTAATCGGATGTCCACGAATATAGGCAATTTCAGTTACATCGCTGATGTGTGAAAGCGGAATCTTGATTTCTTTGAGATGGTTGGAAACATACATAAAGCTCTCATCAATCCAAACTCTTTTGTATTTGAAGATCGTGAAATAAAAAATTATCATTGATCCAAATGTCAGAAATAAAAAAATGAATTTTGGGGCAGGTTGATCGCTTCTATCTAATTCCAAAAACATTACCAACGTCATAATGCTCATTGCACAAATAAAAAACACGGCAAGGAGCTTAGGCAAGATAGTAAGTTTTGATGATAATTCACGTTTCATAGTCATTCTTCTTGGATTGAAGTTTAGTCGTAAAATTGCCGATTAACAGCAACTACTTACGGGTTGAGATGAAATCGGTCTAAGCGAATTTTAAATACTTCAATTTCAATGAAACTAAAATCTCAAATCTTGTAGTCTGCAAAGTCAGCGAATTGCCGAATATATCAAGGGTAGTAACTTCGATTCTTAAACCAATTTAGACTGGTTTTAGGAATAGACCTAAAGCGGCAACACCGCTGCACGTAAAACCGTGACGCCAAACAATGAAAAATTCTCAATTTAATGAATCATTGAATTCGCTATTTTCGTTTAAAAACAACACCGCTCAATTTCATCTCGCCTTTTTCATTCGGCTCTTGGTCAATTTTCCAAGTTTCACTAATGCCGAATAGTGAAATAGTCAGAGTTTTCTTTTCTTCATCAATTACCGCACCGCCACCGGTAACTGTTTTATTGCCCACTTTAAAGCCAGCTTTTCCATCAGCTTCCATATAAAGTGACGCTCCGTTTTCGCTAGACCAATTGCCATGATACTTGCTGTCAAGAGGCTTGCCGCCGCCGCAAGCGATAACTAAAATCAGTCCGATTAGCAATATAAAAACGAAATTTTTCATATTTCCCCCAATTATTTCTTTGCGATTAAGACCCCGGTATTGTTAAAGTCGTAAAATTCCAAATGAAGCTGTTCAGATCCTTTACTCATATCCAGCATCCATCTGTCGCCGGATTCATCGAATTTCTCCAGTTTCCAACCTTGCGATTTAAGTGTTTCGGTATAACTTTTGGTCACGGTTTTTTTATCGTCTTTGTGAACTGCCCGAAATTCGTTCGGTTCGCTCTTCCAGACAACGGCATTCTCTTTGACAGGAAGATTTAACGCAGTCCACGGAGCAGTTATCGGAACTGGTGGAACTTCAGGCTTCCAACCGCAAGCTGCTAAACAAGTTGCTATCGTCGCAACAAACAAAACTAAAACTGTGTATTTTTTCATAATATTTTTCCTTTTTTTCAATTTTCTATTCTTCAATTAAGGTGCAACGAAACCACTCAGCGGGCTTCCGAAAAATGCTTCGGTTTTCCAAGCGGTTTGAACCCATTTCTCGGTAGTCGGTAAAATCTTGACCGGAACGATAATGCTGTAATTGGGTATAAAAACTTGAGAACTAAAATTATCTACCATTCTGCCATCGCTGCCGACAGTAAATTTTAGCTCGCGAATCTCGATATTTTTATGAAAAATTTTCACGATATATTCGCCCGGATTTTCGTCAGCGTAAGTTGCGTTCGGGTAACTTGTGCGGTGGAAATCGTCACCGTTTGCAATCCGCAGATTGAAAAATTCGAAGTTCCAAAGTTTCCAGAAATACTGATTCTTTACAAAAACTCCCTGTGCCGATTGTCTTTCGACGTAACCATTTACGCCGCCAAGACTGCCGGTGTCTTTGGTTGAAGCGATTTGTTTGCCGGCAAAAAAGACTTTCGCTTCAAGCTCGTTTGAGTCAATCTCACCTTTCATCCATAAGCTCGCAATTACGCCAAATCCGCCATAATCTGCCGTTAATGCACTGTGATGAAAGCCGACAAAACCGATTGGCATCATCCAATCATGCTCCACAAAAAAATCGAATTCACTTTTGCCTTTTTGGAACTCAGACTGAAATTTGCCGACTTTAAATTTGCCCTCAAAAATAGTTTTTCCCCTTGATTTATCGTTGATTTTTACACCATAAATGCCTGTCAAATTAGTAGATTTGGTGTTGAGCATTGCACGTGTTGTGAGATACTCGCTGCTCAATTTGATGGTTCTATCAGCAGCATAAGATCCAGTTCTTAGTGGTTCGACAAACCACAATGTTCCGTCCGGATTAAGATATTCAGCGGTGTATTCGAATCCTTCAGTATCACGGTCAACGTAAACACTAAACTCAATGGTTGGCACCCAACTCGAAACATTCAGTTTGGGAGTTTTCCAATATTGCTTGTCCACCTTAGCCTGAATGTAAATCGAACTCTTCAGAAGTTTCGGAACTGTAGGAGGTTTTTCGTATTCATAAATCTTTTTAGATTGCACAGATTTTGCCGGCGAAGTTTTGCCGGTCGGGGTTTCCGTTGGATCATTTGGGGTAGGTTTTTCGGATTTTGGTTTGCTGATTTTTGGTATCTTTATCGGAAATTGAGCCGCAGCGGTTGATACAAATAACGCTGAAATAAAGACAAATACTAATGTTGTTATCAAATTCTTTTTCATAATTTTCTTCCTCCTAATTTGCTTCAAGAACAACGCAATGCTCTAAACGCGGTGATATTTCCGGGACAATAAAATCGTCCTTAAACCCTTGAACCTTGACGTTTTTATCCATTTTCAGCATTTTCATTTGTTCTAAATTATCGTCATCAAAATAACAACTGACACCGTGCAAAACTCCTGGTGCGTAAAGCGTCACCCACGGCTGGGTTGTGCCTTGTTTCTCCAACGACAGCATTGAAACTCTGCCGGTCACAGCAATGTTTTTCGAGGCATATTTTTTCAAATCGTCGGATTCTACGCCTTTCCTGGTAAATTCTTTGTCTAGATCTTCAGCGGTAACCGTAAAATCCGCTTTTTCAGCTTTCGCCATTTTAGGCTCTGGAGCAGTTCCGGTATTCGGCGGATACTTCTTCAAGTCGTTACCGGAAAGTAATTTGCAACCCAAAATCATAGTTAACAAAATTACAAAAGCGATTGATCCGAAGATTAGATTTAGTTTTCTTTTCATAATTTTTAAAAGCCAACCAGCAGAAATTATGTTTCGGCTCTGCTTTGATTTAGTGTTAAAGTGTTCCTACAAAAAAACGAATGATGTGATTATTAAGATTCTCGGTGAAAAAAGTCCTTTGAATCAGCAGAGATTTTTATTAGAAAAATATTAGAAGCTGTATGTTGTTGGAAATAAATACTTTCGAGTTTGAAGAATTTAGATTAGACATTAACGAAAAGACTTTGCTTCGCGATGGCAAAGAGGTTTCGCTGACCCCAAAGGCGTTTCAATTGCTTGTGGTTTTAATCGAAAATCACGGTCGGCTTGTTACCAGAGAAGAATTAATGCAGGCGGTTTGGGCAGATTGTTTTGTAGAGGAAGGGAACCTTACTTTTACAATTAATCTTTTGCGAAAGGCTCTAAAAGATAATTCGCACAATCCGCGTTTTATCAAAACTATTCCTCTCAGTGGTTATAAATTTATCGCGGAAGTTAAAACTGTTTCGGTCGAAATGCAAGATTTAACGGAAGAATGGAAACGACCAATTGAGAACGTAGATATAATTAAGAAACCGTCTGGAAAATCGTATCTTCCGATTATTGCGGTTACCGCCTTTCTGCTTTTCAGCACTGTCGTTATCGGCGTCTGGTATCTGCAAAACATAAAATCGACGAGCAATTTGCCGATTCTTTCGTCGTCTTTTGAGACTAAAAAACTTTCGACGGATGGCAAAGTCTATCATTCTGTTATCTCGCCAGATGGCAAAAACGTTGTTTACACAAATGGAATTGTCGGAAAACAAAGTGTCTGGATGCGAGAATTACAAACAGGTAATAATGTTGAGATCATTCCGCAAGAAGATTATTTTTACGGCGGTTTGGCATTTTCGCCGGATGGAAATTTCTTTTACTTTGCAAGGAAGCGAGAAAACTTTGTTGGACAGTTGGATATTTTCCGAATTTCAATTTTCGGTGGTGTTCCTACAAAAATTGTCTCTGAAACACAAGGCTGGATTGGGGTTTCACCCGATGGATCGAAAATTTCGTTCGTCCGTTGTTATTACAAAGCGGAAGAAAATTGTTCACTATGGATTGCTGATGGTAAGGATGGCAAAAATGAACGGAAACTTGTCTCTCGTCCTAAGCCGATTAGAATCGGTGACAACAAATTCTCACCTGACGGAAAATCAATCGCTTTTGCGGTCGGTCAATCAGAAAATCAGTCAAATGAATTCGGCTTAATGGCAGTTGAAATTGAAAGCGGGCAAGAACGCGAACTAACTTCTGAAAAGTTTTTCAATATCAAAAATGTCGCTTGGCTTCCCGGTGAAAATGGCTTAATCCTTACTGCATCGAAAATTCCGAACAGAATCTTCCGGATTTGGCAGATTCTCAGTAACGAACGCGAAGACAAACCATTAACAAAAGATTCAGAAAACTACTCGAATATAAGTTTAGACAAAGATTTTAGACTTCTTGTTTCGACGCAGATTAAATCTGATTTTCGACTAACGTTTTTCAATTTAGAAAATCCTTCGATAAAAAATGTTTTGAGCGAAGGAGAGTCTGCAACCTTCTCACGCGAGGGTAAAGTAGTTTTCTCTTCGCAAAAATCCGGCAACATGGATATTTGGGTAAGCGAAGCAAATGGTAGCCGACAGACACAACTGACTATTGATTCGGGGGATGACATCAAACCGATTGTTTCTCCAAATAATAATTATGTCTTTTTTGCTTCAAACCGCACGGGCGAAAATCATGTTTGGCGAATGAACTCCGATGGCAGCAATCAAATTCAGATTACAAAAGACGATGGTGGTTCTCCGATTTTTGTTTCGCCGGATGGAAGTCGGGTTTTTTATCATCACGGTCGAAACCGAACACTTTGGAGTGTTTTGGTCAACGGCGGCAACGAACAAATTATTTTAAATGAGCAAAAATCAGAATTTGCCATTTCTCCTAATGGAACGCAGGTCGCCTTCTCTGAAAAACAAGATGAAAACCGAAACTTGGTGGTTTTTTCGCTAAACGAAAAAGTCATTACAAAAAGATTCAAAACAGCGATTGAGAAAAACCTGATTCGTGATATTGAATGGATGCCCGATGGAAATAGCTTGCTCTATATTTCGATCGATTCAAAAACCGAGAACTACAGTTTGTGGATACAAAGTCTTGAAGATAAAGAATCACAAAAACTTGTCGATTTTGGCGATGAAGGAATGTCTGAACTCTCGGGTTTCGCTATTTCGCCAGACGGGAAGGGCTTCACTATCAGCCAAGGCGGCTGGCGACATGATGCAGTTTTAATGAGCGGTTTGAAATAACGCCAATCTTTCAAATACAGTGTTTAAAATCAAAACAACATATATTAGTTACAGTTGGACAACTTCACAAATTCGTCATAGACTTATAACAAATGGCTCAACTGCACGAACATCAAGCGAAAAAAATTTTAGCAGAAAACGGAATTGAAATTCCAAGTGGTGAAGTTGCGTTTGACGCCAAAACGGCTCGTAAGATTGCAGAAAATCTTGGCGGAAAAGTAGTCGTTAAAGCTCAAATTCATTCAACTTCGCGTGCGTCTTCGGGCGGAATTAAGTTTGCGAAATCGGTTGACGAAGCCGAGAAAATTGCGACCGAAATGCTCGGTAAAGAAATTGCGGGAAACTTATGTGAAGCTGTTTTGATTGATGAAGTCGCGGAAATCGAGCAAGAATTTTATCTTGGGTTTATTGTTGATACGACATTAAAACGTCCGACGCTTTTGTTCAGTAATTCAGGCGGAAGCGGTGTTGAAGAACGTGCAGATTCCATGCGGAAACTCGTTTGTTCGATTCGCAAAGAGCCGACAATAGCAGAGATTTTAACGATTTGCGACGATGAACAAATCGCTGAAGTCCTTTTAAAACTTTATCGAGTTGCCAAAAGCACAGATGCAAGAACCGCAGAAATTAATCCGCTTGTCTTATCGAAAGACGGTAAATTAGTCGCGTTAGATTGCCGCATTTCGGTTGATGATTACGCTGATTTTCGTCAGAAAGACCTGGGAATCGAAATCGCCCGCGAACTCGGACACACGCCGACTAAACTCGAAAGAATCGCGTGGAACATCGAAAAAGACGACTTTCGCGGAACATTCTTTTTCGTTGAAATACTCGAAGATAAATCGAAAATCGAAAATCAAAAATTAAAAATCGGCTTTCACGGTGCAGGCGGCGGCGGTTCAATGGCATCGCTTGATGCGGCACAACGAAACGGTTTGCAGCCCGCGTGTTATGTGGACACGAGCGGAAATCCGCCGGCATCGAAAGTTTATCGGGCGGCGAAAATTATTCTTTCGATTCCGAATATTAAAGGTTATTTTTTGTCGGGTTCGGGTGTTGCGAGCCAAGAACAATTCGGACTTGCACGAGCAGTTTTGAAAGCATTTTTGGAAGTCAAACCAAACATTCCGGCGGTTTTACGGCTCGGCGGGAATGGCGAAGATATTGCGAACGATTTGGTCGAGCGATACGCAAAATTTCTTCCGGCACCGATTGAGACTTATCGGAAAAAAGATACGGCGGATTTTTGTGCTTCGAGATTGTTTGAATTGATTTCTAACGCAGAGACGCAAAGTCGCGAAGATGCAAAGTCAGAAGAAGGTTTTGCAATGGCGGATGGTTTTTCGTCAGATTATTCGTTCAAGACAAAAACCGGAACAATCTCATTCGATTACAGCAACTTAGATGAATTATCCGCGACGAAAATTGTTGAATCGTGTCCGCAGAAGATTTTGAAGTCAGACGAAAATAATATGCCTGTTTTGGCGATTGAACCCGAAGATGCAGAACGCGGAAAATGTTCTGAATGCTTGGCTTGCGAGTTTGCGAGTTTAGATTTGGGTTTGAATGCGGTTGCGATAGAATTTCCGATAGAAGGTTTGAATTAGGAGTATTTGAAAATTATGAAGCAAGTGCCTGAAGCCCTTTCGTTTATGTTGGGTGCGTGGAATGAAAGAGATTTGGATAAAATCCGTTCGCACGTCGATAAATGTATGTCTGACAAAATTCTTTTTGCCGACCCGGACAATTTTGTTCAAGGCAAAGATGAATTTACCGAAATGATCATTCGTTTTCGTCAGGAAAATCCTGAAGCTATACTCAAACCGACGAGCGGTATGGATTCGCACAACAACCGTTTTCGTTACACCTGGGCGGCTTACATTGACGGTGTGGTGTTGGTTAAAGGTCTTGATATTGTGCAGTTAGACGAAAACGGTTTGGTTGAGCGGGTTGACGGATTTTTCGGCGATTTGCCTCCTTTGGGGCAATAATATTTTATAAATATGACAAAAGTTTATCGAAAAGGTGCGGTTGGTGCGTTGATGGATGAATACGAGCGTGCCGTCGAAGAGTTAAAAGGAATCATCAAACAAGTTTCGGAAAGCGATTACGAAAAGATTTTTGACGCTGAAACGAAGAACGAAGATTGCCATTCGATTCAAACAATTATGTCGCATGTTGTTCGTGCGTGTTACGGTTACGCGAATTCGATACGGAAAGTTTTTTCGCTTAATTCGCAAATTTATAGACACAAAATACTGTCAAAAGATGAAGTAATTGAATGCCTTCAAACGGCGATGAAATACACTGAAGAAACTCTTGAAGGTCGTTGGGAAATGAGTGAAAAAGAAATGATGGAAACGTTGATGTGAACTCATTGGGGCGTGATATACGATATCGAACAACTGCTCGAACATGCGATTGTTCATATTTTGCGGCATCGGCGACAAATTGAGAAGTTTTTGGCTGGCTAACCAATCCACGGATTTTACAATACATCTTTGTTTTGTTCAGCATTCTAGCTTGCGAGTTTAGATTCGGATTTGAATATGGTGAAAAAGATTTCAGTCAAAAACGTTAATAGGCTTATGAGCACGTATAAATTCAAAACAAGGGTTATTTACAAATTATCAATAATTCTTACAATTTTGTTTTTAGTAACTTTGTCTTTTTTCTATCAATTTATTCCACAAGCCTATTGCGTTGCTTTAGGACTTTTTCGATCGCATTTAAGTGATGAGCAGATGACTAGTAATTTAATAAAAAATAAGCAAGATTTTGATTTATTAATCGAAATGATAAAAGCAGATTCCGAAGTCATCAGAGTTGATAATACTTGGTCGGATCTATCGAATATTAGCTCGGATAAATTGTATGAATATCGCAAAATGTTCGTGAAACTTGGAATACCGAGAGGCTTTTACGCGTCTCGTGATAGGAGCGGTTTTCGTTTCATTTCCTCTTCGCAAGGCATGGTTACTCATGGTTCAAGTAAATCATACGTCTATTCGGATGAACCAATCGAAAATCTTGTTGAAAGTTTGGACGAAATGAGTCAAAAAGAGCGACCTTTCGGGGAAGGTTGCAAAAAAATTGAAGAGTATTGGTATATTTGCTTTGAAGGCGATTAAATGTCGATATTAATTGATCAACACAAAAAAGTTATCGTGCAAGGCATTACGGGACGCGAAGGGTCAGCTCGTGCAAGGTTGATGCTCGATTACGGAACGCGTGTTGTTGGCGGCTGCACACCGAATCGCGGCGGACAAGAAGTTCACGGGTTACCGGTTTTTGATTCCGTGAAAGAAACCGTTGAAACAATTGGAAAGATTGATGTCAGCGTAATTTTTGTGCCCGCTCCGCGAGTGAAATCTGCCGCGATTGAAGCGATTGTTGCGGGCGTTCCGTTGATTGCGTTGATAGCCGATCGCGTTCCTCTTTTTGACGTTTTGGAGATTTGCGAAGTCGCCGAAGAATACGATGCGAAATTCGTCGGACCAAACACGGTCGGCGTGATGTCGCCCGAAAAAGCAGTTTTGGGAATGATGGGTGGAAATGCCGCAACGGCGAAAGAATGGTTTCACAAAGGTTCGGTCGGAATTATGTCCCGAAGCGGCGGACTTTCGGCTTCAACCGGTTATTATGTTTGCCAAACGGGCGTTGGTATTTCAACGATCTGCCACGTTGGTGGCGATTCGGTCGTCGGTCTGACGTTTCCCGAAATCGCTGAAATGTTTGAAAATGACGTTGAAACCAAGTTAATCGTAATGCTCGGCGAAATCGGCGGTTCGCAGGAAGAACAGGTCGCGGATTTAGTCGAATTGGGGAAAATCACGAAGCCAATTGTCGCGTATATCGGCGGAAAAGCGGCTCAAAGTGGGACGCGATATTCGCATGCCGGAGCAATTATCGAAGGCGGAAAAGGAACATGGCAAGGGAAAATTGATCGATTAAATCAAGTCGACGTAACGATTGTGGAGCAATTTGGAGACGTGCCGCACAAAGTGAAACAAATGATAGAATTTACGTAAATGGAAGTAAAAAAGGAATTAGAGGATCTTTACCCAGATTTAATTGAAATGGGTGGTTTAGCGAAGGCGATAGATTCGTCGTTGCATAAACTGGGTTCCTGTTTGGTTTCAAAAGAAAATAATTTTGAAGTAAATTTTGTTGTTTATGCAAGATTCGAAAGAGAAAAGCGTTTTTCTCAGATTTACGTAGCGGCTCATGAAAGGCTTTTTATGGGTGACATTTGGCAAGACGGAATTCAGCTTGGAAATGCCGTGACCGATTCTTTGAAAGGGATTGCGAACTTTTTGCACGACTTTCTGGAAATGAACATGAATATTTTTGAGATTCAAAAAAAATATGAATTGGTTAGATTAAATGAAAAAGCAAAAGCCTTTGAAGATGACAAAGAGATTGAATGGCAATGGGAAAGTCTTAAGAATTATATTCCAAAAGATTTTCCTGAGTTAGTTCCGTTTTTCGAACTTGCAAGTAAAAATCAAATCATAAATCAACTTTTTCCGTATACAAGTCTGAACTACTTTTGCCTCAGTCGATGCACCGGTTATCCGTTTACGAATGACTGTCCTTCTGTTGTTGCCAAGTTAAAAAACGGAAAAGAACTTGATTATTATGAGGTAAGGTCAAAAGGTAATAGAAAAATAGGCAAGGGAAACGCTGAAGAAGTTTTACAAATTGTTTTGGATAGTTTACCCGAAAATTGTGAAAGAGCAGTAAGAGGAACTGCTGAAGATTTTATTGAATGAAATGAGGAAATAATTATGAAAAAACTTGTATTGCTTTTGGCGTTAATTAGTTTATTTGCAACATTTGCGTTTTCGCAGAAGAAAATGAAACGAACTCCCGACCAACTTAGGGTCGAAGCTACTTTCGCCCGCCCCGATGGAAAGGATTTTGTTTTTACAATTCGCGGTTCGGCGTATGCGTTTATTCCGGGTGAAAAACCATTCAAACTTTTCGGAATGGACGGTTACAACATTCGCCGAAGAGTTGAAACTCCAGAAAAAGATGGATTTTTCCTTTCAACTAGAGAAATAGTTTTTTACACCGACCCGAAAACAGGCGAAATTATTGATAATTGGGAAAATCCTTGGACAAAAGAAAAAGCAGAGGTTTTTCATATAACCAATGATCCGGTGAATGCGAGAACGAGAGTTAAAGACGGCAAATATATTTCAGTTTCAATGGACGGCAAACGTGAATTCGGAGAGTCTGCTGCCGCAGAGGAAAATGGCGATTATTTAGTTTGGTATACTGATGTATTTCCTTTTTATCCTGTCCCAAATATGACAAAAAACTACGCCGCTTCTGAACTTTTCGACTTTTATGTGCCAAAAAAATATCTTTACAATAACGAAATTCCGAAGAATGTTTTTGTCAGTTGGACTCGCGTCGGACCTTGGTTGCCTTGGATGAAAATGGATAATAAAGAAGGTTTGATTGTTTATCACGCCCGCAGCGAACGTTTTGAAGATTGGAACGCACTGCCGGAAAAAGTTAAGGCGAGAGTTAAAAAAGACTTTCCAACATATATGACTGCACCGGATAAAGTTGACCCGAATGGTAAAAACGAAACTTCGTGGACATTTTATAACCGCGAAATTGAAAAACGAAAAGTGAAGCAATAAATTATTGCTTCACTTCTTTTCCATTCACTTTTAAAGTGCTCCGGCGAGTTATTGAACGAATACATTTCCACTGACCTTTGTCGTTTTTCGCCCATTGTTCATCGGAATCTGTTTTAGCTTCAAACGTTGCGGTTTTGCCGTTAATCTTTAATTTACCATTAGTTTCGGCTGTAACTGAGGCATTCCAAAGACCATCTTTTTGCTCAACACGGAATACATCGGATTTACTTTTTTCAATTTCGCTCGCGTATTTGAAAAAATCGCGTGCGTCTTTTATCGAAGCATCACGTGATGTAACTTTTCCTTTTACGTCAGTTAGGGTGTAATCGTCACTAGCAAATGCAAAAAGTCCTTGTTCATCTTTGTTCATAGTAGCAGTGTCAATTTTTGCATAAACTGCACGAATTGCTTCTTCAGCCGAATCTTCAGGTTTCTTTGAAACTGAAACTGTGTTTTCTTTCGAAGTAACCGCAGGATTTTCATCCAAATTTGGTAATTTGCAACCTAAACCAATTATAAACGACAAAGCTATGATAAATATTAAGTTTTTCATTTATGTTAATCTCCAATAAAATTTAGAAATCTAAATTAATAAACAAGTTTAATTTTTCATAACACTATCGTAAATATTGGCTACATTCAAATTCATGGAATATTTTTTTTCAAAACTTCCATATCTAACTATCAATTGCTAAAAGCAACAATTTGTTTGCAAAAATATATTTTCTAGCGTAACTTTTTATATGTTGAGTAATCTTTTTTACAATATTAAAATTGGATTTTGCAAATTGAGCAAAATCGTTTGATTTAATGGCGAATTCTATTTTAGTTTTCGGCATTGAATGTTGTATTTGCCCCAGAAAAAACAATAATTATGAAAATTTTATTATATAGCCCAGACAATGGTATTACACGCAATTTTATGCCGCATTTGTGGATGTTTTTATTACAATCTTTGACGCCTAAAGAGCATGAAGTTGTTTTGATTGACGGCAATGCAAAAGCGATGACAGAGTATGAAATTGTCGAATTTTGCAAAAAAGAAAATATAGAATTAGTTGGGATTGGAGCAATGACACGGATGATCAAACGTGCCTACGTTGTCGCCGCCGCACTCAGAAAAGCTGGAATAAAAGTAGTTATGGGTGGACCACACGTAACTGAAGTTCCTGATGAACCGCTCGGAAAGGATGGCGGACCGCGTTATGCCGATGCAATCGCATTGGGCGAAGCAGACCAGACTTGGGCATTGATGGTTGCTGATGCCGCACGTGGAGAACTCAAAGAAGTTTACACTCCCGAAGTTGACGCAAAGGGAAATGATGTTAAACCAACACTTCAAGAATATCCATATATACCATGGGAAACACTAGACTTAGATCAGTTTAGTCTTGTTCCTAAGTTTATGCGGAAAACACTTTCTAAATTCGGTACAGGTTGGGGAACTTTCCACGTTGTGCCGATTGAAACTGGTCGCGGATGTCCTTATGGCTGTGAGTTTTGCACAGTTACAGGCTTCTTTGGTGATTCGATTCGTTTCAGGACAAATGAAAGTGTCATTGAAGAACTTTTGAGATTAAAAGCTCGATCACGTCGCGAAAAAGGACAAATCGCCGTCTTCTTTATTGACGATAATTTGGCGATTAACAAAAAACGTCTGAAATTATTACTCCGCGATATGATTGCCGCCGATGCCCAACTTCCGTGGGTTGCTCAAATTTCTGCTAATTTATTGGCAGATGAGGAGTTAGTGGATTTAATTGCCGAATCTGGTGGAAAGTGGATTTTTATCGGAATGGAATCAATTGACCCCGTAAATATGGCGGATGTCAACAAAACTTTCTCGAAACCCGCGAACTACAAAGGCGTGATTGACGGTTTGGCGCGGCGCAATGTTTATGCGATTACCTCGTTTATTTTCGGATTGGATAACGACACGACCGGCGTTGCCAAACGCACGGTTGACGAAATCGAAAAATGGCAGCCCGGACTTCCCGTTTTCGGACAATTAACGCCTTTTCCGTCAACGCCGCTTTACGACAGATTAGCAAAAGCCGGACGGCTCGAACGCCCGAAACATTGGCTCGATTTTGCGCCTTTCGTGATGGCGCACAAGCCTCTGAAAATGACGATTGATGAATCAAAAGCGGAAACTTTCAAGGCTTGGGAGCGTTCTTACAGCCCCGAAAGAAATTTGGAAGCGATTGAATCAATTAAAGATACGCCGATTGATGTCCGCATCAGCCACTTGGTTGCGCGAATGTTCTTTCGCGGCATTTATTTTCCGCAAATGAACCGCCGGGCGTGGGTAAAATTGATTTTAGACAATCGCAAAGCAATCTTCACACTCTCAAAAGAAGGCTTCAAAATGTGGCGCGATGCGCGGAAAAAGGCGCGAATCAATACTGTTGCTTCGCCAACGGTTTAGAGTCAAAACAGTTTCAATTAAAACGGTGATTCGTCGTCTTC